>NZ_JBITFK010000004.1:0-664040 GCF_044455985.1 Streptomyces sp. NPDC051064
TTCCAGTTCTTCGCTTTCGCGTTTCCCTTTCCGGCGAGTCCGACTCTATCAGATCCTTTCGGGCCTGATTCCCAGTCAGCGGGGTTTGCCTTCCCGACCCTTGGGCCGTTCCGACGAGTGAGACTTTAGCGGAATCCCCGGCCCCGACGCTAATCGGGCCACCTTCGAACGCTGATTCCTCATTTCGCACGTGTGCACGCATTAACGCACGACAGACGTCGTTCGTTTCGAGTGGTTACTGCGGAATGGCTGTCCGGGGACCGACCGGGGTCGGCGCTCACGTCGGACAACTCGGAGCACACTACGGATCGGGGCAGGACGTGTCAACCCTCGTCCTGCCCGCCTCTGTGATGGAACGCCAGCCTGTAGTCGCGCGGGCTGGTGGCCAGGTGCGTCGCGAAGTGCTGGCGCATCGTGATCTCGCTGCCGAACCCTGCGCGCCGGGCCACCTCCGGGACCGGCAGGTCGGTCCGTTCCAACAGCTTCTGGGCTGCGGCGATGCGCTGTGCGATCAGCCAGCGCATCGGCGTCGTACCGGTGGTGGCCTGGAAGTGGCGGGCGAAGGTCCGGGCGGACATGCCGGCCCGGGCGGCGAGCCCGGTCACCGTGTGCGGTTCCGCCAGATGGGCCAGCGCATGGGCGCGGGCCTCGGCGAGTGCGTCCGCGTCACGGTCCGCGCGGGGCGTCGGGTGCTCGATGAACTGCGCCTGGGTTCCTGTGCGGAAAGGAGCCGTGACCATCGAACGCGCGATCGTCGCAGCTGCCTCGGCTCCATGGGTCGTCCGCACCAGGTGCAGGCAGAGGTCGATCCCGGCGGCGGTGCCTGCCGAGGTCCAGATGTTGTCCTGGTGGAGGAAGAGGGCGTCCCGCATCACGGTCACCCGGGGATGCTCCGCCTTGAGCAGCTCGGTGAGGTTCCAATGGGTGACAGCCCTCCGGCCGTCCAGGAGCCCGGCCTGAGCGAGCGTGAAAGCTCCGCCGCAGAGCGCCGCGAGGGGAGTGCCCCGGGTATGGGCGCGGCGCAGTGCGTCGAGCACCGGCTCGGGTGCGGGCGTCACGTGGTCGTCGAGTCCGGGGACCACGATCAGGTCCGCGCGGGCCAGCCAGGCCAGGGTGCGGTCGGGGTTGAGGGACAGTCCTCCCCGGAGCTGGACGGGCGTCGGGTCGCTCGCCACACGCCGCAGCTCGAAGGCGGGCACACCGCGGTCGGTGCGATCCACCCCCCAGACCTCCGTGATGACGGAGACGTCGAAGGCGCGGATTCCGGGAAAGGCGACCAGGGCTATGCGGCAGGGGCGGTCCGGCGGGGTGGGCACCGTGGCAGTAAACCATCGATCGATGACTTTCCCGCTTCTGTGGGCGGACCGTCGCCGGGAGGAGAGTGGTGCGTATGGAGATCGCGGAGAACGCAGCGCTGGTGGTCGTCGATGTGCAGCAGGGGTTCGAGGAGGAGTACTGGGGACCGCGTGACAACCCGGAGGCGGACCGGAACATCGCGGCGCTGATCGACGCCTGGCAGGCGACCGGCCGGCCCGTCGTCTTCGTGCGGCACGACTCGCCCAAGGAGGACTCGCCACTGCGGGAGGGGTATTCGGGGAACGCGTTCAAGGAGTACGTCGAGGAACGGCGCGGAAAGGGCCTGGGGCCGGAGTTGTTCCTGACGAAGTCGGTGAACTCCGCGTTCTACGGGACTCCCGATCTCGATGCCTGGCTGCGTGAGACCGGGGTGCGGCAGATCGTGGTGGCAGGGATCCAGACGAATATGTGTGCGGAGACGACGGCACGCATGGGCGGCAATCTCGGCTACGAGGTGCTTTTCGCCCTCGACGCGACGTACACCTTCGACGCGGTGGGGCCGTGGGGCTGGCGGCTGAGTGCGCAGGAGCTGTCGCGGGCCACCGCCGTGACGTTGCACGGCGGTGGGTTCGCGAGGGTGGTGCGCAGCGAGGAGCTGGTGGCCGCGGTGAAGTAGCCGGCCGGCCACTTCCCGCCAGGGCGCCCGGCCCGGCAGGTCAGCCGTTGCCGGTCGCCAGCTCCCGGCTCCGGTCCCGGGCCGCTTCGAGCGCGGCGATGAGGGCGGCCCGTACGCCGTGGTTCTCCAGTTCGCGGATGGCGCTGATGGTCGTGCCGGCAGGGCTGGTGACGGCCTCGCGGAGCTTGACCGGGTGTTCGCCGCTGTCCCGGAGCATGACCGCCGCGCCGATGGCGGCCTGGACGATCAGATCGTGGGCCTGGGCGCGGGGCAGGCCGAGCAGGATGCCGGCGTCGGTCATCGCCTCGACGAGGAAGTAGAAGTACGCGGGTCCCGAGCCGGAGAGCGCGGTGGCCGCGTCCTGCTGGGACTCCGGGACCCGGAGCGTCTTGCCGACGCCGCCGAAGATCGCCTCGGCGTGGTCGAGGTGCTCGGCGGTGGCGTGGCTGCCGGCGGAGATGACGGACATGCCCTCGTCGACCAGGACGGGGGTGTTCGGCATGACGCGTACGACCGGGGTGCCGGCGGCGAGGCGGTCCTCGATGAAACCGGTCGTGATGCCCGCGGCTGCGCTGATGACGAGCCGGTCGGCGGTGACGTGCGGGGCGAGCTCGTCGAGGAGCCTGCCCATGTCCTGGGGCTTGACCGCGAGGATGAGGATGTCGGCGTTCTTGGCGGCCTCGGCGTTGGTGACGGGCTCGACGCCGTAACGGGCGCGGAGCTTCTCGGCGCGCTCGGTGGTGCGGGTGGTCACCAGCAGGTCGCGGGCTTTCCAGCCGGCCCGGATCATGCCGCTGAGCAGGGCCTCGCCGATCTTTCCTGTACCGAGGACTGCGACTGTCTGGGTCATGCGGTTCATCCTCCGGGTGGCGGCGCGCGGTACGCGGTGCTCGTCGTTGGCCGCCATCCTCGCACCGCGCCGTCAGGCGGTGCGGCGGCGGAGGGTGGCGGCGCCGAGACAGAGGACCAGCAGGGCGCAGCCGGCGACGATCAGGATGTCGCGGTAGAAGTCGGCGGTGATGTCGGTATGGGTGAGGACCTGGTTCATCCCGTCGACGGCGTACGACATCGGCAGGACGTCGGAGACGGCCTCGAGGGCGGGGTGCATCCGGTCCCGCGGTGTGAACAGTCCGCACAGCAGCAGCTGCGGGAAGATCACGGCGGGCATGAACTGGACCGCCTGGAACTCCGAGGCGGCGAAGGCCGAGACGAAGAGGCCGAGCGCCGTGCCGAGGAGCGCGTCGAGCAGGGCGACCAGGAGCAGCAGCCAGGGGGACCCGACGACGTCCAGGCCGAGGACCCAGACGGACATCGCGGTGGCCAGGAGCGACTGGGCTACGGCGACGGTCCCGAACGCCAGCGCGTATCCGGCGATCAGGTCGCCCTTGCCGAGGGGCATGGCGAGGAGGCGTTCGAGGGTGCCGGAGGTGCGTTCGCGGAGGGTGGCGATCGAGGTCACCAGGAACATCGTGATCAGCGGGAAGATGCCGAGCAGCGAGGCGCCGATGGCGTCGAAGGTCCCCGCGTCCGCGTCGAAGACGTAGCGCAGCAGCGTGATCATCAGGACCGGGACGATCAGCAGGAGCGCGATGGTGCGGGGGTCGTGGCGGAGCTGGCGCAGCACGCGTCCTGCGGTGGCGAGGGTGCGGGCCGGGGAGAGTGCGGGGGCGTCTGTGCTCATCGGGTCGTCTCCTGACGGGCGGCCTCGTCCGCGGCGGCCTCGTCCACGAGGTGGAGAAACGCCTCTTCGACGGTGGCGGAGCCGGTACGGATGCGGAGGGCGTCGGGGGTGTTGTCGGCGAGGATCGCTCCCTCGCGCATGAGCAGCAGCCGGTGGCAGCGTTCGGCCTCGTCCATGACGTGGGAGGAGACGAGGATCGTGGTGCCCCGGTCGGCGGCGAGGGTGTGGAAGAGGTCCCACAGATCACGGCGCAGCACGGGGTCGAGGCCGACGGTCGGCTCGTCGAGGACCAGGAGTTCGGGGGTGTCGAGCAGGGCGACGGCGAGGGAGACGCGGCTGAGCTGGCCGCCGGAGAGGGTGCCGGCCAGTGCGTCGGCGTGGCTGGTGAGGTCGACGTCGCCGATGGCGCGGGTGACGGCTTCCGCGCGGTCGGTCCGGTGGGCGCGGCCCGGCCGGAGCACGGCCGCGAAGTAGTCCAGGTTCTGCCGCACGGTGAGGTCCGTGTAGACCGACGGGGCCTGCGTCACGTAGCCGACGCGGGCCCGCAGGGAGGGGTGGCCGGCGGCGCGGCCGAGGACGTCGAGTGTGCCCGTGACCTTGCCCTGGGTGCCGACGACGGCCCGCATGAGCGTGGACTTGCCGCAACCGGACGGGCCGAGGAGGCCGGTGATCCTGCCCGGCTCGACGGTGAAGTCGAGGCCGCGCAGGACGGTGCGGTCTCCTCGTACGACGGTGAGGGCGCGTGCCTCGACGGCCCCCGCGTCCGTGGTACGCCGGGAATTCATCATGCGATGAATATTGACCCTGCCGGAGGCGCCGCGTCAAGGGAGGCGGCACGCCCGGACCGGGCTGTCAGCGGATCAGCAGGGCGACTTCGACCACGTACCGCTCCTCGACCGTGCCGTCGGGGAACACGGCGGCCAGCTGCCCGCGCTCCTCGTCCAGGAACCGGCGGGTGGACGCCTCTCCGGCGTCGCCGCGCACGAGGAACGCGGAGTGGCTGGCGAGGTTGGCGAGATGCAGGTCGACCGGCACGGTCCGGGACCACGGCAACAGCCGCTGCGTGAACTCGCCGCCGGACAGCTGCCCGAGGTTCCGCGAGCCGGCACCGCCCGGGGTGCCGTGGGCGCTGTCGTCCGTGCCGAAGTGGCGGCGCAGCCGGGTGTCCTGGTCGGCGATCCAGCGGACGGATTCGTCGGCGACGTTCCACCAGAGCGCCAGCGCACCCCCGGGCCGCAGTACGCGGAGCGCTTCGGGGAGGGACAGGGCAGGGTCGGTCCAGTGCCAGGACTGTGCGTAGGTGACCAGGTCGGCCGACGCGGTGGCGAGGGGGAGGCGGTTGCCGTCGCCCCGGACCACGGGGACCGACGGCAGCGACCGGCGCAGCTCTCCCGCCATGCCGGGGCCCGGCTCGACGGCGGTGACCAGGGCGCCCCGGGCGTACAGCAAGCGGGTGGCGATGCCCGTTCCCGCGCCGATGTCGACGGTGCGGGCGCCCTTGAGGGGACGGCCGGCCAGCTCCTCGACCGTGTCCAGGAGTACGGGCGGATAGCCGGGGCGTGCGGCGGCGTACTGGGCGGCGGCGCTGTCGAAGGAAAGGGCGCGGGGCGTCGATGCGGTCATGCGTTCATCGTGCACGCACTCCGGCGCACGCGGGCGTGGAACGCGTCAGCTCTACCTGCGCCCGGCGCGCTTTCCTTGGGCACCCTTGGCACCCTTGCGGGCCGCCGGGTTGCCGGTCCGCGAGGAGCGGCGCTTCGCGTACTGGGCGAGCGCCGTCTCGTACTCCGTGCGCCGCAGCTTCTCGCCCGGTGCCTCCTGGAAGGAGCGGATGAAGTAGGCGAGCAGCGAGCCGATGAAGCCGATCGACTTCAGGCCGCGCAGCCTGTCCTCATGGGACGGGTCTGCGGGGCGGCGGGTGAAGCCCTCCCAGGTCTTGCGGAAGGCGATGGCGCTGCAGACCGCGAACATCAGGACGACGAGCATGCCGACGAGGCTGCCGACCTCGGCGATCTCCAGGCCCTGGTAGGCGAAGCGCAGGACGAAGCACCCGGCCACGGCCGCGACGAGCGAGCCGACGGTGGCGCCCACGCGCCGCAGCCCGTACCCCCCGTCGTGGCCGACCCAGGTCGTGCCGAAGAAGCGGAGGGGTTCGGGCTGCGGCCCTGGTGCGGTGGGGCCCGAAGGCGCGGCCGAGGGCGTTCCGGGGGCTTCGCTGTTCTCGCTCACGGAATCGATTATCCCCGGACGCGTGCCTCTTCCGTCAGTCGCAGCGCGGAGCGATGTAGCCGTCACTGCCTGTCTTGACGTAGGCGTCGGACACGAACTGCCCGTTGGCGATGTTGTCCCAGAGGTTCGAGGTTCCGTACGGACCGGACACCTGCTCCCCCGGCTTCTGGCAGTACACCGGGACGCTCATCCCGTACGGCAGCGTCCGGACGATCCCGTACTGCGTTCCGGGACCCCTGCGGACGTTGACTCGGTAGCCGGGAGCGATCGGGTAGACGACGGTGCCCGCGGCGAGCGTCGTCACCTCCCCCGCGGCGTCCGACTCGTCCGTGGTGACTGTGCCGACGGCGTTCTCTTCAACACCCATGAGGGCCTCCCCCGTTGAAAGCGATGCGTGTGACGCGCAGGCTAACAAGCCCCACGCTCCTCGCACGCACCATCGACTAGGCTCCGTGCGTCGCGCTTGCGCACGAACACACGGGGGTGGGCGATGCCGCCGCTGCGAGGGACCGGATCACATCCGGAAGCGGAGCATCCTGAGTACGCCGGGCAGTACCGGCTCGAAGCATGTCTCGGAGCGGGCGGCATGGGTGTCGTACACCTGGCGCGCTCTCCCTCCGGGTTGCAGCTCGCGGTGAAGGTGGTGCACCGCCAGCACGCCGCGGACCCGGAGTTCAGGGCGCGTTTCCGGCAGGAGGTCGCGGCCGCCCGGCTGGTGAGCGGTGCGTTCACCGCGCCGGTGGTGGATGCCGATCCGGGGGCGGCACTGCCCTGGATGGCCACCCTGTACGTCCCCGGCCCGACGCTCGCCGCGCAGGTGAAGCGGAACGGGCCGATGAGCCCCGCCGAACTCCGCAGGCTCACGGCCGGGCTCGCCGAGGCACTGCGCGACATCCACCGTGCCGGTGTCATCCACCGGGATCTCAAGCCGAGCAACGTGCTGCTCCCCGACTCCGGGCCCAAGGTCATCGACTTCGGTATCTCCCGGCCGTACGACAGTGATCTCCGCACGGAGACGGGCAAGCTGATCGGCTCGCCGCCGTACATGGCGCCCGAGCAGTTCCAGCGGCCCCGCGAGGTCGGTCCGGCGGCGGACGTGTTCGCGCTGGGGGCGGTCCTGGTCCACGCGGCGACGGGGCGGGGGCCCTTCGACTCGGACAGCCCGTACCTCGTGGCCTACCAGGTGGTGCACGACGAGGCCGACCTGGCCGGGGTGCCGGCGGATCTCGCGCCGCTGGTGGGGCGTTGCCTCGCCAAGGATCCCGGTGAGCGCCCCACCCCGGACGAGATCATGGCCGCGCTGCACCCTCCGTCGTACGAGGCGGCCGCCTTCATACCCGTCCAGCGCAAGCCGGTGGCCGCCGAGTCCGTGGACGCGGACGCGGGCACGACGCATGTGCGGGCTGCGCATGGGCTGCCGTCCGGCGCGGGGGCGGGGAAGGACCGTCGCAAGCGGTACGGCACCGCGGTCGTCGCCGCGGCGGCGGTGCTGGTGGCCGGAGGCCTCTGGGCGGCCGGGGCCGGGGGCGGCTCCGGAGCGCCGGAGGCGGGGACCGGCGCGAAGAAGGGGGGCGCGGCGGCCTCCGTACCGTGGCAGACACCGCTGATGTCGCGGGGCGGCTCGACACCGTCGTGCGCCACGGGGGCAGCCGCGGAGCTGTACTGCGTCTCCGCCGGCTACGGCACGGTCCGGCTGGATCCGTCGGACGGCCGGCCGGTCTGGTCGCACCGGGACACGGCGTCGAAGGGATCCGGGGGCCCGAGCCCCGCGGGCGCGGTGTCCGGGAGCGTGGCCTACACGGTCGTGGCGGGCGAAGAGGTCCGGGCGTACTCACCGGGTGAGGGCACTCAGCTCTGGAGCAAGGATCTCTCCGCGTACCTCGACACCCCCTTCCCGGCCGGGGACACCCTGCTGACGGTCCGCCAGGACGGGACGCTCCAGGCACTCGACGCGGCGACCGGCGCATCCCGGTGGCGGCGCGCCGTCCCGGGACATGTGAGCCCGGGCTATGCGCTCCACGAACCACGGACCGGCCTCGCTTACGCCTTCGAGAGCTCGGCGGAGGGGTCCACCACCCTGGTCACGGCCATCGGTGCGAAGACCGGCGAGACGGCCTGGCAGCGCAGGCTGGACGGGATGCTCACCCCCGCCGGGACGTCGGACGGGGCGCTCCTGCTCACGTCGATGAACGAGAAGGCGCAGACCACCGGGCTCGTCCGCTACGACCCGGTGCTGCCGAGCGCGACCCGCATCGCGCTGCCCTTCCGGATGAACGGACCGGAGACCGTGGTGGACGGGGACACGGCCCTGCTCCTGGAGCGCGGCGGAACACTGCTGGCCGTCGACGTCCGCCCGGGCGCCGGGCGGGCCGAGCGGTGGCGGCTGGAGACGGCCGTCAGCACGACCTCGGCACCGGTCATCGGAGCGGGCGGCCGGCTCTACTTCTCCGCCGCGGACGGGCGGCTGCTCGCCGTCGACACGGAGAGCGGGACACTGCTCGGCCAGACGGGCCCCCGGCTGAGGGACGGGAAGCTCAGCCACGCGTCGTCCCTGCCCGCCCCCGTCGTCCTGGGCCGGAGCGTCATCGGCACCGCGCCGGACGGGTCCGTCTTCGCCGTGGACGCGGACGACCCCGCCCACTGGTGAGACCAGGGACGGGGCCGGGGGAGCCGGGGGTCAGCCGAGCTTGGTGACGTCGCGGACCGCGCCGCGGTCGGCGCTCGTGGCCATCGCCGCGTAGGCGCGCAGGGCTGCCGAGACCTTGCGGTCGCGGTTCTTCGGCGCGTACACGCCGTTCAGTGCCTCGCGGCGGGTGGCGAGCTCGGTGTCCGGGACAAGCAGCTCGATCGAACGGTTCGGGATGTCGATCCGGATCCGGTCCCCGTCCTCGACCAGTGCGATCGTGCCGCCGGACGCCGCCTCGGGCGAGGCGTGGCCGATGGACAGGCCCGACGTGCCGCCGGAGAACCGTCCGTCGGTGACGAGCGCGCAGGTCTTGCCGAGACCGCGGCCCTTCAGGAAGGACGTCGGGTAGAGCATCTCCTGCATGCCGGGGCCGCCGCGCGGGCCCTCGTAGCGGATGACGACGACGTCGCCGTCCTTGATCTCCTTACGGAGGATCTTGTCGACGGCGTCCTCCTGCGACTCGCAGACGACGGCCGGTCCCTCGAAGGTCCAGATCGACTCGTCGACGCCCGCCGTCTTCACGACGCAGCCGTCCACGGCGAGGTTGCCCTTGAGGACCGCCAGGCCGCCGTCCTTGGAGTACGCGTGCTCCATGTCGCGGATGCAGCCGCCCGCGGCGTCCAGGTCCAGGGTGTCCCAGCGCTCGGACTGCGAGAAGGCGGTGGCGCTGCGGACGCAGCCCGGGGCGGCGTGCCAGAGCTCGACGGCCTCGGGCGACGGGGAGCCGCCGCGGATGTCCCAGGTCTTCAGCCACTCGGCGAGGGTGTCGGAGTGGACCGAGTGCACGTCCTCGTTGAGCAGACCGCCACGGTGCAGCTCGCCGAGGAGGGCGGGGATGCCGCCCGCCCGGTGGACGTCCTCCATGTAGTACGTGCCGCCGGGGGCGACGTTGGGGGCGACCTTCGACAGACAGGGCACGCGGCGCGAGACCTCGTTGATGTCGTCGAGGTTGTACGCCAGCTCGGCCTCCTCGGCCGCGGCGAGCAGGTGCAGGATCGTGTTGGTCGAGCCGCCCATGGCGATGTCGAGCGCCATGGCGTTGTCGAACGCGGCGCGGGTGCCGATGGCCCGCGGCAGGACGGTCTCGTCGTCCTGCTCGTAGTAGCGCTTGGTGATCTCGACGACCGTGCGGCCCGCGTTCTCGTACAGCGCCCTGCGGGCGGTGTGCGTGGCGAGGACGGAGCCGTTGCCGGGGAGCGAGAGGCCGAGCACCTCGGTCAGGCAGTTCATCGAGTTGGCCGTGAACATGCCGGAGCAGCTGCCGCAGGTGGGGCAGGCGTTCTCCTCGATGCGGAGGATGTCCTCGTCGGAGATGCTCTCGTCGACCGCGTCGCTGATCGCGTTGACCAGGTCGAGCTTGCGGACCGTGCCGTCGACGAGGGTGGCCTTGCCGGCCTCCATCGGACCGCCGGAGACGAACACCGTGGGGATGTTGAGGCGCATCGCGGCCATCAGCATCCCGGGGGTGATCTTGTCGCAGTTGGAGATGCAGATCAGGGCGTCGGCGCAGTGGGCCTCGACCATGTACTCGACGCTGTCCGCGATGAGGTCACGGGAGGGCAGGCTGTAGAGCATGCCGCCGTGGCCCATCGCGATGCCGTCGTCCACCGCGATCGTGTTGAACTCGCGGGGCACCGCTCCCGCAGCCTTGATCGCCTCGGAGACGATCCGGCCGACCGGGGCGAGGTGGGTGTGGCCCGGGACGAACTCGGTGAAGGAGTTGGCGACCGCGATGATCGGCTTGCCGATGTCCTCGCTGGCTACGCCGGACGCCCGCATAAGGGCGCGGGCGCCCGCCATGTTGCGGCCGTGGGTGACAGTGCGGGACCTCAGCTGGGGCATCGTCTCTCGCTCCTTCGACAGAAAAGACTGCCTCCGAGCGTACGCCCCCCGTGCCAAGATCTGGACAAGGTGTCCGTAATGCGGGATGTGATGCTCAACGGGTGGTCGGACGAAGCCTTCCCGCCGGCCCCGCCCCTCGCGTCACACCGCCGGCAGCGCCATCAGGCGTTCGGCGTGCAGCGCGGCCAGCCGCTTGCCGCCGGAGACCACGTACCACTGCTCCGTGCCCGCGCCGTCGCCGAAGGTCCATCGGAGTTTGCCGTCCCGCGCGCCGTACGCCTGGACGCCGCCGTCCTTGCCGAACTCCGTCGCCCCGTACAGAGTCTCCCCCACCCTGGCGAACTGGAGCGGGACCGATACCTCGCGCAGGTCGTCGGCGTTGTGCCACAGCTTCCTGCCGTCGGCGGGGTCGACGGCCCACAGGGCGTGGGCGCTGTCCGAGGCGTAGATCACCCCTTCGAGGACGGTCGGCCCGTTGAAGGTGTCGAACTCCTCGGTCTCCAGCGCCCAGCGCTCGGTGCCGTCGTCCACTCCGAAGGACCTCAGGTGCCGCCCGTCCGAGACGACCACCGCTCCGTCGTGGACGGCGATCCTCTCGAAGTTGGCCCTGCTGATCTTCTTCGTCCACAGCTGCCGCCCGGTCGCGGTGTCGCGGACGGTCAGGTTCTTGCGGAGGTCGGTGTAGACGAGGCGGTCGCCGAGCACCGCGGAGGTGAGCCCGGACTCGTCGGTCCCGGTGTCCCGCTTCTCGCTCCAGACGGCCTTGCCGGTACGGACGTCGATGGCGGCGATCACATTGGTCCGGGAGCTGAGGTCCTTCTCCAGGATGCCCGCGATCACGTACACGCGTTCGGTGTCGGCGCCGATGGGCCGGGGCTGGTTGTACCGCCCCTCCAGGCGGCTGCGCCACGTCTCCTTGCCCGTGGCCGGGTCGAGACCCACGAGATCGCCGTCGTACTCGCCGCTGGCCAGGTAGAGCGTGTCCCCGCCCATGATCAGCCGCGCACCCGGCTGGGCGGCGCCCGGCAGCGACCACAGCTTCTTGCCGGTGGCGAGGTCCCGGCCCACCAGGGGGTCGCCGGCGACCAGCACGACATCGCCCACGACGGCGAGCACCTCGTGGTTGCCGAGGGTGCCCACGTCGGTCTTCTCCTGCCACAGGGCGCGCGGGGCGGTACCTGCGGGCGGGGTCGTGAACGCGTCCCCGCCGCCCTTGCCGCTCCCGCCGGGCTTCGGGCCCCCGGTGTTGCCGCCGGAGGCGTCGGCCTCCTCCGGCCCGCACGCGGTCGTCACCGCTCCGGCCAGCACCAGGCCGAGTCCCGCGCCGGCCAGCCGCAGGAGCCGTCTGCGCGGCACGGTGGCGCCCCTGCCGCCCTCCGGCGGCCCGTCCTGTCCGTGCCCGCCTCTGATCGACTCGTTCATGATCGTCTCCCCCGCCCGTTGTGCACGCCGTGTACGTCGGCCCGCATGATCCCGGACAGCCAACCATCCGGATCCGGCCACGGCCGGTGCCGGTACCGACTCGCGACATCGTTGTGATGGGACCGGCACAGCCGTCACACAGGCAGGACCCGGGTCAGCCGTCGCACAGATACCGCTGGAGCGTGGGCGCCACCATCGCGATGATCTTCTCCGGGTCAGTGGATGCCAGGGGCTCCGCCCGGATGACGTAGCGCAGGATCGCGATACCGATCATGTGCGAGGCGGCGAGCTCGGCGCGGAAGGTCGGGTCGGGCACGTCCAGCTCCGCCGCGATCCGCTCCAGCAGGCGGCGCAGGACGAAGCCGCGCAGCACCTTCGCCGCCGCCTCGTGCGTGAGCGCGGAGCGGAGGATCGCCAGGAGCGGTGCCCTGGAGACGGGGTTCTCCCATACGCCGATGAAATACCGGGCCAGCCGCTCCCCCAGGTCCTCCGAGGGGCCGCCCAGGATCGTGGGGATGACGAGCGCGGGCTCGAAGGAGAGCTCGATGGCCGCGGCGAAGACCTCGTCCTTCGTACCGAAGTAGTGGTGGACCAGGGCCGCGTCGACGTCCGCCGCCCTGGCGATGCCCCGGACCGACGTCTTGTCGTAGCCGCGTTCGGCGAACTCCTCGCGGGCCGCCTCCAGGATCCGGGTCCTGGCGTCGGGGCCGGTGGCGCCCGCCGTACGGGAGGGGCGGCCCCGGCGCCGGGGCGACGGGCCGTCGGCACCCGGGGTCACGGGCGGGGCGTCCGCGCCGACGACGCCAGATGGAGCCGGGTGAAGGCGAGCGCCTCCGCGAGATCGGCCTCACGCTCGGCCGAGGACATGGCACGGCGGGTGTTGACCTCGATGACCACATGGCCGTCGAAGCCGGTACGGGCCAGCCGCTCCAGCAGCTCCGCGCACGGCTGGTCGCCCCGGCCGGGCACGAGGTGCTCGTCCTTGCCGGAGCCCTTGCCGTCGGCGAGGTGGACATGGGCGAGCCGGTCGCCCATCCGGTCCACCATGGCGAGGCTGTCGGTGCGCGCGGTCGAGGTGTGCGAGAGGTCCACGGTGAAGTGCCGGTAGTCGTCGTTGCTGACGTCCCAGGCGGGGGCGTACGCGAGCATCTCGCGGTCCCGGTAGCGCCACGGGTACATGTTCTCCACCGCGAAGCGCACGTCGGTCTCGTCCGCCATGCGCCAGATGCCGGAGACGAAGTCCCGGGCGTAGTTCCGCTGCCACCGGAACGGCGGGTGGACGACCACCGTCGAGGCGCCGAGCTTCTCCGCCGCCGCCCTGGCCCGCTGGAGCTTCACCCACGGGTCGGTGGACCAGACCCGCTGGGTGATCAGGAGACAGGGCGCGTGCACGGCCAGGATCGGCACCTGGTGATAGTCCGAAAGCCGCTGCAGCGCCTCGATGTCCTGGCTGACGGGGTCGGTCCAGACCATGACCTCGACACCGTCGTAGCCCAGGCGCGCGGCGATCTCGAAGGCCGTCGCCGTCGACTCCGGATAGACGGAAGCCGTCGACAGGGCGACCTTCGCATCCGGGATGCGCACCACTGGTTCTGCCACGTGGACAGGGTACGGGCCCGCGGTACGCGAGTCCGAGGGAGCCCGGCTGAAAGTGACGAGGCCCATGAGGGGCGCCCGCCGGGATCAGGCCAGGGCGGCCTGCTCCGCGGGCAGATGGTCGAGCCGGCGCAGGATGACTCCCTCGCGCAGCGCCCAGGGGCAGATCTCCAGCTCCTCGACCCCGAACAGGTCCATCGCACCCTCGGCGACGAGCGCACCCGCCAGGAGCTGAGCGGCGCGTCCCTCGGTGACCCCGGGCAGATTTCCCCGCTGCTCGACGGGCATCGCCGACAGCTTCGGCACCCACTCCTCCAGGGCCTTGCGGGTGAGGACGCGCTGCACGTAGAGCCCCTCGGCGGAGCGGGCGGCGCCCGTGATCCTGGCGAGCTGCCGGAAGGTCTTGGAGGTGCCGACGACGCGGTCGGGCGGCCCCAGCCGGGTGAACTCGCCGACCGTACGGGCGATACCGGCGCGGACATGGCGGCGCAGTGCCTTCACGGCCGTGGCGTCCGGCGGATCGCCCGGGAGCCAGGCGGCGGTGAGCCGGCCGGCGCCGAACGGCAACGAGACCGCGGCGTCGGGCTCCTCGTCCATCCCGTAGCCGACCTCCAGCGAACCGCCGCCGATGTCGAGGACCAGCAGCTTGCCCGCGGACCAGCCGAACCAGCGGCGCGCCGCCAGGAACGTCAGCCGTGCCTCCTCCTCGCCGCTGAGGACGGCGAGGGAGACACCGGTCTCGTCCCGCACCCGGGCCAGCACCTGGTCCGCGTTGCCCGCCTCACGCACGGCGGAGGTGGCGAACGCCAGCACGTCCTCGCACCCCTTGTCCTCGGCCGCCTGGAGGGCGTCGGCCACGGTCGTCACGAGACGGTCGACCCCCTCGGGGCCGATCGCCCCCTCCGGGTCGAGGAGTTCGGCGAGCCGCAATTCCGCCTTGTGCGAGTGTGCGGGCAGCGGGCGGGCGCCGGGATGCGCGTCGACCACCAGCAGATGCACCGTGTTCGACCCCACGTCGAGGACTCCGAGTCTCATACGGGCACGCTACTGCGGCTTACTCTGGGCACGTGCCAAAGACGAAAAAGGCGAAGCCGGACAAAGCCACGAAGAAGAAGCAGAAGCCGACGCAGGAGATGCGGCAGCGGGAGGCGGCCGGGCCGGACGGCCCCGACGAGAAGGGGCTCGACTTCGCGCGGGCCTGGGTGGAATTCCCCGATCCCGCCGACGACGAGCAGGTCTTCCGCTGTGACCTGACCTGGCTGACGTCCAGGTGGACCTGCATCTTCGGCAGCGGCTGCCAGGGAATCCAGGCGGGCCGCGCGGACGACGGCTGCTGCACGCTGGGCGCGCACTTCTCGGACGAGGACGACGAGAAGCGGGTCGCCGGGCACGTGGCGCGGCTCACACCGGAGCTGTGGCAGTTCCACGACGTCGGCACCGAGACCGGCTGGGTCGGTGTCGACGAGGACGGCGAGCGCCAGACGCGGCGCTGGGAGGGCTCCTGCATCTTCCAGAACCGCCCCGGGTTCGCGGGCGGCATGGGCTGTTCCCTGCACATCCTGGCCCTCAAGGAGGGCAAGGAGCCGCTGGAGACCAAGCCGGACGTGTGCTGGCAGCTGCCGGTCCGCCGTACGTACGACTGGATCGAACGGCCCGACGACACGCGCGTGCTCCAGATCTCCATCGGGGAGTACGACCGCCGGGGCTGGGGCCCGGGCGGTCACGATCTGCACTGGTGGTGCACCTCGGCGACGTCCGCGCACGGGGCCGGTGACCCGGTCTATGTGTCGTACCGGCCCGAGCTCACCGAGCTGATGGGCAAGGAGGCCTACGACCGGCTGGTCGAGCTCTGCGAGCAGCGGCTGGCGTCGCTGCTGCCGATGGCGCCGCATCCGGCCGATCCGGCCTGAGGCAGGCCCCTCCGGGGGCGGCTTCCGTCTCCTCGACGGCGTCCTGGTGTGCGGCGCACGAACGTTCCGCCGCGAACCGGGGCGCCGTCCGTGTCAGCCGACGGGCCCGGAGGGCTCGCCCGGCTCCGTCGGGTCGGGCGCGGTGGAGCCGCCGGACGGTGAGGGGGTGGGACCGGGAGAGCCCGGTCCGTCGGTGGGCGGATCCGTCGGCGTGGGCGTCGGGTCCGGCGGATCGGTGGGGTCCGTGGGCGCCGTGGGGTCGGGGGTCGGCTCCGACGGGGCCGGGGAGGACGGGGCGGGGCTCGGGGTCCCGGACGACGGATCCGGTGACGGCCGCGGGCTTCCGGGGCGTGGGGCCGTGGCCCCGTAGCCGGTGATCGCGACCACGGACCCCGACGGGGCGAACAGGACACGGGCGCTCCACGGGCCCCGGGGCTCGGCCGCGCTGTTCACGAACACATGGAGGCTGACGCTCCGGCCCGGCGCGACCGTGCCGGACGTACGGCTGAGGCGCAGCCACGGGGCGTCCGCCCGGGCCGACCAGACGACGGCCTCGTCGCCGGTCGCGGTCAGGGTGATCGTCGTACGGCTGCCGGACGAGCGGGCCGAGACCGCGAGCGAGGCCGCCCCGTCCGGGCTGCCGGCGCTGATGACCTCGGCCGAGACGTCCGGGCTGCCGGCGCCCTCCTCGAAGCCGTCGTGCCCGTCGGGGCGGGCGTTCCCCGCGTTCTCGTAACGGTCGTACGGATCGCCGTCGGGACTCGGTTCGCCCTCCACGTCCGTCGCCGTGACCGATGTGTCGCGGCCCTCGCCGGTCAGCGGCGCACCTCGGTAGGCGGCCCAGAGGGCGATGACCGGGGCGGCGACGACGGTCGCGACGACCGTCGTGGTCACGACCCGGGCGCGCAGCCGGTCCCGGCGCGCGGCGTGGTCCTTGGGGTCCAGCGGGAAGCCGGTCCGGCCGAAGCGCGGGGCACCGGACCGGGAGCGCCGGGCGTGGGTCAGGGCGACGTGCACCGACGGGCGGGGCGCCTCCACGACCGGCAGTGCGGCGGCCGGGGCGACCGTCGCGCCGGGCCAGGGGCCGGCCGCCCCGGCCCGCTCGGCGGCGCGGCGGCAGCGGGGGCAGTCGTCGACGTGCCGGACGAGCTCCCGGCGCAGGGCCGCCGAGAGCAGCACCTGATGGGCGCCGGTGAGCCGCGCGACGGAGGGGCAGTCGCCCGTCTCCACGACGGCGAGGGCGGCGCGGGTGCGCTCCACCTCGCAGGCCGCGCCCGCCAGGAGCTCCCGGGCGCTGCCGGGGTCGAGTCCGAGGACGGCGGCGACGGCGCGCGGGGTGAGCCCGTGGCGCACGGCGAGCTCCAGCGCCTCGCGCTGCTCGGGGGTGGTGCCCGCGGCCTCGGGCCAGGCCAGCTGCGCGAGTTCACGCCGGCGCGCCTCGGCCACCGGGGACTCCGTGGAGCAGCCGGGGGCGATGGCCTCCTCCGGTGCGCCGTGGGCGGACCGGCGACGGGACGCGCGGGCGCCCTCGTGGGGTGCGGTGCGCGGGGCGGGCGGCGTGCGCCGGTGTGCCTGGCGGCCCCGGCGCTGCTCGGTGAGCGCCCGGAGGCAGGTCCATCTGGCCAGGGCGTACAGCCAGGATTTACGTTCCTCCTCGGCCGCGGGGCACCGGCCGCCCTGCCGCTCGGCGATGGCCAGGACCGAGCCGAGCGCCTCGGTGGCCGCCTCGTGATCGCAGAGCACGGAGAGGCAGTAGGTGAACAGGCCGTCGAGATACGGCTCGTACCGTGCGGACGGTCGCTGCGCCGAAGGACGGGCCGCACGGCGGTGCGCCCGGTGTGCGTCGGTGGGGTGTGTGGGGGTCTCCAGCCTGCTGCTCGTCACGGGGCGACCGTAGGCAGATAGGGGCGGAACCCTGACCGCACTTTCCTGCATTTAATCCTTACGGGTGACGGTCTCCCTCGAAAGGGGACAGGAATCCCGGATTCCATCAAAATTGGCGCATCGGGCACATGTTCGACCACAGTGCCCACGGCCGGAGCTGTCAGACCCCACCTATACGGTGGCGCCATGGCTGCCCGTACGAAATCCGCGAAGGACCGCCCGTCCTACCGCTGCACCGAATGCGGCTGGACGACGGCCAAATGGCTCGGCCGCTGCCCCGAGTGCCAGGCCTGGGGGACGGTCGAGGAGTTCGGCGGCGCCCCCGCGGTCCGCACGACGGCGGCCGGCCGGGTCTCCACCGCCGCGGTGCCGATCGGCCAGGTCGACAGCCGGCAGGCCACCGCCCGCTCGACCGGGGTCGGAGAGCTGGACCGCGTGCTCGGCGGGGGGCTCGTCCCCGGCGCCGTCGTGCTGCTCGCGGGCGAGCCGGGCGTCGGCAAGTCGACGCTGCTGCTGGACGTGGCCGCCAAGGCGGCGAGCGACGACCACCGCACCCTCTACGTCACGGCCGAGGAGTCCGCCAGCCAGGTGCGGATGCGGGCCGACCGCATCCGGGCGATCAACGACCACCTGTATCTGGCCGCCGAGACCGACCTGTCGGCGGTCCTGGGGCATCTGGAAGCGGTCAAGCCGTCCCTCCTCGTCCTCGACTCCGTACAGACCGTCGCCTCGCCGGAGATCGACGGCGCGCCCGGTGGCATGGCCCAGGTCCGCGAGGTCGCGGGCGCGCTCATCAGGGCCTCCAAGGAGCGCGGCATGTCGACGCTCCTGGTGGGCCATGTGACCAAGGACGGCGCGATCGCGGGACCCCGCCTCCTGGAGCACCTGGTCGACGTGGTGCTGTCCTTCGAGGGCGACCGGCACGCACGCCTCCGGCTCGTGCGAGGCGTCAAGAACCGGTACGGCGCCACGGACGAGGTCGGCTGCTTCGAGCTGCACGACGAGGGCATCACGGGCCTGGCCGACCCCTCCGGGCTCTTCCTCACCCGCCGTGACGAGCCCGTCCCCGGCACCTGTCTGACGGTCACCCTGGAGGGCAAGCGGCCGCTCGTCGCCGAGGTGCAGGCGCTGACGGTCGACTCGCAGATCCCTTCGCCCCGGCGCACCACCTCCGGCCTGGAGACCTCCCGTGTCTCGATGATGCTGGCCGTTCTCGAACAGCGGGGCCGGATCAGCGCCCTCGGCAAGCGGGACATCTACAGCGCGACGGTGGGCGGCGTGAAGCTCACCGAACCGGCCGCGGACCTCGCCATCGCCCTGGCACTCGCCAGCGCGGCGAGCGACACACCGCTCCCGAAAAACCTGGTCGCGATCGGTGAAGTGGGCCTCGCCGGGGAGGTCAGAAGGGTGACCGGGGTCCAGCGCAGGCTGGCGGAGGCGTACCGTCTCGGGTTCAAGCACGCCCTGGTTCCGAGGGACCCGGGACAGGTTCCGGCCGGTATGAAGGTCACAGAAGTGGCCGACATGGGCGACGCTCTGAGAGTCCTTCCCCGCCGCTCTCGGCCGGACGGACCACAGGAGGACGGCGCACGCCGGTAGACTTTGCCCTGGTCTCGCCCGCCCGTACGAACGGTACGAGGGACGCAAGGGCACCGCCGACCTGTGACCGGAGGAGTGCAGTGGCAGCCAACGACCGGGCAGCATCGCCCGGAAAGTCCGGCCAAGGCACGGGGAACGAGGCGCTGATGCGCGCCTCGTTGAGCGCGGTCGCGCCAGGGACGGCCCTCCGCGACGGCCTGGAGCGCATCCTCCGCGGCAACACCGGCGGACTGATCGTCCTCGGCATGGACAGAACCGTCGAATCCATGTGCACCGGCGGTTTCGTGCTCGACGTGGATTTCGCCGCGACGCGCCTGCGCGAACTGTGCAAGCTGGACGGCGCGATGATCCTCGACAAGGACATGACCAAGATCCTCCGGGCCGGTGTGCAGCTGGTCCCGGACGCCTCCATCCCCACCGAGGAGACGGGCACCCGCCACCGCACGGCGGACCGGGTCTCCAAGGCCTGCGGCTTCCCCGTGGTGTCGGTCTCCCAGTCGATGCGCCTGATCGCGCTGTACGTGGACGGGGAGCGGCGGGTCCTGGAGGAGTCCTCCGCGATCCTGTCCCGCGCCAACCAGGCGCTCGCCACCCTGGAGCGGTACAAGCTCCGGCTGGACGAGGTCGCCGGGACGCTCTCCGCGCTGGAGATCGAGGACCTGGTCACGGTCCGGGACGTGACGGCGGTCTCGCAGCGGCTGGAGATGGTGCGCCGCATCGCGACCGAAATCGCCGAGTACGTCGTGGAGCTGGGCACCGACGGCCGCCTTCTCTCGCTCCAGCTGGACGAGTTGATCGCGGGCGTGGAGCCGGAGCGGGAGCTGGTCGTACGGGACTACGTGCCCGAGCCCACCGCGAAGCGGTCCCGTACGGTCGCGGAGGCACTGGCCGAGCTGGACACGCTCACCCACACCGAGCTGCTCGAACTTCCCGTGGTGGCACGGGCACTGGGTTACAGCGGCTCGCCGGAGACTCTGGACTCGGCGGTCTCCCCGCGCGGATTCCGGCTGCTGGCGAAGGTGCCGCGGCTGCCCGGGGCGATCATCGAGCGGCTGGTGGAGCACTTCGGCGGCCTGCAGAAGCTGCTCGCCGCGAGCGTGGACGACCTCCAGGCCGTGGACGGAGTCGGCGAGGCGCGGGCCAGGAGCGTCCGGGAGGGGCTCTCGCGGCTCGCGGAGTCCTCGATCCTGGAGCGGTACGTCTAGGACCGTCCGTCCGGACCACCACCACACCGGGCCCCGCCGGACAAGCGTTCCGGCGGGGCCCGGTGGCGTTCGTTGCCGGTCAGGACCGATGGCGTTCGTTGCCGGTCAGGACCGATGGCGTTCGTTCCCGGTGGGGACCGGTGGCGTTCGTTCCCGGTGGGGACCGGCCGCCGCCGTCAGTCCTTGGCCAGGACGAACGAGGCGCGCTGGACGGTCTCACCCGGGACCTTGGCCTCCAGCAGGTAGGTCCCCGGGCCCGCGGACCGGACGGGCGGTGTCGCGCACGAGGGCGCGCTCCCCTTGCGGTCCCACTCCACGGTGTGGACGACCGTCGTTCCCGCCGGGACCCTCAGGAAGAAGGCGCCGCCGGGCTTCGGGCAGTCCTTGGAGGACCACACCTGCTCGTCGTCCTCGCCGGCCCCGGTGATCGTGAGCACGGCGTTCTTCGGGCCGAAGTCGGCCTTGCAGTCGGCAGCCGAGGTGTTCCTGGCGCTCAGCCGGAACTTCGGCTTGTCGTCGGGCCCGAAGCTGATCTCCGTCTTCAGGCTCAACTGCAGCACGGAGGGCGTGCAGTTGGGGAGCGGTGATCCGGCGGGTACCTGCTGACCAGCCGTGCTGCCGCCGGTTCCCGCGCCCGACGCGGAGCCACCCGATCCCGTGGTGTCCGCGCCCGTGTCCCCGCCGGTGTCCGATCCCCCGGCGCCACCCGTTCCCGTCCCGGTGCTCCCGCCGCTCGCCCCGGAGCCCGCGTCCGTACCGGAGTCGTCCGACTCGTCGCGTCCGCCTGGGGGTTGGCCGGTGACCGGGCCGGAACTCGAAGGCCCGGGGGTGATGGACGGGGCGGGGCCGGAGCCTCCGGGCTTCCCGTCGTCCTGTCCGCCTCCGCTGCCGCCACCCGAGGTGACGGCCCACGCGATCAGCGCCGCGAGCAGCGCGATCACCAGCACCGCTACTGTTCTCCGACGCCAGTAGATGCTGGAGGGAAGCGGCCCGACCGGATTGCGCATAGAACCCACGGACCGAACTGTACGAGAGATCCACGCCAACTCCGGCCCCCAACCGCCGCTCTGATCGACAAGTTTTCCTGATCATCATCATGGAGCGGCCGTTACCGGGGCGCTTCCATCCGCTTTGCACCGGCTCGGCCCCCGTCCGCCCCGCGCGAAGGGTCAGAACGGGTGGCGTTATCACTCCCTGAGCGCTCCGCCGGGCCGACACCCCTGCAGCCGTGCCCGATGTCCCGTCTTCCGTGCCAGGATCGTGGGTGCGATGACTGCCACGACTTCGACACAGACGCCCCCCGCCTCCCTCCATGCCCCCGTTATCGGGTGGTTCGAGCAGCACGCGCGCGATCTGCCCTGGCGCCGCCCCGATGCGGGTGCCTGGGGTGTGATGGTGAGCGAGTTCATGCTGCAGCAGACCCCGGTGAACAGAGTCCTCCCGGTCTACGAGCAGTGGATGGCCCGCTGGCCGCGCCCGGCCGACCTGGCCGTCGACGCACCGGGCGAAGCCGTCCGCGCCTGGGGCCGGCTCGGCTACCCCCGGCGCGCGCTCCGGCTGCACGGGGCCGCGCAGGCGATAACGGAACGCCACGGCGGCGACGTGCCGAGCGAGCACGGCCAGCTGCTCGCACTGCCCGGGATCGGGGAGTACACGGCCGCGGCCGTGGCCTCGTTCGCGTACGGGCAGCGTCACGCCGTGCTGGACACGAACGTCCGCAGGGTGTTCGCCCGGGCCGCCACCGGCATCCAGTACCCGCCGAACGCGACCACCGCGGCCGAGCGCAAGCTCGCCCGCGCACTGCTCCCGGAGGAGGACGAGCGCGCCGCGAGCTGGGCGGCGGCCACGATGGAACTGGGCGCACTCGTGTGCACCGCGAAGAACGAGGACTGCACGCGCTGCCCGATCGCCGGGCAGTGCGCCTGGCGGCTGGCGGGAAAGCCCGCCCACCAGGGTCCGCCGCGCCGCGGCCAGACCTACGCCGGCACGGACCGGCAGGTCAGGGGGCGGCTGCTCGCGGTGCTGCGGGACGCGGTCACACCGGTGCCGCAGTCGGCGCTGGACTCGGTGTGGGAGGAGCCCGTGCAGCGGGCGCGTGCCCTGGACGGGCTCGTGGCAGACGGCCTGGTCGAGCCCCTGGCGAACGGCCGGTACCGGCTGCCCCTGACCTGACGACGCTCCGGCGGACCCGGGCTGTCCAGCGGCTGTTACACAACCGATGGACAGCCGTGCGTCCGCCTACGGCTGCTCCGCACACCCTCGTGACAACGCCTCCGTAACGTCACCGGACGTCGGCGACGGGACCATCCGGCCGACGGCGGTACACGGGGATCCACGGGGACGGAGGCGGTTGTAATGGCTCAGGGCGAGGTGCTCGGTTTCGAGGAGTACGTACGGACCCGACAGGACGCGCTGCTGCGCAGTGCCCGTCGGCTCGTCCCCGATCCCGTGGACGCGCAGGACCTGCTCCAGACCGCCCTGGTCCGCACCTTCGGCCGCTGGGACGGCATCGCCGACAAGTCCCTCGCCGACGCCTATCTGCGCCGCGTCATGATCAACACGCGTACGGAGTGGTGGCGGGCCCGCAAGCTCGACGAGGTCCCCACCGAGCAGCTCCCCGACGCGAGCGTCGACGACGGCGCCGAGCAGCGTGCCGACCGCGCCCTGCTCATGGACGTCCTCGGGGTGCTGGCTCCGAAGCAGCGCAGCGTCGTCGTGCTGCGACACTGGGAGCAGATGAGCACGGAGGAGACGGCCGCGGCGCTCGGCATGTCCGCCGGCACGGTGAAGAGCACGCTGCACCGTGCCCTGGCGCGTCTGCGCCAGGAGCTGGAGGACCGTGCGGCCCGGAGCCGCGAGGCCGAGGAGACACCGGCGCGGATACCCTCGCAGCGGAACAGGCGTCATGACGAGCGGGGGCGGGAGCGGTGCGCGGCCTGACGGGCAGCAGAGGGGGCACGAGGGCCGGCTGCGGGAGACTCCGGGGCGGCCTCGCGGCGGGGAGCACGGCGGTGGCCGGGCTCGCCGCCTTCGGGCTGTTGTGCGCCGGCTGTTCCGCCGGAGGCACGGGCACGCGTGACGAGGGACCGGCGAGCACCCAGCAGGTCGCCCGGGCCACGCCGTCGAGCGCGGCGGGGCCCAGCGGGACGGCGAAGCCCTCCCCGCGGGTGAACGCCGTGATGCTCGTCAAGAGCGACCCGAAGGTGAGCCGACAGCTCAAGGACGACCTGAAGCCCTGCACCGGGGACGAGTATCCGGTCGACACCTCGTACGGCTCGCTCACCGGCGGCGCGGAGACCGATGTCGTGGTCAACGTGATGACCTGCGGTGATTCGGTGGGAGTCGGGACGTATGTCTACCAGCGGCAGGCAGACGGTACGTACGGGAACGTCTTCGCCGCCGAGGTGCCCGCGGTGTACGGCACCATCGACCGGGGTGACCTGGTCGTGACGACGCAGGTGTACGGGTCGAAGGACTCGGTCACGTACCCCTCGGGCGAGGACGTCATCACGTACCACTGGACCGCGAGCCGGTTCACCGAGACCGACCGGGTGCACAACGATTTCAACCGGGCCGTCGGCAGCGGGGAGGGCGCTCTCCCCGCACCGCAGACGGCGCAGAACTGAGAGCCGCCCGCCATGGCCGATACCCATGTCCTCTTCGTCGAGGACGACGACGTCATCCGTGAGGCCACCCAGCTCGCACTGGAGCGGGTCGGCTTCACGGTCACCGCGGTGCCCGACGGCCTGCTGGGCCTGGAGTCCTTCCGGGCGGACCGTCCGGACATCGCGCTGCTGGATGTGATGGTGCCGGGCCTCGACGGCGTCAGCCTGTGCCGGCGCATCCGCGACGAGTCGACCGTGCCCGTGATCATGCTGTCGGCGCGCGCCGACGCGATCGATGTGGTGCTCGGCCTGGAGGCGGGGGCCGACGACTACGTCACCAAGCCGTTCGACGGGGCGGTGCTCGTCGCCCGCATCCGCGCCGTGCTGCGGCGCTTCGGCCACGCCGCCGGCTCGGGCGGGGCGCCCGACGGGACCGGTGGCGCGCAGGACCAGGCGAGCGGTGTGCTGGTCTTCGGCGACGTGGAGATCGACACGGAGGGCATGGAGGTACGCCGAGGGGGCGCGCACGTGGGTCTGACACCGACGGAGATGCGGCTGCTGCTGGAGTTCTCCTCGGCGCCCGGCACCGTGCTCTCCCGGGACAGGCTGCTGGAGCGGGTCTGGGACTACGGCTGGGGCGGGGACACCCGCGTCGTCGACGTCCATGTGCAGCGGCTGCGCACCAAGATCGGGCAGGACCGGATCGAGACGGTCCGCGGCTTCGGCTACAAGCTGCGCGCATGAGGCGGCTGGCGCTGCGGACCGGGGTCCGCTGGAAGATCAGCATCGCGATCGCCGCGGTCGGCGCGCTCATCGCGCTGGCGCTGAGCCTCGTCGTCCACAACGCGGCCCGTGTCTCGATGCTGGAGAACGCGCGCGAGGTGCAGCTGGAGCGACTGCTGTTCGCCCAGCGGCTGTACGAGGCGACGAACACGCAGAAGCCGTCGCCGAAGTTCGGCGCCAAGATCAACGACCCGTCGCTGCCCGAGAGCCTGCGCAGCCAGATCCAGGACAACAGGCGCGCCACCCATGTCGACGAGTACGACGACGGGGTGCCCGACGTCTGGGCGGCCGTCCCCCTGGCCAACGGCGACGTCCTGTCCCTGCACACGCGCTTCGCCGACCGCAGCGCCACGGTCATGGGCGACCTGGACAGGGCCCTGATCATCGGCTCGGTCTCGGTCGTCTTCGGCGGCTGCGCGCTGGGCGTCCTGATCGGCGGCCAGCTGTCCCGGAGGCTCCGCAAAGCGGCCGCAGCGGCCGGCAAGGTCGCCCAGGGCCATACGGAGGTACGCGTACGGGAGGCGGTCGGCGGGGTCGTACGGGACGAGACCGACGAGCTGGCCCGGGCGGTGGACGCGCTCACGGACGCGCTGAACGAGCGGATCGAGGCGGAGCGCCGGGTCACCGCCGACATCGCGCACGAGCTGCGCACCCCGGTGACCGGGCTGCTCACGGCGGCCGAGCTGCTCCCCCCGGGACGGCCCACGGAGCTCGTACGGGACCGGGCGCAGGCGATGCGGACCCTGGTCGAGGACGTCCTGGAGGTGGCCACGCTGGACGGCGCCTCGGAGCGTGCCGAGCTCCAGGAGCTGCAGCTCGGCGAATTCGTCAGCCGGCGGGTCCGGCTGCTCGATCCGGAGATCACGGTCCGGGTGGTGCACGAGTCCTGGGTGTCCACGGATCCGCGGCGGCTGGAACGCATCCTGGGCAATCTGCTGGGGAACGCCGCCAAGCACGGGGCGGCCCCGGTCGAGGTCACGGTCGAGGGCCGGGTGGTGCGGGTCCGCGATCACGGGCCCGGGTTCCCCGAGGCGCTGCTGCGGGAGGGGCCGAGCCGGTTCCGTACCGGGAGCAGCGACAGGTCCGGGCGCGGCCACGGCCTGGGGCTGACCATCGCCGCGGGGCAGGCGCGGGTGCTGGGGGCGAGGCTGACGTTCCGCAACGCGGGGCCCGCCGGGAGCGGGGACACCGGCGGTGCGGTCGCCGTGCTGTGGCTGCCCGAACACGCGCCGACGAACACCGGAAGTTTCCCCGTCCTGCGGCAGGCGGAATCGGGCTGACGGTACGCGGAACCGGGCTGACGGGAGAGGGGTGGGCCCCGGGGACGAGGCGTCTCCGGGGCCCACCCCTGTCAGGGGCCGCTCAGGCGCTCTGCGGCGCCTTGGCCGCCGCGGGCCGGGCGGGCGCCGACCCGTCACCGTCCGAGGGAGCGTCCGGCATCGCGGTGCCGCGCAACGGGACCTCCTTGACGAACAGCGCCGCCACGAGGGCCACCACCGCGACCGAGCCGCCCACCAGGAAGGCGATGTGGGTGCCGGAGGCCACCGCGTACTCGTACGCCTCACGCATCGCGGCCGGCAGCTTCGCCAGGCTCGCCGCGTCCAGCTGTGCGGACCTCTCGGTGGCTCCCCCGCCGCCGCGTGCCGCCATCTCGTCCTGCACACGGCCGGTGAACAGGGCGCCCATGATCGCGACACCGAAGGAGCTGCCGAGCGTGCGGAAGAGCGTGGTCGTGGACGAGGCCACGCCCATGTCCTTGAGCTCGACGCTGTTCTGGGCGACGAGCATCGTGATCTGCATCAGGAAGCCCATGCCCGCACCGAGCACCGCCATGTAGATGCCGGACGTCAGGCGCGTGGTGCCGGTGTCCATGACGGAGAGCAGGAACAGACCGGCGACCATCAGGATGCTGCCCACGATCGGGAAGATCTTGTACTTGCCGGTGCTGGTGGTGATCCGGCCGGCGACCAGCGAGACGATCATCATCGCGAGCAGCATGGGCAGGAGCAGCAGTCCGGAGTTGGTCGCGGACGCGCCCTGGACCGACTGCTGGAACAGCGGCAGGAAGAGCACCGCGCCGAACATCACGAAGCCCGCCATGAAGCCGACCAGGGACATGAGGGTGAAGTTGCGGTTGCGGAAGATGTGGAGCGGGACGATCGGTTCGGCGGCCTTCGTCTCGACGAAGAGGAAGCCGACGAGGGAGGCGACGCCGAGCGCGATGAGCTCCATGATCACGGCTGAGCCCCAGGCGTACTCCGTACCGCCCCAGGTGGTGACCAGCACGATCGCGGTGATGCCGACGGTGAGGAGCGCGGCGCCCAGGTAGTCGACCTTCGCCTTCCGGCGCTCCTTGCGGGGGAGGTGCAGCACGGCGGTGACCATGGCGAGCGCGACGGCGCCGAGGGGCAGATTGATGTAGAAGCTCCAGCGCCAGCCCAGGTGGTCGGTGATGGTGCCGCCGACCAGCGGTCCGCCGATCATGGCGATCGCCATCACGCCGGCCATCATGCCCTGGTACTTGCCGCGCTCCCGGGGCGGTACGAGATCGCCGATGATGGCCATGACGCCCACCATGAGGCCACCCGCTCCGAGGCCCTGGACGGCCCGGAATCCGATCAGCTGGCTCATGTCCTGGGACATTCCGCTCAGCACCGAGCCGATCAGGAAGATCACGATGGACGTGAGGAAGATGCCCTTGCGTCCGTACATGTCGCCGAGCTTGCCCCAGATGGGCGTGGAGGCCGCGGTGGCCAGGGTGTAGGCGGTGACCACCCAGGACAGGTGCTCCATTCCGCCCAGATCGCCGACGATGGTGGGCATCGCGGTGCCCACGATCAGGTTGTCGAGCATGGCCAGCAGCATCGCGATCATCAGCGCGAGGACCACCACCCGGACACTGCGCGGCTGTGGTTCCGCTTTCCCGCCCGCCGTCGCTTTCTTGAGTTCCGCCATACCGTCCGCTCCCCTGATCCCCTGATGCCCCGTCTGCCGCCGATCCGGCACTTACTTGCCGCCCGGCTAGTTGGCTACACTGAGGAAAAGTAGACCCTAACTAGCCGGGCGTCAAGTAAGTTATCGGGAGAGTCGAATGAGCAGCACGCCGCAGCCGCGCCGGGGCAACACCCGCCAGCGCATCCAGGACGTCGCTCTGAAGCTCTTCGCCGAGCAGGGTTACGAGAAGACCTCGCTCCGCGAGATCGCCGAGCAGTTGCATGTCACCAAGGCGGCGCTCTACTACCACTTCAAGACCAAGGAAGACATCCTCGTCAGCATCTTCGAGGATCTGAACAGGCCTGTGGAGGAGATCGTCGCCTGGGGCCAGGGGCAGCCGCGCACCCTGGAGACGAAGAAGGAGATCCTGGTCCGCTACAGCGAGGCGCTCAAGGCGGCGGCGCCGCTCTTCGTCTTCATGCAGGAGAACCAGGCGACGGTGCGCGAGCTCAGCATCGGCCACACCATGAAGCACCGGGTCCTGGCCCTGGTGGATCTGATCAAGGATCCCGACGCCCCGCTCACCGATCAGGTGCGCTGCTTCACCGCGCTCTTCGCGATGCATGCCGGGATGATGGCCCTCAAAGACGCCGAAGGCGACCCCGACGAGAAGCGCAAGGCTGCTCTCGAGGTCGCCGTCGAGCTGGTGACCAGGGCCCATGACCCGGGGCCCGCCGCTTAGCGGCTACGGGGAGTCGTGCGTCAGATCTTGACGTGCACGGACTTCAGGTACGAGACCGGGTTCAGCGCAGAACCGTAGTCGGGCGAGGTGCGGATCTCGAAGTGGAGGTGCGGGCCGCTGGAGTTACCGGTGTTGCCGGACCTGGCGATCTCGTCGCCCGTCTTCACACGGTCACCGACGTTGACCTCGATCTTCGACAGGTGCGCGTACTGCGAGTACTTGCCGTTGGCGTGCTTGATCACGATGGCGTTGCCGTACGCGGGACCGTCGCCGCCGCCGTTCGGGCCGGCCTTGACCACCCGGCCGGTGTGCGCGGCCTCGACCTTGGTGCCGATCGGCACCGCGAAGTCCTGGCCGGAGTGCTTGTGGGCCCAGCGGTCGCCGCCGGTGCCGTAGCTGGCGCTCAGGACGTAGTGGTCGACCGGGGCCTCCCACGAGGCGGCCTTCTTCTTGGCCGCGGCCTTCTTCTTCGCGGCCGCCTTCTTGTCGGCCTCGGCCTTCTCGGCCTTGTCGGCCTTCGCCTTCGCGGCGGCCTTGCTCTGGGCGGTCGCCTGCTGGGCGACGGAGTCCGCGGTGGCCGCGCCGGCGAGGGCCGCGGTGTCCGCGGTGCCCGTCGTGCCGGACGCGAACGCCGCGCCCGCACCGAACACCATCGACGCACCCAGGCCGGCGGCCACGACGGCGCCACTGACGCGGGGCATGGACGGGCGGCGGGAGTGCTGGAACGTAACGCGCTTCGACATGCGGGGAGAACCTCCGGGGTGACTGGACCCGGTGCTCGACCGGGCTTGCTCCACCTTGGTAACCCGCACCCCCGACAACACTCAAACACCCCATCTACGATCAAAAGCCGTAGCCGAGTGGGTGGGAATTCATCGCGGCCACCCACCCGGAGACCGCGGACGATCACTCGGGTTATTTTTCGCGAAGCAGGTTTAACCCCAGCCCCAAAGGCACCCTTCCGGGACATGAACCAGCAATACGGTCATATTCACCCAAACGCCGAAAGGCTCCTCACGGGTGGGCCGAAGGTCCCACGGCCGCCCACCCCGACTTCTCCGAAGGTGCCTAGTAGGCCTCCGAGGGCCTGTGCGCCTTGTCACCGCCGGCGGGCCGGAAGCCTGCCCGTTTCGGGACCTTCGGCCCCCGCCCTGGCTACGCTGTCCGGGCACACGCCCAGAACCCCGGGGGGACAGATGGACGACGACACCACCCATGACCTCGACGGCATCGAGCTCGCCGACGCCGTCGAGTCGATCCGCAACCAGCTCGTCGACGCCGCGGCCCGGGCCACCGGCAGGCCCCTCGCCTTCTCCGTCGGCGACATCCAGATGGAGTTCACCCTCGAACTCCGCAGGGAGCACAAGGCGGGCGGCAAGGTGAAGGCCTGGGTCGTCGAGGCGGGCGCCGACACCTCGCGCTCCACCGGCCGCACGCACAAGGTCGGCTTCACCCTGACCCCGCACAACGCCGTGACCGGTGAGGCATGGGAGATCGGGGACGAGGAGGCGGGGAGCACCGCGCACTTCGGTGACAGCGGCACGGCAGGGTCGTGAGAGCGCTGCAGCCGGCGGACCGCACGGTCGTCGTCTCCGGCGCCCTCCAGGGCAGCGGGGTGCTGCTCACCGACCGGCTGGTGCTGACCTGCGCCCATGTGGTCAAGAGCAGCAACGGGTGCCACCTCGCGCACCCGGACGTCACCGGCCCGGTCCCGGCGACGGTGGCCTGGATCGACCACGACCTCGACGCCGCCCTGCTCCAGACCGCGAGCCCGGTCCTTCCGGTGGGCCCGGCCCGGCTCGGCCTGGTGGACACCAGGCAGGCGCTGACCGAATGCGAGATCACCGGGTTCCCCCACATCCAGCGGTACGGCGCCGAGAAGCACGCGGAGGCGGACCAGTACACCGCGACGGTCCTGCCCATGGCAGGCCGGATGCGCAACCTGCTGGTCTGCGACCTCGACGGGCCCCCGGTCATCCGGTCCGACCAGGCACCGTCCGTGCTCGCGGGGCTCTCCGGCGGCCCCGTCTTCGCGGGGGACGTCCTGCTCGGGATCGCCCGCCAGATCCCCCGGCAGCGGGGCGGCAGACGGGTCGAATGCGTACCGCTCGGCCCTGTGGTGACGGCGAAGCCGTTCCGGCTGGTCTACGAACAGAGCGGCCCCCGGCTCCGCCACGAGAAGGTCCACGGGCACTTCCCGCGGGACCTCCGGTACGAGGAGGAGTACGCGGCCTCCATCGGGGCCGCGTACCGGCGTACGAAGATCTTCGGGCTGGACGAGCTGGGCCGGCACGACTCGGAGTGGGACCTGGACACGGCCTATCTGAGCCTGGAGGCGCAGTCCCAGTCCTCGTCGGCCCAGGCACCGGGCCGTCAACGTGTGGACGCGCTCCTCGCCGACCGCCCCCGGGTCCTGCTCCGGGGCGATGCGGGCGCCGGGAAGACCACGCTGCTCTGGTGGCTGGCCGCCCATACATCGGCCCACACCCTCAGTGGCGCGCTGGAGCCGCTGAACGGGCTGATCCCCTTCGTGGTCCCGCTACGGACGGTGCGCGCCCGGGGCAGCACTTTTCCCGGCCCCGCCCAGCTGTCGGACGCCGCCGGACTGGCGGTCGACCGGGCCCCGGAAGGGTGGGCGGGCCGTGTGCTGGAGGCGGGCAGGGCGCTCCTGCTGGTCGACGGCCTGGACGAGGTGCCGCCGGAGGACCGCGAGCAGGCCCACGCGTGGCTCTCCCAGCTACTGCGCCGCTACCCGGAGACGCGCTGCCTCGCCACCGTCCGCCCGCTCGCCGTGGAACCGGACTGGCTCAGCTCCGAGGGTTTCGAGGAACTCCGGCTGCTGCCGATGCGGAACGAGGACATCCAGTCGTTCGTGACCTCGTGGCATCAGGCGGCCCGGCTGGAGAGCGACGACCACGAGGCACTGGCCGAGCTCGAGCGCGACCTCGCCCGACAGTTCGCCGAGAACGCTGCGCTGAGCGATCTCGCGCGCACTCCTCTGCTCTGCGCCGTGATCTGTGCCCTGCACCGCCGACGTAACGGCAGCCTCCCCGCCACCCGCTGGAAGCTCTACAACTCGTCACTGGACATGCTGCTCGGCAACCGCGACGAACGCCGCAGGATCGACAGCCCCGAGGGCATCTCGCTGGACGTGGAGGAACAGACCCAGCTGCTCCAGCGCATAGCGACCTGGCTCGTGCGGGAGGGCCAGGCGGAATTCTCCCGCGAACAGGCTTTGCACCAGGTGACCCGCACCCTGACAGGAATGGGACGCGTACGGGCACTGGGCTCGGCGGAGACCGTCCTGACCCATCTGCTGAACCGCAGCGGCCTGCTCCAGGAACGCTCGTACCACACCTACCAGTTCGCCCACCGCACCTTCCAGGACTTCCTGGCCGCCAAGGAACTCGTCGAGGACGACCATCTCAACGAGCTGCTGCAACATGCCCACGACGGACAGTGGCAGGACGTCATCCTGCTCGCCGCCGGCCACTGCGGACGCCGTCAGCTACCTGTCCTGGTGCACGGGCTGATCGATTCCGCCGCTCAGACCAGTTCCCTCGCCCGAGCCGAGCTCCACGTCCTCGCGGCGCTCTGCGCCCAGCACGCCGCCTGGCTGGACGCCACGACGGCCGATCGCGTCCGGCGCACGACAGCGGCCCTGTTCCCGCCCCGCAACTCGGTGAGGGTGGGGCTGCTGGCCCGTATGGGTCCGGACGCGCTGGCCTTTCTGCCTCACCCCCGGGACCAAGCCGAGGAGGACGAAGGACGCACCGCGGAACATGTCGTGGACCTCATCAGCCACATCGGCGGAGCCGACGCCGTCCCGCACGCACGGGACTGGGCTCTCGCCACCCCGGCGCTCGGCCAAGCGCTGATGAACGCCTGGGAGCGCTACCCGGCCGCGACTTACGCGTCCGAGGTCCTCACCCAGCTCGATCTGACCCGCCTGCGGGTGCGGGTCAGGAACAGGGAACAGCTGGCCGCCCTGCACCGTCTGCCCGCCGCCGACTACCTGGACCTCGTCGGGGATCTGCCGGAGCCCGAGCTCCGTACGGCCCTCCATGGCATGCATCCACGTCAGATCTGGATCCGCTCCAACGCCTGCCTGACGGATCTGTCGTTCCTGGCGGACAGCTCCGACCGGCTCACCGACTTCTTCGTCCACGCGTCCCCGGGGGTGCGCGACCTGGGTCCGCTGTCCCTTCTCGACAGCCTGGCGAACCTGACACTGCGCGGCGCCCCGCTGACTGCACCCACGCTCGCCTCTCTCGGCTCGAATCCCCGGCTCCGCTTCGTCTCACTCTCGGACCTCGCCGTGGAGCGGCTCAGCATCCTGCCGCCCCAGCCAGGTGTGGTCCACCTGAGCGTCCACACCGACGACCGTTTCGAGGTGGACTCCTTCGACGGCTGGCCCCGGCTGAGGTCTCTGGAGCTGGGTGGTGAGGCACTGGCGATCGGGCCCCTCCTCGCGGCGCTCCGCGCGGCCCCTCAGGTGACGGAGCTCGGCATGACGCTCCCGGTCCTGCCCGATCTCACCGGCAAAGGCTCGGCACCGTCCGTGACGGCGCTCTCACTGTCCCGCCTCAGCCCGACGTCCTTCACCACGGACCGCCTCGAACAGCTGCCGCCGGCCTTCCCGTCACTGCGCGAACTGACTCTGTCGATGTCGCGGGCATCGGAGACGTCCTGGCCACCGGAAGCCCCGGTCGTCGACCTCTCGCCGCTGCGGGACCTGTCCGGGCTCAGCATCACCATCACCGGCAGCACCCAGGTGGCCGGGGCGGAGGGCCTCGACGTGAGACGGCTGTGAAGCCGGGACGGAAAAGGGGCTGCCCCGGACCGAAACCGGTCCGGGGCAGCCCCTGTCGACGCTGAGGCGCTACGCGCCCTACGCCTCCTTCGTCAGGTTCGGGCCGCCGCCCGCTGCCTGCTCGATCGGCGGGACGTCGGGCAGAGCCGACTTCTCCTCGCCGCGGAACGAGAACTTCTTCTCGTCCCCTTCGCCCTCGGTGCCCACGACCACGATGTGACCGGGACGCAGCTCGCCGAAGAGGATCTTCTCCGAGAGGATGTCCTCGATCTCGCGCTGGATCGTCCGGCGCAGCGGCCGGGCACCCATCACGGGGTCGTAGCCCTTCTTCGCGAGGAGCGACTTGGCCTCGGCACTCAGCTCGATGCCCATGTCGCGGTCCTTCAGACGCTCATCCACCTTGGCGACCATGAGGTCGACGATCTGGATGATGTCTTCCTCGGTGAGCTGGTGGAAGACCACCGTGTCGTCGACACGGTTGAGGAACTCAGGCCGGAAGTGCTGCTTGAGCTCGTCGTTGACCTTGACCTTCATGCGCTCGTAGTTCGTCTTGACGTCGCCCTGGGCGGCGAAGCCCAGGTTGAAGCCCTTCGAGATGTCCCTGGTCCCGAGGTTGGTCGTCATGATGATGACCGTGTTCTTGAAGTCCACGACCCGGCCCTGGGAGTCGGTCAGACGACCGTCTTCCAGAATCTGGAGCAGGGAATTGAAGATATCGGGGTGGGCCTTCTCGACCTCGTCGAAGAGGACGACGGAGAACGGCTTGCGGCGCACCTTCTCGGTGAGCTGGCCACCCTCTTCGTAGCCCACGTAACCGGGGGGCGAACCGAAGAGGCGGGAAACCGTGTGCTTCTCGCTGAACTCCGACATGTCGAGGGAGATCAGCGCGTCCTCGTCGCCGAAGAGGAATTCGGCGAGCGTCTTGGAGAGCTCCGTCTTACCGACACCGGACGGACCGGCGAAGATGAACGAGCCACCGGGGCGCTTCGGGTCCTTCAGACCGGCTCGCGTACGGCGGATCGCCTGCGAGAGGGCCTTGATGGCGTCCTTCTGGCCGATGACGCGCTTGTGGAGCTCGTCCTCCATGCGCAGCAGACGCGAGGACTCCTCCTCGGTCAGCTTGAAGACGGGGATGCCGGTGGCGGTCGCGAGGACTTCGGCGATGAGCTCGCCGTCGACCTCGGCGACGACGTCCATGTCGCCGGCCTTCCACTCCTTCTCCCGCTTGGTCTTCGCCGCCAGCAGCTGCTTCTCCTTGTCGCGGAGCGAAGCTGCCTTCTCGAAGTCCTGGGAGTCGATCGCCGACTCCTTGTCACGGCGGACGCCCGCGATCTTCTCGTCGAACTCGCGGAGGTCCGGCGGCGCGGTCATCCGGCGGATGCGCATCCGGGAGCCGGCCTCGTCGATCAGGTCGATCGCCTTGTCCGGCAGGAAGCGGTCCGAGATGTAGCGGTCGGCCAGGGTGGCGGCCTGGACCAGCGCCTCGTCCGTGATGGAGACCCTGTGGTGGGCCTCGTAACGGTCGCGCAGACCCTTGAGGATCTCGATGGTGTGCGGCAGCGACGGCTCCGCGACCTGGATGGGCTGGAAGCGGCGCTCGAGCGCTGCGTCCTTCTCCAGGTGCTTGCGGTACTCGTCGAGCGTCGTGGCACCGATGGTCTGGAGCTCGCCTCGCGCCAGCATGGGCTTGAGGATGCTCGCCGCGTCGATCGCGCCCTCGGCGGCGCCCGCACCCACCAGGGTGTGGAGCTCGTCGATGAACAGGATGATGTCGCCGCGGGTGCGGATCTCCTTGAGGACCTTCTTCAGGCGCTCCTCGAAGTCACCTCGGTAGCGGGAACCCGCCACCAGGGCGCCGAGGTCCAGGGTGTAGAGGTGCTTGTCCTTGAGGGTCTCGGGCACCTCGCCCTTGACGATGGCCTGGGCCAGGCCCTCGACGACCGCCGTCTTGCCGACGCCGGGCTCGCCGATGAGAACCGGGTTGTTCTTGGTACGGCGGGACAGCACCTGCATGACCCGCTCGATCTCCTTCTCGCGCCCGATGACCGGGTCGAGCTTGGACTCACGAGCGGCCTGGGTGAGATTCCGGCCGAACTGGTCGAGCACCAGGGAAGTGGAGGGCGTGCCCTCCGCGGGGCCGCCCGCAGTGGCCGCCTCCTTGCCTCCCGAGTACCCGGAGAGCAGCTGGATGACCTGCTGCCGCACCCGGTTCAGGTCGGCGCCCAGCTTCACGAGGACCTGGGCCGCGACGCCCTCGCCCTCGCGGATCAGGCCGAGCAGGATGTGCTCGGTGCCGATGTAGTTGTGGCCGAGCTGAAGAGCCTCGCGGAGCGACAGCTCCAGGACCTTCTTGGCCCGGGGAGTGAAGGGGATGTGCCCGGACGGGGCCTGCTGGCCCTGACCGATGATCTCCTCCACCTGCTGGCGGACCGCCTCGAGCGAAATCCCGAGGCTCTCCAGGGCCTTAGCGGCGACACCCTCACCCTCGTGGATCAGGCCCAGGAGGATGTGCTCGGTGCCGATGTAGTTGTGGTTGAGCATCCGGGCTTCTTCCTGAGCCAGGACGACAACCCGCCGCGCGCGGTCGGTGAACCTCTCGAACATCGTTAATCGCTCCTCAGAGCGGTCAGGCAGTAAGGGGTCGGTCCCCTCCCTGTCCTTCCGCAGCTTAGTCCCGCAAGCGGGGACCGCTCATTTCAACTGCCGACACCCGTCGATGGCCTCCTGCCCCGAACGCCGACAACTGCTCCAACCCGATGGTGCGAGACGATGTTCCCGCAGGCCAGGCAGATAGCCCTTTCGCCAGTACGCCGATGGCGAACGTGAGACGTTTTTGCCCGCGTGTCGCCCCTTCCCACTAGGGATGTCTTACCCGCACTCACTGACAGTCCATGCGGCGCACCCCCGTTTCCTCCGCTACGGGCGAACAACTTCGCGCCGCCGGGGGCTTCCGCACGCCCCCCTGTCGCACACGCAGAGCAGTCGATCATGGACGGTGCGTAACTCCGGGGTCCGTTCGGCGGTTCATCGGACATGGCTTTCCTCGTCCCGCCTCCCCGCTCGTCGCCGGAATCCGGCGACCGCGCTCAGTGGTACGCCCGTGAACTCGACTGGGCCACGACGGACACATCGCCGGTCCGGCTGCTGACGGGGCTGCGCTTCGACGTCCTGGAGCTGCCCGCCTCGGCGGGGCACGCGGTGCTGCGCCGGGTCGGGCGCACCGGCCCGGTGGCGCTGGCGGGGCAGCGGATGCGGCTGCTGGTGGCAACGGGCAGCGCAGACGAACTGCCGGGTCTGCTGGACTGGCTGGAGTGGGGCGGAATCGCCCTCGACCTGTCCGCCCTCGGCACGGGTGGGCACATCACTGCCCCGGTGCCGCCCGGCGGGGCGGTGGGCTCGCCGGGGACCGCGGTCTGGCTGCGGCCCCCCGGATCGCGCCAGGAGGTGGAACGGTCACTCCCGGCCCTCGGCGGCCTCGGGAGCAGCGGTGGGGATGCTCCCGACCTCGTACGACTCGTGGACGCGGCGGCGACGGAATGCCACCGGGCCAGACTCGCTCATGCCCGGACGCACCTGTGGACCCATCGGCCGACAGGTCAGCCGTTCGCCTTCTCGTAAGCCTCACGGATCTCGGCGGGAACGCGGCCGCGGTCATTCACGTTGTGGCCGTTCTCGCGCGCCCACCTACGGATCTCGGCCGTGTCCTTGTTGCCACCGGTAACGGCGCGGCCCTTGCCACGGCCGGTCGCGGCACGGCCGCCGGTGCGGCGTCCGCTCTTGGTGTACGGCTCAAGAAGACCACGGAGCTTGTCCGCGTTGGTCGTGGTGAGGTCGATCTCGTACGTCTTGCCATCCAGAGCGAACGTCACGGTCTCGTCCGCCTCGACTCCGTCGAGGTCATCAACAAGAAGGACCTGAACCTTCTGTGCCACCGGATTTCCTTTCATCGAAAATGCAGTACGCGGAAAGGAAACCGCTTTTCCCCGGAAAACACAAACCCCTGGGAGAGGTTCAGGAGCGCAAGAGCGCGGGAAACATGCGCGATTCGGACATAGGGTTCCGGCATCTTCCGCCGTTCACAGGTGCAGAAGCATCCGGCTGTTGCCCAAGGTGTTCGGCTTCACTCGTTCGAGACCCAGGAACTCGGCGACACCCTCGTCATAGGAACGCAGCAGCTCGCTGTAGACATCTCCGTCGACCGGCGTCTCTCCGATCTCGGTGAAGCCGTGCGCGGCGAAGAAGTCGACTTCGAACGTGAGACAGAAAACCCGGCGGACACCGAGCCAGCGCGCGGTCTGCAAGAGCTTGTCCAGGACCTGGTGCCCGACTCCGGCGCCCTTGATGGCGTGGTCGACGGCGAGAGTGCGCACTTCGGCGAGGTCTTCCCACATCACGTGGAGTGCGCCGCAGCCGATGACACGGGCGTCCTCGTCGCGTTCGGCGACCCAGAACTCCTGGATGTCCTCGTAAAGCGTCACCGTCGCTTTGTCGAGCAGGATGCCTTCGGAGACGTAGCCGTCAAGGAGTCCGCGGACGGACGCCACATCACTGGTCCTGGCGCGGCGGACGGTGATGGCCGGTCTATTTACCGACGGGCCGGTATGAACATCTGCGCGAGATCCCGTTTCCGGACCGGTACGATCTCCGGTTTGCGTCTCGGTAGGGTGCTCGGTCTGCGACTGCTCTGGGGACATCCCCCGACGCTATCGCCCGCTCTCCGGCGGCGCCTCATCGGCCGGGGCCCCGTCATCGGGCCGGCTCTCGGCCGGTTCGGGGAAGGTGGGCGCCACGACGCGCATCGCATCCCGGAGAGCTTCGCGCTGCTCCGCGGACATCATGCCGAAGAACGCGACCAGTGCGGCCGCGGGGTTGTCACTCTGCGACCATGCTTCGTTCATCAGTGCGGCCGCGTATGCGGCGCGGGTGGAGACGGCCGTATATCGATATGCCCGGCCATCCACTTCCCGGCGTACCCAGCCCTTCTGATGGAGATTGTCCATTACCGTCATGACGGTCGTGTACGCGATGGACCGTTCCTGTTGAAGGTCCTCGAGAACTTCCCGCACGGTGACCGGGCGGTTCCATTGCCAGACCCGTGTCATCACGGTGTCTTCCAGCTCTCCCAATTGGCGAGGCACAGCGTCACCTTAGTGCTAGATGTCTGGAATGGGATAATTCAGGGACGAAAAAAGGGCGCACGGCTCCGGGGAGCCGTGCGCCCTTCATGCTCGGGCCCGGGTCAGGCGCCCTCGGGCCTCGGAGCCTGCCGGGCCGATTCGGCGCGGGCGAGCGCCGCGTCCACCGCGGCGTCCTCCTTGGCCTTGTTCGGGCCGCCCTGGCTCTTGATGATCGTCCTGACGAGGCCGATGAAGAAGACGGCCATCACCACGGGGGGAACGAGCGCGGATACGTAGTCCATGCCGTCCAGGGTAGCGAGCCCGGCATTCCGGCCACTCCCGGGCACCCCTCAGGCGCGTCGGCGCCTCAGGACACGGCTCGTTCCTCCGCCGGCGGAGCCGGAGCCGGCCGGCGGCGGGGCGGGAAGACCTCGGACGGCTTCGGCATCGGGCGCTCGCCCGGGGCCGGCGGGCGGGCCGGCTCGGCCGGCCGCGACGGGGTCCGGGGCCGCTCGGGCTCCTTGGCCGCCGACAGGCCGCCTCGCAGGGCCAGTAGCCTGCCGCGCGGCGCGGGCGTCGTCATGGGCACCGCGCGACCGGCGAGGCGCGCCCGCACCGAGCGCTCGGCCAGCACCTGGCAGCGCTCCAGCAGGGCCGCCGCGACCGGCCCGGCGCGCAGAGCACGCAAGGCCGCGAGATCGTCCGGGCGGGGGTCGTAGCCGGCCGCCAGGGCGTCCTGGAGGAGCTCCAGATAGCCGCTGAGCGAGCCGGGGAGCGCGTCGCGGTAGCGGGCGAGATCGGCGAGGAGGAAGGCGCGCAGCCGGCCCGCCTCGCTCACCACCTCGTCCACGCTGCCCGCGAGGCGCAGACAGTCCTGGACATCCTCTTCCGGCAGGGGCGTGGGGTGGAGGGCGTTGGCGAGAGCACGTCGGAGCACCCGGAGCTCGTCCGCGCTGAACGCCATGCCGCCGCGTGATCCGTAGGGCGTGGGCATGAAGCGACAATACGTGCTAAATGGACAAAATCGGCTTAACCAACCGCTCGGCGGCGCGGCGCCGTGCTCCGCGCCGCCGAGTCGTTCCCGCAGGTGGTCGCGGGCGCGCCCTACATCCGGGCGATGTTCCGCTCGTACACGAGGCGCAGCCCGATGAGGGTCAGCCAGGGCTCGTGCTCGTCGATGACGGAGGACTCACCCAACACCATCGGAGCAAGGCCGCCGGTCGCGATGACGGTGACCTCGTCGGGGTCGGCCGCCAGCTCCTTCTTCATGCGCTCGACCACACCGTCGATCTGGCCCGCGAATCCGTAGACGATGCCGGACTGCATGGCCTCGACGGTGTTCTTGCCGATGACGCTGCGGGGCCGCGCCAGCTCGATCTTGCGGAGCTGGGCGCCCTTCACTCCGAGCGCCTCCACGGAGATCTCGATGCCCGGCGCGATCACCCCGCCCGTGTACTCGCCGCGCGCGGAGACCGCGTCGAAGGTCGTGGCCGTGCCCAGGTCGACGACGATGGCCGGGCCGCCGTAGAGCTCGACCGCGGCGACCGCGTTGATGATGCGGTCCGCGCCGACCTCCTTCGGGTTGTCGGTGAGGACCGGGACGCCGGTCTTCACGCCCGGCTCCACGAGGACCGCGGGGACATCGCCGTAATAGCGGCGGGTGACCTCGCGGAGCTCGTGCAGAACGGCGGGGACGGTCGAGCAGATCGCGATGCCCTCGATGCCGTCGCCGAGCTCGACGCCGAGCAGCGGATGCATGCCCATCAGTCCCTGGAGCAGGACGGCGAGCTCGTCGGCGGTACGGCGGGCGTCGGTGGAGATCCGCCAGTGCTCGACGATCTCCTCGCCGTCGAACAGGCCGAGGACGGTGTGGGAGTTGCCCACGTCGATGGTGAGCAGCATCAGGCGTCGGCCCCGTCGGTCCCTGCCGCGGTGTCACGGAAGTCCAGGCCGATGTCGAGGATCGGGGAGGAGTGCGTGAGCGCGCCGACCGCCAGGTAGTCGACGCCGGCCTCGGCGTAGGCGCGGGCGGAGTCGAGGGTGAGCCGGCCCGAGGACTCCAGCACCGCACGGCCGCCGACGAGCGCGACCGCCTCGGCGGTCGCCGTCGGGGTGAAGTTGTCCAGCAGGATCAGGTCGGCTCCCGCTTCGAGCACCTCGCGGACCTGCTCCAGGGTGTCCACCTCGACCTCGATCGCGAGCTCCGGGTACGCCTTCCTGACCCGCTGGAACGCCTCGGCGACGCCGCCCGCCGCGATCACGTGGTTGTCCTTGACCAGTGCCGCGTCCACGAGCGACATGCGGTGGTTGACCCCGCCGCCGCAGCGCACGGCGTACTTCTCCAGGGCGCGCAGCCCCGGAGTGGTCTTGCGGGTGTCGCGGACCTCGGCCTTCGTGCCCTCGAGCACGTCGGCCCAGGCACGGGTCGCCGTCGCGATGCCGGAGAGCCTGCACAGGAGGTTGAGCGCGCTGCGCTCGCCGGTGAGCAGGTCACGGGTGCGCGTGGTCACCGTGAGCAGCTTCTGGCCGGGCGCGACGCGGTCGCCGTCCTCGACGTGGCGCTCGACCTCGAACTCGTCGGTACAGACGATGGAGAGGACGGCCTCGGCGACGCGCAGGCCCGCGACGACGCCGGCCTCACGCGCGGTGAAGTCGCCGGTCGCGACGGAGTCCTCCGGGACGGTCGCCACGGTGGTGACGTCCTCGCCTCCGTCGAGGTCCTCCTCGATCGCGACGTGGGCGATGTCCTCGACCTGCACCGGGTCCAGTCCGGCCTCCGCCAGCAGCTGGGCCAGGGCGGGGTCGAGGCCGCACTCCAGGCCGTCGGGGTCGTAGCCGTCACCGCAGCCGCAGCCGTCGCCGCAGCCACCACCGGACTCGGCGGGGGCGCCGATGTGGATCAGCGGTACGTCCACAGGTGTGGGGCGCGGATTCTCTTCGGGCGTGCTCACGGTTACGGCTCCTCGGGGGCGTCGGCGGGGCGGTTCGGGAGGCCTGCAGGCAGTGCGGAGTCTGCCGGGTCTCCGGGACGTACGGGCGGGAACGCGGAAGTGTCCGTCGTGCGGACGACGGGCCGCAGGGGCGGGTCGACGCGGACGACCAGGTGGCGGCGCCAGACGTCGTCGTCGCGCTCGGGACGGTCCTCGCGCCAGTGGCAGCCGCGGGTCTCCTCGCGCTCCCGCGCGGCGGCGACCAGCACCTGCGAGACCAGGAGAAGGTTCGTGGCCTCCCACGCGTCCACCCCGGGTACGGCGTCCTTCGCGCCGTCCTCCTCGGCGGCGGCCGCGGCGCGCTGGAGCGACTCCAGCTCCCCGGCCGCGGTGGCGAGGCTGCCGGCGGAGCGGATCACCCCGGCACCCCTGCTCATGATCCGCTGGATCGCGGTCCGCGACTCCGCGGTGAGCAGCGGGACGGTGTGGGCCGCGGCGGGCTCCTTCGCGGGGGTGCGCCGGGAGGCGGCCCCGGAATCGGTCCTGGGGCCGTCCACGATGTCAGCCGCGATGCGCTCGGCGAAGACCAGGCCCTCCAGCAGGGAGTTGGAGGCCAGCCGGTTCGCACCGTGCACCCCCGTGCAGGCGACCTCTCCGCAGGCGTACAGGCCGGGCACCGTCGTACGGCCCCGGAGGTCGGTGCGGACACCGCCCGAGGCGTAGTGCGCGGCGGGGGCCACCGGGATCGGCCGGGTGACGGGGTCGATGCCGTGCGCGCGGCAGGCGGCGAGGATCGTCGGGAAGCGCTTCTCCCACATCTCGGCGCCGAAGTGGCGGGCGTCGAGATACATGTTCTCGGTGCCCCGGAGGTGCATCTGGCGGGTGATGGCCTTGGCGACGATGTCGCGGGGGGCCAGCTCGGCCAGCTCGTGCTGCCCGAGCATGAAGCGGGTGCCGGAGGCGTCGACGAGGTGGGCGCCCTCGCCCCGTACCGCCTCGGACACGAGCGGCTGCTGGCCCTCGGAGCCGGTGCCGAGAAACAGGACGGTCGGATGGAATTGCACGAATTCGAGGTCGGATACCTCGGCGCCCGCCCGCAGCGCGAGCGCCACCCCGTCGCCCGTGGAGACCGGCGGGTTGGTGGTGGCGGAGAAGACCTGGCCCATGCCACCGGTGGCGAGCACCACGGCCGGGGCGTGGACGGCGCCCACGCCGTCGTGCTGGCCCTCGCCCATGACGTGCAGGGTGACGCCCTCCGTACGGCCTTCGGCGTCCGTGATCAGGTCCAGGACCAGGGCGTTCTCGATGATGCGCAGGGCGGCCGAACGGACCGCCTCGACCAGGGCGCGGGAGATCTCGGCACCGGTCGCGTCGCCCCCCGCGTGCGCGATACGGCGGCGGTGGTGGCCGCCCTCACGGGTCAGGGCGATCGCGCCGGTGTCGGTGGTGTCGAAGTGCGCCCCGGTGTCGATCAGCCGGCGTACGGCGTCGGGGCCCTCGGTGACCAGGGCGCGCACGGCCGTCTCGTCGCAGAGGCCGGCCCCGGCGACCAGGGTGTCGTCGAGGTGCTGCTCGGGGGTGTCGCCCTCGCCGAGCGCGGCGGCGATGCCGCCCTGCGCCCAGCGGGTCGAGCCGTCGTCGAGGCGGGCCTTGGTGACGACCACGGTCGCGAGGCCGGCCGCGGCGCAGCGCAGTGCGGTGGTGAGACCGGCCACGCCGGAGCCGACCACGACGACGTCCGCGTCGATGGCCCAGCCGGGGGCGGGGGCGGTCAGCCGTATTCCGGTCACGTGAGGGCTCCGAGGGTCAGCGGGATGTTGTCGATGAGGCGGGTGGCTCCCACCCGCGCCGCGACGACGAGGACCGCCTCGCCGCTGACGCGGTCGTCGGGCACCTCGGTGAAGTCCGCCGGGTCCACGAGCGCCACGTAGTCCAGGGCGAGCGGCACCGCTTCCTCCGCCGCCTCGTCCAGGACGGCCCGGGCGGCGGCCAGCACCGCCGCGGGCGCGACGGTCGGCCGGGCCAGCGCCACGGCCTGGGTGTCCGCGGCCGCACGGACCTCTCCGAGCTGGTTCAGGGCGGCGGCGCGGCCCTCGCGCTCGGGGACCGTCCGGGCGCGGGCGTGCAGCGTCTGCTGGGCGACCAGCCGGTCACGGGCGGCGAACAGGGCCCTGGGCAGGGCCAGCGCGGTCCGTCGCTCCTCGGCGGAGAGGAAGCGGTTGCGGCTGGAGAGCGCCAGGCCGTCGGGGTCGCGGACGGTCGGCACCGCGACGATGTCGGTGCCGAAGTTGAGATCGCGCACCATGCGGCGGACCAGCGCCAGCTGCTGGACGTCCTTCTGCCCGAAGAACGCCGCGTCCGGCCGGGTGAGGTGCAGGAGCTTGGCGACGACGGTGAGCATGCCGTCGAAGTGCCCGGGACGGGCGGCGCCTTCCAGCCGCTCGCCCATGGCGCCGGCGACGATCCTGACCTGCGGCTCGCCCCCGGGGTAGACCTCGTCCACGGAGGGGGCGAAGACCGCGTCGGCACCGGCCTCCGAGGCGACGGCGAGGTCGGCCTCCAGGGTGCGGGGGTAGCGGTCGAGGTCGGCGGCCTCGCCGAACTGGAGCGGGTTGACGAAGACGGTGACCACGACCTGGCCGTCGGGCCCTGCGGCGGCCCGCGCGGCGCGGATCAGCGTGGCGTGGCCGTCGTGCAGCGCGCCCATCGTCATCACGACGGCGCGGCGTGTCCCGGCGGCCCGGCCGAGGGCCTCCAGCTCCGCGGTGGAGCGCAGCAGGGTGGCGGGTGCGGTGTTCATCGCTTCTCCCCCGGCCCGGATGCGTCCGGACCGTGTGTTCCGTTCGTTCCGTTCACGGCGTTGCTGTCGGACAGGACGCCGAGGAGGTCCTCCGCGAACTCCGGCTTGAGCAGTCCGTGGTCGAGGGCCCGGTCGGCCGTGGCGCGCGCCATGGCGAGATATCCGGCCACCGTCTGCGGCGCGTGGGCGCGCAGCTCGCGGATGTGCGCGGACACCGTCCCCGCGTCGCCGCGGGCGACGGGGCCGGTCAGTGCCGCGTCACCGGAGCGCAGGGCGTTGTCGAGCGCGGCCCCGAGCAGGGGGCCGAGCATCCGGTCGGGCGCGCCCACGCCGGCCTTGCGGAGCAGGTCCATGGACTGCGCGACGAGGGTGACCAGGTGGTTCGCCCCGAGGGCGAGCGCCGCGTGGTAGAGCGGCCGGGACTCCTCGGCGATCCACTCCGGCTCGCCGCCCATCTCGATGACGAGCGCCTCCGCGGCGAGCCTGAGCTCCTCGGGGGCGGTCACCCCGAAGGAGCAGCCCGCCAGCCGCTGTACGTCGACGGAACTGCCGGTGAAGGTCATCGCCGGATGCAGGGCGAGCGGGAGGGCGCCGGCCCGCAGCGCGGGGTCGAGCACCTTCGTGCCGTACCGGCCGGAGGTGTGGACGAGCAGCTGGCCCGGTCGCACGGCGCCGGTCTCGGCGAGGCCCTCGACCAGGCCGGGCAGGGCGTCGTCGGGGACGGTCAGCAGCACGAGCTCGGCGCGTGCGAGGACCTCGGCGGGGGTGACCAGGGGGACGTCGGGGAGCAGTGCGGCGGCCCGGCGCACGGATGCGTCGGAGACGCCCGACACCGCGACCGGGCGGTGCCCGGCGAGCTGCAGCGAGGCGGCGAGGGCGGGGCCGACCCGTCCCGCGCCGACCACGCCGACGGTGAGACGGGCGGGGCGGTCCCTCGCGTCGAGGGCTTCCTTGGAAACTGATGCGTTCACGCGGCGATGGCCTTCCGTTCCAGTCCGCGGGGGGTACCGGACGATTCCTCTGCATGCTACGCCAGCGTTTCGTCACGCACCCCGGCCGTCCATCCACAGCCTGTGGATAACTTCTGGCGGGGGAGAACCCGGGATGGGCGCCGTCAGCGGTCCGGGTGATGATCGTCCCATGGGAGACACCGAGGAGCAGAAGCAGCGACACCGCAGGCTGACCGCGTGGCAGCGGTCCGGAAAGGTGCTGGCGCGGATGTCCGCGGACCACACGCTCGCCGGCCGGCTGGCCGCCCTGGCCGCCGACGCAGGCACGGTCCACGACCTGGCCGACTGGACGGACGTCTACGGCGGCGGGGTCGTCGCGGAGGCCGAGCGGCGCACGGCCGGCCTGCTGGGCATGGAGGCCGCCGCGTTCTTCCCGACCGGGACGATGGCCCAGCAGGTCGCGCTGCGCTGCTGGGCGGGGCGCACGGGCATTCCGGCCGTGGCACTGCACCCCCTCTCCCATCCGGAGGTGCACGAGCGCGGAGCGCTCACCTCGGTGAGCGGACTGCGTACGGTGCATCCGACGGCCGAGCCCCGGCAGCCCACGGCGGACGAGATCCGGGACGTCCCCGAGCCGTTCGGCACGCTGATGCTGGAGCTGCCGCTGCGTGACGCCGGCTTCGTCCTGCCCTCCTGGGAGGAGCTGGAGGCCGCCGTGGCCGCCGCACGGGAGCGGGACGCGGTGGTGCATCTGGACGGGGCGCGCCTGTGGGAGTGCACGTCGCACTTCGGGCGCGGCCTGCCGGAGATCGCGGCCCTCGCCGACAGTGTCTACGTGTCGTTCTACAAGTCCCTGGACGGGCTGTCCGGAGCGGTGCTCGCGGGCTCCGAGTCCCTGATCGAGGAGGCGAGGACCTGGCGCCACATGTACGGCGGCCAGGTCTTCCAGCAGTACCCGGCCGCCCTCTCCGCCCTGCTGGGCCTGGAGCGGGAGCTGCCGAGGCTGCCGTCGTACGTGGCGCACGCGAAGGAGGTCGCCGGTGCTCTGGCGGACGGCTTCGCCGGATCGGCGGTGCCGTGGTTCCGGGTGCACCCCGAGCCGCCGCACACGCACCAGTTCCAGGTCTGGCTGCCCTACGCCGCGGACGTGCTGGACGAGGCGTCGGTGCGGCAGGCCGAGGAGACGGGCGTGACGCTCTTCCGCCGCTGGTTCGCGGCTCCGGCCGGGCCGCCGGGACTCTCGTTCACCGAGGTCACAGTGACGGCGCAGGGGCTGGAGTGGACGGCCGGCGACGTACGGGAAGCGGTGGCGGATTTCGTGGCGCGGCTCCAGGAGGAGGCGTCACCTCAGGAGTAGGGCGGGCGGCGCGCGGCCGTCCAGACACGGATGCGCCTGCGGATGGTGCGCAGGACCTCCCGGTCGTGCGCGCCGGGCGGCGGGGGCGGGCCCTCACCGTGCTGCGCGGCGCGGTAGCTGTCGAGCATGTGCTGCTGAACGGTGTCCATGAATCCAGCCTGACCCCGGCCCGGCGGGCCCGCCCGTGGATTGACGGCCGCAGTCAAGTGACGACGGCCCCCGCACCCGCACCCCGCACTATGGAGGGGTGAGTGTGCACATCGACATCGCCGGCCTGCCTCCTGAGCGCATCGTTTTCGAGACCTCCCCTCTCGCCGAGCTGGGGCTCGCCCTCCATGCGCTCTCCGAGCCCGGCCACCACCCCGGACTGCACGGCTGGGCGACCGCGACCTCCGCGGCCCTGGAACCGGACCTCGCGGACCGGCTCCACGAGGCGGAGTTCCTGTGGCGGAACACCTTCTCCGACGTCTTCATGCCGTTCGCCGGTGTCCGCGGCGGGGACGGCAGGACCGGCTCGACCCTCGCCGAGGACCTGGACATCCTGGACAGGCTCGACGACGAGCGGTTCGTCTCGGCCGCCCTGGAGTTCACCTGTGCGAGCCTTTACGGAACGGGAGCGCCCTCGCCGCTCACCGACGCCGGGATGCGGGCCCGCGCTCTCGACATGGCGGCGGCCAGGGGACCGAAGCAGCTCGACTTCACCCGGCAGCTGCTGGCCGACCCCGGCTCCGTGCGCGGCTGGGTCCGGCGCCTCTTCGAGGACTGCGACCAGGCCTTCTTCGCCGACACCTGGCGGCGAACCCAGGTCCAGCTGGTCGCCGACGCCCGGCACAAGACCGAGGTGCTGCGGCACAAGGGCGTAGGCGCGGCTCTGGGCGCGGTCTCTGCGGCCCTCTCGCTGGACGAGAGGACCGGCAGGATCAGCGCCGACAAGCTGACCACGGGCCGGACCGAGGCCACGGGATCGGCGGCCGGCACCGGCCTCACCCTCATCCCGACCAGCTTCGGCTGGCCGCATCTGATGGTGCTGCACGCTCCCGGCTGGCGCCCGGTGATCCACTACCCGGTGCACCGCCCCGAGCTGCCCTCCCCCGCCTCCGTCGAGCTGCTCCAGCTCCGGATGGAGGCGCTGGCCCACCCCATGCGGATGAGGCTCTGCCGCAACCTGGCCCGCTCGCCGTACACCACCGGTGAACTCGCCGACTCGCACGGCATCACGCCTCCCGAGGTCTCCCGCCACCTGGCGCTGCTCAAGAAGGCCGGCCTGGTCACCACCCGCCGGCGCGGCCGGTACGTCCTGCACTCGCTGGACCTGACGGTCGTGGCACGCCTGGGCAGCGACTTCCTGGAGGGCGTACTGCGGTGAACCGCGCGGGGTTTCCGGCCGACTCCCTTGTCCGGACGGCCTGCTGAGGAGCGGTCAGCCCGTCCCGCCGCCGGCCCGCACCAGCCCCGTCTCGTACGCGAGGACGACGACCTGGACCCGGTCGCGCAGGCCGAGTTTGGTGAGGATGCGGCCCACGTGGGTCTTCACGGTCGCCTCGGACAGCACCAGACGGGCCGCGATCTCGCCGTTCGACAACCCCTGCGCGACGAGCAGCATCACTTCGCGCTCGCGCTCGGTCAGCTTCTCGACATGCTTGTGCTGGGGTTCCTTCTTGCCGCTGGGCAGCATCGGCGAGAACCGGTCGAGCAGCCTGCGGGTCGTCGACGGGGCCACCACGGCGTCGCCGCTGTGCACCGCGCGGATGGCGGAGAGCAGCTCGCCCGGCGGCACGTCCTTGAGCATGAAACCGCTGGCGCCCGCCTTCAGACCGGAGAAGGCATACTCGTCCAGGTCGAAGGTGGTCAGGATCAGCACCTTCGGCGGTTCGGTCCGCGCGCAGATGCGCCGGGTCGCCTCGACGCCGTCCAGCCGCGGCATGCGTACGTCCATCAGCACGACGTCGACGGCCGTGGACCGCAGGACCTCGATCGCCTCGGCCCCGTCGCCCGCCTCCGCGACGACCTCCATGTCCGGCTGGGCGGCGAGCACCATCCGGAAGCCGGTGCGCAGCAGCACCTGGTCGTCGACGAGCATTACGCGGATGGCCATGAGGTGTCCTGTCCTTCTGTCACTGGTTGGCCGGCTTGAGCGGAAGCAGCGCGCTGATCCGGAAGCCGCCGCCCTGGCGCGGGCCCGCGTCCAGCGTGCCGCCGACCATGCCGACCCGCTCCCGCATACCGATCATTCCCTGACCCGCTCCGTCAGCGCCGCCGTCCTCGTAGAGCTCGTGCGGGGCGCCGCGGCCGTCGTCCTCGACCAGCAGGCCGAGACCGTCGTCGAAGTAGACCAGCCGCACGCTCGCCCCGGCGTCGGGGCCCCCGTGCTTACGGGTGTTGGTGAGCGCCTCCTGGACGATGCGGTACGCGGTCAGCTCGACCCCGCTCGGCAGCGGACGCGGAGTGCCCTCGATCTTGAAGTCCACCGCGAGGCCGGTCTCCCTGACCTTGCCGACGAGCTCCTCGATCTGCTCGACGTCGGGCTGGGGGACGTACTCCCCGCTCTCCGGGGAATCACCGGTCCTGAGCACTCCGAGCAGCCGCCGCATCTCGGCGAGCGCCTGGCGTCCGGTGCCGGAGATGGTCTCCAGGGCCTGCCGGGCCTGGTCGGGGGACGAGTCCATGACATACGCGGCGCCGTCGGCCTGGACCACCATCACCGAGACGTTGTGCGCGACGACGTCGTGCAGTTCGCGGGCGATACGGGCCCGTTCGGCGGCGACGGCGACCTTCGACTGCGCCTCGCGCTCCCGCTCCAGCCGGGCGGCCCGCTCCTCCAGCTGGCTGAAGTAGGCCCGCCGGGTGCGTATGGAATCGCCGAGCACCCAGGCCAGGACGAAGGGCACGGTCATGATGACGACGTAGCCGACGGTCTGTCCCCAGCCGCCCGTGGGGGCGTCGTCCTGCCAGCGCAGCCGCGAGATCCCCGCGGCGGCCAGGCTGCATCCGAGGGCGAGCCGGGACGCCCAGCGCTCCCCCACCGTGGCCACGGTGTACGTGATCACCAGCAGGGCGAAGTCCGCCACGTCCGGCCGCACCCCGAACAGGAGCTGGGCGAGCCCCATCAGGATCGCGAGCAGCAGCATCTTCTCCGGCGCGCGGCGGCGCAGCGCGACCACGGCGCACAGCCCGACCGCGATCGGCACCGCGGCGACGCGCTCCCGACCGCCGCCGACCTGGTCGGCCACGATGGACACGCCGGAGAACCCGAGGAGGAGGACAGCCCAGAGGATGTCGACGCCCGTCGGGTGTCTGCGGATGAAATCGTAGAAGCGCTGCACATTACCCAGCGTAGGGACGGCTGATCGGTGCCCGGGTCAGCCGGAGGGCCGATCCGGATCCTGGGACCGTACTCCCCAAGGTGGAGACTTGCCTATGTGACGTATGACTGGTGCCGCTGGCGGGAAGCCGCCGAGACCGCTTTGTACGGGGAAGAGGGCTTCTACCGGCGCCCGGAGGGCCCCGCGGGCCATTTCCGTACCTCGGTGCACGCCTCCCCTCTGTTCGCCACCGCCGTCGCCCGGCTGCTGGCCGGCACGGCACGGGAGCTGGGGACGGACTCGCTGGACCTCGTGGACGTGGGAGCGGGCCGCGGCGAGCTGTTGACCGGAGTGCTGGCGGCACTGCGGGACGAGGCCCTGGCCCCCGGCCTGACCGTACGGGCGTACGCCGTGGAGCTCGCCGCGCGCCCGCCGGACCTGGACCCGGACATCGAGTGGTGCGCCCGGCCCCCGCAGGGTGTGCGAGGGCTTCTGTTCGCCAACGAATGGCTGGACAACGTCCCGACGGACATCGCCGAGGCCGACGCCGACGGCGTGCCCCGCTACGTCCTCGTGCGGAGGGCCGACGGCACCGAGCGGCTCGGCGATCCGGTGACCGGGGCGGACGCCCGGTGGCTGAGCCGCTGGTGGCCGTTGTCACGGCCCGGCGACCGTGCCGAGATCGGGAGGCCGCGCGACGAGGCCTGGGCGGGCGCCGTCGCGTCGGTGGCCGCCGGGACCGCGGTGGCGGTCGACTACGCGCATGTACGGGCGTCGAGGCCGCCGTTCGGGACACTGACCGGGTTCCGCGGAGGCCGTGAGGTGCCCCCCGTGCCCGACGGGAGCTGCGACCTCACCTCGCACGTGGCCCTGGACGCCTGCGCAGTGGCGGCGGACGGCGTGGCCGAGCTCCTCGACCAGCGGACGGCGCTGCGGGAGCTGGGGATCAGCGGCGAACGCCCGCCGCTGGCACGGGCGTCGGCCGATCCCGTCGGCTACGTCCGGGCGCTCGCCTCGGCCGGGGAGGCGGCGGAGCTTACGGCGCGGGGCGGGCTGGGCGACTTCGGCTGGCTGCGGCATCGGGTCCCGGACCGTGAAGAGGGCGCCGGTCGGTGAAGAGGGCCGGACCGTGAAAGGGGCCCTGGACCGCGAAGGGGGTCCGGATCGGGAAGGGGGATACTGTCCCGCATGACGGAGACGACGATCGGCATCGGCGGCGCGGCGGAGAGCACCGACATGGTGCTGAACATCGGTCCGCAGCATCCCTCCACCCACGGTGTGCTCCGGCTGCGGCTCGTCCTGGACGGCGAGCGGATCCAGCAGGCCGAGCCCGTCATCGGCTATATGCACCGGGGCGCCGAGAAGCTCTTCGAGGCCAGGGACTACCGGCAGATCATCATGCTCGCCAACCGCCACGACTGGCTGTCGGCGTTCTCCAACGAGCTCGGGGTCGTCATGGCCGTCGAGCGGATGCTCGGCATGGAGGTCCCTGAGCGCGCCGTCTGGACGAGGACGCTGCTCGCCGAGCTGAACCGGGTACTCAACCACCTGATGTTCCTCGGCTCCTACCCCCTCGAACTCGGCGGGATCACCCCGATGTTCCACGCGTTCCGCGAGCGCGAGGAGCTCCAGGCCGCGATGGAGGAGGTCTCCGGCGGCCGGATGCACTACATGTTCAACCGGGTCGGCGGCCTCAAGGAGGACCTGCCCGCGGGATGGCTCGGCCGGGCCCGGGACGCGGTGGCGTCCGTGCGTTCACGGATGGACGTCTACGACCGGCTGGTGCTCGGCAACGAGATCTTCCGGGGCCGCACCCGCGGGGTGGGCGTGCTGTCCGCCGAGGCCGTGCACGCGTACGGGGTGTCCGGGCCGATCGCCAGGGCCTCGGGTGTCGACTTCGACCTGCGGCGCGACGAGCCGTATCTCGCCTACGGGGAACTGCGGGACACGCTCGAGGTCGTCACCCGGACCGAGGGCGACTGCCTGGCCCGTTTCGAGTGCCTCCTGGAGCAGACGCACAACGCCCTGGACCTCGCCGACGCGTGCCTGGACCGGATGGCCGACCTGCCGCCCGGGCCCATCAACCAGCGGCTGCCCAAGGTGCTGAAGGCGCCGGAGGGCCACACCTACGCGTGGACCGAGAACCCGCTCGGGATCAACGGCTACTACCTCGTGTCCACGGGCGAGAAGACCCCGTACCGGCTGAAGCTGCGGTCCGCCTCGTTCAACAACATCCAGGCGCTCACCGAGCTGCTGCCGGGGACGCTCGTCGCCGACATGGTCGCGATCCTGGGCTCGCTCTTCTTCGTCGTCGGGGACATCGACAAGTAGCCCCAGCCGCGCGGGCCCACCCGGAACGGGCCCTCCCGCTACGAGGAGATCGCGCTGCGCAGCTCGACGACGTCCAGCTGCTCCGTCTCGTCGTGCGCCGTCAGGTCGATGACCTTGCCGACGGCCCGGTTCTCGGCCGTGCCCGTACGGTGCGCCGCCAGAGCCTCCTCGCCCACCACGTCCGCGAGGTCCTCGTTCTGCACGGACTCGATCGCGGCGTTCGCCTTCTGCGTGCCGAAGAAGTCGAAGCTCCCCCGCGGGACGAGGTCGCGGCGCGCGGCGGCGTACGGGACGACGGCGGATGCCGCGGGTACGGCGCGGGGCGGGCGCACGGCTGCGGGGGACAGCTGCGGTGCGGTCGGGCCGGCCTGCGGACGGCGGTGCTGGAGGTCACCCGCTCCGGCGACCGCCGCGTGCTTCCCCTTCGGGCCGTCGCCCTCCGGGTCCTGTTCGACCGAGCGCTCGGCGATGTCGCGCTGCCGGGCCGGCTCGGCCGTGCGGCGCGCCTCCTGGAGCGCGGCGTTGCGGCCCAGGTCCTGCAGGGCCTGTGCGGCCCGCAGATAGGCGCCCGGAGTCGGTGTGGAAGGGGCGGGCAGCAGCTCGCGCGGTGCGGAAGCCTCGATGGCGAGCTGCCTGCGGCCCTCCAGGGCACTGGCCCGCTCCGTCTCGGCGTTGGCGTACCGGCGCAGCAGCGCGGCGTGTTCGCCACGCAGCCCGGCGAGCTCCACGCGCTTGCGGCGCAGCTTGGTCTCCAGCCGGGTGCGCAGTTCCCTGGATTCCTCGAGGTCCGCCTCGAGTTCGGCTATGCGCTCCTCGGTCTTCCACTCGTCGCTCGCCCGGGCGCGGTTCAGCTCCGCGACACGCAGACCCGCCGCCCTGTCCCAGCTGCGCATCAGCCAGGCACCGGTGACAGCCACAGCCGCCGTCACGGCCACCAGGACGCGCAGCGGCAGGGGTTCCCCGAGGAGCCAGGCACCGGCGGCACAGACGACCGGCACTCCGGCCACCACGGCGGGAGGCAGGATTCTGTGGAGGGGCGGTGAATGGCGGTGGCGTCCTCGTGGCATGGCCCGAAATTTACCGTGCGTACGAGTCACTTGGGAGACCGCCCGGCAATCTGTTCCCCGCCGGTTACCTAAGGGCCGCCGGTCCGGGTCGGGCGGGCCTCCCAAGTGGCCCTCGGACATGCCTTTTTACTTCTTGATCAGACCCTTCGACCGGAGATAGTCCCCGGCCGCATCGGCGGGCTTGGCGCGCTCCGCGTCGACCTTGCGGTTGAGTTCCGCGAGGTCCTCCGTGGTGAGTACGTCGGTGAGCTTCCCGAGCGCTTCCGTGATCTCCGGCGCGCCCGCGTCCTTGGCATTGAGAACCGGAAGGACGTTGTCCGCGTTCTGCAGCTTCTTGTCGTCCTCCAGGAACACCAGCCCGTAGGAGTCGAGCACCGCGTCCGTGGTGGTCGTGAGGACCAGCTGGTCCTCACCGTCCTTGACTGCCTGCTTGGACTGCGGCGTGCCGACGCCCTTGGGGTCGATCCCGGTGACGTCGATGCCGTACGTCTTCTTCAGGCCGGGCGCGCAGAACGGGCGCACCTCGCACTCGTCGCCCGCCGCGATCTTCACCTTGATCTTCGAGGAGCCGAGATCGGAAAGCGTCTTGAGACTGTTCTTCTCGGCGAATTCCTTGGACACCGCGAAGGCGTTCTGGTCGACCGCCTTCCCCGCCGGCAGGACCTTCAGTCCGAGCGGGGTGGCGAGCTTCTCCAGTGCGGTGACGGTGGCCGCCACGTCACCCGAGGCGACCGGCTTCGCCTCCGCCTCCTTCGCTCCGTTGACCTTGGCGTTGAGGAATTCCGCGAGGGTCGCCGCGTATTCCGGGACGACGTCTATCTCGCCCTTCTCCAGCGAGGGCTCGTAGAGTTCGCGGTTCTTCACCGTGGTGACCGACGTGTCGTACCCGGCGCCGCCCAGGACCTGGGCGTACAGCTCGGCGAGCACCTTGGACTCGGTGAAGCCGGCCGCGCCCACGACGAGCGACCCCTTCTCGGAACCGGCGCCGGCACCCGTGTCCGAGCCGCTCTTCTCCTTCTCCAGGCTGTCGCCGCCGCAGGCGGCGAGCGACCCTGCCAGCGCGACCGCTCCGATGACCGCACCCGCTATGCGCGAGGTCCTGCTCATGTTGTTCTCCGTCCGAAAAAAAATGGTGTGCACAGTCCGCAGAGTCAGCGCGCTCATACCACCGTCCGGCGGCGGCGCAGGGGCGAGAGCAGCCGGTCCAGCGCCACGAGAACGCCCTCCACCACCAGGGCCAGGAGGGCGACCAGCACGGCCCCGGCGAAGACCTGAGCGGTGTCGTAGGTGTTGAACCCGGCGGTGATGATCCGGCCCAGGCCGCCGAGACCGACCATCGCGGCGATCGAGGCGGTGGCCACCACCTGGACGGCGGCGGACCGGAGGCCGGTCATGATCATCGGGTACGCGAGCGGGAGTTCGACCCGCAGGAAGAGCTGTGGGCCGGACATCCCCATGCCCCGCGCGGCCTCCCGCACCGACCGGTCCACCTCCGTCATCCCGACGTAGGCGTTGGTCAGCAGTGGGGGCACGGCGAACAACACCAGGGCGATGACCGTGGGCAGGTAGCCGGAGTTACGCAGGGGCGTCATCATGAACAGGGCCAGCACCGCGAACACCGGGACCGCGCGCCCCACGTTGGAGATGTTGACGGCGAGGCCGCCCCCCTTACCCACGTGCCCGAGATACAGGGCGACGGGCAGGGCGATGAGGCAGGCCGCCGCGAGGGCGATCCCGCTGACGTACAGATGCTCGGCAAGCCGGTGCCCCGCCCCGCCGTCCCCCGACCAGTTGGCTCCCGTGGTCAGCCAGGTCCACGCCTCCCCGACGACTCCCATGGATCAGACCGCCTCCGTCTTCGCGATGCCCGCCCCGGCGGATGCCCCGGCGGGCATCCGTATCCGGGTCCAGGGCGTGAGCAGGCGTTGCACGCCGAGCAGCAGGAGATCCGCCGCCACCGCGAGCAGCACGCAGAGCACGGACGCGGTGAGCACCTGCGCCTTGAAGAAGCTCGGCAGCGCGTCCTCGATGAGATTGCCGAGGCCGCCCTTGCCGACGAGCGAGCCGACCGTCGTCAGCGCGACCGTCGACACCGTGGCGATCCGCAGCCCGGCCATCAGGGCGGGCAGCGCGAGGGGGAGTTCGACCTCCCAGAGGAGCCGGACGGGCCCGTACCCCATGCCCTCGGCGGCTTCCCTGGCCTCCTGCGGGACCGCTTCGAGCCCCGCCAGGATGTTGCGTACGAGGACGGTCAGCGAGTAGAGGACCAGGCCGGTGACGACGAGCGCAGCCGACAGGCCGAAGAGCGGCAGCAGCAGCGAGAACATCGCCAGCGACGGCACGGTGTAGAGCACGGTCGTCAGGCCCAGCACCGGGCCCGCGAAATGCCGGCCGCGGCGCGCGAGCAGTGCGAGCGGGAATGCCACCACGAGCCCTATCAGCACGGAGACCGCGGTGATCCAGACGTGCTGGACGGTCGCTTCGGTCAACTCATGGCTGCGGGAGCGCAGATACTCTCCGCAGATCCAGTCGTTCGCCACCAGGCAGTTCTGCTCGGCCATCCGCCCCCACCTCCTGTTTGCCCTCGCGATTCCACCCCGGGTCCGGTCCTGGGTGACCCTATCCCCGACCACCGACAATCGCCGAGGCTGTCGTATTCCGGCAACATGGCCTTCACAGAACCCGCGTCACAATGGGGAATCATGATCCGTTTCGAGCACGTCACCAAGCGGTACGAGGACGGCACCACCGCCGTCGACGACCTTTCCTTCGAGGTCGCCGAGGGTGAACTGGTCACGCTCGTCGGGCCTTCCGGCTGCGGCAAGACGACCACCATGAAAATGGTGAACCGCCTGACCGAACCGACCGAGGGCCGGATATTCCTCGACGGGGACGACATATCCACCATCGACCCCGTCCGGCTCCGCCGGCGTATCGGCTATGTGATCCAGCAGGTCGGGCTGTTCCCGCACAAGACGGTCCTTGAGAACACCGCGACCGTTCCCCACCTCCTCGGCTGGGGACGGGAAAAGGGCAGGCGACGCGCGGCTGAACTGCTGGATCTCGTCGGACTGGATCCCTCCGTTTATGGCGGCCGCTATCCCGAGCAGCTTTCCGGCGGTCAGCGCCAACGCGTCGGCGTGGCACGGGCCCTGGCGGCCGACCCCCCGGTTCTGTTGATGGACGAGCCTTTCGGCGCGGTCGATCCGGTCGTCAGGGAAAGGCTGCAGACCGAATTCCTGAAACTGCAGGCGCAGGTCCGCAAGACCGTGCTGTTCGTCACCCATGACATCGAGGAAGCCGTCCGTCTCGGCGACAGGATCGCGGTGTACGGGCACGGCCGCGTCGAGCAGTTCGACACCCCGGCCACGGTGCTCGGCGCTCCGGCCACGCCGTACGTCGCCGATTTCGTCGGGGCGGACCGCGGCCTGAAGCGGCTCTCGGTCACGCCCATCGAAGAGAGCGACCTGGACCAGCCGCCGGTCGTCCATCTCGACGATCCGCTGGCGAAGGCGACCGAGCGGCTGCGGGCGGACGGCGCGCGCTGGGCGGTCGTCCTCGACAGCCAGGACAATCTGCACGGCTGGATCCCGGCGGGCGACGGCGCGACGGCCAAGGGCACGGTCCGTGAACACGCCCGGCGCATGGAGGCCTGGCTCCCGCTCGGCGCGCCGCTCAAGCAGGCCTTCTCCACGATGCTGCAGCACGACGCGGGCTGGATCGCCGTCATCGACAAGGAGGCCACCGGACGCTTCCTGGGCGTGCTCACCCCTGCCCGCCTCCATGAGGCCCTGCGCCGCTCGATCGACGCGGACGCACAGGACGTGCCGCGCGCCGAGGTCGCCGTGGAGACCGTGGCGGGCGTCGGTTCCCCCTGAGCGCACCCGCGCCCCGCCGTCCGTCCGGCTGAACACGGTGCGGGCGGATCCCGAGGCGCGGGCCCCCGGCCGGGGCCTCGCAACCGCCCCGTATGGGACGCGGCCGGCAGGTTCGGCGGCGTCCGCCGATGTGCGTACCGGGCGCCACGGGCCGGGCGGGACCTCTCGGACACGGCCTAGGCTGGGCGCATGAGTACGTTGCGAGGGCGGGGCACGGTGCGGGGTTTCCCGGAGTGGGACCGCTGTGCGGTCATGGGGGTCGTCAATGTGACGCCCGACTCCTTCTCCGACGGAGGCCACTGGTTCGACACCACGGCGGCGATCAAGCACGGCCTCGAACTGGTGGCCGAAGGAGCGGATCTGATCGACGTCGGCGGCGAGTCGACCCGCCCGGGCGCGAGCAGGGTGGACGAGGCCGAGGAGCTGCGCCGGGTGATCCCCGTGGTGCGCGGACTGGCCTCCGAGGGGGTCACGATCTCCGTGGACACCATGCGGGCCGGCGTCGCCGAGCAGTCCGTCGCGGCCGGCGCGGTCCTGGTCAACGACGTGAGCGGTGGCCTCGCCGACCCGGACATGATCCGGGTTGTGGCCGACGCCGGAGTGCCGTTCGTCGTCATGCACTGGCGCGGCTTCAGCGAGTCGATGAACAGCCGCGCGGTCTACGGGGACGTCGTCGGCGAAGTCGTGGCGGAGCTCCAGGAGCGCATGGAGGCCGTGATCGAGGGCGGGGTGGACCCCGAGAAGCTGGTGATCGACCCCGGGCTGGGCTTCGCCAAGAACGCCGCCCAGGACCTCGCGCTGGTCGCGCACCTCGACCGCCTCCGCGATCTGGGCAGGCCCCTGCTCGTCGCCGCCTCCCGCAAGCGGTTCCTCGGCCATGTCCTGGCCGGTGAGGGCGCGGCCCCGCCGCCCGCCCGCGAGCGGGACGCCGCGACGGCCGCGGTCTCCGCGCTCTCCGCGGCCGCGGGCGCCTGGGCGGTCCGGGTGCACGCGGTACGGGCGACGGCGGACGCGGTGCGGGTCGCCCGCGCCGTCGAGGGAGCCGCGTGAGCGCCCCGCGGAACGAGCACGAGGAGGCAGCCGCCGACATCGCGGCGGTCGAGCAGGCCAACACCGCGTTCTACGAGGCGATGGAACGCGGCGACCTCGACGGACTCTCCGGGCTGTGGCTTCCCGGCGAGGACCTCACGGTGTCCTGCGTCCACCCGGGCTGGCCGGTGCTCACGGGCCGCGGCGAGGTGCTGCGGAGCTATGCGCTGATCATGGCGAACACGGAGTACATCCAGTTCTTCCTCACCGATGTCGGGGTCGCCATGACCGGCGACACCGCCCTGGTGACCTGCACCGAGAACATCCTCAGCGGTGGCCCTGCGGAGGAGGGAAACTCGCTCGGCCCGCTCGTCGGCCAGCTCGTCGTCGCCACCAATGTGTTCCGGCGCACACCGGACGGCTGGAAGCTCTGGTCCCACCACGGCTCCCCCGTACTGGCGGAAACCGGTGAGGAAGAGGACGAAGAACCTACTGCCTGAGCGGACGGAGCGGATTGCGGGGATTGGGCCCCCCGATCACGGGGTATACGCGGCTACCAACCCCCTGCCGGGCCGGTCCGCGCACCCGCGGGCGGGCTGTGTCGGTGCTCGCGGGTAGATTCGAAAGACGGCACCGCACCGCCCGCACGCGGCCAGGTGCCTCCAGAGACGACGAACAGCAGGAGTGATTCGCGTGGATCGTGTCGCGCTGCGCGGCCTCAAGGCCCGTGGGCACCACGGTGTCTTCCCCCGGGAGCGGGCAGAAGGCCAGACCTTCATCGTGGACCTGGTGCTCGGCCTCGACACCCGCCCCGCGGCAGCCGCCGACGACCTGTCGAAGACCGTGCACTACGGCGTGGTGGCGGAAGAGGTCGTCGATGTCGTCAAGGGTGAGCCCGTCGATCTGATCGAGACCCTCGCGGAACGCATCGCGCAGCAGTGCCTCAAGCACGAAGGGGTCCAGGAGGTCGAGGTCGTCGTCCACAAGCCGGACGCCCCGATCACCGTCCCCTTCGACGACGTGACCATCACCATCACCCGGAGCCGAGCATGACTGCATTTTCCACCGAGGGGCAGAGCGACCCGACCGTACAGCCGGTTCCCGCCGCAGTGGTCGAGCAGGTCGACGCGGCAGACGTCACCCTCTCCAACCCGAAACGGGCCGTGATCTCCCTCGGCTCCAATCTCGGCAACCGGCTGGAGACGCTCCAGGGCGCCATCGACGCCCTGGAGGACACCCCCGGCCTCCGGGTCAAAGCGGTCTCCCCCGTCTACGAGACGGAGCCCTGGGGCATCGAGCCCGGCTCCCAGCCCTCGTACTTCAACGCGGTGATCATCGTGAAGACGACTCTGCCCCCGTCCTCGCTGCTGGAGCGCGGCCAGGCCATCGAGGAGGCCTTCGACCGCGTCCGCGAGGAGCGCTGGGGACCGCGCACCATCGACGTCGACATCGTGTCGTACGCCGACGTGGTCTCCGACGACCCCCTGCTGACCCTCCCGCACCCGCGCGCCCGTGAGCGCGCCTTCGTCCTCGCTCCGTGGCACGACGTGGACCCGGAGGCCCAGCTCCCCGGCGCCGGCCCCGTCGCCGACCTGCTGGCCGGTGTCGGCCGCGAGGGAGTGCTTCCCCGGCCCGACCTGGAACTCCGTCTCCCCGAGTAGTCGTTAGGCTCAAGGACGACCGGTCACGGTCGGCCGACACGGGCGACTGACACGGGCAACGGCGACGAAAGGCGGCACTCTCGGTGAAGCAACTACGGCTCGGGCTCCTGGCCGGACTCTTCGCCGGAGCCGGCGTGCTGTCCTGGGGTGGGGCCCGCCTCTGGGACTCCCTGGGGACACTGCCGAGCGTGCCGCTCGCCGCGCCCATCGTGCTGGCCGTGATCGCCGTCGTCCTGCTCGCCACGGCTCTGTCGATCCGGGCACGGCTGCGCGCGCAGCGGGAGCGCCGCCCGGGGGCGAAAGGCGTGGAACCCATGATGGCGGCGCGCGCCGTGGTCTTCGGCCAGGCGAGCGCGCTGGTCGCCGCGCTCGTGGCGGGGATGTACGGCGGCACGGGCGTCTTCCTGCTCGGCTCCCTGGACGTCCCGCCCCGTCGGGATCAGGCCATCTACGCGGGCGCGGCCGTGCTGGCAGGCATCGGCGTCATAGCGGCCGCCCTGTTCCTGGAGCGCGTCTGCCGCCTCCCGGAGGACGGCGACGACGACAGGAACACGGCCCAGGCCGCCTAAGGGCCCGGCCCTGGTCGGCCGCCGGGTTCTCGATCAGGGTGACCCGGTTGCCGTCGGGGTCGTGCACGGCGGCGAACCGCACCCCCGGGAGCCGGGCCGGGTCTCCCCGGCCGTGATCCCCCGGCCCGCGAGGTCCGAGAGCGCCCGGTCCAGATCCGCGACCACCAGATTCACCAGCGTCCGGCCGGCGTGCTCGGGCGACTCGAAGACCTGGAGCCAGGCGTACGGGGAGACGTACCGGTCGGCCGACCCGTTCAGGGGTCTCGCGTCGGCCGGGCGGCCGGAAAGCGGCTCGTACCACCGCGTCGTCCCCGCCACCCCGAGGTGAACGCCTAGCGCGCCATGATGAGGCTCATCGCCTCGGCCCGCGTGGCGGGGTCGCGCAGCTGGCCGCGGACGGCGGACGTGATCGTCTTGGCTCCGGGCTTGCGGATCCCCCGCATCGACATGCACATGTGCTCGCACTCGACGACGACGATGACCCCGCGCGGCTCCAGGATCGCCATCAGGGAGTCGGCGATCTGCGTGGTGAGCCGCTCCTGGACCTGCGGCCGTCGGGCGTAGACGTCGACCAGCCGGGCCAGCTTCGACAGTCCCGTGATCTTGCCACTCGTCGCCGGGATGTAGCCGACGTGCGCGACACCGTGGAACGGCACCAGGTGGTGCTCACAGGTGCTGAACACCTCGATGTCCTTCACCAGCACCATCTCGTCGTGGCCGAGATCGAACGTCGTCGTCAGGACGTCCTCGGGCTCCTGGTGGAGGCCGGCGAATATCTCCTTGTACGCCCGCGCCACCCGGCCCGGGGTCTCCCGCAGCCCCTCACGGTCAGGGTCCTCCCCCACGGCGATGAGGAGCTCCCGTACGGCCGACTCGGCCCGCTTCTCGTCGAATACGCCGATCGAGCCCTGCCCGCCGAGCGTCACCGGGTCGGTCATCTGTGCCTCGTTCCTCTGTGCAGTCACATGCGCGGGCCCGCCCGGACCTCACTGAAATTCGGCAGGCAACGCAGGCATACGGAAAAGCCGCGCCCCCACAGGCTAGAACCTGGGGGGCGCGGCATCCATTCCGGGCCTGGTGGAGCCCCCGGGACAGGGGCCACACCAGGTCGGGCAGGGGCTAGCTCTCGGGGCGATCCTCGGGGAGCGCCTCCGTGGAGGTGCCGGTGTTCTTCGTGATGTCCGTCGGAGCGATCTCCGGAGTACCCGAACCATTGGCAGTGCCGTTGGTGAGGGCGAGCTCCTTGGGAGAGAGCACGGGCGGACGCGTCGACGGGGTACGCCGGGCGGAACCGGTCCACGCCGGGCGAGCCGGGCGCTTCACGATCGGGGCGAAGATCTCGGCGATCTGCTCCTTGCCGAGCGTCTCCTTCTCGAGAAGCTCGAGGACCAGGGCGTCGAGGATGTCGCGGTTCTCGACGAGAATTTCCCACGCGTCGTTGTGCGCGGTCTCGATGAGCTTCTTGACCTCTTCGTCGACGAGCGCCGCGACCTCTTCCGAGTAGTCGCGCTGATGGCCCATCTCCCGGCCCACGAACGGCTCGGTGTTGTCTCCACCGAACTTGATCGCACCGAGACGCTCGGTCATGCCGTACTGCGTGACCATCGCGCGGGCCGTGGCGGTGGCCTTCTCGATGTCGTTCGCAGCACCGGTCGTCGGGTCGTGGAAGACCAGCTCCTCGGCCGCGCGCCCGCCCAGCATGTACGCCAGCTGGTCGAGCATCTCGTTGCGCGTCGTGGAGTACTTGTCCTCTTCCGGGAGCACCATCGTGTAACCGAGGGCACGGCCTCGGGAGAGAATCGTGATCTTGTGGACCGGGTCCGACTGGGGTGAGGCCGCCGCGACCAGGGCGTGTCCGCCCTCGTGGTACGCGGTGATCTTCTTTTCCTTCTCGGACATGATCCGGGTCCGCTTCTGCGGGCCCGCCACGACGCGGTCGATGGCTTCATCGAGCATGTGGTTGTCGATCAGCTTCTTGTTGCTGCGCGCCGTGAGGAGCGCCGCTTCGTTCAGCACGTTCGACAGGTCGGCACCGGTGAAGCCGGGCGTACGACGCGCGACCGCGTTGAGGTCGACGTCCTCCGCGACCGGCTTGCCCTTCTGGTGCACCTTGAGGATCTCGAGGCGGCCCTGCATGTCCGGCCTGTCGACGGCGATCTGCCGGTCGAAGCGTCCGGGACGCAGCAGCGCCGGGTCCAGGATGTCCGGCCGGTTCGTGGCGGCGATCAGGATGACGCCGCCCTTCACGTCGAAGCCGTCCATCTCGACGAGCAGCTGGTTGAGCGTCTGCTCGCGCTCGTCGTGACCGCCGCCCATGCCGGCACCGCGGTGCCGTCCGACGGCGTCGATCTCGTCGACGAAGACGATCGCCGGAGCGTTCGCCTTGGCCTGCTCGAAGAGGTCACGCACCCGGGAGGCACCGACGCCGACGAACATCTCGACGAAGTCGGAACCGGAGATCGAGTAGAACGGAACGCCCGCCTCGCCTGCGACGGCGCGAGCGAGCAGCGTCTTACCCGTACCGGGCGGCCCGTAGAGCAGGACACCCTTGGGGATCTTGGCGCCGACGGCCTGGAACTTCGCCGGCTCCTGGAGGAATTCCTTGATCTCGTAGAGTTCCTCGACGGCCTCGTCCGACCCCGCCACGTCGGCGAACGTCGTCTTCGGCGTGTCCTTGGTGATCAGCTTGGCCTTGGACTTGCCGAACTGCATGACCTTGGAGCCGCCGCCCTGCATCTGATTCATCAGAAACAGGAACACGACCACGATCAGGACGAAGGGCAGCAGGGAGAGAAGGATCGACACGAACGGGGACTGCTTCGACGGCGAGACGGTGTAACCCTTCTCGATGTCACCGCTCTCGAACTTCTTCTGCAGCGTGTCGGCCAGCTCGACACCCTGGTTGCCGATGTAGCTCGCCTGGAACTTGCTGCCGGACTCGCCCTCGAGCTTTTCCTTGTCCTTCAGCTCGATCTTCAGGATCTGTTCGTCACCGGTGGTGAGCTTGGCCTGCTCCACCTGGTTCTTACTGATCGCCTGGATCACCTTGCCGGTGTCCACCGTCTTGTAGCCGCCGGACGAGCCGACGACCTGCATCAACACGACCACGGCGAGGACGGCCAGCACGATCCACATGACCGGCCCACGGAAGTATCGCTTCACGTCCATCCATACGGAGCGAAGTCGCCCCGTCCCTCCTGCCCGTAGGTAAATGCTGCTGTGAGAAAAGACTGTTCTTCGGACGGTACCCCAGCATTGTCACCCGTGACCGCAGGGGAGGTCCGGCAAACCCGTCTTCGAAGGCTCCAACGGCCCGAACGCCACGAGGGTTCCCGGGACTCCGGCCGGGTTCGGCCGGGTGCCGCCGGTGCCGCCGGTTCCTGTCGGGGCGGTTGCCTCAGCCGCCGTAGACGTGAGGCGCGAGCGTACCGACGAAGGGGAGGTTGCGGTACTTCTCCGCGTAGTCCAGCCCGTAGCCGACGACGAACTCGTTGGGGATGTCGAAGCCGACCCACTTCACGTCGATCGCGACCTTCGCGGCATCCGGCTTACGGAGCAGCGTGCAGACCTCCAGGCTCGCGGGTTCACGCGAGCCGAGGTTGGTCAGCAGCCAGGACAGCGTCAGGCCGGAGTCGATGATGTCCTCGACGATCAGGACGTGCTTGCCCTTGATGTCGGTGTCGAGGTCCTTGAGGATCCGGACGACGCCCGAGGACTGTGTGCCGGCCCCGTACGACGAGACGGCCATCCAGTCCATGGTGACGGGGGTGGACAGCGCGCGGGCCAGGTCCGCCATGACCATCACCGCGCCCTTGAGCACGCCGACGATGAGCAGGTCCTTGCCCGCGTACTCCGCGTCGATCTTCGCTGCCAGCTCGACGAGCTTCGCGTCGATCTCTTCCTTGGTGAGGAGCACCGACTGAAGGTCGGTGCCCATGTCCTTCTCGTTCACCCGCGTCTCTTTCTCTGCCCTGCCGGCCGGACTCTTCCCCGGGCCGGACCGGCGTTTCGCCTGCACTTCAGCCGCTTGCGCTTCAGCTCTGCCGAATCACCAGTCTGCCACCCTGCCGCCGCACCTCGACGCGGCCGGGCAGGTTGATGGCGCCCTGGCCCCGCCAGCCGGTGATGAGCCGGTCGACTTCCTCGATGTGGCGCGCGAAGAGCGAACCGGCGGGGGAACCGGCGTCGATCACGGCCCGGCGCAGCACCCGGCGGCGCACCGCGGGCGGCAGGACGGAGAGCTTGGCGCACTCCAGACGCCCGTCGTCGTCCCGGACCGAGCGCGCGGCCTCGGCGGCCCAGGTGTCGAGGGCGTCCGCGTCGTCGCGGGAGAGCTGTGCCGTACGGGCGAGGGCTTCCACGACCCCCTTGCCCAGCGCCTTCTCCAGGGCGGGCAGGCCCTCGTGGCGCAGCCGGGAGCGGGTGTAGGCGGGGTCGATGTTGTGGGGGTCGTCCCAGACGGGGATCGACTGGACCAGGCAGGCCTTGCGGGCGGTCTGCCGGTCGAGCTGGAGGAACGGGCGGCGGTAGCGGCCGGCGGGGCCCGACGCCGCGGCCATCCCGGACAGCGAACGGATACCCGAACCGCGGGCGAGGCCCAGCAGGACGGTCTCGGCCTGGTCGTCTCGGGTGTGGCCGAGGAGTACGGCGGCGGCGCCGTGGCGCTCCGCGGCGTCGTCCAGGGCGGCGTAACGGGCGTCGCGGGCGGCGGCCTCGGGGCCGCCGTCGCGGCCTACCCGCACGGCGACCGCCTCGACCGGGTCGAGGTGCATCTCGGTGAGACGGGCGACGACCTCGTGGGCGCGGAGTCCGGAGCCGGGCTGGAGGTTGTGGTCGACGGTGATGCCGCCGGCGCGGACGGGAAGCTTGCGCGACTCGAAGGCGAGGGCGGAGGCGAGGGCCATGGAGTCGGCGCCCCCGGAGCATGCGACGAGCACCAGCGGGGTGTCCGGCCGATCGGGAAGCGCGGAACGCCGCCCGCCCGCCCCCGCTTCGGCGAGCTCGCCGCATGCGGCCTGTTCGGTGTGACGGTTGTATTCGGTGACGACGTCGTGGAGTACGCGGCGGACCGCCAGGCGTATCGCCGCGACCGCAGGATGGGGACCCATGTCCGGTGCCCTTCGGGTGAAGTTTTGGGGGGGTGCCTCCGAGTGCGCGGGACGGAATCCCGTCACTCAGAGTGCGTCGATGGTGACAGAGCCAAGCTGTTCATCGAGCATTGCACGCCTTCCCATGCCCTTATGGTCCCTCGGATGGGTGATTGGAGAGGCAATCCCGTGCCACCGGAACGCCCAAGATCACGAGTCTGCCTTACGGTGCACCCTCGCCACCCAGTCCGCCGGTGCGGCGATCTCGGCCTTGGTGGGAAGGGTGTTGGGTGAGGTCCACACCCGGTTGAAGCCGTCCATACCGACCTCGTCCACGACGGCCCGGACGAACTTCTCGCCGTCGCGGTACTGCCGGAGCTTGGCGTCGAGCCCCAGGAGCTTGCGCAGCGCCAGGTCCAGCCGGCTCGCGCCACGCGCCCTGCGCTGCTGGAACTTCTCCCGGATCTCGGCGACGGAGCCCACCACTTCGGGGCCCACCCCGTCCATCACGAAGTCCGCGTGCCCTTCGAGCAGGGACATCACCGCGGTGAGACGGCCCAGGATCTCGCGCTGGGAGGGCGTCTGGACGATCTCCACGAGGCTGCGCCCGCCGTCGTCGCCCTCCTCCCCCCGTTCGCCCTCGGGGCGGCTGCCTCCCGAGAAGGCCTGCGCGGCCTCGCGGAGGCGTTCGAGCACGGTCATCGGGTCGACGTCGGTCTCGTCGAGGAACGACTGGATTTCGCCCTGCAGATGGTCGCGGAGCCAGGGGACCCCCGTGAACTGGGTACGGTGCGTCTCCTCGTGGAGAGCCACCCAGAGCCTGAAGTCGTGCGGGTCGACCTCTAGTTCGCGTTCGACGTGGACGATGTTGGGGGCCACCAGCAGCAGCCTGCCGCCCCCCTTCGAGGACGCGGGCAGCTCCCGGGTGGCGGGGGCGAAGGTCTCGTACTGTCCGAGGACCCGGGAGGCCAGGAACGACAGCAGCATGCCCAGTTCGACACCGGTCACCTTGCCGCCGACCGCGCCGAGCACGGCGTTGCCGGGCCCGCTGCCGCGGCGTTCCTGCATCTTCCCGAGCAGGGGACGCAGCAGCTCACGGAAGCCCGCCACATTGGCCCGGATCCAGCCGGCCCGGTCGACGACCAGGACCGGGGTGTCCTCGGGTTCGTGTCCCTCCGGGATCATCCGGGTGAACGAACGGACGTGCTCCTCCGAGGCCTTGGCATGCCGCCGGAGCTCCGCGACGACGGCGCGGGCCTCCTCACGGCTGATCTCGGGACCCGGCCGTACGAACCGGGTCGCAGTCGCGACCGCGAGATTCCAGTCGACCATCTCGGCACCACCGATGCTCGTCATGCGTCAACCGTACGTGAGGTGGTCGCCCCGTGGTGGGGTGTCAGCCGCTCACCGGGTGCCCTGGGTGAGCGTGGTGGCGAGGGTGTCGAGAGAGGCTTCCGCGTCGTCGGCCGATGTGGTGCCCGCGGCCAGGAAGGCGAAGGCGAGCAGCCGGCCCTGTGCGTCGACCGCGGTTCCGGCGAGACTGTTCACCCCGGTGAGGGTGCCCGTCTTGGCCCTGATCAGGCCGGTCGCCGGGGACGTCGCGGTGTAGCGGTCGCCGAGCGTGCCGCTGAATCCGGCGACCGGCAGACCGGTGAGTACGGGGCGGAGCTCCGGGTGGTCGGGGCCGGCGGCGAGCGCGAGCAGCCGGGCCAGGAGCCCCGCCGTCACCTTGTCCGCGCGGTCGAGACCGCTGCCGTCGGCGAGCCGGGCGCCGCCCAGGGGCAGGCCGAGCGACGTCAGCCGGGCGGTGACTGCGCGGCGGCTCCCGGCGAACGAGGCGGGCTCCCCGGCCTTCAGCGCGGTCTGCCGTGCCAGCGCCTCGGCGATGTCGTTGTCGCTGTTGGTCAAGGCCCGCTCGACCAGGGCGGAGAGGGGCTTCGACAGATGCGTCGCCACCGTTCGCGCCTTGGCCGGAGCCCGTCCGGACGCGGGGGCGGACCGGGTGGCGACACCGGCGTCGTCGAGGAGGTCCGCGAAGGTGCGCGCGGCGTCACCCGCCGGGTCGTCCGTACGGGGGGCCGGCCCCCGGTCGCTCCTGTCCAGGCGGCCCTCGTCGGCCATGAGCGCGCTGACGGGCGCGATGTTCTCGTTGGGGCCGATGGGGTGGAGTGCCGGGCCGGAGTAGCGCGACGCGTCGTAGACCAGCCGCACGGGCCCGGCACCGGCGTCGCGCAGGGAGCGCGCCGTGTCGGCCGCCAGGGAGCGCAGGGCCGCCTTGTCCAGGGTGGGGTCGCCCCCGCCGACGAGAGTGAGCGTCCGGGAGTCCGGGGACAGCCTGACCGTCGTCGCGATGCGGTGGGCGGGGCCGAGCGCGGAGAGCGCGGCGGCGGCCGTCGCGATCTTCACCGTGGACGCGGGGGTCATGGGCGTCCCCGCCCCCCGCGCGTACAGCTGCTTGCCGGTGGCCGCGTCGACGACCACGGCGGTGCGTACGGAGCCGAGTGCGGGCGCGTCCAGCAGGGGCGTGAGGGCGGCGTCCAGGCCGCTCGCGCCCGCGGGGGCCGTGGTGGTGCCGCCCGTGGCGCCGAGGGCTCTCAGGACGGCCGGCGCGCTGGCTGCGGGCTCCGGACCGTCCGGCGTGGTCCCGTCGTGATGTGCGCCACCCGCGCGCTGCAGGGCGGCCACCCGGTCCCGCTCGGCCTTACGCTGACCGGAGTCCCAGGGACCGGTGGCCAGGACGGCACCGGCGGCGACCACCAGGCCGAGCACCGCGGAGCCTGCGACGAGCCGGAGGTCGACCCGTCCGCTCCCACGCTTCACGTACTTCGGGACTTTCCACTTGCCCCACCTGTTCAACGGTCCGTCCGTCGGTTTCTCCACCGGCTCGGCCACCGTTGACCAGCCCCTTTCGCGAGCACTCATCTGCGTGAGGGACACTTAACCACCAGTCGTATGTGTTGATCATGGAGGAGCCACCCGTGGAGTTCGACGTCGTTATCGAGATTCCGAAGGGTTCGCGGAACAAGTACGAGGTGGACCACGAGACCGGTCGGATCCGTCTGGACCGTCGACTCTTCACCTCGACCAGCTACCCCGCGGACTACGGTTTCGTCGAGAACACCCTCGGCGAGGACGGCGACCCGCTGGACGCGCTGGTCATCCTCGAGGAGCCGACGTTCCCCGGCTGCCTCATCAAGTGCCGCGCCATCGGCATGTTCCGGATGACGGACGAGGCCGGCGGCGACGACAAGCTGCTGTGCGTCCCGGCGTCCGACCCCCGGGTGGAGCACCTGCGCGACATCCACCACGTGTCGGAGTTCGACCGCCTGGAGATCCAGCACTTCTTCGAGGTCTACAAGGACCTGGAGCCCGGCAAGTCCGTCGAAGGCGCCGACTGGGTCGGCCGCACCGAGGCCGAGGCCGAGATCGAGGCCTCCTACAAGCGCCTCGAGGCGCAGGGCGAGAAGCACTGACGTAATCCCACGGTTCCGCCCACGGGCGGGACGGCGCGGATCGCGGCGCATGGGCCGACCGGTCCAGCCAGTCGTACGGACAACGGGCGGCGCACCTTCACCGGTGCGCCGCCCGTTGCGTGTGGCGGCCCATGTCCGTGCACATACTGGGCAGAAGCGCTCCCGTAACGAGCGGTCGCGGAGGAACGAGGTCGAGTGGTGGCGGAACAGGGCGGTCCCGAGGACCAGAAGCCCCAGTCCGACGAGGCGCGCAGCGCCTTCGTCCCGCCGGCCGGTGTGGAGCAGCCCGCGGCCCCGTCCGAGGACGACCATCCGACATCGGAATTCGCCCTTCCGGCCGGTCTGCACACCGATCCGACGGCGTCGTCCGGGCCTGGTTCCGCTTCCGGGCCGGGGGGCGGGCCGGGCTCCGACACGCTCTCGTCGGCCTTCGTCCCGCCGAGCGGGTACGACGCGCAGCAGCATCCGCCGGCGTTCACTCCCGCGCACGGCATTCCGATGGTCCGGCTGACCAAGGAAGCCCCCTGGCAGGACCGGATGCGCACGATGCTGCGCATGCCGGTGACGGAGCGTCCGGCGCCCGAGAGTGTGCAGAGGACCGACGACTCGGGGCCCGCGGTCCCGCGCGTCCTCGACCTGACGCTGCGTATCGGGGAGCTGCTGCTCGCGGGCGGCGAGGGCGCCGAGGACGTCGAGGCCGCGATGTTCGCCGTGACGCGGTCGTACGGCCTCGACCGCAGCGAGCCGACGGTCACCTTCACGCTGCTGTCCATCTCGTACCAGCCGTCACTGGTGGACGACCCCGTGACGGCCAGCCGCACCGTGCGGCGCCGGGGCACCGACTACACGCGGCTGGCGGCCGTGTTCCGGCTGATCGACGACATCACCACGGCGGAGCACGTCGAGGTCTCGCTGGAGGAGGCCTACCGGCGCCTCGCCGAGATCCGCCGTAACCGGCATCCGTACCCGGGCTGGGTGCTGACGGCCGCCGCGGGTCTGCTCGCCGGCTCGGCATCGGTGCTGGTCGGCGGTGGTGTGCTGGTCTTCATCGTGGCGGCGGCGGGCGCGATGCTCGGCGACCGGCTGGCCTGGCTCTGCGCCGGGCGCGGGCTTCCCGAGTTCTACCAGTTCACGGTGGCGGCCATGCCCCCCGCCGCGATGGGCATCGCTCTGACCCTCACCCATTCGACGGATGTGCGGCCCTCCGCGGTGATCACCGGTGGACTGTTCGCGCTGCTGCCCGGAAGGGCTCTCGTCGCCGGGGTGCAGGACGGCCTGACCGGCTACTACATCACCGCGGGAGCCCGGCTCCTGGAGGTCATGTACTTCTTCATCGGCATCGTGGCGGGCGTGCTGCTGATGCTCTACCTCGGCGTCCAGCTCGGTGCCGAGCTCAACCCTGAGGCCCGGTTCGTGGCCAACGACCGGCCGGTGCTCCAGATCCTGGTCTCGATGACCCTGACGCTGGCGTTCGCCATCCTGCTCCAGCAGGAGCGTTCCACGGTGCTGGCGGTGACCCTCAACGGGGGCGTGGCCTGGGTCATCTACGGGGCGATGGCCCGCGAGGGCGGCATCTCGCCGGTGGCTGCCACGGCGGTGGCGGCCGGTCTGGTGGGGCTGTTCGGCCAGCTGTTCTCGCGCTACCACTACAGCTCGTCGCTGCCCTACATCACGGCCGCGATCGGCCCGCTGCTGCCCGGTTCGGCCACCTACTTCGGTCTGCTGGGCGTCGCGCAGAACGAGGTGGACACCGGTCTCGCCTCCCTCTCCACGGCGGTCGCCACGGCGTTGGCGATCGCCATCGGGGTCAACCTGGGAAGCGAGATCTCCCGGCTCTTCATGCGGGTGCCGGGCGCGGTCGAGGGCGCGTCCCGCCGGGCGGCCAAGCGGACCCGCGGCTTCTGACACACGCGCGGCGCCCCGCCCCCTCAGGGGGACCGGGGCGCCGTCGGTGCGCTCGGGGGGTCAGCGCCTGTTCTGCCACCCGTACTGACCCGGGTCGTCCTCCTGGTTGTCGTCCGGGCCGGCCGCGGGTCGCTCACCGTAGGGTCCGCCGTCGGCGTACGGGCCGGGCTGCTGCCCGCCGCCGTACCCGCCGTTGTACGGGGCGGCCTGGGCGCTGCCGTACTGACCGGCCTGGTCGTTGCCGTACTGACCGGCCTGGTCGGCGGCGCCGTACTGACCGGCCTGGTCCGCGGCGCCGTACTGACCGGCTCCGTACTGGCCGCCCTGGCCGCCGTACCGACCACTCTGGCCGCCGTTGTACTGCCCGCCGTACTGGCCGCCCTGGTCCGTGCCGTACTGGCCGCCCTGCACGCCGCCGTACTGACCGCCCTGGTCGCCGCCGTACTGACCGCCCTGCGCGCCGCCGTACTGGCCACCCTGGTCGCCGCCGTACCGACCGCCGCCACCCTGGTGCGTGCCGTACTGAGCGCCGTACGGGGCCTCCTGGCCGCCGTACTGGCCGTTGCCGCCCTGCTGCGTGCCGTACTGACCGCCGCCGTACTGGGCGCCCTGGCCGCCGTACTGGCCGTTGCCGTACTGCGCGCCCTGGCCGGTGCCGTACGGGGCCGGCTGGTCGCCGGTGTACCGGTAGGCGGCAGGGCCCTGGCCGTCGTCGTCCGCTCCGCCGTGGGGGCCGGCCGCGGGCCCGCCGTTCGAGGGGCCGTCGTCGTCCCCCTCGCGCGCCGCGGCTTCCTTCTTCGACTTGCTGCGCGCCCGCAGGAACTCGATCGCGATCGGCACCACGGAGATCAGCACGATCAGGATGAGGATCATCTCGATGTTCTCGTGCACGAAATCGATCTTGCCGAGGACCGCGCCGAGCAGCGTCACGCCGACGCCCCAGAGCACGCCGCCGATGATGTTGAACGTGATGAACGAGCGGTAGTCCATCCGGCTCACACCGGCGATGATCGGCGTGAAGGTCCGGACGACGGGCACGAAGCGGGCCAGCACCAGCGACTTCGGGCCGTACTTCTCGAAGAAGTCGTGGGCCTTCTCGACGTTCTCCTGCTTGAAGAGACGGGAGTCCGGGCGCTTGAAGAGCGCCGGCCCCACCTTGCGTCCGAAGAGATAGCCGACCTGGTCACCGATGATCGCCGCCAGGGCGATCAGGAGGCAGACCAGCCACAGGGGGTGCTTCAGGTCACCCGTCGTCACCAGCAGACCCGTGGTGAACAGCAGGGAGTCGCCGGGAAGGAAGAAGCCGATCAGCAGCCCGGACTCGGCGAACACGATCAGCAGGAGGCCGGGCAGCCCGAAGGTGTTGAGCAGATAATCCGGGTCCAGCCAGCTCGGGCCGAGCGCAAGCGTATTCAAGGGTCCGGGCTCCAGGGTTGGTCGATGTGCGCGGCTGCGTGGCCGCCCCAAGCTATCAACGCTGTGGCGGACGCCTGGGTTCCACTGGCGTAAGCAAGGATGCGCGCGGAACGAACCGGGGCAAAGCTTTCCGCAGGAGGTGCCACATCATGAGCATCGAGGACTACGGCGGCGGACAGACACCCCAGGCGGACGTCCTGGTCGTCACCACGAACGACGTACCCGGACATCAGGTGACGCAGGTCATCGGCGAGGTGTTCGGGCTCACGGTCCGCTCCCGTCACCTGGGCAGCCAGATCGGTGCCGGTCTGAAGTCGATGATCGGCGGCGAGCTGAAGGGGCTGACCAAGACGCTCGTCGAGACCCGCAACCAGGCGATGGAGCGGCTCGTCGACCAGGCCCAGGCGCGTGGCGCGAACGCGGTGCTGATGATGCGGTTCGACGTGAGCGAGGCGGCGGACGTGGGCACCGAGGTCTGCGCCTACGGCACGGCGGCCGTGATCAGCAGGTCCTGACCGGCTCCCTCTCCCCCCTCTCCCGGAGGCCCCGTATGCCCACGCCCGTCAATGTCGCAGTCGTCTACTACTCCTCCACCGGCACCGTCTCCACGATCGCCAAGGCCGTCGCGCAGGACGCCGAGAACGCCGGCGCACAGGTACGGCTGCGCAAGGCGGCCGAGCTGGCCCCCCAGGCGGCCATCAACTCCAACCCGGTCTGGGCCGAGCACGCGAAGGCGACCGCCGGAATCGCCGAGGTCTCGCCGGACGACATGATCTGGGCGGACGCGGTGATCTTCGGTACACCCACCAGGTACGGCAATGTCACCGCCCAGCTCAAGCAGTTCCTCGACACGCTGGGCGGCCTCTGGCAGGCGGGGAAGCTGGCCGACAAGGTCTACAGCGGTTTCACCGCCAGCAGCACCACGCACGGCGGCCAGGAGTCCACCCTGCTGGCGCTGTACAACACCGTCTGCCACTTCGGCGGCATCCTGGTCCCGCCCGGCTACACGGACGCCACGAAATTCGTGGACGGCAATCCGTACGGCACCTCCCATGTCTCGGGACAGGGCGACATCCCGGTCGCCGAGCAGACCCTGACCGCCGCGCGGGTCCAGGCCGAGCGCGTCGTGAAATTCACCCGGGCCATCAAGGCCGGACTCGCGGCCGAGAACTGAGGAGTCCTTCCATGCCACTCCACAAGGGTTCGCACGGCGGGGCCGCTCCGTCCGACGAGCACCGCAGACTCGCCCTCAACCCGTTCTTCGGAGAGGCCGACCCGACCGCTCCGATGGTCGCGGCGCCTCCGACGCACCGCCTCCCGGAGGGCCCGCTGCCGCCTTCGACGGCCTACCGGCTCGTCCACGACGAGCTGATGCTCGACGGGAACTCCCGGCTCAATCTCGCGACCTTCGTCACCACCTGGATGGAGCCCCAGGCCGGTGTGCTGATGGGCGAGTGCCGGGACAAGAACATGATCGACAAGGACGAGTACCCGCGCACCGCCGAGCTGGAGCGGCGATGCGTGGCGATGCTCGCCGACCTCTGGAACGCCCCCGACCCGGCGGCCACGGTGGGCTGCTCGACCACGGGCTCCAGCGAGGCCTGCATGCTGGCGGGGATGGCGCTGAAGCGCCGCTGGTCCGCCAGGAACTCCGACCGCTATCCGGCGTCCGCCCGGCCCAATCTGGTGATGGGCGTCAATGTGCAGGTCTGCTGGGATAAGTTCTGCACGTTCTGGGAGGTGGAGCCCCGCCAGGTCCCGATGGACGGCGAACGCTTCCACCTGGACCCGCAGGCGGCCGCCGAGCTGTGCGACGAGAACACCATCGGCGTGGTCGGGATCCTCGGCTCCACCTTCGACGGTTCGTACGAGCCGATCGCGGAGCTGTGCGCGGCGCTGGACGACCTCCAGGAGCGCACCGGACTCGACATCCCGGTCCATGTGGACGGGGCGTCCGGGGCGATGGTGGCGCCGTTCCTCGACCCGGACCTGGTGTGGGACTTCCGGCTCCCCAGGGTGGCCTCGATCAACACCTCGGGGCACAAGTACGGCCTGGTCTACCCGGGCGTGGGCTGGGCCCTGTGGCGTTCACCGTCCGAGCTGCCCGAGGAGCTGGTCTTCCGGGTCAACTACCTGGGCGGCGACATGCCGACCTTCGCGCTGAACTTCTCCCGGCCCGGCGCGCAGGTGGTCGCGCAGTACTACACGTTCCTGCGGCTGGGCCGGGAGGGTTACCGGGCCGTTCAGCAGGCGTCCCGGGACATCGCGGGACGGCTCGCCGGTGAGTTCGAGTCCCTGGACGACTTCCGGCTTCTGACCCGGGGCGACGAACTCCCGGTGTTCGCCGTGACGACGAAGCCCGAAGTGAAGGCGTACGACGTCTTCGACGTGTCCAGGCGGCTGCGGGAGCGCGGCTGGCTGGTGCCCGCCTACACCTTCCCCGCCAACCGCCAGGACCTCTCCGTGCTGCGTGTGGTCTGCCGCAACGGCTTCTCCTCGGACCTCGCGGAACTGCTGCTGGAAGACCTGCGCGGGCTCCTGCCCGAACTGCGCGCCCAGCCGCACCCGTTGAACCGTAACCCGGGAGTGCAGACCGCTTTTCACCACTAGGGTCAGCGGCTGAGCCGCGCGAACCTTCTCACCGCCAGGGGGAAGAACACCGCGATCAGCGCCACCGGCCAGAGCACCGCGAGGAGTTCGGCGTGTTCGGCGGCCCAGGAGCCGGACGCGCCGCCCGGGTTGCCGAACAGGCCGCGCACCGCTGTCGCCGTGGCCGACATCGGGTTCCACTCGACGGCCGCGCCCAGCCAGCCCGGCATCGACTCCGGCGAGGCGAAGACGTTGGAGAGGAAGCCCACCGGCCAGACCAGGATCTGCACGGCCTGCACCATCTCCGGCCTGCCCGCCACCATCGCGAGCTGGATGCCGATCCACAGCATCGCGAACCGGAGCAGGAGCAGCAGCCCCAGCGCGGCCAGCGCGGCGGCCGTGCCGTTGTGCCAGCGCCAGCCGAGGGCGTACCCGACTCCGGTCATCACGGCGAGCGCGGCCACCGACTGGAGCATGTCGGCGGCGCTCCGCCCGACCAGGACCGCGCCCGAGACCATCGGCATGGAACGGAACCGGTCGATGACGCCCTTGTTCAGGTCCTGGGTGACCGCCAGCATCGTGCCTTCCAGGCCGAAGGCCATGGTGAGCGCGAGCATGCCGGGCACCAGGAATTCGGTGTTGTCCCCGTCGACCCCGCTCCCGCCGCCGACCAGGTAGTTGAACATCAGGAGCAGCATCACCGGGAAGACAAGACCGACGACCATCTGTACCGGCTGCCGCGCCCAGTGCGCCAGTTCGCGCCGTGTCATCGTCCAGGAGTCGGCCAGCGCCCAGCCGATGCGTCCCGGTCCCGCCGTCGCCGTACTCATGCGGCCACCTCCGTGTCCATGGGTGCGTGGGCCTCGCCGCCGGCGCCGGTGAGGGAGAGGAAGACCTCGTCCAGCGTGGGACGGCGCACCGCGATGTCCTCCGCCTCGATGCCCGCCTCCTCAAGCGCCCGCACGGTCCGGGCCAGGGCCCGCATGCGGTCCGGGGCGGGTGCGCGGAGCCGCCGCCGGTCCTCGTCGACGGTCACCCCCTCGCCGAGCAGCGCGGCCGCCTCGGCCAGCCGGTCCGCACCGCGCACGACGACGTCGATGCGGTCACCGCCGACCATCGCCTTCAGCCGGTCGGCCGTGCCCTCCGCGATGACCCTGCCGTCGTCGATCACCGAGATCCGGTCGGCCAGCTGGTCCGCCTCCTCCAGGTACTGCGTGGTCAGCAGGACGGTGGTGCCGCCGACGGTCAGCGACCGCACGGCGCTCCACACCTCGGCTCGTCCCCGCGGGTCGAGACCGGTCGTCGGCTCGTCCAGGAAGAGCACCTCCGGGTCGGTGATCAGGGACGCGGCCAGGTCGAGGCGGCGCCGCATGCCGCCGCTGTACTGCTTGACCGCCTTGCGCCCGGTGTCCGCGAGCCCGAACCGCTCCAGCAGTTCGTCGGCACGCAGGCCGGCCCGGCGGGCGCCCAGGTGGTAGAGCCGGCCGAACATCTCCAGGTTCTGCCGGCCGCCGAGCTCCTCGTCGACCGCCGCGTGCTGGCCGAGCAGCCCGATCCGCCGCCTGACCTCGGCCGCGTCGGACCGCACGTCGAACCCCGCCACCTCCGCCCGGCCCTCGTCGTGGCGCAGCAGGGTCGTCAGCACACGTACGGCTGTGGTCTTGCCCGCCCCGTTGGGGCCGAGCACCCCGTGGACCGTTCCGCGGCGGACGGCGAGGTCGAGGCCGTCCAGGGCGCGCTTGACTCCATACCGTTTGTGCACTCCTTCGACGACGATCGCGTCGCTCACGGTGCCCACCACCCCTCCACTCCATGTAGTCAAACTTGACTAGCAAGGCGAAGGTAAACCCGCCGAAGCGATTCGTCAAACTTGATCAGTGGCGATCCCCGGGGTCTGCGACACCTGTTGCGAAGGGATTCTCCTGCCCTTTCGCGAGCACTCCGACGAAGGGTTCGCCCTCACCCGCGAAGGTGTACGCCCCTGCCTCGATCCGTGCGATCAGGCCACGGGTCCACTCGGCCCCCGCGTCCGCCGAGTGCACCCACATGTTCATGATCTCGCCGATGTGCCCGAGCGACTCCGGGCCGCCCTCCGGCGTGTAGTGCTCCGTGACCGAGGCCCGCCAGCCCTCGATGGCAGCGACACGCTCCCGCAGGAGCGCCACCGCCTCGGCCCGCTCCAGGTCGACGATGAAGCCGATGCCGGCGGAGAGCACGTCCACGCTCTGGTCGTACGAGGTCAGCGAGGACCGCAGCAGGGTGAAGAACTCCTGGGTGCCGCGGCCGGTGATCTCGTACTCGGTGCGGGGCGGGCCGCCGGCCGTGGACGGGGCGACCTCGTGGGCGAGGAGCAGTCCCTGCTTCGCCATCTGCTTGAGTGCGTGGTAGATCGACCCGGGCTTGGCGTTGGACCACTCGTGGGCGCCCCAGTACTCCAGGTCGTTGCGCACCTGATAGCCGTGCGCGCGGCCGTGCTGGCGCACGGCACCCAGGACCAGGAGACGGATCGCCGACATACCACCCACCCTTTGTAGTCAACTTTGACCAGGGTAGCCCGCCTTTTCGGGCCCATCAGGTCGGGCCCTGTCCTCGGTCGGCGCGTCGGAGAGGGGGTCAGAAGGGGAAGACCGTTCGCCCGTGCTGCACCGAGATCCACTTCCGGGTGGTGAACGCCTCCACGGCGGCCTCGCCGTTCAGCCGTCCCATGCCGGACCGCTTCTCGCCCCCGAACGCGACCGCAGGATCGTCCTGCACGGTCGCGCCGTTCACATGGAACATCCCGCCCCTGATGCGCCGGGCGAACCGCACCCCGCGCTCCGCGTCCGCCGTGTGGACGGCGCCGCTCAGCCCGTAGGGGCTGTCGTTGACGATGCGGACGGCGTCGTCCTCGCCGTCGAACGGCACCAGGAGCGCCACGGGCCCGAAGATCTCTTGCTCCAGCAGCGGCGATCCCTCCGGCAGGCCGGTCAGCACGGTCGGCTCGACGAGGTTGCCGCGTGTGCGGCCCCGCACGAGGGCGGTGGCACCGGCCTCGATCGCCCCGTCGACCAGTGCGGTGAGCGCCTCGGCCTGGAACGCGTCGACGACCGGCCCGATACGGGTGCCGGGGTCGCGTGGATCCCCTGAGACGAGGGCGGACACCGCGGCGGTGAACCGCCCGGTGAACTCCTCCTCCACGGACCGGTCCACCAGGATGCGGTTGGCGGCCATGCTGACCTGGCCCTGGAACAGGAAGCGGCTGTAGACGGCTGCCCGGACCGCGTGGTCGAGGTCGGCGTCCTCCAGCACGACCAGGGCGCTGTTGCCGCTCAGTTCGAGGATGGTCCGCTTGAACAGCCCGGCGGCCACGGCGGCGACATGACGGCCGACCCGGTCCGAACCGCTGAACGAGATCACCTTGGGCACGGGGTGCTGGATGAAGGAGTCGCCGATCTCGGCGCTGTCGGTGATCAGGACGTTGAGGAGGCCCGGGGGCAACCCCGCGTCCTCGAAGATCCGGGCGACCAGGCTCCCGCCGGCGATCGGGGCGTTCTGATGGGGCTTCACCACGACCGCGTTGCCGAGTGCGAGCGCGGGGGCGACGGTCTTCATCGTCACCAGGAAAGGGAAATTGAACGCACTGATCACACCGATGACCCCGACGGGCAGCCGGTAGACGCGGTTCTCCTTGCCGTCGGCGACCGAGGGCAGCAGCTGCGCCGACGGACGCATCGTCTGTCCCGCCGCCTCGCGCAGGAACTCCTGAGCGGTCCGCACCTCGAATTCGGCCCTCGCCCGGGTGCCACCGAGCTCATCGATGATCAGCGCGGTGATTTCGTCGCAGCGCTCCCCGACGAGCCGCACGGCGTTCTCCAGAACCGTCCGCCGCGCATAAGAACCGGCCACCGCCCATTCCCGCTGCGCGCGTTCGGCGGCCCGGTAGGCAAGGTCGACTTCCGCTGCGGTGGCCACCGTGACGGAGCAGAGTTTCTCGCCGTTGTAAGGATTGAAATCAATGATGTCCCACGCACCGTTGCCGGTCAGCCACTCGCCGTCGATGTACTGGCGTGCCAGTTCACTGGGGAAGGACATGCAATCCCTTACTGCAGGCGCAGACTCCTGTCGGTCACTCATCGTACTGGCGAATCACGTCAGTTGAAGGAGTCCCCGGAGAAGATCCCGGCTCTCCTCCGGGCCCGGACTGTCCTCATGAAGCCGGACCATGGCCTTTTCGTACTGGGCGACTTCTTCGGCCTTGTCCAGATAGAGCGCACTTGTCAGCTGCTCCAGATAGACGATGTCCGACAGATCGGATTCCGGAAAACGCAGCATCGTGAATGCCCCACTCTCACCGGCATGACCGCCGAAGCTGAAGGGCATCACCTGGAGAGTGATATTCGGCTGCTCCGACATATCGATCAGATGCCGCAATTGCGCACGCATCACCTCGCGCCCGCCGTACGGACGACGCAGGGCCGCCTCGTCGAGCACGGCGTGGAAGCGCGGGGCACTCTCGGAGACCAGCGCCTTCTGCCGCGCCAGGCGCAGCGCGACCCTGCGGTCGATCTCGGCGGCCGGGGCACGGGGCATGCCGCGCGCGACGACGGCATGGGCGTACTCCTCGGTCTGCAACAGCCCGTGGACGAACTGGACTTCGTAGATCCGGATGAGCGAGGCCGCCCCTTCCAGTCCGATATACGTCTGGAACCAGCCGGGCAGCACATCGCCGTAACTGTGCCACCAGCCCGCCACATTGGCCTCACGGGCCAGACCGAGGAGCGAGTCCCGCTCCGCCTCGTCCGTGACTCCGTACAGCGTGAGCAGGTCCTCGACGTCCCTGGCCTTGAAGCTCACCCGTCCCAACTCCATGCGGCTGATCTTCGATTCGGAGGCACGGATGGAGTAGCCGGCCGCCTCACGGGTGATGCCCCGCGACTCGCGCAGGCGCCTGAGCTGTGAGCCCAGGAGGATGCGCCGCACCACAGAACCACTCGACTCGCCTGCCGACACCGGCTTCCCAGCCCTCCCCATCGCTTCCCGTACTTCGGGGTCCCCCCGAACCCCGGAGGCGGATTCTGCCACCAAAACGCTTCACCCCGTACTCATTCGATTACAGAAATGGCAAGACTTTCCGAAAGCTTCAAAACTGTGAAGCGGAAGAAATAACTCGAACCGGCACGCTACCGGGCAGACCGCGCGCGTGCACGTGCATCTGCCCTTGCATCTGCCGTGCGCATTCGGAACCATGGTCCCCGCGCACCTGCGTGCTCGTTCGTGTTGTGCCGCTGTACCCGCAGTGCCCGCCAGAAGCAGTGCCGCTACAGCCGCGAATCCCGGGAGTGCCTCGCATGGGGACGAATGGATCGACGATGCTCGAGCCGTTACGGCAGGGGCTTCCGCCCATCGACCCCTCGGCGGTCGCGGGCTCGGCCTCCTGCACGCTTCCGGCTCGGTACGAAGCGGTGGGCGGTGCACGGAGGTTCACCCGTACGACGCTGAACTCCTGGGACCTGGGCGACCGCTTCGACGATGTCGCCCTGGTCGTGTCCGAGCTGGTCACCAACGCGCTGCGGCACGCCCTTCCGGCCGATACGGCGCGGGAGCGGCAGGACTCCTCCGTACGGCTGCATCTGATGCGCTGGTCCTCGCGCCTGGTGTGCGCGGTGCGCGATCCCAGCGAGAAGGGGCCGGTCGCGGGCGAGGCGCCGGATTCGGCCGAGTCCGGCCGGGGCCTGTTCCTCGTCGAGTCGTTCAGCGACTGCTGGGGCTGGCACCCCTCGCCCGTGCCGGCCGGCGACACTCCGCCCGACGGAAGGTTCGGGAAGGTGGTCTGGGCCCTGTTCCGGCTGACGGACCACACGACGACGGAGCGCCCCGTCCCGGTCGACGCGTTCCCCGACAGCCTGTAGTTACGGCGCCGCCCGGGGGCATACCGGCGTGCGCCCGGGCGGCGGCTCGCGGGGTTCCCCGATCGCGCCGCCGTACGCCCGGCCGCAGCGTTCCGTGCGCTCAGCCGCCCGCGGCCAGGTGGTCGAACTCCCCGTCCTTGACGCCCAGCAGCAGCGCCTCGATCTCCGCCGGCGTATAGACCAGCGCGGGCCCGTCGGGGTGACGCGAGTTCCGCATCGCCACATTTCCGCCGGGCAGTTTCGCGAACTCCACGCATGATCCCTGGGAGTTGCTGTGTCTGCTCTTCTGCCAGACGACCCCGCGAAGCTCTGTGGCCGCCATGCCGTTGTACACGTGGTGCACAGGACGCTCCCCGAGTTGCAAGGTGCAAGTGTCAACTAGCTCGGATCATAGCTGTGTTCATATGCCAATGCATGAGCAGATGCACGTGCACGCCGGGTGCGCGCGCGATTACAGTTTCACCCCCATCCGTCCGGCCGTCTGTTCACCCGTTCCCCACCTCTATGAGGAACAGACGAACGGCACGCCAATTCGGCTCCCACTTACCCGAGTTGTTCTCTTCACCCCTGGTAGCTTGGCGCGTCTTTCGGCAGTGAATCCACAAGGGGGAACTCACATATGGACAGGTTTCCGCGCTCCGTCGCTCTTGCTGCCGGTCTCGTCGTCGTGTTCGCCGTGAACGCCTGCGGCAGTGACGATCCCGCCGGTGACAAGGCCCCGGACACCGGATCGAGCTCCGAGCAGGCCGCGTCCTCTGGAACCGGCAGCGAGGAGGGCGGCTCCGGGGGTGCGGACGCCGCGGCGCTGGAGGGCACCTGGACGGGCACGGCCGACGGCGGGCCCGTCACGCTGTCGGTCGCCTCGGGCAAGGCGGCTCTCTCGGCCGGGCGGCACGTCTGCCAGGGCGAGGTGAAGGACATGGGCGAGGTGATGCTCGCGTTGAAGTGCCTCGACGGGAACACCGGCCGCACGATGGGGTCCGTCGAGTCCAACGACGGCAAGAAGCTCGTCATCTCCTGGGACACCGGGGCCGAGGACACCCTGTCCAGGACCGACCTCTCCGCGCTGCCCACGGGCCTGCCGGAGATCCCCGCTCCCTGACGCCGCCTCAGGCCCGCCCGCTGCCGATCTCCAGTGCCCGTGAGAAGTCCTCCAGGGCACGGAGCAGCAGGGTGGCCCCGTTCCGCACGAAGGAGTCGGGCGGCGGCCCCTCGGCGGCGTCGCGGCGCGCCAGCGCCTCCCTGACCGGAGCCCAGTCCGGGACGCGGCGTTCCCGCACCGCCTTCGCGCCCTCCTCGGTGGCCCGGCGCAGCGCGTCGGCCAGCCCGGCGGCCTCGGGTACGGGGGTGGCGGAGGCGGCGGGCAGGTGAGCCTCCATGAGCATCGCGACGCGGCCGAACTGGGCGAGCGCGTCCTGGGCGTCCGCAGCCGAGGTGCGGGAGATGCCCCGGTGGCGTACGGGTTCGTGCTGGGCCGTCTCCAGCGCCTCCTGCCAGGCGACGCGGGCCTCCCGGGTGGTGAGGAGGGTGGTGCGCACCTCCTCCAGGGTCCTGGACGCGGGATCGGCGTACCGGTCGAGGACCGTCGCCGCGTAACGCCCGTCCGTGATCACCCAGGTGGCGAGCCGGTCGCGCAGCCGCGGGGTCTCCCAGGCCGGGTAGATGGCGTACGACACCATCGCGAGCAGACCGCCCAGGAGGGTCAGCACGACCCGCTCCGGCACCGTCTGGGACCAGTCGTCGCCCGCCATCCCGAGCAGGAAGACGACGTAGGCGGAGGCACAGACCTGGCCGACCGCGTATCCGGTGCGCATCAGCAGGTACATCAGCGCGGCGCAGAGGACGGCGAGCACGGCGGAGAGCTCCGCGTTCGGGTGCGCGACCTGCACGATGCCGGTGGCGACGGCGACGCCGAGCACCGTGCCCATGAAACGGCCCACGGACCGCGAGTACGTATGGGTGAACTCCGGGCGCATCACCATCACGGCGGTCATGGGCGCCCAGTAACCGTGTCCGAACGGCAGCGCCAGCCCGATGAGGTAGCCCGCCGCGGTCACCACCGAGACCCGTTCCGCGTGGCGCAGGATCGTCGAACCCCGGCGCAGTTCGCGGCGCATGGAGAGGAGGACGACGGGGACCAGCTTCAGCAGAGTGGGCCGGCGGCGGTGCGAGACGAGCGGCTCCCCGGGCGTCCTGTCGTCCGTGCCGGTCCCCTCGGCGATCTCGATGACGTCGGCGAGCAGCGAGGTGAGCCGGTCGGCGGCCCTGTGGGGCGGGCCGGTGAGGATCACCTCGGTGTCGGGGGACTTCAGCACCGAGAGCGCCGTCTCGTCCAGCCGCACCGGGTCGCCTGTGCGTACCGCCCGTGCGGCGGAGTCGAGCAGGGATCCGGCGGCGCCGAGGATCTCCCGCGCCCAGTAGCGTTCGGGGCCCTCGGCCGGCACTCCCAGGGCGGGGTCCGCAAGCGAGGCGAGGACCGGCCGCAGCCGTTCGGCGACGCCGCGCGCGCCGTGCAGGTCGGCGGGACGGCGCCGGGCCTGGCGAGGGGTGACGGCGGCGGCGTTGCGCGCGGTCATCAGCGGCACGGGGTCGAAGGGCGCCACCGGGTCGTGCCGCAGCCTGCGGGCGTAGTCGGCCTCACCCTCCAGGGCGTCGGCGAGCGCGTCGCGCTGGGCTCCCCACCTGCGGACCGGGAACAGCACGATCAGCGCCGCCTGGACGAGCCCCCCGAACGCCATCATCGCCGCGTGGGCGGCGGCGTCGGCGACAGAGGTGGGCAGGGTGATCGTGACCAGCATGATCGCGACGTTGGAGCCCGCGATGATGCCGCCCGTCGGGCCCGCCGCCCAGGCCAGCCCGGAGCTGAACGTCCAGAGGAGCAGCAGGGCCAGGAACAGCAGGGTGTGGGAGACGGTGACGTAGCCGACGAACGTCGACACGGCCAGACTGGCTCCGGAGACCAGCGCGAGCACGGGCCGCGGGCGCCAGCTCCGCTGGAAGGTGGCGATGGCCGCCTGGTAGGCGCCGAACGCGGAGCCGGCGGCGATCACCGGGCCGAAGAGCACCAGGCTCACCCCGACGACGAGCGCGAGGCCCGCGGCGCCACGCAACGCGATGAGCGGTTCGAGGCGCCGCCGCTCGATCGTCAGCCCCGAGCGGGCGGTCTCCTTCAGCGCCCGGAGCCAGCTCATGGACCGAGCCTAGCCGGATGACGGACAACCCCGACTTATGCCGCTCCGCCGACCTAACGGCGGATTTCCGGCCCTCCTCCGCCCATCCGGGCCCGGTCGGCCGCGGCCGTGCCGTGGTTCCAGCCCTCCGCGTCGGTCGCCCCGCGCAGCCGGGTCGTGGTGGTCCTCGGGAACATCTGCTCCGCCGTGTCGGTCACGGCGACGTCCCGGGCCGCCAGGACCGGCAGCAGGGCACCGGCGTCACCGTCGCGGCCTTCCGCGCCGGCCTCCGAGCCGGCCGCGGCGGTGACCCGCTCGGTGTCCGCCGCGAGCCGGCTGCCCAGGCGCTGGGCGTACGCCATCAGGAAGGACTGCCGGAAGGTCTTGGTCCGCTTGCGCCCGCCGGCCCGCTGTCCGGCCTCCGCCTTCGTCATCGCCGCGGTGCCCTGCACCAGCAGAGAGGTGAAGAGCAGTTCCACCGCCTCCAGGTCCGGCTCGAAGCCCACGACCGTGGTGAAGCCGAGGTCGCTGTTCCAGACGGCACGGCAGCGGTTCGCCGAGGCGACGGAGTCGAGCAGGACGGCCTTGGCGCTCTCGTACGGGGCGTCGACCCCGATCCGGACGGCCCCCGGGGTGTCGGCACTGTGCGTACGCGCGGCGAGGAGCGCCTCGTCGATGCTGTGCCGGGCCATCAGCTCCTGCGCCTTGGTGGTGAGCGCCTCGGCCTCCTCCGGGAAGCCGGTCGCCTCCGCCTTGGCGAGCAGCGCCCGGATCCTGGTGAGCATGCGCGGTTCACCGTGCGCCGGCGGCCGGTGCGGAGCGTCGGCGGCCGTGCCGGGCACCGGCCCGACCGGCTCGACGACGGGGAGCCGCAGCAGCAGGCGGTACAGCTCCAGGAGCGCGGAGGCGTACGTGAAGCGGTCGGGCCGGTTGCGCGGCGCCGGGGCGGGCATGGCGGCGAGCTGGTCCGCCCAGCGCGGGGGCAGCCGGGCGTAGCCCGCCGTCTCCCCCGTGATCAGTGCGGAGGCGAGCGCGGCGCCGTCCTCGTCCAGCTCGCGGCGGACGGTCCGTACGACATCGGCGGGCTGCCAGCCGCGCGTCCAGGCGCGCCGCACGAACTCCTGGCCACGCCGGTGCAGCTCCTCGTCGGCGGACGGGTTTGCGGCGAGGAGGGAGGCGCCGGTGTCCAGGCCCGCGTCGCCGTCCGAATACAGGGCCGCGGCACACGCCCGGTCGATCACCGATTCCATCGTGCCAGCGTAAGGGCTGTCTCTCGGGCGGCCGGGCGCTCAGTGTCCCCCGGGAAGCAGGACGAGCTTTCCCCGCACGTGTCCGGCCTCGCTCAGTTCCTGGGCCCGCGCCGCATCACCGAGCGCGAAGGTCTGCTCGACGGGGACCCGCAGAGCGCCCACCGCCGCCGCCTCCGCGTACTCCGCGAGCCGCCTGCCCTCGTCGGGACCGCTCCCGCCGCCCGCCGAGAAGGCCACCCCGTAGTGGGCCGCGTCCGGGTCGGCGATGGTGGCGACCCGGTCGGCCGTACCGCCGCGCAGCTCGACCGAGTCCGCAAGCGCGCCCCTGCCCGCCACGTCGAACACGGCGTCCACACCCTGCGGCGCGGCCTCCCGTACCCGGCCCACCAGCCCTTGCCCGTACGCCACCGGGACCGCGCCGAGCACCCGCAGATAGTCGTGGTTGGCCGGTGAGGCGGTCCCGATGACAGTGGCACCCCGGGCGGCGGCCATCTGGACGGCGGCGGAACCGACCGCACCGGACGCCCCGTGCACCAGCAGGGTCTCGCCCGCGGCCACCGCGAGCTCGTCGAGCACCCGGGCGGCGGTCGCGGTCGCCACGGGCAGTGCCGCAGCCTCCGCCCAGCCCAGCCCCTCGGGCTTGGGCGCGACGGATCCCACGTCGGCCAGGACGTACTCCGCGTACGCGCCGGTCGTGCTCCGGCCGAGGACCTCGTCGCCGACCGTGAACTCCGTGACACCGTCGCCGGTCTCGTCGACGACTCCGGCGAACTCGCTGCCGGGTGTGGCGGGCAGCGGGGTGGGGAACGCGGCCTCCATCCAGCCGTTGCGGATCTTGTGGTCGATCGGATTGACCCCGGCGGCCCTGACCGCCACCCGGATCTGCCCGGGTCCGGCGTGGACGTCCTCGACCCGGGCCGGACGCAGGACCTCGGGCCCGCCGAACTCCTCGTACACGATCGCTTCCATCACCGTCTCCTCCGCCGCCTGCCGTGGTCCCGGTGCGCGCCGCGCGCACCTCACTCCGATCCTCGCGGCAGTCGGGCCCGCCCGCCCGGTGAGCCGGACCCGCTGTCAGTGCCGGGTGCAAGACTCGGCCCATGACCGAACGTTGGGCTCTGGCCACCGCGGAAGGGGGCGGCGCACTCCTCGCGCCGCTGACGCGCGAGGGCCTGCCCGCCGGTCCCGTCCTGGCCGAGCCCGACCTCGCCGAGTCCGTCCGCTCCCGGCCCGAGGTGGCCCGCTGGGTCTGGCGCTCGACCGCGGGGATCTACCCCCGGCTGCTCGCCGCGGGCGTGCGGGTCGATCGCTGCTACGACATCGAGTGCGCCGAGCTGCTGCTGCTCGGCCACGAGGGACGGCTCGGGGAGCCCCGCTCCGCGGCGGCGGCCTGGGCCCGGCTGCGCCGTGCGCCGGTGCCGCCCGATCCGCCGCCCCGCTCGGCGGAGCCTGGCTCCCAGTCCTCCCTCTTCGAGCCGCGCTCCGGCACCGATCTGCCCTTCGAAGCGCTGCTCGAGGTCTACGCCGAGCAGCTGCGCCGTCATGAGGCGACGGAGCACCCCGGCAGGATGCGGCTGCTCACGGCCGCCGAATCCGCGGGCATGCTGGTCGCCGCCGAGATGAACAGATCCGGGCTCCCCTGGCGCGCCGATGTGCACCGAGAGGTGCTGGACGACCTGCTCGGCGAGCGCTACGCGGGCGGCGGCGAGCCCCGGAGACTGGCCGAGGCCGCGGAGGAGGTGTCGGCCGCCTTCGGCAGACGGGTGCGGCCCGACCTGCCGGCCGATGTCGTGAAGGCGTTCGCGCAGGCCGGGATCAAGGTCAGGTCGACCCGGCGGTGGGAGCTGGAGGAGCTCGACCACCCGGCGGTGGAGCCGCTGATCCGCTACAAGAAGCTGTACCGCGTCTGGACGGCCCACGGCTGGAGCTGGCTCCAGGACTGGGTGCGCGAGGGCCGCTTCCGCCCCGAGTACCAGCCGGGAGGCACGGTCAGCGGGCGCTGGACGACCAACGGCGGCGGGGCGCTGCAGATCCCCAAGGTGATACGCCAGGCGGTCGTCGCCGACGAGGGCTGGCGGCTGGTGGTGGCGGACGCCGACCAGATGGAGCCCCGGGTGCTGGCCGCGATCTCCCGCGACCGGGGGCTGATGGAGGTGGCCGGACACGAGGGCGACCTCTACAAGGCCCTGTCCGACCGGGCGTTCCACGGCGACCGCGACCACGCCAAGATCGCGCTGCTGGGCGCGATCTACGGGCAGACCTCGGGCGACGGCCTGAAGAACCTGGCGGCGCTGCGGCGGCGGTTCCCGCACGCCGTCGCCTACGTCGACGACGCGGCGAAGGCCGGCGAGGACGGCCGCCTCGTCCGCACCTGGCTGGGACGCACGAGCCCGCCCGCCGCCGGGGCGGGAGAGGACGGGGAGGCCGGCATCCCGCAGGAGAGCGAGGAGCCGCCGGCCGGGGAGAGCACCGGCACATACGGCTTCACCCCGGGCTATGCCTCGCCGAACGCCCGGGCACGGGGCCGCTTCACCCGCAACTTCGTGGTGCAGGGAAGCGCGGCGGACTGGGCACTGCTGCTCCTTGCGGCGCTCCGGCAGAGGCTCACCGCCGCGGGGATGCGGGCGGAGCTGGTGTTCTTCCAGCACGACGAGGTGATCGTGCACTGCCCCGCCGGGGAGGCGCCCGCGGTGGTGGAGGCGATCCGCGAGGCCGGGGAGCTGGCGGGCCGCGTCACGTTCGGGGAGACACCGGTGCGGTTCCCGTTCAGCACGGCGGTCGTCGAGCGCTATTCGGACGCGAAGTAGCGGCGTCGACGGCGACACCTGTGAAGGGCCGCCCCGGACGGCGACGGCCGGAAGCCCGGGCCGGGGACGGAGTCCCGGTCCGGGCCGCTGCCGCGTGTCCACCCGCGCTCCCACAGCGCGGGGACCAGCGCCGGTTCCCATCCGTCGATGGCCGAGTATGCCTGCAGACAGCGGAAGGAGACGCCGTCGGGGGTCACCCGGTCACCGGCCCGGTAGGAGGTTCCCGCCGTCCAGGTGCCGCCCGGCGCGGACCGGTCGGCGGGTCGGTGGGCGGATCGGTCGGGTCCGGCTGCTGGGCGGCATCGAGCACGAAGCCGACGGTGCCCTGCCGCCCGGACCCCGCGCCGGCCCGGTCGGCCGGGGCGACACCGGTCAGACCGGCGAGGGCGAGCGCGCCCACCGCCACGGCGGCGGCTCCTGCGGCGAACGCGCGTCTGCGGAGCACGGTCGTCTCCACGTCACTCTCCTTGTGTGCGGGGGGCGTCGGGCTCCGGGGCAGCGGAACCCGGGTGGCGAACTGCCGAAAAAGTAGCCGCGCGCGGGCCCTGGACAGGAGATCCCGTCCGCCCCCTACCACCGCGTCTGGGGCGCGCCGGAGCCGTGCCGGGGCAGGGCGTCGCACCGCTATAGGCTCCGGCCATGGCGACGCACGAGCACGAGATCACCGAGCCCGTCGACCTCTGTCTGTCCGACGGCGGCCTGAACCCGGCGGCGGTCGGCTGGTCCAGGAAGCCGCTGCACCGGGCCAATCTGCGGGGCTGGGGCAGGACGAAGCGGTGGGAGTACTGGTGCGTGACCACGCCCACCCATCTGGTGGCCCTGACCGTGAGCGACCTCGACTTCCTGGCGCTGAACACGCTCTACGTGCTGGAATTCGGCCCCGGAGGGCGCGAGTTCGAGTGCTCCTCGATCGTCCCCGCCGGCCGGGGCGTCCACCTCCCCGACACCGTCGCCGGGGCCCCGGGCTCCGAGGACGTGGTCGTCGGCCCCGCCCGCCCGACCGGCGGCAAGGTGCGCATCGAGATCCGTGACGAGAACGCCGGCACGAGGCTCCGGGCCCGCTGTCTGACCCCGGAGCGGCTGCCGCTGGAGGTCGGCCTCCTGGTGTCGCGGCCGGAAGGACACGAGTCTCTCTCCGTGGTCGTGCCGTGGAGCGCACAGCGCTTCCAGTACACCTCCAAGCACACCGCGCTCCCCGCCTCCGGCCGGGTGCGGATCGGCAACGATCTCCTGAGGTTCGGCGGGGAGGACACCTGGGCCGTCCTGGACCACGGCCGCGGGCGCTGGCCGCGTACGGTCGACTGGAACTGGGGCGCCGCGTCCGGCCGTACGGACGGGCACACGGTCGGCCTCCAGTTCGGCGGACGCTGGACGGAAGGCACCGGCTCCACCGAGAACGGCCTCTGTGTGGACGGCCGGCTCACCAAGATCGGCGAGGAGCTGGACTGGCAGTGGTCCGTCTCCGACCCACTGGCCCCCTGGACCCTCCGTGCGCCCTCGTCCGGCCAGGTGGACCTGACGTTCACCCCGTTCCACAACCGGGCCGTGCACACGGACGTCGGTCTGATCGCCAACCGCACCGACCAGCGTTTCGGGCACTACAACGGCAGGATCCGTACCGACGACGGGGCCGAGATCGCCGTGGAGCAGCTGCTGGGCTGGGCCGAGGACGTTCACATGCGCTGGTGACTCCCCCTCCCCCGGGCGCGACGGCGCGGGTAGGTTTCCCCTCATGCATATAGGCCCACTCCTGGGCTCGGGACGCACCGCCGACGTGTACGCACTCGACGGCCCCTGGGTCCTGCGCCGCTACCGCGACGGCATCGACGCCACCGGTGAACTGGCCGTGATGTCGTACCTCTCGGCCTCGGGCTACCCCGTCCCCCGCATCGGTCCGCCGGCCGAGGAGGCGCATCCCGCGGATCTGGTGATGCAACGGCTGACCGGGCCGACGCTGGCCGAGGCGCTCGTGACGGGCGCCGTCACCGAGGGCGAGGGCGCGGAGCTGCTGGCGCGGCTCCTGCGGGAGCTGCACGCGATCCCTCCACGGCTCTCCCAGGACCCCGAGGACCGGATCCTCCACCTGGACCTGCACCCGGAGAACGTCGTCATGACCCCCGACGGCGCCATGGTGATCGACTGGCTGACGGCCGGCGAGGGGCCGCCCGCCCTGGACCGGGCCATGACATCGGTGATCCTGGCCCAGGTCGCCCTCGATCCGTCGTTCCCTGCCGGCGCTCGGCTCCGGGAACTGCTGGCGGCGCTGCTCTCCCTGTTCGCGGACGACGGCGGTCTGCCCGCCGACGCCCTCGCCCGCGCCACCGCCCTGCGCGCGGCGGACCCGCAGCTCACCGCGCAGGAGACGGCGGTGCTGGACGAGGCGGCGGAGCTGGTCGCCTCACTGGCGGGCTGACGGCGCTCCTGCCGGCAGCCCACCGGCGTCCGGGAGCGGGTCACTTCCGCAGGTAGGCCAGCACCGCGAGGACCCGGCGGTTCGTCGCGTCGGTCAGGGACAGGTCCAGCTTGGTGAGGATCGAGCCGAAGTGCTTGCTGACCGTGCCCTCACTGACCGTCAGCGCCTCGGCCACCGAGGCGTTCGACCGGCCCTCCGCCATCAGGGCCAGCACCTCCCGCTCCCGCGCGGTCAGCCGCGACAACGGGTCACGCCGGTGCCTCAGGAGCTGACGCACCACTTCCGGGTCGACGACCGTCCCGCCCTCGGCGACCCGCTGGAGCGCGTCGACGAACTCCTCCACCTTTCCGACACGTTCCTTGAGGAGGTAGCCCACCCCCTCGCCGTCGCAGGAGTCGAGCAACTCCTCGGCGTAGGCCCGCTGGACGTACTGGCTGAGGACCAGAACGGGCAGCCGGGGCCGGGTCTCCCGCAGGGCCACGGCGGCGCGGAGGCCCTCGTCGGAGAAGCCGGGCGGCATCCGCACATCCGTCACCACGATGTCCGGGCCGTGTTCGGCGACGGCCGCGGTGAGTTCGCCGGCGGTGCCGACCGATGCCACCACCTGGTGGCCGAACCTCTCCAGCAGGCCGACGAGGCCCTCCCTCAGGAGCACACTGTCCTCGGCCAGCACGATGCGCAGCATCCAACCCTCATTCGACCAGGTGAGCAGGGGCCCGGGGGACGTCCAGCCGGAGCACCGTCGGCCCCCCGGCCGGGCTGGACAGTAGCAGCCGTCCGTCCAGCACGGAGAGCCGGTCGGCGACCCCCTGGAGCCCGGTCCCTCCGGTGGTCGCCGCGCCTCCGGCCCCGTCGTCCCGCACCTCGACGGTCAGCCGCTCGCCGTCGTCCCGGCCCGTCACCCACGCCCGGTCCGCCCCGCTGTGCTTGGCCACGTTGGCCAGCGCCTCGCAGAGGGCGAAGTACACGGCGGTCTCCACCGGCTGGGGCAGCCGATCGGGTATGTCGAGGTCCACATCGACGGGTACGGCCGAGCGGTCGGCGACGTCCTCGACCGCCGCGGCCAGCCCCCGGTCGGTGAGGACCTGGGGGTGGATGCCCCGGATGAGTTCCCTGATCTCCACCAGGGCTTCCCCCGCTTCCTCGTGCGCCTTGGCCAGCAGTCCGCCCAGCGGTTCGGCCGGGCTCTCCAGCCTGGCCAGTCCGAGCGTCATCGAGAGGGCGACGAGCCGCTGCTGCGCCCCGTCGTGCAGATCGCGCTCGATCCGGCGGCGCTCCGCCTCGAAGGCGTCCACCAGCCGCATCCGGGAGCGGCCCAGCTCCTCGATGCGGGCGTCGAGCCCGTCGGCCGCCGAGGACAGCAGCGCCCGGGTCAGTGCCGCGCGCGCCACCGCCGCCCACCCGAGCGGATAGGCCAGGAACGGCAGCAGAACCAGCCCGAGCAGGGCAAGCGCGAAAGCCTGCGGGTACGAGTCGGCCAGATAGAGCTTCAGTACGCGCACCTCCTCGCCGCCGGTGACCGCCGCCATGACGACCGGCGTCGCCAGCAGCCCGCCGCAGACCGCCAGTACGCCCCCGACGAGCAGGCCCTCCAGCGGCCAGAGCACCCCGGCGAACAGCAGCGCGTACCCGAACTCCCGCCAGGTGGCCCGCTCCCGGAGCCGCGTACGGAGCCATGCCGGCAGACCGGCGCGCGCCGGCGCTCGGTGCGGATCACCGAGGGGGACGGGGTCGATCAGCCGTAGCCTGCGGCGTTCGGCCGCGGCCACCGGGATGCCGATGAGGGCGAGCGTCAGCAGCAGCGGCAGGCCGATGAGCACCAGGGTCAGGGCGCCGCCCACCACGGCCAGCAGCAGGACGGACACGAGGAGGGCCAGCCCCGCCGGGACGCTGCTCAGCAGGTAGAGCGCCGCGCGCCACGGCCAGGCGCCGAGGAGATAACGGCGCCGCACGAGGGCCTGCCGGAGGGTGAGTGAGCTCATGGACCGCACCGTAGACAGCGCGGACCGGTCACCACCACCCGGTGGGCGGGGGGCCGGGGGTGGAGCTGACTCCACCCCCAGGACTCCTCCTCACTGCGATGTGGGCGGCGGGCGCCGCCGGTTGGGTTGACCCCATGAATCAACGACCCGCAGCCGTACGGCTCGACACCCTCACCCGGTCCTTCGGGAAGGCCGCCGACGCGGTCACCGCGCTGGACGGAGTCAGCCTCACCATCCCCCGGGGCTCCTTCACCGCGATCATGGGACCGTCAGGTTCGGGGAAGTCGACGCTCCTCCAGTGCACGGCCGGCCTCGACCGGCCCACGTCCGGCCGGGTGTTCCTCGGGGACACGGAGATGACCGGGCTGAGCGAGCGGAGGCTCACGCTGCTGCGCCGCGAGCGGATCGGATTCGTCTTCCAGGCCTTCAACCTGCTGCCGGCCCTCACCGCCGAGCAGAATGTGGCGCTTCCGCTCCGGCTCGCGGGCCGCAGACCCCGGCGCGCGGAGGTACGCGAGGTGCTGGAGCGGGTCGGCCTCGGCTCCCGGGCCCGCCACCGGCCCACCGAGCTCTCCGGCGGGCAGCAGCAACGCGTCGCCCTGGCACGGGCCTTGGTCACCCGGCCCGAGGTCCTGTTCGGCGACGAACCGACCGGGGCGCTCGATTCCCGTACGGGCCAGGAGGTCCTGGGGCTGCTGCGGTCGATGGCCGACGGCGGCCAGACGGTGATCATGGTGACGCACGACCCGGTGGCCGCCTCCTACGCGGACCGTGTGGTGTTCCTGGCCGACGGATCGATACGGGACGAGCTGCGGGACCCGGCCGCCGGGGAGATCGCCGCGCGCATGACCGCCCTGGCGGTGGCCCCGTGCTGATCTCCGCCCTGCGCTCGATGCGGACCCGCTGGGTCACCTTCGTCGGCTCCTTCGTCGCACTCGCCCTGGGCGTCGGGCTGATCGCCATGACCGGGCTGGCACTCGCGGCCACCTTCGACGCCCCGGAACGCGCCCCGGAACGCTTCGCCGCGGCACCGGTCGTGGTGGCGCCGTCGGACACCCTCCGGGTCGCCACATCGATCGGGGCGCGTACGGCCCGGCTCACCGACCCCCGGCCGGTGCCGCAGCGCCTGGCCGACGGGCTCTCCGCGCTGGGGCCGACGGCGGAGGACCGTACGTTCCCCGTCCGTCTGGCCGGCGAGGGGGCCGTGGGACATCCGTGGTCCGTCGCCGCCGCCACCCCCTACCGCGTCACCTCCGGCCGGGCGCCGGCCGCGGCGGACGAGGTCGTCGTGACGGCGCACGCGGGTGCGGGCATCCGGGCCGGTGACCGGGTCCAAGTCGCCGTCCCCGGTTCCACGTCCGGCACGGGAACACGGACGGTCGTCGGCACGGTGGCGGACGCCGGCTTCGAGACAGCGGTGTTCTTCAGCGACGCCGAGGCCGCCCGCATCCACCCCGCCGTCGACGCGGTGGCCGTGCACGCCGACGCGGGCGCCGTACGGCAGTTGACCGGAACCTATCCCGGCATGAGTGTCCTGACCGGCGACGACCGGCGCCGGGCGGACGCCGATCCCGACCGGGACAGTGAGGCCCTGACCGCCGTCAACGCGCTGCTCGGCACGGCGGCCGGTATCACCGGTTTCGTCTCGGTCTTCGTCGTCGCCTCGACGTTCTCCTTCGCGGTGGCCCAGCGCAGAAGGGAGTTCGGGCTGCTCCGCACGGCGGGCGCCACACCCGGTCAGGTGCGGCGCACGGTCGTCATGGAGGCGCTCGTGATCGGCGCCCTGGCCTCGGCCGCCGGATGTCTGCTGGGTGACACCGCCGCACCCGTGCTGGCGGGCCGGCTGGCCGACGGGGGCCTCGCCCCGGCCTGGTTCGCCATCGGCGACGCGACGTGGCCGCTGCACACCGCCTTCTGGACCGGCCTGGCCGTGGCGCTCGCCGGGGCCGCCGCCTCCTCCCACCGCGCGGGCCGGATCCGCCCCGTGGAGGCGCTCCGCGACGCGGCCGTGGACGCCGGAAGGATGCCGCCGGGCCGCCTGCTGCTGGGCGCAGCCGTCCTGCTGACCGGTCTCGGGCTGCTGGGCTGGTCCCTGCTGACCGACCCCGGGGACGTACTCAAACGGAAGACATACATCCTGCAGCCCATGTGGATCATCGTCGGCTGCGCGCTGCTCTCGCCACTCGCGGTGCGTCCGATGACGCGCCTGCTCACCTGGCTCCCCGCCCGGCTGCCGGGCGCCACCGGCCTGCTGGCCCGGCAGAACGCGTCCACCGCCGTGCGCCGCACCGCCGCGGTCGCCGCACCCGTCATGATCACCGTCGCCCTGACGGGCTCGCTGCTGGGCACCGTCGCCACGGTCAACGAGGCCAAGGCCACCGAAGCGGCCTCGGTCTCCGGCGCGGACTACGTGGCCGGCGGTGACGGCCCACTGGACCCGCGCTTCGTGCAGCGCGTACGGAGCGTGCCCGGGGCCGTGGCCGGTGCCTCCCGCTCCACCGGGGTCGCCGTCCTCGAAGAAGGCACCGCGCTCATCAGGTCGGAGGCACGGGCGGCGGAGCCGGCCACCCTGGCGGCGACCGCACGCCTGCCCCTCGTCGCCGGCCGGATCACGGACCTGGACGACGACTCCATCGTCGTCAACGAGGAGTGGGAGACACGGACGGTGGGCCGGCACGTGCGCGTCTGGCTCGGCGACGGCCGTGAGGTGTCGCTCCGCGTCGCGGCCGTGATGCGGACCGGCACCGGAAGCAACGGGGTGTACGTGACCCCCGCGAACGCGGCCGGGGCCGCCATCGACCGCATCGACATCAAGCTCCGTGAGGGGGCCGACCGTTCAGCCGTCCAGGCCCTCCTGGTGAAGGCCGGGCGGGACACCGGCACCCCGGTCATGACACGCGACGCGTGGGTGGCCGCCCACCACCCGCGCACCGGTGGCAACACCCGGGCGGGCCTGCTGCTCATCCTGGGCATCGCCCTTCTGTACACGGGGATCGCCCTGGCGAACACCCTGGTCATGGCCACCTCCGACCGGGTACGCGACCTGGCGGTGCTCCGCCTCACCGGGGCCACGAAACCGCAGGTGCTCCGGCTGGTGGCGGTCGAGGCGCTGGTGGTCGTGGCGGTGGGCGCGGTCCTGGGAGGGGCGGTGGCCGGGCTGAACCTGCTGGGGGTGAAGAGCGCCCTGGAGCTCCTCTCGGTGAGCTCCCCGGTTGCCGTCCCGTGGACCGCCCTCCTCTCCGTCCTGGCCGCGTGCGCCCTCGCGGCCGCGGTCTCCGCCGTACTGCCCGCGCTCGTGGCACTGCGAACGAGGCCGGTGGAGGTGGCGGGCGCCCGGGAGTGACCCGGTGCCGGTCAGCCGTTGAGCGCGTACGCCAGGGTGACCACCGGGAACGGCCACACCATCGCGCCGAGCAGGGCCAGCCGGCCCATCGGGGTCATGCGGCGCAACGGAGGGGAGCGGTACAGGCCGGTCAGTACGGCCGCTCCCGCGGCGAGCACCCCGGCCGCGCCCAGCAGGAACGACACGGGGGACTCACCGGAGGCAGCGCTCCACACCGACACCATCAGCACCAGGAACGCGAGGAAGAACAGCGCGGCGAGGGGCACGGACCAGATCAGGGCGACCAGGAAGACCTGGCCCGTCGTGGCGGGGCGAGGGCGGGGCGCGGGCGCCGTGGAGGCGGGAGCGGGGAGTGCGGGGAACATGCGCGGCTGCCTTTCAGCACTGCGGAGTACGTGCCTCCACTCTGCGGGGGACGGCTCCCCGCGGCATGCGCGTGCGTACTCAGGCCCACGGGCCACGGCACTCATCCTCGGCGGCCACCCTCTGGGCACTCGCGCGCAAGAGCCTTCCTACGCGCCCGCCGTGACCGGGAGTTCGGACGGGCGGCCCCACTCGCTCCACGATCCGTCGTACACGGATACCTCGCTGTATCCGGCGAGTTCGGCGCCCAGCGCGAGGACGCAGGCGGTGACGCCCGAGCCGCAGCTGACGACCAGGCGTTCCCGCTCCCCGAGCAACGCGCCGAACACCGCGCGCAGTTCCCGGGCCGGGAGCAGCCGGCCGTCACGCTGGATCTCCCCGAACGGCAGGTTCAGCGCCCCCGGCATGTGGCCCCGCCGGAGCCCCGGCCGGGGCTCGGCCACCGAACCGGCGAAGCGCTCCCGGGTGCGTGCGTCGAGGACAGCCGATCCCGGGTCCGCCAGGGCGGCCGCCACCGCACCGCTGCCGACCAGCATCCCCTCACGGGGGCGGGCGGTGAAGTCACCGGTGCGCCCGGTGCCTCCGGGCGCACCGCCCTCCTCCACCGGCAGCCCGGCCGCGGTCCACGCGGGCATGCCGCCATCGAGCACCGCCACCCGGCCCAAGCCCATGGCGCGCAGCATCCACCAGGCGCGGGCACTGGAGTAGACACCGGCGGTGTCATAGACGACGACGGTGTCGGTGCCGTCGACGCCCAGGGCGCGCATCTCCTCGGTGAAGCGCCGGGCACCGGGCATCGTGTGCGGCAGTGGCACGGCGTGGTCGGACATCACCCCGTCGATGTCGAAGCGCCGCGCCCCGGGGATCCGCATCTCCGTCGCGCGGTGCACACCCACGGAGGCGTCGAGGACCACGAGCCCACGGGCCGCCAGCCGCACCGCGAGCCATTCGGGACCGACGAGCGGCCCGGGCAGACTTCCCGCGCCATCCGCAGTTGCCACACCTTCAGTCATGCCCGTCCGCCCCCTGGTCCCCGTCATCGGTTCGCGCCGCCATGCCTATCAGCCTCAGCACGCGCAGCAGATCGCGGTGATGAAAATACGTGGCCGCGTCATCCCGGTGGACGGGCGGCTCCATGCGTCGCTCCAGCGCATCGGCGCAGGCTGCCAGACGCGCTCGCTCCCGCTCGCCCTGCACGCCCCCGCTCTCCAGGCAGTCGGCGGCACAGAGATCCACGGTGCGGCTCAGCTCACCGGTGAGCCCCGCACTCCGCAGCCGTACGCGCCAATGACCCACGGCGTGCAGGGCCGCCTCACGCCGTGCCCCGTACCAGTACTCCGGACTGTTCGGATTGCGCTCGCGGGGGCCCGGGGTGCGAACGCCGCGGCGTTTCGCCTCCGCCCGCGCCGCCGCATACGTCCGCAGCTCCACCTGCCACGCGGCCCGGCTGGCCTCGATCACGCCCAGGGCTCGCAGCAGTGCGTCCTCGTCCTCACGAACCCGGAGACGGAAGCGGCCGCCGGGGCCGCCCGTGACGCCATGTCCCACGCGATCCAGATCAACGGCTACATCTGTGCCGCACTGCTGGCGCTCGGAATGCTGGCGACCTTCCTCATCCCCCGGCGCAGGAGTGAGACCACGAACAGCGCGGCGACCCACGACCGGCACAGTGGCGGCATCCAGCAAAAGCAAAAGCCCCAGGTCACGGCGAGTGAGTCCTGAGGCTTCCACAGAGCCGCCTTCGGGATTCGAACCCGAGACCTACGCATTACGAGTGCGTTGCTCTGGCCAACTGAGCTAAGGCGGCACGCTCTGTCGCACCATGGTGCGGTCAGCAGCGACGCCAAGTCTACACAGTTTCCAGGGGTGCTCCGTACCGCCCGGCGCCGCTGCCGTATCCGCAGGTCAGGTGCACTTCTTACCGTCCTTGGGCGGCGTGCCGTCCAGCAGGTAGGTGTTGATCGCCGTGTCGACGCAGTCGCTGCCCCGGCCGTACGCCGTGTGTCCGTCGCCCTCGTAGGTCAGCAAAGTGCCGGAGGAGAGCTGCTCCGCGAGGGACTCGGCCCACTTGTACGGGGTGGCCGGGTCCCGGGTGGTGCCGACCACGACGATCGGGGCGGCGCCCTCAGCCTCGGTGCGGTGCGGGGTGCCGGTGGGGTCCACGGGCCAGGATCCGCAGTTCAGCGCGGCCCAGGCGAAGCCCCTGCCGAAGACCGGGGACGCCTTCTCGAATTCCGGGACCGCCTTCTCCGCCTCTGCGGGGCCGGCGAAGGCGGGGGCCAGGTCGAGGCAGTTCACGGCGGCGTTGGCGAACATCAGATTGGCGTACTTGCCGCTCGGTTCGCGCTCGTAGTAGCTGTCGGCCAGGGCGAGGAGGCCGGAGCCGTCACCGCGCTGAGCCGAGGCGACGGCCTCGCGGAGCTGGGGCCAGGCGGCCTCGTCGTACATGGCGGCGATCACGCCCGTGGTCGCCAGGGACTCGGTCAGCTTCCGGGTCTCGCCGGTCGGCACGGGCTCGGAGTCCAGATCGGCGAAGAGCTTCTTCAGGGCGGTCGCCGCGGACGCGGTGGACGTGGTGCCGAGCGGGCAGTCGGCCTGCTTCACACAGTCCGCGGCGAACGACTGGAAGGCCGTCTCGAAACCGGCGGTCTGATCGCGGTTGATGTCGACCGCGGGGAGCGAGGGGTCCATCGCCCCGTCCAGGACGAGACGCCCCGCCCGGGCGGGGAACAGATCGGCGTAGGTCGCACCGAGGAACGTGCCGTACGAGGCGCCGACGTAGTTCAGCTTCTCGTCGCCGAGCAGGGACCGCAGGATGTCCATGTCACGCGCCGTCTCGACCGTGGACACATGCGGAAGGATCTTGCCGGAGCGCTTCGCGCAGCCGTCGGCGAACTTCTTGAAGGACTTGTTCAGCTCGCTGATCTCGCCCTCGTCGTCCGGAGTCTGGTCGACCTGCGTGTAGGCGTCCATCTCCTTGCCGGTGAGGCACTCGACCGGTTCGCTGCGGGCCACTCCGCGCGGGTCGATGGCCACCATGTCGTACCGGGCGCGGACCGGGGCGTGGTAGCCGACGGCGGCGTATCCCTGGAGGTAGCCGACGGCCGAGCCGCCGGGGCCGCCCGGATTGACCAGGAGCGAACCGATCCGTTTGCCCGGTCCGGTGGCCTTCTTGCGTGAGACGGCCAGCTTGACGTCCCCGCCGTCGGGCTTCGCGTAGTCGAGCGGGGCCTTCATCGTGGTGCACTGGAAGCCCTCCACGCCGCAGTCCCGCCAGCGCAGCTTCTGCCCGTAGTAGGGCTCGAGTTCCTCGGTGGCGGCCGATCCCGTCGCCGACGCGCTCGGCGCCGAACTTCCGCTGCTGCAGCCGGAGACGAGGAGGCCGGCAGTGCCGAGCGCGGTGGCGAAGATGCGGAGCAGGCGCCTGGTGTCCATCCCCGGAGCGTAGCCGCCGTGTGACGACTCAACCGATTCCCTGCTCATACGGGTGAATTCACCCGGCCCGTGCGCACCCGTGAACGCGCCACGCGGGGACGCCGGACTCAGCCCGCCCGGAGCGCGACCGCCATGGCCTCCACGGCCAGCAGCGGCGCGACGTTGCGGTCGAGGGCGCGGCGGCAGGCGATCACGGCCTCTATCCGGCGCAGGGTGCGCTCGGGGGTGGACGACTCGGCGATCCGGTCGAGGGAGTCCCGGACGTCGGTGTTGGCGAGGGCGATCCGGGAACCGAGCTGGAGTGCCAGCACATCGCGGTAGAAGCCGGTGAGCTCGCTGAGCGCGAGGTCCAGGCTGTCGCGCTGCGTACGCGTCCTGCGGCGTTTCTGCCTGTCCTCCAGGTCCTTCATCGCACCCGCCGTCCCGCGAGGCATCCGGCCCCCCGCCACGCCGCCGAGCGCCGCCTTCAGGTCGTCCGTCTCCTTGACGTCGACCTCCTCGGCGACCTGTTTGGCGTCGTCGGTCGCCGTATCGATCAGCTCCTGGGCCGCCTTGAGGCAGCCGCCGACGTCATGGACACGCAGCGGGAGCTTGAGCACGGCGGCGCGGCGCGCACGCGCCCGCTCGTCCGTGGCCAGCCGGCGCGCCCGGCCGATGTGCCCCTGCGTGGCACGGGCGGCCGACGCGGCACGCTCGGGGTCGATGCCGTCCCGCCTGATCAGCACATCGGCCACGGCGTCGACCGGAGGCGTACGCAGCGTGAGGTGACGGCAGCGGGAGCGGATCGTGGGCAGCACGTCCTCGAGGGAGGGCGCGCAGAGCATCCACACCGTGCGGGGCGCGGGCTCCTCCACCGCCTTCAGCAGGACGTTGCCCGCGCCCTCGGTGAGGCGGTCGGCGTCCTCCATGACGATGACCTGCCAGCGGCCCACGGCTGGGGACAGCTGGGCACGGCGGACGAGCTCACGGGTCTCCTTCACACCGATCGAGAGCAGATCCGTCCGGATCACCTCGACGTCGGCGTGGGTCCCGATCAGGGCCGTGTGGCAGCCGTCGCAGAATCCGCAGCCGGGAGCCCCGCCCAGAGCCCGGTCGGGGCTGGTGCACTGGAGCGCGGCGGCGAAGGCGCGGGCGGCGGTGGACCGGCCCGAGCCGGGCGGGCCCGTGAACAGCCAGGCATGCGTCATCTTCGAGCCGGGGGGCACCGGCTCGCCCTCGGAGATGGCGGTGACCAGGACATCGGCGTCCCGGGCGGCGGCACCGAGCTGCTCCTGCACCCGGTCCTGTCCGACCAGGTCGTCCCAAACGGTCATGGTCACCGCCCTTCCGGTGGTGTGGTGCTGGAACGCCGGAACCCCGGCGCCTCCCTATTGTGCGGGAAGGGTCCGACAGTCCCGGCGTTCCGTGCCCCCGCCCGGCGTCCGTCCGTCAGCGGCGGGGCCGGCGCCCGCCCCGTCCGGAGCCGCCCTGGTCGTCGTCGTCGTTGCCGCCGAGCAGTTCGTCTGCCAGGGACGGCAGATCGTCGAGCGGCGTCTCCTCGGCCCAGTCGGGACGCGGGCGCTTCTGGCGGCCGGAAGCGCCCTGAGCCGCCGGTCCCGCCTGCGGGTCGTCGCTGATCTGGGGCAGTTCACGCGTGCGCTCGTTCTCGCTCTCGGGGCGGGAGGCCCCGCGCTCGTCGCGGAAGACGCCCGGCGGAACCCGGTCCGACGGGTTCCCGTCGCGCACGGGCGGCAGGACAGCCGTCTCGTCCGCGTCACGCACCGGCGGCAGGACAGTCGTCTCGTCCGCCTCGGGCGTAGGGCGGTCCGGCCGGGCGACCGGCACGGGCTGCGTGATCTCGTTCGGGTTCACGACCGGAGTCGGGACGGTGAGCTCGTTGTCCGGCACGGACGGCCCGGTGGACCCGGAGCCGGACTCCTGGGAACGCTCCGCGGCGGCGGCCGCAGCTGCCTCCTCCGCCCGGGCAGCAGCCTCGGCCTCGGCACGGCGGCGGGCCTCCTCGGCCCGCACCAGCGCCTCCTCCGCCTTGCGCTGCTTCTCCAGGCGCAGTTCCTCCGCCTCCTTGCGCAGCCGCGCCTCCTCCTGGGCCTGCAGGCGCAGCCGCTCCTGCTCGGCCTCGCGCGCCCGCTCCTCGGCCTCGAGACGGGCCCGCTCCTCCTCCGCGCGGCGGCGGGCCTCCTCGGCACGCTGCCGTGCCTCCTCCGCCTGCCGTTCGGCCTCGCGCTGCCGCGCCTCTTCCTCCTCGCGGCGCCTGCGCTCCTCCTCCTCGGCGCGGAGCTTGGCGAGCTGAGCCTGCCGCTCGCGCTCCAGCCGCTCCTCCTCGGCCTTGCGTGCGGCCTCTTCCTCGGCCTTGCGCCGGGCTTCCTCCTCGGCGGCCCTGCGTGCCTCTTCCTGGGCCTTGATCTCAGCCTCGGAGAGCGGGAGCAGCCGGTCGAGCCGGTGGCGTACGACCGTGGTGATCGCTTCCGGCTCCTGCCCGGCGTCCACCACCAGGTAGCGGGCCGGGTCGGCCGCCGCGAGGGTGAGGAAACCGGACCGCACCCGGGTGTGGAATTCGGCCGGCTCGGACTCCAGCCGGTCGGGCGCCTCGGTGAAGCGTTCCCGTGCCGTCTCCGGGTCGACGTCCAGAAGGACCGTCAGGTGCGGTACGAGCCCACTCGTCGCCCAGCGCGAGATCCGGGCGATCTCGGTCGGGGCGAGGTCCCGGCCCGCGCCCTGGTAGGCCACGGAGGAGTCGATGTAGCGGTCGGAGATCACGATCGCGCCGCGCTCCAGTGCCGGGCGGACGACCGAGTCCACGTGCTCGGCTCGGTCGGCGGCGTACAGCAGCGCCTCGGCCCGGTTCGACAGACCGGCCGACGAAACGTCCAGCAGGATCGACCGCAGGCGCTTGCCGACCGGGGTCGCCCCCGGCTCGCGCGTCACGACGACCTCGTGGCCCTTGGCGCGGATCCATTCGGCGAGCGCCTCGACCTGGGTGGACTTGCCGGCTCCGTCGCCGCCCTCCAGGACGAGGAAGAAACCGTTCGCCGCGGGCGCGACGGCGGGGTCGCCACCGCGCAGCGCCTCACGCAGGTCGCGGCGGAGCGGCACACCGGCACGGTCGTCGGTCCTGGCGAGGACGATCACCGCGACGGGCAGCAGCAGCGCGCCGACGAGCATCAGCGTGAAGGCCGCGCCACCGTGCGCGAAGACGAAGTCACCGGACCCCAGGCGGTGCCGTCCGATGGCGGCGGCGAGCAGCGGTCCGCCCACCGCGCCGAGCGCGACCAGCACCCGGACCACGGCCTGGAGGTGCTCGGTGGCCCTGGCCTGCCGGAACGCCTCCGTCTCCTGGTCGATGACCGCATGCCCGATGTTGGCGGCGACCCCCGCCGCGTAACCGGCGAGCAGCGCGATCAGCAGCCCGGTGGCGGTGTCGGGCACCAGGCCGAGCGCGAGGAGCGCCACGCCCGTGACAGCGACCGCCAGGGCCAGCAGCCGGCGGCGCGACAGGGCGGGCAGCACCTTCCGCGCCGTACGGATACCGAGCGCGGTGCCACCGGTCAGAGCCAGGATCAGCAGGCCGAAGGTGGCGGGTCCGCCACCGAGGTCGGCGGCGTGCAGCACGGAGACGCCCGCCGCGGCGGCGATGGCCCCGGCGACCGCGGAGCACGCGGCGACGACCAGCGGGATGCTCCCGGTGCGGCCCTTGTCGGACCCCGTTCCGGTGGCCGGCCGGCGCAGGCCCTCCAGGGGCGAGCGCGGGCGGGGCGTCTGCGTGGCCGGAATCTCGAGGAAGTACAGCGTCGCGACCGAGGCGGAGAAGAGCCCCGCCGCGATGTAGGAACCGAGGGCGGCCTGGTGGAAGGAGAACCAGTCGAAGCCGGTGCCCAGCAGTTCACCGATCAGCGCGGCGACCACCAGCACGACCGCGGCCGCGGGGACCGACAGGAAGTTCGTCCGCAGGGAGAGCCTGCGGAGGGCGTCGAGGTGGTCCGGCAGCGGGCGCACGGCGGCGCCCTCCGGGGGCGGGGCGGGAAGCAGCGCGGGAGCCGCGCTCTCCTTGGCCACCGCCCACAGCCGTTCGCCGACGCCTGCCACGAAGACGGTGATCAGGATCATCATGAGTGCCTTGTCCGGCATCCAGTCGATCCACAGGGGCGCCACGACCAGCACAGCGAGCCGCAGCGCGTCCGCCCCGATCATCAGCCAGCGCCGGTCGATCGGCCCGCCGGGCGCCGTGAGCGCCGTCAGAGGTCCCAGTAGTACGGCTCCGAAGAGCACGGTGGAAAGAATCCGGGCACCGAACACGGCGGCGACGGCAAAGGCCGCCCCGCGGTATCCGGCCCCGAAGGAGCCCTCGAGGACCGCCGCCTGCAGCGACAACAGCACAAGCACAAGAAGGGCGAGTGAATCGCCGATACTGCCGACGAGCTGGGCGCTCCACAACCGCCTGAGCGGGGGAACACGCAACAGGGCTCGTACGGCGCGCTCGCGTGAGTCTGCGGCAAGTGTGTCGGAGGTGGGGCTCACGACCGGTGGCTGCTCGGCTCGCGTCATCCGCCCAGCCTATCGGGAGCGGTGCGGTGCCCGGGGGGCGCGTCCGAACATATGCCCAACGGGAACGCCGTCCGCACCTCGCGACAACGCCGGAAGGGCCGGGTCTCCCCCGGCCCTTCCGGCGTACGTGCACGCCTGACCGCCTGCTCCTCGTGGCTCCCGCAGCCGAGCGCCGGCAGCTCAGCCCGCGATCAGCCCGCGGTCAGCTCTCCTCGGACGCGGCCGAAGCGGTCTTCTTCGCCGCGGCGGTCGCCTTCTTCGCCGGTGCCTTCTTGGCGGCGGTCGTCTTCTTCGCGGCCGTCGTCTTGGTTGCGGTGGCCTTCTTGGCGGTCGTCTTCTTCGCCGCCGTCGCCTTCTTCGCGGTCGCCTTCTTGGCCGGAGCCTTCTTCGCCGTCTTCTTCTTCGCCGGCCCCTTGGCCCGCTTCTCGGCGAGCAGCTCGTAGCCGCGCTCCGGCGTGATGTCCTCGACGCTGTCGTCGGTCCGCAGCGTCGCGTTCGTCTCGCCGTCGGTGACGTACGCGCCGAAGCGGCCGTCCTTCACGACCACAGGGGCCCCGCTCACGGGGTCCGTGCCCAGCTCCTTCAGCGGCGGCTTGGCGGCGGCCCGCCCGCGCTGCTTCGGCTGGGCGTAGATCGCCAGCGCCTCTTCGAGGGTGATGTCGAAGAGCTGGTCCTCGGAGGTCAGCGACCGCGAGTCCGTGCCCTTCTTGAGGTACGGACCGTAGCGGCCGTTCTGCGCGGTGATCTCGACGCCCTCGGCGTCCTCCCCGACGACCCTCGGCAGGGACATCAGCTTGAGCGCGTCGGCCAGCGTCACCGTATCGAGCGACATCGACTTGAAGAGTGACGCGGTACGCGGCTTCACCGCGTTCTTGCCCGTCTTCGGGGTGCCCTCGGGCAGCACCTCGGTGACGTACGGGCCGTAGCGTCCGAGCTTCGCGATGATCTCGTGGCCGCTCTCGGGGTCGGTGCCGAGTTCGTGGTCACCGCTCGGAGCTGCCAGCAGCTCCTCCGCGTGCTCCACGGTCAGCTCATCGGGCGCCAGGTCGTCCGGCACGTCGGCGCGCTGGTGCTCCTCCGTGTCCTTCTCGCCCCGCTCGATGTACGGGCCGTACCGGCCGACCCGCAGCTTGATGTCGTTCCCGACGGGGAACGAGGAGATCTCCCGGGCGTCGATGGCGCCCAGGTCGGTGACGAGCTCCTTCAGGCCACCGAGGTGGTCCCCGTCGCCGTTGCCCGCGGCGGATGCCGCGCCCGCGCCGGTCGTGTCGTCACCCGTGCCGAAGTAGAAGTGCCTCAGCCACGGCACGGACTGGGCCTCGCCCCGCGCGATGCGGTCGAGGTCGTCCTCCATGCGGGCGGTGAAGTCGTAGTCGACGAGCCGGCCGAAGTGCTTCTCCAGCAGGTTGACCACGGCGAACGAGAGGAACGACGGCACCAGGGCCGTGCCCTTCTTGAACACGTAGCCGCGGTCCAGGATCGTCCCGATGATCGAGGCGTACGTCGACGGACGGCCGATCTCGCGCTCTTCGAGCTCCTTGACCAGCGAGGCCTCGGTGTAGCGGGCCGGCGGCTTGGTGGCGTGCCCGTCGACCGTGACCTCGTCGGCGGTCAGCGCGTCGCCCTCGGCGACCTGCGGCAGACGGCGCTCACGGTCGTCCAGCTCGGCGTTCGGGTCGTCCGCGCCCTCGACGTACGCCTTCATGAAGCCGTGGAAGGTGATCGTCTTGCCGGACGCGGAGAACTCGGCGTCACGGCCGTCACTCGCCCGGCCACCGATCTTCACGGTCACGGAGTTACCCGTGGCGTCCTTCATCTGGGAGGCGACGGTCCGCTTCCAGATCAGCTCGTAGAGCCGGAACTGGTCGCCGGTGAGGCCGGTCTCGGCCGGGGTGCGGAAGCGTTCGCCGGAGGGGCGGATCGCCTCGTGGGCCTCCTGCGCGTTCTTGACCTTGCCGGCGTAGGTGCGCGGCTTGTCGGGCAGGTAGTTCGCACCGTACAGCTGCGTGACCTGCGCCCGGGCCGCGGAGACCGCGGTGTCCGAGAGGGTCGTGGAGTCCGTACGCATATAGGTGATGAAGCCGTTCTCGTACAGCTTCTGCGCCACCTGCATCGTGGCCTTGGCCCCGAAGCCCAGCTTCCGGCTCGCCTCCTGCTGGAGGGTCGTCGTGCGGAAGGGCGCGTACGGCGAGCGGCGGTACGGCTTCGACTCGACGGAGCGGACCGCGAACGCGGAGTCGGCGAGCGCCGCGGCCAGGGCGCGGGCGTTGGTCTCGTCCAGGTGCAGCGTCTGGGCGGAGCCCTGCTTGAGCTGCCCGTCGGGACCGAAGTCGCGGCCCTGGGCGATACGGCGCCCGTCGACCGCGCTGAGGCGGGCGGTGAGCGTCGAGGGGTCGGAGGCGTCACCAGTGCGTCCGGTGGCGAAGGTGCCGGTCAGGTCCCAGTACCCGGCGGAACGGAAGGCGATGCGCTCGCGCTCCCGCTCGACGACGAGGCGGGTGGCGACCGACTGGACACGGCCCGCGGAGAGCCGCGGCATGACCTTCTTCCACAGGACCGGCGAGACCTCGTAGCCGTAGAGGCGGTCGAGGATACGGCGGGTCTCCTGGGCGTCGACCATGCGCTGGTTGAGCTCGCGCGGGTTGGCGACGGCGGCCCTGATCGCGTCCTTGGTGATCTCGTGGAAGACCATCCGGTGGACCGGGACCTTGGGCTTGAGGACTTCCTGCAGGTGCCACGCGATGGCTTCGCCCTCGCGGTCCTCATCGGTGGCGAGGAAGAGTTCGTCGGATTCGGCGAGGAGCTGCTTGAGCTTCCTGACCTGGGCTTTCTTGTCTGCATTGACGACGTAGATCGGCTGGAAGTCGTTCTCGACGTCCACGCCGAGGCGGCGTACCTCACCGGTGTACTCGTCCGGCACCTCGGCGGCGCCGTTCGGCAGGTCGCGGATGTGCCCGACGCTCGCCTCGACGACGTATCCGGGGCCGAGATAGCCCTTGATCGTCTTCGCCTTGGCAGGCGACTCGACAATGACGAGTCGGCGGCCTGCGGTCTCGCTGGTCGGGGACAACTTCGCTCTTCTCTCCGGTCGGCACTCGTGGGCATCCGGGCAGCGGTATTGCGCTGCCCGCGGTGCTGTCGCTGCGGAGTGTGACGGTACAACCCGCCCCCGTGTCAAACGGCAAAAGCCCGCAACGGCCACTCGAACGGTAACCCGAGTTCCGCCATTCCTGCCGCCCGGACCGCCCGCTCCGCTCCGCGCACGGCTGTCGCCTGCGGGTTTCGCGGCCCTGCGGGGGAACCTGCGGGGACGGCCGGCCGGCGGCCGATGCCCCGCCGGACAAGCGGATCAGACGCGGCTGAAGCACCACACGCCGAGGACGAGGAAGAGTACGCCGAAGAGGGTGGCGAGAGCGGTGGAGGCGACAGGGCTCACACCGAGCGCGACCGGCGCGCGCTGGATCGTTCGCGCCCCCGTCCAGACGAGGAGGGCGGCACCGAACAGCGCGAAGGCCGCACCGGCGAAGACCGCGGTGACACTCTCCATGTCCGTACCCCCCACGTTCGGGCCTGCGGGCGCCTCGGCCCTCGGCAGAGGGGAGGCTGCCACGCCGGGAAGGCCTCGGCGCGAACCCCGGATGAACGCCGTGCGGCCACCCGGCGAACGACCGTGAGCGGAATGCGCGCACCGCACCGGGACGGTGCGCGAGCAGATGTGCAGGCCCTGGTCAGAGGGGTGTTGAGCGCAGGAGTGCGAGGCTCGGACATACGGAGCGGAGCGCGGCGGAGGACCGGGGAAGCCGGTGACCCGGCGGCCGCGTCACCGCACGGGGTCCAGGAAGCCTTCCTCCACCAGCAGCCGGATCGCCTGCGGGGTGCGGTCGCGCAGCAGCACCGGGTCCTCGGCCATCAGCTGGGCGATGGCGTCCAGGATCCGCCCCGCGGGCAGCGATCCGTCGCACACGCCCGCGAACCCGGCCCCGACGGCGTCGACCTTGGTCGCCCGGCGCATACCGCGGTGCTGACGCAGCACCACATGCTCGGGATCCTCCGCCCCGGGCAGCCCGACCTGCTCCTGTACGACCTCCTCGGCGAGGGTGAAGCGCGCGGCGAGCAGCGCCGCGTCGTCGTGCTCGCGCAGGTAGTCCTGCCGTACGAAATGGGCCTCGACGGCGGGCCCGAGGGGCTGCTCGATCGAGTGCGGCCACTCCTCGGCGACGAGCGAGGGATTCCCGGCGGCGGCCGCGGCGGACTTCCGGAGTGTGATCCAGCCGAAGCCGACGGCCTTGGTGCTGCGTGCCTCGAACTCGTCCAGCCACGCCTCGTACCGCTCGGTGTACAGGGCGGGTTCGGTGCGGTGGTCGCCGCTGTCGCGCAGCCACAGCTCGGCGTACTGCGTGACGTCCTGCACCTCGCGCTGCACGATCCAGGCGTCACAGCCGGCGGGCACCCAGGAGCGCACCCGGTCCTGCCACTCCTCGCCCTCCACGTGCTGCCAGTTGGCGAGGAACTGCGCGTATCCGCCCTCGTTGAGCCGGTCCCCGGCCTCCTGCACGAGAGCCCGGCACAGATCGTCGCCGCCCATGCCGCCGTCGCGGTAGGTCAGCCGGGCGCCGGGCGAGATGACGAAGGGCGGGTTGGACACGATCAGGTCGTACGTCTCCGCACCGACCGGTTCGAAGAGGGAGCCTTCCCGCAGGTCGGCGGGGGCGGCTCCGGACAGCGCAAGGGTGAGGCGGGTGAATTCCAGGGCGCGCGGGTTGACGTCCGTGGCGGTCACCTTGACGGCGTGCTGGGCGGCGTGCAGGGCCTGGATGCCGGAGCCCGTACCGACATCGAGGGCGGAGGCCACGGGCCTGCGCACGGTGATCCCCGCGAGCGTGGTGGAGGCACCGCCGACGCCGAGGACGACGCCCTCGTCGTGCGAGCCGATGCCGCCGGCCCCACCGACGGCGCATCCCAGGTCGGACACGATGAACCAGTCCTGGCCCTCGGGCCCGCCGTAGGGCCGCACGTCGACGGTCGCTCTGACCAGGTCGCCCTCGTGGACCACCCAGCCGTCCTCCACGCACTCCTCCAGCGGGAGGGCCGCGGCGGCCGCGGGGGCCGGAACAGGGCGCTGCAGAAGGAACAGCCGCACCAGCGTGTCGAGCGGCGAGCCCCCGCGGGTGGCCCGGAGCGCCGGGACGGTCTCGCTACGGGCGAGCGCCGTGTAGGCGGGCGCGCCGAGGCGTTCCAGGAGGCCGTCGGCGGTGAAGGCGGCGGCAATCAGGGCTTCGCGGAGCCGGGGGGCACGGTCGGATGCGGGAAGGCTGGACGTACTCACCCGCCCATTGTGTCCGCTCCCGCCGACAACGGCAGCGGCCGGGCGCCCACGAGGACGGCCGGCCGCTGCGAGGAGGACTCCTCCACGGGGGCTTCGCGCTGTCACGCCAGCTCGCGGTGGCGCTCGTCCGCCACGACGGCTGCGCGCCGCTGCCCTCGTCCGGCGCTGTCCGCCGTTACGACTCCTCGCTCGCCTTGTCGCCTGCCTTCTCGTCGCTCGCCTTCTCGCTCTCAGAGGGCGACGCCGGGGCGGACGGAGCGGAGGCGGGCGGGGCCGAGGCTGTCGGCTTCTGGCAGCCCTTCTGCTTGGCCATCGCGGAGCCGACCTCGCCGGACTGAAGCTTCTTCAGCGCCTGGTCACCGTTGGTGCTGATCTTGTTCAGCTCGTCGGCGATGTCCTTGAGGCCGTCGGCGAACTTCGCCTGGTCCTTCGTGTCGAGCGCGTCGACCTTCGTCTTCAGATTCGCGTAGGCCACCGAGGAGGCGTTGAGCTCCTTCACGGCCTCCTTCTGGGTGGTCTCGCCGCCGTCCACGGGAGGTGCACCCGCCGACTGCACGGCCGCGCCCAGCGCCTTGTAGGCCCCCGAGATCTGCTGGAAGGCGGCCGAGTCGGTCTTCTGGACGTCAGCGGGCTTGCTGTTGTCAGCCGTCTGCTGCTGGATCGCGGCGTTGGCGTTCGCGATCTTCTGCAACTGCGGCTGAACCTGGTCGCAGACCTTCTTCGCCCAGTCGTTCACCTTGTTGTCGCTGTCGTCGCTGCAGCCCGACAGCGTCAGTACGAGTACCGCACCGCCGGACAGTGCGGCTGCAAGCTTCTTGTTCACCGGATTGGGTCCCTTCCAAGGCTCTCGGCCCCGGAACTTACACGCCAAGCGGGCGACAATCAGGCGGCGGGCATCCGATATATATTCTTTTGCAGCCATTTGCACCAAGGGTAACGAGGGAGATACAACTCACCTGCCCCCTCGGACACATGTCCGACTCGTCCTGCGGGCAGCGAGGCGCCGGGACATGGGTCGGCGGACGGCGCATCAGAACGCGCCGCCCGCCGCCGTACTGAGCGGGTGTCGGATACGGGCCCGCTCCGCCCATGACCTCTCGCGTCAGGAAACAGCCGCAGGGTCGGTGGACTTGGCGGGGCCGCCCCCGCCGTCGTCACCGCCGTCGCCGCCCGGGCCACCGCTGTCGCTCTCACCCACGGCGATTCCCCGCCGCTTGGACACGTAGACGGCGCCGATGATGACGACGATGGCGATGACGGCCACCAGGGCCCGCACGCCCGCACTCGCGTCGTCCCCGTAACTGAACTGCACCACCGCGGGGGCGATGAGGAGTGCCACGAGATTCATCACCTTGAGGAGCGGGTTGATGGCGGGGCCCGCCGTGTCCTTGAACGGGTCGCCGACCGTGTCGCCGATGACCGTCGCGGCATGGGCCTCGCTGCCCTTGCCGCCGTGGTGGCCGTCCTCGACGAGTTTCTTGGCGTTGTCCCACGCGCCACCGGAGTTGGCGAGGAAGACGGCCATCAGGGTGCCCGTGGCGATCGCGCCCGCGAGATACGAGCCGAGGGCACCGACCCCCAGGGTGAAACCCACCGCGATCGGCGCCAGGACCGCGAGCAGCCCGGGCGTGGCCAGCTCGCGCAGCGCGTCCTTGGTGCAGATGTCGACTACACGGCCGTACTCCGGCTTCTCCGTGTAGTCCATGATCCCGGGGTGCTCCCGGAACTGCCGCCGCACCTCGTAGACCACGGCCCCCGCCGAACGGGAGACCGCGCTGATGGCCAGCCCGGAGAAGAGGAAGACGACCGCGGCGCCGAGGATCAGGCCGACCAGGTTGTTCGGCTGCGAGATGTCCAGGCTCAGCCCGAGCTCCCCCGCCCGTGCCCCCACATCGTCGACCGCGGTGGCGATGGCGTCCCGGTACGAGCCGAAGAGCGCGGCCGCGGCCAGGACCGCTGTGGCGATCGCGATGCCCTTGGTGATGGCCTTGGTGGTGTTGCCGACGGCGTCCAGGTCGGTGAGGACCTGGGCTCCCGCACCCGTGACGTCCCCGGACATCTCCGCGATGCCCTGGGCGTTGTCGGAGACCGGGCCGAAGGTGTCCATCGCGACGATGACACCCACGGTGGTGAGGAGGCCGGTCCCTGCCAGGGCGACCGCGAAAAGCGCGAGCATGATCGACGTACCGCCGAGCAGGAACGCCCCGTAGACGCCGAGACCGATCAGGAGCGCGGTGTAGACGGCCGACTCCATGCCGATGGAGATGCCCGCGAGCACGACGGTGGCCGGGCCGGTCAGCGAGGACTTGCCGATGTCCCGGACGGGACGCCGGCTGGTCTCGGTGAAGTAGCCGGTGAGCTGCTGGATCAGTGCGGCGAGCACAATCCCGATGGCCACGGCGACCAGGGCGAAGACGCGCGGGTCGCCGCCGTGCGAGGAGATGGCGTCGTCGGTGACCCCGTCCAGCCCGGCGTACGAGGACGGCAGATAGACGAAGACGGCCACGGCCACGAGGGCGAGCGAGATCACCGCGGAGACGAAGAATCCGCGGTTGATGGCGCTCATCCCGCTCCGGTCCGCGCGCCGGGGGGCGACCGCGAAGATCCCGATCATCGCCGTGATCACCCCGATCGCCGGGACGATCAGCGGAAAGGCGAGCCCCGCGTCGCCGAAGGCGGCCTTGCCCAGGATGAGCGCGGCCACGAGCGTCACGGCGTACGACTCGAAGAGGTCGGCGGCCATGCCCGCGCAGTCACCGACGTTGTCACCCACGTTGTCGGCGATGGTGGCGGCGTTGCGCGGGTCGTCCTCGGGGATGCCCTGCTCCACCTTGCCCACGAGGTCGGCACCCACGTCGGCGGCCTTGGTGAAGATGCCGCCCCCGACCCTCATGAACATGGCGATCAGCGCGGCGCCGAGGCCGAACCCCTCCAGCACCTTGGGCGCGTCGGCGGCGTAGACGAGCACCACGCAGGAAGCACCGAGCAGGCCGAGGCCCACCGTGATCATGCCGACCACACCACCTGTGCGAAAAGCGATCTTCATCGCTTTGTGCGAAACGGTGGTGAGATCTTTCTCCGGTTCTCCTTCCGCTGGAGTCGCCTCACGCGCGGCGGCGGCCACACGCACATTGCTGCGTACCGCGAGCCGCATACCGATGTATCCGGTGGCCGCCGAGAAAAGCGCACCCACCAGGAAGAACAGCGAGCGCCCCGCGCGCTGCGACCAGTTGTCGGCCGGAAGCAGCAGGAGCAGGAAGAACACGACGACGGCGAAGATGCCGACCGTACGCAGCTGCCGGGCCAGATAGGCATTCGCGCCTTCCTGGACGGCCGCCGCGATCTCTTTCATGCGTTCGGTGCCTTCACCCGCCGCCAGCACCTGGCGTACGAGCAACTGGGCCACGACCAGCGCGGCAAGGGCGACGACCGCGATGACGACGACGATCAGCCTGTTGCTGTCGGTGAGTATTGCGGCTGCGAGTGAGGTGGACCGGCCGGAAGGTACGGGAACGTGCGTCAGTTCTGCCAGTGGGGTGTTGAAGAACTCCGCCATACGTCCTCCTTGACGCTGAGCGCTCAAGACGTGGACGGATTGTAGGGAGCGAAGCCTGATCAAAACAGTGGGTGGTCAATGAAATCGACTTCCGTCCGCCCAATGGCAAATGATCTCGCTCGCACGTGAACCCGAATGCAGTAATGGGGCAGACGCATGGCACACACGGAATTGCCGTAGATCATTGATCAAGCGCAAATAAAAAGGCCCTGCTCAGCAGGGCCGGAAAACGTGATCACACCTGCCACCCGACGAGTGCGGACGACGCGGACGGGGCGTCGGCGGGATGGGGGCGGCACCGGGCAGAGCAGGGGCCGCGCCAAGGGCCGTGGGCCAGGGCAGGGGCAGGGCGGGGCGGCGCGGGCTCAGGGAAGCACTACGGCGGGAGTCGTCGGCCAGGACATGCGGATCACTCCGCCGTCCGCACCCGTGCGGACTTCCACGTCGTCGACCAGTCCGCTGATGACCGCGAGGCCCATCTCGTCCTCGCTGTCGGCGTCGGTGTCCGGTTCGTCCGGGCCTCCATCGCCGAGCGCTCCCGTCACCGAGGCGTCGCTCCCCGGGGCGACGTGCCCGTCGCCGACCTCGATGGAGAACGCTTTCTCCTCCTCGGTCAGGACGACCGTGACCGGGGCGGCGATGTCATGGCTCCGATGCAGCCCTACGGCGCGACTGCACGCCTCGCCGACCGCGAGCCTGACCTCGTCGAGCACCGCCTCGTCGACACCTGCCCGGCGCGCCACGGCGGCTGCCACGAGGCGGGCCGTCCTGACGTGTTCGGGCTGAGCGCTGAAGCGGAGTTCAACGGTTGGCATGCCATCCCCCTCGAACGTACGGGCGTGCATCTCAGGGGCCCGGGCGTGGCGCCCGGTACCCCTGCTCTCATTCTCCTCCGGGGACCGACGAAGCCGGCAGCCGACCACATGGTCGACCGCCTGCTCGTGGCGGCCCGTCTGCTGCCGCCTGCCGGTCTGTCACAGCGTGCCTGCCGGCCTTGGAGCTGCCGACCTGCACCGACGGTCAGTCGGTAGCCGCGACAGCCTCGTCGACCGTGGTGTGGATGGGAAACACCTTGGTCAGACCTGTGATCCGGAAAATCTTGAGAATGCGCTCCTGGTTGCACACCAGGCGCAGCGAGCCCTCATGGGCCCGGACACGCTTCAAGCCGCCCACGAGCACGCCGAGGCCGGTGGAGTCGAGGAAGTCGACGCCTTCCATGTCGACAACCAAGTGGTAGCTGCCGTCATTCACCAACTCGACCAACTGCTCGCGCAGCTTGGGCGCGGTATACACATCAATCTCGCCACCGACCTCGACGACCGTACGGTCGCCACCAGGCCCGGACACATTGCGAGTCGACAGGGACAGGTCCACGGATCCTCCAGCACCTTGCTATCGAGCGGTCGCCCCTCGGTCTCCCCGACGGAGGCCAGGGGACGGATCGCCAGCCGCGATGGCATTCAATCACTTACCAGCAGCCATGCACGACGCCTTGGGACCATTGTCCGTCACGCCAGTGACACACTCGGTGCCGATGGCCAAGAATCACCGCCCCAGTCGACCACCCGAGAACGCGGGCTCGCGCCCCTCTCCCACGGTGGTTCTCGACCGGCTCGCCGCAGCGGCGGGCCGGGCAGCGCGCATCACTCATACGGAGCACTTGCCCCCACGTGCGGGAACCCATGCCCTCTGGCCTGATCGCATCCGGCCGGAAGTGGTCTCGGCAATCGGGCGGGCCGGAATCGACCATCCGTGGACGCACCAGGCCGCCGCGGCAGAGCACGCCATGGACGGCGAGTCCGTGGTGATCGCCACAGGGACGGCATCCGGCAAATCGCTCGCCTACCTCGCTCCGGTGCTGAGTACCCTCCTCGACGGCTCCCATGCTCCGAACGGCCGCGGCACCACCGCTCTGTACCTCGCCCCCACCAAGGCTCTGGCCGCCGACCAGCGCCGCGCGGTGAAGGCGCTCGCGGAGCCCCTCGGCTCCGCGATCCGGCCGGCGGTCTACGACGGGGACACGCCGGTCGAAGAACGCGAATGGGTGCGCCAGTACGCCAATTACGTCCTCACCAATCCCGACATGCTGCACCGGGGCATCCTCCCGTCCCACCCCCGCTGGGCCTCCTTCCTCCGCTCCCTCCGCTTCGTCGTCATCGACGAGTGCCACACCTACCGGGGCGTCTTCGGCTCCCACGTCGCCCAGGTGCTCCGCCGTCTCCGCCGTCTCTGCGCCCGCTACGGATCCGAACCCGTCTTCCTCCTCGCCTCCGCCACCGCAGCGCAGCCCTCGGTCGCCGCCGGCCGTCTCACGGGCCTGCCCGTCAAGGAGGTCGCCGACGACGCCTCGCCCCGGGGAGAGCTGGTCTTCGCCCTCTGGGAGCCTCCGCTGACCGATCTGCACGGCGAGAAGGGGGCACCCGTACGCCGTACCGCCACGGCCGAGACCGCCGACCTCCTGACCGACCTGACCCTCCAGGGCGTGCGCTCGGTCGCCTTCGTACGCTCCCGGCGCGGCGCCGAGCTCATCTCCCTCATCGCCAAGGAGCGGCTCGCCGAGGTGGACCGCTCGCTGCCCGGGCGAGTCGCCGCCTACCGCGGCGGTTACCTGCCCGAGGAACGCCGAGCCCTGGAACGAGCGCTGCACTCGGGAGAACTCCTCGGCCTGGCCGCCACGACCGCCCTGGAGCTCGGCATCGACGTCTCGGGCCTGGACGCCGTGGTCATCGCCGGCTACCCGGGCACCCGTGCCTCCCTCTGGCAGCAGGCCGGCCGCGCCGGGCGCTCGGGGCAGGGCGCCCTCGCCGTCCTCGTGGCCCGGGACGACCCGCTGGACACCTTCCTCGTCCACCACCCCGAGGCGTTGTTCCAGCAGCCCGTGGAGTCGACCGTCCTGGACCCGGACAACCCGTACGTCCTTGCTCCCCACCTGTGCGCTGCGGCCGCGGAACTCCCCCTCACGGAGTCCGACATCGAGCTCTTCGGCCCTGCGGCACCCGAGCTCCTGCCGCAGCTGGAGGCGGCGAAACTGCTGCGCAGACGGACGACGGGCTGGCACTGGACCCGCCGTGAACGCGCCGCCGACCTCACCGACATCCGCGGCGGGGGCGGCCGTCCGGTCCAGATCGTCGAGGAGGGCACCGGCCGGCTGCTGGGCACCGTCGACGAATCAGCGGCGCACACCGCCGTCCACGAGGGTGCCGTCCATCTCCACCAGGGCCGGACCTATCTCGTCCGCACGCTGGACCTGGAGGATTCTGTGGCCCTGGTGGAGGAAGCCGTTCCTCCGTATTCGACCAACGCCCGGGACACGACCGCGATCGCCGTGCTGGAGACGGACACCGAGATCCCTTGGGGCGACGGGCGTCTCTGCTTCGGCTCCGTCGAGGTCACCAACCAGGTCGTCTCCTTCCTTCGCCGCAAGCTGATCACCGGGGAGGTCCTGGGCGAGACCAAACTCGACCTGCCGCCCCGCACGCTGCGCACCCGTGCCGTGTGGTGGACGGTCACCGAGGACCAGCTCGATGCCGCCCGGATCACCCCGGAGATCCTCGGGGGTGCCCTGCACGCCGCCGAACACGCCTCCATCGGGATGCTGCCGCTCTTCGCCACCTGCGACCGCTGGGACATCGGCGGTGTCTCCGTTCCGCTGCACCCCGACACGCTCCTTCCCACGGTGTTCGTCTATGACGGCCACCCGGGCGGTGCCGGCTTCGCGGAGCGCGCCTTCCACACGGCCCGTACGTGGCTCACGGCAACGCGCCAGGCCATCGCGTCCTGCGAGTGCGAGGCGGGCTGCCCGTCCTGTATCCAGTCCCCCAAATGCGGCAACGGCAACGAGCCACTGCATAAACGGGGCGCCGTACGCCTCCTGACCGAACTGCTCAGGACCGCGCCGTCCGAGCCCGCGGAAGCCGATCCGGCGGAGAGCTCGGAGGGCCCCCGGCCCGAGAGCGCCGCTGGATGAGGCCACGCGCGTTCCCCGGCCACTCGGACGGACGGCGCAGCCGGGGGCAGCGACGGCCCCGAAGGACCCGCCCTCGACCTGACCTCAGGTGCGTACGGGCCGAAGCGCGCCCGGGCGGTCACGTCGGCGATCTCGCCCTGGACCGCACAGCGCACGATCTCCGTCCCTTGGGCCAGGGCGACCTCTCGGGCGGCCCCGCACGCCGTCTCCGCACCCCGCAACGCCTGGTCGGCCGCGGCGAGCGCAGCCAGATCCGCCGCACCGCCGGCTTTGTGACGGGCGGAGACGGCCTGTCCGAGAGCGAGCACCGTCGCGAACACCACGCAGAGCGTCGCCATCGTGACGGCCGTCCAGACCGTCGCCAGCCCCCGGTCCCGTGCCCGAGGGGCAGCCCTCGTCCTCCTCACGGCTTCGCCCCGACCGTGTCCTCGGCCAACGCGACCGCCTCAGCGCTCAGCGTCAGGCCCAGTGGTCCAGGCCCCGGCGTCGGTGCCTCCACCCGGACCCGCCACAGCCCTCCGGTCCGCTCCACCGCGACCCGGGCCCGGCCCGGCGCCGCCTCCTGAGCCGCGGACCGCACCGAGTCCTCCGGCTCCGACCGGGCAGCGGCCCGCGCTCCGGCACGCGCGGCGTCCACACAGCGGATCTGGTCCGACGCGGCAACCAGCGCCCAGACGAGGGCGAAAACGAAGGCCACCAGCACGGGAAGGACCATGGCTGCCTCTGCCGTCACCCCTCCGCGGTCACCGCTCCGGGGTCTCCACAGCTCCTCAGAACTTCGCATCGAGAGCGTCCTTGATCAGCGACTGCAAGGCCGACAGCACCGCCCCGCTGGTAACCACCTTGTAGAGCACCGCCGCGAACGCGCAGGCGGCAATGGTCCCCACCGCGTACTCGGACGTCGTCATCCCCCTGTCGAGGCCTCGGGGCCGGGCACGCGTGCCGAACCTGGCCTCCCACGCACGACGCAGCGTCCTCAAAGACCACTCCACGGCTTTCCTGTTCATCTCAACCCCCATGTGCACAAGCAACGTTGTTTCGTTAAGAACTTCGGTCCGGTACTACGAGCAAGCGGGAGTCAGGCCACTCCCCTCGATGCGGGCATCCGGGAGAAGCGGCTGTTCCCGCTCAGCCGCGGTGCAAGAGGCCGGTCGCCAGCCCGATCACCACCGGCGCCACACCCACGGCCAGAAAGGCGGGCAGGAAGCAGAGCCCCACCGGTGCGGTGATCAGCACACCGGCCCGCTGGGCACGCGCCACAGCCGCACTGGCCCGCTCGGCGCGCATCTCATCGGCCAGCCTGGAAACCGGCTCCGCGGCCGGCGCCCCCGTCGACGCGGCGCGCTCAAGGCAGCGGGCCAGCGGCGCGGCACCGGGCAGCTCCCCTAACCGGCCCCATGCGTCCGCAGGTTCACCTCCGAGCAGGATCTCGGCCGCTGTGCGGGCCAGCCGCTCACCGACCGGGCCCCCGATGGATTCCCCGACCGCCTCCGCCGCCTCCCGCGGCCCGGCGCCCGCCGAGAGGCAGGACGCCAACAGATCAGCGGTGATCGGCAGCTGCCTTGAGATCAGAGCAGCCTCCGCGTCCCGGCCGGCGACCCCACGCCCCCTGACGGAGCGCCGCCACCGCCGAACTGCGTACGCCACCGCAAGACCGGCCCCGCTCCCTGTCACTCCGCCGACAAGGATCCAGACGCCTGCCCAGACGGCCACGAACACCGTCCACCGCCGAGCACGGCTCCACCCGGGCGCCCGCAGGTCCATCCGCCTCGGCCCCGGGCCGCTCGCGCAGCACTTGGCCAGCACCGCCCCCCGTCTGCGTATAGCCCGCTCATGCCGCCGGCCTGTGAACGCGAAGGCGAGACACGCGGTTGTGCCGAACGCCGTTCCCACCGCCCCGGCAGCCCCCAACGCGTCCCCCGCACCGGAGATCCCACTCACGCCGCCTCCCCGGTCCGCACGATCCGCGAGGCCCAGAACAGCCCCGCCGCCTCCAGCAGCCCACCCGTCGCCAGGCAGACGAGTCCGGCCGGGCTGTGCAGCAGAACCTCCAGCGGATCCGCTCCGAGTGCCGCCCCCAGCCCCAGACCCACCACCGGCAGCAACGCCAGGACCACAACCGTCGACCAGGCGCCCGCCAGCTGTGCCCGCAGCTCCTCCCGCCGCCGTCTCTCGCCCCGCAGTGCGCTCTCCAGGCGCGCCAGACCGGCCGCCAGACCTGCTCCGCCGTCCACCGCCACCCGCCAGCACGCGGCCATACCCGCGAGCCCGTCGAGACCGGGCCCCGCCGCCGCCTGCCGCAGCGCTCCCGGCACATCGCCACCGAACCGCGCGGCGGCCAGCACGGCGGGCTCGGCGGCGCCCAGTGCACCGGCGTTCCGCGCGGCGGCGAGCAACGCCTGCCCGGGCTCGTGCCCGGCCCGCAGCTCGCCGACCACCGCCCCGCAGAGCGACGTCACCGCGTCGGCCGCCTCCTCACGTTCCCGCCGCCGTGCCCGCCGACACAGCCAGCGCCGCACGAGCGGTACAGCCACAGCGCCCGCGAGCAGGGGAAGCACCGATTCACCCAGCACAGCGAGAAGAGCCGCTACAGGGGCGCACAGCAATTCACTCCGCCCGGCGAGGATCGCGCGGGCCGTGGCCCACGCCGCCGGCCCCCAAGGCTCCTCCCGCCGAGCTGTCAGCATCCGGGCGCGCCGCGCCCCTGGGTCCCGGGCCACGGCCAGAGCGGCCGCCAGCCCCGCGCAACCGGCCAACGACCACGTCGGCACCCGCATCAGCACTTCGGATCCCACCGAGGTCATGGCTTGTCTCCGATCAGCGCCCCGAGCCTCTCCCAGCCCAGCCCCGGCTCGAACCCGTCGGCACCCCAGCGCAGCGCGGGCACAGTGACGACCAGGCCTGCGGAATCCCGCTCGAGCACATGTACTTCGGCCACACGCCGCCGCCCGCCCCTGTCGCGTACGAGGTGGACGACCACGGACAGCGCTGCCGCCAACTGGCTGTGCAGGGCGGCCCGGTCGAGACCGGCAGCCGTCCCAAGAGCCTCCAGACGCGCCGGAACGTGCTCGGCCGCATTGGCGTGCACCGTGCCACAACCGCCTTCGTGCCCGGTGTTGAGGGCTGCCAGAAGCTCCGTCACCTCGGCGCCCCGGACCTCTCCCACCACCAGCCGGTCAGGACGCATACGCAACGCCTGGCGTACCAGGTCCCGTAGCGTCACCCGCCCGGCACCTTCCTGATTGGCGGGCCGTGACTCCAGCCGGACCACATGCGGGTGATCCGGGCGCAGCTCCGCCGAATCCTCTGCCAGCACGATGCGCTCCCGCTCACCGACCGCACCCAGCAGACTCGACAGCAGAGTCGTCTTGCCCGCGCCCGTCCCTCCGCTGATCAGATACGAGACCCGGGCCTCCACCAGAGCTCTCAGCAGCCGGTCTCCGCCGGGCGGGACCGTCCCCGCCGCCACGAGCTCCGCCAGGGTGAAGGCGCGGGGTCGCACCACACGCAGCGAGAGGCACGTCGATCCGACGGACACCGGCGGCAGGACAGCGTGCATCCGCGTCCCGTCCGGCAGCCGCGCGTCCACCCAGGGCCGGGCGTCGTCCAGCCGTCGCCCCGCCACTGCGGCGAGCCTCTGAGCCAGCCTCCGGACAGCCGCCGCATCCTGGAAGACGACCCGGGTCAGCTCGAGTCCGCCGCCGCGGTCCACCCACACCCGGTCCGGAGCGGACACCAGCACATCGGTCACCGCCGGGTCTGCCAGGAGCCGCTCCAGCACTCCTGTGCCGACCAGCTCTCCCCGCAGCTCCTCGGCCGCACCGAGCACTTCCGCGTCACCGAGCAGACGGCCCTGCTCCCTCAGCGCGGCAGCCACCCCCGCCGGCGTGGGCGCCACACCGCTGCGGGCCAGTCGTTGACGTACGGCCTCGAGCAGTGCGTCCGTCATGACGCCACTCCCCCGCGAGACCGGGCCGGGACGGCGTCCGGACGAACCGGGACATCCGCCAGATCCCAGAAGGCCGCGCAGAAGCGGGCCAGTGGGCCGCGGGAATTTCCGCCCGGGGGCACACCGCTGTCCTGAGCCGAAGACAGCGCCGGCTCCGTAGGCAGGTCACCGACGAGCGGCAGGTCCAGCGCCCGCGCCACCCACTGCTCGTCCAGGCCTGCCGTGTAGGGCCCCCGCGCAATGACCCGCAGGTCTTCCAGGACCGTGCGGGCCACAGCCGCCACGCGCTGCGCCGCCGCGACCGCTCGCAACTCCCCGGGCACGACCAGCAGCCCCACGTCGAGCTGCGCCAGCGCCTCTGTCACACTCTCGTCGAACCTGCGCGGCAGATCCACGACCACCACTCCACCCACCCGGCGAGCGGCGGCGAGCACGGAGCGCATGGCCTGTGGCGGAACGATCACCTCGTCGTCCCGGCCCCAGCTGAGCACCCGCAACCCGTGCAACGCCGGCAGTGACTCCTCCAGCGCGCCGCCGCCCAGCCTCCCTTTCGAACGGGCGAAATCCGGCCACCGCAAGCCCTCGGATGCCTCACCGCCGAGCAGGACGTCGATCCCGCCACCCAAGGGGTCGCCGTCGATCAGCATCGTCCGCCGGCCCGACCTCGCGGCTGTCACGGCAAGTGCGCAGGCCAGCGTGGACGCGCCGGAGCCGCCCCGGCCCCCCATCACTCCTACGGTGAGCGCAGGCCTGCCCACGCCCTCCACCGCATTGGCGATCTGGTCGACGAGCCAGCCTTCGGAAGCGGGCAGTCTCAGCACGTATTCGGCGCCGATCTCCACCGCGTGGCGCCACACGTCGGGATCCTCCTGGTCCCGTCCGACGAGCATCACGCCGGGCCTGCGAGGCATCCCACGGCATCCACGCGCCGCGTCATCGCCGACCAGGACCATCGGCGCCCGGTCCCAGCCGCCTCTCCCGCCCGGAGGGCCGTGCTGCACTTCCGGCATCGCCCCGGCCGCCGCGCACAGCCTGAGCAGATCGTCCAGCAAATCCGGGTCCTCGGTGAGGATCAGCGGTCCGTCCCGCCGCCCTTCGGCACTCGACGGGCCTTCGCCCGCGAAGGAACCAGCCACGATCTCCGCCCCTCTCACTGTCTCCTCCAGTGCGGTTTCGCGGCGATCTCGAACGCTTCCGAGACGCGCGATTCCGGAACCCACGGACTTCGCGGGTGGAATCAACATGCAACGGCGCGGAAAATCATGTGGATCTTGCTCAAAAACTGTGGACAACTCAAGCGTTGTGAATATCTCGGTAGCTCGTACAGGGGACTTTCGCAGCGCAGCCCTTCCACTACGCACGGTGACGAGTCATGATCGAGTGGACTCGCACGACGGGGCGGTCGACACCGGCGACAAGAGAGGAAGGGCCTGGGTTCCTGGCCTAGAAACGCATCCGGACATGCGACGACCCCCGCCGGGGGGGAGAGCGGGGGTCGTCCCCACGGCCGACTCGGGGGGGGAGGAGTCGGACCGGGTTAGCACGGTCGCGAACGATCCGTGACTTCCATGGTGTACCCGAGGCCCTTCTCAGGCAAACCCACCTGCCGGATTTTACGCCGAATGGCGGGCCCCTATGCTCACCTTTGTGGAAAACTGCTTCTCGCCGCGTACAGCAGCCTTCTTTGACCTGGACAAGACGGTCATTGCGAAGTCATCGACACTGACCTTCAGCAAGTCCTTCTACCAAGGCGGGCTGATCAACCGTCGTGCCGTACTGCGCACCGCGTACGCACAGTTCGTGTTCCTTGCCGGGGGTGCCGATCACGACCAGATGGAGCGGATGCGCGAATATCTCTCTGCGCTCTGCAAGGGGTGGAACGTCCAGCAGGTCAAGGATCTGGTCGCCGAAACCCTGCACGACCTGATCGACCCGATCATCTACGACGAGGCCGCGACCCTCATCGAGGAGCATCACACCGCTGGGCGTGATGTGGTCATCGTTTCGACCTCCGGCGCCGAAGTCGTCGAGCCTATCGGAGAACTGCTCGGTGCCGACCGGGTCGTGGCGACCCGGATGGTCGTGGGCGATGACGGCTGCTTCACCGGCGAGGTCGAGTACTACGCCTACGGGCCGACCAAGGCCGAGGCGATCAGGACGCTCGCCGAATCGGAAGGGTACGACCTGTCGCGCTGCTACGCGTACAGCGACTCCGCCACCGACGTACCCATGCTGGAGTCCGTGGGGTACCCGCATGCCGTCAACCCGGACCGGGCCTTGCGGCGCGAAGCCGCGCTCCGGGAGTGGCCGATTCTCGTCTTCGACCGTCCGGTCCGGCTCAAGCAGCGCCTGCCCGCGTTCTCGATGCCCCCGCGGCCGGCACTCATGGCGGCAGCGGCACTGGGCGCGGCCGCGGTGACCGCGGGGCTCGTCTGGTACGCCAATCGTCGCCGCGCCGCCGCGATCACCATCTGACAGCGGGCCTTCGAGGGCGGCGGGAGCAGCCCTCCACCCCCGAGGTCCGACCCGCCTACATTTGAACGTAAAAGTAAAGAAAAACGGCCAGGACTTCCGCTCCCCCTTGTCCTGGAGTACAAAGGATTCAACGGCCCGCGAGACCAGGGACATCCGAGAGGATCACCTTTTTTACGCAGAAGGCCCCACGGACCGAGCACGAAAGCCGAGCACCCACGCGACGTCGACCCGTCGATTACGGGCCAGCCGCACCAGGTGACGGGCAAAGAACCCGACCTGATGGGCATATAACGAGGACGCTTGGTAACTGGGCGGACGTGCCAGCGGCGGTACCGGAACCGGTACCGCCGCAACCCTTTCCGGGGCCCGCACACGCGGAGCCCCCCCGGCACCCGGCCGTACCGACCGTGCGATCAGCCGCGCGGGCCACGCGACTCAGGCCGCGCCGCGCTGCAGCGCTTCGCACACAGCAGTGGACTCCCTGACACCCAGCTCCACCGAGCGTCCGCAGTGAGCGATCCAGGCGGCCATACCCTCGGGCCTGCCCGACAGATACCCCTCGAACGCAGCCACGTAAGCCGCGCGCCCCTGCTCCGCATGACCGACTTCGGCAGGACAGATCGACTTGGGATCGAGCCCGCTGCCGATCAGCACGATCCGCTCGGCGGTCCGGGCGACCAAGCCGTTGTGTGACCCGAAGGGACGCAGCGCGAGCAGTTCGCCATGGACCACCGAGGCCGTCACGAGTGCAGGCGCCGAGCCACCGGCGATGATCAGCTGCGACAGCCCTTCGAGACGCCCGGACACCTCGTCCGCACCCGGCACGGGCGCTTCGATCAACGGCTCGTCGACCGCCTCGCCCGCCAGTCGCGGCCTGCCGACCGCCTCGTCCGGAGTCGCGCCACCCGCAGCCACCAGATGCAGACGGGCAAGCACACGGAGCGGTGACTGCCGCCAGATCGAGAGCAGTTGCCCCGCCTCCGCCGTGAGCCTCAACGCCGCACCGATGGTGCGGGCCTCGTCCTCACCGCTGAAGTCCGTGCGCCGGCGCACCTCCTCGAGATTCCAGTCGGCTCCCGAGAGCGCCGCCGAACCGCGAGCTCCGCGTAGGGCCGCCTCCGCGGTCACCTCGTTACTGCGGCGCCGCATGACCCGGTGCCCGTAGACCCGGTCCACGGCCTTGCGTACGGAGTCCACCGCGTCGGAGACCCCCGGCAGGTCACCCAGGGCGGCAAGCGGGTCAGGGGAAGTCGTACTCATAAGTAGCGAGGCTACGCGCCCCCGCCACGGATACCGCCCAGGAGTGGCCTTCTTCACGAAGGATGACAGCAGTGAGCGATGACACCGCTACCCTAGGTGAACATGAAGATCGCTTTCGTGGGGAAGGGCGGCAGCGGCAAGACCACGCTGTCCTCGCTCTTCATCCGCCACCTCGCTGCCAATGAAGCCCAAGTCGTCGCGGTGGACGCCGACATCAACCAACACCTCGGGGCCGCCCTCGGCCTGGACGAGAAGGAAGCCGCCGCCCTGCCGGCCATGGGCGCCCAGCTGCCCCTCATCAAGGACTACCTCCGCGGGAGCAACCCCCGCATCGCATCCGCCGCAACGATGATCAAGACGACACCGCCCGGGGAGGGGTCCCGGCTCCTGCGCGTCTGCGAGGACAATCCGGTCTACGACGCCTGCGCCCGCACAGTCCGTCTCGACGACGGGGACATCCGGCTGATGGCCACCGGCCCGTTCGACGAGTCCGATCTCGGCGTCGCCTGCTACCACTCCAAGGTCGGGGCGGTCGAGCTCTGCCTCAACCACCTGGTCGACGGCCCCGACGAATACGTGGTGGTCGACATGACGGCAGGGTCGGATTCGTTCGCGTCGGGAATGTTCACCCGCTTCGACATGACCTTCCTGGTCGCCGAACCGACCCGGAAGGGCGTCTCCGTCTACCGCCAGTACAAGGAGTACGCGCGTGACTTCGGTGTCGCACTGAAGGTGGTGGGCAACAAGGTGCAGGGGGAGGACGACCTCGACTTCCTGCGCGCCGAGGTCGGTGACGACCTGCTGGTCGGCGTCGGCCAGTCCGACTGGGTCCGGACGATGGAAAAGGGCCGGCCGGCCCCGTTCGAACTGCTGGAGGCAGACAACCGGATGGCACTGCAGGCCCTGCAGAACGCCGCGGAGGACTCGTACGGACTGCGCGACTGGGAGCGCTACACGCAGCAGATGGTGCACTTCCATCTGAAGAACGCGGAGAGCTGGGGCAACGAGAAGACGGGCGCCGACCTGGCTGCCCAGGTCGACCCCGCCTTCGTCCTGCAGGAGCACCGCGCGGAGACGGGCGCCGCTCAGCCGGCCTGACCGGACGGAGCGGCACCGGAGGGCGATCCCTGTTCCGCGCTCCCGTCGGCCCCCTTGCCTGCCGGCTGATCCGCCGGCCTGGCAGGCACGGGGCTGCCTGCGGGCTTACCCGGAACCGTCCCCGCGAGGAACGCGGTCCAGCCGGGCTTGGGCGCCTGGCCCACCTTCAGCGTCCCGAGTCTGGCGAGCGTCGCCGGATCCTGCGCGTCCAGCCAGTCGGCGAGCTGACGGAAGGAAACGCATTGCACGTCCTGCTTGGTGCACACCGTCTTGATCGTCTCCTCGACCGCACGCATGTAAGTGCCGCCGTTCCAGGATTCGAAGTGGTTGCCGATGATCAGAGGAGCTCGGTTCCCGCTGTAGGCACGGTCGAACGCCTGAAGCAGACCGTCCCGCATCTGGTTGCCCCAGTACTCGTGCTTGTCCGGGTCGCCCTGCGTCGTACCGGACTGGTTGAACATGAAGTTGTAGTCCATCGAGAGCGTCTCGAACGCACGGCCCGGCACGGGGACGAGCTGCAGAGGGAGGTCCCAGAGCCCGTCCTTCTTCGCAGGCCAGACCTGATTCCCGATGCCGCTGGAGTCATAGCGGAACCCCATGGTCCGCGCGGCCGCGACCATGTTCTTCTGCCCCTCCAGGCAGGGGGTGCGAGCGCCGATCAGCTCCTTGTCGTAGTCGAAGGGCAGCGGCGCTTCGCCCTTGAGGTCCGGGGCGTTGGTCTTCCAGCTCTTCACGAACGACTTCGCCTGGCTGATCTCGCTCTTCCACTCGTCGACCGACCAGGTGCCGACACCTCCGTCCGGGCCGCAGAAGTGCCCGTTGAAGTGCGTGCCGATCTCGTTGCCCTCCAGCCACGCGGCTCGCAGTTCCGTCAGCGTGTTGCGGATACCCTCCGCGTCGTTGAACCCGATGTCGGAACGGCCCGCCGAATGCTGCGGGGGGTCGTAGAGCTCCTTCTTCTTCTCCGGCAGGAGGTACACGCCACTGAGGAAGTACGTCATCTTGGCGTCGTACTTCTTCGCGACCGAGCGGAAATGCGAAAACAGTTTCTGGCTGTCCTCGCCCGCACCGTCCCACGAGAACACCACGAACTGAGGGGGCTTCTGGCCGGGCTTGAGACGCTTGGCGACCGGGAGTTTCGGCTGGGCTCCCGTAAAGGCGGTGGAACCGTCGCCGATGAGCTTGACCGCACCCTTCGGCGCCGCTGCCGGAGAGTTCTCATCCGCGCCGGGGGCGGACCGCTTCCCGGTTCCGGGCGCGGAACCGGCTGCCCCCGTACCTGGGTCCGAGCAGCCGGCCAAGCCGGTGATCAGCGCCGTGACCACGGCGCCCAGGGCGATCCGCTTCGTGGCGGCCATCATCCGTCCACCCTCTTCCTTGCAGGATTCGTGCGTTGAAGTGCCGACACGGCGCGGTCAACCTCACACACAGCTCCGCCGGAATCAGTACGACAAGCCGGATGAAAAGCTGCTTATTCACTGGGAAGAGTGACTGACTGGGCTATTTGCTCGAAAGCATGGACACGTTTCTTTACTCTCCATTACGATTCATTTACGGAGAGTTGAGAAATCCCGCCGTTGTACCCCACCGCTGCACGCCGTGACCTACGGCCGCCGTCATTCACATACCGCGACCGCGCTGCCCCGGAGGAGACGGGAACATGTCTGCCTGCGTCCCCACTCGCAACGACCACTCATCCCGCAGTTCGCGCCCTTCCCGGGCTTCGGGATTCAAGCGTCCACACAGTCCGCCGCCTCCGCCCCGCCACGGACGCTTCCGCGTCTCGGGTGCGGATCTGTCCGCATCGATCACTGTCTTCCTGATCGCCGTTCCCATGTCGCTCGGTCTCGCCGTCGCCATGGACGCCCCGCTCGCCGCCGGACTGGTTTCGGCGGCCATCGGCGGCATCGTCGCCGGACTGCTGGGCGGCACACCGCTCCAGGTCAGTGGCCCGTCCGCCGGACTGACCGTAGTCACAGCAGAGTTGATCCAGATCTACGGCTGGCGCACCACGTGCGCGATCACCGTCGGCGCCGGACTCCTGCAGATCCTGCTGGGTTCGCTAAGGGCGGCCCGCAACGCCCTCGCCGTCAGCCCGGCCATCGTGCACGGCACACTCGCCGGTATCGGCGTGGCCATCGCTCTCGCCCAGCTCCACATCGTGTTCGGCGAGGTACCTCGGAGCTCCGCCCTCGACAACGTCCTGTCGCTCCCCTCCCACCTGGCGCACTTCGAGCCGGCCGGGCCCCTTGTCGGAGCCCTGACGGTCGTGCTTCTCGTCGCGTGGCCGCGTATGCCCGGGCAGATCGGAGCGGCACTCCGCAAAATTCCTGCCGCGCTCGCCGCCGTGGTCATCTCGACGGCTGTCGCCGCCGCGGCAGCACCCGGCATCGCCAGGGTGGACCTCCCGTCATGGCACTCGCACGCACTGCCCGAACTTCCGCAGGGCCCGGTGGCGGCACTGGCGACAGCCGTGTTCACCGTCACGCTCGTCGCCAGCCTCGAATCCCTGCTGGCCGCTGTCTCCGTGGACAAGCTGGCCGCAGACCGCTCGACAACCGCGACCAAGGACGGGTCGACGCCGCACGCTCCTGTCAAACGATCGGACCTCGACCGGGAATTGCGGGCCCAGGGTGTCGCCAACGCGGTATCAGGGCTCGCCGGCGGGCTGGCCGTATCGGGCGGCGCTGTGCGCAGCTCCGCGAACGTGCGAGCGGGCGCGACGAGCCGCGCCTCCACCGTGCTGCACGGCGTCTGGGTGCTGCTGGCGGCCGTGCTGCTGGTCACAGCCCTGGAGTGGATCCCCCTGGCCGCCCTCGCCGCGCTGGTCATGGTCGTCGGCATCCAGATGGTCAGCTTCGCCCACATCCGCAAGGTCCACAGACACCGGGAGTTCCTGGTGTACGGCGCCACGATCAGCGGCGTGATTCTGGCCGGGGTGCTCGAAGGGGTGGCGATCGGCATCGTCGTGGCGGTGGCCGTCGCCCTGCACCGGCTGGCACGCACGAGGATCACCGTGACCGAGCAGGACGGCCGCTATCTGGTGTCCGCTCGCGGCCAGCTGACCTTTCTGGCCGTCCCCCGGCTCAGCCGCGTGCTCGGAAAGCTGCCGCAAGGGGTCGACGCAGTGGTCGAGTTGGACGGCTTCTTCATGGACCACGCGGCGTACGAGACGATCCAGGACTGGTATGCGGCGCAGACCGCGCTGGGCGGCCGGATCGAGTTCACCGGGCGCTCGGGGGGCCGGATCGCCGAGCCTGCGTCGGCCGCCCATTCCTGCTGCCGCCCATGGACGCCGTGGCGCAACCATCACTGCCACGACAGCGTGCAGGACACCGCACCGACGACCGCGGCCCCTGACTCGCACGTCGTCTCGAACGCTGCTCCTCCCACGGCTCCACAAGGCCCCTCGGGTCGCCGGCACGGCGCCCATCGGCTGCTCAGCGGCCTCAGTTCATTCCAGCGCACCACCGCCCCGCTGGTCCGTGAGGAGCTGGCCCGGCTGGCCGCAGAGGGTCAGCGGCCTTCGCAGCTGTTCCTCACCTGTGCCGACTCCCGTCTGGTCACCAGCATGATCACCGCGAGCGGCCCAGGGGACCTCTTCACCGTGCGGAACGTCGGCAATCTGGTGCCGCCGCCGGGCGCAGGGGACGCCGAGAGCAACGACGACTCCGTCGCCGCCGCCATCGAGTATGCGGTGGATGTACTGGAGGTCGAGTCCATCACCATCTGCGGCCACTCCGGATGCGGGGCGATGCAGGCCCTGTTGGGAGCCGCGCCGAAAACGCCCCGCACACCGCTGTGGCGCTGGCTGCGGCACGGTCTGCCGAGCCTGGAGCGCATGCGCTCCCGTCACCACTCCTGGGCTCGCATCGCCGGACGCCTGCCCACCGATGCGGTGGAGCAGCTCTGCCTGACCAATGTGGTGCAGCAGTTGGAGCACCTGCGTGCGCACGAATCGGTGGCCCGCCGACTGGCGGCGGGGACCCTGCAGCTGCACGGCATGTACTTTCATGTCGGTGAGGCGCAGGCTTATCTGCTGACCGAGGGCGCCAGTTCCGGCACCGGGCCCGACGAGGTCTTTGTTCGGGTCGCCCCGGGCGCGGTGTGGGGCGCCGAGGACGGCATCGACTCACCGCACCCGGCTCCCGGTGCCGCCGTCGGCCCCTGAACCACTCACACACCCGGTCCGTGAGACCTTGTGGTCCCGCTTTCGCACCGCACAGCGCTGCTTGCGAAAGCGGGACGTGTGACTCCCTACAGGAGACACAGGTCTAAACCAATTTCCGGTAGACACTTGTCACCTGGCCCGCAGCCTGATGAGCTGTCCCCCGGGACACAACGGACACCCTGGGAATGGGAGATGTCGTGAGCAACGAAAGCCTGGCCAATCTGCTCAAGGAGGAGCGGCGGTTCACACCGCCTGCCGATCTGGCTGCGAACGCCAACGTGACAGTGGAGGCGTACGAGCAGGCCGAGGCGGACAGGCTGGGCTTCTGGGCCGAGCAGGCCCGCCGCCTGACCTGGGCCACGGAGCCGACCGAGACGCTCGACTGGAGCAATCCGCCCTTCGCGAAGTGGTTCGCGGACGGCAAACTCAACGTCGCGTACAACTGCGTGGACCGTCATGTCGAGGCGGGCAACGGCGACCGGGTCGCGATCCACTTCGAGGGCGAGCCCGGCGACAGCCGCGCGATCACCTACGCGGAGCTGAAGGACGAAGTCTCCCGCGCCGCCAACGCGCTCACAGAGCTCGGTGTCGGCAAGGGCGACCGGGTCGCCGTCTACCTGCCGATGATCCCGGAAGCCGCTGTGGCGATGCTGGCCTGTGCCCGTATCGGCGCAGCGCATTCGGTGGTCTTCGGTGGCTTCTCCGCGGACGCCATCGCCGCCCGCATCCAGGACGCCGACGCCAAGGTCGTCATCACCGCCGACGGCGGCTACCGCCGCGGCAAGCCCTCTGCGCTCAAGCCCGCTGTGGACGACGCCGTCTCCCGCATCGACAGCGTCGAGCATGTCCTCGTGGTCCGGCGCACCGGGCAGGACACCGCATGGTCAGAGGACCGGGACATCTGGTGGCACGAGATCACCGGCCGGCAGTCCGCCGAGCACACGCCCGAGGCCTTCGACGCGGAGCAGCCGCTCTTCATCCTCTACACCTCGGGAACCACGGGTAAGCCGAAGGGCATCCTGCACACGTCCGGGGGGTACCTGACCCAGACGGCCTACACCCACCACGCGGTCTTCGACCTCAAGCCGGAGACGGACGTGTACTGGTGCACCGCCGACATCGGCTGGGTCACCGGACACTCGTACATCGTCTACGGACCGCTGGCCAACGGCGCGACCCAGGTCATGTACGAGGGCACGCCCGACACCCCCCATCAGGGGCGCTTCTGGGAGATCGTCCAGAAGTACGGCGTGACGATTCTCTACACCGCGCCGACGGCGATCCGGACGTTCATGAAGTGGGGGGACGACATCCCCGCCAAGTTCGATCTGTCGTCGCTGCGTGTGCTCGGTTCGGTCGGTGAGCCGATCAACCCCGAGGCATGGATCTGGTACCGCAAGCACATCGGCGCCGATACCTGCCCGATCGTGGACACCTGGTGGCAGACCGAGACCGGCGCCATGATGATCTCGCCGCTTCCCGGGGTCACGGCGACGAAGCCCGGTTCGGCCCAGCGGGCCCTGCCCGGCATCTCCGCCACCGTCGTCGACGACGAGGCCCATGAGGTGCCGAACGGCGGAGGCGGCTATCTCGTCCTCACCGAGCCGTGGCCGTCGATGCTCCGCACCATCTGGGGGGACGACCAGCGCTTCCTCGACACCTACTGGTCGCGCTTCGAGGGCAAGTACTTCGCGGGCGACGGTGCCAAGAAGGACGAGGACGGCGATGTCTGGCTGCTGGGCCGGGTCGACGACGTCATGCTCGTGTCGGGCCACAACATCTCGACCACCGAGGTCGAGTCGGCCCTCGTGTCGCACCCCTCAGTCGCCGAGGCCGCCGTGGTCGGCGCCAACGACGAGACGACCGGTCAGGCCATCGTCGCCTTCGTGATCCTGCGTGGGACGGCCACCGCCTCGGAGGAGCTGGTCGCCGAGCTGCGTAATCACGTCGGCACCACGCTCGGGCCGATCGCCAAGCCCAAGCGCGTCCTGCCGGTGGCGGAACTGCCGAAGACCCGTTCCGGCAAGATCATGCGTCGTCTGTTGCGTGACGTCGCCGAGAACCGCGAGCTGGGCGATGTCACCACGCTCACGGATTCCTCCGTCATGGCGCTCATCCAGACCCAGCTGCCTTCCGCCTCGTCCGAGGACTAGACCGGGCCGGAGCAGACGGAGGCGGGTCGAGGCAGGCCAGGTCCTCACAGACCTGAGCCTGGAACGGATCCGTTCGCACGCCCCGAGGGGCACCCGGAACCACCCGGGTGCCCCTTCCGGCTGCCGGGGACAGGTCAGAGACGTACGGCTGCCGGTGCGCGCCGTCGCACGGGGCACACCACATCCGGATAGGTTTCCGATGGCCCAGGTAGAGTGGTGATTTCGTCGGCGAAGCGCGTCAGCATGATCACGTGCCCGCCGGTGAGCAGGCACGAACGCCGAGCGCGGCGAGCACGCGACAACAGCACAAGAAAATCTCCACAGGGGCGCCGGGAAGTCTGGTCGGCATGTGTATCCGCCATGCCACCACTGCCGTAACCCGACCCGGAGGTCTTCCTCGTGGCCCCGCCCGTCCCCCCTTCCGGCCGCCGCACTCTGCTCGGCCGGCTTTCCCTCCCCGAGCGCAATTACGTCGCGGAGGCCCTGCGCACCGAGACGGTCGGTGGCGTCATCCTGCTGGTCGCGGCCGTAGCCGCGCTGATCTGGGCCAACACCTTCGGCTCCACGTACGCGTCCGTCAGCCATTTCCACTTCGGTCCCGAAGCGCTGGGGCTCCACCTCTCGGTGTCGCACTGGGCGGCCGATGGACTGCTCGCGATCTTCTTCTTCGTCGCGGGGGTCGAGCTCAAGCGGGAGCTGGTCGCCGGCGAACTCCGCGACCCCCGGGCCGCGGCCCTGCCCGTCGCGGCGGCGCTCTGCGGCATGGCCGTACCCGCCGTGGTCTACACACTGACCGCCGTACTCGGTGGAGGGTCCCTCGACGGCTGGGCCGTCCCCACCGCCACCGACATCGCGTTCGCGCTCGCCGTCCTCGCGGTCATCGGCACCTCGCTGCCGTCGGCGCTACGCGCCTTCCTGCTGACGCTCGCCGTCGTCGACGACCTCTTCGCCATCCTCATCATCGCGGTCTTCTTCACCGAGGACCTCGACTTCCTGGCACTCGGCGGCGCCTTCGCGGGTCTGCTCGTCTTCTACGTCCTGCTGCGCGCCGGGGTGCGAGGCTGGTACGTCTATCTGCCGCTCGCCCTGGTCATCTGGGGACTGATGTACAACAGCGGCGTCCACGCGACGATCGCCGGCGTGGCCATGGGTCTCATGCTGCGCTGCACCAGGCGCGAGGGAGAGACGCACTCCCCGGGCGAACACATCGAGCATCTGGTGCGCCCTCTGTCGGCCGGCGTCGCGGTTCCGCTCTTCGCTCTCTTCTCGGCCGGTGTCACCCTCAAGGGCGATGCCCTGGCCGGTGTCTTCACCCGGCCCGAGACGCTCGGCGTGGTTCTCGGTCTGGTCATCGGCAAGACCGTGGGCATCTTCGGCGGCACATGGCTCATCACCCGCTTCACGAAGGCCCAGCTGAACAAGGACCTCGCCTGGGCAGATGTCTTCGCCGTAGCCACGCTGGCCGGTATCGGCTTCACCGTTTCGCTGCTCATCGGGGAGCTCGCCTTCACCGGCGACGAGGACATGATCAACGACGTGAAGGCAGCGGTGCTCATCGGTTCCCTGATTGCCGCCGTACTCTCCGGTGTACTGCTCAAACTGCGGGTACGCAGATACAGGGCGCTGTACGAGGCCGAGGAGATCGATGCGGACGAATCGGGGGTGCCCGACGTCTACGAGCAGGACGACCCCGAGTACCACCTGCGCATGGCCGCGATCTACGAGAGGAAGGCTGCCGAGCACCGTCGCCTTGCCGAACGGGCGGGCGCAGCGAGCAGCAGGCCGGACAGTCCGGCATGATCTGACATCGGATGTACGGAAGAAGAGAGGGAGTCAGGGATGAGCGACCCCGGCAACTACGCGGGCAGCACCGATCGTAGTCTCGGACAGCTGTTCGCTTCGGCGACCGCTGAGATGTCCGCGTTGGTGCACGACGAGATCGCACTGGCCAAGGCCGAGATGCGTCAGGACGTCAAGCGCGGCGCGATCGGCAGCGTGGCTTTCATCGTCACGGGTGTGCTGATCCTTTTCGCGATCCCCGTGCTGAGCTTCGCCGCGGCCTACGGCATCCACAATCTCGGGCTCGGGCTCGCCTGGTCGTTCCTGATCGTCGGCGGTGCGTTCATCCTGCTGGGGATCCTGCTCGCCCTCTTCGGGCTCGCCAAGTTCAAGAAGGTCAAGCCGCCGGAGAAGTCCATCGCGTCCGCCAAGCAGACCGCTGCGGTCCTGCAGGGCGTGAAGCCCCACCCCCGCCCCGCCGCCGACGCGCGTGCGATCGAGCAGGCACCGGGCAGCACACTCGCGGACAGGGCCATCGAGAACCGTCCTGTCCAGGAGAAGGCGGTCTCTGTGACACGCTCGTCCACATGACCGACCCCGATTTCAGCGCATCCGGTCCGGTGGGGCCGCTGGGGCCGACTGCCGGTTCCGGCAGCCCTGTCCGCCTCGATGGGCCCTGGACCCACCGTGATGTGGCCGCCAACGGCGCGCGCTTCCATATCGCCGAGCTCGGCGACGGGCCGCTGGTGCTGCTGCTGCACGGCTTCCCGCAGTTCTGGTGGACCTGGCGCCACCAGCTGACCGCCCTGGCCGACGCCGGATACCGCGCGGTCGCGATGGACCTCCGCGGGGTCGGCGGCAGCGACCGTACGCCCCGGGGCTACGACCCCGCGAACCTGGCTCTCGACGTCACCGGCGTGATCCGCTCCCTCGGCGAGCCGGATGCGGCGCTCGTGGGACACGACATGGGCGGCTACCTCGCCTGGACGGCGGCTGTGATGCGGCCGAAGCTGGTCCGTCGGCTCGTGGTGTCGTCTATGCCGCATCCGCGCCGCTGGCGTTCCTCGATGCTCTCGGACTTCGCTCAGTCCCGCGCCGGTTCGCATGTGTGGGGCTTCCAACGTCCATGGGTGCCGGAGCGTCAGCTCGTGGCGGACGACGCGGCCTTGGTGGCCCGGCTGATCCGCGACTGGTCGGGGCCGCGCACCCCCGACTTCCCCGACGACCTGACCACGGACGTCTACCGGCGCGCGATGTGCATCCCCTCGACGGCCCACTGCTCGATCGAGCCGTACCGCTGGATGGTCCGCTCACTGGCCCGTCCGGACGGCGTCCAGTTCAACCGGCGGATGAAGCGCCCCGTGCGTGTACCCACCCTGCATCTCCACGGCTCGCTCGACCCGGCGATCCGGACCCGTAGTTCCGCGGGGTCCGGCGAGTACGTCGAGGCGCCGTACCGGTGGCGCCTTTTCGACGGTCTGGGGCACTTCCCCCACGAAGAGGATCCGGTGGGCTTCTCGGCCGAACTCATCAACTGGCTCAAGGACCCTGAGCCCGACCGGTAGTCGACGGGCACAGCTGTCCGACGAACAGCCAATTGCCTGCCGCATAAGCCAATTGGCTGACTCGCGCACGATTACGGACCTTGGGTCACGGGCAGACGTCGGGGTATGGGCTGGACGCGCGACTTCAATGACGTAGCACGCAACCGCCGCTCGACCGCTCCTGCTGGTCCGAGCATTCACGAGGGGGGCGGCTCCCTGAGCCGGGTGCACGATGTGAGCGATTTCCATGATCTCCGGCTGGGCATTCCGCGCATTCTGCATCGCCGGGCCCGCTGGGTCTCGGCGCGCCTGCGCCATCCCCGCGGATGACGCGGTAGCCGTTCGACAGCACGCCACGTACGGTCCCCGCCCCGTTGAGGGCCGGGGACCGTACGTGACCTCGTACTGCAGGGCCAGGTGGTCCGGGGTTCCCGGTGTCCGCCTACGGACGGCTCAGAGCGCGCAGCCCTGGCTGTCGACCTGCTGGGCCGTGGACCTGCCGAGCTCGATGTCCTCGCGGATCTCATCGGCCGTCAGCGCGTAACCCGTGTCCGGGTCGTCGAGCGACTTCGCGAACACCACTCCGTACACCTTCCCGTCCGGAGTGAGCAGCGGGCCACCGGAGTTGCCCTGGCGGACGGTCGCGAACAGCGAGTACACGTCGCGCTGCACGGTGCCCCGGTGGTAGATGTCCGGGCCGTTGGCGTCGATACGGCCCCGGATGCGCGCCGAGCGCACGTCGTAGGCGCCGTTCTCCGGGAAGCCGGCGACGATGGCGCTGTCACCGCTCCCCGCGTCCTTGTCGGTGTCGGTGAAGCGCAGCGGCTCGGCGTCCAGGTCCGGGACGTCCAGTACGGCGATGTCCCGCTGCCAGTCGTAGAGGACGACCTTGGCGTCGTACAGCCGGCCTTCGCCACCGATCTGGACGGTCGGTTCGTCGACGCCGCCTACCACGTGGGCGTTGGTCATCACACGGCGGTCGGAGAACACGAAACCGGTCCCTTCGAGGACCTTGCCGCAGCCCGGGGCCATGCCGACGACCTTGACGATGGACTTCTTCGCGCGGGCGGCGACAGGGCTTCCTGCCAGCGCGGGGTCCGGCGGTTCGACCGCGGTGATGGGCTCGTTGGCGAACGGGCTGAAGACCTGCGGGAAGCCGTTCTGCGCGAGGACGGACGAGAAGTCCGTGAACCAGTTGGAGGCCTGATCGGGCATCACCCGGGAGACCCCGAGCAGGACCGAGGAATTACGGACCTCCTTGCCCAGCGTCGGCAGTGACGTGCCGGCCAGCGCCGAGCCGATCAGCCAGGCCACCAGGAGCATGGCCACCACGTTGACGAGGGAGCCGCCCGTGGCGTCCAGGGCCCTTGCGGGCGACCAGGTGATGTACCGGCGGAGCCGGTTGCCGAGGTGGGTGGTGAAAGCCTGGCCCACCGATGCGCACACGATCACGATCACTACCGCGACGATGGCGGCGGTGGAGGAGACCTCCGACCCGTCGGTCGCCTGGTCCCAGATGACCGGCAGCAGGTAGACGGCCACGAGTCCGCCGCCCAGAAAGCCGATCACGGACAGGATGCCGACGACGAAACCCTGGCGGTAGCCGATGACCGCGAACCACACGGCGCCGACGAGCAGCAGGATGTCCAGCACGTTCACCGTCTATAGCCTCGCAGATTCGTCACCTGGCCCGTCCGGTTCGACGGGGTCCGGGCCAGGCCCGGAACAGCGCAGCAGGGGAGTCAGCCTGTCATGCGCGCCAGTCGAGCGGCACCTGCCTGGTCCTGTCCCAGGGGCGTTCCCACCCCGCGTAGTGCACAATCCTGTCGATCACTCCGGCTGTGAATCCCCATACCAGGGCGGATTCGACCAGAAATGCGGGGCCTTCGTGGCCGCTGGGGTGGACGGCTGTCGCACGGTTGGCGGGATCCGTGAGATCCGCCACGGGGGCGGTGAAGACACGGGCGGTCTCGGCCGGATCGACGGCTCCGACCGGACTCGGCGTCCGCCACCAGCCGAGGACGGGTGTGACGACGAAGCCGCTCACCGGGATGTAGAGCCGGGGCAGCACGCCGAAGAGCTGGACGCCGCTCGGATCGAGTCCGGTCTCCTCCTCGGCCTCCCTCAGCGCGGCCCTGAGCGGCCCGGTGGTGGTGTGGTCGCCGTCCTCGGGGTCGAGGGAGCCCCCGGGGAAGGACGGCTGGCCGGCGTGGGAGCGCAGGGAACCGGAACGCTCCATCAGGAGCAGCTCCGGACCACGCTCACCCTCGCCGAAGAGGATCAGTACGGCGGACTGGCGCCCGGCGCCGCTCTCAGGCGGCAGAAAGCGGCTGAGCTGGTTGGCCCGCACCGTACGCGCCGCCCGGGCCACGGGCTCCAGCCAGCCGGGCAGGCCGTCGGTGGTGACGGTGAGCGCGCTGTCCTGGGGCGCGCTCGTCCCGGTGGTGGCCGCGTCGGCTGCGGCCCGTGTCCTCTGTGCGTGCGTCATGGGCACCCCCGTCGTTCCAACGCCTGTCGTCTGCCATTTCGTTCCGCACGGACCCGCCTGGGCAGGTCGGCCGCTCACCCGGCTCCCAGCGGCGGTGCGGGGCTGCCCGGATAGTCCGGGGGCGGGCTGAGGCGCTGACCCGGGTAGCCGCCCATCTCGTACTTCAGCAGCTTCTTCGCCTTCTCGGGGTCGGTCTCGCCCTCCCCGTAGGCAGGGCAGAGGGCGGCGATCGGGCAGGCGCCGCAGGCGGGCTTGCGGGAGTGGCAGATGCGGCGGCCGTGGAAGACCACGCGGTGCGAGAGCATCGTCCACTCGCTCTTCGGGAAGATCGCGGCGATCTCGGCCTCGACCTTCTCCGGGTCCTCCTGCTCGGTCCACTTCCAGCGGCGGACCAGCCGGCCGAAGTGGGTGTCCACCGTGATGCCGGGCACACCGAACGCGTTGCCGAGGACGACGTTGGCCGTCTTGCGCCCGACGCCTGGCAGCTTCACGAGATCCGCCAGCCGGCCGGGGACCTCGCCGCCGAAGTCGTCCCTGAGAGCGGCCGACAGGCCCATGAGGGAGCGCGCCTTCGCCCGGAAGAAACCGGTCGGCCGGATGATCTCCTCCAGCTTCTCGGGAACGGCGGCGGCCATGTCCTCGGGCGTCGGATAGGCGGCGAAGAGGGCCGGGGTGGTCTGGTTGACCCTCAGGTCGGTGGTCTGCGCGGAGAGAACCGTGGCCACCAGGAGTTCGAACGGATTGCGGAAGTCCAGCTCGGGGTGGGCATACGGGTAGACCTCGGCGAGCTCGCGGTTGATCCGGCGGGCACGGCGGACCATCGCGAGATGCGACTCAGGCTTCGCGGACTTGCCCGACGCTGCTCCCGTCGGGCGATTTGCAGCTTTTTTCGTACCTCGTGCAGCCTGTTCGCCCACAGCGGAATTCCTGTCTCCCGACACCCCATCAGCCCCCTTGGCCTACGCTCTCACCGGCGTTCCGGACACCCGGCCAGCCTAGAGCCAGGGGCTGACATCCGCCCCGGTCACCGCGTATCCACGCCCAATCGGCCCCCTGCCGTAGGGTCCGGCACGCCCGTGCGTCAAACTGGTTTGTGATCGATCGCACTGTTTTACCGTCCGGCATCATGGAAACGACGCTTCCCTGAACAGGCCGACAAGGAGAGAACTCGTGGACGACGTTCTGCGGCGCGCCCCGCTTTTCGCGGCGCTCGATGACGAGCAGGCCGCGGAGCTCCGCGCCTCGATGAGTGAGGTGACCCTCGCACGTGGTGACGCGCTGTTCCACGAGGGCGACCCGGGTGACCGCCTGTACGTGGTCACCGAGGGCAAGGTGAAGCTCCACCGCACCTCTCCCGACGGGCGGGAGAACATGCTGGCCGTCCTCGGCCCCGGCGAGCTGATCGGGGAGCTGTCGCTGTTCGACCCCGGCCCGCGCACCGCGACCGCGAGCGCGCTCACCGAGGTCAAGCTCCTCGGCCTCGGCCACGGAGACCTCCAGCCCTGGCTGAACGCCCGCCCCGAGGTGGCCACCGCGCTGCTGCGCGCCGTCGCCCGCCGCCTGCGCAAGACCAACGACCAGATGTCCGACCTGGTCTTCTCCGACGTGCCGGGCCGAGTCGCCCGTGCGCTCCTCGATCTGTCGCGCCGCTTCGGCGTGCAGTCGGAGGAGGGCATCCACGTCGTGCACGACCTGACGCAGGAAGAGCTGGCCCAGCTGGTCGGCGCCTCCCGCGAGACGGTCAACAAGGCGCTCGCGGACTTCGCGGGCCGCGGCTGGCTGCGGCTCGAGGCGCGCGCCGTGATCCTGCTGGACGTGGAGCGGCTGGCGAAGCGGTCCCGCTGACGCCCGCCCCGCACGCTCGCCGAAAAGGCCCCACCGCCGGTGGGGCCTTTCGCGTGCCTCCCAGGGCCGCTCCGGGTCAGATCAGGCCGTGCTCGGTCAGGTACTCCAGTTGGGCCCGCACCGACAGCTCCGCCGCCGGCCAGAGGGACCGGTCCACATCCGCGTACACCGCCGCCACGACCTCGGCCGGCGTCCGGTGTCCCGCCTCCACGGCCGTCTCCACCTGGGCCAGGCGGTGTGCCCGGTGGGCGAGATAGAACTCGACGACGCCCTGCGCGTCCTCCAGCACCGGTCCGTGCCCCGGGAGCACCGTGTGCACCCCGTCGTCGACGGTCAGCGAGCGCAGCCGCCGCAGGGTGTCCAGGTAGTCCCCGAGCCGCCCGTCCGGGTGCGCGACGACGGTGGTGCCGCGCCCGAGAATCGTGTCGCCCGTCAGCACGGCCCGGTCGGCCGGCAGGTGGAAGGAGAGCGAGTCCGCGGTGTGTCCAGGCGTGGGGACGACCCGGAGTTCCAGCCCTCCCGTGGTGATCACGTCACCTGCCGCGAGCCCCTCGTCGCCCAGCCGCAGCGCCGCGTCCAGGGCGCGCACCTTCGTACGGGTGAGCTCGGCGAACCGGGCTGCGCCCTCGGCGTGGTCAGGGTGCCCGTGCGTGAGCAGGGTGAGACCGACGCGCCTGCCCGTCCGCTCCACGGTGTCGATGACGGTCCGCAGATGTACGTCGTCGAGCGGCCCCGGGTCGATCACCACCGCCAGGTCCGAGTCCGGTTCGGCGACGACCCAGGTGTTCGTGCCGTCCAGGGTCATCGCGGAGGCGTTGGGAGCCAGGACGTTGACCGTACGGGTGGTGGCGGGCCCGGAGAGCACCCCGCCGCGGGGCTGTCCGGGCAGTGCGGCCGCGTCGCTCACGAGGTGGCCCCGTCCGTGGTGCCGGTGGTGGGATCCGCGCCCTCGGCGGCTGAGGGGGAAGCGGTTCCGCCTGCCGTCGGGACGTGTTTGGTGAACTCGTCGTGGCCCGGCCAGCTCAGCACCAGCTCGTCGCCCTCCATACGGGCCTCTGCCAGCACGGGGGCGAGGTTCTGGGAATCCGCTGCCTTCACCGCCTCCGCGGCCGTCCCGTACGGCCTCAGCGCCCGCAGGGTGGCCACGGTGGGCGGCATCATCAGCATTTCACCCTTGTCGTAGCCGTCGGCGGCGTCACCGGGCCGGATCCACACCGTCCGGTCGGCCTCGGTGGAGGCGTTCCGGGTGCGCTGGCCCTCCGGGAGGGCTGCCACGAAGAACCAGGTGTCGTAGCGGCGCGGCTCGAAGGCCGGGGTGATCCAGCGCGCCCACGCGGCCAGCAGGTCGGAGCGCAGCACCAGGCCCCGGCGGTCCAGGAACCCCGCGAAGGACAGCTCCCGGGCGACGAGGGCCTCACGGTCGGCCTCCCAGTCGGCGCCCGTGGTGTCGCTCACGACGGTGTCGGCGGTCGGCCCGGCCAGCAGGACGCCCGCTTCCTCGTACGTCTCACGGACCGCGGCGCAGACGACCGCCTGCGCCTCTGCGGCCGTGCCGACACCCAGGCGGGCGGCCCAGGTGTCCAGGGACGGTCCCGCCCAGCGCACGAGGTGGTCGTCGTCGCGCGGGTCGACCCCGCCACCCGGATAGGCGTACGCACCGCCGGCAAAGGCCATGGAGGTCCGCCGACGCAGCATGTGCACGGCGGGACCGATGGCGCCCGGCCCCGACGTGTCGTCCCGGAGCAGCATCACCGTGGCCGCACGCCTGGGGGTCACGGCTGTCAGCTCGCCGCTGGCGAGGGCCCGGATCCGGGCGGGCCATTCCGGTGGGTACCACTGACCGTTGGACATGGCCGGAGGCTATCCGGAACCGCGCCGATGTTCGAGGGCCCCCGGACATCGGTGTCTGCCCCTTACACACAGATCCCGCCCGGTCTCAGGACCGGACGGGATCATGGAAGTACGGGATCAGGCGTCGACGAGCTCGACCTGGACTTCGACCTCGACCGGTGCGTCCAGCGGCAGCACCGCGACGCCGACGGCGCTGCGGGCGTGCACGCCCTTGTCGCCCAGGACCGCGCCCAGGAGCTCGCTCGCACCGTTGACGACCCCCGGCTGCCCGGTGAAGTCGGTGGCGGAGGCGACGAAGCCCACGACCTTCACGACCCGGGCGATCCGGTCCAGGTCGCCGGCGACCGACTTCACCGCCGCGAGGGCGTTCAGCGCGCAGGTCTTGGCCAGTTCCTTGGCCTCGTCCGGCGTCACCTCGGCGCCGACCTTGCCGGTCACCGCGAGTGTGCCGCCCACCATCGGGAGCTGGCCGGAGGTGTAGACGTACACCCCCGACTGCACGGCCGGCTGGTAGGAGGCCAGCGGCGGTACGACGTCCGGGAGCGCCAGGCCGAGTTCGGCGAGCTTCGCCTCGACGACGCCCGCCACTACGGCTTCTCCCGCTTCAGGTAGGCCACGAGCTGCTCGGGGTTGTTCGGGCCGGGAACGACCTGGACCAGCTCCCAGCCGTCCTCGCCCCAGGTGTCCAGAATCTGCTTGGTCGCGTGCACGAGAAGGGGCACGGTCGCGTATTCCCACTTGGTCATGAGCCGACTGTAATGCCTGGCACAGGCGGCCTCGTGCGTAGCCTGCCTGCCGACTGGTTAGGCTCGAAGACGTGAGCAGGTTCCAGGTCGTCAGCGGCAAGGGCGGGACCGGTAAGACCACGGTCGCCGCCGCACTCGCGCTCGCCCTCGCGACCGAGGGCAGGCGCACTCTCCTCGTGGAGGTCGAGGGCAGGCAGGGCATCGCCCAGCTCTTCGAGTCCGAGCCACTCCCCTACGACGAACGCAGGATCGCCGTGGCGCCCGGCGGCGGGGAGGTCCACGCACTGGCGATCGACGCCGAGCGCGCACTCCTGGACTACCTCCAGATGTTCTACAAACTGGGCAGCGCGGGCCGGGCCCTGAAGAAGCTCGGCGCGATCGACTTCGCCACCACCATCGCCCCGGGGGTCCGCGACGTCCTGCTGACGGGCAAGGCCTGCGAGGCCGTACGGCGCAAGGACAAGCAGGGCAGGTTCGTCTACGACTACGTGATCATGGACGCGCCCCCCACCGGCCGCATCACGCGCTTCCTCAACGTGAACGACGAGGTGGCCGGGCTGGCGCGGATCGGCCCCATACACAATCAGGCGCAGGCCGTGATGCGGGTCCTGAAGTCCCCCGAGACGGCGGTCCACCTGGTGACGCTCCTCGAGGAGATGCCGGTCCAGGAGACAGCGGACGGCATCGCCGAACTGCGCGCCGCCGAACTGCCCGTGGGCCGGGTCGTCGTGAACATGGTGCGGCCCCACCTGCTGGACGAGGACGCGCTGCGTACGGCCTCGGGAGGCCGTCGCAAGGAGATCGCGAAGACGCTCACCCGGGCCGGCGTGACAGGTTCCGCCGGGCTGGTACGACCGCTCGTCGCGCAGGCCGCCGAGCACGCCCAGCGCGTCGGCCTGGAGCGTGAACAGCGCGCGGTGCTGGCCGGGCTGGGACTGCCCATGGCGGAGCTCCCGCTGATGGGCGAGGGAGTGAGCCCGAACGCGCTGCACGAGCTGGCGGCGGAGTTCCGCAAGCAGGGTGTGGGCGACGAGACCGCGGACGCGGCGGGACAGAGGGCCCGGGGCGGACGCGGAACCGGAGAAGGGGTGGGGTCATGACGCTGGGCACGGACGTCGCACCGGGGCTGGAGACCGACGCGCTCCTGGACGACCCGGATATCCGTATCGTCGTCTGCTGCGGTTCCGGGGGCGTGGGCAAGACCACCACCGCGGCGGCTCTCGGCGTACGGGCGGCCGAGCGCGGGCGCAAGGTCGTCGTCCTCACCATCGACCCGGCCCGGCGGCTCGCCCAGTCGATGGGCATCGACCAGCTGGACAACATCCCTCGCCGGGTCGAGGACATCGAGGGCGAGGGCGAGCTGCACGCCATGATGCTCGACATGAAGCGCACCTTCGACGAGACCGTCGAGGCGCACACGGATACCGAGCGGGCGCGCGCGATCCTGGAGAACCCCTTCTACCAGTCCCTGTCGGCCGGGTTCGCGGGCACGCAGGAGTACATGGCGATGGAGAAGCTCGGCCAGCTGCGGGCGCGCGACGAGTGGGACCTGATCATCGTCGACACCCCGCCGTCCCGTTCCGCGCTGGACTTCCTGGACGCGCCGAAACGTCTCGGCTCCTTCCTTGACGGGAAGTTCATCCGGCTGCTGATCGCCCCCGCGAAGATCGGCGGGCGTGCCGGGATGAAGTTCCTCAACGTCGGGATGTCGATGATGACGGGGACGCTCGGCAAGCTGCTCGGCGGACAGTTCCTCCGCGACGTACAGACCTTCGTCGCCGCGATGGACTCCATGTTCGGCGGATTCCGTACCCGGGCCGACGCGACGTACAAGCTGCTCCAGGCGCCCGGCACCGCGTTCCTCGTGGTGGCGACGCCGGAACGGGACGCACTGCGCGAGGCCGCGTACTTCGTGGAACGGCTGGCCGCGGAGGAGATGCCGCTGGCCGGCCTGGTCCTCAACCGGGTGCACGGAAGCGAGGCCGCGCGGCTCTCCTCGGAGCAGGCGCTGGCAGCCGCAGAAAATCTTGAAGGCGTCGGCATTGTGGATCAGACGGCCGGGAAGGCTGGCCTTGGTGACGTGGACCCTGTGTCCGCCGCCTCTCCCGAAGCCCCGGAGCCGCTCTCCCCCGAGCGCAGCAACGAGCACGCCCCACACGAGCCGTCACAGCAGGAGCCGCCCCAGCACGACCGGACGAAGCGCACCCCTGAGCCCGAGCCGGGCGCCCGTGGCCGGAAGTCGCCTGACCCGTCCGGGCCAGCCGCGCACACGGAAGCGGACAGGCACAGCACATCCGCCACGGACGCCGTATCCGTCGAAGTCTCCATCGAGCAGCTGACCGCGGGTCTGTTGCGGCTGCACGCGGAGCGGATGCACGTCGTCGCACGCGAGCAGCACACCCGGGACCACTTCACCACGCTTCACCCCGAGGTGCCGGTGGCCGAGGTGGCCGCGCTGCCCGGTGACGTACACGACCTCTCAGGCCTCAGGGCCATCGGGGAACTGCTCGCGACCGGTTCCGCTCCGGCCGGAGCTGCCTAGGACCGCCACCGGGCGTGCCCCGGGGGCAGCCCGTGCGGCACTGCCCGCACTTACCCCACGGCGGCGAACGTCTCGTGCAGTTCGTCCTCGTGCAGACCGTCGTCGTGCAGGTCGTCCTCCAGACCCACCGCTGCCGGCAGCATGCCCGTGGACCGCTCGTACTCACTGCGTGCGGTCTCCAGCAGGCGGCGCCAGGACGTGACGGTGGGCCTTCGGCGCAGCAGCGCACGGCGCTCCCGCTCCGTCATTCCGCCCCACACGCCGAACTCGACGCGATTGTCCAGCGCATCGGCCAGGCACTCGGTCCGCACCGGGCAACCGGTGCACACCGCCTTGGCCCTGTTCTGCGCTGCCCCTTGTACGAACAATTCATCCGGATCGGTAGTGCGGCAGGCTGCCTGCGCACTCCAGTCGGTTACCCAGCCCATGCCGGCGCCGTCCTCTCCCGAATCGAGGCTCCCCCACGGCGGTAGCGGCATATTCACCGCTGCCAGTTGAGGACGTTACGGAAGGTGGGGAGAGCACAACACCCCCTTCGGGCCCAATCTTGAATGGTCCGAACGGACTATGCGTACGCGGCAGATCACCCAGGGGAGTGACGGGAGGACATGCGCGACCTTCCCGAAAGAATCGGGACAGAAACCCCAAGTCGCAACGGACATTGAGTGACACATGAGACGAATTCGGGAACGTCTCGACAGGTGGCTGAATTCCGCTGAGGGGCACGCAAGGGGGTTGATGCAAAACCGGACTGCTGTGACAGTTGAGAGCAGCTTAGGCCAAGGCCTATACGCGTGTCCGGCGAATGAGAACGTAGGCTGCCCCCATGCCAAAGAAGCGCTCAGGCGGGGGTCTGACGACGACCCAGCAGGCCGCCAAGTTCCTCGGTGTCGCCGCGCTCTCCGGAGCTGTGCTGGCCGGCATCGCACTGCCGGCCGCCGGCGCACTCGGGCTCGCCGCCAAGGGGACGGTCGAGGGATTCGACGAGATCCCTTCGAACCTCAAGACTCCACCGCTGAGCCAGCGGACCACGATCCTGGACAACGAGGGCGGCGCGATCGCCACGGTGTACTCGCGTGACCGCACCGTCGTCCCGCTCAAGGACATCTCGCCGTACATGCAGGACGCGATCATCGCGATCGAGGACTCGCGCTTCTACGAGCACGGCGCGGTGGACCTCAAGGGCATCCTGCGCGCGATGAACCGCAACGTGCAGGAGGGCGGCACCGCACAGGGCGCCTCGACGCTCACCCAGCAGTACGTGAAGAACGTCTTCGTCGAGGAGGCCGGCGACGACCCGGACAAGGTCGCCGAGGCCACGCAGCAGACTCTGGGCCGCAAGGTCCGGGAGCTGAAGTACGCGATCCAGGTCGAGGAAGAGCTCGGCAAGAAGAAGATCCTGGAGAACTACCTCAACATCACCTTCTTCGGGCAGCAGGCCTACGGGGTCGAGGCGGCTTCCCAGCGCTACTTCTCCAAGCACGCCAAGGACCTGAAGGTGGAAGAGGCCGCGATGCTGGCGGGCCTCGTCCAGTCGCCGACCCGCTACGACCCGGTCAACGACACGGAGGAGGCGACCAAGCGGCGCAACACCGTGCTGCAGCGCATGGCCGCCGTCGGCAGCATCTCGAAGGCCGAGGCCGAGAAGGCCATCGCCAGCCCTCTCGAGCTGAAGGTCAGCAAGCCGAACAACGGCTGCATCACCGCCGTGAGCGGCGCCGGGTTCTTCTGCGACTACGTACGCAAGACGATCCTGACCGACCCGGCCTTCGGGAAGACCGACGAGGAGCGCGCCAAGCTCTGGAACCTCGGCGGCCTGACCATCAGGACCACACTCTCGCCGCGCGCGCAGAAGGCGGCCGACGAGGCCGCGACCTCGAAGGTCTACAAGGACGACAAGGTCGCCGCCTCGGTGGTGCAGGTCGAACCCGGTACCGGCAAGATCCTCTCGATGGGCCAGTCCAGGCCGTACGGCCTGGACCAGAAGAAGAACGAGACGGTCCTCAACCTCGGCGTCAGCAACAAGATGGGCGGCAGCACCTACGGCTTCCAGGTCGGCTCGACCTTCAAGCCGATCACCGCCGCCGCCGCCCTGGAGAAGGGCATCAGCCCGGCGCAGAGCCACACCTCCGACTGGAAGATCTCGGTGCCGATGGACTCCTACCGGAACTGCGCGGGAGCGTCTGTCGGGAGCGGGAACTGGGACCTCCAGAATGAGATGGAGTCCGAGAAGGGCGCGTTCGACATGACGAGCGCGCTCGGCAAGTCGATCAACACCTACTTCGCCAAACTGGAGCAGCAGGCCGGCCTGTGCGAGACGGTCACCATGGCGAAGAAGCTCGGCTACGAGCGCGGTGACGGCAAGCCCGTCTCGGACAACAACCCGTCGATCACGCTGGGCGGCACGGAGAGCACCCCGCTCGGCATGGCCGCCACGTACGCGGCGTTCGCCAATCGCGGCACCTTCTGCACGCCGGTCGCCATCGAAGCCATCACGGACGCCAACGGCAAGAAGGTCGACGTACCCAAGTCCTCGTGCTCGCAGGCGATGAGCGAGAAGACGGCCGACACCATCAACCAGATGCTCAAGGGAGTCGTCGAGGACGGCACCGGCACCCAGGCCGGCCTGACGGACCGCGACAACGCGGGCAAGACGGGTACCACCAACGACCGCGTGGACGCCTGGTTCGTCGGCTACACGCCGAACCTGTCCACGGCCGTGTGGGTGGGTGCGGACGTCGGCAAGAAGGTACCGATGTACGACATCACCATCGGCGGCCAGTACTACGACAAGGTCTGCGGTGGCTGCCTTCCCGGTCCCATCTGGAAGACCGCGATGACCGGCGCGCTGGACGCGTCGGAGACCCCGTCCTTCAACCCGATCTCGGTGCCCCGCGCCAAGGAGAAGGAGAAGGAGAAGGACAACGGCCGCGGCGAGGCCAACGGCGGCGGCAACGGGGGCGACAGCGACAAGCCCGGCGCCGACCCCATCGGCGGCATCACCCTGCCGCCCGGCATCATCGGCGGGAACGACGGCGGTGGGCGCGGCGGGCGCGGCGGCAACGGTCCCTGACCGCCCGGATCGCACGACGACGTGAGGAGAGAGGAGGGGCGCCCCCGAGCCGGGGGCGCCCCTCCTCTCACGTGTCGGCCTCTCAGCCCGCGAGCAGCTTCTTCACCGTTGCGGCGACCCGGCCGCCGTCGGCGAGCCCGGCCACCTTCGGGTTGACGATCTTCATGACGGCGCCCATGGCCCGGGGCCCCTCGGCGCCGGCGCTCCTCGCCTCCTGGACGGCCTGCGCGACGATCACGTCCAGCTCGTCGTCGGAGAGCTGCTTCGGCAGGTAGGCGTCGAGCAGCTCGCCCTCGGCCTTCTCCCGCTCGGCCTGCTCCGTCCGGCCGCCCTGCGCGAAGGCCTCGGCCGCCTCCCGGCGCTTCTTCGCCTCCTTGGCGATCACCTTCTGCACCTCGTCGTCGGAGAGCTCGCGCGACGTCTTGCCGCTGACCTCTTCCTTGGTGATCGCGGTCAGGGTGAGCCGGAGGGTGGACGAGGTGAGCTCGTCACGCGCCTTCATGGCCGTGGTGAGGTCTTCCTTGAGCTTGGACTTGAGCGTGGTCATGCGGCGATTGTGACAGGTACGGGGCACCTGCCGCCCGCCTGTTTTCGTCCCGCCGCGCCGTTTCTGCGACGATGGCCCCATGCGCGCACGCTACGGAGTACCCCTGAAAGTAACGGCAGTCGGCGCAGCAGTCGGTGCCGCCGGCCTCGTATACGCGGCCGGATTCGAGGCACGCTCGTTCCGCCTCCGCCGGATCACGATTCCCGTACTCCCGCACGGGGCACGCCCGTTGCGCGTGCTCCAGGTCTCCGACATCCACATGGTGAGCGGCCAGCGCAAGAAGCGCGCCTGGCTGCAGTCGCTGGCGGGCCTCCGCCCGGACTTCGTCGTCAACACCGGCGACAACCTCTCCGACCCGGAAGCCGTACCGGAGCTGCTCGACGCGCTCGGCCCGCTGATGGAGTTCCCCGGGGTCTACGTCTTCGGTTCCAACGACTACTACGGCCCGAAGCTCCGTAACCCCGTCCGCTACCTCCTGGAGAAGACGCAGGGCAAGCACGGGCTCAACGGGAACGCACCGGCGGTCGGCGCCGTCCACAACCCGTGGGAGCCGATGCGGGACGCCTTCGACGAGGCGGGCTGGCTCAATCTCTCCAACACCCGGGGCCGGATCAAGGCCGACGGGCTCGAGATCGCGTTCACCGGCCTGGACGACCCCCACATCAAGCGGGACCGTTACGCCGAGGTCGCCGGCGGCCCCGAGACGGGCGCGGACCTCTCGATCGGCGTCGTGCACGCCCCGTACCTGCGCTCCCTGGACGCCTTCACGGCGGACGGCTACCCCCTGATCCTGGCCGGCCACACCCATGGCGGCCAGCTCTGCATCCCCTTCTACGGTGCACTCGTCACCAACTGCGACCTGGACACGGACCGGGTGAAGGGCCTCTCCGGCCACACGGTCGGCGAGCGGCGCGCCTACCTCCACGTCTCCGCGGGCTGCGGCACGAACCGCTACACCCCGGTCCGCTTCGCGTGCCCGCCCGAAGCGACCCTGCTGACGCTGACGCCCCGAGACTGAGGCTCCCGCCCGGGGCACAAAAACCGGATTTCGCCTCCGGGCGCGGGTGGGCTAAAGTAATCGATGTCGCCGGGACAATCGGTGGACATCGGGGTGTAGCGCAGCTTGGCAGCGCGCTTCGTTCGGGACGAAGAGGTCGTGGGTTCAAATCCCGCCACCCCGACAGCTGAAACACCAGGTCAAAGGCCAGGTCCTTAAACTCAGGACCTGGCCTTTGTCGTGTCCGGAGGCCAGGCGGACCGGTGGTTCAGCTCGCCGCGGCCGCCGCCGGGCGGGCGGCGTCGCTGTCCGTGGAGCGCTTCAGGGACGGCAGGCCGGTCGGGCCGATGAAGATCAGCGAGAAGTCACCCACGGCCGCGAAGACGGTGAAGCCCGTGGTGGTCGAGCCGGTGGCGAGGAGCTGGCCGCCGAGCCAGGGACCGAAGACCGCGCCGAAGCGGCCCATGCCGGAGATCCAGCCGACCGCGGTGGCGCGGTTGTCGTCGCCCGAGCGGGCGGCCGCCGTCGCGTAGATCATCGGCTGGGCGCTGAAGGGGAACAGGCCGGTCAGGAACACCACGACGTAGATGCCGGCCAGCGGCATGTGGACGCTCAGCAGGTAGGCGCCGACGGCGGTGGCGCCGAACCAGACAGCGCCGATGCTCGGACCGCCGAACCGGTCGGTGAGCCTGCCGCCGACGAGCCTCCCGACGATGCCGCCGAGGTTGATGACGATGACGAAGCCGAGCGCCCACAGGCCGCCGCGGAACAGCGCGGCGACCGCGCTTCACCGGTCGGTGCCGGCCTGGCGCTTCCTGTCCTGGGTGGGGGGGTGCCCCGACGCCGTACCGCTCGGCGAGTGCCCGCGCCTCTGGAGCGCGGTGGCGAACAGCTCTCCGAACATGCGGTCGGTGGACGGGGATGTGGTGGTGACGACGAGGACGTCGCCCTCGCCGCACTGCTCCACCGCCGCATGGATCACGAGGTTGTCGCCGGGCCAGCTGAGCACGGTGACCGCGCTGCCCACGATCCGTACACCCTGATGCACGGGGCGCAGTTCGGGGCCGAGCAGACCGGTTCGGCCCATCGCCTCGCTCACGGTGGCGACGCCGTACGGTGCAAGCGCCTCGATGTCCCGCGCGTCCGCCCTCGGCGGTCCGGTGACGACGAAGCCGCTCATGCCGGCAGCTCCGTGATCCGCGCCGTCTCGAACACCCCCGCAACGGCCCGTGGGCCCGGTCCCCTCTCACCACGAGAGGGGACCGGGCCCACGGGAGTCATGCCGGGCGGCACGGGGACGGCGGTGCGGCATCCGCGGCGCACCGCCGTCGGAGGCGGATCAGGCGGCAGCCGCCGTGGCACCTTCGGTGACCTGGCGGAGCACCTCGGTCAGCGAGGTGACGACCTCGGCGTCGTCCGCCGGGTGGAGCTCGGCGAAGCGGGTCACGGAGCCGGGGATGGAGAGCTTGGCGTCCGCCAGGACCGCTCCGCCCGCGAGGCCGGCCGCCTTGCGGGCCTCGTCCTGGGCCCACACGCCGCCGAACTGGCCGAAGGCGGTGCCGACCACGGCGACCGGCTTGCCGGTCATGGCACCGGCGCCGTACGGGCGGGACAGCCAGTCGATGGCGTTCTTCAGGACGGCGGGCATGGTGCCGTTGTACTCGGGCGAGAACAGGAGGAACGCGTCGGACCGGCCGGCGGCCTCGCGCAGCCGGGCGGCGGCAGCCGGAACGCTGCCCTCGACGTCGATGTCCTCGTTGTAGAAGGGGACCTCGACGAGACCCTCGTACAGCTCGACCTCGGCACCCTCGGGCGCGTGCTTGACGGCCGCCTCGGCGAGCTGGCGGTTGTGGGAGCCGGCGCGGAGGCTGCCGACGAGGGCGAGGATGCGTACAGACATGGGGAAGCTCCCGGGAGACGGAGACTGCAGAAGTAAGCGGACCATGGTCCGTTTAAAGTTGTACCATCTAAACGGACCGCGGTCCACTTCCGTCCGTCCGGGGCTACCCTGAAGCCATGACCGCTCCCCTCCCCCCGCCGCCCGGGCCGCCCGACACCGCCAAGGCCCGGACGAATCTCACGCTCGCCGCCGTCGGCGAACCCGAGATGCTGCGGGCGGACGCGGCGCGCAACCGTGCGCTCCTGCTGGACGCCGCCTCACGTCTCCTGGCTCACTGCGGGGCGGCGAACCTCACCATGGAATCGGTCGCGGCAGCCGCCGGAGTCGGCAAGGGCACGGTCTTCCGGCGCTTCAAGGACCGCACCGGCCTGCTCATCGCGCTCCTGGACCACCGCGAGGCCCTGCTGCAGGCCGCCTTCCTCTCCGGGCCGCCCCCCGTGGGCCCGGACGCCCCCGCTGCCGAGCGGCTGCACGCCTTCGGACCTGCCCTGATGCGCCATGAACGCGATCACCACGAGTTGATCCTGGCCTCCCGCACCGATCCCCTGCGCACCTACGAGGTCCCCGCGCATCGGCTGAGGCTCAGCCACGTCACCCTGCTGCTCCGCCAGGCGCACGCGGCGGGCGAGCCCGAACTGCTCGCGCACACGTTGCTCGGGTCGATCGACACGCCCCTCGTCCACCATCTGACATGCGAACGCGGCATCGGCATCGAGCGGTTGGAGCAGGGCTGGCACGACCTCCTCAGCCGTTACGGGGTGGCGCACTGAGGGCGGCCCCACCGGGCCGCGACCGCACCTGGACCAGGGCGTGCGTGCCGCTCGTACGCCACTCCCGGCCGGACCGGTCCAGGCCCTCCAGGGTCCGCGGATCCAGGCCCACGACGACGTCGGACTTCAGCGTACGCAGCGCGGCGACGGCACTCGGGAAGTACGCCGTGAGGTCGGCGAACGGCGTGGTCGCCGGCCACAGCCGGTCGCCCACCAGCCGCCGGTAGTTGAGGTCGCCCTTGAGGATCGTCAGCGTGGCGGCGCCGAGCTCCGCCCGGAGATCCCCGGGCATCCGCTCGTACGGAAACGGGGCGCAGAAGAACGGGTGGGTACGCACCTCGAGCCGGCCGGCCCCCATGGCCGCCCAGACCCGGACGCCGATCGCTCCCGCCTCACCGGGGGCGCTGTTCAGCCGGCGCAGGCAGTCGACGACGTCGGCCGTCATGGCGTCGGAGACGTAATACGGGCCGGGCTTCACATGGAGCATCACCCGGTCGGCGTGTCCGTGTTCGAGAAGGTGGTCGATGAGGACGAGGTCGGGGATCAGCTCGCGCCCGGTGTTGTCCGCGATGACGGCGACGGTCGCCGGGGATGATCCGGCGGGCAGGAGCGACCACAGCGCCGCACTGTCGTCGACGACCAGACCGGGATCGGCCTCGCCGGGGGTGGATTCGCCGGCCGGGCCACGGAAGCCGAGATCGGCACGGTTGCCCCAGAGCGAGGCCTGGAGCAGAGCTGCCGCCCGCTCTGCGGCGGGGGCACCGGCGAGGTCGTCCAGCGAGCGGAGTTCCTCCTCGACCGTGGAACCGCGCAGTTCCGCGCGCTTGAAGGAGGCGAAGGGGTCGACGCCCTGCCAAGGGCCCTCGTCGAAGTAGCCGACGGCTCCCAGGAGCCTGCGGTAGAAATAGCTCTCGCCCCAGAGGAACGGGGCGTCGAACCACGGACGCCCGAAGTGCTCCCGCCCCCACCCCAGCCAGAGCTCACGGTCCGGGCTGCCGGGACCGAGCGGTTCGACGACCCCGTGGACGATCTCGTGGAGCAGGGTGTCCAGGGCGCGGTGCTGCCGGGGGCCGTACGGGAAGGCTTCGCGCACCTGTCCGATCAGGGCCGGATGGCGCTCGGCCATGACGCCCCGGGCGAAACTGCCCGGCTCCCGGCACGTGATCACAGGAGGGAGGCCGAGGTCTCCCGCGGCCCGGGAAGTCGCTCGCGTATCGCCCATGCGCCCAGTCTGCCTGCTGAGGGAAGCCGCTCCTCCCACGACGGGTACGCGTGTCCACCGTCCGCCCCGGCGACCGGCGGTCAACGCCCGTGGCGGAACCGGCACATGACGCGCCCAGGGCCTGGTTACGATATGGAACGGCTCAGATGACTTACCCCAGGAAAGGGAACCCGTACCCATGCCGGCCGAGACATTCGAGTTTCAGGTAGAAGCTCGCCAGCTCCTGCAGATGATGATCCATTCGATTTACTCGAACAAGGATGTATTCCTGCGTGAGCTCATTTCCAATTGTTCGGACGCGCTGGACAAGCTGCGGCTGGAGACTCTCCGCGACGACACGCTCCAGGCGGACACCTCCGACCTGCATATCGCCGTCGAGGCCGACCAGGAGACGCGCACACTGACCGTGCGTGACAACGGCATCGGAATGTCGCACGACGAGGTCGTGCAACTGATCGGGACGATCGCGAATTCCGGTACGGCGAAGTTCCTCCAGGAACTGAAGGAAGCCAAGGACGCCACCGCCTCCGAGGAGCTCATCGGACAGTTCGGTGTCGGGTTCTATTCGAGCTTCATGGTGGCCGACGAGGTCACCCTGGTGACCCGGCGCGCGGGCGAGGACACGGGCACGCGCTGGCAGTCCAGCGGCGAGGGCACCTACACCGTCGAGTCCGTCGACGACGCACCGCAGGGCACCTCGGTCACGCTGAGGCTCAAGCCCGAGGACGCCGAGGACAAGCTCTTCGACTACACCTCGCCCTGGAAGCTCAGGGAAATCGTCAAGCGCTACTCGGACTTCATCACCTGGCCCATCCGCATGGCGGCGGTGGCGGGCGAGGAGGGAGCGGAGCCCGAGGCCGAGACGGTCAACTCGATGAAGGCCCTGTGGGCCCGGTCGAAGGATTCCGTGACCGATGAGGAGTACAGCGAGCTGTACAAGCACATCAGTCACGACTGGACCGATCCGCTCGAAACCATCCGCATGCAGGCGGAGGGAACCTTCGAATACCAGGCTCTGCTCTTCCTGCCGTCCCACGCACCGCAGGACCTGTTCATGCAGGACCACAAGCGTGGAGTTCAGCTCTATGTGAAGCGCGTGTTCATCATGGATGACTGCGAAGCGCTCATGCCGACGTATCTCCGCTTCGTGAAGGGCGTGGTCGACGCACAGGACCTTTCGCTCAATGTGTCGCGCGAGATCCTTCAGCAGGACCGCCAGATCGAGATGATGCGGCGCCGTCTGGTCAAGAAGGTGCTCTCGACGGTCAAGGACATGAGGTCCAACGCCCCGGAGAAGTACGAGACGTTCTGGAAGGAGTTCGGCCGGGTCCTCAAGGAGGGACTGTTCCAGGACTTCGAGAACCGCGACGCGATCCTGGAGATCTCCTCGTTCGCCTCGACCCAGGACGAGGAGGGGCTGACCACCCTGCGCTCGTACGTGGAGCGGATGAAGGAGGGCCAGGAGCAGATCTACTACATGACGGGCGAGTCCCGCGCGGCCATGGAGAGCTCGCCGCACATGGAGGCCTTCCGCGCCAAGGGCTTCGAGGTCCTGCTGCTGACCGAACCTGTCGACGAGGTCTGGGTCCAGTCCGTCCCCGAGTTCGACGGCAAGCCGCTCCAGTCCATCTCCAAGGGCGAGGTCGACCTCGACACCGACGAGGAGAAGAAGGAGGTCGAGGCCGAGCGTGAGAAGCAGCAGCAGGACTACGCCGGTCTGCTGACCTGGATGACCGAGCAGCTCGGTGACACCGTGAAGGAGGTACGTCTCTCCTCGCGCCTCACCGTCTCGCCGGCCTGCATCGTCTCGGACACCCACGATGTCACCCCGGCGCTGGAGAACATGTACCGCGCCATGGGCCAGGAGGTGCCGCAGATCAAGCGCATCCTCGAACTCAACCCCTCGCACGCGCTGATCAGCGGGCTCAAGAAGGCGTACGCCGAGCAGAGCGGCGAGGAGGGCACCCGCACCGAACTGGCCGAGACGGCCGAGCTGGTCCACGGGCTCGCGCTCCTCTCGGACGGCGGCGAGCTGAGTGACCCCTCGCGCTTCAGCAGGCTGATGGCGGACCGTCTGGAGCGCACGCTCTAGTCCACGAACCGCCTCCCGACCCACTGCGGCCGCCAGGATTCCTGGCGGCCGCAGTCGTATGTGGTGCGGGCGACGGATGTGGTGCGGTGGGCGGTTGTGAAGGCGGGGCGGCGGCGCGAGGCGGCTGCCGTCCGAGCGGCTGCGCTCCCCCGAAGGTGACTCACACGAGTCGTCCCGGGTGTCGGAGAGATCCACAACTTCACCCATTCGGGGGCCTGTTGAAGGTTTATCTACGCGCGGAGCATCGACGACCGAACGATCCTTCGGGCATATCAGACGACTTTCCCCGCAGCCATTACCGCCGAGTACCGGGAGCTGCTACAAACGTGCACGCCCCACGAACTCCCCACTCGTCCCCCACATTTCGAAGGGCTGGCAGCCATGTCAGTACGAACCTTCCGGGCGTCCCTCACCACCCTCGCGATCGCGGCCGTGGCCGCACTCGGCCTCGCGCAACCGGCATCCGCCGCAGGCGACAACTACGTCGCTCTCGGTGACTCCTACTCCTCCGGCGTCGGCGCCGGGAGCTACACCTCCGAGAGCGGTGACTGCAAACGCAGCACCAACGCGTACCCCTATCTCTGGAAGAACGCGAACGCCCCGTCGTCGTTCACGTTCGTCGCCTGCTCGGGTGCGACGACGGCCTCCGTGTCCAGCGGCCAGCTGGGCGCGCTGAGCTCGTCGACCACGCTGGTCAGCCTCACTGCCGGCGGCAACGACGTCGGGTTCGCGGACGTCATGCAGACCTGCGTGCTGCAGAGCGAGGCCACCTGCGTGGCCCGGGTGAACACCGCGGTCTCCGAGATGGAGAACGTGCTGCCAGGCAGGCTCGACTCCCTCTACGCGGGCATCCGTTCACGGGCGCCGCAGGCCCAAGTGGTGGTCCTGGGCTACCCGCGCTTCTACAAGCTGTCGGGCACCTGCATCGCCGGCCTCACGGAGACAGAGCGCGGGGCCATCAACAACGCGTCGGACGTCCTGAACGGGGTGCTCGCCAAGCGGGCGGCCGACGCGGGGTTCACGTATTCGAGCGTGGTGGACGAATTCACCGGGCACGAACTCTGCTCGGGTGACGCGTGGATCCACAGCGTGTCCATCCCGGTCACCAACTCGTACCACCCCAAGGCCATCGGGCAGTCGAACGGCTACCTTCCGGCCTTCGACTCCGTGGCGTAACGCGTGAAAGAGGGCCCGCCCGGCACACGCCGGGCGGGTCCGCCGCCGGAGGTCGCGCCGCACGGCGGGCGGTCCCCCGCTTCGGCGCGCTCCGGGCTCAGTACCGCTCGACCAGGTGCGCCCGGCTCGCCGGGGGCTCGTAGGGCTCGGGCCAGAAGTCCGTCACCCCGGAGATCCTGCCGTCCGCGTCGAACGTGAAGAAGTGGATGGCATGCGTCTCCTCCGGCCCGACGGTGACGAGCGTCCGGACAGCGGCCTGCCGGCCCTCCCCGTCGGCCACTATCCGCTCGATCCGGACGTGCCAGTCCCCCGGATACTCCTGGTTGAACCGGACGTAGCGCTCCTTGCCGAGGATGCGCTCGCGGCTCTGCGGCAGTTCGTACACCACGTCGTCGGCGAGGGTGTCGGCGAACGCGCCCCAGTCGCGGGCATCCGCCGCGGCCCAGTACGCCTCCACGGCGGCTCGCACCTCGGCCGTGCCCCACGCCGCGCCCGGACTGTCAGCCATATCGGTCATGTTCCCGAGTGTGGACCCCGCCACTGACAATCGGCCGCGGCGCGGCCCCGGTCAGCCGCTGACCGGCCGGGACGCCTTGACCGAGTACATCATCGGGATGCGCGGACGGTCGGCCGGGAAGCGGTAGTAGCCGTCGGCATGCCGCACCAGCGCCGGGTAGCGGGCGAAGAGCGAGGCATCGTGTTCGTGCAGGAACTCGATCCGCAGCCCGGCCGCAGCCAGCGCCGAGACGACCTCGCCGACAGGGTGCTGCCACTCGACGCTGCGGTTGTGGACGGTGGCGGCATCGAAGTCGGCGTACGTGCCCGGCGACTCGTCCACCCAGGGATCGCGGCTGAAGTAGTCGTACGCGATCGTCGAGCCGGTGTCGTCGTCGAGACAGTCGGTCAGCGGATGGAACTCCGCCAGGTAGAGGAATCCGCCGGGCGCGACGAGCGAGGCCACGACCTCCGCCCAACGGTCCACGTCCGGAAGCCAGTTCAGGGCGCCGAGCCCGGTGTAGACGATGTCGTACGCAGAGTCCGGCACGGCCTGCGCGGCGTCGTACACGTCGGACGCGACGAACGTGGCCCGCTCCGGCGTCAGACCCAGCGAACGGGCCAGGTCGCGGGCGGTCTCGACGGCGGGTTCGGAGAAGTCGAGGCCGACGACCTGGGCGGCGCCGTGGCGCGCCCACGAGAGGGTGTCGAGGCCGATGTGGCACTGCAGGTGCAGGAGGGTCCGGCCGGCCACGTCACCGACCTCCGCGAGCTCGAAGCCGCGCAGCGCGTCCTTGCCTGCCCGGAACGCGTCCAGGTCGTAGTAGTCACTGGCCGCGTGGATGGCCACGCGCTCGTCCCAGCGTGCGCGGTTGGCCTCGTGCCAGTCGTCGGGCGTCGGTGCGTACATGCCGTGAAAGTTACCCACAGGCTGGGGGTGCCTGCGAGCGGTTATCCACAGGCCGCCCGGCTTCGTGGTCACATCGGGTTGGATGGGGTCATGAGCGACACACAGAACGACGCGTCCGTACCGGAGCGGGAGCAGGAGCCGCCGCAGTGGGAGCAGCGGTTCCGCGCTGCGCGGGTGTCCCTGCCCGACTGGGCCGAGGACGCCCCCGACCGCGCGCTCTTCGTCTCCAACGCCACCGGCACGTACGAGCTGTACGCGTGGGACCGGGCGACCGGGAAGCAGCGCCAGGTCACGGACCGGCCCAACGGGACGACCGACGGTGTGCTGACGCCGGACGGTCTGGCCGTCTGGTGGTTCGCCGACACCGACGGCGACGAGTTCGGCGTGTGGATGCGGCAGCCCTTCGACGGCGGCGCGGACGAGGAGGCCACGCCCGGCCTCGAACCCTCCTACCCGGCCGGGCTCGCGATCGGCCGCGACGGCACGGCGGTGGTCGGCCGCTCGACCGACGAGGAGGGGACGACCGTTCATCTGGTGCGCGCCGGGACGGAGCCGGTCGAGATCTACCGGCACCGGGAGTCCGCGGGGGTCGGTGACCTCTCCCACGACGGGACGCTGATCGCCCTGGAGCACACGGAGCACGGCGACGCGATGCACTCGGCGCTGCGAGTGGTGCGCCCCGACGGTTCGACGGTCGCGGAGCTGGACGACACCGAGGGCGGCACGAAGGAGCTCGGCCTGTCGGTGCTGGGCTTCGCCCCGGTGGCAGGTGACACCCGGCTGCTGGTCGGGCACCAGCGGCGTGGGCGGTGGGAGCCGATGATCTGGGACCCGGTCGCGGGCACGCAGACGGACCTGCCGGTCGACCTGCCCGGCGACGCGGGCGCCGAGTGGTATCCGGACGGATCCGCGCTGCTGATCGAGCACAGCTTCGAGGCCCGCAGCGAGCTGTGGCGGTTCGAGCCGGGCGCCGCGGGGCCGGTGCGGGTCGAGACACCCTCCGGGACGGTGTCGGGCGCCACGGCCCGCCCGGACGGCACGGTGGAGTATCTCTGGTCCTCGGCCGCGCAGCCGCCCGCGGTGCGGTCCACGACCGGCTCCGTCGTCCTCGACCCGCCGGGCGCGAAAGCTCCGGCATCGGTGCCGGTGCGGGACGCCTGGGTGGAGGGCCCCGGAGGCCGGATCCACGCCCTGGTGCAGACCCCGGCCGGTGACGGTCCGTTCCCCACGGTCTTCGAGATACACGGCGGGCCCACCTGGCACGACAGCGACGCCTTCGCGTCGGGCCCCGCCGCGTGGGTGGACCACGGCTTCGCGGTGGTGCGGGTCAACTACCGCGGGTCGACGGGGTACGGGCGGGCGTGGACGGACGCGCTCAAGCACCGGGTCGGGCTGATCGAGCTGGAGGATGTCGAGGCCGTCCGGGACTGGGCGGTGAAGTCGGGGCTGGCGGACCCGGAGCGGCTGGTGCTGGCCGGTGGGTCGTGGGGCGGCTATCTGACGCTTCTCGGGCTGGGTACGCAGCCGGATGCCTGGGCCCTCGGGCTGGCCGCTGTCCCGGTCGCCGACTACGTCACCGCCTATCACGACGAGATGGAAGCGCTGAAGGCGATGGACCGCACCCTGCTGGGCGGCACCCCGGAGGAGGTGCCGGAGCGCTTCGAGGCCTCGTCCCCGCTGACCTATGTGGACGCCGTGCGCGCCCCGGTCTACATCTCAGCCGGCGTCAACGACCCGCGGTGCCCGATCCGCCAGGTGGAGAACTACGTGGACCGCCTCGCGGCCCGCGGCGCGGTCCACGAGGTGTACCGCTACGACGCGGGGCACGGCTCGCTCGTCGTGGAGGAGTGGATCAAGCAGGTGCGGCTGGAGCTGGACTTCGCCCTCCGCCACCTCGGACAGGGACAGGAGGGAAGGAAGCCGACCGCATAAGGTCCGGATAAATGGTGCACCCCGCTCCGGGGGCCCGGAGCGGGGAACCGTACCTTGGAGGGGTGTACCGGTTCCTGCTGACCCCGCGGTGGTGGGGGATCAACCTCTTCGTCGTGCTGGCCATCCCGTTCTGCGTCTTCATGGGCACATGGCAGCTCGGCCGTTTCGAGGACCGTGTGCAGTCGCACGAGGAGGCCGAGGAACGCCCCGATCCGGGCACCCGTTCCCCGGCGCCGCTCGACGAACTGCTCCCCGTCAGCACGGACACGTCCGGCCGCCCCGCTGTGGCGAAGGGGACGTACGCCGATCAGTTCCTGGTCCCCGGCCGCAGGCTGGACGACCGTAACGGCTTCTACGTGCTGGATCTGCTGCGCACCGACAGCGGCAAAGCGCTCCCCGTGGTGCGGGGCTGGCTGGCGGGCAGCCCCGGCAGCACGCAGGTGCCCGAGGCGCCGACCGGCGAGGTCACGGTGACGGGCGATCTGCAGGCCTCCGAGAACAGCGGCACCACCGGTGTCGACCTCAGCGGCGGGCTCCCCGAGGGCCAGCTCGGCATGATCAGCGCGGCGTCCCTCGTGAACCTCGTGCCGTACGACGTCTACGACGCGTGGGTGACGCTGCCCGGGCCGGAGGCGGGTGACGCGGGTGATGGCGGCATGGAGCCCGTCCCCGCGGCGGCGGCGCAGGGCAGCGGGCTCGATCTGAAGGCCTTCCAGAACCTCGGCTACACCGGCGAGTGGTTCGTCTTCGCCGGCTTCGTGCTCTTCATGTGGTTCCGGCTGATGCGCCGCGAGGCGGAGGCCGCGCGCGACATCCGTCTGGGGCTCGCGGCCGACGCCGACTGACGAGGTCCGGCGGGAACGGCAGGACCGCAGCGGCGGCTTCGGCGACAGCAGCGGGCAGGGGCCCGCCGGAACCCGGGAATTCCTGGCGGGTCCGAACGACGGCCCTAGGACGCGTCCAGTACGCCCGTGCGGTAGATCGTGCCGGCGCACGCGTTGGCGATGGTGGTCTCCGCCGTAGGCGCACCCGCCTCCGGGGTGTGGGTGACCGCGATGCTGCCGTCCGCCGGTCCCTCGTCCGCGCTGCCGAACTGCGCCGCCGCGTCCGTCGTACCGGTGTCGCTCCCCGTCGTGCCCTCGCCGCCGCCTCCGCCGCCGTCCGTGGGCGTCGGGCTGGGCGAACCACCCGTGGTCGGGCAGGTGTCCGACGGCACCCACGCGAAGCGCACCTCGTACGCCATCGCCGGCTTCAGGAGTACGGCCCCCGGCTCGAGCGAGGGATCGGGCAGCCCGGCCGCCGGGTCGCCTGCGGTGTGCTGCACCACGGTGATCTTCAACGGGTCGGCGGCGCCCACCGCCTGGAAGCCGACGGTGCCGTTGGTGGTCACCGAGCAGGAGTCGCCGGAGACGTTCGCGATCCTGAAGGTCCCGTACACCGTGCCGTCCGCGCGGGCCGAGCCCGCGTCGGCGGAAGCCACACCGAGCTGGTCGGGGGAGCAGGCCGCGGCAGCGGCCACATCGGAACCCGGGGGGTCTTCCAGGCCCTCGGCCCCGCTGCTCTCCGCGCCCGGGTCCGATCCCCGCGACGGAACCGCGGAGCTACCGTTCTCGCCCTCGGCGCCCTCGCTCCGGCGGTTCTCGGGGCCCGCCGTTTTCCCGCCGTCGGCCTCGGCGCCCGCGTCCTCGCCGCTGCCTCCCTGCGCCTGCTCGCCGTGGCCGGCGATGGCGGGGCTGGCGGTGGCCGAGCCCTCCGAATTCGCCACGTGGACGAACGCGGGAACCGCTGTACCGATCAGCAGCGCCGCTGCCGCAGCGCCCACCACGCCCTGCCGCCGCCTGGCGCGCCGGGCGGGCACCGCGCGGTGCAGATGGTCGAGGGTGCCGTCGGAGGGCTCCAGGCCCTGGACGGCGCCCCGCAGCATGCGGCGCAGCGCGACCTCGTCCATGCCCTCACCGTCGGCACCTCCGGCCAGGCCGCCGAAGCCGCCACCGACACCGCCGCCCTGGCCGCCCCCGCCGCCGAAGAGTTCGGTCAGCGTGCCGCCATCGCCGGCTCCGGCGTCACGGCTACCCGCGTCACGGTCGTCCGAGCCGCCGTGAACGTCCGAGCCGCCATGACCGTCCGAGCCATGACCGTCCGGGCCATGATCGTCCGCGCCCGCTTCCGCTTCCGGGGCGGCGGTCCCTGAGGCGGCTTCCGCGCCGTCGACCGCGTCCTGCGTCCGTTCACCGTCCTGCTCCGGATCGGCGTTCGGGATGTTTTCCGGCCCGTGGTTCACAATTCCGTTTCCAGTCCGGTCATCGTCGTGCCTGTGCTCGGGCCTGCTCATGCCTGCGCCTCCATCACCACGCGCAGTGCCGCAATGCCCCGGGAACCGTACGCCTTCACCGAACCGAGCGATATCCCGAGCGTCTCGGCGACCTGAGCCTCCGTCATGTCCGAGAAGTAGCGCAGCACCAGCACCTCGCGCTGGCGGCGCTGCAGTCCCTTCATCGCCTTGATCAGCGCGTCCCGCTCCAGCTGGTCGTACGCGCCCTCCTCCGCGCTCGCCATGTCGGGCATCGGCTTGGAGAGGAGCTTCAGCCCGAGGATGCGCCGACGCAGCGCGGAGCGCGACAGGTTGACCACCGTCTGGCGCAGGTACGCCAGCGTCTTCTCCGGATCGCGCACCCGGTTCCGCGCCGAGTGCACCCGGATGAACGCCTCCTGCACGACGTCCTCGCAGGACGCGGTGTCGTCCAGCAGGAGCGCCGCGAGGCCCAGCAGCGAGCGGTAGTGGGCGCGATAGGTCTCGGTGAGATGGTCGACCGTCGTTCCTGCCGCCACCGTCTCCTCAGCGCCCTCGCGCTGCGAAGGCAGCCGGGCGGAGCGCGCGGCGGGCATGGGCGCGATCACCGGCATACCGCCGGCTGCGCGGGGCCTCCGGAGCGGACGCACCGAAGCGCCTCGCAACGGGCCCACCACTGTGATGTCGAGAACCTCTGCCACGCCAGTTGGACACGCTTCCCCCCGTCAGGGTTGTACGCGTACGGCACCGCGTTCGATGCTGTGCGACATGCCCTCATTCGTACCTGCTCTTCCCCAAATGCCCCGAAAACGCATCCAGCCACGCAAGAAGTGACGACAGAGACGCGCAGCGCCCGCCTAGCGGTTGCGGAGGGCGAGGAGATCATCGTCGGATATGACAACGCCCCAGCTCAAGAGGTTCAGACCTGCAAGTTACTCATAGGGCGCACACAGATCCTACAAAACAGGTTCGATCAGGTACGAGAAAATTCACCGGCCACCGATTCGGCGATCTGGGCCACGTTGAGAGCCGCGCCTTTTCGGAGATTATCGCCGCAGATGAACATCTCGACGGCGTGCGGATCGTCCATCGACTGCCGCACCCGGCCCACCCAGGTCGGGTCGGTGCCCACGACATCGGACGGCGTGGGGAAGTCACCGGCCGCCGGGCTGTCGAAGAGCACCACCCCGGGCGCGGTCGCCAGGACCTCGTGCGCCCGGGCCACCGACACCTCGTTCTCGAAGCGGGCGTGCACGGACATGGAGTGCGTCGCGACGACGGGCACGTACACACAGGTCGCCGTGACCTTGAGGTCCGGCAGCCCCAGGACCTTCCGGCACTCCTCGCGCATCGCCAGCTCCTCGGACGACCAGCCGTCCCCGGCGTCGGTCCCGGCCCAGGGCACCACGTTCAGCGCCACCGGGGCGGCGAAGGGGCTCTTCTCACCGTCGCCCAGGGCCCGCCGTACGTCACCGGGGCGGGTGCCCAGCTCCGTACCCGCCACCAGGGCCAGCTGCTCGCGGAGCACGGCGACTCCGTCCCGGCCCTCGCCGCTCACCGCCTGGTAGGACGAGACGATCAGCTCCCGCAGCCCGAATTCGGCGTGCAGCGCGCCGACCGCGACGATCAGCGACAGCGTCGTGCAGTTCGGCGACGCGACGATGCCGCGCGGTCGCATCCGCGCGGCATGGGGGTTGATCTCGGGTACGACGAGGGGAACGTCGTCGTCCAGGCGGAAGGCGGCCGAGTCGTCCACGACCACCGCGCCCTTGGCGGCGGCGACCGGCCCCCACTGCGCGGACACCTCGTCCGGCACCAGGAACAGGGCGACGTCCACGCCGTCGAACACGTCCTCGGCGAGCGCGAGGACCTCGGTCTCCTCACCGCGTACGACCAGCTTGGTGCCGGCCGCACGCGGAGAGGCGATCAGTCTGACCTCGCCCCAGACGTCCTCGTGCTGCGAGAGGATCTGGAGCATGACACCGCCGATCGCACCGGTCGCGCCGACGACCGCGAGCGAAGGACGGCGTCCCGTCATCGGCCGGTGCCCCCGTAGACGACGGCCTCGTCGGAGTCGCTGTCGAGTCCGAAGGCGGTGTGCACGGCGCGCACGGCCTCGTTGACGTCGTCGACACGGGTGACCACCGAGATGCGGATCTCGGACGTCGAGATCAGCTCGATGTTCACACCGACGTCGGACAGCGCCTCGAAGAAGCCCGCGGTGACACCGGGGTTGGTCTTCATACCCGCGCCGACGAGGGAGATCTTGGCGATCTGGTCGTCGTAGCGCAGGGACTCGAAGCCAATGCCGGCGCGGCTGCGCTCCAGGGCGTCGATGGCCTTGCGGCCCTCGGTCTTGGGCAGGGTGAACGTGATGTCCGTGAGACCGGTCGAGGCGGCGGAGACGTTCTGCACCACCATGTCCATGTTGATCTCCGCGTCCGCGATGGCGCGGAAGATCGCTGCGGCCTCGCCCGGCTTGTCGGGAACCCCGACGACCGTGACCTTGGCCTCGGAGACGTCGTGGGCGACTCCGGAGATGATGGCGTGCTCCACCTGCTGGTCCCCTTGCGGCTCGTTGCTGACCCAGGTGCCGCGCAGTCCGGAGAAGGACGAGCGGACGTGGATCGGGATGTTGTAACGGCGGGCGTACTCGACGCAGCGGTGCAGCAGCACCTTGGAGCCGGAGGCCGCCAGCTCCAGCATGTCCTCGAAGGAGATCCAGTCGATCTTCTGGGCCTTCTTCACGACCCGGGGGTCGGCGGTGAAGACACCGTCCACATCGGTGTAGATCTCACAGACCTCGGCGTCCAGCGCGGCGGCCAGCGCGACAGCGGTCGTGTCGGAGCCACCGCGACCGAGGGTCGTGATGTTCTTGCCCTCCTGGCTGACACCCTGGAACCCGGCGACGATGGCGATGTTGCCCTCGTCGATCGAGGTCCGGATGCGGCCGGGCGTGACATCGATGATGCGCGCCTTGTTGTGGACCGAGTCGGTGATGACACCGGCCTGGCTGCCCGTGAACGACTGGGCCTCGTGGCCCAGGTTTTTGATCGCCATCGCCAGGAGGGCCATGGAGATCCGCTCTCCGGCGGTCAGCAGCATGTCGAACTCACGCCCGGCAGGCATCGGGGATACCTGCTCGGCGAGATCGATCAACTCGTCCGTCGTGTCGCCCATCGCGGACACCACGACAACCACCTGGTTGCCGTTCTTCTTGGCGTCCACGACTCGCTTGGCGACACGCTTGATGCCTTCGGCATCGGCTACGGAGGAGCCTCCGTACTTCTGCACGACAAGGCCCACGTGCGCTCCTCGCTCAATAATGGTGCGGTCGGCTCAGTTTAACGAGCAGTCCGGAATCAACCCGTCGGTACCGGATGGTGAGATGTCCCGCCCACCACCCGGAACGGCATGTCGCTCCGAACTGCTCGTACCGGGCTGTTGCCCACTGCCCCGGTCCGCACGCCTCTTTGTGTCCCAGGACACAACAGGCTCAGCCGTCGCACAAGCCACGGAGGACCGTTACAGGACCGGCCGCAGGCCCAGCGGCCCCGCGATCTCCTCGGCCATCACACGCCCCGCCTCCTCGGCCAGGTCCCCGTCGCCCGGGTCCTGGTCGATGTCCAGGCCGTCGAGCTCCTGGAGCGGCTGGTTCAGCCGGATGTGGGCGATCAGCGACTGGAGCGCGCGCAGGGCCGAGGACGCGGTGGAGCCCCAGTTGGAGAAGTACGAGAACTGCCACCACCACATGGCCTCCGCCGTGCGGTCCGCCTCGTAGTGCGCGAGCCCGTGGCCGAGGTCCGTGACCAGGTCGGCCAGGTCGTCGGAGATGCGGTGGGGTACGGGCGCCTTGCGGGGCTCGTACGGGTCGAAGACCTCGGAGTAGACGTCGATGGGCTCCAGGAGCTCCGCGAAGCGCTCACGCAGCCCGTCGGCGTCCGGCTCGGCGCCCAGGTCCGGCTCGTAGCGCTCGTCCGGGAGGATGTCCTCGTACGCGCCGAGTCTCCCGCCGGCCAGCAGGAGCTGGGAGACCTGGAGGAGCAGGACCGGGACGGCCTCCTCGGGCTCCTCGGCCTTGGACACCTCGGTGACCGCGACGATGAAGGTCTTGATCTGGTCCGCGATCTGGACGGCGAAGTCGTCCGGATTTTGCGTGACGGAGTTCAGCGTGGCGTCAGACATCGAGGGGACCTCCCGTGGGCACGGTCGCGAACGGTGGGTAGAACATAGCGCCGCCGCACATAAAGCCGCAGTCAGATGCCGGGTCACACATCGAGCAGCCGCCTCCCCTCGAAGGCACGGCCGAGGGTGACCTCGTCCGCGTACTCCAGGTCGCCGCCCACGGGCAGCCCGCTGGCCAGCCGTGTGACCCGCAGGCCCATCGGCTTGACCATCCGGGCGAGGTACGTCGCGGTGGCCTCGCCCTCCAGGTTGGGGTCGGTCGCCAGGATCAGCTCCGTGATGGAGCCGTCCGCGAGCCGGGCCAGCAGCTCCCTGATGCGCAGATCGTCGGGGCCGACGCCCTCGATCGGGCTGATCGCGCCGCCGAGCACGTGGTAGCGGCCCCGGAACTCACGGGTCCGCTCGATCGCCACGACGTCCTTGGGCTCCTCGACCACGCAGATGACCGAGCGGTCACGGCGCGCGTCGCGGCAGATGCCGCACTGCTCCTGCTGCGCGACGTTGCCGCAGATCTCGCAGAAGCGGACCTTGTCCTTGACCTCGAGGAGGGCATGGGCCAGACGGCGTACGTCGGTGGGCTCGGCCTGCAGGATGTGGAAGGCGATCCGCTGCGCGCTCTTGGGACCGACGCCCGGCAGCCTGCCCAGCTCGTCGATCAGCTCCTGAACCACGCCTTCGTACAACGGAACGCCTCTCCTTTTTCCTGCTCGTACCGTATCCGGTACGGGTGGGTAGCTACAGGGTCAGAACGGGAGACCCGGCATGCCACCCAGGCCCTGGGCCAGCGGGCCCAGCTTCTGCTGCTGGAGCTGCTGGGCGTTCTCGTTCGCCGCCTGGACCGCCGCGACCACGAGGTCGGCGAGCGTCTCGGTGTCCTCCGGGTCCACCGCTCCGGGATCGATCACCAGGGCGCGGAGCTCGCCGGACCCGGTCACGGTGGCCTTCACGAGACCACCGCCCGCCTGTCCGTCGACCTCGGTCCTGGCCAGCTCCTCCTGGGCCTCGGCAAGATCCTGCTGCATCTTCTGGGCCTGCTGGAGCAGCTGCTGCATGTTGGGCTGGCCACCACCGGGAATCACGGTCACTCCTGGCACTTCGACGACGGATTGTTTCGGTATGCCGAGCCTACGTGTTCGCCCGACGCCGCGCCCCACCCGCCGGGGACCAACTCTTTCGGGTGAGTTCTGAAAAGTGCCTGCCGTGCTCCTATACCTGACCAGAGGCCATGCCCAGGCGGGAATCCCGCGATTTCGACCCCGCGGCCCACCATTCGGCGGTAGGAAGAGCATGCGTATCCGTACCCATACGCATAGTGAAGGTAACGCAGAGTTACACGGGTGGGGCCCCGGTCATATGCCGGACACCGACCCCCTCCGTGACCGAGAACCGTGCCGATCCGCGTCGATACGCGCCGAACGCAGAGTGCAGAGGAGTGCCGCGGTGAGTCAGCCGGAGATGCAGCCCGAGGGGCCGCCCCGCAAGGAGTCCGGCGCGGGATCCGGTGCAGGCACCGGAACCGAACGGTCCGGTTCGAGCCCCCGGGACCTGACCGGCCGCGCCTTCCCCCTCGGCGACTGGGGTGAACCCGCCGAGCGGCTCGACGAGCTCTACCGGTGGGTCGAGGCCGGTGCCATGGAGACCGCCGACTGGTATCTGCGTGACCGGGTCCGCAAGCGGCGCACGGCCAGGCTGCTCCGGCTCGGCACGGCGGCCGGGGTGGTCGCGGGCGCGGCCCTCCCGCTGCTCGATCTGACCGGGGAGCTGCACGGGTCGGCCGGCTGGGGCTATCTGTCGCTGCTGCTGGGCGCCGCGTGCATGGCGTGCGACCGGTACTTCGGCCTGACCTCCGGCTGGATAAGGAACCTCGCGACGGCACAGGCCGTGCAGCGGCGCCTGCAGGTGCTCCAGTTCGACTGGTCCTCCGAGTGCGTCCGCGAGGTGCTCGGGCCGACGGAGGGGACCGCCAGCGAGGCCGCAGAGCGGTGCCTGGGAGTGCTGCGGCGCTTCTCCGAGGACGTCACCGAGCTCGTCCGCATGGAGACGGCGGACTGGATGGTGGAGTTCCGGGCCGGGCCCGCGCCCATGGGCATGCAGTCGCTCGTGACGGGCGGGCCCGGCGGCCGCCCCGAGCCGGGGTTCGCACCCGGCCGGCTCACCATGCCTGCGGCGGTCCGGCCGAACATGCCGCGCCAGCGGCCGCCGGAGCCGCCCCGCTGAAGCCGGAGCCGCCCCGCCGAGGAGGCAGGGCGGCCGGCGCCGGTCAGCTGAAGATGATCATCGAGCCCTGCGCGAGGCTGCGGGTGGCCGCCGCGTGCAGACCCAGCCAGACGTGCCGCTCCCGGGCGAACGGGTTCTCGTCGTACGGGACGGGAGCGGCCGGCTCCTCAAGCGAGGTGGGACCGGCGGGCGGAAGGGGGGCGGCCGGCGGGTTGGCCGGGTCGATGCCGATGGACGGGGCCACGAACTCCAGCTCGCGCAGCAGACCGTGGGAGGAGCCCAGCGGGCCGCCACCCTCCAGGAGCTGGTCGTCGGCGAGCGGCCGGGGGAAGTCCACCGGGACATACGCTCCCGCGTGGTCGTAGTGCCAGACCAGGTGGGACTCCTGTGCGCTCTGCTCGAACATCTCCAGCAACTGCTCGTAGTCCCCGCCCAGTTCGTCGACGGGCGTGACGGCGAGGCCGCTCAGCTGGAGCAGGTAGGCGCGGCGCAGGAAGTGCAGGGCGTCGTAGTCGAAGCCCGCGACCGGGGCGACGTCCCCGGTGAGTCCTGGCATGTAGGCGTAGACCGGCACGGGCGGCAGCCCCGCCTCGGTCAACGCCTTGTCGTAGACGGCGATCTCTTCGGCGAACGGATTGTCGGGGCTGTGGCACAGCACATCGACGAGGGGGACCAGCCACAGGTCACAGGCCACGAAGTCTCGCTCTCCAACGGGTTCGTGCGATGGTCGGGACAGCGTAATGCGGCCGCGACCCCGCGCACAGGGTGCGGGCCGGCCGCGGTCCGCGTCGGAGCGGCACGCGCTCAGGTGTGGCCCGGGTGCGGGGGGTCGTCGGCGGCAAGCCGGTCCGCCCAGTCCAGCCCGTGGGTGTAGTAGCCGTCCAGCACCGCGCGTACGGCCGGCCCGTCGGCGGCGGTGATCGCCTCCACCAGCTCCTGGTGGCCGTTCCACAGCCAGTCGCTCACGTCGCCGTCCCCGCGCAGGTAGGGGACCGCGAAGGCCCAGGCCTGCATCCGCAGGCGTTGCAGGAAGTCGTTGATGTAGGCGTTGCCGATGACGGCACCGAGCTCCCGCCAGAACCGCAGGTCGTAGCCGATGAGGATGTCGAGGTCGCCGCTGCGCGCCGCCCGTGCCGCCTCCTCGCCCCGGCGGCGTACGGAGACGAGAGCGGCCCGGTGCGCGCCGATCACGGCGGGCGCCGAACCGGAGCCGTCGAAGATCCGCCGGAACACTCCGTCTATGACCAGCGCGCGCGCCTCCACCATCGCCCGGTAGTCGGCGACGGAGAACTCGCGGACGCGGAAGCCGCGGTGCTGGTCGGATTCGAGGAGTCCCTGCGCGGAGAGATCGAAGAGCGCTTCCCGGACGGGCGTCGCGGACACCCCGTACTGCTCGGCGATCTGCTTGACGGTGAACTCCACCCGCGGCCGCAGACGCCCGGCGAGCACCTCGTCACGCAGTGCGTCGGCGATCTGCTGCCGCAGCGTACTGCGGGTCACACCTCCGCTCGCCCCCATGGCGCCCCCTCCCGTTCTCGGCTTGGGTCACCTTAGACCGACCGCCGGACGGGGGACTGCGCCACGTCCGGGCCGCTCACACCGCGCACGCGCCTGCTCTACAGCGTGTGCTCGTCGGCGACCGAGAGGGCCGCGTCCAGGGCCGCGAGGCCCTCCTTCGCCTCGGCCTCGGTGATGTTGCACGCGGGGACGACGTGGGTGCGGTTCATGTTGATGAAGGGCCAGAGACCGTGCTTCTTGCAGGCCGCGCCGAAGGCCGCCATCGGGGCGTTGGCCTCACCGGTCGCGTTGTACGGGACCAGGGGCTCGCGGGTCTCCCTGTCGCGGACCAGCTCGAGCGCCCAGAAGGCGCCCAGTCCCCGCACCTCGCCGACGGACGGATGGCGTTCGGCGAGCTCGCGCAGACCGGGGCCGAGCACGTGCTCACCGAGGTGTGCCGCGCTCTCGACGACCTTCTCGTCCTCCATCACGCCGATCGTCGCGACGGCCGCGGCGCAGGCCAGCGGGTGGCCGGAGTAGGTGAGCCCGCCGGGGTAGGGCCGGGTCTCGAAGGTGGCGGCGATCTCGGCGCTGATCGCGACGCCGCCGAGCGGCACGTAACCGGAGTTGACGCCCTTCGCGAACGTCATCAGGTCCGGTACGACGCCGTCGTGGTCCGCGGCGAACCACTTCCCGGTGCGCCCGAAACCGGCCATCACCTCGTCCAGCACGAACACGATCCCGTGCCGGTCGCAGATCTCGCGGACGCCCGCGAGATAGCCGGGCGGCGGCGTCATGATGCCCGCCGTGCCGGGGATCGTCTCCAGGACGACGGCCGCGACGGTCGCCGGGCCCTCGAAGGCGAGCGTGTCCTCGAGGTGCTGGAGCGCGCGGGCACACTCCTCGGCCTCGGTCTGCGCGTAGAACGGGGACCGGTAGAGGAACGGCGCCCAGAAACGGACGACCCCCGCCGAACCGGTGTCGGACGCCCAGCGGCGCGGGTCGCCGGTGAGGTTGATCGCCGTGGCGGTGGCGCCGTGGTACGAGCGGAAGGCGGAGAGCACCTTGTGGCGCCCGGTGTGCAGCCGGGCCATGCGGACGGCGTTCTCGACGGCTTCGGCGCCGCCGTTGGTGAAGAAGATCTTGTCCAGGTCGCCGGGGGTGCGCTCGGCGATGAGGCGTGCCGCCTCCGAACGCGCCTCGACAGCGAAGGCGGGGGCGAAGGTGGCGAGCCTGCCCGCCTGTTCCTGGATCGCCGCGACGACGGTGGGGTGCTGGTAGCCGATGTTGGTGAAGACGAGACCGCTGGTGAAGTCCAGGTAGCGGTTGCCGTCGTAGTCCCAGAAGTACGCCCCCTCGGCGCCGGCGACGGCGAGCGGGTCGATCAGGCCCTGGGCGGACCAGGAGTGGAACACGTGCGCGCGGTCGGCGGCCTTCACGGCCGCGCCCGCTGCGGAGTCGATGTACGGGGCGCGAGGGGCATCGGTGCTCATACGGCGAGCGTATGCGGCGGCGCGGGGCGTCCTCCATGGCCACTGTGTATGGCGTGGGCCGCACGGCTCGGCAGGGTGTCGGGTTCACGGCCGCAACCGGCCAGCAATTTGACAGCATGCTGTCGTTATGACAGCCTTCTGTCATAGGGCTCGAATACGCGAGGTTCCCGCCAGTCCCCCGACGGAGGTCACCATGACCGGCACGAGCGTCCACCTGGCCGTCTACGACACCTTCGCCGACTGGGAGCCGGGCTTCGCCACGGCCCAGCTCACCGACCACGGCCACACCGTGCGGACCGTCGGCCTCACCACCGCGCCCGTCACCACCATGGGTGGGATGCGCATCAGGCCCGACCTGGCACTCGCCGACCTGGCGCCCGGCGACAGCGAGTTGCTGATCCTCACCGGCGCCTCACTCTGGGACACCGGCGACACGCTCGCCCCCTTCGCCCGCGCGGCACGGGACTTCCTGGACGCCGGTGTGCCCGTGGCGGCCATCTGCGGGGCGACCGCGGGGCTGGCCCGCGAGGGGCTGCTCGACGACCGCTCCCACACGAGCGCCGTCTCCTTCTATCTCGCCGCCACGGGATACGCGGGCGGCGCGCACTACGTGGAGGCCGACGCGGTGACGGACGCCGGCGGGACGTCGCGCGGCGCTCTCGTCACGGCGGGGCCGACCGAGCCGGTCGCCTTCGCCCGCGAGATCTTCGAGCTGCTCGGGGTGTTCGGACCGAAGAAGCTGGACGCCTGGTACCGGCTCTTCCACGACTCGGACGCGAGCGCCTACGAGGAGCTGAACGGATGAGCGGTACGGCGGACACCGACACCCCCTCCCTGCTCAGTCGCACCGCGATCGGGGTGTTCCGGCTCAACGGCCGGTTCCTGGCCGTCGCCGAGGAGCTGGCCGGGCCCGCCGGGCTCACGGCGGCCCGGTGGCAGGTCCTCGGCGCGGTCCTGGCCGAGCCGCTTCCCGTGTCGGGCATCGCCCGCGCGATGGGGATCACCCGGCAGAGCGTGCAGCGGATCGCCGACCTGCTGGTCGACCGGGGCCTCGCCGAATACGTCGCGAACCCGGCCCACCGGAGGGCCAAGCTGCTCCGGCCCACCGAGGAGGGCCGGACGGCGGTGAGCCGGATCACCCCCGCCCACACGGAGTTCGCGGCGCGGCTGGCCGAGGCGTTGGGCGAGGAGGAGTTCGCGCGGACCGTCCAGGTGCTGGAGCGGCTCTCGGACGCCCTGGACACCCTGTCGTCCCCGGCCGGACAGCAGAGGGAATCCACCGGGGGCTGAAGGGCGGTCCCCGGGCACCCGCGCCGCTATTCTCGACCTACGGTCCGCCACGGCCGTACGGGGGAGGAAGCGCACCATGGAGAAGCTGGGCTCCGGCGATCCGCAACGCATCGGCAGCTACCGGCTGTTGGGGCGCCTCGGCGCCGGCGGCATGGGTCAGGTGTTCCTGGCCCGTTCGGACCGGGGCCGCACCGTCGCCATCAAACTGGTCCGCCCCGAGCTCGCCGAACTGCAGCACTTCCGCGACCGTTTCCGGGCGGAGGTACAGGCCGCCCGGCGGGTCGGCGGTTCCTGGACCGCGCCGGTGCTCGACGCCGGAGTGGACGCAGCGGTGCCGTGGGTGGCCACCGGTTACGTCGCGGGTCCCTCGCTCCACCGCATCGTCTCGGGCCTTCCCGGCGCCCCGGTGGCCGAATCAGGGGCGTACGGTCCGCTCCCCGAGCGCTCCGTCCGCATCCTGGGCGCCGGGCTCGCAGGCGCCCTCCAGGACATCCACCGGGCCGGGCTGATCCACCGTGACCTGAAGCCGTCCAACGTCCTGATGACGATCGACGGCCCCCGGGTCATCGACTTCGGGATCGCCCGGGCCCTGGAGACCGTCGGTGACGGCGGCCTGACCCGCACCGGCGCGATGATCGGCTCCCCCGGATTCATGTCGCCCGAGCAGGTGCGGGGCGAGCGCGTGACGCCCGCGTGCGATGTGTTCTGCCTCGGCTCCGTGCTGGCGTACGCCGTCACCGGCCGACTGCCGTTCGGTGTGGCGGACAGCGGGGTCCACGCGCTGATGTTCCGGATCGCGCAGGAGGATCCCGACCTCACCGGCGTACCCGTCGACCTGGTCGAGCTCATCCGGGACTGCCTGGCGAAAGACCCGGCCGCGCGGCCCTCCACGGACAGCGTCCGGGAGCGGCTCGGCGACACGGACACGGCGGAGCCGTGGCTTCCGGGCGCGCTGATCGCCCAGCTGGGCCGGCACGCCGTGGAGCTGCTGGACTCCGAGGACCCGGAGGAGGGCCCCGCGGAGGGCCCGCGAGCGGCGCCGCCCGCGCCCGTGCCGCCGGCGCCCGTGCCGCCCGCCGCCCCCACCACGCCCGCTCCGCCCCCGCCGGTACGGCCTCCCGGCGCCACGCACGGGCTTCCCACGGCGGTCGGGCCGCCCGTCCCGGTGCCGCAGCGGGCGTCGTACGGCTACCCGCAACAGCCCGCCCCCGCCTACGGATACGGGCCCACACCCCCGTACGGCCCGCCGGGCGGCTTCGTCCCGCCCGCACCCGAGCGCCGCAGGGCGGGCTCCACCCTGCTGCTGGTGGCCGTCGCCCTGATCGTCGCGGTGGGGGCGGGCTGGGGGGTCTACGCCTTCATGCGGAGCGGGGACGGCGACCCCACGGCGTCCCCGACCGGCAGCGTCTCCCCTTCCGCCGACGGCTCCGCAGCGGGCGGCAGCAGCCCGGACGGCACGAACTCCGACGAGACGAACTCCGACGGCACGGGCGAGGACGGCACCGGCGACGACGGCACCGTCCCGGCCGGATTCCTGGGCACCTGGTCCGGGACCGTCGAGGGCGGCGTGGGAGCGTCCACCCGCCGACTCGTCGTGCGGCAGGGCGAAGTGGGAGACACGGTCCTGTCCCTCACCGCCGAGGGCCCGCTCGACACCGGTGGCTCCTACCGCTGCGTGTTCCAGGCCGACCTGGCGAGCGAGCCCTCCTCCGGCGGGCCGGTCCGCATCGGCCCCTCCCGGGTCGCCGAGGGCGAACCGCAGTCGTCGTGCACCCCTGGGGAGCCCACCGTCCTGACGCTGCTGCCCGACGGCTCCCTGCGCCGCGAGATCACCGCCACCGGCCAGAGCCTGACGTACACGAAAACAGGCTGAGCGGTCCGGGACCGCTCCGGCTCACGCCGCGAGGAGCACCGTCCGGCTCACGCCGCGAGGTCGACCGCCCGGAACGCGAGCCACAGGTCGTACCGCGCGCTGGGTGTCTGGAGCAGCGACCGGCACAGCGACTCCTCGAGCCGGGTGAGGCGTTTGCGCGCACCGGGCACGGAGATACCCAGTTCGGCGGCGGTCGGGCTCAGTTGGGCCTCGCAGCGCAGCCACGTCCGCAGCGTCTCCTCGGCCATGGGTCCGGCCCGGGCGAGAATCCGCAGCTGCTGGACGGCCCAGTCCTGGACTCCCGGGGCGCCCAGGACCGCGTCGAGGTCCTCGGCCGCCGCGGGTCCCGCGGGGCCGGAGCGGTGCAGGGCCGGAGTGGCCCTGATCCGCAGCGCCAGGTCGACGGCGGCCTGGTCCGACACCCGGTTCAGGTCCAGGCCGAGGAGTTCGCCGACGAGCTTGAGGCGGGCGGCCAGGGTGTTGCGGTGGATCTTCAGGTGCTGGGTGGCATGGGAGGAGAAGGCCAGCCAGGACGCGACGGTCGCCGACAGCTCCTGACTGCCCGGGTCCTGCGAACGGCGCGGCAGATGGGCGAGGAGGGGGGCGAGCAGGGCGTCGGCCCACCGCGCACCGGCGGCGCCGGCCACCAGCGCGGGCCCCGGGGCGGCGCCGAATCTGGCGTGGCGTCCGGGAAGCCCACGGGCGACGGCGAGGGCGTGGAAGGCCTGCTGATAGGCGGTCGCCGTGTCGGGCAGCCGCACTTCCTCGCTGACGCCCACGACGCAGTCGTCCACGAGCCCGGCGACGGCCAGCCCGAGTGTGCGCCCGCTCTCCGGCCCCTCCGCCTCCGCTTCCTCGTCCGCCGGCACGATCAGGATCAGATGCCGGGCGTAGACCGGGCAGCGCACGATCCAGGTACGGCCGCCGGAGACGTCCGTACAGATCCGTGCCACCTCGTCCCGCAGTCCGCCGGAGCATTCGACGACGCAGACGCGTACGGGATCGGGGAGCTTCGGCCGCAGGGCGCCCGCCACCTGGTGGGCGATGGAGAGCTGGCCCGTCATCAGCAGATGCAGCACGGCCTCGCGGCCCCGGGACTCCGCGAGGTCCACCCGCCGCCGTTTGCGTTCGACGCTCTCCGACGCCCAGGACAGCGCCAGCGGCATCACCGCGTCGGCCATGAGCGTGGTCAGTCCGCCGGGCAGCGGTTTGGGCGCCACGAGAGCGAGGACCGCGCCGTCGGTTTCGGGTGTCCGGTCGAGGGGAAGCAGCAGCGCGGAGCACTCGTCGGTGTCGAGGGCGTACGAGCCGGCGCTCCGGGCCGTCAGTTCCCGCGCCGCCCGGGCGGCGAGTCCGGCGGCCTCGTGTCCGGGCCACCGGACGTTCCCGGCGACGGCCTGGAGCACCGTGCCGCCCCCGTCCAGGATCCCGGCCCAGCCCTCGGCCCGCTGGGCCAGCCTGCGCAGCAGCTCCGGCGACCCGCCGGTCCGCGCCAGCCGGTACATCAGCAGTATGTCGTCGGCCCGTTCACGCGCACGCACGCGTCCTCCGTTCCTCCCCGAAACCGGAGTGCAGAGTACCGGTCCGGCTGTGCGGTTTGATACCCGTCGGAGGCCACACAGTGCGATTTGAATCTCCCCGCACACCGTCCCGCCCACCTAAAGTCCCCAGCGTGTTCCGGGACGTTCGGGGGACGTCGGGGGACGTCAGGACGTCCCGGATCCGGGGGCCTGAGGACGTCGGGGGACGTCCGGAAGGTACGGCGGCAGCGGCTCACGGGGGTGGTCGCTGTCGTCGGTCCGCGGCGACTGTCAGTGGTGCCGCCTAGCGTGGTTCTCGACCGTGTCGTACGCCGGAGAGGGCCCCTGCTATGGAATTCCGCATGGAACGTGGCGTGTTGACCGATGCCGTCTCCCGGGCGGCGCGAGTGCTGCCCGCCCGTTCCCCCGTTCCCGTCCTCGGCGGGCTCCTCCTGGAAGCGGACGTCGGCCGACTCCTCGTGTCCGGACTGGACTTCGAGGCCTCCGCGCGCGTCGAGACGGAGGCGCACACGGTCCGTCCGGGGAAGGTGCTGGTCATGGGGCGGCGGCTGCTCGACATCTGCAAGGTGCTGCCCGAGGGGCCCGTGGAGTGCGCCGTTGAGGGTTCTCGCCTCACGGTCACGGGAGACGGCTCCCGCTTCGGCCTCTCGGTCCTGCCCCTCGACGACTACCCCGCCCTGCCGTCCCTGCCGGAGGTGCGCGGGGCGGTGGACGCCGGGGAGTTCGCCTCGGCGGTCGCGCAGGTCGCGGTGGCCTCGGGGCGGGACGACACCCTGCCGACGCTCACCGGGATCCGCCTCGGGCTCGACGGCTCCACGATGACGCTGGCGGCGACGGACCGGTACCGCTTCGCGGTGCGCACCCTGCCGTTCAAGGCGACGGTGCCCGACGTGACGGCCGATGTCGTGGTGTCGGCCCGCCGGCTGGCCGAGATCGCCCGGTCGCTCGGCAGGTCCGGGCAGGTCGATGTCGCCGTGGACGGGGGGTCGGTCGGGTTCGAGCACGCCGGGACGCGTACGACGGTGCGTCTGCTGGACGGCAGACTGCCGCGCCACGACAAGTTGTTCGCGCTGACGGACCCCGCGGTCGTGGTGCTGGACCGGGCCCGCCTGGTGGAGGCAGTCAAGCGGGTCTCCGTGGTCGCGGACGAGGGCAGCCCGCTCCAGATGTCCTTCTCCGCCGGACCGGAGGGCTCGGTGCTGCTGCAGGCGGGGTTCGAGGACGACGTGGCCTCGCAGCGGCTGCCGACGGCCTCGCCCGGCGACACGGAGATGACGGTGGCCTTCAACCCCGCGTATCTGATGGACGCCCTGTCCTCCTTCGAGGACGCGACCGTCCGGATGGAGCTGATGGGGCCGGGACAGCGCGCCATGATCACCGGAGGGGAGGGCACCGGGGCGGCCACGCACCAGCACCTGCTGATGTCCGTGAAACCGCCGCTGCTCTGACGCGGTAGGCGGCTGCGACGACCGGCGGGCGGTCGCTCACGCCGGGAGGGCCGACGTCTCCCCCACGGCGGCCAGCAGCCAGATGGGGAATTCCGGATCGGCCTGCCCCACGGAGAGGCCGAGCCACCGCGTGCCACCGGGCACACGCCAGACCTGCATGCTGCCCGCCAGATTGCAGAGCTGCCCCATCGGCTCGGGAACGGCGCGGCGCACGCCGTCCTCGTCCCCCTCCAGATACGGCCAGAGGTCGACGGTCTCCGGCTCGCCCCACCGCCCGCTCAGCGCGGTCGCCAGGACGCTGAATTCGTCCTCGATCTCCTGCTCGGCGGGTTCGACGAGCTCGGGCGACCGGTCGTCCCAGAAGTCCTGGCTCGCCCGCAGGATCAGCAGGTGGTGTCCGGGCCCGCTGCTGCGCACGCCGTCGTCCTCGCTCTCCTCCCCCGCGGGGTACGGCAGGGCGAGAACGCTGTCGATCAGGGCGAGCCGGCCCTCGGTGGTCGTGGGAGGGGTGGCGTCGCTGTCCTTGTCCATGGCCGGTGATCCTGCCAACCACCGGACCCGGAGCACGAATCGGGGGCGTGCCCGGCCGCTGCCGGACACGCCCCCACTCCCCGGGGTGGGGCCGGGTTCAGCAGCTCAGGTTCGAGCCGGGCGTGGTGCCGAGGATCTGGACGAACGCCTGGTACTTGTCGATGCGGCTCTGCACCTGGGCGGGGTTGCCGCCGTTGCACTCGATGCTGCCGTTGATCGAGCGGATCGTCTCGCCGAAGCCGGCACCGTTGACGATGGCGTTGTGCGGGGTCATGGTGCCGGGGCCGGACTGGGTGTTCCAGTACCAGAGACCGGTCTTCCAGGCGACGGCCGCGTTCTGCTCCACCTGCCAGGGGTTGCCGAGCAGGTCGATGCCGAGCGCGTCACCGGCGGCCTTGTAGTTGAAGTTCCAGCTGAGCTGGATCGGGCCACGGCCGTAGTAGGCGGCCTGGCCGGCCGGGCAGCCGTAGGACTGGCTGGTGTCACAGTAGTGCGGGTAGTTCGCGGTGTTCTGCTCCACGATGTGCACCAGGCCACCGGTCTCGTGGCTGACGTTGGCGAGGAACGCCGCCGCCTCCTGCTTCTTGACCGTGTCGCTGCCGGTGTTGGCGAAGCCGGGGTAGGCGCTCAGGGCCGCGGTGAGGCCGCTGTAGGTGTAGAAGGAGTTCCGGTTCGGGAACATCTGGTTGAACTGGGACTCGCTCACGACGAAGCCCGTGGGGTTCGGCTCCTCCGTGCCGCCGGACCCACAACTTCCCTGGTCGGCCCAGACGTCGGCCGTGCCGGGCCGCTCGTTCTGGGTCCACCACTTCGCGGACCAGTTGTGCCCGCCGTAGGAGGCCGCTCCACCGCCCGTGTAGACGGAGGAGGCACTCCAGGCCGGAGCGCAGGCGGCGGCCGATGCCGTGGAGGCGGGGAGGAAGACGAACGTCGCGACGACCGCGCCCAGCGCGGCGATCAGGCTCATGACACGTTTGCCCACGTGATCACTCCTTCGGCGCGGCGCCCGCGCTGAGCGAGCGCCGCCATGGGGGGTTGGGGCCACTCAAGCGCCGATGGTCTGGACCTGTCAAGGTCTAGACCAGAACTCGCCCATCGGGTCGAGCCTCTCAACTCCGCCCCACCACAATCTTGTTGAACAGAAGACGAACTTCACCGGAAGGAATCCGGAGGCTCCCCTGCCCCACGGCCCCCGGCCTTACGGTGACGCCGTCCGGCACACCGCACCCACGAGGGAGCGCGAGCAACATGGATTCGTTGTTCACCCCCGAGAACGTCGTCGCCGTCCTCACCGCACTGCTGGGCATCCTGACCTCGGCGGGTGTGCTCTGGTACGAGCGCCGTGTCCCGCGCCGCAAGCGCATCGGCTACCGCGTGCAGATGGACACCCCGATAGGCAGCGGAGTCAGTCAGGGCAGGGTCAATGTGCGGGTCGGCCTCTTCAACGAGACCCCGGGCATGGCCGACGCCACCCTGGTCCTGCTGCGCATCGAGAACGACGGCTCGCAGTCGATCGGCGAGGACGACTACCCCCAGCGCGCCGTGCACCCGGGCCTCACCGTCGAATTCTCGGGCCGCACCGTACGCGGTATCGCCGTGACCCACGCGCCGGGCGCCGACCACCTGATGGACACCTTCACGCCGGACGACGCCGTCCAGCACAGCGGCTCCCTGATCTGGCTGCCGCGCGTCCCGCTCAACCGCAACGAGCACTTCAAGCTCCTGGTCCTCCTCACGGGTTCGAACGTGGGCGGCCCGATCACCGTCACCGGGAGCATCCGGGACGGAAAGGTGGAGCGGAACAAGGCGGCCCGCCCCGACGAAAAGCCCCCGATCTTCGGCCGGGGAGCCAGGCTCATCACCGTGGCCCTCACCGCCTGTGTCACCGCCCTCGCCGGCATCATCGTCGTACGGGACGACTCCCCTCCCCCGATGGACTGCGCCGTGGGCACCCTCACGGTCGCCGGCTCCACCGCTTTCGAGCCGGTCCTGGAGGAGCTGGAGGGGAAGTACGAGGACGAGTGCGAGGGCGCCGAGATCCGCCTCGACATCCATGGCAGCAACGCCGGGGTGCGGAAGCTCGACGCCCTGGGTGCGAAGGCCGGACCGGCCGGTTCGCCCGCCATGATCGCCCTGTCCGACGGCCCCAGGCCCGCCGCTCTCACCAAGCTGCACGGGAAGCCTGTCGCTATCTCGCTGTTCTCCCTCGTGGTCAACGACACGGTGCCGGTGAAGGACCTGTCCCTCGACCAGATCAGAGGGATCTACCGTGGCGAGATCCGCAACTGGAACGAGATCGTCGAGACAGGCCCCGACCTGGAGATCCGCCTCGTCAGCCGGGACGCCAACTCCGGTACCCGCGAGGTCTTCCAGCGCCGCGTCCTGAACACCAACGAGCTCGCCACCTCCTCGCGCGACTGCACCACCAAGGACTACGCCGACGCCCCGGTCATGCGGTGCGAACTCGACGGCACGGAGCAGGTCCTGTCCGAAGTCGCCGAGCTGGACGGCGCGATCGGCTACACCGAACTGCGGAACGGCGAAGTGCCCGACGGGGCCCACCGGACGGCCATCGACGGCACCACCCCGTCCGTCGACACGATCGGTGCCGGCGGCTATCCGTACCAGGAGATCGAGTACGCGTACACCTACGGATCACCGCCCGCGGAATCCCTGGTGGCCGGCTTCCTGAACTACCTCGACAACTACGGCGAGGAGATCATGCGCACCAACGGCCACCTGCCCTGCGCGACCCCGAAGGGGATGCGGCTCTGCGGGGAGGGCTGAGCCGTACCGGGGTAGGGGGCGGGGACAGCACCCTGGTATCTGGCGGCGCCGCCGGACCCGCTCCTAGCATCCGCGCCCATGAACACCCGACGGATGCCCCTCACCGCACGCCGCATCGCGCTCAGCACCTGGGCCTCGGTCACCCTGCTGCCCCGCGGGGTGGCAGCGCTCGCCGCGGCAGCCGCGGGCCGCGGCGGGTCCGCGCGCTCCCTGCTACGGGCTGACGCGGGGCCCGGCGCACCGCGTCCGGGAGCCGCACGAGCGGCCGGCCACGCCGTGGCGACCGTGCTGCTGGGCGCGCTCTCCCTGGTCCTGGCCGCCGTGCTCCTGATGGCCGTGGCCCGCGGGCCGTTCTACGGATTCGTGGACCAGGGCCCCTACGACCACTCCTGGGGCGGCCCGGGCAGGGCGGGAGCCTGGCTCGCGCACTTCGCCGTCGCCGCCCCCTGCGCCGTCGCCACGGTCTCCGCGCTCCACGGCGTCGCCCGGCTGCAGGAGCGGCTGACGGCGCCCCTGCGCGGGGAGCACAGGCCCGGCTGGGTGCTGCCGGCGGTGCTCGTCTGCTCCGCCGCCGGGGCGCTGTTCGTGTTCGCGTTCCTCCGGCAGCTCCCCTGACGGGCGCCCGCACCGCCCCTGGCGACAGCGACGGCCGGACCTTCCACGGGGGAAGGTCCGGCCGTCGCGCCGAGAGATCTCCTACAGGAAGGAGTTGATCTCGATGGTCTCGGTACGGCCGGGGCCGACACCGATCGCCGAGATCGGGGCGCCTGACATCTCCTCCAGCGCCTTCACGTAGGCCTGCGCGTTCTTCGGCAGGTCGCCGAAGGTCTTGGCCTTCGTGATGTCCTCGGACCAGCCCGGCAGCATCTCGTAGACCGGCTTCGCGTGGTGGAAGTCGGTCTGGCTGTACGGGAGCTCCTCGACGCGCTTGCCGTCGATCTCGTACGCCACGCACACCGGGATCTGCTCCCAGCCGGTCAGCACGTCCAGCTTGGTGAGGAAGAAGTCGGTGAGGCCGTTGACCCGGGTCGCGTACCGCGCGATCGGGGCGTCGAACCAGCCGCAGCGACGGTCACGGCCGGTGGTGACACCGCGCTCGCCGCCGATCCGGCGCAGCGCCTCGCCGTCCTCGTCGAGAAGTTCGGTCGGGAAGGGGCCGGCACCGACGCGGGTGGTGTAGGCCTTGAGGATGCCGATGACCCGGCTGATCTTCGTCGGGCCCACGCCGGAACCGGTGCAGGCGCCGCCCGCGGTCGGGTTCGACGAGGTGACGAAGGGGTACGTGCCGTGGTCGACGTCCAGCAGAGTGCCCTGGCCGCCCTCGAAGAGGACGACCTTGCCCTCGTCGATGGCGTCGTTCAGGATCAGCGTCGTGTCGGCGACGTACGGCTTGATCTGCTCCGCGTACTGGAGCATCTCCTCGACGATCTTGTCGGCCTCGATCGCGCGCCGGTTGAAGACCTTGGCGAGGAGCTGGTTCTTCTGCTCCAGCGCCGCTTCGACCTTCTGCTCCAGGATCGACTCGTCGTAGAGGTCCTGGACGCGGATGCCCACGCGGTTGATCTTGTCGGCGTACGTCGGGCCGATACCGCGCCCGGTCGTGCCGATCTTGCGCTTACCGAGGAAGCGTTCCGTCACCTTGTCGACGGTGACGTTGTACGGAGTGATCAAATGAGCGTTGCCACTGATCAGGAGCTTGGACGTGTCGACGCCTCGCTCGTTCAGACCGCTCAGCTCGGAGAGCAGGACCGCCGGGTCGACGACGACACCGTTACCGATGACCGGGGTACACCCCGGCGAAAGGATTCCGGAGGGGAGGAGATGCAGTGCGTACTTCTGGTCGCCTACGACAACCGTGTGGCCGGCATTGTTGCCGCCCTGGTAACGCACCACATAGTCAACGGATCCACCGAGGAGGTCGGTGGCCTTCCCCTTGCCCTCGTCACCCCACTGAGCACCGAGCAGCACAAGTGCGGGCACAGGCGTACACCCCTTCCGGGCGGGGCATGTCCAAGGTCAGGGGGCGTACGTAAAGGTCGTACCTGCCGCACGACGATGTACGGCAAAGCCTGAGCCGTCGAACCGGGTGCCCCGGAATAGACGAAGCCCCTGGCGCAATAGCGCAAGGGGCTCTTGCACCAAGATGCTACCCGAGGAAGGACCGAGGTGTCGGCTGCAGAGCCCCCCGGCGACGGCGACCACCAGCTACTCGTGCTCATCGACCCCCTTGCCCGCCGCTACGACGGCGAGTCCGTGCGCATCGCGAAGGATGTGCTGAGCGCCGGCGCGCACGCCAAGATCTGCTTCGCGGACGGCCCCGACGAGTTCGCCAGGGCCCTGCACCGGCGGGGTTCCAGGCGCCCGGTCGTCGTCGGCGACGACCACGCGCTGCTGCGGGCGGTGTCCCAGCTCCACCGGGAGCGGGAGCTGGCCGACAGCGCGCTCTCCCTGATCCCGGTCGGCGCGGCGCACACGCTGGAACTCGCCCACGCGCTCGGCGTGCCCCGGGGCGCGGTCGCGGCGGCGCGTACCGCGCTCGACGGGGCCGTGCGCCGGCTGGACCTGCTCGTCGACGACAGCGACGGGGTCGTCCTCGGCGAGCTGCGCATCCCCGCGGCCTGGCCCTCACCTGGCCCGCCCCACACGGTGTGGGACACCTGCCGCACCCTGGTGGCCTCGCTGGTCCGCCCCGCCCCGCCCTCGTCGTCGGGCCCCTCCCGCTCCCACCGGCTGAGGGTCGAGGCGGACGGGGTCCTGCTGAACGACCTGGACCGGCCGGTCGAGGGCGTCTCGGTGACCGCCCAGGGCGACGGAGGTCTTGCCGACGTGGTGATCCGCACGGCCTCCGGCACGGCCCACACGGCGGAGGCCAAGGCGGTCACGGTCTCCGGGCCCGACTTCCGCTACCGGGCGGACATACAGGTCGCGGGTCCCGTCAGGACCCGCACATGGACCGTACGGGCGGGCGCCTGGGGGCTGGTGCTTCCCGCGGCGGGCGCCTGAGACCTCGGCCCAGGGCCTCAGCCCGAGGTCTTGCGGCTCTCGCGCCAACGGTCCAGGACGCCGACCAGCTCCGTCTGCATGAACTCGAAGAACTCCGCCGTCTCCGCGAGGCGCGCTCCCGCCGGGGTGTCCTCGCCGAGGGAGCGCGCACCGTCCTTCAGCGTGCGCTCCCAGCGGGTCAGCACCTGGTCACGGTTGGCGAAGGTGGCGTACCAGATCTCGTCGTGCAGGCGGTAGCGGTCGCGGCGTGAGCCGGGGTCCCGCTCGCGGCCCACCATGCTGACCTGGGTGAGGTAGTTGATCGCACCCGACACGGCGGCCGGGCTGATCTGCAGCTGCCGCCCGAGGTCCGCCGAGGTCATGGAGGCGTCGTCGTCCGCGAGGAGCGCCGCGAAGACGCGCGCGGCCATCCGCTGCATCCCCGCCTCGTTCATCTCGGCCGCGAAGCGCTCGACGAAGCGGGACACGGCGCCCTCGTCCCGTCCGGCGCCCGCGCTCTCCGCCGTGCTCCCGGGTTCCCCGGTCCCGCTGGCCATGGCCTCCGCCGCCTCCTCTGCTCCGATCACGCCCCAACTTTATACGCTTCCTTAACTTCACAACTTTGTGAAGTCAACGTACTTTCAGAAACATGACGAAGGCAATCACGGTGTCCGGACTGCACAAGTCGTTCGGACGGACACGCGCACTGGACGGCCTCGACCTCACCGTCGAAGCCGGCGAGGTCCACGGCTTCCTCGGACCCAACGGCGCCGGGAAGTCCACCACCATCCGGGTCCTGCTGGGCCTGCTCCGGGCCGATACGGGCGCCGCCCAGCTGCTCGGGAAGGATCCGTGGCACGACGCCGTGGAGCTGCACCGGCGCCTGGCCTACGTGCCCGGCGACGTGGAGCTGTGGCCGGGCCTCACGGGCGGCGAGGCCATCGACCTGCTCTCGCGTCTGCGCGGCGGGGCCGACAAGCGGCGCCGCGACGAGCTGATCGAGCGCTTCGACCTCGACCCGACGAAGAAGGGCCGCGCCTACTCGAAGGGCAACCGCCAGAAGGTGGCCATCGTCGCCGCGCTGGCCTCCGACGCGGAGCTGCTGCTCCTGGACGAGCCGACCTCCGGCCTCGACCCCCTGATGGAGGTGGTCTTCCAGGACGTGATCCTGCAGGCGAAGGCCGCGGGCAGGACCGTGCTGCTCTCCAGCCACATCCTGGCCCAGGTGGAGAAACTGGCCGACCGGATCAGCATCGTCCGGCTGGGCAAGGCCGTGCAGTCCGGGTCGCTGAGCGAGCTGCGGCATCTGACGCGTACGACGGTCGAGGCCGAGACGGACCGGCCCGCCACCGGGCTCGACGGCCTGCCCGGGGTGCACTCCGTGGAGGTCGGCGACGACGGGGCGGGAAGCCGGGTGCGGTTCGCCGTGGACGGCGGCCACCTCGCCGACGCCGTGAGCAGGCTCGCCGAATGCGGCGTACGCAGCCTGATCAGCCATCCGCCGACCCTCGAGGAGCTCATGCTGCGCCACTACGGCGACGAGCTCGCCGTGGGCGGCCACCCCGACGGAGGCAGCCGATGACCGCCACCACCACCCGGGCACCCGCACCGGCCCGGTCGCTCACGCACAGCGGCGGCGCCCTGGCCGGCACCCGCACCCTGATCCGGTTCAACCTGCGCAGGGACCGCGTCCGGCTGCCCGTCTGGATCCTCGCCCTCTTCGTCGGCACGGTCTCCACAGCGAGCAAGTACACGGCGCTGTACGCCGACCCGGCGGACCGCGCCTCCGTCGTCACCACCATGGAGAGCCCGGCCGGACTGGCCATGACAGGGCCTGAGCACTATCTCGACGACTACACCTTCGGCTCGATGACGGGCCACCAGATGCTCGGCTTCATGGCCGTACTCGTCGGCCTCATGAGCGTCCTGACCATCACCCGCCACACCCGTGACGAGGAGGAGACCAACCGCGCCGAGCTGGTCCGCTCCACCGTCGTCGGCCGGCACGCGCACCTGGCCGCCGCCCTGTCCGTCGCGGTGCTCGCCAACCTCGCGCTCGCGCTGCTGCTGGCCGTCGGTCTCGGCTCGATGGGCATCGACTCCATCGACACCGGCGGCTCCCTGCTCTACGGCTTCTCGCACGCGGCCGTGGGCGTCGTCTTCGCGGGTGTGGCGGCGGTCACCGTCCAGATCACCGCGCACACCCGGGGCGCCTCCGGCATGGCCATGGCGGTCATCGGCCTCGCCTACGTCCTGCGGGCCGCCGGTGACGCGGGCGGCAACGACGCGCTCTCCTGGCTCTCCCCCATCGGCTGGGTCCAGCGCACCTACCCGTACGTGGACGACCGCTGGTGGCCGCTGCTGCTCTGCGCGGCACTCGCCGTCCTGTGTTCCGGCGCCGGATTCGTTCTGTCCACCCGGCGGGACGTGGGAGCCGGGCTGCGTGCCGCGCGGCTCGGCAGCCCGGTCGCGTCCACGTCCCTGACCCGGCCGCTGGGCTTCGCACTGCGGCTGCACCGCTCCGTGCTCGCCGGCTTCGGCGCCGGGCTGTTCCTGATGGGCGTGATGTACGGGTCGATCCTCGGAGACGCGGACGGCATGCTGAAGAACATCGACCAGCTCCAGGAGGCGCTCAAGGACATCGGTGGCACGACCATGGCCGAGTCCTTCGCCGCGATGGTCATGGTGGTCCTCGCCGTCGTCGCAGCCGTGTACGTGGTGATGGCCGCCCTGCGGCCGAGGTCCGAGGAGAACGCGGGCCGGGTGGAACCCCTGCTCGCGACCGGTCTGTCCCGCGCCCGCTGGGCGGGCAGCCACCTCGCCGTCGCACTGGCGGGCGGCACGATCGTGCTGCTCCTCGCGGGGCTCGGCATCGGCGTCGCGGGGGCGGCGTCGGCCGGCGACTCCGGGCTGCTCCTGAAGCTGGTGGGGGCCGCGCTGGCGTACGCTCCGGCGCTCTGGGTCACGGTCGGAGTCACGGCCGTCCTCTTCGGCTGGCTGCCCCGGGCGGCTTCGGCGGCCTGGGCCGTACCGGTGTACGCCTTCGTGGTCGGCTACCTGGGCCAACTGCTCCGGTTCCCGCACTGGATGAACAACGTGTCGCCCTTCGGCCATGTGCCCCAGCTGCCCGCGGCCCCCATGAGCTGGACGCCCATGGCCGTACTCACGCTGATCGCCGCCGCCCTGATCCTGCTCGGGCTGGAAGGCTTCCGGCGGCGGGACCTGCAGACCACGTAGGGAACCGGCCGTGGTGCGCGCACGTCCGGACGCGCATGGAGCTACGTGACGCGGCAGGGTACGGCGGGTGTGCGACGGCGGCGCTCGGGGCGGCGACCGCCCTGTACGTCTGGGGCTCGTCACTGCGTACAGGGCTGCACATGGGCACCGGCCACGTGGGGCCTCCACACCTGGGCGAACCCGCACCACCCGGATCACGTACGGCTCTCCGGCGCGCTCTCCTCAGATTTCGACCAGTAGCTCCCGGAGCCCCCGGATGACGTAGCCGGGCTTCCACTCCGGCTCCGCGGTCAGTCGCATACCGGGGGCCTTGCGCAGCAACTCGCCGAACGAAGCGGCCAGTTCGAGGCGGGCCAGCGGGGCGCCCAGGCAGTAGTGGATGCCCGCGCCGAAGGAGATGTGCGGGTTGTCCCGCCGGGAAAGGTCCAGCGTCTCCGCGTCCGCGAAGCGCTCAGGGTCACGGTTGGCCGACGCGAAGAGCAGCGCGACCTGCGAACCGCGCGGGATGACGGTGCCGTCCACCTCGATGTCGTCCAGGACCCACCGCGCGAACATGGGCACCGGGGTGTCGTAGCGCAGCAGTTCCTCCACCGCCGTCGGCAGCAGACTGTGGTCGCCGCGCAGGGAGGCCAGTTGCTCGGGGTGCCGGAAGAGCATCCACCAGCTGTTGGCGGTGGCGTTGACGGTCGCCTCGTGACCGGCGTTGAGCAGCAGCACGCAGGTGGAGACGATCTCCTGCTCGGTCAGCCGGTCCTCGTCGTCGTGGGCGGCGATGAGCCCGGAGATCAGATCGGTCCCCGGGTCCGCGCGCCGCGCGGCGATCAGTTCGTGCAGATAGCCGGAGAACTCGACCGACGCCTGCACGGCGGCCCGCGCGGTCTCCTCCGGCGGGTTCAGCTCGAACATCCCGCAGATCGCGGCCGACCAGGGCCGCAGCAGGTGCCGGTCGGCATCCGGGACCCCGAGCATCTCGCCGATGACGGCCACCGGCAGCGGCTCGGCGACCGCGCTCAGCAGATCGCCGCCGCCCGCCCCGACGAAGTCGTCGACGAGCCCGGCGGCCAGCCGCTCCACGGTCGGGGCGAGGGCCTCGACCCGCCGGGGCGTGAACGCCTTGGCGACCAGCCGCCGGATCCGGGTGTGGTCGGGGGCCTCCAGATCGAGGATCCCGTGCCCGTTGAGCGTGTGGAACGGTTCGTGCTCGGCGGGCGGGGCGGTGACGCCGAACTCGTCGTGGCCGAACCGGTGCAGATAGGTCCGCCCCAGCCGCCGGTCGCGCAGCAGCCCGGACACATCGGAGTAGTGCGGGACGAGCCACTGCCGCGTCGGCTCGAAGTAGTGCGCCCGGCCGGTGGCGCGCAGCGCGGCGTAGGCGGGGTACGGGTCGGCGACGAACGCCGGGGACCAGGGGTCGAAGGACACGTGCATGAGCAGACGCTATCCGGGCGTGACCAGCCTCGCCTCGTACGCGAACACGGCCGCCTGGGTACGGTCCCGCAGCCCCAGCTTCACCAGGATGCGGCTCACATGCGTCTTGATGGTCGACTCGGCGACCACCAGGTGCGAGGCGATCTCCAGGTTGGACAGCCCCTGGGCGATCAGCACGAGCACCTCCGTCTCCCGCTCGGTGAGGTCACCGATCCTGGACATGGCGGGCGGTCTCGGCGCCTCGGCGATCTTCGAGAACTCGGTGATCAGCCGCCGGGTCACCGTCGGAGCGAGCAGCGCCTCGCCCGACGCCACCACCCGTACGCCCTCGGCGAGCTGCCGCGCCGAGGCGTCCTTCAGGAGGAAGCCGGAGGCGCCGGCCCGGAGGGCCTGATAGACGTACTCGTCGAGGTCGAAGGTGGTCAGGACGAGCACCTTGGCGTCCGCGTCGGCGGCGACGATCTCCCGGGTCGCCTCGATGCCGTTGAGCTCGGGCATCCGGATGTCCATCAGGACCACGTCGGGCCGTAGCGCGGCGACCTGCGAGACGGCCTGCCGCCCGTCGACGGCCTCGCCGACGACCTCGATGCCCGGCATGGCGTTGAGCAGCACGGAGAAGCCCTCGCGGACCATCATCTGGTCGTCGACGATCAGGACCCGGATGGGCGACTCGGTCACGCGCCCTCACCGTCCTCCGCGCCGGAGCGCTGCGTCGGTACGGGCAGGAACACGGCGACCTCGTAGCCGCCGTCCCCGGACGCCCCCGCGGTCATCTCCCCGTTCAGCATCGCGACCCGCTCCCGCATCCCCGTGATGCCGTGCCCTGCACCCGGCGACGGCTTGACCAGCCCCCGTGCGGGGCCGTTGACGATGCGCACCCCGAGCCCGCCGAGCACATAGCCGATCTCCACCTTGGCGGTGGCGCCCGGCGCGTGCCGGAGCGTGTTGCTCAGTGCCTCCTGGACGATCCGGTACGCCGACAGCTCGACGCCCTGCGGAAGCTCCCGCACCGCGCCGGTGACGGTCTTCTCCGTCTCCAGGCCCGTCTCCCGGACGTTGTCCAGCAGCCGGTCGAGCTCGGCGAGCGTGGGCTGCGGGGCGTCCGGCGCCTCGTAGTCCTCCGCCCGTACGACGCCCAGGACGCGGCGCAGCTCGGTGAGTGCGGCGACGGCGTTCTCCCGGATGGTCACGAACGCCTGCTCCAGCTCGGGCGGCGGATTCTCCACCCGGTACGGGGCGGCCTCGGCCTGGATCGCGACGACGGACATGTGGTGGGCGACGACGTCGTGCAGCTCACGGGCGATGGTGGTGCGCTCCTCCAGGAGCGTGCGCCGGTCGCGCTCCACGGCGGTGACGGTGCGCTGCACGGTCACCTCCCGTTGGGCCTCTCGGCGTACCTGCACCAACGCGACGAGGAGCAGGGCCAGCGCCGAGACGACGGCCATGGGCTGGGTGCTGGAGGAGTAGGGCTGGGCGAAGTTGCCCAGGACCGCCCCGACGAACAGCGTGATCAGCCACATCCCGGCGGCGGTGCGCGGCCGGGTCCTCGCCGCGACGACGACCAGCACACCGAGGTGGCAGGCGAAGGCGCTCGCCCCCCACGGCCAGTCCCCGTTGCCCGCCGCCCCCACCAGGGGGGTGATCGCGATCGACACCCAGAACGCGAGGACGGGACGGACCAGCGTCATCATCAGCGCCGCGGCCGGCAGGAAAGCGGTGATGACCGTGGCTATCCCGAACGGCGAGTAGGTGTTCGCCGAGAAGACGCCCTCCATCAGCGAGATCAGCGCGACCAGGCCCACCACCCCGTGCGGGAACCAGACGACGCCGTTCTGCAAGGTCCTCGGCAGGCGCCGGATCACCGGCCCGTCCGTGCCCAGCGGGCTCAGCGGGCGGTAGTCGAGCACGTTCTGGAACAGGTCCTGCCGCAGGCCTTCTATCGCCCCGGCGGCCACCCGGTGCTCCGGGCTTCGTGTCTTCTTCTCAGTCACGCTCACACGGTAGGCGCGGCCCCGGGCCCCGGTCGTCAGCAGTGATGCGGATCCTTCGCCGTCCGTCGCAAGTACTACCAGGCCAGCTGGGCGATCTCCTCGGCCACCACGGCGCAGGCGTCCGCCGACGGATCGATCAGCGGGAAGTGCCCCGTCCCGTCCAGCAGCGTCAGTCCCACCACCTCCCCGGCCTTCGCCGCGGCGTCCACGAACGCCTCCGTCACGGCCTGCGGCACGGTGATGTCGTCCACGCCCTGGACCACGGCGGTCGCGATCCCCGTCGGCAGCAGCAGGGCCGGATCCACGTGCGCGCTCCGCGCCTCGAAGTCGTCCACACCGCCCAGGAGCTGGTGCAGCGCACCCGAGCAGACATCAAGCTCCACCGCACTCGCGAAGTCCCCGATCGGCGCCAGCGCGACCACACCTCGCAGCGGCGGCGCGGCGGGCAGCCGCCACGGCGAACCCTCGGGGAGCACGTGCCGGGCAGCCGCCCACAGGGCGAGCTGCCCGCCGGCCGAGTGCCCGGTGACCACGGTCTTGCGCGGATCCGCCGTCGGCAGCTCCCGGGCCGCCAGCGCCGGCAGGGCGTCCATAGCCGCGGCCACGTCGTCGAAGGTCTCGGGCCAGCGCCCCGCGACCGGGCCCGCCGAGCCCTGCCGGGGGATCTCGCCGCCGCGCCTGTACTCCACGCTGGCCACCGCGAAGCCGCGCCGCGCGAGGAAGTCCGCGAACGGCGACACGTGCTGCCGGTCGTACGGCGCCCGCCAGGCCCCGCCGTGCAGCAGGACCACGAGCGGCGCCCCGGCCCGGCCGTCCCGCGGTGCGAAGAAGTCGATCACCTGGTCGGGGTGGCTCCCGTAGGCCGCGGACCCGTCGGGGGCGACCACCGGATGGGCGAACGCCGACTCGGTCTCGGCGGCGTCACGATCACGCGCGGCAGAATCCGACATGCTGCTCCAACCGTCCTGGGCCCGTGCCCAACTGGACTGACCTGCGGGGACGGTACCAGTACGACGAACCGCCGCCGTACGGGCCCGGGGTGCGGACCCGCACGGCGGCGGAGGGTTCAGACCGCCAGCACTTCGGCGAGGATCCGCGCCGCCCGCTCCGCGTCGCCGAAACCGACGTACAACGGGGTGAATCCGAAGCGCAGGACGTCCGGTCGGCGCAGATCGCCCACCACGCCGCGCCCGATGAGCGCGCGCATCACCGCTTCCGTCTCGTCCGCGTTCTCGCACCGCAGCGAGACCTGGCTGCCGCGTTCCGCGTGGGCGGCCGGGGTGACCGGGGTGACCCGGCCCTCGGGGACGTAGGCGGCGACGCACTCCAGGAAGAAGTCCGTCAGCGCCAGGGACTTGGCCCGCACGGCCTCGACCGCGACGCCCTCCCACACGTCCAGCGAAGCCTCCAGGGCCAGCATGGACAGGATGTCCGGGGTGCCGACCCGGCCCCGTACGGAACCGTCCGCGGGGGCGTAGCCGGGAGTCATCGCGAACGGGTCGGCGTGCGAGGTCCACCCGGGCAGGGGCGAGTCGAACGCCGCCTGATGACGTTCGGCGACGTACAGGTAGGCCGGCGAACCGGGGCCGCCGTTGAGGTACTTGTACGTGCAGCCGACGGCCAGGTCGACGCCGTGCGCGTCGAGATCCACGGGGAGGGCGCCCGCGCTGTGGCACAGGTCCCACACGGCGGCGGCGCCCGCCTCGTGGACGGCTGCGGTGAGGCCGGGCAGGTCGTGGAGCCGGCCCGTGCGGTAGTCGACGTGGTTGAGGAGGACCGCCGCCGTACGGGTGCCGAGCGCGGCCGGTACGTCGGACGGCGCGACCGGGACGACGCGGTGGCCCGTCATCCGGGCCGCCGAAGCGGCGATGTACCCGTCGGTGGGGAAGGTCGTCGCGTCGACGAGGATCTCGTCGCGGCCCTCGCCCGCGAGGCGGGTCGCCGCGACGACCGCCTTGAAGACGTTCACGCTGGTGGAGTCGCCCACCACGATCTGTCCTGCGGCCGCCCCGAGCAGCGGGGCGATCCGGTCGCCGATCCGCTCGGGGGCGGTCCACCAGCCGCTCTCGTCCCAGGAGCGGATGCGCAGCGAGCCCCACTCACGGGCGATGACGTCCTGCATCCGCGCGGGGACGTGGCGGGGCAGCGCCCCCAGCGAGTTGCCGTCGAGGTAGACGGTGTCGTCGAGGGTGAACAGCTCGCGCAGGGCGGCCAGTCCGTCGGCGGCGTCGAGCGCCTCGGCACGCTCCTTGAAGTCAGACATGGCTACGCGCCGTCCACAGCTCGGGGAACACGCTCTTGGTGGCCCGCTTCTCCAGCCAGGCGACCCCGGCCGATCCGCCGGTTCCGGTCTTCGAACCCATCGCCCGCCGGGTGGCGGTCAGATGGTCGTTGCGCCAGCGCCACACCAGCTCGCCGACATCGGTCAGCACCTCACCGAGCCGCACGAGCTCGGCGTTCTGGTCAGCGTCCGCGTAGATCTCCGCCCAGACGGCCTCGACCGCGGGGGACGGCTCGTACTTCTGCGAGAGGTCCCGCTCCAGCACCGACTGCGGCACGGCGTATCCGCGCCGGGCGAGCAGGGCGAGCGTCTCGTCGTACAGACCGGGTTCGTGGAGTGCCTTCTCCAGCTCGGCGTGGACCCGGGGCGCGCCCCGGTGCGGCACGAGCATGGAGGCGGACTTGTCGCCCAGCAGGAATTCCATCCGGCGGTACATCGCCGACTGGAAGCCGGACCCCTCGCCGAGGGACCCGCGGTAGGAGTTGAACTGGGCGGGGGTGAGGCCGGCGAGCGGCTTCCAGGAGGCGTTCAGCGCCTCCAGCTCCCGCAGCGAACGCTTCAGGGCGTCACGGGCGACCGGTATGCGGTCCTCGCGCAGGGCGTGCGCCGCCGTCTCCCACTCATGGACGATGACCGTGAACCACAGCTCCATGACCTGGGTGGTGACCAGGAAGACCATCTCGCCGGGATCGTCCGAGCGCAGGTGCTGGAGGTGGGTCAGGACATCCGCCTGGACATAGTCCTCGTACGGAGTCGTTCCCGCGAAGTCCAGGTGCGGGTTGTCCGCACCGGTGGCTTCGGGGTCGGGGTGGATCGTCGACATTTCTGTCTCCTCGACACGAGCTTCCGGGTAGCGGTCCGCCCCTTCCTCTGAGGTGGTGGAGCTCCGGTCCCCTGCTCGGCATCCTAACGGCCTTCCGCGGGACGCGCCGGGGCCCCGCGGGCTGCTGCCCGCGGGGCCCCGGCGGAAGGCGTCGTCTCAGCCCAGGATGTCGGCGGCGGTCTGCGAGGAGTCACGCAGGAACGAGGAGCAGCGCTCGTACTCCTCCTGCTCACCGATCGCCTGCGCGGCGCGCGCGAGGGCGTGCAGGGCCCGCAGGAAGCCGCGGTTCGGCTCGTGCTCGAACGGGACGGGGCCGTGGCCCTTCCAGCCCGCGCGGCGCAGGGCGTCGAGGCCGCGGTGGTAGCCGGTACGCGCGTACGCGTACGACTCGACGACCCGGCCGCCCTCGTACGCCTCGTCGGCGAGCTGCGCCCAGGCCAGCGAGGAGGTGGGGTACTTCGCCGCGACATCGGCGGGCGCCGTGCCGCTCGCGAGCAGCTCGCGCGGCTCCGGGTCGTCGGGCAGGTGGGTCGGGGCAGGGCCCCCGAGAAGGTTCTCGTGGATGGACATGGTTCAAGTGTGCCTGGGGCCGGGTTGCGGCTCCAAGGGCGGGGCGGTGACGCCGCAGTGCATCGTGCACGCGGGCTGCGCCTCACGTCCGGGCTCCGGGGCCTTCCGCAGGGCCCACCAGGCGACCACCGAGCCCGCCACCAGCAGACCGGCGCACATCGGCATGGCCCGCCGGAACGTCGAGGCGAACTCCCCCGCGTCGCGGTACGCCTCCGGGCCCATCCCGGCCAGCAGCGGGAGCGCGGCCACCGCGAGCAGCCCGGCCGCCCGCGCCGCCGCGTTGTTGATGCCGCTGGCGAGCCCGGCCCGGCCGGTGTCCACGGCGGCCAGGACGGTCGCGGTGAGGGGCGCCACCAGGGTGACCATGCCGAGGCCCAGCACCAGCACGGCGGGCAGGACGTCCAGCGGGTAGGAGGCGCCGGGGCCGACCCGCAGCATCAGCAGCATCCCGGCGGCCGCCAGCAGCGGGCCGACGGTGAGCGGGATGCGGGGCCCGATACGCCGGCCGAGGTCGCCCGCCGACGCGGAGAAGAGCAGCATGAGCACGGTCGTGGGCAGGAGCGCGGTGCCCGCGCCGAGCGCCGAGTAACCGGCGACCACCTGGAGCTGGATCGCGGACAGGAAGAAGAACCCGCCCAGGGCCGCGTACACACAGAACGTCACGATGTTGACGGCCGTGAACTGCCGCGACGCGAAGATCGACGGCGGCACCATGGGGTCGGCCCGGCGCCGCTCCAACCGCACGAAGCCCACACCGAGAACCACACCACCGAGTGCCCCGCCGATCACGGTAACGGACGCGCCCTGCTCGGGCACCTCGATCAGCGCATAGGTGACCAGGGCGAGAGACAGCGCGGCGAGCGCGGCACCGAGCACGTCGAACCGGCCGTGGGCGTCCGGGTCCCGGGACTCCGGTACGTGGCGCAGGGCCACGGGCACACAGACGGCGGCGAGCGGCAGATTGAGCAGGAACACCCACCGCCACCCCGGCCCGTCCACCAGCCATCCCCCGAGGAACGGCCCGACTGCCGCACCGACCCCGCCGAGCCCGGACCAGAGCCCCACGGCACGGGCCCGGTCGTCGGGGTGGAAGCTCGCCTGGATGATCGCCAGCGAACCGGGGGTGAGGAGCGCGCCCCCGACCCCCTGCAAGGCCCGCGAGGCGACCAGCACCTCCGCGTTCGGTGCGATCCCGCACAGCAGCGAGGCCACGGCGAACCAGACCACCCCGAGGACGAACACCCGCCGCCGCCCGAACCGGTCCCCGAGCGCACCCCCGAGCAGGATCAGCCCCGCCAGGGTGAGCATGTAGGCGTTGACGGTCCACTGCAGGGCGGCCATGTCGGTGCCGAGGTCCTCGCCGATGCGGGGGAGGGCCACATTGATGACCGTGGAGTCGAGCAGAGCCATGCTGGACCCGAGCACGGTGGTCAGGACGACCCACCGGCCCACGGGTGAGGCAACCCGGATCCCGTCGCCGTCCGCGCCGTCCGTGTCAGTCATACGAGCAGCATCACCGCTACCCGCCCACTCGGCCATTCACGGAGCCCGATATCCCAGCCCCTCCGGCGCTTGGGAGCGGGGTCCGGGGCAGAGCCCGACCTCCCAGCCTCTCCGGCGCTTGAGGAGCGGGGTCCGGGGCAGAGCCCCGGTTCCGGGAAAGGGGCGGGCAGGGGACAAGCCCCGCGCAGCGGCACAACACGGGCCCGGCCCCCCGAAGGGAGACCGGGCCCGCCCGTGACGTACCGCAGCGACTACTTCAGCTTCGTGCCCGAGGACCGCAGGTTGGCGCAGGCCTCGGTGACGCGCTTGGCCATGCCCCCCTCCGCGGACTTGCCCCAGCTGCGCGGGTCGTAGACCTTCTTGTTGCCGACCTCGCCGTCGACCTTCAGCACACCGTCGTAGTTGCGGAACACGTGGTCCACGATCGGACGGGTGAAGGCGTACTGGGTGTCGGTGTCGAGGTTCATCTTCACGACGCCGTTCTCCAGCGCGGTGGCGATCTCCTCGGCCGTGGAGCCCGAACCGCCGTGGAAGACGAAGTCGAACGGCTGGCTGCCGGCCGGCTTGCCGTACTTGGCGGCGACACCCTGCTGAAGATCCTTGAGGAGCTCCGGCCGCAGGACGACGTTGCCCGGCTTGTAGACGCCGTGGACGTTGCCGAAGGACGCTGCCAGCAGGTAGCGGCCCTTCTCGCCCAGGCCGAGCGCCTCGGCCGTACGCAGCGCGTCGTCGACGGTCGTGTACAGCTCGTCGTTGATCTCGTGCGTGACGCCGTCCTCCTCGCCACCGGTCGGGGTGATCTCGACCTCAAGGATGATCTTGGCGGCGGCGGCCTTGGCCAGCAGCTCCTGGCCGATGGACAGGTTGTCGGCGAGGGTCTCGGCCGAGCCGTCCCACATGTGCGACTGGAACAGCGGGTTCAGACCCTTGGCGACGCGCTCCGCGGAGACGTCGAGCAGCGGACGGACGTAACCGTCCAGCTTGTCCTTGGGGCAGTGGTCGGTGTGCAGCGCGACCGTGATGTCGTACTTGGCGGCGACGATGTGCGCGAACTCGGCCAGGGCTACGGCGCCCGTCACCATGTCCTTGTTGTACTGGCCGCCCAGGAATTCGGCACCACCGGTGGAGATCTGGACGATGCCGTCGCTCTCCGCCTCCGCGAAGCCGCGGAGTGCAGCGTGCAAGGTCTGGGTCGACGTCACGTTGATGGCCGGGTAGGCGAACTTGCCTGCCTTCGCCCGGTCGAGCATCTCGGCGTAGACCTCGGGGGTTGCGATGGGCATCTGTCCGCTCCTTGGGATGTGCGGGTGTGCAGTGCTTGGTCCCTGACCTGGGGGCGACGTCATCGTCGCCCACATCTTCCCAGACTCTCGCTTCGGCTCCACGCTGCCCGTCGGGTAGCCGCTCCCCGTTTCACGTGAAACGGGGAGCGCCCCAAGAAAGCCCCAGGTCAGCCCAGGTCGAGGTCCGCCACCGAGTAGACATGGACGTACGGCAGACCGGCCTCGGCAATCGCCGGAGCGGCCCCCCGCTCGACGATCACGGCGACGGCCACGACCTCGCCGCCCGCCTCACGCACGGCCTCGACCGCGGTCAGCGGGGAACCACCGGTCGTCGAGGTGTCCTCGACGACGAGGCAGCGACGGCCCTTGACGTCCGTGCCCTCGATGCGGCGCTGCATCCCGTGGGCCTTCTGCGCCTTGCGGACGACGAACGCGTCCAGGCTCTTCCCGCGCGCCGCCGAGGCGTGCAGCATCGAGGTGGCCACCGGGTCGGCGCCCAGCGTCAGACCGCCGACGCAGTCGTAGTCCAGCTCGGCGGTGGCATCGAGCATCACCTGGCCGACCAGCGGCGCGGCCTTGCCGTCCAGCGTGATCCGGCGCAGGTCGATGTACCAGTCGGCTTCCAGACCCGAGGAGAGGGTCACTTTGCCGTGCACCACGGCCTTGTCCTTGATCTGCTGGAGCAGCTCAGCGCGTACGTCAGTCATGTCAACGAGGGTAAGCGCTGCCGCGGAGGGTCAGAGCCGCGCCCAGCTCCAGGTCGTCGTGATCTCCAGGGGCTCGATCGGGGTGACCAGCCGGGGGGCCGTGTTGAGCCCGTTCGGCGGCCCGGACTGCGGTTCCACGCAGACCGCCTCCGCCTGCTCGTCGTAGATCACCACCCACTCGTCCCGGCTCTTGACCGTCAGCTCCAGCTGCTCGGGCCAGGTGAGCTTCACGTCGACGCCCGCGGGCATCCCGAAGCAGTCGTCCCACGGCCCGGGGAGAGGATCGATGCGGCGGCCGGTCGGCAGGTGGTTGTCGCCGCGCTCCTCCTGCCAGGCAGCGTCGAAGTCGATCCGCACGTCCTGGCCGCCGAGGTTCCGGAGGAACCAGGGGTGCCACCCGGCCTGCGCCGGGAAGGAGTCCCCGTACGTCTCGATGCCGAGGCTCAGCGTCAGCGATTCCTCGGTCAGCTCGAAGGACTGAGTCACCCGGCCCTCGTACGGCCATGGGTCGGCCAGGTCGTAGAAGAAGGCGGCTTCCGTGTCGCCCTCCCGGGCCGGCCGCCAGGAGGTGTCGCGGCCGGTTCCGTGGATGGCGTGCGGTGGGGAGTTGAGCGGCAACTGGTGCGGCTCACCACCGTTGCGGAACAGGCCGTTCTCGGTGCGGCCGCACCACGGCACCATGGGAAAGCAGCCGTACCGCTCGCCCTGGCGCAGCAGTTCGGTGTCCCCGATCCGCAGGCTGCTGATCCGGCAGCCGTTCACGGGGTCAACGGTCAATTCGACGTCGCCGGCGGTCAGCCGGGCGTTCTTCGCAACTCTGCTCACCCCCCGACACTACTGGCGCGGGGCGGTTCCCTACGGCCGCCTGCGCCGCAGTGCCCTGCCCACCACCACGGCCGAGGCGATCGCCAGGGCGGCTGCCGGGGCGGCCCAGCGGAGCGTGATGCCCGCTGCACCCGCCTCGGGCGCCGGGACGGGGGCGTACCGGCCACGCGGCGGGGCGTGGTCGACCTCCTCCGTGCTGCGGCCGATCATCGTGCGGCGGGCGTGCGCGGCCTCGGCGGGCGGCTCGTCCGGCACGGTGAACTCGATCTCCGCGGACGGGTCGAGCGACGGCGGCGGCACGGGCGCGTCGAACACGGACTCCTTGTCCGCGGAAGGCGGCTCGGGAGACGGCTGCTCGGGAGACGGCGATTCGGCAGACGGCGACTCGGCAGACGGCTCGGGAGAGGTCGCCTCGGCAGACGCCGCTCCGGGCTCCCCGGACGGCGCGTCGGACTCCCCCGCCCCGCCCCGCGTCGCCAGGGTCTCCGTCACCAGCTGCTGTGTGAAGCGGTCCAGCAGCCGCTCGGCCGCGGCGAGCGCCGCGGCCGCGTCCAGGTCCACGATGCGGCCGTCACCGCTCACCGTGCCGGTGAATCCGATCGTCGTGCCACCGTCCGTCTCCGTGAGGCCGACGGTCAGTGCGAGCTTCGCCGAGCCCGTGCCCCGGGCCTCCGCGCCCTCCCCGGTCACGGAGAAGGAGTCACCCCCGTCCGAAGGCCGCAGCGTCAGCGCCCCGCGGTACGTGATCGTGTGGCCGTCGGCCCGGAATTTCAGCCGGCCCGCCAGCGGCCCCGCCGACGCGTCGGCATCCTGCTGGAGTCCCGGCACGCAGCGCGCGACGCGGGCGGGATCGCCCAGCGTCCGCCGCAAGGCCGGAACCGGAACCGGAACGAACACCTCATGCTCCATACCGACCGAGCCTACTCAGCCCCGGCCGTCCCGTCAGCGCTTCCACCCCGGACACCGTGCGGACCGCACCGCACCGCCGTGCTCACGGTTCCTCCCAGTACCGCGGGTGGACCAGCGTCGACGGCAGCACCCCGTGCTGCCGCACCCGCTCCGCCGAGTGCCGGCCGGCCAGCAGCTCCCGCTCCCCCAGCGTCCGCAGGGCGGGCGCCCCCGGGTCCAGCCCGAGCCGGCCCACCTCCTGCCGGGCGGCCAGCACGAATCCCCAGTCCCGCGGTGCCTCCGCCCCGGACGCCGCGGCCCGGTCCGGCCCCGCCGCGAACCCGGTGAGGCGCCCGTCGACGCGGTAGGGCCGGGTCGTGAGCCCGCCCGCCCGTACCGACGCCTCCACCGTCCAGAACGTCGTCGGTCTGCTGCCCGGCGGTCCCGCGTGCACCACCAGCCGGCCGCCGGGCTCCAGCGCCCCGGCGACCAGCCCGTAGAACTCGGCCGCGTAGAGCTTCGTGCTCGCCGTGATCCCCGGGTCGGGGAGGTCCGAGATCACCACGTCGTAGCGCTCGCGTGCGGTGCGCAGCCACGTGAAGGCGTCCCCGGCGACCGCCGTCAGCCGGGGATCGTCGTACGCGTGCCCGTTCAGCCGGGAGAGCGCCGGGTCCGTACGGGCCAACCGGGTGACGGCCGGATCGAGCTCGACCACCACGACAGAGGCGACATCCGGGTAGCGCAACACCTCGCGGGCTGCCAGCCCGTCGCCGCCGCCCAGGATCAGCACCCGCCGGTGGGCGCCCTTCATCGCGGGGTGCACGAGCGCCTCGTGGTAGCGGTGCTCGTCCCGGGAGCTGACCCGGAGCCGGCCGTCCAGATAGAGGTCGAGGGCGCCCCGCCCCGGCCCCGTGAGGACGATCTCCTGTACGCCGGTCTGCACGGCGACCCGCACCTCGTCCCCGTACACCGCGCGCCGTGCCGCGCGCTCGAAGTCGTCGACCAGGACGGAGGCCGTGGCCAGCAGGGCGATCACCGCGCAGTTGACCAGGATCAGCAGCCAACGAGACCTGGTGCCCAGATCCCGCCGGAACACCCACAGCACCAGCGCCCCGCCCGCCGCCGCGTTGACCGCGCCGGTGAACAGCGCCCCGGTCAGCTGGCCCATCATCGGCAGCAGCAGGAACGGGAAGGCCAGCCCGCCGACCAGCGCGCCCACGTAGTCGGCGGCGAAGAGGTCCGCGACCGCCCCGCCCGCGTCCTGCCGGTCGACCCGCTGGATCAGCGTCATCAGCAGCGGGATCTCCGCGCCGATCAGGACCCCGATCGAGAGCGAGAAACCGACCAGCGCGTAGCGCGACTCCCCGAACCAGGCGAAGGAGGCGTACAGGATCAGCGCCGATGTGCCGCCGACGAGCGCCAGCGCGGCCTCGATCAGCCCGAACCCCACGGCGGCGCGGCCGCGTAAACGTTTCGCGAGCAGTGAGCCGATGCCCATCGCGAACACCATCACGGAGAGCACGACCGACGCCTGCGTGACCGAGTCACCGATCAGGTACGAGGCCAGCGCGACCAGTTCCAGCTCGTACACCAGACCGCACGCGGCACAGATGAAGACCACGGCCAGCACGAGGAACCGGCCGGTCCTCGGCCGCACGGGAAGCCCCGCCACGCCCCCTCGCAGCGACATCTGCTGGTCGATCATGAAATGAACGCTACGTGACGGGAAGGTCGCCGTTTGTCACCCACACGGGTGTAAGTGTCGTGCGCCGGACGCGCGCCGAGCCCGCCGCACACCGCACCGGCCGGGCCCGCGCACTCCCTTCACGACACCGCTGCCGGCACCCGCGCCCCCACCCGCGACCGGGTGACCACCAGCTGCCCCTCCTGCGGATACGCGTGCCAGGTCCGCCAGCGCACCTGGCCCTCCGTCCGCTGCGCGAGCATCGCGGTGAAGGCGTACGGGCTCCCGGGAAACGTCCCCGCCAGTCCGTGCGGATGGTCGGTCACCAGCGCGAGCAACTCCTGCGCGCGCCCCGCGAACGAGCCCTCCGAGAGCGTCTCGACGCGCGCCGCGAATTCGTAGTCCCAGTCACCCAGGCTCTCGGCGACACCCAGCGGCAGCGGCGTGCTGCTGCCCGGCAGACAGGCCACGGTCTCGGAGCACGTACGGCGCTCCTCCTCCAGCAGCACCTGATGAGAGGCCCCGAGCAACCTCAACTGCACCTTCGCGCCCGCTAGTTCGAGGTCGAGTACGGCGAGGGCGGGCAGCGGTTCCCGCCCGAGCGTCCATGCCAGATCGGCGGCTCGGGTATCGGAGTAGGCGGTCTGGAGGGTTGTGAGCATGGATCGGCTCCGCAAAACGCACAGGGACACATGGACAGGAGGCACCCCCGTGCCGGCGCACGCGGGGGAGGAGGAGCCCGATCCGGCCCAACTGGGGTACGCCCAACCGGGGTCCGGGGGCTGAATGTTCTCTACATCGATGCAATCACGAAGTACGTCGCACTCACAGCGTTTTTACCCAACTTGCCGTGGTTTCCATCCCTCAGGGGGCAGGACGGTTCACCTGTTCCCGCGTGCCCAACGAAAAGATGTCCGGCGGGAGTTCGGTCCCACCGGACACCTCAGGCGCACCCATGCCGCCCCCCGTACGGGACGGGCGAACCCGTCTCAGTCGCCGCCGCCACCGCCACCGCCACAGCCTCCGCCACCGCCGCCGCAGCTGCTGCTGCCCCCGCAGGAATGCCCGCCGGAGTCACCACCGCCGCTGTCCCCGGCCCACCAGCTGCCCGAGCTCCCTCCGGAGCCCCCTCCCGAGCCGCTGTCCGAGCTGCGGCGCCCACTGCGCCCGGCGCGCGACGACGGCGCCTTCCCGCGGCCACCTGATCCCGAGGCGAGGGCGGCGATGCCCACCACCACGATCACCAGGAACACGATGAAGAAGAACAACTCCATCGACCTCACATCCTTCTGTCCCCCGAAGCGAGGTCCCCGCTTCTCGACTGACCGTTGGATTCCCGCGCCCCGCCGCGGCCAAAGCAGACTTGAGCAACTCCAGAGCTTCGGCACAGGATGGCGCCCATGACACAGGGACGACCGCTGCTCAACCGCCGCCTCACCGAGTTCGGCACGACGATCTTCGCGGAGATGTCGGCGCTGGCCGTACAGACCGGGGCGATCAACCTCGGTCAGGGCTTCCCCGACACCGACGGCCCCGAGGAGATCCGCGAGGCCGCCGTCCGCGCCCTGCGCGCCGGCCACGGCAACCAGTACCCACCGGGCCCCGGCATCCCCGAGCTGCGCTCCGCGGTCGCGGAGCACCAGCTGCGGCAGTACGGACTGGAGTACGACCCCGATGCCGAGGTCCTGGTCACCACGGGCGCCACGGAAGCGGTGGCCGCCTCCCTGCTGGCCCTCCTGGAGCCCGGCGACGAGGTCATCGCGCTGGAGCCGTACTACGACTCGTACGCCGCCTGCATCGCCATGGCAGGCGGTACCCGCGTCCCCGTCACGCTCAGGCCCCACGAGGGCGCCTACCGGCTCGACCTCGACGAGCTGCGCGCGGCCGTCACGCCCCGCACCCGGCTGATCCTGCTCAACACCCCGCACAACCCGACCGGCACCGTCCTGACCCGTGACGAGCTCGCGGCCGTCGCCGCACTCGCGTGCGAGCGGGACCTGCTGGTCGTCACCGACGAGGTCTACGAGCACCTCGTCTTCGAGGGCGAGCACATCCCCCTCGCGTCCTTCCCCGGCATGCGGGAGCGCACGGTCAGCATCAGCAGCGCGGCCAAGACGTTCTCGCTGACGGGCTGGAAGATCGGCTGGATCACCGCGAGCCCGGAGCTGGTCACCGCGGTCCGCTCCGCCAAGCAGTTCCTGACGTACGTCTCCGGCGGCCCCTTCCAGTACGCCGTCGCCGAGGCCCTGCGGCTGCCCGACAGCTACTTCGACGGGCTCCGCACCGGCCTGCGGGCCAAGCGCGACCTGTTCGTCACGGGCCTCGCCGAGGCCGGGTTCGAGGTCTACAAGCCCGCCGGAACGTACTTCGTCACCGCCGACATCCGCCCGCTCGGCGACGGGAGCGACGGCTTCGCCTTCTGCCGGGCGCTCCCGGGACGCTGCGGGGTCGTGGCCGTGCCGAACGCGGTCTTCTACGACCACCGCGAGCAGGGCGCCCCCTTCGTACGCTTCGCGTTCTGCAAGCGCACGGACGTGCTCACCGAGGCGGTCACCCGGCTGAAGAGCCTCCGGGCCTCCTGACCGCCCATGACAGAGGCCCGGTCCGGGCGCCGGCCGTGTGGGCCGCGCTCCGGACCGGGCCTCCGCGGTCCGGCCGGATCAGGCCTCCGTGGGCTCCTCGCCCTCGTCCTTCTTCTCGGCGGGCTCCAGGCCGAGACGCTCCACGAGCCACTTGTCGAACTCGATCGAGGCCCGCACCCAGCTGACCGTCGACGACACGAAGTGCTCCAGGCTGACACCGGTGCCGATGAGCATCTGCGCCTCACCGACCAGCCGTACGGAGGCCGCGGTGCCCTCCTCGCCCTCGTGGGCGTGCGTGTAGACCTTGGGCCACAGGGTGCGGCGGTTCCAGTCGTCGATCGCGTCGAGCAGAACGGGCCGCTGGTCCAGGGCGTGGGGGCGGTCGTAGAAGGTCCGGACGGAGAAGACCTGCTGCTCCTCCTCCCCGCGGAACATGAAGTACGTCCGGAAGTCTTCCCACGGCGCGGCGAGGTCGCCCTCGTCGTCGACGACGAACTTCAGCTCCATCTGCTCGAGGAGCTGCTTGACGAGGTCCTGGTCGGGGACCACGGGGCCCTCGGGGCCTGACGTCTGCGGTTCGGGCTGGCCCCCGAAGTTAGGGATCGAGGACGGGTCGATAGACATCGCTGGGTACTCCTGTGGATCGCACGTGGTTTCCTGGCTTCGACCCTAGCCGCCATCGCGGCCGGTGGTCCTATGCGCTCAGGGGAATCGTCCCCGCGCTCGTTCCCCTGGCACGCGACCAGGAAACCGCCACGAGGACCGCGCAGAGCGTGCCGACGAGGCCCGCCCCTCCGATCGTCTGCGCCGAGGACCCGGACAGCTCCGCGGCCAGGCCGCCCGCCGCGACGCCGATCCCCTGCATGGCGGTCAGTCCCGACCTGGCCAGCCCCAGTGCCTGACCGCGCTGATCGGCCGGGGTGAGCAGCACGAAGGTCGCACCCGCGGTGATCTGGTAGGCGGAACAGAGACCCGACACCAGCAGGACCAGCAAGGCCACGCCCACACCGGGGCCCGCCCAGTAGACGACCAGCGGAAGGTTCGCACCCACCGCCAGCGGCCCGAGCAGTCGGCGGCGCCGCTCCACGTCGAAACCCGCGCGCCCCAGGAACGCCGCGCCCAGGACCATGCCGGTGGGATGCGCGGCGAGCAGGAGCCCCACCGACGCGGCGCCGGCGCCGGCCTCCTCGGCGAAGGGGGCGGCCAGGCCCTCCGGCAGCACGATGAACCCGGCCAGCCAGCCGAGCGCGACCAGCGACCGCAGCCGGGGGTCCGACCAGATCAGTGCGGCGGCCTTCCCCACCTGGGTGTGCATCCGCTTCGGCGGGGCGTCGGCTTCCTTGTCCACCGGCCTCGCCTTCACACCCAGTCTGATCAGGGCCGCGGAGATCAGGAACGTCACCGCGTTCAGCCCGAGGGAGACATGGCTGCCCAGCCAGACGACGAGCACCCCTCCGACGGCGAAGCCGACCAGCTGTCCGGCCTGATGGGTGATCAGCATGACCCGCTGGCCCCGCTCGTACAGGCGCTCGCCCAGGACGGCCGGCATGAGGGCACCCTGCGACGCCCCGAAAGGCGCCTCGGCGAGCTGGGCCAGCACCAGGAGCCCTGCGAGCAGCGGCAAGGGCGTACCGGGCAGGGCCATGAGTCCGACGAGGACGGCGCGCACCAGATCGCAGCTGATCATGACCGTGCGCCGGGGGAAGCGGTCGGCGAGACCGGTGAGGAGCACCCCGGACAGCAGCGCGGGCAGACTCGTCAGGGCGTAGGTCGCCGCGGTCCAGCCGGCCGACTCGGTGCGTTCGAACACCAGCAGCGACAGCGCCACCCGCGCCAGCTGGTCACCCAGCACCGACTGAGCAAAAGCCGCCCACAGCGTACGAAATTCGCTCAGGCGAATGAGGCTGTCACTTTTGCAATCCTTCGGCTCCGCACTCTGCTCACCGGGTATCCGCTCCGTCATGCGCGTACCTTACCGGCTTCGGAATTCGGACCGGCCACCGCCGCCGCAAAGGAAATGGGCCCAAAGTGTCCTGATATTGCGCGGAACACGATCACCCGAACAGCCGACCCGGCGGTTCCGCCCGAGCACACAGATATGTATCGCCGCGGTACAAAAAGCGAGTTCCGGCCCGTATCGCGTCCCCCCAATCAGCCACGGAACGGAAATTTTCGGCTCAATTTAGTGGGCGGTTCCACCGATGATGCGTGCCGGATGCACACATCAATGCGGACACGGGCCGTACACACGTGTGTCCCCGGCCGGGGACGAGAGGTCCTCCGGCCGGGGACACAGGTCACCGGCTACCGCCTACAGCGTCTTCACCGCGGTCGCGGTGCCCACGATCAGTCCGTCGCCGGCCCGGTCCACCCGGACCGTGTCGCCGTCCTTGACCTCGCCCGCCAGAATCTCCTTCGCGAGCCGGTCGCCGATCGCGGTCTGGATGAGCCGGCGCAGCGGCCGGGCGCCGTACGCCGGGTCGTTGCCCTCCTCGGCCAGCCAGGCCAGGGCGTCCGGGGTGACGTCGAGCTGGATCCGCCGGTCGGCCAGCCGGCCGGCGAGACGGGCCACCTGGAGCCCCGCGATGTGAGCCAGCTCGTCTCCGGACAGGGCGGAGAAGACGACCAGGTCGTCGAGCCGGTTGAGGAACTCCGGCTTGAACGAGGCCCGTACGACGCCCAGGACCCGCTCCTTCTTCGCCTCGGGCTCGATCAGGGGATCGACCAGGAACTGGCTGCCGAGGTTCGACGTGAGGATCAGGATGGTGTTGCGGAAGTCCACCGTCCGGCCCTGGCCGTCGGTGAGCCGGCCGTCGTCGAGCACCTGGAGCAGGATGTCGAAGACCTCGGGGTGGGCCTTCTCGACCTCGTCCAGCAGCACGACGCTGTACGGGCGGCGGCGGACCGCCTCCGTGAGCTGGCCGCCCTCCTCGTAGCCGACGTAGCCGGGCGGGGCCCCGACGAGACGGGCGACGCTGTGCTTCTCGCCGTACTCGCTCATGTCGATGCGGATCATGGCCCGCTCGTCGTCGAACAGGAAGTCCGCGAGCGCCTTGGCCAGCTCCGTCTTGCCGACCCCGGTCGGGCCGAGGAAGAGGAACGAGCCGGTGGGGCGGTCGGGGTCGGCGATCCCCGCGCGGGTGCGCCGTACGGCGTCCGACACGGAGCGCACGGCCTCGGTCTGGCCGATCAGCCGCCTGCCCAGCTCCGACTCCATCCGCAGCAGCTTCTGGGTCTCGCCCTCCAGGAGGCGTCCGGCCGGGATCCCGGTCCAGGCTCCGACGACGTCGGCGATGTCGTCCGGGCCGACCTCCTCCTTGACCATGGTGTCCTTGTCCTGGGCGGCCTCCTGCTCGGCCTCGTCGGCCTCGGCCAGCTCCCGCTCCAGGCCGGGGATCTCTCCGTACAACAGCTTGGAGGCGGTGTCGAAGTCGCCGTCGCGCTGGGCGCGTTCGGCCTGGCCGCGCAGCTCGTCGAGGCGCTCCTTGAGCTCACCGACGCGGTTCAGGCCCTGCTTCTCCTTCTCCCAGCGGGCGGTGAGGCCGCGCAGCTCCTCCTCCTTGTCGGCGAGGTCGCGGCGGATCTTCTCCAGACGCTGCTTGGAGCCCTCGTCGCTCTCGTTCTTGAGCGCCAGCTCCTCCATGTGCAGACGGTCGACGGACCGCTGGAGCTCGTCGATCTCCAGGGGGGAGGAGTCGATCTCCATGCGGAGCCGGGAGGCCGCCTCGTCGACGAGGTCGATGGCCTTGTCGGGGAGGAACCGGGAGGTGATGTAGCGGTCCGAGAGCGTCGCGGCGGCCACCAGCGAGGAGTCGGCGATCTGGACCTTGTGGTGCGCCTCGTAGCGGCCCTTGAGGCCACGCAGGATGGCGATGGTGTCCTCGACGGACGGCTCGGCGACCATGACCTGCTGGAAGCGGCGCTCCAGGGCGGGGTCCTTCTCGATGCGCTCGCGGTATTCGTCCAGCGTGGTGGCGCCGACCATGCGGAGCTCACCACGGGCGAGCATCGGCTTGAGCATGTTGCCCGCGTCCATCGCGGAGTCGCCGCCGGCGCCCGCGCCGACGACGGTGTGCAGCTCGTCGATGAAGGTGATGATCTGCCCGTCGCTCTCCTTGATCTCGGAGAGGACGGTCTTGAGGCGTTCCTCGAACTCGCCGCGGTACTTGGCGCCCGCGACCATCGCTCCGAGGTCCAGGGAGACGAGCCGCTTGTTCCGCAGGGACTCGGGTACGTCGCCCTTGACGATGCGCTGGGCGAGGCCCTCGACGACCGCCGTCTTGCCGACGCCGGGCTCGCCGATGAGCACCGGGTTGTTCTTCGTACGGCGCGACAGCACCTGCACGACGCGGCGGATCTCCTGGTCGCGGCCGATGACCGGGTCGAGCTTGCCCTCGCGGGCGGCGGCCGTGAAGTCCGTACCGAACTTCTCCAGCGCCTTGTACTGGCCCTCGGGGTCGGGAGTGGTCACCCGGCGCCCTCCCCTGCTCTTCTCGAATGCGTCCAGCAGCTTCTTCGCACTGGCTCCCTGATTGTCGAGGATCTCACCGGCTCGGCCGCCCTTCGCCGCGAGGGCGATCAGCAGGTGCTCGGTGGAGAGATAGTCGTCGCCGAGCTCCTTGGCGCGCTGGTCGGCGTCGGCGATGACGGCGAGCATGTCGCGGCTCGGCTGCGGCGGGGCGACGGTCGAGCCGGTCACGCTGGGCAGCGAGCCCAGGAGCCGCTCGGTTTCCTCGCGTACGGCCACCTGATCGGCCTCGACGGCGGCCAGCAGGTCGGTGATGTTCGCGTTGTCCTCGCCCGCGAGCAGCGCAAGCAGCAGGTGCCCGGGGGTCAGATCGGGATGACCGTCCTTGACGGCCCTGGTGGTGGCCGTGTTCAGGGCGTCCCGGCTCTTGTTGGTCAGCTCGGCGTCCACGGGCGCTGTCTCCTCCTCGTGCTGGTGCTTCACGGAACTATGACTCGAACAACGGGTACAAAGTTGAGTCTATTCCACTCAAGGCCGGTACGGCGCCTTCCCTCCTCGTCCGTATGCCCCCTCTCTAGGCTGACCCCATGCCTGACGTACGCAATCCCGGCCCCGGATACCTCGCCTTCTGGCGGGAACGCCATGTGTGCACCCTGACCACGCTCCGCCCGGACGGCACACCGCATGTGGTGCCCGTGGGGGTGACCTACGACCCGGAGACGCGGCTCGCCCGCGTCATCACCGGCGGGAACACCAGAAAGGCCGCCCACGTCCGGGCGGCGGGCCCTGGGGGCGCGCGGGTCGCGGTCTGCCAGATGGAGGGGCGCCGCTGGGCGACCCTGGAGGGCCGGGCGGTGGTCCGGACGGAGCCCGAGGAGGTCCAGGACGCGGTACGCCGCTACGCGGAACGCTACGAGCGCACCCCGCGGCACAACCCGGAGCGGGTCGTCATCGAGATCGCCGTCGACAGGGCGCTCGGAAACGCCTGAGGGCTGTCCCGTAATCCGTGCGCCCGCCAGGGATGACGGGACAGCTCTTAGAAATGCCGAATTGATTCCGGGCAGCACAACGGCGCCATCGTGTTCAGGTCACGATGGCGCCGCTGTGTGGGGGAAGTGCCGGAACGATATGGAACGACGGGGGAATCGTTCAGGCACTGCGGGGGGTGGCGGAAATGGCTTCTTGCTCGAACAGTTCATGGTCGCGCTGATCGAGATTTACGAAAATCATGCCGTACCTCACGGCACAGCGAACCGGTTGCGGCGCTCCGCGTGGCCGGCGAAGACAGCGATAGGCGCGGATATCGTCATCCGTTTCCATCACGACGACAATCGGCTCTCCGAACAGGGTGACCATCAACGAATCGCCCTGGCGGGTAAGTGCCGTGAGCAGATCGATGAAATGCCACCCTGAGCGATATGCCGTGGCCATCTCCCGCCGGAAGGTGCGGTCGTCCGGTGGAGTGGTCATGCCGCGGTGCCGGTCGGAGCGGTCCAGCCGATGTCGGCCGGGGCGGTCCAGCCGATGTCCCCCTGCCCACGTGCGGGTGCTACCCAGCCGATGTCCCCCTGGCCGCTCGCGGGAGCGACCCACCCGATGTCCTCCGGTGCGGCTGCCTGCACGTTCCAGCCGATGTCGCTCGGCGCAGCAGCCGCCTCGCCGCTCCAGCCGATGTCGCCTGCGCTCGACAGCCCCAAACCCATGGCCGCGACGAACGAGGCGGCAAGCGCCGAGCGAAGCATTCGCTTGTACATAGTCGGCTTCGTCCTCACTTGTGGATTCTTCTCCCCCGCACTGAAGACGATGTCTCACCTGGGCACTCGAACACCACTGCGTCGATGCATCATGTTCCTGCAAGTTCAGGAACCTGGGGGGTGGAGATATGGCCGCAAGTACCACAAAACCGACACATCCTCACGGGATTGCCGAACTATGTGACGACGGAGCACGCCTTTACGCCATAGCGCTGCGCACCGGACGCATCGCCCGCGCCGAAGTGGAGCCGGCGCCCTGCCTGATCGAGTTCGCACTGCTGCACCCCGATCCCGACGCCGCCGACTGGCTCCGGCCCGTCGCACCGTCGGCGGCCCTGGCGCAGCACCTGCATCCCATAGAACGCGAAATCCAGGAACGCCGCAGGCATTCGCTGGCGCTGGCCGAGTGCTTCGAGCCCTTCATGGACATCAGCGCACAGGGCCCGTCCGCCAACCACGCCATCACCGTGCTGGAGGGCGTCAACCGGATCAACGCGTCCCTCGATCTCGCGACCGCGGAGTGCCGTTCCGAAGTCCTCACCGTCCAGCCGGGGGGAGGGAGGCCCGAGGACATCCTCAGCAGGTCGCTGGAGCGCGGTCTGTCCGTCGTGGACCGCGGCATCAGGATCCGCACCCTGTACCAGCACACCGCGCGCCACAGCCAGAGCACGCTGGCCTACGCCGAACGCATGGCCGGCGACCACGTGGAGATCCGCACCCTCGAAGAGCTCATCGAACGTCTGATCGTCTTCGACCGCACCGTCGCCTTCATTCCCGCCCAGGACGACCGCATGGTCGCCCTGGAGCTACGGCACCCCGGCCTGGTCGAGTACCTGGCCAAGGTCTTCGAGCAGCTCTGGACCAGGGCCGCACCGCTTCTGGAGGAGATCAAGTACGAGCCGACCCCCGAGGGGATCAGCGGGGTCCAGCGCTCCATCGCGCAACTCCTTGTCGAAGGCCACGTGGACGACTCCATCGCCCGCCGTCTCGGCATGAACGTCCGCACCTGCCGTGCCCACGTCGCCAAGCTGTCGGCCACCCTGGGAAGCACCAGCCGCGCCCAACTCGGCTACCTGATCGCACGTTCGGGAATCCTGGACCAGGACTCCTGAGCCTGCGAGGCCCACGCCACCCCCGCCCCGGAACCCGGAGGACCTGTCCGCGCCCGAGGAGAGAGCACAGCCACGCCCGTGTCGAGCCGGGCGAGTTCCCCCCTGGCCCGGCCTGCCCACACTCCCCCGCCGGCGCCGCTTCCGCCACCGTCATCTTTCTGCACTGCACGAAGTGAGGGGTCATCAAATGGAGTCTGCTGAGACAAACCCGGCACATTCGCACGGCCCCAGAGAGCTGTGCGCCCCGGCGATCCAGCTGTACGAGGAGGCGCTCCGCGCGGGCGGCGTCTCCCGCGCAGCCCTGGCACCGGCGCCGTGCCTGATCGACATGGCCCTCGTACACCCCGACACGGGCGACGACGCCTGGCTGCGCCCCGTCCCGCCGTCCGCCGCGCTGGCCCACCTGCTGCAGCCCATCGCCCGCGAGATCGACGAGCGGATACAGCTGAGCACCGCGCTGAGCCGGGCGCTCACCCCGCTGGCCTCCGTCGCGGACGAGGACCCCAATCTGGCGATCACCGTGCTCGAGGGGAGACCGCTGATCGTGTCCGCTCTCCAGGAAGCCTCCCTCCGTGCGCGAGAAGAGGTACTCACGGCGCAGCCCGGGGGCAATCGGCTGGAGCACAACATGCGGCAGGGCCTGGACAACGCCCGTGCGGCCATCGCGGGAGGAGCCCGCCTGCGGCACATCTACCAGCATCCGGCGCGCTACAACTCACGGGTCAAGGAGTACGTGGCACAGGTACCGCCCGACTGCCTCCAGATCCGTACCGTGGAGCAGAGCGTCGAACGGCTCATCATCTTCGACCGCAGCATCGCCTACATACCGGCCGGCCCCGAGCACGACGTGGCGCTGGAGATCCGGCACCCCGCCCTCGTCCGCTACCTCGTCCAGGTCTACGAGGTCCTCTGGGCCCAGGCCGTCCCGCTCACCCGGCAGCTCCCCACGACCACCCCTGGGATCCAGGTCACGGCCGTGCAGCAGAGCATCGCCCGGCTCCTCAGCGAGGGCCACGTCGACGACGCGGTGGCCCGCAAGCTGGGCATCAGCGTCCGCACCTGCCGCTCCCACATCGCCAGGCTGATGCAGACCCTGGGCGCCACCAGCCGGACCCATCTCGGGGTCCTCATCGTGCGGTCCGGCATCGTGCGGTCCGGTGCCGTGGACGACGCCACGGCCACGCGGGAAGGGCCCGCCTCCGAGTCGTGAGACTCAGGGGCGGGCCCTTCCCGGCCGGATCAGTTCTTCGGCCTCTTCGGCCGCCAGACCACCAGGGCGCTCGTCTGCTGCACATCCTGGTACGGCACCAGATCACGCCGGTAGGAGGCGTGTACCTGGGCCTCACGCTGCTGCATGGCGACCGCCGCGCCGTCCACCGCCGCCGAGAGCTCGGCGACGCGCTGCTGGAGCGCGGCGACCTGGTTCTCCAGCTCGATGATGCGCTTGATGCCCGCGAGGTTGATGCCCTCGTCCTGTGACAGCTGCTGAACCGTACGCAGCAGTTCGATGTCACGGGCCGAGTAGCGCCGGCCGCGCCCGGCCGTGCGGTCGGGCGAGACCAGGCCGAGGCGGTCGTACTGGCGCAGTGTCTGCGGGTGCAGGCCCGAGAGCTGGGCCGCGATCGAGATCACGTAGACCGGTGATTCGTCGGTCAGCTGGTACGGATTGCGTCGACGGCCGTCCATCTCAAGCTCCCTTCGCAGCCTGGAACAGCTCCGCCCGCGGGTCCTCCCCCGCGGTCGACTTCCGGTAGGCCTCCAGCGCGTCCTGAGCGTCCGCGCCGAGGTCCGTGGGCACGGACACCTCGACGGTGACCAGGAGGTCGCCCCGGGTGCCGTCCTTGCGGACCGCGCCCTTGCCCCGGGCCCGCATCGTACGTCCGTTGGGCGTTCCGGCCGGAAGCTTCAGGGTGACGGGAGGCCCGCCGAGGGTGGGCACCTTCACCTCGCCGCCGAGCGCCGCCTCCGGGAAGGTGACGGGCACGGTGACCGTGAGGTTGTCGCCCTTGCGGCCGAACACCGGGTGGGCGTCGACGTGGACGACGACGTACAGGTCGCCGGCCGGGCCGCCGCGCTCTCCCGGGCTGCCCTTCCCGCGCAGCCGGATCCGCTGGTTGTCCAGGACGCCGGCGGGAATCCTGACCTGCATGGTGCGGGCGGACTTCGCCCGGCCGCTGCCCTTGCAGACCTCGCAGGGGTCCTGGGCGATGAGGCCGCGGCCCTTGCAGTCCACACAGGGATCGGTGAGCGAGAATCCGCCGCCGGTGCCTCGCGACACCTGCCCGGTGCCGACACAGGTCGGACAGACCCTCGGGGTGCCGTTCTTGTCACCGGTGCCCGAACACGCCTTGCAGGGGGCCTGGCTGGACATCCGCAGCGGGACCGTGGCCCCGTCGACCGCCTCGGTGAAGCTGAGCGTCACCTCGGACTCGATGTCCTGGCCACGGCGCGGCTGGACGCGGGTGCCCGCGCCACCGCGGTTGAACAGTCCGCCGAAGACATCGCCCAGTCCGCCACCGCCGAAACCGCCGGCGCCGGCGCCCTGGCCACCGCCCGGGGCGCCCCCGAAGAGGTCGCCCAGGTCGAAGTTGAAGTTGCCGCCCGCACCGCCGGGACCCGCCCGGAAGCCTCCGTTGCCGAAGAGGGCGCGCGCCTCGTCGTACTCCTTGCGCTTCTTGGGGTCGCCGAGGATGTCGTTCGCCTCGGAGATCTCCTTGAAGCGCTCCTCGGCCTTGGCGTCACCCTTGTTGGCGTCCGGGTGGTACTCGCGGGCGAGCTTCCGGTACGCCTTCTTGACCTCGGCGTCGGTGGCGTCCTTGGGGACGCCGAGAACCTTGTAGTAGTCCTTCTCGACGAAGTCCTTCGTGCTCATCGACGTCCCTCCTTCCGGACGATCGGCCGTGCGGCCGGCCCTGTGGCCGACCGCACGCCCCGTCGGTGTTCACCGCTGTGGTCGGACGGAATGTCAGACCTCTTCGGTGCCACCGCTCTCCTCGTCGTCTGCCTTCTCTTCCTTCGCCGCCGCGGGCGTGGCGCCCGGCTGCGGCTCGGCCACGGCCACCCGCGCGGGGCGGATGGTGCGCTCCCCGATGCGGTACCCAGGCTGCAGGATCGCCACGCAGGTCGTCTCGGTGACGTCCGGCGCGTACGAGTGCATCAGGGCCTCGTGGATCGTCGGGTCGAAGGGCTCGCCCTCCTTGCCGAACTGCTGGAGGCCGATCTTCGCGACGACCGTCTCCACCGACTCGGCCACGGCCTTGAAGCCGCCGACGAGCTCGCCGTGCTCCCGCGCCCGGCCGATGTCGTCGAGCACGGGCAGGAGGTCGGTCAGGAGACCCGCCGCAGCGACCTCCTTGACCGTGACCCGGTCGCGCTCGACCCGACGACGGTAGTTCTGGTACTCGGCCTGGAGCCGCTGGAGGTCGCCCGTGCGCTCGTTGAGCGCCGTACGGACCTGGTCCAGCTGGGCCGTCAGGGCCACTGTCTGCTGTACGTCCCCGGCCGGGGCCGCCGCCTCCTCCTCGGAGGGGGTGGCGGCCTTCGGCTCGGCGTCGTCGGCATCGGCGCCGGAGGGGACGTCAGGCTTCTCGTCGAAGCCCGGAGTCTCCTCGGTCACGCCGCACCGCCCTTCGTGTCCTTCTCGTCGTCCACGATCTCGGCGTCGACGACGTCGTCGTCAGCGGCCTTGGCCTGGTCGTCGCCCGGCGCCTCGGCACCCGGCGTCGCACCCTCGGACTGGGTGTTGGCGTACATCGCCTGGCCCAGCTTCTGGGAGACGGCCGCGACCTTCTCGGTGGCGGTGCGGATCTCGGCGGTGTCCTCGCCCTTGAGCTTCTCCTTCAGCTCGGTGAGCGCGGTCTCCACCTCCGTCTTCACATCGCCGGGGACCTTGTCCTCGTTGTCCTTGAGGAACTTCTCCGTCTGGTAGACGAGCTGCTCGCCCTGGTTGCGCGACTCGGCGGCCTCGCGACGGCGGTGGTCCTCGTCGGCGTACTGCTCGGCCTCTTCGCGCATCCGGTTGACCTCGTCCTTCGGCAGCGAGGAGCCACCGGTGACGGTCATCTTCTGCTCCTTTCCGGTGCCGAGGTCCTTGGCAGCGACGTGCATGATGCCGTTGGCGTCGATGTCGAAAGCGACCTCGATCTGCGGCACACCACGCGGGGCCGGCGGCAGACCGGTGAGCTCGAACATCCCGAGCTTCTTGTTGTACGCCGCGATCTCGCGCTCGCCCTGGTAGACCTGGATCTGCACGGACGGCTGGTTGTCCTCGGCCGTCGTGAAGATCTCGGAACGCTTGGTCGGGATCGTGGTGTTGCGCTCGATGAGCTTCGTCATGATCCCTCCCTTGGTCTCGATGCCGAGGGACAGCGGGGTCACGTCGAGGAGCAGGACGTCCTTGACCTCGCCCTTGAGGACACCGGCCTGGAGCGAGGCGCCGATGGCGACGACCTCGTCCGGGTTCACACCCTTGTTGGCGTCCTGGCCGCCCGTGAGCTCCTTGACGAGCTCGGCGACGGCCGGCATACGGGTCGAGCCACCGACGAGAACGACGTGGTCGATCTCGGAGAGCTGGATGCCCGCGTCCTTGATGACGTTGTGGAACGGGTTCTTGCAGCGGTCCAGGAGGTCCGCGGTCAGCTGCTGGAACTGCGAGCGCGTGAGCTTCTCGTCCAGGTGCAGCGGGCCCTCGGCGGACGCCGTGATGTAGGGCAGGTTGATCGTGGTCTCGGTCGAGGACGAGAGCTCGATCTTCGCCTTCTCCGCGGCCTCGCGGAGACGCTGGAGAGCCATCTTGTCCTTGGACAGGTCCACGCCGTGCCCGTTGGCGAACTGCTTCACCAGGTAGTCGACGACCCGCTGGTCCCAGTCGTCACCGCCGAGGTGGTTGTCACCGTTGGTGGCCTTCACCTCGACGACGCCGTCGCCGATCTCCAGGAGGGACACGTCGAAGGTGCCGCCACCGAGGTCGAAGACGAGGATCGTCTGGTCGTCCTTGTCGAGCCCGTACGCCAGGGCGGCGGCGGTCGGCTCGTTGACGATACGCAGGACGTTCAGGCCCGCGATCTCGCCGGCCTCCTTGGTCGCCTGGCGCTCCGAGTCGTTGAAGTACGCCGGGACGGTGATCACCGCGTCGGTGACCTTCTCGCCCAGGTACGACTCGGCGTCGCGCTTCAGCTTCTGCAGGATGAAGGCGCTCATCTGCTGCGGGTTGAAGTTCTTGCCGTCGAGCTCGATCTTCCAGTCAGTGCCCATGTGGCGCTTGACCGAACGGATCGTCCTGTCGACGTTGGTGACCGCCTGGCGCTTGGCCACCTCGCCGACAAGCACCTCGCCGTTCTTCGCGAAGGCGACGACGGACGGCGTGGTCCTGGCGCCTTCGGCGTTGGTGATGACGGTGGGCTCGCCGCCTTCGAGAACGCTGACGACGGAGTTAGTCGTGCCCAGGTCGATGCCGACCGCACGTGCCATTTCAATTCCTCCAACTGACTACTTGAGTGGATCTGACTCAAGGATGCATGACAGCCACCCCGGAGTCAAAGGACCTGAGCCACTTACACTCAACTTATGTGCTCGGGCCCGCCCTGAGCAGGTATTTTCCGCGTTCGGGTGGTGAAAGAAGCCCGCCGCCGTCGCCTCGATCCGCGACACCGCGATGCGCGGCACGCCACACACACCCCACCCACCATCGCACCGTGGGATCGTTCTGTCACAAAATGCATCGAGACGGTCATACCGTCCCGTCATCGACTCCGGGCAGGTGCCATGCGGAACGCGAAGCAGACTGCGGAACGAAGGAGACGGCACCCTGCCCCGTCTGCGGCCAGGGTGCCCCGGCCCGCCACCGGCCCCTTCCCCGGGATCGCCGTCGCAACCGTGACGGCCCGGCGCGCCACCGGGGCCCTGACGTCCAGGGCCGCCAGGCGGATCACCGGCTCCCTGTCGGCCATGACGGCCAAACGGTCCCTGGACCTGACACTCGGCTCGGCGCTGCTGCTCCTGACGGCTCCCGCACTCGCCCTCACCGCGCTGGCCCTGGCCGTCCGGCCACCCCGCGACGGGGGAGGCGTACTGGAGCGCGAGACCCGGGTGGGCCTGGGCGGCCACCCGTTCGAGCTGCGCTCGCTGCGCACCCGACGGCTCCGGCTCGACCTGCTGTCCCGGCTGCCCCACGTCGTAAGGGGAGAGCTCTCCCTGGTCGGCCCGGCACCCCTCACCCCGGACGAGGCCGCCCTCCTGGGGCCCGCCGCCGGTCACTGGCGGCAGAGCGTCCGGCCCGGCCTGACCGGGCTGGCCCAGGTACGCGCCCGCTCAGGGATGCCCTGGGACGAACCCGCCCTCCTGGACGCGCACTACGCAGAGCATCATGGGACAGGGCTCGACCTGGCGATCCTGGCGCAATCCGTACGCATCCCCCTGCGTGCGGCGCTCCGCGGACTGCGACGTCCGGGGAAGGCCCACCTGAGCGACACAGATCACCGCCTTCCCGGCTACAGCGGGGCGGAATAAGTGGATAGTGTCAGCACAGACTGATTAAGTTACTGCTTAGTAATCGCTTGTACGCGCTGGATCCCACCCTCGCAGGCCCGAGGAGCCCCCAAATGCAACTCGCCGCGATCATCGTGTCGCTGGTGCTGACTGTCGTCGGCGTTGCGCTCATCGCCCGAGCCGTCGCGCAGATCTACCGGTTCGTCCGTCTCGGACAGCCGGTGCCGGCAGGCAGCCGCACCGACAACCCCAAGCAGCGCACGATCACCCTGGTCAAGGAATTCCTCGGCCACACCCGGATGAACCGGTGGGGGATCGTGGGCTTCGCCCACTGGTTCGTCGCGATCGGCTTCCTGACACTGCCGCCGACGCTGCTCCAGGCGTACGGACAGCTCTTCCAGGCCGACTGGGTGCTGCCGATCGTCGGCAGCTGGCTGCCGTTCGAGCTGTACATCGAGTTCATCGGCATCATGACCGTGCTCGGCATCGTGACGCTGATGGCCATCCGACTGCTGAACCTGCCCTCGCGGGCCGGCCGCAAGTCCCGCTTCGCCGGTTCCAAGGCCTGGCAGGCGTACTTCGTCGAGTACGTCATCCTCGTCATCGGCCTGGCGATCCTGACCCTGCGCGGTCTCGAAGGCGCGATCCACCACGTCGAGGGCTACGAGGCCGCGTACTTCGTCTCGTACCCGCTCGTGCTCGCCTTCAAGGGCCTCGCGCTCGGCACCCTCCAGAACCTCATCTACTTCACCGCGATGGTGAAGATCGGCGTCTCCCTGATCTGGATGATCACGGTCTCGCTCAACACCAACATGGGTGTCGCCTGGCACCGCTTCCTCGGCTTCCCGAACATCTGGTTCAAGCGGAACGCCGACGGCGAGGTCGCGCTCGGCGCGCTGCAGCCCATGACCAGCGGCGGCAAGGAGATCGACTGGGAGGACCCGGGCGAGGACGACACCTTCGGTGTCTCCCAGGTCGAGCAGTTCTCCTGGAAGGGCATCCTCGACTTCTCCACGTGCACCGAGTGCGGTCGCTGCCAGTCGCAGTGCCCCGCCTGGAACACCGGCAAGCCGCTCTCCCCGAAGCTCCTGATCATGTCCCTGCGCGACCACGCGCACGCCAAGGCCCCGTATCTGCTGGCCGGCGGCGGCAAGGACATGGAGGGCAACGAGAAGGCCTCCGAGGAGCAGCTCAAGGACGTCCCCGCCGCCGCACTCGCGGAGGCCGAGCGCCCCCTCATCGGCACCGCCGAGGAGAACGGCGTCATCGACCCCGACGTGCTGTGGTCCTGCACCACCTGCGGTGCCTGCGTCGAGCAGTGCCCGGTCGACATCGAGCACATCGACCACATCGTCGACATGCGCCGCTACCAGGTGATGATCGAGTCCGCGTTCCCGTCCGAGGCGGGCACGATGCTCAAGAACCTGGAGAAGAAGGGCAACCCCTGGGGGCTCGCCAAGAAGCAGCGCGTCGAGTGGACCAAGGAGGTCGACTTCGAGGTCCCGATCGTCGGCAAGGACGTCGAGGACCTCAGCGAGATCGACTACCTGTACTGGGTCGGCTGCGCGGGCGCCCTGGAGGACCGGGCCAAGAAGACGACGAAGGCCTTCGCGGAGCTCCTGCACATCGCGGGCGTCAAGTTCGCGATCATGGGCGGCGACGAGAAGTGCACCGGTGACTCCGCCCGCCGCCTGGGCAACGAGCCGCTGTTCCAGCAGCTCGGCCAGGAGAACGTCGCGATGCTGAACATGGCGTTCGGCGAGGACGACGAGGACGACTCCACCAAGAAGGCGAAGTCGGCGAAGAAGATCGTCGCGACCTGCCCGCACTGCTTCAACACCATCGCGAACGAGTACCCGCAGCTCGGCGGCGAGTACGAGGTCATCCACCACACGCAGCTGCTCCAGCACCTGGTGGACGAGGGCAAGCTGATCCCGGTGACGCCGGTCGAGGGTCTGATCACGTACCACGACCCCTGCTACCTGGGCCGCCACAACAAGATCTACACGCCCCCGCGCGAGATCATCGCGAAGGTGCCGGGCCTGCGGAACGAGGAGATGCACCGCCACAAGGAGCGCGGCTTCTGCTGCGGCGCCGGTGGTGCCCGGATGTGGATGGAGGAGCGGATCGGCAAGCGCATCAACAACGAGCGTGTCGACGAAGCCCTCTCCCTCAACCCGGACATCGTCTCCACCGCCTGCCCGTTCTGCCTCGTCATGCTGACCGACTCGGTCAACGGCAAGAAGAACGACGGCAAGGCCAAGGAGTCGATCCAGGTCGTCGACGTCTCCCAGCTGCTCCTCGAATCGGTGAAGACACCCGCCGACCCGGCGGGCGACGCGGAGACTGCCGACCAGCCGGAACCGGAACCCGTCCAGTAGCTGTCTCCCTCCACGGAAGCGGCCGGACCTGCCTCGGGGGCAGGACCGGCCGCTCCGGCGTTCCAGGGGTGCTGCCGGCCCGCCCACGGGTGGCGCGGGCCCCCCGGGGTTCCCCTAGGGGATGTCACAGCTAGGCCGCAATGGGCCCCGTGTTCCCCCGGCCCTCACACCGCACCCACACGGACCAGGTACGTTCGATGTGTGGCTGGATTCAGGATCGGACGCGGCCGGGACAACCGCACACCGCAACAACACCCGCAGCAGCAACAGCCGTACGGCGCGCAGGCATCACCGCCGCCGTACGGCGGGCAGTCGTGGCCCCCGGCAGGAGGCAACGGCGCACCGTACGGAGGCCCCCAGGGCGCCCCGTACGGCGGCGGGCACGGCGGCAACGGACACGGGGGTGGGCACGGGCACGGGCACGCAGGCGGGCACGGCGAGCCGGAGTACTTCGGCGACCCGCACCAGCAGCCCTCGCAGCAGGACCCGTATGCCAACGCCCCGGGGCACACCCAGGCGTTCAGCATCAACGAGGACCCGTACGGCGACGGCAACACCTACCAGGCCGGCCAGGCCCCCGCGCACCCCTCGGGGCCCAGGCTCCACTGGAAGCAGCTGCTGAGCGGCATCGTGATGCGGCCGGGACCGACCTTCTGGCAGATGCGCGACTACCCCGTCTGGGGCACCGCGATCGTCGTCACGTTCATCTACGGCCTGCTCGCGCTCTTCGGCTTCGACCAGGCCCGCGACGAGGCGATCCATGCGGAGGTCTCCACGGCCGCCCCGTACGTGATCTTCACGGGCGTCGGCTTCGTCATCGGCGGACTGGTCCTCGGCGCGGTCACGCACACCCTGGCCCGCCAGCTGGGCGGCACGGGCTCCTGGCAGCCGACCGTGGGCCTCTCGATGCTCATCATGTCGATCACGGACGCACCGCGCCTGGTCTTCGCCCTGTTCCTCGGCGGCGAGAACTCCCTGGTCCAGATCCTCGGGTGGATCACCTGGCTGGCCGCCGGAGCGCTGTTCACCTCGATGGTGAGCAAGTCGCACGACCTGCCGTGGCCGAAGGCGCTGGGCGCCTCCGCGATCCAGCTGATCGCGCTGCTCTCGATCATCAAGCTCGGAACGATCTGATCCGACGCGCGGGAAGGGCCCCGGTGCGATGCACCGGGGCCCTTCCCGTGTCTGTCCTGTGGCGGAGGTCCTAGGAGTCGAGGACCTGGCCCTCACGACGCACGACGGGCTTCTCGACGCTCCACGGGAAGTTGATCCACTGATCGGTCTTCTTCCACACGTACTCGCATTTCACGAGCGAATGCGGCTTCTCGTAGATGACGGCGCTGCGCACCTCGGCCACATGATCGATGCAGAAGTCGCGGACCAGCTTCAGCGTCTTTCCGGTGTCGGCGACGTCGTCGGCGATGAGCACCTTCTTCTGCGTGAAGTCGATGGCATTCGGCACGGGCGCCAGCATCACCGGCATTTCCAGGGTGGTCCCGACCCCGGTGTAGAACTCGACGTTCACCAGATGAATGTTCTTGCAGTCCAGGGCATACGCCAGACCACCCGCGACGAAGACCCCGCCCCGCGCGATGCTCAGCACGACATCGGGCTCGTAGCCGTCGTCGGCCACCGCCTGGGCCAGCTCACGTACGGCGTGTCCGAAGACCTCGTACGTCAGATTCTCCCGCACTTCACCAGCCATGCCGTATCACACCTGAGTCCGATGGAAGTTCATGAAAGAACGCGAGGCGGTCGGCCCTCGCTGGCCCTGGTAACGCGATCCGTAACGCTCGGAACCGTACGGGAATTCAGAGGACGACGTCAGCCGGAACATACACAGCTGTCCGATCTTCATTCCCGGCCAGAGCTTTATCGGCAACGTCGCCAGATTCGACAGCTCCAGGGTCACATGACCCGAGAAACCGGGGTCGATGAAGCCGGCCGTGGAATGCGTCACCAGCCCCAGCCGGCCCAGCGAACTCTTCCCCTCCAGCCGCGACGCCAGGTCGTCGGGGAGCGAGATGACCTCGTAGGTCGACGCCAGGACGAACTCCCCGGGGTGCAGGATGAACGCCTCGTCACCGTCCGGCTCGACCTGACGGGTCAGGTCCACCTGCTCGACGGCGGGATCGATATGCGGATAGCGGTGGTTCTCGAACACCCGGAAGTAGCGGTCCAGCCGCACATCGATGCTCGAGGGCTGCACCATCGAAGCGTCGAACGGGTCAATGCGAACCCGCCCGGCATCGATCTCGGCCCGGAGGTCCTTATCTGAGAGAAGCACGCACCGAGGATACGCAGAACGCGCGAGCCGACCCCAACCGGACCGCCCCGCGCGTGCCTGCCTCAGACCTCTTCCGCCCGCTAACGCTCCTCGAACACCACGGGAACCGCCTGCCGCAACCGCGCGCAGCGCGGGCAGCGGATGAGCCGCCCGGGCCCGATCCGCCCGGACCCGAGCTGCTGCATCGGGAACGACGAGGTAGCAAAAACGTGCCCTTCGGCACAGCGGACGACGGTGCGCTCCATCGACTCCATCAAGTCCCTTCCCCAACCAGCCATGGACGAGACCGCCACATTAGGGGATGAACGGGACGCCGCTCCAGGCGGCACTCCGCCCACCCACGCTACGCCCTCAACTCCCCCCGCCCGCACCCGCATCCACTGTCCGGAACGACACGCAGGCCCCACGGCGAACACGCCGGGGGCCTGCGATGGGGTACAGTGTGGGACGATGCACAGCCGATCATCGGTGCGCTTCGCGGGTGTAGTTTAATGGTAGAACATGAGCTTCCCAAGCTCAGAGCGCGAGTTCGATTCTCGTCACCCGCTCTTTTATGAAGGCCCTGGTCAGTGACCGGGGCCTTTCTTGTTGTCTAGACCTCTTGTCGAGTGCCCTCCGCGTGCCCCAACTCCCGACGAGACCGGTACTTCAGCAGCGCCCTCGACGCGTGAGAGCTGCACCAGGAGGGTCGCCGACACCCGCTGCGCGGTGACTTGAGTCACGCCGCCCGCCGTACGTGTTGACTGAGCGTGCCAGCACGTCCACGGCCCGCCTTTCAAGACGATGAGGATTCGTAGCGTGTCGGCCGACGCTGAGGTGCTTCTGAGCCAGACGCGGTCATTCACCAGCGAAGCTGATGCCACGTGGCACAGGGTGGGGCCCTCACAAAAAGCGTCCGGGGGGGGAGGTGGCAGATGCCGCTGCTGTCATGGAGGACGGTGGCACCCACCGGAAGCCCGCACTGCACAGGTCCGCAGGAGCCGGCCGCTGTCCCCGGAGTCCCAGTGGACAGCGGGACCGGGAAGCCAATCGCCTACGTACCGGGGCAGGGTCCCGCCCGGACCACGTACGCGGAGCGAGATCCGGTGCCGAGTACGAACTCCGTGATCCGAGGAATCGCTGGCTCCGTACATGAGCGGGTCAATCGGATCGGACAAGCACGGGACTGGCTCGGGCGATGGCAAGACAAGATGCAGGGGAGGCCCCAACGGCCAATTCGGGAACTGGACGAATGCTCCGGCGAATCCCTCGCGCAGTGGGCCCTGACGAACGTGCTGTACGCGCGCAAGCGGCCGGCACCGTCCTTCGGATTCGGGCTGGCGCCAGTGCTCACGCACAGCGTTGCAGCACGACGGCAGCGTCGGCTCCGGGGCGCACTGTTGTTGGCAACGCTGGTCTACCTGGGGAGCTCCCATCCACGAGGACTGGCAGCGATTGTCGCCGCCGTGTTGCTGTGGCAGTTCTTCACCGGGCGGGCGGGCCAGGCGATTCTGCGCTGGGGATTCAACGCACTCGTACCGGCCGTCCTTTTCGCTGCGGCGCTGTTCGCCCTCTGGACTTTCGCCAAACCGCATCTCCCGCTGCTGCGCGAGGCCGCCCTGGAAGGGTTACTGGTCGCGCCGCGTCTGCTGATCGCCGTCACTGCGCTTCACTTACTTGACCGCTGGGCGTGTCACGCTTACCTGCAGTCGCTACGCCTTGGCCGCGAACGCATCGCCACGCGTCCCTTCTTCGCACCGTTCGCCGGCAAGAGAATCACGGCGCACGAGGTTACTGAGCAGTGGCAAAGCATCGCGTACCGCAGGGAAGGCAGGGTGGATCGCTTCGTCGGAGCCGGCCTCGACTCGTGGCCGAAAGGGGCTACCCGTATCCAGCTCACGTCAGCCCGCACCAGTGAGGACGAAGAAAACGGCCCGCCCCTGGCTACAGCCGACTTGTCCGACCTTGACGCGAGTCAGAAATTCGAGGCGGATGAGTTGCTCGACAAGGTGCGCGACGAACTGGAGGAGCTTCGAGGAGCTCTCGTCGAAACCCATGCCCTACCCAATTGTGATGTGGCCGAGTTCCTCGGCATCCCCGAGGGCCGGTGGAAGAGCTTGGGCCTGGGCAGTGGAGGCGTCGGCGATAAGTCGGAGTGGCCGGAGGCCACTGAGATGTGCACCGAAGCCCGGGATGCGCCCACCGGTCACTTCTCCCGGAGATACCTCGCCGCGCAAGTCGTCGCCTGGGACGGTCAAATCGTCGTCACGGTCTTCGCGCATGCAGCCCTGGAAGGCAACACGCTGCACTTCGTCACCCGCCCCCACGTCCTGGCACCGTTGCTTCCCTCGGCCAACGTAACGCCCGCCAGGGGCTGGGATCTCGCCAGGAAACTGGCAGAAACACCACTTCATGCATGCGGAGATACCGTGGCGCTCGCGTCCCGGGTGTACACGACCATCGGGCGCGGACTCGGGCTGCTGACTGCTGTGACCATGGCCGCTGCCGCTGTCCGCGAGAAAGACGACGGCCGGCCGGTGAGTCTGAGAGAGCACTGCGGTCGGGAGACAACTGAGGACATGCACCAGACCGAGGACGTGCAGCGCTACGTGTCGATCCTGCAATCGCGGATGTTCAGCACGGTGAGCGCTTTTCTCGCCGACCACGGCCTGGCGACCGGCGAGTTCAAACGTCAGGCCATCGCCATTACCCAGAACTTCATCAGCGGCGACAACAACCAGGTCAACACCGGCAATATGGGCGGCGGCATGCAACAAGGCCCCGTGCCTGGCGGTCCGGCAAACAGAACCGAGAAGGCAGGTTGATCATGAGATTCGGTCGAGCAAACGCTGGTGGTGGCACCAACGTCACCGGCAGCGGCAACCAGGTCAACACCGGCAGAGTCGGTGGTGACATGCGCCAAGTCCACGTCTCGGGGACCGCAGCAGACGACCCCAGGCTGCTGGCTGCACAGACCCGGCTCGCTGAGCTGGTAGCTGCCCTCGACACATACGCAGACGAAGTGCACAGCATCGACAGTTGCCGCCAAGCCGTGGCCAGAATTGACGAGGAGCTACGGGAGCCGACGCCGGACGGGCGCCGCCTCACCGAGACCCTGGAGATGCTGAGCCTCGCGCTCGGGTCCGCCACGTCCCTGACCTCGCTCGCTGGTTCACTTCGAAGTGCGATCGAGGCACTTCTCGGCTGAAGACCTGGGGCGCCCCTTCGTGCTGCGAGAGAGCCGGTCGGCGGCCAAGCGTCACGGCTGCGTGGGCAGGGCCAGCAGGCCCTGCCCACGTCCACCTAATTCTTTCGTGGAACCGACCGGCGCGCTTCCGCCATTTTCCGACGGCCCTCCTGCACCAGGGCGTCGATGCCCGACGCAACCTCCCGCTGCCGTTCTCCATCAGAGTGCTGGTACACCGCGCCGCCTTCTCCGAGGACTGGCCGGCGCGGACCATCGTGTCCTTGAGCGTGGCGCCGGACTGGGTGGACAGGGTGTGCCCGGTGTGCCGGAGGTCGTAGAAGCGGAAGCCCTCCGGCAGGCCGACCTTGGTCCGAGCCCTGCGCCACTTGCGGCCGAAGGTGGACCGCCGGAAGGGGGCTCCCCTCTCCCCGACGAACAGGAGTCCGTCGGGTTCCTTCTCGGCGTACCAATCGAGGTGTCGCTTCACCTCGATGAACAGGAAGGCCGGGAGGAAGACGGTTCGCCTTCCCGCGGCCGACTTGGTGTCGCCTTCGACGCGACGCCCGGTGGTCAGCTCGGGTGCAGCGTCCCGAACCTTGACCGCGAGGGGTTCGAGGGTGACGTCGGGGCGCCGGAGGGCGGCCTGTTCTTCCGGGCGCATGGGCCCGTAGGCGCCGAAGTAGACCATCAGCCGCCACCTCGGTCCCATGGCAACCGTCTGGGGCGCCTCCTTCAAGGCAGGCACCGACGATGTCCGCGAATCCCCGGCCCTGGCGATCGCCGCCCTCATGCACCAGCGCGGCGCGACCATCACCGTCCACGACCCGCACGCCGTGCCTACGGCACTGCGCCGGCACCCGGAGCTCGACTACGCCGAAGCCCTCGACAACTCCGTCCAGGGCGCCCAACTAATCGTCCTGGCTACCGAGTGGCCCCACTTCCGAGAGGCAGACCCCAAGGCCCTCGCCCCACTGGTCGCGGACCCGGTCCTCGTCGACCTCCGCAACCTCATCGACGCCGACGCCTGGCGCATGGCCGGATGGACCGTACGCCAGCTCGGACGCCCCGCACAGGAATAACCGAACCCATCAAATCGGAGGTCCGCCGTGGACACCCTGTGGGACAACATCGAGAAGCTCTCCGCCGTCTGCCGAGCGGCCGGCGCCCACCTGCCCGACGAGGAGCTCAAAGCCCTCCAGGTCGGCAAGGTCGCGGAGGAAGCCGGCGAGGCGATGCACGCCCTACACGGCCTGAAGGGCCTTACCACCTGCGGCGACGACCACACCTGGTCCGAGGTCCAGAACGACCTGGTCGGCGCAGTCATCGCGGCCCTCCCGGCCATGCACTACATCGACTCCACAGGCGCCCGCGCCACCTTCGACGAGATCCTCCACCGGCGCACACGAAGGGGCCGCGAGACCACTGCTGCGGCCTGACGGCCGGAAGTGGCTGTCGACCGCGCTCGCCTGGAACGCGGCCTGACAGCCACGTCCGGCACACAAGCTGCGGCAGACGCCTTTCCCCAACAAGGCCCGAAAGGAGGCCCAATGGCCCTATGATGTGGCGATTTCCACGTTCGGGACGAGGGGGAGCGATGTTCGAGACGACCAAGGTCACGGCTGCAAGTGAGGACGTCATCGTGGAAGGACTCGACCTACTGGTGTCCATCGACGACACCGAAACCCCGGCCAGCACAGGAGAAATGGGCATCTTCGGGCGTCGAACCGAAGAACCCTCGGTCCGACGGATCCCCGCTGGCATCCTGCGTGAAAATCTCCAGCGCACCGTAGACACCTTGCAACAGGTACTCGCAGGTCTCAGTTCGACCGAGGACGGTATGCGGTTGCAGCAGGCTCAGGTTTCCTTCGAAGTCACCGCGACTGGGGGAATCGCCGTAGTGGGGACATCGGCCCAAGTGGGCGCCAAGGGAGCCATCACGCTGACCTTCGGCCCCTGATCCTGCGGAGACCGCGATGAATGGCTCCTACCGCGCCCTACTTATCGGCGTACCGACCTACCTCGACTCCCACATCGACCCTCTGCCCTTCGTCACGGATGACATCGCAGAGCTGTCGGAGGTGCTGTCCGACATTGGGTACGACGTGCACACCCACGACTTCGCAGAGACCGACCGGGAGAGCATCGACCACACCATCGAAGCCTTCTTCCAAGGCGCCTCTCAGGGCGAGACCCTGCTCCTCTACCTCAGTGGCCACGGAATCCACCACGACGGCAAGGACTACCTCGTCCCCAAGGGCGCTCGGACGACCTCCCACGATTTCCGTGGCAAATGCCTCTCGCTCGACTTCAGCGGCTACGTTGAACGCAGCGAGGCAGGTGACGTGGTCGTGTTTGTGGATGCCTGCCGTGAGGGCATCGCCCTCAGGGAGATGTCTGTCGGCAACGCCATCGGCTGGTCCGACATGCGAGTGGTTCGCGCCGGCACGCGCCATTACAGCCACGTATACGCGTGCTCACCCGGAGAGCGCGCGCGCTACACCCGTGCGGGAAACAGCACGTTCAGCATCTTCTCCCGCGCTCTCAGCACTGTCGTAGCGGATGAGGCGGGTGCAAGCACGCTGCGCGAACTCAAGGAACAGCTGCAGAGCGCGACGGACGCGCTGACCGCCGAACACAAACTGCCTCGCCAGCAGATCAGGGTACGTACCGAGACGGAGACCGACGACTTCGCCGTATTCGTTCGGCCCGACCGCACCGCACTCGGGGCCGGTGGGGAGCACCCGTGGGTGACCGTGGCCCGCAACCATCCGGCGTGGAAGCAGATCGGCGACGCCCCCGGTGCCGAGGCCATGCGCGCGACTGCCGTGACTCTCGTCGCCCAGATCGCCCCGCGCGCCGCCCGGGACGAGGCGGCGCTGGTCGACGACCCCTGGCGGCCAGTCGACTTTGCCGAACGGATGACCGGCGCGATCGGCTGGCTACTATCGAAGGCTCTCAACCCGGAGAAGCTGGATCTCTCCCCTGCCGAGGCCGCCCTCCTGGTTGCCGTGCCCTACCTCTACGTTTCGTGCGCGAACCGCGCCGCGGTCCAGGCACTGGAGGTCCAGCCCACCAACCTTGCGCAGTTGCCCGGTCCAAGTCCCGCCCGAGCAAGCTATGAGCAGCACTTCAACAACCGGGAACGGCTCGTACGCCGCGCCGAACTCGTGGAGCAGTCGTCTGACGAGGACGGCTATTCGGCCAGCATCGCCTGGTGGCTGTTCCGCCGCTGGCTGACTACAAAGCCCGGCGGATTCCAGGAAAAGATTCTCACCGACCTGGTCGGCCCTGTGGAAAGCTTGCTGGACAACGTGCCCGCCGGAACGGACCGCAAGCTTGTCGCCGAACTGTTCGAGCTGAACACACTGCCGATGCTGCTGCGCTCGCTGCGCACTTCGTTCGACTCCACCACCATCCGGTCCAAACGCCAGCTGGCGGGCGGCGCCGAAGTAGAGCAGCACGTACGCGAGCAACTGCTGGTCGTTCTGGTGACGGTGGCGCATCACCTAGCAATGGACCCTATCCTGCTGTCGGACGTCGTCGTGGAGCACCTGGGCATCAACTACTCCGTGCGAATGGACCAGCTGCACCGCACGATTCAGACGGCCCGCTGGGACCAGCACGGTCGCACCCGCGTCCTCAACGCCACCTGCCACCATCCGGCGATGGGCCTGGCTCTCCAGCAGCAGGCAGCAGCCTTGGACGCGCTGCTCGGCACGGTCGACATCCAGGCCGGCGGTGAACCCCAGATGGAGCCATTGCAGGACCTGCCGGCGCATGCCACGGCCGACCAGGTGAGACCGGCCCTCACGGCTGCGGGAAAACTGGCGTACGAGACAACGGACCTGCGGTTCCGTCTCGCCGACGACCGTATCCAAAAGCTGCTCATGGGCGAACAATTGTACGGAGATTCGGGGTTGGCGATTCGGGAGCTCTACCAGAACGCCCTGGACGCCTGTCGCTACCGAGAAGCCCGCACTCAGTATCTGCGCTTGCGGCACTCCGGTGTCGCCCCCTGGTCAGGGAGCATCACTTTCAAGCAAGATGTGGACGAGCGCGGCCGTGCTTATATCGAATGCACCGATAACGGCATTGGCATGGGGGAACGTGAACTCCGCGAAGTCTTTGCCCACGCCGGTATGCGCTTCGCCGATCTTCCCGAGTACCTGGACGAACAGGCCGAGTGGCGCGCGGCCAACATCGAACTACACCCCAACAGTCGATTCGGCATTGGTGTGCTCAGCTACTTCATGATCGCTGACGACGTCTCGGTGATCACCTGCCGCCTGGACCGCCAAGGTCACCCAGGACAGCGCTTGCAGGTCGACATTGCCGGACCCGGTTCGCTGTTCCACATTCAGGATCTGGGGCGGGGGTATGAGGCGGGCACGACCGTGCGCCTGTATCCGCGCTCGTCCGGCAGGCTTCCCTTGTGTACAGACCTGTTGCGGCGCCTGCTGTGGATCTCCGAGTACTCGGTGGTGGCACAGGACACGGAGACCCGATTCGAGTGGAAACCGAATATTCTGTCGCCCATGGCCCCGTTGGGTGCGGGAGACCCGCATGCCGGCGACACGGTACGCCCTGACGACATCGGGGTCGATGACACGACGCGGCCGGATGTCTGGTGGACCACCAGCATGGGCGGTGTCCTTGCGGACGGCGTTTGGATCGGCTTTCCACTGTTCGGAGCTGTGGTCAACCTCACCGGAAGGCACGCACCTCAGCTGACCGTTGACCGCAGGCGCACGTTGGCCCTAGACGAGAGCCACGTCATTCAGCGAATGCGCGAGGAGATTCCGTCGCTGCTGCGGGAGGACGGCAACGTCTTCAGCCTCAGCTGGTTGTCGGAGTTGGTCGCCCACCATCACGCTCTAGCGGACGAGATAGCCGAGGCCGCGGTGGACTGCCGGTACAGCCCCTGGGGGGCAGGCGGGCTGGAACTGGACATCACCAAATCGGGATGCTTCACGCTGGACACGCAGATCATGAGCGGGGATTTCCTGTTGGGCCAGCGCAACATGAGTACCTCATCCGTTGTCACGTGGCGGGCCAAGGCCGCAGCGGCCGCCGGGGCATTCCCCGGGGTCACACTCACCGACCCCGAATCGGTAGTTCTCGCAAGGCCCACCGACGTCGGTCTGCTCAAGGAATCGGTCGTCGACGATAATCTCGAGGCCAGGTTCAGTTCGCAGAGATTCTATGCGGAGGAGTGGCTGCAGCCCGAAACCCCGGTGCCTCTGGGTCATGTATTGGAGTTCGCGCGCTCGGTGGGGTGCACTCCAGGAGAGGCAACAGACAGGCTCATGGCACTCGGCTTCAGGCTTGAGGACGATGTGGTGCTGCCCGAGACCGCCGCGGTTGATGACCTGGTCATACTCAGCCGGGACCTCGATCAGATCCCACCATGGCTGGATGCTGCCGTCCCTGTTCCGATGGGGCACGTGATGGCAGCTGCCGAACAAACAAAACGCCCCCCGGCCGAGGTGGCCGCTCGGCTCGCCGAACTCGGGCTGAATCTCGTCGAGGGAGCGATGCTGCCGGAGACCGCCGAACGCATTGACGTGGCTCTCCTCGGCCGGCCAACTCCCACAGGGCAGCGGCGATGGTTGGATCCAACCGTTCCTGTTCCGCTGGGGCATGTGCTGGCGGTAGCCGAGCAGACAGATCGTCGCCCAGCGGAGGTGGAAGCCAGGCTCACCGGACTCGGCCTGCGGCTGGAGGATGGGGCTGCGCTGCCGGCTGTCGTAAAGCCCGACGACCTAATCATCTTGCGTCATGGACTCCACAAGAGCTCTCCGTGGTGGGAAGTCTGTCGTCCGGTACCGTCGGCACACGTGCTGGTAGCCGCCCATGTCGTGGACCGGTCGCCTCAAGAGGTGGCGTCCAGACTCGTACAACTCGGCCTGCGCCTGCAAGAGGAGGCTGTGCTGCCCCCAACGGTGACACCCGCAGATCTCGCCCTGCTCACCGCAGGCACCGATGAGCGGAGGAAGAAATGGCTGAGTTTCAAGAAGCCAGTCCCGCTGGGCCATGTACTGGCGGTATCCGAGCAAATGAAGCTTCGTCCAGCGGAGGCAGCGGCCAGACTCGTGGAACTCGGCCTGTGCCTTGTCACGGGCGTGGTGCTGCCGGAAGTCATCCACTTCAACGACCTCGAAATCCTCAGCGACGGGCAGAGAGCGAGTAGGCGGTGGCTGGATGTGGCCAAGCCGGTCCCCATGGGCCATGTACTGGCCGTGGCCGAGCGGACGAAGCTTCGTCCAGCGGAGGTAGCGTCCAGATTGATGGAGTTCGGGCTCTATCTCGCGGAGGGGACGGTGCTGCCCGAGACTGCTGGGGTGGATGATCCGGCCATCCTGAGTGTTGACCACGATCGAGTTGCGCCATGGCTGGACAAGTCAGCGCCGATACCAGTGAGCCATGTACTGAATGCGGCGGCCCGGCTGGGGCGCCGTCCCGCAGAGGTAGCGGCCAGACTGGCGGCCCTCGGATTCCAGGTGGCGGACGGAGCACTACAGCTAGGGCAGATTGAGCTCGAGGATCTCCGGATGTTTGGTGAGCACGGATTCGTGGACGAGCGGAGCACAAGGACGCCGATTCAACTAGGCCAGATCTTTGAGGGTGCCATTCTCACTGAACGTCCCCTGCCGGAGGTGGCCCGTCGCTTGAGTGAAATCGGATTCACTTTGGCCGAAGACGCAATCTACACCCACGACTAGCTTCCAAGAGCTGGAGGCTCCGCACGAAGACTGATGGCGGCATGGAGGCCGGACGCGCTCAGCAAGATGCACGCCAAGCCACTCAGCGCACGCCGACCGTGCCCTATCCGTGCCCAGCAGAGCGGACAACAGCGGTCAGATACGGCTCTCAGAGACCGGGGGCCATTCACCTGCCCGCTGCAAAACCCCAGTTCAGGTCCCCTCTGGCAGCCCAAGAACCGTTGATTCCCAAGCTCAGAGCGCGAGTTCGATTCTCGTCACCCGCTCCATGAAAAAGCCCCAGGCCAGCGGCCGGGGGCTTCTTTGTTGTCTGGACCAGTTCAGGTATCTCGTGCCACATCCGTGCCAGATGCCTGGTCATCAGCGGTTTCGCGCCGAGCCCGGACGAGCTGGTCGAGGCCGACCGCCACCTCGCGCTGCCGGTCGAGGTCCGAGTGCTGATAGATGAGCGCAGCCCGTTCGGTCGACTGCCCCGCGCGCACCATCGTGTCCTTCAGCGTGGCGCCGGACCGGGTCGTCAGGGTGTGCCCGGTGTGACGAAGATCGTAGAAGCGGAAGCCGTCGGGAAGGCCCGCCTTCGAGCGAGCCGCGCGCCACTTCCGCCCGAAGGTGGAGCGGCGGAACGGCTTGCCCTTCTCACCCACGAACGGCAGGCCGTCCGCGCCCTTCTCGGCGTACCAGTCAAGGTGACGTCGAAGGTCGGTCCGCAGAAAGGCCGGCAGGACGACGAGCCGTTTGCCTGCTTCCGACTTGGTGGGCCCTTCCGCACGCTTGCCCGTGGTCAGCTCCGGGGCGGCCTGCCTGACGCGGACGGTGAGGTTGCCCAGGTCGATGTCCTTCCGGCGCAGCTCTGCCTGTTCCTCGGGATGTAGAGGGCCGTACGCGCCGAGGTAGACCATCAGCCGCCAACGAGGGCCGAGGGCGTCAGCGAGCGCGTCGACCTGGTCGACGGTGGCGACGGGACGTTCGGCCGCGGTCTCCTTTCCGGCGCCCCGGATGCGGCAGGGGTTGCGGCGGATCAGTTCATCCTCGACGGCGGTCTCAAGAATGGCCTTGAGGAGCCGATAGCTCTTGGCGACGGTGGTCTCGGCCCCGGTGGTGTCGAGCCGTTCCGAGCGCCAGGACCTCACGCGGGGCGCGGTGATCTGGTCAAGGTCCAGGTCCTCGAAGGCCGGCAGGATGTGCAGCCGCAGGAGCCGCCGGTACAGCTCCTCTGTGGTCTGGGAGAGGCGGCGTTCCTTCACCCAGAGAAGGGCGTACTCCCGGGAGCCCACCGCACCGGCATCCGGATCCTGCCAGTCACCGCGCCTGATCTCGGTCTGCTTCTCAGCCAGCCAGTCGTCAGCGTCACGAGCAGTCTCGAACGTCTCGGGCGCGGGTCGCATCAAGCCGTCCGGGCCCGGATACCGAGCCTGGAAGCGTCCCGAAGGCAGCTTCCGCACCGCCCCGAACGTACGGCGCTTGCCCTTCTTGTTGGCCATCAGGCGGCCCTTCCGTAGCGGGAGCGACGGCGGCGAATCGGCTGGACGGTGTTGCCTTCGATGTACGCCTCCAGGTCGCTCGCCTTGATGCGCACGCGGCTGCCGACCTTGACGAAGGCGATTCGGCGTTCGGCTATGAGGCGGCGCGGGAAGCGTGCGGTAGTACCGAGGCGTTCGGCGGCTTGGTCGACGGTGAGCAGGGGGTCAGTCACGACCGGTCTCCTTCCAGATCAGCGAGGGCATAGCGGGCGGTCTCTCGGTTGAGTTGCAGGCTTCTGGTGATCGAGGCGGCGAGGACGGATTCGCCGGGGCTGTGACCGTGTCCGGCGTACTGCCAGTCCGTGAGAACGAGGACAGTCGGGTCTTGGTCCGGGTCGGGCAGGCCGAGTTCCTCGCGCTGCTGGGCGGCGCGGTAGTCGGCGCGGACCTGGCGGAGTGCACCGAGGGTGGTGGAGTAGCGGCGGGACTTGGAGGAGAAGTGGCCGCGAAAGCCGAGCATGTGAGCCCAGGCCCTCAGCCGCCGGTCGGGGTAGAGCGGATCGAGGTCGAAGCAGGCTTCGATGAGTCGGCGCGGGTGGTCGGGTACGTCAAGGAGGACCAAGGCCTCGCGGTTGCCGACGCGGCGGTCGATGGTGCCGGTGGTCTCGGCAGCTTTGGTGGCGTACTTGGCGACGTAGGAGGCGACGGCTTGTTCGGTGATGTCGGTCCCGGCGTCGAAGGCGCGAATGGGTCGGATATCGAGCTGGGTGCCCCAGCGCAGTTCGCGGGCGGGTTGGCCGGCGGCGGCCGGGACGCTGATGGTCGTGTACGCGTGCGCGACGGCCGCGCGGATGGAGTCGTCGAGCAGCTGCACCGAGGCCCAGAAGGGCGGCGGGCTGTCGGCACCCTCCGGGCCGTCGAGGCGTATGACCGCGTGGAAGTGAACGGCACCGCGCTTCTGGAACTCGGCGACCTTGCCGTACGAGACCCGCGCCACTTCTTTGAGTTCGCGCTGGGTGAGACCTGCGCGGGCGGCGATCTCGCGGCGGAGCCGGTTGGTGAAGCGCTGCCACAGGTTCCCGGCGTAGTTGTTGAAGAAAACCGCTCCCGCGTAGTCGTACGCCTCCGGGTCGAGCGGGGTGCCAAGGGTGTCGTCGTCGGGGCGGTGGGTGGTGCCGCAGCGGCAGCGGCTGGTGTCGGGGCGGTTGTGGACCGGGCCGAAGGACGGGGCGGTGAGCGTGGCGAAGACGCGGGGGTGGTCGCGAACAGTGGTGGGGACGTCCTTGTCCTGGTCGCCCGCGAGTCCGGCGCGGATCAGGTGGTAGGTGTCGGCGGAGTAGGTCCAGGCGCAGGCCGGGCAGCGGGAGGCACGGCGGTTGCCGCAGGCGACGCGGAGCCGTCCGCCGGGCTCGGTGTCGGTGGAGTAGCGGTGCAGGGTCTGGCCGGTGGTCTTGTCCTTGGTGAGGGTCCAGCCGGAGAGGTGGATGGGGTTGGAGCAGCCACCTGTGCGGCGGATCTGGTCCTGCCAGCGGTCGAAGCCGGTGGACCCGGCCACCCGCAGCATGTCGCCGAGGGTGGCCGGGTCCAGACCCGTGAGGATCGTGTCCGTCACGCGTGCTCCCGCTGGACGACCGGAGCCGGGGCCGGGTGAGCGTTGTGGGCTCCCATCCCGACCACCTTCGACCCAGGCAGAGCCGAGCAGTCGCGGCCCAGGGCGTCAAGGTCGTTCGTACAGTGGCGCGCTCCACCTTGACGCCCTGAACCACGCCCGCTCCACGGTGTGTGGGTCGAAGGCGGACGGGATGGGAGCTGGGGCGGGTGGTGGGTTAAGGAGAGCGGCGAACGCTGCCGCCTCACCCACTGAGACACCACCGACCTTGGTGCGCCAGTTCGGGCGGTCGCTCCCTCTGCCACACTGGGCCAGCCGTCGAAGGGTGGCGTCAAGGGGGTGGGCCGTGGGAGCGGCTTTTGGGGCTATGGTGCTCGGCGCGCTGTTCGTAGCGATCGCGCTTGCGCTGACGGGTGCCGTACTCGGCATCCATGCGCTGATCCTCGGACGAGTCCCCGGCCGCTGGCTACAGCGGCACGTCAGGCGGCCAAGGCTGTGGGGGGCAGGCGCCCTCCTGCTTGTATGGGGCGCATTCTGGTCTCCGAGTGCCGCTGTCATCGGAGTGGGAGTCGTCGCCATCGGCTACGTACGGACACCGGCGTCCTGAACGGGTCCATCTGGCGATGAGATCAGCGGCTGACACCAACGGGCCCGATCGTTGGCGAATCCCGGCGGATTTGCCCGGCAGGTAGGCGCAGCACGGGACCCCATTGGCCATGGTGCGTGGTGCCGATAGACCGACCTGATAAGGATGAGGCCACACGTTCAAGTCCAGGGCTCCTCGCCATTGGACCATGCCTGGTGGAGGACGCAAGCGCCTGTAAGGATCAAGCCGTGAACGAGACTTCGATTCCCGCAAGATTGAACAGGGCCCTCGACTGGGCAGGGCTGCCCCTGTCCGCTCTCCTTCTTGCGATCGGCATCAGGGACTATCGCGATGGAGGGTCCGTGGGCTGGCCAATCGGCGGGACGGTGCTTGTTCTGGTCAGCCTCTGGGTGATCTACCGCGGGAGGCCTTGTCTGCGCTGACCGATCCGGCTAGAGCTACGGATCAGAAGTTCCCCGTGCCACAACCGCGCCAGATGGGGCGGGGAGTCACGGGGAACTGCGGCTGCTGGCAGGGACCACGGCCAACAGACGCCGAAGTCGGTGTCCCGCAGGTCAGAGCCCAAGTCGCCCCACCTCGCTCCTAAAGCGGTGGTACACCGGGGGTGGGATCGTCCCAGGATGGCGAACGCACAGCTACCCCAGGGCTGGACCCTTGAGCAGATCCGCGATGTATCCGGCGACCACGAGGCTGTCGTCCTGGATCCAAACCGAACGGTAAAGTGGACCGCAGTCGCCGGAGCCGACGAGCCGATGCAGCCAGAGATCGTGCTCGGCTTCCACAACCTGTGCCTCGTGAAGCCTGTCCATGACGATGACTGGTACATGGGCAGCCTGTACGACGACGGCAGCATCGACTGTTGGTCTGCCTACGGCGATCTACATGAGGCACTACGTGGCCTCTAGAGGCACGGACTGAGTGTCTAACTGCGCTACAACGACCCCGCACCAAGCCGGACGTCCACGCACTCTGACGAACAGCTTTCGCAGGTCGACGAGGTACGAGCGCAGGCCGCGGAGCCGATTGCATTGCTTCGGGACGAAGAGGCCGCTTCGTTAAGGTGCTCGGTGCGGCAGGATGTCGCCTCATGCACCACGGTAACCACGAAGACGACCTGCCGTCGGCGCTTCGGGACGCGCAATCGACCTCCTGGGCAGTGAGAGCTGCCGCAGGTCGCCGTCTCGCAGCCTGGCCAGAGCACGCCAAAGTGACCCCGGCCCTCCATCGACTGTTGCTGGATGAGCACGACACCGGCGTCACACAGGAGACTGCCGAAGCCCTATTGGAGCGACGGGACCTTCCCGGTCTGCGGGCCGTGCTGCATGCACTCTCGCAGGCACATGTCGTGGACACCGCGGACCAGCTTTATGCCGAGGTCAGCTGTGACCCGCGCTGGACCGCTGACGACGGAGCTACACAGATGATCGCCCAGCTGTCTACGTTGGCACGCGATAGGGACCCAGGAGTCCGCGACGAAGCCCTCCATATTTTGCGATCCACAACGACTCAGAACGTCGCTCATCCCGCCGATTGGGCCCCCTCGTGAGCCGCACCCGCAGCGTGCCAGATGCGTGCCAGATGAGACGGTGAACCCCGGTCAACACCGGGCATCTCATGGCCATCGGGTATGAGTGACAGCGGACGATCTACCCAGGTCACGGCTGCAGGCGGGCGCAAACGAGCGGTGATTCCCAAGCTCAGAGCGCGAGTTCGATTCTCGTCACCCGCTCTTTGACGAAGGCCCTGGTCAATGACCGGGGCCTTTTGCTTGCCGTCCAACGACACCGGCCGCAGCCTCACTCGCTATGGACAGCCGGAGAGCGACCGTCCCCAGGTCTCCCCCCGGAGCATGCGACCGCGAGCGTCAAGGCTGGGACCCAGAGACCCGAGCCAGCACGTGCATACTCCAGTATGCTTGGGCTTATGTCCTCAACGACTCGCATCACCGTCACGCTCCCCAGCGACCAGGTGGCGGAACTCCGCAAGCTCACGGACAACGTCTCCGGCTATGTAGCGGAAGCCGTGGCCCGCCAGATCCGGCACCAGCTTCTCGGCGACGACCTTCGCCGCCACGAGGAAGAACACGGACACTTCAGCGACGAGGAACTCACCGAGGCCCGCGCGAAGATCTTCGGCTCCGCCGACTCCTCCAAGGACACGGACGCCGCGTGAGCGAGCGCATCGAAACCGTCGTCCTGGACTCGGAAGGGCTCTCCGCCTGGATCGCGCAGGACCGCAAGCTCCTCGCGATGCTGCAGGTCTTCCACGACATGGGAGCCGACCTGGTGATCGGGGCGAACACCATCGTGGAAGTCACCCACTCCCGTACCAACATGCCTCGCCTGAACTGGGCCCTGTCCCGTGTCAAGGTGGAGCCGGTCACCGAGCAGGCGGCGAAAGCGGCGGCTGCGCTCCTCAAAGGCGCCGGACTGCACGGGCACAAGTACGCCATCGACGCCACGGTCGCCGAGATCGCGCTCCGCCTGCCGAAACCCGTCGCACTGCTGACCTCCGACAGCGACGACATGACCAAGCTCTGCGGCAGCCAGGTCCGCATCATCCCTCTCCGACCCTCCAGCCCACCCGGAGCATGAACCTCAGCAGGTTCTGGTGCACTGCCGCCAGCCGTGCCCCATCCGTGCCCATCAGAGCGGACAACAACGGTCAGATACAGCTCCCAGGGGCCGAGGGCCATCCACCTGCCCACCGCGAAACCCCAGTACAGAGCCCCTCTATCAACCCAAGAACCGCTGATTCCCAAGCTCAGACCGCGAGTTCGATTCTCGTCACCCGCTCCACGAGCAAGCCCCAGGCCAGCGGCCGGGGGCTTCTTTGCCGCACCCTGGGGCTTCCCTCGGTCTTCACGGGCAGCTACGCACGAGGGCATCCAGCCAGCCTGGCGAACGCCACCGCAACGCTCAAGATGACGCCGCCCGATGCGGTTCGACCGATCTCCTGACGGTCTCGGCCTGAAGCCATCGGATCGCATAATCCGTGGAGCGGCGAAGCTTGGCTGACGAGTGCCCTACGCCGATAGCGAGTGCACCGAGGGCAACGCCTCCGGGACCCTGGCCGCAGACCACCACCACCCCGCCGGGGCCAGCACCCTGACAGCCGCCCCCGGAAGGGCCTCAAGGACAACGCAGGCAACGGCCCTCGATGCCCAGCCCCCCTCGGAGGCACAGTCCGCTCCACCGAGACATCGAGGCCCCCAAGCCACCTGCCGGCACCGCCAGGCCGAGAACGACCTTGGCTCGGCCACACCGGAATGACATTCTGTTCGCATACGCATTCTGCGAACACGGGTTCGCACGGGGGGATTTCGCACTATGGCCGTCACCGTGCCCGACTGGGCCGACACCATGCTCGACATCATCGGCATCAACTGGCCGAACGTCGACGAGGACGCCTACCGGGACATGGCCACCTCCCTGCGGGAGTTCGCAGATGACGTGGAGGACGACGGTTTCCTCGCCAACCAGCATGTGCAGCGCCTGCTGTCATCAGGCCACGGCGAGGCCCTCGATGCCCTCAACGGCCACTGGAGCAAGGTCAAGGACAAGCACATCAAGGACATCGCCGGCGCCGCCCGGACGATCGCGGGCGCTCTCGACAACGCGGCGATGGCGATCGAGGCCATGAAGTACGCGGCGATCGTCCACCTGGGGGTTCTGGCTGGCAAAGCAGGCATCTCCATGGCGCTGATACCCGTGACCGGTGGACTGTCCATGCTCATCGGCGGGGCCGCGATCGCAGTCGCCCAGCAGGCCATCCGCCGCGTCATCAAGGAGTGCCTGGAAGAGGTCGTCGGCTACATCGTCTCCGCGATGACCGAGCCCGCCGTCGCCGCACTGGAGAACATGGCCGCAGACCTGGTGGTGCAGATCGGCGCCAACGCGATGGGCCTCCAGAACGGCGTCGATATGAACCAGGTCGGCCAGTCGGGCAAGGAGGGCGTGGAGGGCGCCAAGGACTCCCTCCAGCTCGCTTCCGCAGGCGCGGGCCCCGGTCCCGCGTCCGGCAAGGGTCTGCATATCGAGCACTCGGAGCACGACCGCGCCGGCACGAAGCTGAACCTGGTCAGCATCGACATTCACGGGAAGACCGCGGGCAAGCTGGCCAATGCCAAGTCCCACCATGGCCGAACCCGGGGCAAGGACGACATCGCCGGCGCTCTGGACCCGGTGATCGACAAGGCGATGGCAGCCCTCGGCAAGGCGAACAAGGCGATGGGGGACCACCTCGGCGAGTCGTTGCCGAAGGCGGTCAAGGACATATCCACCATCCAGAAGAAGATCGACCTCGACATCAAGGACGGGATCGGCCCCCAGGACAAAGTTCGCCAGGAGGGCGGCAACACCCACCCTCGCCCCGAAACACGCCGGGACTCCACCCGCACCAAGCCGGACGCCCTGAACAACTCCAAGGACGAGGCCCGGCGCAACAGCATCTCGCTGGAGAAGAAGACCTGCGAGAACGACCCGGTGGACGTCGCCACTGGTGAGATGGCCCTGCCGCAGACCGACCTGTCGCTGCCGGGAGTACTTCCGCTCGTCCTCCGCCGCACACACCTCTCCGCCTACCGGTACGGCCAGTGGTTCGGCCGGAGTTGGGCGTCCACACTGGATGAGCGGATCGAGCTCGACGCGTATGGCGCCAGTGCGGTCTGGGCGCGCGAGGACGGCTCACTCCTCATCTACCCGCGGTTGCCACTGTCCGACGACACCGGCGGCGTCATGCCCGTGGAGGGCGCCCGGCTGCCCCTGCTGCACGGGGGCCAGCACAACGGGCAGACCACCTACCTCGTCACCGACCCGCACTCGGGCCTGACCCGTTCATTCCAGGGCGGCCCGTACAACGTGTCCCCGGCCTACTGGCTCAGGGAGATCGAGGACCGCAACCACAACCGCATCAGCATCGCCCGCCTCGGCGACGGCAGGCCAACGGTCATCGTCCACTCCGGGGGCTACCGGGTCACCGCGGTCATCGAGGACGCACGGGTGCGCGAACTGGCGCTGCGCACCCCTGACGGCCCGGTCACCGTCATGCGCTACGACTACGACCCTCAGGGCAACCTCGACAGCGTCATCAACTCCTCGGGGCTACCGCTGCGTTTCACGTACGACCCGGACGCCCGGATCACCTCCTGGACCGACCGCAACGACTCCATGTTCCGCTACGTGTACGACGACGTGGGCCGGGTCGTCCGCACGGTCGGCCCGGACGGCTACCTGTCGTCCACGTTCGCGTACGACACCCATCCCGAGACGGGCGACCGCGTCACCCGGTACACGGACTCCCTCGGCGCGGCCAAGGTCCACCACCTCAACGACCGGCTGCAGGCGATCGCGGAGACGGATCCGCTGGGCGGTGTCACCCACCGCACCTTCGACCGCTACGACCGGCTCCTCTCCCGGACGGATCCGCTCGGCCGGACCACCACCTACACCTACGACGATCGCGGAAATCCCACCCACATCGAGCACCCCGACGGGACTTCGGCCTCGGTCGAGTACAACGCGCTGAACCAGCTCGCCTCCGTCACCGGCCCGGACGGCGCCACGTCACGGCAGGAGTACGACGACCGGGGCAACCCGACTCTCTTCACCCGGCCGGACGGATCGACGACCCGCCTCACCCACGGGCCCAACGGCCACCTCACCGGAGTCGACGACTCCCTGGGCGTCCTGGACCGGCTGCGCTGCGACGCGGCGGGCCTCCCACTGGCGATCCGCGGCCCTCTCGGCACGGTCACCCGCTACACCCGCGACGCATTCGGGCGCGCGGTGAGAATCACCGACCCGCAGGGCCGCAGCACCGAGCTGGAATGGACCGTCGAAGGCAAGCTCGCCCGGCGGACGGACCCGGACGGCGCGCAGCAGTCCTGGACGTACGACGGCGAGGGCAACTGCCTCGTCCACACCGACGCGGCGGGCGGCGAAACCCGCTTCGAGTACACCCACTTCGATCTGGTCGCCGCCCGCACCACACCTGACGGGGTGCGCCAGGAGTTCACGCACGACACCGAGCTGCGCATCTCCCGTGTCACCAGCCCTCAGGGCCTGACCTGGGACTACACCTACGACTCGGCAGGCCGCCTCAGCTCGGAGAACGACTTCGACGGCCGCTCGCTCCGCTACACGCACGACGCCTGCGGGCAGCTCACCACTCGCACAAACGCTCTGGGACAGACAGTCCGCTACGAGCGCGACACGGCGGGCCGCGTCACCGCCAAGGACGCCGACGGCGCGGTCACGCGCTTCACCTACGACATCCAAGGCCGTCTCGCCTCGGCGACGGGTCCGGACACCGAGCTGACGTACGTCCGGGACAGCTCGGGCAGGGTCCTCCGTGAGACCTGTGACGGCCGCGAGCTGGCCAACACCTACGACGAGACCGGACGCCGCCTCAGTCGGGTCACCCCGTCCGGGGCAGTCAGCACCTGGTCCTTCCCGGCCGCCCTGCAGGCGGAGCTGAACACCTCGGGCCATCAGGTGGTCTTCGCCTTCGACGAGACGGGCCGCGAGACAACGCGCCGGATCGGCGACGCCCTGACCGTCGAGCACGCCTACGACCCCGCGGGCCGCTTGAGCAACCAGCGTGTCCGCGCATCGGGCGACCGGATCCTCCAGCGCCGTTCGTACACCTACCGCGCCGACGGCCACCTCACCTCGGTGGACGAGCTGACCGGCGGCCACAAGCGGCTGGAGGTTACCCCTGACGGCCGCGTCACGGGCGTCACCGCCGAGAACTGGTCCGAGCGGTACGTGTACGACGAAGCCGGAAACCAGACCACAGCGACCTGGCCTGGCGCGAACGACGCCACCGGCCCCCGCGAGTACGCCGGCACCCGCATCACCCGCGCGGGCCGCGTCAGGTACGAACACGACGCCCAAGGCCGTGTGGTTCTGCGCCAGAAGTCCCGTCTGTCCCGGAAGCCCGAGACCTGGCACTACGACTGGGACGCCGAGGACCGCCTGGTATCCGTCACCACACCGGACGGGACGCGCTGGCGCTACCGCTACGACGCCCTCGGCCGCCGCACCGCGAAACAGCGCCTGTCGCCGGACGGAACGACGGTCACCGAGGAGGTGACCTTCACCTGGGACGGAAACACTCTCTGCGAACAGACCACCACCACAGCTGGCTCCCCAGACACCGTCGCCCTCACCTGGGACCACGACGGGGTGAAGCCGGTCACCCAGGTGGAGCGCCGACTCCGGGACCGGGCGGAGGTCGACCGCCGCTTCTTCGCGATCGTCACCGACCTGATCGGCACGCCACGTGAACTCCTCGACGAACAGGGCGAGGTGGCATGGCACAACCGGGCTGCCCTGTGGGGAACAACCTCGTGGAACCGCGACGCTGACGCCTACACCCCGCTGCGCTTCCCGGGCCAGTACTTCGACCCCGAATCGGGCCTCCACTACAACCGCCACCGCCACTACGACCCCGAGTCGGGCCGTTACCTCTCCCCCGACCCGCTCGGCCTGGCCCCCGCCCCGAACGCGGTCACCTACGTCGACGATCCGACACGATGGATCGACCCGTTGGGGCTCGCAGGCTGCCCCCACCGGGGCGGGGAGCACCGGCACAGTGTGGTGCTGGGGGTGAACCAGGAGCCCGACAACGCCTCGAACTCACTGGCCGCGCATCTCCGCGCCAACGGCGATCCGGGAGCCCACACCTACAACGGGCCGAACTACGCCGGCGTCGAGGAGAGCGGGCCGATCTGGATGACGAACGTCATGGCTGCGGTGGGAGACCGCGGCACCACCTTGTCCATAACGCTTGACGGGATGCCCAACAGCAGAGGTGAGTACGGCAACTGGAACACCCCGGAGACTATCGTGGACGCCTTCCAAACCGCTGCCCGGAACGGACAGCCCTTCGGCACCGCACCCGGGAACTGGCCGAGTGAAGGTTTGGGGACGGCTTGGGAGATGAGCATCGTCGCACGCAATGTGCGCATGTACGAATCGGATGCCATGTTCAACGAACCCGAACCACTCGGACGCCCCTGGGAGGAAATACGCTGGTATTCAGGAAACGAGGAAATCACCGTCCCGAAACCAGACATTCCCGAGATACAGCCCCCGAAGCCCAGAAAGTAATGGTCTAACAAATGACCCAAAATGAAGCCCGTGCGCAGGCTGCGGAAATTGTTGCGAATAAATGGCAGTCTATCCTCGACTCCGGAGACAGCCTGATCGACCCCGCCATGCCCCGGGCAGCCTATGCGAGCCCTCGTCTGCGGGAACTATTTCCGACGGTCAGCCACGGCGCCCTGTACCTCAGCCGTTGCATTCGCTACCCGCGGCCACACGACGTGGGCAGCCTGTTCCCACGTGCCGGCGGCGGGTTCATGGTGGTCCGCCAGTCCGACGGCGCCGTCCTCGGGGAGCCCGACACGGTGGAGGAGGCAATCGCTCTGATCGTCGCCAACCTTCCGGCCGGATGCGGGCCTGCCATCGACGGAACGGCGCACGACCTGTAACCGGAGACTTTCGGCGCCCACTCGTAGGTGTTGAGGGCTAAGGGTCCATGAGGGGGTGGGCACGTCGGTCACCTGGCCACACACGACTGCCACCCGCTCGGCATGCTCGCAGGCTACCCTTCCCAAACGCCGCGCCCCATCCGTGCCCAGCGGAGCGGACAGCAGCGGTCAGGTGCCGCGCCCAGAGACCTCGCCGACCTCGTCCGGCCTGGGCAAACATGCAGGCCAGGGCCACTCCGACCGCCCGAGCACCGGTGATTCCCAAGCTCAGAACGCGAGTTCGATTCTCGTCACCCGCTCCGTGCAAAAGCCCCAGGCTGGCGGCCTGGGGCTTCTTTGTTGTCTGGACCACTTCAGGGGTCGCGCACCAGATCCGCACCACCTTGACCGTCATTCTTCCGAGCAGCAGGCGAGGTGGTGAAGGGGACGGCGGCCAGGGCGCAGACGGGCGTGCGGTCAGCCCGCGGCCGGTCCGGGCCGTAGTCCGCCTTGAATCCGCCCAGAGCGTCCGTGAGGTGGGCCAGCCAGCCGCTCGGGGAGTACGGCCGGGGCGGGTCGACCTCCATGCCCAGCTCCGCCACCGCGAGGGCGTAGTCGGATTCCTCCAGGGGGAGGGCGAGGAGTTCGTGCAGCTCACCCATGAGGCGAGCGACCCCGCGACCCCACCACCCAGGCGCCGTCCGTCATAAGCCCCAGGCGCTTTCTGGGCAAGACTCCGATGTTGTACGGCGGTGGTTGGCATCTGGCTCCTCCGCTTCCGGCTCCTGCTCAAGGCGTCCAGCGAAGGGCCTCATCGAAACAGTCGTGGCTACCGAATCACAGTGCGCCGCCCGGCGCCTGCCCGCAGCGCCCCTGCGTCGATGGCGGGTGCGATGATCGGGCCCGGCGTCTCACTTCGTCGCCCCGCATCGCGAAATCGCATGCACATGGGCTGCGCGTCACACACGGGTCAGGCCGTCCCTTTCGGACCTTGCCGGGACCGTCGTCGGCTTCTTCCGGCCGTTCCCGCTCCGGAGGGATGTTTCCTGCCCGGCCCGGGCGGTGGCCGAGCAGAGTACTCCGTATGACGACACCCGCTGAGCTGCTCCGCTCCTTCGCCCGCACCCGCGCCTCGCTCGACGGTGAGGAGGTCACGTACTGGTGGTCCGGAGACGTGTACTCCTGGGCCCCTGACGAGCCCTACCAGCGCGTCTTCGGCTTCGAAGGTCTCAACGTCTCCCGCCTGGTCCAGGACGCCGAAGCCGGCCCCGACGCCTACCGACTGCTCACCCGCGAGGCCGCCTTCTACCTGGACCCCGTCACCCGCGAGATCCTGGAGACCTGGCAGGACCTGCCGGTGGTGCACGTCTGGAACGACCCCGCGAACCAGAAGTGGCGCCCCTTCCCGATCCCGACGACCGAACTCGGCGGACAGGTCTGCTTCAGCCTCGAGATCCCGCTCGCCTACCCCTCGCCACTGCCGGTCGCCCAGTACCCCCTCCACTCGGCCGGCGACACCTACAAGGCCCTGGAGCTCTTCCAGTTCTTCGCCGACCGCACCGACCTGGCCGGCCCGGGGGCCGGCGTCCCGGCCACCATGTCGTGGACCCGCATGTCCCCGTGGCTCCCATGGATGGCCCGCGGACAGCGGCCCGGCGGCCTCACCTTCCACTGCCGGGGCCGCAAGCTCGGCTCGTACGCCGAGGCCCCCGAGCGCACCCGGGCCTACATCGCCGCCCACCACCCGGAGTTCGCCCACGCCCCGGAGAAGTGGAGCGAGCCGAACGAGACCAGCTGGACCTACTTCCGCAAGCTCAACCCCCCGCAATAGCCGTCGGCTAGGTCGGGCGCTGGTGAGCGTCGCGGGCTCCCGTCCCGACCACATCCGCCCCGGGCCGGGCCGAGCAGTCGCGCCCCCAGGGCGTCAAGGTCGTTCGTACAGTGGCGCGCTCCACCTTGACGCCCTGAACCACACTTACTCCCCGACGCGTGGGCCGAAAGCGCACGGGATGGGAGAGCGTCGGGGGAAGTGGAGGGTTACGGCCGCGGAAGGCGACGCACTCAGTCCTCCTGCGCCTCCTTCAAGGTGGACTGCAGGGCGAAGAAGGCGGGTTTGCGAGTGAAGTCACCGGTCATGACCGTCGCGGAGCCCTCCCCCTCGAAGAAGACCGGGACCCAGGAGTACTTGTCGGTGAAGCCCCAGATCGTGAAGGAGTTGCAGCCCTTCACAGCCAGGCACGCGGACAGCGCCTGCTGGTAGTAGTCGGCCTGCTTCTGCAGTTGCGCATCGGTGGGCTCGCCGCTCTCCGGCAGGTCCATACGCACGTCCAGCTCGGTGATGGCCGTCTCGAGGCCGAGCTCGTCGAACCGGCGCAGGCTTTCCTCAAGGCCGCCCGGGAAGCCGTAGCGGGTGCTCAGGTGCGCCTGCGAGGAGAAACCATGCACGGGCACACCCTGCTTGCGCAGGTCCTTGATGAGTTCGTAGTAGGCATCACTCTTGGCGTTGATGTCCTCGACGCCGTAGTCGTTGAAGAAGAGCTTCGCCTTCGGGTCGGCCTGGTGCGCCCAGCGGAACACGTCGGCGATGACGCCCGGCCCGAGCTCGCGGATCCAGATGTTCTCCTCGGTGCGCAGGTGACCCTCGCCGTCGAAGATCTCGTTGGCCACGTCCCACTGCTGGATACGGCCGGCGTAGCGGCCGACGACGGTGGTGATGTGCTTGCGCAGGATGGCGCGCAGCTCCTCGTCGGAGAAGTCTCCCTCCTCCAGCCAGGCCGGGTTCTGGCTGTGCCACAGGAGTGTGTGCCCGCGCACGACCTGGTTGTGACGGTCGGCGAAGTCGACGATGGCGTCCGCCATCTCGAAGTTGTAGCGGTTCTGCTCGGGGTGGATGTACTCCCACTTCATCTGATTCTCGGGGGAGACCGAGCTGAACTGCTGCCCCATTATCTTCCGGTACGTCTTGTCCGAGGTGAAGGGATCCGGGTAGTCCTGCTCCAGGTGGTGGCCGCCGCCTGCCACGGCGGTGCCGACGAAGAACCCATCGGGAGCGGCCTGGCGCAGCTGGTCGAACTTGGCGTTGGAGTGAGGCGCCGCCTGGTGGCCGCGCGACGGATCAGCCGTAGCCGAGGTCGCCACCAGCGGCAGCGTCAGGGCTGCCGTGGCGAACGCAACGGTGATGAAGCGGAGGTGTCTCATCAGAGAACTCTCATTTCCGTCGAGCTGTTCGAAAGTTTCGATAAAGTTTCCGAATGCGTGACGGACGCTATGAGCTCGTCGGCGCGGGCGTCAATACCCATGCAGAGTCGTAAGCCTGCCGAGCGAAGAACCTTCCGGCCTCCGGGCCGGCGGTGGAAGCGCGGCTGGGCGTGTGCGCGGACATGGGTCGATGGCGTACGCCGCCGCCACCCCTCGTGTCCATCCGTGCCCAGCGGAGCGGACAGCTCTCGGTGCCGAGCACCTGGTCACCGCGCCTGCGCTACTGACGTCAATGACGTCGGCACCCGCTGCTCGTCTTCGGTTCGGGCCGCCGGACGGGACGGCGGGCCCGCCCCGCAACGCCGGTCGGCGCAGGCTGCCGCAGGCCGATCAGGACACCTGCGCCGACGAGCAGTGCGCCGGCGACTTCTGCGACGCCCACCTCGCCGAGCCCGAGTGCGACCGTGGTGACCAGCGCGCCCACCGGGACGAGTCCGGCGAAGAGTCCCGCACGTGCGGCGCCCAGTCGGCGGAGCGCGTCGTACCAGAGGAAGAAGGCAGTGGCTGTGACGAGGACACCGAGGTAGCCGAAGGCGGCCGCTTCTGTGGGGGTGGGCAGGCGAAGGGCGCTCGCACCGTCCAGGGCGATGCTCGCGGCCAGCAGCATGGGCACGGCCAGGACCGCGGGATAGGCGGCGACTCTCATGGGGCCGAGTTTGGGCAGGAGCGGAAGAGCGAGCAGCGAGAAGGCGACCTCTCCGACGAGCGCTCCCAGCGACAGCAGCACCCCGTGCAGGCTGCCGCCGCCGAGCCCTGCGGCGACGGCAGCGCCCAGGGTCACGACAACCGCGGCGCCGACGGTGCGCGCGGCCGGCCGGCGGCGTTCCGTCAACGGCCCTACGAGTGCGAGGACGATGGGGATCGCTCCGACCACAGTGCCGATCATGGCGGGGCTCGCGTGCCGGGTGGCTTCGACCAGGAAGATGTTGAAGCCCGCCAGGCCGGTGGCGGCCAGCGCCAGAAGGAGCAGGAAGTCACGGAAGGTAAGGCCGGCGCGGGGTAAACGGCGGTGGCGTACCACGGCAAGGAGGATCGCCGCGGCGAGCGCGTAGCGCAGGGCCTGACCGCTGAGGACGGGGTAGTCGGCAATCGTCGCGGAGACGGCCGTCGAGGTGCCGACGAGGAGCATCGCGGCGGCGGCGCCCGCGGCCGGAACGGTGGAGGAACTCATGCCGCGTACTCCTTCGGCTGTGGGGTGGCGCCCGCGGGGCTGAGGACCTTACGGGTGACACGCTCGGCAATGGCGGCGACGAGAGTGCGCGGCCGGCGCGGCAGAAGATGCGCGGCCAGGGCATTGCCGAGTCCGGGGGTGACGTAGCCGCGGTCGCGGTCGAGTGCGCGCAGAGCGGCGCGTACCACCGGCTCCGGTGTGGTCATCGAACCGTTGACGGCCGCCTTGCGAGTGCCGATGGCGTCGAAGAAGGGGGTGTCGACCGGGCCGGGGCACAGAGTGAGTACGCGAATGCCGCGCCCGCGGTACTCCTGGCGCAGGGCGAGCCCGAAGTTCAGCACGAAGCCCTTGGCCGCGCTGTAGACGGCGAAGTACGGGGAGGGCTGGAAGCCCGCGGTGGAAGCGACGTTCACGACTGCGCCCGTGCCGCGCTCCAGCATGCCGGGGAGCAGTGCGTGGGTGAGAGCGACGAGCGCCACGACGTTGACCATCAGCTGGTCGTGGTCACGGTCCGCGGCGATGTCCTCGAAGCGACCGCACGTGCCGAATCCGGCGTTGTTGACCAGCAGGCCGACGCTCAGGCCGCGGTCCGCGAGACGGCCGGCGATCTGCCGGGCCGCGTCGGGCTCGGCGAGGTCCTGGACCAGGACGTGGGCGCGGACGTCGTGCTCCGCGGCGAGGCGCTCGGCGAGGGCGGTGAGCCTGTCCTCGGAACGCGCCACAAGGATCAGATCGTGTCCACGGGCGGCGAGCTGTGCGGCGAACTCCGCCCCGAGTCCGGATGAGGCACCGGTGATGAGCGCTGCGCTGTGCACGGGAAATCTCCTTCACTCGACGAGGAACTGAGACTGAAGAGTACTCACTCCCCGCATAACTGCAACAGGTTCGATGCAATTAATTCAGAGATGGGCCAGTGGTGTATCGTTTTGAAGCACAAGCAGATGAGCGGGAGGCGCCATGAGCGAGACAGCGGCACGACCGTTGCGGGCGGACGCGGAGCGCAGTGTGCGCGCGATCCTGGAGGCAGCCGAACGCGTGCTCTCCATGGATCCCGGCGCGTCGATGGAGCAGATCGCGACCGCGGCGGGGGTGGCCAGGACGACGATCCACCGCCGGTTCGCCCATCGACAGGCGCTGATCGAGGCGCTGGCTTCGTCCGCCGCCCGCCAACTCGCCCAAGCCGTGGAGGACGGCCGGCCGGACACCGCCCCTCCGCTGGTGGCACTGCACCGGATCACGGCCAACGTGCTCGAGGTGAAAGGCGCCTGGACATTCGCCCTGGAACTGCCGGCCGATCCCGGCAGCGAAGCGGCCGCACTCCACGAGGACATCGGCCGACGTTGCATCACAGTGCTGGAACGGGCCCGGGCGGACAAGCTCATCGACGAGGCAGCCGACCTCCACTGGGTACGGCGTGTCTACTACGCGCTCCTCGGAGAGTCCCTGCACGGAAGCCCGGACGACACCGGCATCGACACCGACACCCTCGCCGCCCGCATCATCGACACCCTGCTGCACGGCGCGGGCCCACGCACCTGAGGTCGCCACAGACCTGGGCGACTACCGCCCGAACACCGCCTCCGGACCACCACCGACACCCGCACGGCAGCAGTACTACCTCAACTCTCCGTGCCACAGCTGGATGAACGTCTCCATCACCCCGTCGACGGGGGCGGACCAGCTCACCCAGGCCATCGGTGCCATCAGCCACCACCAACTGGCCGGTGGTCAAGCCGCGATGCGGATTTTCTGCCGCACTGAGTGGGGCGTACTCCATCCGGCATCGGGCGCGATGACGGACGTCCTGGCCCCACGGGACTCGGTCGTCCGGGGACCCGCCTGTGACACGGCATCATGCAGGCATGATCACCATTCATCTGAAGTACGAGATCGACGCCGACAAGCTTGAGAGTTTCGAGGAGTACGGTCGTCGCTGGGTCCGGCTCGTCAACCGTTTCGGCGGGACGCACCACGGCTATTTCCTGCCGAGCGAGGGTGACAGCGACATCGCCTACGCCTTGTTCTCCTTCCCCGGTCTGGCCGCGTACGAGCAGTACCGCACGGACAGCGTTTCCGACCCGGAGTGCCAGGAAGCGTTCGAACTGGCCCGTGAGACCCGCTGCATCAAACGCTACGAGCGCCGTTTCCTCAGGCCGCTCGACGGCCTCTCCTAGGCAGCATCCCGCCGCGCGGCTGAGCACAGAGGAAGCCGCCTCCTGCCATGCGCAGGCAGTCCGGACGTGGGGGCGCGCCGACATCCCCGCCGCCGCCGACGCGCTGCCTCTGTTCCCGGCTGGCGCGCACAACCCTGCCCCGCCGACGGTGCGGTCAGAGCGGCCATGCAGCGCATCCACGTATCGCGGGAACACCGCGGCGCCTGCCACTTGGCGGCGGTACGCCTGTGCGGACTGAGTACCCGAACGGCAATGGTCATCAACCTCGGCGTCGAGCAGGCAACCCATTACGGCCGGCAGGAGCCGCATCCCGTCGCCGCAGCCCTGATCCCCCGGCGGCAGCGTGCCGAGCAGCTCACCGACGAGTTGCACCCCGATCCTTGGAACCGATGTCGCTGAGACAGAACCCGGACATGCTCCGGATCATTTCAAGAACGACTCAGCCCTAGTGTCGTCGGTGCAAGCAGGAAGCACCGCAACCGACAGCCGCTGGAGATCATGATGCGTTCGCGCCTCGCCGCCCGTTCCACTCGACTCGTCCTCGCCGCCGCGGCCGTGACGGCCCTCGCCGCCACCTCCACCGCCTGCAGTGCCGACGACGTCGAGGACACCAGCAGTTCCTCGGCTCCCTCCGCCGGCAGCGGCGGGAGCGGCAGCCCCTCCTCCGGCGACAGCCTCTCCACCAACGCGTCCGGTTCCAGCGGCTCCTCCGACTCCGGCGACTCCGGCGACTCCGATGACAAGACCGCCGACTCCGGCGACGGCGGGAAGAGCGGCTACGGGCAGTCCTGCGGCACCAACGACCTGGACTTCACGGTCACCTCGGAGTCCCAGGCCGGCGGCTACTACCTCGTCACCGCCAAGGCCAAGTCCGGTATCACCTGCTACCTGGACGTCAACACCCCCAGCGTGTCCTTCGGCTCCGGCGCCGACGGTGTCGCCTCCCCTGTCGGACAGGGCGGTGCAGGCCCCATCAAGCTCACCGGCTCCGCCGTCGCATACACCGGCATCAGCCCCAAGACCACCAACAGCGATGCCGGCAAGGAATTCGAGAACGTCATCATCGCCACCACCAACGACGATCCCGACCCTGCCGAACTCAAGCTCCCCGACACCGCCACCGTCGACAAGCCCATCGTCACCAACTGGGCCACCAGCCGCGCCGAGGCCGTCCCCGTCATCGTCTGACGAACCGGACCGGCACCGTCGACACAGCCCGGGCATTATCCGGAGCTTGCTGCGGCAGGCGGCCTGCGAGAAGCGCTGGTGCGCCTGGCGTGAGGGCGCATCGATCGGTCAACTGCGGCGCGAGTGGGCATTGCTCGCGGCGAGCCACCTGTGCTCGGCTCCCGCCTCGGCGCACGCTGTCCGAGCCCGCTGAGGACAAGCCCGTGAAGGCTGAGCTCGGCCGCGGTCGCTGATCGGCTGACTCCGTCCCGACCGGGCGGCCGCTGCGCATTTCGACGAATGCGCCGCGCCGTTCGGGTGACAACCCTTCGCGCCGTCCGTATCCGGCTTCCACCGGGGTCCATACCTGAGCCCATGGACAGGAATCTGCCGAGACGAACGGTGCGTGCCGCAGTGCGAGCAGAGAATTTCGGATCCCGTCGGCATCGTGTTGTCGCCGGATGGTGTGCCCTGCTGCTCCTGGTTCTGGCTTCGGGCGCGGCAGCCCATGCGGCCGCGTCGCCCGACGACGGCGGTCCCGACCGGCTCGACCCGCGGATCACGGAGATCATGCGGAAGCCGGACTACCCCAACGCCCAGTGGGGGCTGCTCCAGCAGGACCCGGACAGCGGGCGGGTCGTCCACAGCCGGTTCGCCGAGCAGCTCTTCATCCCCGGGTCCGTCGCCAAGCTGTTCGGGACCTCCGGGGCCTGGAACACCCTCGGCGGCGACCACCGCTTCAGGACTCCGGTCTACGCGGTCGGCGAGCGCCGCGGAAGCACGCTGGACGGCGATCTCGGCCTCGTCGCGCAGGGTGACCTCACCATGGGCGGCAGGACCCGTCCCGACGGCACGGTCGACTACACCGACCTCGACCACACGTACGCCAATGACTTCCCCGGCGCCACGCTCACGCCCGAGGACCCGCTCGCCGGGATCAAGCAGATCGCGCAGCAGGTGCGGCGTTCCGGCATCACCCGCGTCGAGGGGAACGTGATCGTCGACAACCGGCTGTTCCAGCCTGAGCCGGTCTTCGTCCCCGTCCCCACCCCGCTGATCATCAACGACAATCTCATCGACCTGCTGGCCACCCCCGGCGCCCGCGCCGGTACGCCCGCACAACTGGACTGGCGGCCGAAAGTCGCCCCCTACCGCGTGACGTCGACCGTGCGGACGGTGGCGGCCGGTGGGCCGACCGATATCGAGGTGACGACCTCCGACAACGGAACCCGGATCCAGCTGTCCGGAACCATCGCGGCCGACTCCGAGCCGGCTCTCAAGGTGTCGCCCATCGCCGATCCGGCGGCCTTCGGACGCACCGCGCTGATCGAGGCACTGGGGCGGGCCGGGGTGAAGGTGACCGCGAATCCGACCGGCGCCAACCCGGTCGGCCGGCTCCCCGGCTCGTACGAGGGCCGACCGCGCGTGGCGCTGTACACCTCCCCGCCGTACGCCCAGTACGCCAAGCTCATCTTCAAGGTCAGCCACAACCTGGGCGGCAACCTGGCCATCTGTCTGATGGCGGTCGCGGCCGGCAGCAAGGACTGCATGGACGGCTTCCCGGTGCTGGCCGACTTCCTGGAACGCGCGGACGTCGACCGCGAGCAGGTCCAGCTCCTGGACGGCCGTGGCGGAAACCCCGTCGACCGGACCACACCCAAGGCCGTGGTGCAGTTGCTGACGTACTGGCATCGCACCCCCGAGGCGGATGTCTTCCGGAACGCGCTGCCCATCCTCGGCGTCGACGGCCTGCTGGCCGACAACTGCACCGACTGCCCCGCGCGCGGAAAAGTGTTCGCCAAGACCGGCGCCGCAGTGGGGCTGGACGCACTCAACAACCGCCTGGCCGTCAACGCCATCACGATCGCCGGCTACCTGGACAAGGGCAACGGCCGCTTCGACGTCTTCTTCGCGGGCGTGAACGGCGCCTCCACCCCGACAACTGACGTCAACGGTGTGCTGGACATCGCCGATGACCTGGCCATGGTCTCCGCGTACCTGCAGGAGGCGGCGGCGCGGCGAGAAGACTGAAAGCACTGCGACGCGGCCGGTTGAGGAGATCGCACACCACGCGGTTCAAGCGGCTGTAGCACCCGCAGGACGGTGTTGCAGTCGCTCGGCTTGCCTGTCCCGGTGACAGCCGGAGCCCTCTGGTTCGACTCTCATCATCCGCTCCACGACGAAGGCCCAGGTCGATGAACTGGGCCTTTCTGCCTGCCTGGAGTCGGGCCACGGCGGCCTCAGCAACGGTCGTCACCTTTCAACGTGGATCGAAGGACCAGATCAGCCCGACCTCCGCGTCGGACACCCACAGGAGCCGCCGTCTCTCCCCCCGGATGACCGAGGCGACATCGTGCAGTGATCCGGTGTGCGCCCTCGGCGTCGGCGATGAAGTCGGCCGGCCTGGCGCCGAGACGTGCAGGTCGCAACGCCCGCGCCTGAAAACCGATCGGCCGCGCCGGGAACAGCCGGCACGGCCGGCACGGTTGCAACCGGGGAACCGGCGCCGCACGGGCGGGGAGCACGGGGACCGCAAGGTCACCCGCCCTACCAGGACCCGGGCCCCAGGATCGCGGTACGCCCGCCGCGCACTCGGACCAACACGTAGTTCTGCAGGAGGACTGTTTCCATGACTGACCGGCCCTTGACGCTCATGGCGGTACACGCTCACCCCGACGACGAAGCCACCGGAACGGGAGGGGTTCTCGCGCGGTACGCGGCGGAGGGCATCCGCACGGTTCTCGTGACCTGTACCGACGGCGGTTGCGGTGACGGACCGGGAGGTGCCAAGCCAGGCGAACCCGGGCACGATCCCGCTGCCGTCGCCTCCATGCGCCGTCAAGAACTCGAGGCGAGTTGTGACGTGCTGAAGGTCAGCGACCTGGAGATGCTGGACTACGCAGACTCCGGGATGATGGGCTGGCCGAGCAACGACGCCCCCGGATCCTTCTGGCAGACCCCCGTGGAGGAAGGCGCCGCCCGGCTTGCGGAACTCATGCGGCACTACCGGCCCGATGTGGTCGTCACCTACGACGAGAACGGCTTCTACGGCCACCCCGACCACATCCAGGCCCACCGCATCACGATGGCGGCGCTGGAGATGACCGCGCTGACACCGAAGGTGTACTGGACGACGATGCCCCGCTCGATGATGCAGCGGTTCGGGGAGACCATGCGCGAGTTCCATGAGGACGCGCCGGAGCCGGATCCTGCCGAGGAGGCCGCGATGGCCGAGATCGGCCTCCCCGACGACGAGATCACCACCTGGGTGGACACCACCGCATTCAGCGGTCAGAAGTTCGATGCGCTGGCCGCGCACGCCAGTCAGGGCGAGAACATCTTCTTCCTCAAGATGGGCAAGGAGAGGTTCGGCGAGCTGATGGGCATGGAGACCTTCGTACGCGTCAAGGACGCCACCGGTGCGGCCGTACCCGAGAACGATCTCTTCGCCGGACTGCGCTGACCGCCCGAAGTCGGGGTGGTCGTCGCCGTGGCGGGTGTTCGTGAGGAACTGCGAGCCGTCCGGGAGGCGCGAAAGGATCACCTGTGCGTGTGCCTCCATGCCCGGCCTGCGGTCGGCGAAGCCGTCCTGCCGCGGTACGTCCATGGCGCCACTGCGCAGCCCCGGCCTCGTCCGTCGGCGGAATCCCGAGCAAGGGACGAGGAACTGGAGGAGAACCGAACGGCGCAGCGTGACGTCTGGGGCAGGACGGCCGGCGTGACGTCCGGCGCAGGAAGCCCGGTCGTCGACGGAGCCCGGGGACCGCCCGAAAGGCAGGTGCGGCATGTTCGTCCTGATGATGTACGGCGCCATGATCGCCGCACCGCTCTGGGCCGTTGCGGTCGTGGTGAAGCTGGTCTCGGTCGTCCTCCCCGGCCGCCGTCCGGACTGGGCCAGGGACCTGCTGCTCTGGAGCGCGGGAATGACGGCTGCCGCAGCCGTCATCGCGTACACGATCGGGCTCGGCTCGGTCCAGTGGGACGCGAGCGAAGCCGAGTCCGGCGCGGGGTCCTCCCCCGCCGCTCCCTGCCGCTCCCTCCCGCCCGCCACCCTCGATGGACTCACGGGGCACGAACCGTCCTACTTCCCGCTGGGCTTCGACTGTCTGCTGGACGGCGGTCGTGTCGTCGCGGCCGACGGCCCCTACAGCCTGCTGAACTTCCTGACCGTCGCCTTCGCCCTGGCAGCGGTGGTGTCGCTGCTCGCGGTGGGGGCTCTGGACGAGTACCGGGCGCGGGCGGAGACGAAGGCGGGGCGGGCGGCTGACCCGCGGGGGGCGCCCTGGTCGATGGGCCAGCCATGAAGGGGAGCCGGCCCTACGTCAGGTCCTTCCGCATCAGCGTGCACACGGTCTCGTACCGGCGCGGGGATCCGTCCGGCGTCTCCACGTCCCAGGAGTCCGGCCGGCTGCCGCAGGCCACGTAACCCAGGCGTTCGTACAGCGCCCGGGCGCGTGGGTTGCTCTCCTGCCGGGAGCACCCCGAGCTGCCACAGCGTGCCGGCGCCGGCCGCGGCCTGATAGTCGACGCCGCCGATCGCCACCGGAAGACAGGCCGGCAGGTCGGCGGACGTCAGAGCACGTACGAGGACGGGGACGACGACCTCGGCCGCACCGGCCGGCGAGAGGCTCATGCGCCCCATCCCAGCAGTCCGATGCCGTTCCGCACAGTGGATTTCGGCGCTGAGCACGAACGCCCCGGCCGTGCGTGCCGCTTCGTGCCGGTCGGACGAACGGGTCAGCCCTACGTCATAGTTCTGATCACGGGCCCGCCCTGGCCCGGTCTCCATGGACAGCCCGACCATTCCTTCCGCGAGGTGCACGTGATCGATCGTCCGCAGCCGGCCACAGAGTTCGAGATCCGCGCCGCCGACACGGATGACAGGGCTGAAGTCGAGCGACTCTACGAGATCTGTGTGCGCACGGCGGCGGGGGGCGAGGACGCGACCGAGCTGTTCGAGGACGCCCGCCTGCCGGGGGAGATCTTCGTCGGCCCCTACCTGCGGTACGCGCCCGATCTCGCCTGGGTTCTCGCCCAGGCGGACCAGCCCGCCTCGGGGTACGTCCTCGGCGTCGCCGACACCGCCTCGTTCGAGCAGACCCTGGAACGGGAGTGGTGGCCCGCCCTTCGGGACCGCTACGACGGGGAAGCGATCCGTGAGGGTACGGCGGATGCCCGGTCCTGGGAGTGGATCACCCGTCCCCGGACCGCCCCGGCCGAATTGGCGTCCGCGTACCCGGCCCACCTGCACATCGATCTTCTGCCCGAGGCTCAGGGTGGCGGCAACGGCTCCCGTCTGATCCGCACCCTGCTCGGTGCGTTGCGCGCGCAAGGCGTTCGCGGTGTCCACCTCGGAGTGGGGAAGGCGAACGCCCGCGCGATCGGGTTCTACCGCCACCTGGGCTTCGAGCAACTCACCGAGGAGCCCGGCTCGCTCACTCTGGGAATGGACCTCCGCGACTGACCCGCCCGGGCAGCCCCCGGGGAGCCCCCCTGTTTCGGAGAGGTGCGCCGCCCCCGGAGCGCGCTCTACTGCCAGGTCGCGGTGTCGGGGTCGATGCCGTGGGCGCGGGCGGAGGCATCGACGATGCTGCGGAACCATGTGGCGAGGCCGGTGCGGACGCCGTCGTAGTGGGCGGCGAATCCCGGATCGGCCTCATACACGCGGCCGAGGCAGACCTGCATCTGTCGGGTGAGGGGGAAGTACGAGGCGAAGACCTCGCGGTGCCGCTCGACGAGTTGGTTCGCTTCCGGACTCCCCGGTGTGACGCCCGCGTCCATCGCGTCTCCGAGGGCCCGGTCGAGGCCCGCCACGGCCTCGGCGACGGCTTTCCATTCCTCCGGGCCGCGGGAGGCCGAGCGTTCGGCGTACTGCAGCCACTGCGTCGTGTCCCCGTAACGCCGGCGGGCTTCGGCGGGCCAGTCCGGGTCCCATGTGGGGCCGAAGACCGCGGCCTGCTGTTCGGCGGTCAGCAGCAGGCCGCGTTCGTGGGCGTCGATCATCCGGTCCAGTCCGGCGCTGAGCCGCTGGAGACGCTCGATCCGTTCAGCGACCTGGGTGCGCTGCGCGCGCAACGCACCGGGCACGTCGGCGGTCGAGTCGTCCAGGACGGCCCGAATTCTGTCCAGGCCGAGGCCGATCTCCCGGTAGACGACGATGCGGTGCAGACGTTCCAGGTCAGCGGCGGTGTAGACCCGGTATCCGGCAGCCGTACGCAGCGACGGGCGCGCCAGACCGATCTCGTCCCAGTGGTGCAGTGCACGGACCGTCACGCCCAGACGCGCCGAGACCTGTCCGACGGTCAGGTCGTCATCCGTGTCGTCAGGCATGCTCCTCATTGTCGCCGGGGCCGGTGGCGGGTGGGGTGATCCCGACGGCTGCAAGGTTCCGCGCCTCCTCGCTGTCCGGGTCGAAGGGCTTCGCCGCGGTGAGGATGATCCTTGCGTTCTCGGGGGTGGTCACCGCCACGTCGCGGGTGTTCCAGGGAGTGTCCCGTGGGCCCTCGACGGAGTCCGGGCGCAACGCACGGCAGGCCTCGACGAGGGAGTCGACCTGGCTGAGCACGCAGGCGAAGCTGAAGCTGACCGCCGGCGCCTGCTCCGGAACACCGGGTGCCGGGACGAGGAGTACGTCCTGGAACGCCCACCGGCGCAGATGCACCACCTGGCCGGGGATGCTGAACAGCTCGATGAACCCGAGCCCACGAATCCAGAAGTCCACGGACGCCGCCAGATCGGTCGTGGGGATCGTCACGAACGCCGGCATCCCGTAGATGCCACGGAACGGCTCCGGCGGAACCGCCTCCGGGCCGGGACCGGGCACGGGGCTCATCTCGAACGCGTCGTAGTAGTCGCTCATGCACCCCACGGTGCGGCCTCACGCGACGTGAGGGTCAAGCCCGACCGTGGATCTCGTCCTGCCGACGATGCGGCCGAGGCCGTGGCCGGGCGGTCGGCCCGGCGGCACTCATGTCGATGCCCGTGACCTGCACGGTGGAGCCGAAGCGGTTCCGGCCCACAAGGGGCACGCGAGTACGGTCGCCGGTGAAGCAACGACCAGGCTTCGGACGACGGGGCGTTGCATGGGACGTTTCATGGGATGCATTTCGTTCAGCCGTCCCGGTGTGTGGAGCAGCCGTCCGGCAGCCCGCCTGGAGGCTGGAGCGACGGCCGGTCGAGAGGGCACTGCCCTCTCGACGTGGCTCCGAAGGACCTCGCGGGACAGGGTCCGAAGAGGCGGTACGGCCGCGCCCGAACAGGCCGTACGGAGACGCTTGCTGACTACTCGGGATCCAGGTATGGATGTCAGCGAGGTCGAGCCTCACTCACCGCACGGGGAAGCCGAAGGAGTATCCCTGCTCCTTCAGCCAGGGCAGCACCTCGCGCAGAGCCGCCACGGTCTGGGAGCGGTCCCCTCCCGCGTCGTGGAAGAGGACGGTCGGGCCGTTGGAGATCTCCCTCTTCACGGTGGCGACCATGGTGTCCGCGCCGGGAAGCTCGAAGTCCTTGGAATCGACGTTCCAGCCGAGCGGCCGCATCCCCCGGGACGCGGCGAGCTTCCGGCTGTACGGGGTGAAAGCGCCGCCCGGGGCCCGGTAGTACTGGGGCCGTACGCCTCCGGAGGCCTCGGTGATCATGCGTTCGGCATCGAGGATCTGCTGCGACTGGAACGCCTCGGACCGGGTGTCCATCGTGGTGTCGTGCGCGACCGTGTGGTCGCACAGCCGGTGCCCGGCCGCCACGACCTTCTTGACCAGGTCCGGGTACGCCTTGGCCTGCGTGCCCACCATGCAGAACGTGGCCTTCACGCCGTTGTCCTCCAGCAGTTGCAGGACCTGCGGCGTCCAGACCGGGTCCGGCCCGTCGTCGATGGTGATGTTGACGCCCCGGGCGCCGCGGTCGGAGGCGTGTGCGATGTCGGCCGCCACCTTGGCCACCGGCGCCGAGACATGCCCTTGCGGCTTCCGCGCTCCGGCGGGGTCGGCCTGCGCGGTCCACATCGAGGCGGCGGCGGCCACCACCGTCACCCCGAGACCTGCGGCGAGGAGCCGGCCGTGCCATCCCTTTCCCTTGTGCCTTGCCATGTCCGACCGCCCCTTTGCTGCTTCCGCCGATGCCGTGCCCCCATCAAGTCACACGAACGCCCTGGCCAGGCACCCCTGTTACCGATCACGGACGAACCCGCAGGGGGCCGGCGACAAACGCAGGGGTTCCGCGACAGACGAAGAGCCCGTCAGCAAGCTGACGGGCTCCCGCGAAAACCTGAGACTCAACCTGCCATCAGGTCAGGTCGGGTCAGATCGTCGGCGTCTCGTCGACGATCTCCTTGTGCGGTTCGACGACGAACCTCCAGCCGTCGCTGGGTTCCAGGAACCGCACCCGGGTCGGGTAGATGTCCAGGGCGCGGCGGTCGCGGTTCTGGCTGTTCGCGCTCTTCCGCCCGCGGGCCGGCTCCTCGTACAGGTCGACCTTGACGTCCGGCACCGCGACGGTCTCCTCGCTCCAGCGCTGCACGATGCCCGCGCCGAACGCGTCCCGTGCGGCGGAGTAGAGCGATTCCAGGGAATCCTTGTTCCCGGCGGGCACGAAAAGGGCGAGATTCAGGAGGACGCCGGCACTCTGGAGAACCTCGATCTCTTCCCCCGCCTTGTCGGCAATCCAGATCCCGCTCTCCTCGGCATTATCAGGAAGAACATGAGCCTCCTCGCCGAAGATGGTCCTCACGGCGAAGGCCCCTCCCTCGAAATTCTTTCCCGGCTCCGTGAGGAAAGCCGGTGCGTAGCAGTCGAGAGGAAGGCCGTCCGTCCCCGCCGAGACGAAGATGCCGTCCTGGAGGCCCAGTTCGGAAACCTCTGCGGCCGTAAGACGTCGAGCCGTGACCTTCTCGGTATTCACGCCATTCCCCTTTTTTCGCGGCGTCCTGTAAATCCATTAGGACTATACCACGAAAGCGGCGAGTAATTTCCTCCCGGCGGGGCACCGGGAGAATATTTGCGCATCGCAGGCAAAGCGCAGCCACTGGAGATAAATGCGACGCGAGAACGATTCGAGGCTTCGATGGAGAGCCTTTCGGAATTAGCTCGGCCGCCGAGTCGAATTCGAGCGGTCTCGCGAATGCCTCGTGGGGCCGCCGCCGAAGCCCGAGCCGACTGCTGACCCGGGCGTCTCACGCGCCGCCGCGCGGCGTTCCCGGACCTGGGGCCGGTCATCGAGGTCCCGCCGGTGGTCGGCGGCGCCCGCCCGTCCGCGCGCCGGCCGGCCACCGGCGCGTACGCAAACCCCGCCCGGGCGACGCCCGCCTCCGGTCCGCCGTCGCTCTCCGCGTCCCCCGCGTGGAGGGCGGCGATGCCTCCGGTCCGGCACGCCGGTAGTCTCATCTGGCCGCTGTCGTGGGTGGGGGGATTCGCACATGGAACGAGCACGCACGGACCGCCCGCACCCGGACGGGCCGCGGCGGATCGGCCCGTACCACCTCATCACCCGTCTCGACCCGAGCGGGCCGGGCCAACCGCCCGTCCCCGTACGCCGGTTCATCGGGCGCAGCGCGGACGGTGACCGTACGGTACTCATCAGCGCGCCGCTCGACGGCGCCGACCCGGGGCGCTTCCTCGCCGAGGCCGACGCGGGCCGCCGGCTCCTCGGCCCCTGGGTCCTGCCCGTCGCCGAACTCACCGCCCCGCCCGACGCCCCCTGGTACGCCGCCCCGTACCTCCCCGTGCTCCCGCTCCCGGTGGCGCTCGCCGTGCACGGCGGACCACTGCCCGAGCGCACGGTCCGGTCCCTGGGCGCGGCCCTGGCGGAGGCCCTCACGGGCGCGCACGCCGTCGGCATCACGCACGCCGGTCTGTCCCCCGCCTCCGTGCTCCTCGCCTGGGACGGACCACGCCTGACCTGCTTCGGCGCGGTCCGCACGGCGGCCCCGGACGGCACGGGGCGCACCGGCCTGCCCGGGCTCGAGCCAGGCAGCCTGGCCCCCGAGCAGGCGTCGGGCGGGCGGCCCCGGCCGCCCGGCGACGTCTATGGGCTGGGTGCCGTGCTGGCATACGCGGCGACCGGGCACTCGGTCCCCGACACCTCGGAACTGCCGGAGTCCCTCCGGTCGTTGGTCGCGCGCTGTCTGGCGCGTGACGCCGCCGCCCGCCCGGCCGCGCACGAGGTGCTCGGCGCGCTGGCGGGAGGGTCGTCCGCCCCCGTGGCGACGGTCCTGGACCCGGCCGGCGCACTGCTGGGGCCGGGCTGGCTGCCGAGCCGGGTGGTCGCGGCCATGGCACGCCAGTCCGCGGAGGTCCTCGCCGCGGAAGTCCGTACCCCGATCTCACAGACCGCCAGGACCTGACGCGATGCTCTCCCCTCTGACCCATGACGATCCGGCCGGGCTGGCGGGCTTCCGCCTGCTCGCGCGGCTGGGCCACGGCGGTATGGGAACCGTCTACCTGGCTCGTTCGCAGGGCGGCCGCACGGTCGCTCTGAAGACCATGCACCCGTCCATCGCGGCCGACCCGGCGTCGCGCACCCGCTTCCGCCTGGAGACGGACGCGGCGCGCATCATCGGCGGCCATCACGGCGCCGTCGTCGTCGACGCCGACCCCCTGGCGCCCGCCCCGTGGCTCGCCACCGAATACGTCCTCGGCCCGCCCCTGGACGACGCCGTCGCCCTCTGCGGCCCCCTGCCCGAGGCGACCGTACGCGCGCTGGGCGCCGCGCTCGCCGGGGCCCTCGGTCAGCTCCACACCTCGGACGTGGTCCACCGTGACCTGAAGCCCTCGAACGTGATGGTCACCGCCTACGGGCCCAAGATCATCGACTTCGGCATCGCCCACGCCTCCGGCGGCGACCACCTGACCCGCCCCGGATCCGCCGCCGGGACACCCGCCTTCATGTCCCCCGAGCAGGCGGTCGGCCAGGAACACACCGCCGCGGGTGACGTGTTCGCCCTCGCCGGAGTCCTCCTCCACGCCGCCACCGGCCACGGCCCCTTCGGCACAGGACAGGCCGCGGATCTCCTGTACCGCGTCCGCTACGCCGACCCTGACCTCTCCGGCCTCCCCCCGGCCCTGGCCGCCGTCCTCGGCCCCTGCCTGGCCAAGGATCCGGCCGGGCGGCCCACCACCCACGACCTCGTCCGCCGGCTCCACAGCGGTGAGGGCCACTTCGCGGACCATCTGCCCGACGCCCTGCTCGCCGACATAGCCCGGCGGGCGTCGGAGGTCTGGCAGCACCGGCCGGAGCGGCTTCCCGCTCCCGCCGGTCACGCGACGGCCGAGACCGTCCCGACCACCGCAGCACCCGGCATGAGCCGCCGCAAGCTCCTCACCCTCAGCGGCAGTGCGCTGCTGGCCACGGCGGCCACCGGCGCGGGTGTCTGGGCGGCGACGCGAGAGCGGGGCACGGACGCGCCGGATTCCGCGGGCGCGGGCAGCGCTCCCGTGGCCCGGTGGAAGCGGAACATCACGACGGCTCCACCTGATGAGCTGGGACGTCCGCTGGTGGTCGGCGACAAGTTGATCGTGACCACCGAGGCCGGAGTGAGCGCCGTCGAGGCGTCGACCGGGCGGCCCGTCTGGTCGGGCAACGCGGTGCTGAGCTCCTGGGACGTGGCCACGGACGGTGAGCGGCTCTTCGCGGTGGACTACTCCCTGGACCCGGGAGAGGGGCTCCGTATCGCGGAGATCGACCTCGGCGACGGGTCTCTGACGGATCCGGTCGTGGTCGAGAAGGCGTACAACGGGAAGCTGGTGGGAAACCAGCTTCTCTGTGTCGACGGTGACGTGGCCTGGCTGCTCACCGCGCGGGTGCGTGAGGAGGACACCGCCGAGTCGAGCGGCGTCGGCCCCGAACGGGGCTGGCTCATCGCCTCCTTCTCGCTCTCGACGGGCAAGCGGCGCACCGAGCTGGTCCTGGACGAGGCCGTGCCCGGGGAGTACCCCTGGGTGACCGGTGCCCGGGTGACCGGTTCACGCCTGGTCCTCTTCTTCCGTACGGAATCCGGCGGGGTCGACGCGCTCGTCTGCGACACGCGTACAGGGACGCGCGTCTGGCGGGCGCCCCTCGGTCTCACGGCCGTCGACGCCGCGCGCAGTCCCGTCTCCTTGGACGCCGAGCACCTCTACACCGCGTCGGACGCGGTCAGGGCGCGGCGCGTGAAGGACGGCAAGGAGGCCTGGAGTTACAAGGGGACGAACGTGACCGCGTACGGCCCTCCCACGGTGAAGGACGGAGTCGTCTACGCGGTGGAAGCAGTGGGAGAGCGGGGCCTCGTGGCCATCGACGCGGGGACCGGCGCACTCCTGTGGCGGGAGAAGAACCCCGTGGCGTCCGGGCACGAGCTGAGGGTGGCGCCCACGGTCGACGACACCTACGTCTACAAGCACTGCGCGGCGGGGCTGCGCGCCATCGGTCTCCGCAGCCACGAAACGGCCTGGCTCCACCCGGAGAGTCTCGACAAGTTCAGCGCCCTGATCGCGGAGGGGCTGCTCATCGGCGTCGGAGAAGGGCCCGTGGCCGCCCTTCCGCTGGAGCGGCCCTCGGACCAGGCCTCGTCGTAGGCGCCCCACCTCATCACCACGAAGGGCTCGGCTCACACCATGCAACCTCTCAGTTTCGGCGACCCGATCCGGCTGGGGCCGTACCGCATCGTCGGTGTACTCGGCGAGGGCGGCATGGGCAAGGTGTACGTGGGTCACGACAGTTCCGGCCGCCTCGCGGCCGTCAAGGTGCTCCGTCCCGAGCTCGCGCACGACCACAACCTCGCCCAGCGGTTCCTGCGCGAGGCCCGGACCGCGCAGGCGGTGAGCAGCACCGGTGTGGCACGCGTCGTCGGGTCGCACACCGAGGGCGGGCGCCCCTAGATCGCCACCGAGTACCTGTCGGGGCCGACGCTGGAGCAGGCGGTCGCGGGCCACGGACCGCTGGACGAGGCAGGTGTACGCGCGCTCGCCGCCGCCCTGGCGTCGACCCTGCGGGACATCCACGCGGCGGGGCTGATCCACCGCGACCTCAAGCCGGCGAATATCGTGCTCACTTCCTCGGGTCCCCGCGTCATCGACTTCGGCATCGCGCGCCCCGAGCACGGCCTCACCCTCACCACGACGGGCCAGGCGCCGGCGACCCCCGGATACGGGGCACCTGAGCAGATCCTGGGTCAGCGCGTCGGCCCGTCGGCCGACGTGTTCTCCCTCGGGGCGGTCCTGGTGTACGCGGCGAGCGGCAGGCAGGCGTACGAGGGTGCGCATGTCGCGGCGGTGCAGTACGAGGTGGTGCACGGCAGCCCCGCGCTCCACGCCGTGCCGGAAGCGCTCCGGCCTCTCATCGCGCCGTGCCTGGCCAAGGATCCCGCACACCGTCCCCAGCCCTCGTCGGTGATCCAGATGTCCGCGCCTCCTCGCGGCGCGGACAGGCTGTGGAAGAAGGGTGTTCTCGGCACGCAGATCAAGGAGCACGAGACCCGGACGAGCCGGCTCAGCACTCTGGCCGGCACCACTGTCGCGGAGGCGAAGCCGTCGCGGCGGCTCTTCCTCACCTCGCTCGCCGCCGGCGGAGCGGTGCTTGCTCTGGGCGGCGGCGCGACGGCTTGGTGGCTGAACAGAGGACCCCGTCTGCCGGAAGCCGCGGACGCCGCGCCGGCGGAACTGCTGGCCGCCGGTGAGTACGGGTCGGGCACGCTGCCCAAGCCCCTCTGGGGGCCGCTGAAGGCAGCCGCGCCGAGTGCGTCCATGCTGCTGCCGGTGCGGGATGTGGTCATGATGGCCGGCTCGTCGGAAGGACTTGCGGCGCACAGGGTGACCGACGGCCGCCTGAAGTGGACGCTTCCGGAGGTGTCGTCCTCCGCGGGCTTCCTGAAGCTGACGGGCGAGCAGTTCGTCGCAGCCGACGCCGACGGCGACGTCCGCTGCTACGACGCGTCCACCAGCGAGCCGCAGTGGAGTGTCCCGGCGAAGGCGGAGAAGCTGCTGGCCACCGCGTCCGACGCGAAGCTCGTCTTCGTGCTGACGAAGGACGGGGAAATGGCCGCCGTCGACACCGAGGTGCACAAGGTCCGCTGGACGGCGGGTGACCCAGCCGAGGCCACCGTCGACCAGGCCGCCGTGGCCGTTGCCGGATCGGGCCGGCTGGTCGTCTGCACGGCGGACGGGCACTACTTCGCCCTCGACTCCGCCAATGGCGACGTGGCCTGGCAGCTGGGCGGCCACGCCGGGACGGCGCTGACCCCTGCCGTCGAGGAGCGGTTCGTCTACGTCGGCGGGACGTCGCTCCTGGCACTCGACCTGGAGACCGGCGACGAGGTCTGGTCGGCGCCTTCGCACTCCCTGAGTCCCGAGCAGGACGGATGGGGCTCCCCCGTGATATCCGGCGGCTCCCTCGTCGCCATCGACGACGGCCGCCTCTACCGGGTCGACAAGGCATCCGGCGCCGAGGACGGATACATCGCGTGGCCGGACGGCACCCTCCCGTCCCGCACACCACCGGTCCTCCAGGGCAGCACTCTCTGGATCGCCGAGGGGGGCACCTCGTCAGGCGTATCGGCTTTCGGGAACAGCCCGGGCGACGAATCGGACGGCGAGCTCATGTGGACCTACGAGCCGGAGTCGGAGGGCGACTGGCACATGGCCGCCGCGGGAAACCGGGTGTTCCTCCTGAACAAGGGCTCGGTCGTCGCGCTGCCGGTGTTCTGAACGTACGCCGCGGTGCCGCGCTCAGCTGCCGGGAAGGGCGGCCGCCAGGTCCAGGGCTTCGGCCACCGCGCCCGGGATGTCGGTGACGGGCAGCATCACATGGCGCACCACGCGGTCCGGGCCGACGACCAGGATGAGGCGTTTGATACGGAGATCCTGGCCCGTCCGGAAGGTCGGCAGCCGCAGCGCCGCCGTGAGCCGGAGCCGGGCGTCGGACAGCAGGAGGAACGGCAGTTCCTCGGCCTTCGCGAAGTCCGCCTGCGCCTCGGGGGGCTGGGTGCTGACACCGTGGACGGCGACGCCGGCCGCTTCGAAGCGGGGCCACGCCTGCCGGAACAGGCGGCTCTCCAAGGTGCATCCCACGCCCCCCGGAATCCCCTCCGGGATGCCCGTGCCCGGGTACGCGAAGACGACCGTGGCCCGCGCCCCTTCGCCGACCACGTCGTGCGGACGGCCGTCCGTGCCCGGCAGGGTCAGGCCTGCGGGGACGGTCTCCCCCACCAGCCCCCGGGTGCGCCGGGTCTCGGCGGCCTCCTCGCCCGGGAGCCCGGTGACGGTGCCGTCCCCGAGCAGCCAGCGGTCCGCCCAGTCCTGGAGGGAGACCAGGACGGGCACGAAGCCCTGCCCGCGTGGCGTCAGGTGGTACTCGTACCGCTCCGGGCGCTCCTGGTAGAGACGGCGTTCCAGGATTTCGCTCCCGACCAGTCCGCGCAGCCGCTCGGTGAGGACCTTGCGGGACACGCCGAGTTCCTGGGCCAGGCTCTCGAAGCGCACATGCCCGCGTGCGACCTCGCGGAGCACCAGCAGACTCCACCAGTCCCCCACCACGGCAGCCGCCTGAGCGATCCCACACGTGTCATCGGCCGCGCGGCGTGGATTCATGGCTGCACTCCGAAGGGGCGAGGGTGGGACGGTCGGCCCCATCCTAAGTAAGTTCCCTTTCGGAACCGCCGCCTGCGGCCCTGGCGTAACGCGCGGCGAGTTCGGCGAACGCACGGGTGAGCTGCGGTGGGCCGATGACGTGGATGTCGGTCTCGAAGTGACCGATGGTGGTGGCGAGACCGGTCCACGACCAGGAGCCGAGGGTGAGTCGGCAGCGGACGGGGCCGAGTTCCTCCACGATCCCGTCCCGCGCGAAGGGCGCCACGGCCTGCGCGGGGAGGCCGAGGACCACTTCGCCGCGGCAGGGCCAGTCGGTGGTGGAGCCGTCGGTCCCCCGGAACCGGCCCGTGACGAACGCGGCTACGTCGTGCCCGGGGAGGTCGCGCGGGGTGAAGCGCGGGCCGGTGGGGGTGCGGGGACGGATGCGGTCGACGCGGAAGGTGCGCCAGTCGGCACGGTCGAGATCCCACGCGATCAGGTACCAGTGGCCGCGCCAGGTGACGAGGTGGTGCGGCTGGGTCCGGCGGGCCCGGCCGGGGGCGTCGTGCCCGTAGTCGAAGCGCAGCTCCTCGCGGGCGTGGATCACGCGGCCCAGCTCCACGAGGAGCTCCGTACCGGCCGGGGAGGTCTCCTCGGCGCCGGGCGGCTGGACCGCGGTGACCCGCAGCGTGCCGATGCGCTGACGCAGGCGGGGCGGCATGACCTGGCGGACGGTGGCCAGGGCCCGTGCGGCATCCTCGCCGATCGTGCCGTCGGTGGCCGCGGACTGCAGGGCGAGAGCCAGGGCCACGGCCTGGCCGTCGTCGAACAGCAGCGGGGGCAGCAGCGAACCGGCGTCCAGGCGGTAGCCGCCGGCGGGCCCCTTGAAGGCGCGGACCGGGTAGCCCAGTTCCCGCAAGCGGTCGATGTCGCGCCGCACCGTGCGCGGGGTGATGTCGAGCCGCTCGGCGAGATCGTCACCGGACCAGTCGCGATGCGTCTGGAGCAGCGAGAGCAGCGCGAGCAGCCGGGAGGACGTCTTCTGCATGCTCACCATCCTCCCTTGATTACAGGACACAACCTGTCCGCTACCCGTGGAATGGTCGGTATCAAGAACAGCCGCAGCAGCAAGGGAGAAGGCCATGTCCGTCACGACCACCACTCATCTGAACTTCCGGGGCGACGCGAGGGCGGCGCTGGACCACTACCGGTCCGTCTTCGGCGGGCGCGTCACCGCCGTCACGTACAAGGACATGGGCGACGTGCGGAACGAGAACGAGGCGGACCGGGTCGTCTGGGGCGAGGTCACGGGCGACAACGGCTTCCACGTCATGGCCTACGACGTGCCGTCCCAGCTGCCCTGGGACCAGGGCAGCAGCCCGTTCTTCGTCTCGGTGCGCGGTGACGACACGGATGAGATCAGCGCCCTCTGGCAGAAGCTGGCGGAGGGCTCGACGGTGGTGCAACCCCTGGAACCGTCGCAGTGGGCGCCGCTGTACGGCATGCTCACCGACCGCTTCGGCGTGACCTGGGTCCTGGACGTCGCGGCACCGTACAACGGCTGATCCACTCCCATGACCGTCCTCAGCGCACGCGCTCTCAACCGCGCCACCCTCGCCCGGCAGTACCTGCTCGAGCGCGCCACCACACCGGTCGTGGAGGCGGTGGCGCACCTGGCGGGCCTCCAGGCCCAGGAACCGCAGGAGCCCTTCACCGGCCTGTGGACGAGGTTGCGCGCCTTCACACCCGACCGGCTCGACCAGGCGCTGACGGAACGGCACGTCGTACGCACACACCTGATGCGGCGCACCGTCCACCTGGTCACCAACGACGACGCTCTCGCCTGGCGGTCCCGCCACGACGCCATGCTGCTCCAGCGGGTGATGGGCACCTACCGGCTCGAACTCGCCGGCATCGACCCCGGCGAGGTCGCCGCGGCCGGCCGGGCGGTCATGGCCGACGGCCGGCCCCGCACCATGGCCGAGCTCGTCCAGGCGCTCCAGGACCGCTGGCCCGGCCCGCCGCGCCGCGCTCTGGGCGAGCTCGTCGTCGCCGCCCTGGTCCCGATGGCGCAGCTTCCCCCGCGCGGTCTGTGGAAGACGACGGCCGGCGTGCGGAACCTGCCCCTGGCCGCGTGGCTCGGACGTGATCCGGCCCCGCTGCCCGACGACGCCGACGACCCGGTCGGACAGCGGCTGGTGCGCCGCTACCTCGCCGCCTACGGGCCCGCCGCCACGGCGGACATCCGCGCCTGGAGCGGTCTGGCCGGTCTCCCCGCGGCGGTCAAAGCCCTCCGGGACGAGCTGGTCACCTTTCGGGACGAACGCGGCCGGCTGCTCCTCGACCTGCCCGACGCACCGCGGCCGGCGCCGGACACCCCCGCCCCCGTCCGGTTCCTCCCGGCCTTCGACAACGCGATCCTCGGCTACGACGACCGCAGCCGCATCATCGACGACGCCGACCTCGGCCTGTCCGTCGCGGGGGAACGCGCCGTGCTCGTCGACGGCCGCGTCGCCGCCACCTGGACCACGGACGACCGGCGCCTGCGCGTCACGCCCTTGCGGCTCCTCTCTCCCCGGGAGCGGGAAGCAGTCGAGGAGGAGGGCCACGGGCTGGCCGCCTTCCTGGACGAGGGCATCGACCGTGTCGCGATCACACCCGGCTGAGCCGGTCGCCAGGCCACGGGCGACTCCAGGGCAGCGCGCATCAGGGCGCTTGCGGGGAGGCACCCCCCTGCACGCGCCCCGGGCCGTCAGGCCGTCACGGGGCGAGCCAGGGCCTGCGGCCGGGGCCCGTCGGGTGGGTGCCCGTGACTCCCATGAGGACCGAGTAGAGGCTGGTCTCCGCGGTGATGAAGAGGCGGTTGCGCTTGTCACCGCCCCAGGCGATGTTGGCCACCGCCTCCGGGACGACGAGCCGTCCGATCAGCGTGCCGTCCGGGTCGTAGCAGTGCACCCCGTCGTCCATGGCAGCCACCCAGAGCCGGCCGCCGTCGTCGAAGCGGAGGTTGTCGAAGCGGGCGGCCTCCCTGGCCCCGGCCTCGGCGAAGATCTCACCGTCCGACAGCGTGCCGTCCTCCCGTACGTCGAAGACCCGGACGAAGCCCGCGCGGGTGTCGGAGACGAACAGCTGCCGCTCGTCCACCGAGAAGACGAGCCCGTTCGGCGCGCCGAAACAGTCGGCGACCAGGCGCACTTCACCGGTGGACGGATCGACGCGGTAGACGTTGTTGGAGCCGATCTCGCTCTCCGCGCGATAGCCCTCGTAGTCGCTGGTGATACCGAAGTCCGGGTCGGAGAACCATATCGAGCCGTCGGACTTCACGGTGGCGTCGTTGGGACTGTTCAGACGCCTGCCCTGCCAGCGGTCCGCGAGCACGGTCACCGTGCCGTCGTGTTCGGTCCGCGTCACCCGCCGGTTGCCCTGCTCGCAGGTGACGAGCCGCCCCTCACGGTCGAGGGTGTTGCCGTTGGTGTGCCCCGCCGTACGGCGGAAGACGCTCACGGCGCCCGTCTCCTCCTCCCAGCGCAGCAGCCGGTCGTTCGGGATGTCGCTCCAGACCAGGTGGCGCCAGGCGGGCACGTACACGGGGCCTTCGGCCCAGCGGCAGCCGGTGTACAGGACCTCGAGACCGTCGTCGCCGTTCATGCACCGCCCCGCGCGGAACCGGTCGTCGAAGCTCTCGTACAGCCCGGGGTGCTCGCTGGTCATGGACATCCATCCCTTCGCCCGACGCCGAACGCTTCGGCTCTGCCGAAGATTGCTGGATACCCGGGCCGGGGATCAAGGGGAGACCTTCGCCACATCGGGCCCGGTCCGGGGATGCGGAGGCGGCGGTCGTCTGTTGGCGACGGGTGGACCCGCCCCCACCCTTCGAACAGGACACGCAGTGACAGACGAGAATGCCCGCCGAGCAGCAGCCGCTCTCTCCCGCCCGTTCGCGGTCCGCGGCCTGACCTCGCGCAACCGGATCGCCATGGCACCCATGACCAGGCAGTTCTCCCCGAACGGTGTTCCGGGCCAGGATGTGGCGGACTACTACGCCCGCCGCGCCGCGGGCGGCGTGGGGCTGATCATCACCGAGGGCACCTACGTCGACCACGCCTCCGCCGGCACCAGTGGCCGGATCCCGCTGTTCCACGGCGAGGACGCGTTCGCGGGCTGGGCGGGTGTCGTGGACTCCGTACACCGCGAGGGCGGCGCGATCATCCCCCAGCTCTGGCACGTGGGCGTCACGCGCACCGAAGGCGCCCCGCCGGTGGCGAAGGCGGAGCCGGTCGGCCCGTCGGGCGTGTCCCTGGCCGGCGAGCCCAAGGGGCGCGCCATGACACAGAAGGACCTCGACGACGTCATCGCCGCGTTCGCCGACGCGGCGGCGAACGCGGAGCGCCTCGGCTTCGACGGCGTCGAACTGCACGGAGCACACGGCTACTTGATCGACCAGTTCCTCTGGGAGGGCAGCAACCGCCGCACCGACGCGTACGGCGGGGACATCGTCGCCCGCACGCGTTTCGCGGCGGAGATCGTGGCGGCGTGCCGCGCGGCCGTGTCCGACTCCTTCCCGCTCTTCTTCCGCATGTCCCAGTGGAAGATGGACGCCTACGAGGCGAAGCTCGCCCGGACCCCCGAGGAGCTGGACACCCTCCTGACGCCGCTTGCCGAGGCCGGTGTCGACGTCTTCCACGCCTCCACCCGCCGCTACTGGCTGCCGGAGTTCGACGACTCCGACCTGAACCTCGCCGGATGGGTGAAGAAGATCAGCGGCAGGCCGACGGTCACCGTCGGGTCCGTCGGCCTGGACGGTGACTTCTTCAGCGCCTTCCAGGGCAACAGCTCCTCGGTCACCGGCATCGACCAGCTGCTGGACCGGCTGGAGCGCGACGAGTTCGACATGGTCGCGGTCGGACGTGCGCTGATCGCCGACCCCGAGTGGGCCGCGAAGACCCTGCGGGGGCGTACGGAGGACATCACGCCGTTCGGGGCGGAGATGCTGAAGACCCTGCGCTGATCCGGCCGGGGCCGGGGCGGGCACGGCGGGCGGATGCCCGCCGTGCTCCAGGCCATCGCCCAGCAGCGAGGTGATTGAGTGTGGTGCCTGACGTCGCCTCAGCGGCTCAGGGCCTCGGCCCGCTGCGCGAGGGCCTCGTTCATGGCTCGGAACTGCGGCAGGGTGTCGGACTTGAGCTGTCCCGCGACGAACGGCACGGCGACGCCGGTGAATTCCTCGCTCTGGGTCAGCCGGACCCAGCCCGGACCGGTCTGCTCGATGAGGAAGCGGTGCTCCCCGTCCGCGATCCAGCCAGGCCCCATCCTGCCGAGCCAGCGCAGCTCCCGGCCCGGCTCGGCGGCGAGGATCTCCGGGGTGAACGTGGTGTCGCCGGTCCCGGAGTGCAGGACGTTGCGCATCCGTGCGCCCTTCTCGAGCCGGCCGCCCTTCGAGGTCACCTCCGCCGACGTCATGAACGGATTCCACTCCGGGTACGCGGCGAAGTCCGTCAGCACCTGCCACACCTCCTCGGGCGTCGCCTGGATCTCCATGGCGGCCGTGAGCCGCACCGGGCGGGTGTTGGTCCAGACGGTGAAGGCGGCGAGGAGGACCACGAGGCCCAGCAGCGCGGTGAGCAGACGGCGGCGCCCGCGCCGTCCGACGGGGCGCGGGCGGGGTGCCGTGCCGGGCGTTGCGGTGAATCCGGTGGTCCGGGGGGTGCTGCTCATCGGAGGCCTCTTTCGCTCTGAGTGGTGAGAGGGGAACGCGGCCGTACGGTGGGGCGGTGGATCAGGCCGAGGAGCCGTCCAGCGCGCTGCCGACGACGCGGGCGACGTACGCCGCGCCGATGGGCTGCCCTGTGACGAGCAGCCGGTAGTAGAGCGCGCCCGCAAGCTGGTCGAAGATGACTTCCGGGTCGGCGGTGGCCCGCAACTCGCCGTGATCACGCGCCTGTTCGAGCAGGGTCAGCGCCAGGGAGTTACGTCGGGCGAACATCTCCTGCACCGCCGCGCCGACATCGGCGTGGCGGGCCGCCGCGGCGGCGACCTCCGCCACCAGGCCCGCGGACGCGTCGCCCGACGCGGCGGGGCGGCCGGCCCGCCGCATGCGGTCGAGCCCGTCCACGATCTTGCCCAGGTACTGCGTGAGGTCGGCCCGGACGTCACCGCTGTACTCGACCGGCACCTGTTCCTGCAGGCGCGCCACCACCGCGACGATCAGATGATCCTTGGTGGGCCACCGCCGGTAGAGCGTGGTTTTCGCGACGCCGGCCGCAACCGCCACCTCGTCGACCGAGAAGCGGTCGTATCCGCGGTTGAGCAGCGACTCCAGGGCGGCGTCGATGATGCGGGCGTCCGCGTCCTCGCTGCGCGGCCGGCCACGTCGGGCTGCGGGTTCCATGGCTGGGCTCCTCATTTTCGCTACGGCCGTTTCGAAGAAGGTAGCGAGACCTCTTCCTTTACGCAACGGCCGTAGCGAAAATAACCGAATCCCGGTTCCGGCCCACCCGGACCGGGCTCGGTGTACAGTTTTCGAGTCCTGTCGTCTCCGATAGAGGTGGACGTTGCGCATCTGAGGTCCGCGATCATCGCGCGGTACGGCCCCTGCCGTAGCCCGTCACGCCTTGTCGGCTTTCTGCCGCCGCGTGACCCACCGCGTGGATGCGACCTCGGTGCAGGATCCGTCCCCCGTATGCCCGGAGGACCGCACCCCTTCCTCTCCCGGCCGGTCGCCGCGTGGTGCTCGCACACGAAGCCCCTGTTCACACGCTTGCGACTGCGAGGACCACATGACCCACCCCACTACGCCCGCCGGCTCCCTCAGCTGCTCCGCCCTGTCCTTCCGGTGGGCGGACGGCACGGAGGTCTTCGACGGGCTGTCCCTCAGCGTCCCCCGGGGCCGCACCGGGCTCGTCGGGACCAACGGCTCCGGGAAGTCCACCCTGCTGCGGCTGCTGGCGGGCCGGCTGAAGCCCTCCGCCGGCTCGGTGACCGCCGGCGGGCACCTCGCCTACCTGCCGCAGAACCTCACCCTCGACACGGACCTCCGCGTCGAGGACGCGCTCGGCATCACCGAGCGGCGTACGGCGCTGCGCGCGATCGAGGCCGGCGACGTCGCCGACAAGCACTTCGAGACCGTCGGCGACGACTGGGACGTCGAGGAGCGGGCCCTGGCGACCCTGGGGTCCCTCGGCCTCGGCGACATCGCCCTCGACCGCACCGTGGGACAGCTTTCCGGCGGCGAGACCGTGCTGCTCCGGCTGGCCGCGCTCCTGCTGGAACGCCCCGACGTCCTGCTGCTCGACGAGCCGACCAACAACCTCGACGTGTTCGCGCGACGCCGGCTGTACGACGCCGTCGAGTCCTGGCGCTCCGGAGTGCTCCTCGTGGTCAGCCACGACCGTGACCTGCTGGAACGCGTGGACCGGATCGCCGATCTGCGCGCCGGTGCGGTGAGTTGGTACGGCGGCGGCTGGTCCGCCTACGAGGAGGCGCTGGCCACCCAGCAGGAGGCGGCCGGGCGCATGGTGCGGGCCGCCGAGTCCGACGTACGCCGCCAGAAGCGCGAGCTGGAGGAGGCCCAGATCAAGGTCGCCCGCCGCCAGCGGCACAACAAGAAGATGGACGCCCAGCGGCGCGCTCCCCGGATCGTCGCGGGTGCGCACAAGAGGTCCTCCCAGGAGGCGGCCGGCAAGCTCCACGGTCTGCACGAGGACCGTCTCCAGGAGGCGCGGGAGCGGCTCGACACGGCGTCGGAGGCGATCCGGGAGGACGCCGAGATCCGGGTGCGGCTGCCGCACACCGCCGTACCCGCGGGCCGCACGGTCCTCAGCGCGCAGGGCCTGCGTCCCCGCTTCGGCGCCCTGCGCGACGGTGAACTCCATGTCCGGGGGCCGGAACGCATCGCGCTCATCGGGCGGAACGGGGCGGGCAAGACGACGCTGCTGCGCACCCTCACCGGGGAGCTGGCGCCGGAGGCCGGCGAGGCCAGGGCGCATGTGCCGCTGCGTTTCCTCCCGCAGCGGCTCGACGTGCTGGACGACGGGCTGAGCGTCGCGGCGAACGTGGCCCGCGCGGCGCCCGGGACCACCGACAACGAGATCCGCTCCCAGCTCGCCCGCTTCCTGTTCAAGGGGGCACGGGCCGAGCAGCCGGCGGGCACCCTCTCCGGCGGCGAACGCTTCCGCGCGGCCCTCGCGGCGACGATGCTCGCCACACCGGCCCCGCAGCTGCTGATGCTCGACGAGCCGACCAACAATCTGGACCTGGCAAGCGTCCGGCAGCTGACGAGCGCCCTGGAGTCCTACGAGGGCGCGCTGATGATCGCGGGCCACGATCTGGCGTTCCTGGATTCGGTCGGAATCACCCGCTGGCTGCTCGTGGGCGAGGAGCTCACCGAACTGAGCGCCGAGGAGGTGCGCGAGCTGCTCGGCACGCCCGACGCGATCAGGTGACCGGTGGTGTACTGGAAGGGTGCGGGCCGCGCTCCCGGGCCCGCCCCAGGCACCACCGGCTACTGATCCGGATCCCGTCATGCACCGTCCTCAAGGATTCCGATTCCGAGGCGTTTCCCGGGCCCTCGCGGGCGCGGCCGTCGCCCTGGTGGCGGCCGGAGGACCGGCGGTGGCCGCCGGCTCTCCCCCGGCCGCACCCGCGGCAGCGCCGGCCGTCGCGGGCCCGTCCGCCGGGGCCCCGACCGACCGGACCGACCCGCGTACGGCGACCGCCGAGCTCACCGTCCCGGCGCTCGGCATGACGGAGCTGCGCGTCGTCCCGTACGAGGGGACGACGGACGACGGGCCCGGGACCCGCGTCCAGGACCGCGGTGTGGCCGCCAGCCCGTACGGCGAGGACGGCGGCGTCGGGCCCGGCGAGACCGGGAACTACCTCGTGACGGCCCACCGGCTCTCCGCCGGGGGCCCGTTCCGCGATCTGCCGTCGCTGGAGAAGGGCGACAAGGTCCTGGTCACGGAGGGCTCCACGGTGTACGAGTACCGGATCACGGAGACCAGGGAGACGTCCTTCCGGTCCGAGCGCTCGCTGGCCGAACAGCGGGCCGAGGTGCCGGGTGAGCCGGGTGAGAAGCCGACCCGGGCGATGATCACCCTGTCCACCTGCGCGACCCCGGAGGACGACGCGGCCGGGAACTTCTGGCGCGACGCCCACCACAATCCGGAGCACCGCATCGACAAGATCGGCGTACTGGTCTCCTCCCGGCCCGCGTGAACCGGGCCCCGGCCCGGTCGAACCGGGCCTTCACCGGCCGCCGGGCCTGTCCTCGGGCAGCTCCAGCCACCGTGCCGTGCCCGGCTCGATGACGTAGGAGCTGCCGTCCACCCTCACCCGGACCGCCGGCCGTTCCGAGTCCGGTACGGCGATCCTGAGGCGCTCGGCGCGGATGCGCAGGTCCACATCCCAGTGCCGGCGGAAGCGGAGCCGGATACGGAACTTGGAGAGCTGGGGCAGCGTGGCCGGCGCGAGCCACAGGGCGTCCTCGCGGGTGTCCAGGCCCGTCATGCCTCGCTGCACGAAGTCGAGGGTGCCGGCCATCGCTCCCAGGTGGATGCCCTCCTCCGTCGTACCGCCCTGGATGTCGGCCACGTCGCCGATCAGCGCCTCCTCGCAGTACGCCCAGGCGTCGTCGCGGTGGACGCGCGCCAGCACCCAGGCGTGGACGAGGGAGCTGAGGGTGGAGCCGTGGCTCGTACGGCCCACGTAGTAGTCGACGGTTGCCCGCCAGGTCTCGTCGTCGAGTGCGTGGCCGAGCCGGCCGAACAGCGCGACGAGTTCCTTGGGTGAGAAGAGGTAGCCGAGCATCAGCACGTCGGCCTGCTTGGACGCCTGGTAGCGGTTGACGGTGTCGCCCTCAGCCTCCAGGATCCGGTCGAGTCGCCGGATCTCCCCGTACCGCTGCCGGTAGCCGTCCCAGTCCAGCTCCTCCAGGTCGCCGTAGCCGGCGAACTGGCTGATGACACCCCGATGGTGGGGCACGTACAGCCGCCGGGAGATGTCGTCCCAGCGGTCCAGCTCCGACGGGTCGAGACGGATCAGTTCGAGGAGCTGCCGGCACCGGCTCCGGGGCAGCGTGCGGCAGAGCTCTCCGGCCCGTGCCAGCACCCAGGCCGCCGTCACGTTCGTGTACGTGTTGTCGTCGAGCCCCGCGGCGTCGGAATCCGGATAGGCGTCGTGGTACTCGTCGGGCCCGACGACTCCCCGGATGCGGTACCTCGCGAGGGCATCGTCCCACTCGGCGCTGTCCGCCCAGAAGCGGGCGATCTGCATCAGCATCTCGGCGCCCTTGGAGTAGAGGTACTCCGTGTCTCCGGTGGCCTGGCAGTACTGCCACACGTTGTACGCCACCGCCGAGCCGACATGGTGCTGCAGCCGTGAACGGTCGGGCAGCCAGCGTCCCGAGCGGGGGTTGAGGTGGACCTCCTGGGTCTCCTCGCGCCCCTCGTCGGCGCTCTGCCACGGATACATCGCCCCCGACCTGCCCACCGCGCGCGCGGCGGCGCAGGCCGCGGGGAGCCGCCGGTGGCGGTAGTCGAGCAACCCCCTGGAGACCTCGGGGAGATGGAGATTGAGGAAGGGCAGGACGAAGAGCTCGTCCCAGAAGACATGGCCCCGGTACGCCTCGCCGTGCAGCCCCCTGGCCGGCACTCCGACGTCGAGCTCGGCGGTGTGCGGTGACAGGGTCTGGAGCACGTGGAAGAGGTGCAGCCGCAGGATGTGTCCGGGCTCGCCCGGCACCTCCAGCTTCACCTGCTGCCACAGGTCCGCCCAGGCCCGGCGGTGCGAGGCCCGCAGCCGGACGTACGCCGGGGCGTCGCCCACCGCGGACACGGCGGCCCGCAGCGGACTGCCGATGGCCGGGTCACGGGAGGTGTAGAGGCCGACCGTCTTGTCGACGACCGCACCGGAGTCCGGGGCGAGCGGGAGGAGCAGCCTCTGGTGGACCGCGCGGGGCTGTTGCTCCGGTTCGGCCCGGTGGTCGCCGTTCCGTTCCGGGCCGCAGGATGCCACCGTGCGGGCGGCCAGGGCGATGCCGATGTCCGACTCCACCGTGCGGCAGCGCAGCCACACCATGGAGCCGGGCTCCGTGCCGGTCTCCCAGCCGGTGAGGTGGCGGTCGGCCAGGGCGCGGTAGCGCGCGACGCCGTTGTTGTGGATGTCCCCGTCGATCCCGGCCTCCACCTCCAGCTCGCCCGACCAGCCCTCCGCGGTGAACACCGTGTGCAGCGCGGCGAGATGGGGGTTGCCCATGTGCACCAGGCGCTCCTGCTCCACCGTCAGCCGGCGGCCGGCCCTGTCCTCGTACACCGAGCGGCGGGTCAGTGTCCCGCCGCGCAGGTCGAGCGCCTGGCGGTGGTCGACGAGGTGGGCGTGGTCGGGGGTCAGCCACGGGCCGGGGCGGGAGCCGGCGGGGCGCATGCGGTAGCGCAGCGGCAGCCAGTTGGGGAGGTTGACCATGTCCTCGTTCTCGACCTGCCGCCCCTGGACGGAGGAGGTCAGCCGGTTGTAACAGCCCGCGACATACGTACCCGGGTAGTGCGTCTCGCCCGCCGGGGTCTCGGGCGCGGCGCCGCGGGTGGCGAAGTAGCCGTTGCCGAGGGTGCACAGCGCTTCGCGCAGGCGTTCCTTCTCCGGGTCGTACCCCTCGTACGCCCAGATCCAGCCGCGCGCCATCAGTCCTCCCCGTCGATCAGCAGGTCTCCCGGATCGGCCACCACGAGGTCCGCGCCGTGACGGCGCAGGCCGGCGGCTCCCTCCGGGCTGTCCGTCCGGTCGACCCCGACGACGAGACCGAAGCCGCCCCGCCGGCCCGCCTCCACCCCGGCCAGGGCGTCCTCCACGACGGCGGTGTCCCCGGGCGGGACGCCCAGGCGCCGTGCCGTCTCCGTGAACAGGGCTGGGTCCGGTTTGCCGGGCAGTCCGAGGCGGCGCGCCTCGTTGCCGTCGACGACCGCCGTGAACAGGTCCAGCAGACCGGCCCCGGCCAGCAGCTCGGTCGCGTGCCGGGACGCGGACGCGGCGGCGAACGGCACCCGCGCTTCGTGCAGCACGTGCAGGAGACGGACCGTCCCCGGCCAGACCTCGATCGGACGGTCGCGCAGGCGCAGGGTGAACGTCTCGTCCTTGCGCGCGGCGACGGCCCGTACGGTCCCGGTGCCCGGGGGGTCGTCGGGGCTGCCTTCGGGGAGATCGAGGCCCCTGGACGCGAGGAACGCGGCGGCACCGTCCATGCGCGCCTTGCCGTCGACGTAGCGCCGGTAGTCGTCCTCCTCGTCGAAGGGCCGCTGGCCCTCGTGAGTGGCCAGACAGGCGTCGAACGCCAATTTCCAGGCTGCCGCGTGCGCCGGAGCGGAGTCGGTAATCACGCCGTCCGTGTCGAAGACGACGGCGTGCACGGAGAGCAGGACTGCGGCCGGTGACGCTGCACGTGCCATGCCCGGTGGTCCCTTCGTCGTGGCGCCTCCGTTCCATGGCACCAGGTTCCGGGCCGGACCGCTCCTCGTGGCTTCCGGAACGGGCGCACCGGAGCGGGCGCTCGCGGAGCGCTCCGAGCCCTTGTGCAAGCTCCGAGGCAACCACTGGCAAACAGTCGGGAAAGTTTCTAAATGTCCCCTTCGGAGCTACCGTAAAAACATGGCCAGAACCGAGCGTCAGACCCACCGGCAGGCGGAGTACGTGTGTCCGGCCTGCAAGCAGCCCGTCGAGACCGTGCTGGCGCGGCACAAGACCCTCGGCATCTTCGTCCCGCACTGGGGCGCGGGGCCGTGTCGCAACCCCGAGTGCCACCGGCACGAGGCGGAGGCCGGGGAGGCGTCCGCCTCCACCCGGGGTGCGGACTCCGTCGGGCGGTAGCCGGTACCCCGGATCAGGCCTTGGACCAGGTCTGGTTCGGAACGCCGGAGCAGGGGAAGAGCACCGCCGGGGTGCCGTTCGCCGTGTCCGCCTGGTAGATGCCTCCCGCTTCACCCGCACCGTCGAATGCGCCAACTACTCGGTCGAAGAGCTCGTCACCATCACCGACTCCATGGGTGAGACCCACCGCTACGAGCTGGACCCGCGCACGCTCGACGCCCTCGCCGCGCACTACACGTCCATGACCCGCGACGCCTCCTTCGGCAACGGCCGGGCCGCCCGCCGTGTCTTCGAGGGGATGGTCGACCGCCAGGCCTTCCGGCTGAGCAGCATGGCCGAACCCGCCGAGTTCCCTCCTGGACTCCTCCCGCCGCCGCACGGCCGCCGGTCTGCCGACACCCAAGGTCAGCCACCATCTGATCTTCTCCGGGCCTCCCGGCACCGGTAAGACCACCGTGGCCCGCCTCTACGCCGGGCTCCTGCACTCTCCGGGGGTACCGCCCCGGGGCCGGCTCGTCGAGGTGGCACGCGCGGACCTCGTCGGCCGGTACGTCGGCCACACCGCGCAGCTCACCAAGGAAGTCTTCGAAAGCGCCCTGGGTGGTGTGCTGTTCATCGACGGGGCCTGCACCCTCACTCCCGAGGGGGCGACCTCCGACTTCGGCCGTGAGGCCGTGGAGACACTGCTCAAGCTGATGGAGGACCACCGTGACGACGTCGTCGTCACCGCACCGGACTCCCCGGCTCTCGACGTGCTGCGCCGGCTGCTCCCCGAGGACGTTCCGGCCCTGCCGGGTCGCCGACTCACCGCGGTCGTCATGGTTCAGGCGTTCAGTCGGAGGTGCTGACCGGGGAAGATGAGGTGCGGTCCGTGGTCCAGGGCCTCGCGGTTCAGCTCGTACAGCGCGGGCCAGCCACCGGACACGTCGGCACGCTCGGCGATCTCCGAGAGGCAGTCACCGGGCTCGACGACGTACGTCTCCGCGTCGGCGAGGTCCTCGGACAAGTGCGTCGCGCCGCTGTCGCTGCCTGCGGTGCTGTCGTCGCTGTCGTTCGTGCTGCCCGACGTGCTGCCGGAGGACGTGTTCCCGGACGACGCGCTGCCGGACGACGTGTTCCCGGACGACGCGCTGCCGGACGACGTGTTGCTGGACGATGTGTTGCTGGACGAGCCGCTGTTCGAACTGCCGGTCGACTGACGCTCAGGCGCTGCCTGCGCCGTGTCACTCCCGTCGACACTGCCGCTGTCGCCGCTGCCGGACGAGGAGTTCGACGTACCGCTCGCTCCGAGGCGTCCGCACGTGGGCCAGGCACCCATTCCCTGTGACCGGGCGACGCGTTCACCGACGGCGATCTGCTCGGACCTCGTGGCGAGGTCGGCGCGGGGTGCGTACTGCCCGCCGCCGTAGGCCCGCCAGGTGGACGGGGCGAACTGGAGGCCGCCGTGGTAGCCGTTGCCGGTGTTGGTGTTCCAGCGTCCGCTGCTCTCGCACTCGGCGATGCGGTCCCAGTCGGTACCCGCCGTGACGGTCGGCGCGATGACGGCCCGCGCGGGGGCGGCCTGCGCCGGTACGGCCTGGGCCGGGGCCTGGGCCGGGGCCTGGGCGGGGGCGTCGGCGACGCTGCGGCCGGCGAGGCCGAGCACGCTCAGGAGGACGAGCAGAAGGACGAGCACCGATTCGACGGGCCGCTTGGCGAGGGGTGATGCCGGCATGACGGTATTTCCTCCGCTGTGCTCCGGAAGGTGTGCAAGGGCACGTACAGATAAGCCGCCGATATTCTTTTCGTTGGGCTTTGACGCGTTCAACGCCCGCACATTCACTCGGGTGGAGGGTCCCTCATGGCACTGTTCGGTAACGCGCACACCGTCGATCCGGCGGCCGCGCAGCGTGACTACGCACGGCTTCTCGGGCAGGGGGAGCAGGTGCACGCCGCGTATCTCCTGATCCGCGACACGATCCTCTTCACCGACCGCAGGCTCGTCCTCATCGACAAGCAGGGGATCACCGGCAAGAAGGTGGAGTACCACTCCGTCCCGTACCGGAGCATCACGCACTTCGCGGTGGAGACGGCCGGGACCTTCGATCTGGACGCCGAGCTGAAGATCTGGGTCTCAGGTTCCGCGACGCCGATCCAGAAGACGTTCACCAAGGGCGTCGACATCTACGAGGTGCAGGCCGTCCTCACCCAGTACGTCGCGCGCTAGCCCGGTCCCGGAGCCTGGCCATCTCCGCGCGGATCGCCGGCAGTCGGGCGTACAGCGCTTCGCCGGGACAGTACGTCGAGAAGGTGTCGCGGTGACCCGCCACGGCGTGGAGGTGGACCACCTCACCGCGCCGGTACAGGCTGTCGTCGTTCGTCGAGACCAATCGCACGAAGCCCTGCGGGTCGACGGCCCGGTCCAGTTTCCACGCGCCGACCTTCGCGATCCCCTCGATGAGCGCCTTCGGCACCGGTACGCCGGGGTCGAAGGTGCCGAGGGCCGCGATGCCCACGCTGTGCGCGTTGAACCCGGTGGTGTGGGCCCCGCGCACGGAGCGTCCGACACCGCCCGCCCTGCCCTCGTATATGGTCCCGCAGCGGTCGACGACGAAGTTGTAGCCGATGTCGTCCCAGCCCTCGCCCCGGACGTGCATCTCCTCCATCGCCCGGAGCATCTTGGGGGCGTCGGCGCAGTCGTAGCTGTTGGTGTGACCGGTGTGATGGACGAAGACGGCCTTCACCGCCCCCGCGTACACCGCGTGCTCCTTCACCAGGCTCTCGTCCGCGTGCCACTCCGCCCGGCTGACGATCGCGGGTCGCGGGGCGGCGGGCGGCGTGGCCGGCTTCGCGGTGGCCCTGTCGGGCGCGGCGAGGCGTACCGGCGCGTCCCGGAGGACCAGGAACGCCAGCGGCACGACCATGGCGCACACGACGGTTCGGCGAAGCCACATAGGGCCACCATGCGGGCTGACCAGCGACGTCGCAGGCGCCCACACCCAATCGGGTGAACCCGTGCCGACGCATCATCGAGCACCGCCAGGGCGGTCAGGAAACGGCGACCGCCTGCTGCTGCTCGATGATGCGTGCGGCGCGGTGCGGGGAGGTGTCGAGCCGGGCCAGCACGCCCGGGACCGCGTTGTTGGGCAGGATGAGCTCGAACAGTGCAGATATCTCGGCGACCAGGTCCGGCGGCTCGGCCATGGACTCGGTCACCAGCTGCACCCCGGTCCACGCCCCGACGACCAGCCGGGATGTGACCTCCGGATCGACGTGCGGAAGGAGCTCGCCGCGCTCCTTGGCCTCGGTCAGCATCTCCGTCCCGAGAGCGATCCAGTCCGGCCAGCGGGTGCCGAAGAGCCCGCGCGCACGCGGGTCCACGGACAGCCGGATCGAGGCACTGAGCAGAGGTTCCCGTGGCAGGCGGTAGGCGAGCAGGAGCGCCATGTCCACCCACTCCTGCAGCTTGAAGGTCTGCGGGGTGACCCCGTCCGACGTCACCGCCTCCAGGAGGACACCACGGGCCAGCTCCTCCTTCGACGTGAAGTGGAAGTAGAGGGCGCCCCGCGTGAGACCTGCCCGGTCGAGGATCGCGGCGATGGTGGCGGCGTCGTAGCCGTGCTCGTCGAAGACCTCGGCGGCCGCCTCCAGGAAGATCCGGCGCGTGCGGATCGCCCGTTGCTGTCGTGCCAACTCGCGCTCCCCTTTGAACGTTGCAAGACGCTACTTCAAAAAGTACCGGTGAACCGGTATCATATCAGCGCCGTAATGCCCATTTTGCGCCATGTCCGGGAGGGCCGTGCCCGACATACCCGCTGTTCCGTGCCCGCCGCTCCCGACTGAGGGGTGGGACGGCATCCTCAAGGAATACGTCCACCTCGGACGTTCCGACATGGTCCTCCTCACGTCCTGGCGGCGCAGGGAAGATGGCGAGTTCTCGCTGTCCGCGACATGGCCGGCCCTGGCTGCCGGCCTCCCTTACGACCCGCGGATGCTCACACAGACCGTCCGGCAGAGCGGCCTGACCATCGCGCACGCCGCCTACGGCGCACCCCTCTCCGATCACACCTTGCTGAACTACTTCGACTTCACCGTCGCTCCCGGGTTCGAGGTGCCATCCGGTGAGCCCTGCGACCTCGCTGTCGAGGTCACGGTCAAGAGCACCAAGGAGCGGGGCAGGAAGGTCACTTCACTCGACATGGAGTTCCGCATCCTCCGGGGTGGCAGCGTGGTGGTCCGCGCGGACTCCGAGTTCGGCTGGCTCTCCACGCGCGTCTACCGACGGCTTCGCGGCGAACACTTCACCGTCGACTGGAACGCATGGCCGCTGCCCGCTCCGGTCGATCCCCGCACCGTGGGCCGGTGCGCCCCGGCCGACGTGGTCCTGGCCGCCGGAGACCGCCCCCGGCACTGGCAGTTGCGCAACGACGTGGACAACACCGTGCTGTACGACCACCCCGTCGACCACGTCCCGGGGCTCGCCCTGATGGAGGCTGCCGACCAGGCCGCACACGGGGCCCTTCACCCCGCGCGCTTCGAACCGACCACCGTCACCAGCACGTTCGAACGGTACGCCGAGTTCGACCGGCCCTGCTGGATCTCCGCCGAGATCCTGCCCGCCGCCCCCGGAGAGACCTCGGTGCTGGTCACGGCGACACAGGACGGAGAAACGGTCTTCCGGAGCCGGCTGACCGGGCCCTGCGGCTGACGCGGCTCACTGGTTGACGAAGCCGCCGTCCACCGGCATGACCGTGCCCGTGAGGAAGGGACAGCGGTCGCTGAGCAGCCAGGCAGCCGCGTTGGCGATCTCCTCCGGCTCGGCCGTACGCCCCTGTGGGGTGAGGCCGTTGACCATTTCCTCGAGTCCGGGATTGCGGCCGAACCAGTCGGCCGTGATCTCGCTCCGGGTCGTGCCGGGCGCAACCGCGTTGACCCTGATGCCCTGTTGGGCGTACTCGTCAGCGGCGGCCCTGGTGAGACCGACGACGGCGTGCTTGGCCGCTATGTAGGGCGCGGCCGCCGGTATGGCCACCAGCCCGCCCACACTGCTGTTGTTCACGATGGAACAGCCCCTGGTGTTGGGCAACATGGCGGCGATCTCATGGCGGAGGCAGTTCCAGACGCCACGCACATTGGTGTCCATGACCGCGTCGTAGACGTCATCTCCCATGAGATGAAGGGGAGTCCGGTCGCCGCCGAGCCCCGCGTTGTTGAAGGCCGAGTCCAGGCGCCCGTAGGTGTCGACCGTGAAGCCGACGGCGCGGGCGGCGTCCGCCGCCACCGTGACATCGCAGACGACGTACGAGGCTTGGGCCCCCTTGTCCCTCAACTCGGCCACCAGCGAGGCAAGTCGGTCCTCCCGGCGCGCGGCAAGGACCACCGTCGCACCCTCCTCGGAGAACACCCGTGCCGCCGCCGCACCGATACCGCTGCTCGCCCCGGTGATCAGGACGACTCTGTCGTGGAGAAGATCGCTCATGGCGGCAGTCTGGCAGGCGATCCGGACCCCGGCCATGGCCGTTCCCCCCGAGCCTCACCCAGGATCTCCAGGGGCCCGGCCATAACCGACTGAATATCCCGTTTTCGTCTCGTCCTTCACCGGAACTCGTCCTTCACCGGAATCCGACAGCGGACCGCAGGAGCCCCCGCCTGCCCGGAGGCCCCGCGGTACTCTGCGGCATGCTCGCCATCCAGTTCGACCGCTTCGGTGGTCCTGACGTACTCCGCCCCGTGGAACTGGCCGCTCCCGTGCCCGGCCCCGGAGAGGTGCTCCTCACCGTCGAGGCCGCCGGGGTGAACTTCGCGGACACCCACCAGGTGGACGGCTCCTACCTCGCCGCCGACGCCCTGCCGTACGTCCCCGGCAGCGAGGTCGTGGGCCGAACCCAGGACGGCCGGCGGGTGCTGGCACGGGTCTCCCACGGGTACGCGGAGCAGGTGACCGCCAAGGAGTCCGGCGTCGTGGAGATCCCCGAGGACCTCGGTGCGGCCCAGGCACTGGCCCTCATGATGCAGGGCCTGACCGCCTGGCACCTGCTGCGGTCCGCGGCCCGGCTGCGCAGCGGCGAGACCGTCGTCGTGCACTCCGCTGCGGGCGGGGTCGGCAGCCTGGCCGTCCAGCTGGCCCGCGAGTTCGGAGCGGGCCGGGTGCTGGCCCAGGCCTCCACGCCGGACAAGGAGCGGCTCGCCCTGGACCTCGGGGCGGACGCGGTGATCACCTACCCCCTCGCGGAGAAGGCGGACATCGTCCTGGACGCCGTGGGCGGTGAGCTCTTCGACCGGGCCCTGGACTCCCTGGCGTCGTTCGGCCGGCTGGTGACCTACGGCAACGCCGCCCGGGACGGCTTCACCCCCGTCGACCCGGGGCGGCTGGGCCGGCTCAACGCCTCCGTCGTCGGGTTCTGGCTGCGCCCCGCACTCGCGGCACCGGGCGGGGTCAGCGGCCCACTGAAGGAGCTCTTCACCCTGGTCGCCGAGGGCCGCCTCAGGCCCGTGACCGGCGGCAGCTATCCGCTGGCCGAGGCCCGGCGCGCCCATGAGGACCTGCTCGCGCGCAGGACCACCGGGAAGCTGATCCTCACCCCCTGAGCAGCCGGCTTCCGGGGTGGCCCGAGGCCTCCGCGGCGCCGCGCCAGGGACACGAGCCGCGGGCGGAGGACTGTTACAGACCTTTCCGGCATCGGCGGGCAGGGAAGGGTGCCCGGACGCACCGCACCCCCGGGCCCGGAGGCCTCGGGGGTGCGGTTCGCGCGGGACGGGCGGAGGCTCAGACCTCGCCGGGCGTTCCGAGCATGGCGGACGCGTTCTCCAGCGGAGTGAGGGGCACCGCGGGGGCGGGCACCTCCGCCGGGCGGCAGGTGAAGCCGAGACGCGACAGCGCCCTGGTCACCTCGCCGGCGGAGAAGTCCCGGCGGTCCTGCCGGGTGATGATCTCGCCGACCTGCTTGACGGGGTAGACGCGGCGGTTGACCACCACCGCGTCACCCGTGACGGGCTCGGGCTTGACGCCCTTCATCGAGTCCTCGACCTCGTGCTTGAAGAGGTCGAAAGGGAAGCGGGCGATGACACAGCGCATGGTGCCTCAACAGGGTGGTCGTGAAGAAAGCCGGACAGGGTCGGCCGGGTTCCCGGCCGGGCGACTACGCGGCCTTGTTGGCCCGGCGCTGCACCGACGCCGCACGCGCCTGCGGCGTCGGCGTGTTGGCGTTGGAGCGACGCCCCTGGCCGGGACGCGCGCCGCGCCGGCCGCGGGGACCGGAACCGCTGCCCTTGGCGCGCTCCGACACCGGTGAGGTGATCGTGACGGGCACACCCGACGGCGCCTGGGCTCCGGTGATGCGGTTGAGCTCGGCCTCGCCGGAGCGGACCTGGGCGATCTGCGGCGTGATGCCTGCGTCCGCCATCAGCCGGGTCATCTCGCGGCGCTGGTTGGGCAGCACGAGCGTGACGACGCTGCCGGACTCCCCGGCCCGCGCGGTACGCCCGCCGCGGTGCAGGTAGTCCTTGTGGTCGCTCGGCGGGTCCACGTTGACGACCAGGTCGAGGTTGTCGACGTGGATGCCGCGGGCGGCGACGTTCGTGGCGACCAGCACCGTGACATGACCGGTCTTGAACCGGTCCAGGGTGCGGGTGCGCTGGGGCTGCGACTTGCCGCCGTGCAGCGCGGCCGCCCGCACACCGCTGTGCAGCAGGTGGTCGGTGAGCTTGTCCACCGCGTGCTTGGTGTCCAGGAACATGATCACCCGGCCCTCACGGGCGGCGATCTCGGTGGTCGTGGCGTACTTGTCGGCGCCCTGGACGTAGAGCACGTGGTGCTCCATCGTCGTCACCGCACCGGCCGCGGGGTCCACCGAGTGGACGACGGGGTCGTGCAGGTAGCGGCGGACCAGGAGGTCCACGTTGCGGTCCAGGGTGGCCGAGAACAGCATCCGCTGACCCTCGGCGTTGACCTGGTCCAGCAGCTCGGTGACCTGGGGCATGAAGCCCATGTCGGCCATCTGGTCGGCCTCGTCGAGGACGGTGATGGCGACTCGGTCCAGCCGGCAGTCGCCGCGCTCGATGAGGTCCTTGAGCCGGCCCGGGGTGGCGACCACGACTTCGGCGCCGCCGCGCAGCGCGCTGGCCTGGCGGCCGATCGACATGCCGCCGACGACCGTGGCCAGCCGGAGCTTGAGGGACCGGGCGTACGGGGTGAGCGCGTCGGTGACCTGCTGGGCCAGCTCCCGGGTGGGGACCAGGACCAGGGCCAGCGGACGGCGCGCGTCGGCACGGTTGCCCGCGGTGCGGGCGAGCAGGGCCAGGCCGAAGGCGAGCGTCTTGCCCGATCCGGTGCGGCCGCGGCCCAGGACGTCCCGTCCGGCGAGCGAGTTCGGCAGGGTGGCCGCCTGGATGGGGAACGGCACGGACATGCCCTCGGAAGCCAGCGCCGCCAGGAGGGGCGCGGGCATGTCCAGGTCCGCGAAGGACTCGGCGGCGGGGAGGGCGGGGGTGATGGTCACCGGCAGGGCGAATTCACCCGAGACGGAGGAGGAGCGGCGGCCGTAGCCACCGGAGCGCTTGGGTCCGCCGGAGCGGCCCTGCGAACCCGGGGCCCCCTGCCGTCCGGATGCCGTCCCGCGGAATCCGTTGGCGGTACGACTGCCTGCGGATCCGCCGGAGCGCGTCCGGGAAAATCGGTCGTTCGTGCGAGCTGTGCGATCGCGGTTCAAAGAAGAACCCTTCCCTCGAATGGCACGTATCGAGGGATTCTTTCCGGGCGGCTGCAGCCATGTACGGCGCCAAGAATCGCAAGAACGAGCCGATGAAATATCGAAAAACGAAGTCCGTCGGCCGGGTGAACCAGCCGGATTAGGCACTTCATATGACTGCAGATAACTGCCGTGCCGCGGCCCGCCCTCACCGGGGATTGCTCCACCGGTGCGACGGCCTCGGCAACGGCCGGGAAAGCACAACGAGCTGGGGCCCGCACCCCAAGGTGCGGGCCCCAGCTGCGCCATTCGCCTGAGTGATCAGGCGGGGGTGATGTTCTCCGCCTGCGGGCCCTTCTGGCCCTGCGTGACGTCGAAGTTCACCTTCTGGCCTTCCTGCAGCTCGCGGAAGCCCTGGGCGGCGATGTTCGAGTAGTGGGCGAAGACGTCAGCGCCGCCACCCTCCTGCTCGATGAAGCCGAAACCCTTTTCCGCGTTGAACCACTTCACGGTGCCAGTAGCCATGTCATATCTCCTTCGGGGCGTTGCCCGTGGACCCACACTGTGCGAGTCCTACGTCGCCGCAAATGATTGCCCCGACCGGAAAGAACCGGAAATACAAAAGTGCGCCCACCGGAGTGAAAACGGTGAGTGCACTTGAAGTTTTGGGAACCACAACTGCAACTGAGATCAACAGTAGCACGATTTGGGCACAAGCGAGCTGTACGCCATATCACTACGGCGTCGCTCCACCGTGCACGATATAAACTCTCACTGCTGATTGCGCGTATTTCTGTGCCGACCGAAACAGATATGCACCCGTGCGCCGGTCAGGAATCGGCGCCGCTCCGGCCGGGGGCGGGCCGCCGCAGCTCCTCGTTGAGACGCAGGGCCTCCTCGAGCTGGTCCTCCAGGATGACGATGCGGCAGGCTGCCTCGATCGGCGTGCCGGCGTCCACGAGCTCCCGGGCCCTGGCCGCGATACGCAGCTGGTAGCGGGAGTAGCGTCGGTGGCCTCCCTCGGAGCGCAGCGGCGTGATCAGGCGGGCTTCGCCGAGGGCCCTGAGGAAGCCGGGCGTCGCACCGATCATCTCCGCGGCCCGCCCCATCGTGTACGCGGGGTAGTCGTCGTCATCGAGACGGTCCGTGGCATGCGACGGGGACTCCGGGGGCATCTGCACCTCTTCTGCTGCGCACCAGCCACTGATATGGCCTGGCTGCACTAGAAACCCTAGGCGTACGGGTGGGTCATGTCTATTGCCGCCGGAACAGGTTTCGCCCAGCCCCCGGTGTGGCCCGCGCGCGGACGCCGGCCAAAGGCTTCCCGGCGGAAGCCCTCCGTAGCCGCATGACCACCCCAACAAGGCTGACCGACCGGTCAGTTGTCGGCAGACCGGCGAACGGTCATACTGCTCGCGTAGCCCTTCACGCATCCCCCGTCGTGAAGGGCTACTTCTACGCGCGCCCGCCGGTGTCCGCGTAGCCCGCGCGACCCGGAGCACACCCAGCATGAGCGGCACGGACACGGCCACGACGGTGGCCCGCACGGTCACGGACGTCCTGCAGCCCCGGAATGTGCTGCTCATCGGCATGCCCGCCATCGGGCTGGCCTCCGCCGGCGACTGGACCGGGCTGCCCTGGGGCTTCCTCGGCGCCCTCTGCGCCGGACTCGTCCCCGCCGGCTACATCGAGTGGGAGCGCGGGCGCGGGACCTGGGGCGACCGCCATGTCGTGGACCGGACCCAGCGGGCGCCCGTCTTCCTGGTGATCCTCGGCTCGATCGGCGCCGGAGCGCTGATCATGGTGCTGGGCCACGCTCCCCCCGGCATCCTGATCGCGATGATCTCCCTGTGGGTCATGACGACGGTGCTCCTGGCGGTCAACACGCTCTGGAAGATCTCCGTGGACTCGGCGGTCGCGTCGGCCGTGGTGGCCCTTCTCAGCGTCACGCACTCCCTGTGGTGGCTGTGCGCGGGCGCGGCGGCCCTCGCCGTGTGCTGGTCGCGGGTGGCGCTGCGCTACCACTCGGTGGCCCAGACGATGGCGGGGGCGGCCACGGGCGCGGCGACGGCGGCCGGCTTCCTCTTCACCTGACCCCCGGTCCCGCCCGACCCCCTGTCCCGCCCGAACCCCGCTCTCGCCCGACCTCCCCGATTGCGGAGCCGGCCGGGAGCCGGTTACGTGGACGGAGGGGCCGCGCAGCGATGTCACCAGGAGGCGCGCAGATGCCCAGGAAACCCGCGAACTCCAAGGTCGGCCTGCTCCTGAGCCTGGGCAGCAGCGCGATCGCCGTCGTCCGCACCGTCAAGCAGATGCGCCGGGCCAGAGGCACCCAGGACAAGCTGACCGCCGCGAACACCGTGGCCGGGCTGCTCCCCCTGGTCATGTCCGCACTGATCGTCCTGCGCCGGCTGCGCAGCCACTCCCGGCAGCACTCCGGCTGAACCGGCACCGGCACCGGCACCAGGACCTCCCGCTCAGACCGCCCCGGCCCGTATCCGTCCCCGCAGCCTCTCCAGCACCCGGGCCCTCAGCAGCTCGTACTCCTCGCGGAGCCGCACGATCTCCGCCGGGCGCTCGACGACCACGCCCCCGGACACCAGCTCGTGCGGGGCGAACTGCTCCCGCGTCAGGTCGACCTCGATCCCCATGCCCAGCCGGTTCCACCAGTGGTAATCGACGCGGACACCGTCGACCCGCACCTCTCCCCGGATCAGCTCGCCGCCCAACAGATCGTTGAGCACCAGGGCGGTGACGCCGCACTGGTCGCGGGCCGGGTTCCCCGGGTCCCACTGCGCCCGGTGCGTGGGCGTGGTGGTGTCCGCGTCCCAACTGCTGCGGACGGCGGCTTCGATGTCGGTGAGCAGCAGAGGTTCCATGCCGTGAATCCTCGCACCCGCCACTGACAACGCCCCCGTACAGCGGGCGTTCAGTAACCCCGGCTCCGCGAGACGAGCACCGCGATGTCGTCCTCGGCCCCCTCGGCGAAGCGGTCGACGACCTCCCCCAGCAGGTCCTGGAGCCGTCCGCTCACCGGCATGGTGAGCCGTGCGAGCCGCGCGATGGAGTGGTCGATGTCCTCGCCCCGGCGCTCCACCAGGCCGTCGGTGTACATGAACAGCACCGTCCCGGGGCCGCACGGCAGCACCGCTGTCCGGTACCCGCCCATGCCCGTCCCGAGGGGCGGTCCCACGGGCATGCGCGCCACCCGCGCGCCGGACGCCCCGGGGTCGATGAAGACCGGCGGCGGATGTCCCGCGCTGGCCACCTCGCAGACCCCTTCCTTCCGGTCGACCACGGCGATCAGGCAGGTCGCCGCGCGGTCGAGGCCGGAGTGCTCCACGGCCTTGTCGAGCCGCTCGAGAATGCGGTGCGGCGGCTGGTCGTCCTCGGCCATGATGCGCAGCATCGAGCGGTAGTTGCTCATGGCGACGGCGGCCTCCACCCCGTGCCCCATCACATCGCCCATCACCTTGAGATGCCGTCCCCCCTCGAGCGGGATGGCGTCGAACCAGTCCCCGCCCACCAGCGCCCCCGCGCCCGCGGGAAGGTAGAGGGACGCGATCTCGATGCCCGGGTCCGGCCCCCGCGGCTCGGCGAGCAGGGAGCGCTGGAGTTCCCGGGCGACGCGGTGCTCGTGCGTGAAGCGGTAGGCGTGATCCACGTCGACGGCGGCGCGGCCCGCGAGCGTACGGGCGACGACCACGTCCAGGCCCTCCGTGAAGGGAGGGGATTCCCCGGCCCGCAGCAGGCTGAGGGCCCCCAGCGGGCGTCCGCGCGCGGTGAGCGGCACGACGACGGCCGAGTGGAGGCCGACGGCCCGGTAGGCGGCGACCCGTTCGGGGGCGGGCGCCGAATGGCTGAGCTGCTCGTCGCCGTACAGGTTCTCGATCACCGGCTCGTCGGCCGCCAGGCAGCGGGGCACGGCCGCGTCCTCCTGGTAGTCGATGTCCGTACCCGGCCCGCCGAACTGGGAGATCGAGTCGGCGAGTTCCGGGATCGTGGCCACCCCGGCCCGCCGCAGCCGCAGCACTCCGGCCGGTGGTTCACGCCGGGGGCGCCCGTTGTCCTCCGGGATCATCTCGACGACGGCGACGTCGGCCATCACCGGCACCACGAACTCCGCGAGTTCCTGGCAGGTGGTCTCCACGTCCAGCGTCGTACCGATGTCGACGGCCGCGTTGTCCAGGAGCGTCAGATAGCTCCTGGCCCGCCGCAGCTCCTCCCGCTCGTTCTGGGTCGCGGTGACCTCCTGGACGATCCCGATCAGCCCGCACACCCGTCCGTCCTCCTCGTACCGGTGCAGGGCCACACGCCAGTACCTCTGCTCGATGACGGAGTCCACCCAGGTCTGCCCGCTGGTGGTGATCTCACGGGGTCTGCCGTCGGCCAGCACCTGGCGCATGACGTGCGTCCGGACGTGCATGTCCGGCAGCACCTCGGTGACGGATCTGCCCAGGTGCGCGGCGGCCGGCACCCCGTTGAGCCGTTCGAGTGCAGGGTTCACGTACACATAGCGCAGCTCCGTGTCGAAGACCGCCACCCCTGCCGGGCTGCTGCCGATCAGCGCGGCCAGCGCCGCCGAGTCGAAGGGCGGCGGATCGGCGTGCTCTTCGGCCTGCAACGGAGCCTCCGGAGGGATCATGCCGGGCGGGTGCGGAGCGCGCGGCCCTCACGGGCCACCAGGCACCCGGCCCCTCATCGTCCGCCGCCCCGCACCGCCCCGCATCTCCGCGGGCCCGGCCGGTCGGCGTCGAGTCCGTCCAGCGACAGCGTCCCTTCGGAGGCCGCCGCACCCCGCGGCAGTCCGAACGCCGCCTCGACCCGTTTCGGCACCGGTGCGAGGCCCAGCAGCCCGGTCACCAGCAGGCCCGCCAGGTGGTGCCAGGCCGGAGCCCGGCGGATCATCGCGTGGTCGCTGCCCGGGATCGTCACCAGACAGGTCCTGGCGCCCGCCCGGCGTGCCCTGGCAGTGAGCGACTGGGACGCCAGCGGGCTCGTCACCCGGTCCCGCGTGCTGTGCAGCAGGACGACGTCGCGCCCCGCGAGCTGCGTCACCGGGTCGCCGGGCGGGCACCACGGCGCGAGTCCCACCACGGAGCGCACCAGCGGGTGCCCGGCGGCGTGGAGGGCGGCGCGGGCTCCCATGGAGTGGCCGAGAAGGACCACGGGGATGTCGCCCGCCTCGCGCCGCAGGGCGTCCAGCACCCGTAAGGCGTCGTGCAGCGGGTCCTCGCGGGAGCCGTTCCAGCCCCGGTGCGTGTAACGGACGCGCTGCACGCGCACACCGGGGTCGCCGCGCACCGCGCGGGCCACCGTGCGCGAGACCGGCAGCATCCGCAGACCGGGCAGGTTCAGGGCGCCGGGTGCCGGCGCCGCCATGCCCGTCTCGTAGCCGCCGTGGAGAACGAGCACTGCTGCCGACGGCGGTCTTCCGGCCACACGTACCTCCAGATCGGGGTCGCGGGCCGACGCCCGCACACCCCCATATTCGGTGCCGGAGGGCGGACGCATGGGTCGAACGTGTCGATGCGTGGAAAGTGCCGTTCACTGGGGGAGGCACGGACCCTTCCCGTACGCGACCCAAGGAGCGCCGACATGGCGTCAGGACCCCAAATCGGCCAGCCCGCACCGGACTTCACCCTGCCCGGAGGCATACTCACCGAAGACACCTTCACGCGGCGCGACCACACGCTCTCCGCCGCGCGCGGCCGGGCCGTCGTCCTCGCCTTCTACCCGGGTGACAACACGGCCGTCTGCACCAAGCAGCTCTGTTCCTACTCCTCGGGTCTCGAGACCTTCGAGAACCTCGACGCCGAGGTCTGGGGAATCAGTCCACAGGGTGTGGACAGCCATGAGTCCTTCGCCCGCGGCCACGACCTGCGCATGCCCCTGCTGGCCGACACGGGGCGGGAGACCGCCCGGGCCTACGGGGTCGCCGCACCCGGCATCGGCGTACGCCGTTCCGTTTTCCTGATCGGGCCGGACGGCGTGGTGCGGTGGAAGCACGTCGCCCTGCTCGGTGCCACCTTCCAGTCGCTCGACACGCTCGCCCAGCAGCTTTCCGGCATCGGAACTCGGTAAAAACTGCCGGACTCCGGCAGTGCCGCCATCACGTCCTCCGTGGGACCATTCAGTCGGTTCGACGGAAGCGTTTCGCGGGCCAGCGGACAAACGGGGGAGTGATCACGTGACCGTTCTCCTCGGTCTCGGCATTGCGGGGATCGCACTTCTCACCCTCTCCCTGATCTTCGACGGGATCCTCGAAGGGCTCCTCGGTGACGCTCTGGGCGGGCTGTTGAACGGCTTTTTCGACGGTCTGCTCTCCCTGCCCGTCATCGCCGGCTTCCTGTCCATGCTCGGCTTCGGGGCAGCGATCGTCCTCGGCACCACCGGGGCCGGAATCCCCCTCGCCCTCGCGGCCGGAGCGGCGGCGGGCGTCGTCGCGGCCTGGCTGACATGGAAGTTCAGCCAGGCCCTGATGCGGGATCAGACCACGGCCACACCACGCGGGGACGACCTCGTCGGCACCTCGGGCTCGGTGGTCACTCCGATCCCGGCCGACGGTTACGGCGAGGTCCTGCTCCGGCTCGCGGGCCAGACCGTGAAGTTCTCCGCGAAGAGCGCCGTCCCGGTCGAACGCGGCGCCGAGATCTGGGTGGAGGCCACGCTTTCGACCACCTCGGTCACGGTCCGCCCCGTCGAGCGCTGACCACCACAGAGCCACCCGCCTGTCCGAAACCCGTACAGCCGAACAGACTGCCGTCCCCCCGGGAACTCCGTGGGGAGGGCAAGGGGGACACCTTCATGAGCCCAGTAGTCATCGCCGTCATCGGCATCGTCGTACTTCTCGTACTCCTGGCCCTCGCCGTGATCACCAGATACAAGGTCGCCGGCCCCAGTCAGGCCTTCATCATCACGGGGCGCCGCGGCAAGAAGTCCACCGACCCGGTGACCGGCCGCACCAGCATCGACAACAGCGGCCAGAAGGTCGTCGTGGGCGGCGGCGTCTTCGTCGTGCCCTTCGTCCAGCAGAAGTTCACCCTGGACCTCTCCAGCCGCCACATCCCCGTCGCCGTACGCGGCGCCGTCACCCTGCGCGGCGTGAAGTCCAACCTCGAGGGTGTCGCGATCGTCAAGGTCGGCGGGAGCGAGGACGCGATCCGCGCCGCGGCCCAGCGCTTCCTCCAGCAGCAGAACGGCATCGTCGGCTTCACCCAGGAAGTGCTCTCCGGGGCCCTCCGCGCCATCGTCGGCCGCATGTCGGTCGAGGACATCATCCGTGACCGTGCCGCGTTCGCCGGGCAGGTCGCCGAGGAGGCCGAGGCCAGCCTCTCCGGCCAGGGCCTCATCCTGGACGCCTTCCAGATCCAGGACATCACCACCGAGGGCTCCTACCTGGAGGACCTCGGCCGTCCGGAGGCCGCCCGCGCCAAGCAGGAGGCGGACATCGCCGAGGCCATCGCCCGGCGGGCCTCCGAGCAGGCCCGGCTGAAGGCGGCGGAGGAGATCGCCATCGCCGAGCGGACGTTCTATCTCAAGCAGGCCGAGATCAAGGCCGAGACCGAGGCCGCGGCGGCCAAGGCCAACGCCGCGGGCCCGCTCGCCGAGGCCGCCCGCCAGCAGGAAGTCCTCAGCGAGCAGGAGAAGGTCGCCGAGCGCCAGGCCGCTCTGACGGACCGTGAGCTCGACACCAAGGTCCGCAAGCCCGCCGACGCCGCCCGCTACCAGGCGGAGCAGGAGGCGGAGGCCCGCCGCATCGCCCAGGTCAAGGAGGCCGAGGCCGACGCGGAGCGCTCCCGCCTCACCGGTCAGGGCGAGAAGCTCCACCGCTCCGCCCTCGCCGACGCCGTACGCATCGAGGGTGAGTCCGAGGCGGCCGCCATCGCCGCGAGGGGCGCCGCCGAGGCCGAGGCCATGCAGAAGAAGGCCGACGCCTTCAAGCAGTACGGCGACGCGGCCGTCCTGCAGATGCTGGTCGAGGTGCTGCCGCAGGTCGTCGCCAAGGCGTCCGAGCCGCTGAGCGCCATCGACAAGCTGACGGTCATCTCGACGGACGGAGCGAGCCAGCTGTCCCGCACGGTGACCGACAACGTCGCCCAGGGCCTGGAACTCCTCAACTCCACCACGGGCGTCGACCTGGCCGCGCTGCTCCGGAACCTTCAGGGCAAGGCGGGCGGCGCCACGTCCGCACCGGCGGTCCCCGCGCCCGCCCCGGCGGCCAACGGCGAGAAGATCGAGATCAAGGACTGACGCACCTCTGTTCCCTCCGGGCCCGGCGGCGACCCTCGGTCACCGCCGGGCCCGGGCCGTTCGGGCGGCCGGCTGTCGGACGAGCCCGCAGGGCCAGGTTTCCCGTGCCTCCGGCCCGGCCCGGCCCGCCTCGTGCAGGTCCGCCGCGACCTGGGCTGCGGAGCCCGTGGCTCCGCCGCGACCTGGGCCGAAACCTTGCTCCGGTTAGGGTAATGGGCAGATAAAAAGCTGATCAAAAGCGCGCCGTGCTGCCGCGCGCTCCCCGGGAGGAAGCCATGGGAACGCACCGCACATCTCTGCCGGGAGTCGGCGTCCAGTACGACTACACCACCGAGTCGGGGCAGCACATTTCCGTGGTGGTGCATCACGACGGACGGCGGTTCCTGGGGTTCTACGAGAAGGACGACCCAGATTCGTGCGTGCTCTCCGTACCCCTGACGACCACCGAGGCCACCGGGCTCGCGCACCTGATCGACGCGGCGCCGATCGACGCCGTACGGACCGAGGGGATCGACCTGGTCACCGAGCACATCCCGCTCGGGACCCGCTCCCCGTACGGCGGGCGGCTGCTCGGGGACACCCGGGCGCGGACGCGGACGGGGGCCTCGATCGTGGCCGTGCTGCGGACGCACAGTGCACATCCGTCGCCCGGGCCGGACTTCCGGCTGGCCATCGGGGACACGCTCGTCGTTGTAGGAACGCGTGAGGGCGTCGACACGCTCTCCGAGATCATTGCGGAGGGCTGACCGTGCACGACACGACCGCACTGCTGGTGGAGCTGGGCTCCGTCATTCTGGGGCTCGGCATCATCGGAAGATTCGCCGGGCGGATAGGTCTCTCGCCGATCCCGCTCTACCTGCTGGCCGGGCTCGCGTTCGGTGAGGGCGGTCTGCTGCCGCTCGGCGCCAGCGAGGAGTTCACCGCCATCGGGGCGGAGATCGGCGTCATCCTGCTGCTGCTCCTGCTCGGTCTCGAGTACAGCGCATCGGAGCTCGTCACCAGCCTCAAGACGCAGTACCCGTCCGGGGCCGTCGACTTCGTGCTCAACGCGACGCCCGGCGCGGCAGCCGGTCTGATGCTCGGGTGGGGCCCCGTGGGGGCCGTCGCGCTGGCCGGGGTCACCTGGATCTCGTCCTCGGGCGTGATCGCCAAGGTGATGACCGACATGGGGCGGCTCGGTAACCGCGAGACGCCCGTCATCCTCGGTGTCCTCGTCATCGAGGACCTCGCCATGGCCGTCTACCTGCCGCTGCTCACCGCGATGCTGGCCGGTGTCGGTCTGGCCGGCGGCAGCATCGCCCTGCTGATCGCGCTCGGGACCGTCGGCTTCGTGCTGTACCTCGCGCTGCGGCACGGCCGGCTCATCAGCCGCGCGGTCTCCTCCGACAACCCGGAGATGCTGCTGCTCGTCGTCCTCGGGCTCACCGTCCTGGTGGCCGGTGTCGCCCAGCAGCTCCAGGTCTCCGCGGCCGTCGGAGCCTTCCTCGTGGGTATCGCCCTGTCAGGCGAGGTCGCCGAGGGTGCGCGCAAGCTGCTGACGCCCCTGCGGGACCTGTTCGCCGCCGTCTTCTTCGTGTTCTTCGGACTGTCCACCGACCCGGCGGAGATCCCGCCCGTGCTGCTTCCGGCGGCGCTGCTGGCGGTCGTCACGGTCCTCACGAAGATCGGCACCGGCTGGTACGCGTCCCGGCGGGCCGGTATCGGGCCCCGGGGCCGCTGGCGCGCGGGCGGCACGCTCGTCGCGCGCGGGGAGTTCTCGATCGTCATCGCCGGTCTGGCCGTGGCCACGGAGCCGCGGATCGGGCCCATCGCGACCGCGTACGTGCTGATCCTGGTGATCGTCGGGCCGCTCACCGCCCGCTGGACGGAGCCGGTCGCCTCGAAGCTCCAGGCCGCTCTGGCCGGGAAGCGGAAGAAGCCGGCCGTGGTGTCCGACCAGCCGATGCCGTCCCACGACGACCTCACGCCGGAGCACGCCGGGCGCGACTCCGACTGACGGGTCCGCCGGACGGCGGTCAGAGGATTGCCGGGGAGCCGGGCCGTGCCCACCACCATGAGCAGGGCCAGGCACAGCGTGCTGCACAGGGCCGGCGTCGAACCCACGGCGGCCGGCAGCCGGGTGGCGCTCCTGGGGTGCAGGTGCTGCTCGGCGAGACGCGCCTTGGGCAAGGGCGGTCAGCGGCAGGACGAGTGGCAGGTGGACGAAGACGCCCATCGTGGTGGCTATCGGCCGTCCGGACCGGCGGGGTCGTCGTCGGGCTCGTCGGCCGCGCGGGAGAGCAGCGCGCGGAGTCTCGCCTCGTCACCGGGGGACAGCGCGGAGACGAACCGGGCGAGGACGGCATCCCTGTCGCGTTCACCGTCCAGGACGCGGCGCATGCGGAGGGCGGCGAGGCCGGCCTCGTCGGAGGCGGGGGTCCAGACGTAGGAACGGCCCTTGCGGGTGCGGGTCACGGCCTTCTTCGCGTAGAGGCGGGAGAGGATGGTGATGACCGTGGTGTAGGCGAGGTCGCCGTCGAGGTGTTCCTGCACCCACCCCGCCGTCGCGGGCCCGCCCGCCGAGCGCAGCACGGTCAGGACCTGGGACTCCAGCTGTCCCTGGCCGCGCCTGGGCAGCCGTGGGCCGTCCCGGGTGGAGCCGTCGTCCGCGCCTGTGGGCCTGTTCATCCGCGGCATCCTACTGAGTGGCCGGGCGGTGCCTGTCGGCCGCCGTGCCACCGCTGACCGCCCGCCGTACTTCTACGCGACTGTAGAGTCTGACTGTTCCGCACCAAGCCCGCCGAGGCGCGTGTCGTCATCCAGATCGGCATCGTGATCGGCGGCGCCGACGGCGACTTCGACACGTCGGAGCAGGCCGTCGTGCGCGAGGCGTGCTTCGCGCTGGACCTGCCGCCGCACGAGTTCGACCTGTAGGCCCCCGTCGCGTACGGCCCGGGCCCTTCGGGCCGTACGCGCCACGGCCCGGCCGGGCCCGTCAGAGCTCGTTCGCAGGCCAGTCCAGCAGCCGGGCGCCGATCACCGCGGTCTGCAGCGTGTAGCGGTGCATCGGGTCGGACGGGTCGGAGCCGGTCAGCTGGTGTATCCGCTCCAGCCGGTACGTCAGCGCGCGCACGCTCAGCGACAGCCGACGGGCCGTCTCGGCGGCGACACAGCCCGCGTCGAAGTACACGGAGAGCGTGCGCAGCAGGGGCTCCGCACCGCCCCGGGCCTCCGTGAGCGGGCCGAGCTCGCTCCGCACCAGGTCGGCCATCGCCTGCCGGTCCCTGGTCAGCACCGGGTAGACCAGCAGGTCGGCGGCGTACAGAACGGGGTCGTCGAGGCCCATCCGCTGAGCCAGATCGAGGGCGTCGAGCGCCTCGTCGTACGAGTGGACCACTCCGCCGGGGCCCCGGTGCGGGCGGCCGACCGCGACCTGACCGCCGTCCGTCGCCGCATGGGCCTGCTTCGCGAAGTACCGCAGGACGTCGGGCTGGCTGCCGGGGGCTATGCAGACGAGGCGCCCGTCCTTCGTGGTGAGCAGGATCTTCCGGCCGCTGAAGCGGGCGAGCAGGGCCGCCTCCACGCTGCGGGGCGCCGCGTCGGACTCGGTGTAGGCCTCCGGGCCCGCCGCCACCGCGACGGCATGGGCCCGCGAGAGCCGCAGCCCGAACCGGGTGGCGCGCTCCGCGAGCCGGCCCAGGTCGCTGCGCCCGTACAGCAGGTCGTCGATGAACTCCCGCCGCGCCGCTTCCTCCCGCCGCACCGTGATGCGCTGCGCCCGCTCGAACCCCTCCGCGAACGCGTCGACCGTCTGCTCCACGGCGCCCAGCACGGCCTCGGTGGCGACCGCGCCCTGCGTGGTGAGCGGCCAGGCGGCGCGGGTCTCCGAGAGATGGAGCCGCACCAGAGCCCGCAGCTGATGCCCGGCCTCCGCGGCCTCACGGCCGAGCATGCGCCGCGCCTCCAGCTCGTCCCGGGTGAGCCGCCGGCCGGTGTCCGCGACCTCGGCCAGGATCCGGGCATAGCCCTCCAGGAACCGTTCGGGGATCTCGGGCTCCGCCACTTGCGCACTCCTCCACACATCGCCGGCCTCGTCATCCCGTCAACGCACGGAGGCCGGTGCCGGTGCCCGGCAGGCCGGTCCCGTGAAGGCTGCCGGATTCCGGCAATGCGCCCGGACCGGCCCGGCTGACACGATCTGTTCAGCAACACACGGGGGAATCACGGGGGTTACGGGGGATCACGGGGGAAGAAGCCGGCTGCTGCGAGGCCGTTCGCGGTGTCGCGGCGCCGGTCCCCCGTCCCCTCCGGCGCCGCCCGGTCCCCGGACCGCACGTCGTCGCAGGGGGTGGACCGGATGACCGAGTTCTTTTCCGCAGCAGTCGCGTTCCCGGCCGTCGTCTTCGGCGGCGCCCTGGTGGTCGTCGTCTGCTTCTGGCTGCTGGTGCTGGTCGGAGCGGCGGGTCACGACTCCTTCGACACCGACCTCGACACCGAGGCGGTCGGCTTCGGCGGGGTGCCCGTCTCCGTGTCGGTGTCGCTGTTCATCGCCGTTTCCTGGTTCACCGGCCTGGCCGGTTCGGTCCTGGTCCTCCGCAGCGGAGCCACCGGCACCCCGCGGGCCGCGATGCACCTCGCCGTCCTGGCGGGGGCGCTCCTGATCGCCTGGGGGGTGGTCCGCATGCTCGTACGCCGCTTCCGCCGGTTCTTCCCCGCGGAACCCCCTCCATCCCGGCAGGACTTCGTGGGTCAGGTCTGCACGATCCGTACGGGATCCGTCAGCGCCGACTTCGGGCGGGCCGAGGTCGCCGCCGCCGACGGTTCGACCGCGATCGTGCAGGTGCGGCAGCCGCTGAGGCCGTCCGCGCCGGGTGATGTGTTCACCTCCGGCAGCACGGGCCTCCTCTACGCGTACGACGCCGACGGTGAGTTCTTCTGGGTCTCGCCGTACGACGCGTCGCTCGCCCCGCGCCCGCTGCCGCGCAAGGCCGGCTGACCGTCCTCCCTTTCCTCCGGGCCCCGGGCCGGTGGTTCCGCGCGCCCTCGGACGGGCCTCCGGGCTCCCCTTCCTCGTACGTCCCACCAGCCGCAAGGACCATCTCAGCTGGGGCTGCTCGCGGACCTGATCGCGGCGGCCGAGGCGGCCATCGAGCGCGCGGGGCCCCCGCCGGACGGACGCGGGCCCACGTCCCCGTCACGCGATGATCACCGACACGCCCGACTGAACCGGAGGGAGCAAGGCATGCTGGGTCATGTGTCCCCACTTCCGCAACAGCCCCAACGCCCCCCGAGTACCGGCCACATGGTGGTCTGCGGGGACGACACCCTCGGCCGCCGGCTCGCCGTGGAGCTGCGCTACGTGTACGGGGAGCGGGTCACGCTCCTCGTCCCGCCGGGCCGGGAGCCCAGCAGACCGGACGCGCCTATGACCCAGCGCGCCCGGGCCGGCGCACTGTTCGGGCGGATGTCGGCGGCGATGAACCGTAACGGGGCGGGCGGGGCGAACGGGAGCGGCGACACGAACGCCGGGGTCGAGGCCGTCCGCATCATGGAGGCGCACGAGCCCTCCGACGACGTGCTGGAGGAGGCCGGCGTCGACCGGGCCGCCGCGCTCGCGCTCGTCTACGACGATGACGAGCGCAACATCCGCGCCGCCCTGACGGCCCGTCGTCTCAATCCGCGCCTGCGCCTCGTCATCCGGCTCTACAACCGCAAGCTGGGCCAGCACCTGGAGGCGCTGCTCGACCAGGCGGCCGCCGTTTCCATGCCCGGACTCGACCCGGCCGCCCTGGACGCCTCCACCACCGTCCTGTCCGACGCCGACACCGCGGCCCCCGCCCTGGCGGCCACCGCGCTCACCGGCAGCAGCAAGGTCATCCAGGCCGAGGGCCTGCTCCTGCGCGCCGTGGAACGCACCCCGCCCCGCCCGGGCGAGCTCGCCGACCCCGGGCTGTGCACGCTGGCGCTCCTCTCCTCGACCAGCCAGGACCCGGCCGGCAGCGAGGGCTCCGACAGCAGCGGCGAGGAGGGCCCTCAGCTCCTGCCCGACCTGGCGACGGTGAACGCCGCCACGGGCCGGGGCACGGTCGTCCTGGAGGCCATCAGCCAGGCGGGGCCCGACCGGACGCCCGCCCGTATGGGAGGCAGGGGCGCGCCGCTCGGCCAGGTCTTCTCCCGGCGGCTGCGCCGGTCGGCGCTGGGCGTCGCGGCGGCCGTCGTCGCCCTGGCCGTCGCCTCGGTGGTCACCACGGGCGACAACCCGCTGCACGCCGCCTATCTGACCCTGCTCGACCTGCTGGCGATGGGCGATCCTGCGGTCGAGGACACCGACTCGGACTCCCGCCAGGTCATCCAGCTGCTCTCCGGCATGGCCGGGCTCCTGCTGCTGCCCCTGCTGGTCGCCGCCGTCCTGGAGGCGTTCGGCACGCTGCGCACCGCGTCCTCCCTGCGCCGCCCCCCGCGCGGCCTGTCCGGCCATGTGGTCCTGCTGGGGCTCGGCAAGATCGGCACGAGGGTCCTGGTGCGCCTCCGCGAGCTGGACATCCCGGTGGTGGTCGTCGAGGAGGACCCGGAGGCGCGGGGCATCCCGCTGGCCCGCAGCCTGCACGTCCCGACGGTCCTCGGGGACGTGACCCAGGAGGGCGTCCTGGAGGCGGCCAAGATCCGCCGGGCCCGCGCGCTGCTCGCCCTGACCAGCGTCGACACGACGAACCTCGAAGCCGCGCTGTACGCCCGCTCGGTGAAGCCGGGCCTGCGGGTGGCGCTGCGCCTGTACGACGACGAGTTCGCCACCGCCGTCTACCGCACGCTGCGCACGGCCCACCCCGGGGCCCTGACCCGCTCCCGCTCCGTGTCACATCTGGCCGCGCCCGCATTCGCGGGGGCCATGATGGGCCGGCAGATCCTGGGTGCGATCCCGGTCGAGCGCAAGGTGATGCTGTTCGCGGTCCTGGAGGTCGCCGGGCACTCCCAGCTGGAGGGCCGCACCGTCGAGCAGGCGTTCCGGGCGGGCGCCTGGCGGGTCCTGGCCCTGGACGCCACCCCGCCGGCCGACCGTCTCCCGGACCTGGCGGCCGTACCGCCGTACGACCCCCTCGACCCCGCCGGCCCGGGGGCCCCGGGCCGGCCATCCGGCCTGGTCTGGGACCTGCACCCGGGCTATGTGCTGCGGCCGGAGGACCGGGTCGTGATCGCCGCGACCCGGCGCGGTCTGGCCGAGCTGCTGCGCGGGCAGCGCTCGATGACCCGGCGCTGAGCCAGGGCCGGGGCCCGGGAGGTCAGCGGAACATCCCCATCGCGTCCCGCACCTCCTGGAGGGTCTCCTCGGCCACGGCGTTCGCCCGCTCGTTGCCGGCGCGCAGCACGTCCCGCACGTACCCCGTGTCCTGGGCGTACTCCGCCCGGCGGGCGCGGATCGGGGCCATGCGGGCGTTGACGGCCTCCGTCACGGTCCGCTTGAGCCCGGCCGCGCCGCCGTTCCCGATCTCCTGGGCGACCTCGTGCGGGTCGCGGTCGAGGCAGAGCGCGGCCAGCAGCACCAGGCTCGACACCCCGGGCCGGAGTTCGGGGTCGTAGGTGATGTGCCGGTCGGCGTCGGTGGTGGCGCCCTTGATCAGCCGGGCGGTCTCGTCGGCGTCGGCTCCCAGGGCGATGGAGTTGCCCCTGCTCTTGCTCATCTTGGTGGCGTCGGTGCCGAGCAGCAGGGGCGCGGCGGAGAGCAGCGCGTCGGGTTCGGGGAAGACATGTCCGTACCGCTCGTTGAAGCGGCGGGCGACGGTGCGGGTGATCTCCAGGTGCGGCAGCTGGTCCATGCCGACGGGGACGAGGTTGCCCTTGCAGAACAGGATGTCGGCGGCTTGGTGCACCGGGTAGGTGTACATGAGGCCGCTGACGGCGGACTGCCTGGAGTGCGCGATCTCGTCCTTCACGGTGGGATTGCGCCCGAGTTCCGCGACGGAGACGAGGGACAGGAACGGCAGCATCAGCTGGTTGAGGGCGGGGACCGCGCTGTGGTTGAAGACCGTCGCGCGGGCGGGGTCGATCCCGATGGCGAGATAGTCCAGGAGCAGCCCCTCCACATGCTCGGTGAGCCGTTCGGCGACGTCCCGGTCGGTGAGGACCTGGTAGTCGGCGATGAGCACGAAGACCTTCACGCCGAGGTTCTGGAGGCGCACCCGGTTGTGGAGGGTGCCGAAGTAGTGCCCGAGGTGCAGGGCTCCGGTGGGCCGGTCGCCGGTGAGGACGCGGAAGCGGCCGGGGTCCCCGGCGAGCTGCTGTTCCAGTTCGGCGCTGCGGCGCACGGCGGGGCTGACGGCAAGATCGGTGGTCATGGTCACGGGGGTCTCCTCGCTGGTGGTCTGCGCGTGGAGGACGGCCCGTCACAGGGCACCGGGGCAGCGAGAAGGGCCGTCCGAAGATCGAACGGCCCTGGTTCCGTGCAGAGAAGGTGGCCGCTCCTAGGAGGAGCGCCACCAGTTCCGGCACGGTACGGAGGTCATGGGCCGAGTGTAGCGCTCACCGGTCCCCGGAGCGCGGACCGTTTTCCTGCCGGCCGGGCGTCCCGGAGAGGGCTGGAATAGGGAGAGGGTGTGCCCCGTTGTAGGGTGTGTTCACATAGTTCAAGGTTCAACAACTTCCGCTCAACACCTTTGGAGGCGGGCGCCATGCAGTTCGGGATCTTCACTGTCGGGGATGTCACCACCGACCCCACGACCGGTACGACACCGAGCGAGAACGAGCGGATCAAGGCGACCCTCGCGATCGCGCTCAAGGCCGAGGAAGTGGGCCTGGACGTCTTCGCGACCGGCGAACACCACAACCCTCCGTTCGTCCCGTCCTCCCCGACGACCACGCTCGGTTACATCGCCGCCCGCACGGAGAAGCTGATCCTCTCCACCTCGACCACGCTGATCACCACCAACGACCCGGTGAAGATCGCCGAGGACTACGCCACGCTCCAGCACCTGGCCGACGGCCGCGTCGACCTGATGATGGGCCGGGGCAACACCGGGCCGGTCTACCCCTGGTTCGGCAAGGACATCCGTCAGGGCATCCCGCTCGCGATCGAGAACTACGCGCTGCTGCACAAGCTGTGGCGCGAGGACGTCGTCGACTGGGAGGGGAAGTTCCGCACCCCGCTGCAGTCCTTCACCGCGACCCCGCGCCCGCTGGACGGCGTCCCGCCGTTCGTCTGGCACGGCTCGATCCGCTCCCCGGAGATCGCCGAGCAGGCCGCGTACTACGGCGACGGCTTCTTCCACAACAACATCTTCTGGCCCATGGAGCACACCAGGAAGATGGTCGACCTCTACCGGCGCCGCTACGCCCACTACGGGCACGGCACCGCCGAGCAGGCGATCGTGGGTCTCGGCGGCCAGGTCTTCATGCGGAAGAACTCGCAGGACGCGGTCCGGGAGTTCCGCCCGTACTTCGACAACGCGCCGGTCTACGGGCACGGGCCCTCCCTGGAGGACTTCACCCAGCAGACCCCGCTGACCGTCGGCTCCCCGCAGGAGGTCATCGAGCGGACCCTCTCCTTCCGTGAGGACGTCGGTGACTACCAGCGCCAGCTCTTCCTGATGGACCACGCGGGGCTGCCGCTGAAGACGGTCCTGGAGCAGCTCGACATCCTGGGCGAGGAGGTCGTGCCCGTGCTGCGCAAGGAATTCGCCCGCCTGCGCCCGGCCGGAGTGCCGGACGCCCCCGTCCACCCCGCCGTCACCGCCGCCCGCGCCGCCGCCGGGGACCCGAAGGAGCTCCGATGACCGTGCCCGCCACCGCCCCCCTGAAGATCGTCGCCGTCGCGGCGGGGCTCAGCAGCCCCTCCTCCACCCGACTGCTGGCCGACCGGCTCGCCGAGGCCGCGCGTGAGCGGCTCGCGTCGGACCAGGACCGCCGAGTCGAGGTCCAGGTCGTCGAGCTGCGCGGCCTCGCCGTGGACATCGCCAACCACCTGGTCACCGGCTTCCCGCCGGCCGGCCTGAAGAAGGCGATCGACGCGGTGACCGGGGCGGACGGGCTGATCGCCGTGACGCCCGTCTTCACCGCCTCGTACAGCGGGCTGTTCAAGTCCTTCTTCGACCTGATCGACAACACCGCACTGACGGGCAAGCCCGTCGTCATCGCTGCGACCGGCGGAACACCTCGGCACTCGCTGGTCCTGGAGCACGCGCTGCGCCCGCTCTTCGCCTATCTGCGAGCCGTCGTCCTGCCGACCTCCGTGTACGCGGCGTCGGAGGACTGGGGCTCGAACGGCGACGAGTACACCGAGGGACTGCCCTCCCGGATCCGGCGCGCGGGAGGCGAGCTCGCCTCCGCGGTCACCGGGCGGACCGTCTCCGGTGCCTCCCGGGCCCTCACCCTCGACGACGGCGAGGACGCGGTCGTCCCGTTCGAGGAGCAGCTCGCCGGCCTGCGGGCCGGCTGAACCCGGACACCGGGGGCCACCCTGCCCCCTATGTCCGCCTTGGCTACAGTTGCTCCCTGTATGCCGTAAAAGTTGAACACACTGGAGGCAGACATGGGCAGGATCGTCGTGGGTGTGGACGGATCGGACCCGTCGATCAAGGCGCTCCGCTGGGCCGTGCGCCAGGCCGAGCTGACCGGCGACACCGTCGAGGCGGTCAACAGCTGGGAGTACCCCGCGACCAGCTGGGCGTCCATGATGCCGGGCATGCCGGAGGACTTCGACCCGCAGGCGGTGGCGACCGTGGCGCTCACCGAGGCGCTGGAAGAGGCGCTCGGCGCGGAGGGGGCGGCGGCGGTCGAGAAGATCGTCGTGATCGGCAATCCCGCCCAGACCCTGCTGGACCGCGCCAGGGGCGCGAACCTGCTGGTCGTGGGCGCCCGTGGCTACAGCGGCTTCAAGGCGACGCTGCTCGGCTCGGTCAGCCTCCATGTCACCCAGCACGCCGCCTGCCCGGTCACCGTCGTCCGTGACTGAGCCGGCCTGAACACCTCCGCAGCTGCCGCACGCGAACGGGCGGGCTCCCGGGTACGCCGCAGAGCCCGCCCGTCCGTGAGGCCTCAGCCCTGAGCGGTGATGTGGCTGATCACTCGGTCGAACTCCTGCACGGGCGAGAAATCCACGTATTCGCAGTCCTCCAGCGCCTCGGGCACGTGCCCGGGCGCCCAGTAGAACGCCTGGCCCTCCTCGTAGACCTCGTACGCCTCGGGGGCCGCGCCGGTCCGCAGCTTCAGCCTGCCTTTCAGAAGGTAGCCCCAGTGCGGGCAGGGGCACACGTCGTCGGGAAGGCCCTTGAGCGCCGGGCCCATGTCCGCGCCCTTGACGAGCCGGACCAGGGCGACGCTCAGGTCACCGCCGATCTCCGTACTGCGCAGCTCCGCCTCGTCGGTTCGGATCGCAACGGGCGTCTCGTCCCATGTCGTTGCCGTCATTGCTCCTCCAGAGCCGGTCTCCGTCCCCCTTACAGTCTGGGCCCGGCCCCGGCGGGGCGCGATGTCAGAGGGCGACGACGTCGGCCACGACGCAGGACACGTTGTCCGGGGCGCCCGCGTCACCGGCCAGGGCGACCAGAGCGTGCACGGCCGCGTCCGGACCGTCCGCCGCGATGACCGTGCGGGTCACCTCCGCCTCGTCGACGACCGCCGACAGCCCGTCCGAGCAGAGCAGATAGCGATCGCCCGGCAAGGTGTCGTGCAGCCGGACGTCGGGGCGGGCCTGCGCCTGAGGACCGCCGGCCAGGGCCCTGAGCAGCATCGCGCGCTGCGGGTGTGAGACGGCCTCCTCCTCGGTCAGTGAGCCGTCGTCGATCATCGACTGCACCAGGGTGTGGTCGTGCGTGATCCGGAACAGCTCGCCGCCACGGAGCACATAGGCCCGCGAGTCCCCGATGTGCACCAGACCCAGCCGCTCACCCGTCCACACCAGGGCCGTGAGCGTGGTCCCGGACTCCTCCGGCGCGCCGTCACCGCCCACCGCGTCGTGGACCGCCCGCGCGGCGGACTCCGCCGCCTCGTGCAGGGCGCTGAGCAGATCCGCCGCGTCCACCGCACCGCGCGCGGCCGGTTTCAGCGCGTCGACGGCCGCCGCGCCGGCGCCGGCGCCGCTCACCCCGAAGCCGTCGGCCACGGCGAGCAGCCGTGCCCCGGCGTACGCCGTGTCCTGCTGGGAGGTGCGCACCGCGCCCGGGTGGGTGAGTGCCGCATAGCGGATCCCGAGGGTGGCCGGCCCCCGGCCGGTCCCGTTGCCGTTCGACATTCCGGCTTTCTCCTTCGCTGACAGATGGTCGACGAGGAAGGCCGCGAGCTCCCTGCGGGCGGCCGTCTCGGCCTCCACCCGCGCCCAGTAGGCGCGGATCTCCGCCGCGGCCGCGCCGTCGTCGAGCGCCACCACCTCGGAGATCCGGGCGAGCGGCATCCCGATCCTGCGCAGCCACGCCACCAGCCGCGCCGGCTCCGCCTGCGCCCGGTCGTAGTACCGGTAGCCGTTCACCGGATCGACCAGGGCGGGGCGGAGCAGCCCCAGCTCGTCGTAGCGGCGCAGGGCCTTCGCCGAGAGCCTGGACAGCCGGGCGAACTCCCCGATCGTCACCAGCCCCGCACGCCCGCCCGCGCCTTCGTGTACCACCACGGCCTCCTCGCGCCGGGCGGATGCGCCCGGCCACGCCGATGCTGGGGCTTCCCCCGCCGGGAAGGTCAACCTCCGGTCCGCCGCTGTCACTTCCGGTTGTAGAGCCGCATCGACGCCGTCCACCGCACGGTTGTCACCGAAGTCCATCACCAGCCCCGTGGTCTCGATGGCCGGTTCAGTACTCATGGTCCCTTCCCTCTCGGCTCTGTCGAGGGCGGATACGGGCCAACGATGGCACGGTGCAGGCCGGTGGCGGGGTGGATCGGACGGAATGGGAGGGGCGCGGTGGCCGGATCGGATCCGGCCACCGCGCCCCTTCCTCCGGAAGGCGGCCGGGTCACTCCTCGCGCGTGTAGTAGGCGTAGAACATCGTGCAGAACGTGCCCGCCCCGACCACCAGTCCGATGAAGCCCGACATCAGCACGCTCTTGCCGTTCAGGCTGGAGAGGAAGCCGACCGCGCCCCCGGCCATCACGCCGAAGGCCGCCGCCCGCAGCTCACGCGGCAAGGCCCACCGGACCCGCGCGAGTGCGTAGCAGAGCGCGGCGAAGACCACCCCGGAGACGACTCCGAGCCAGATCTGCCCAGCGGTGGTCGCTCCACCGTCCCGATTGATGAAGAAGGCCCAGAAGCCGAGGATCACGCCCAGTGCGAGGGGCACCGCCCAGGCGAGCGCGGTGCGCCGGTGCTCCTGCCGGGCGGGGGCGGGGGCGCGGGCCCCCGTCCGTCGATGCGTCGGCATCGTCGCGTGTGTGGCCATGGCGCACAGCTCCTTCCGTCGCCCCCGTCCCTGTGTTCCTCCAGCGCACACCCGGCCGGGCCGCCCGGCAACTCGAATGGTCTACGGCCCGGAGCGCCCCGCCGCCGCAGGGGATTGGCTGGTGCCTGTGCGGAACTGTCTCTCAGCGGCTCTCTCGGCGGTGCTGCTCGTCGTGCTGGCCGTGCTGGTCCCGGTGAGCGCGCTCTCGGCGTGGGTCGATCTGGAGCTCGACGACACCGACCGCTATCTGGCCGCCGTCTCGCCGCTGGCCTCCGACCCCGATGTACGGGAAACCGTCGCCACGCTGGTCACGGACGAGGCGATGAAGAACATCGACGTCGGCCCGCTCCAGGACACCGTCGAGCAGTTCCTGCACGAGTCCGCCCTGTCGTTCACCACGACCGAGGCGTTCCGGCGGGTCTGGGACAGCGCCAACCGGACGGCGCACCAGGCCGTGACCGCCTCGCTGCACGGGGACGACGGGCAGGCGGTGACCATCGATCTGGCGCCGGTGATCGAGGAGGTCAAGAAGGAACTGGTCAGCAGCGGGGTGCCGTTCGCCGACCGGATCCCGGTCCGGGAGACCTCCATCACCGTGCTGTCCGCCGACCGCGCGGACGGCCTGCGGTCCTCGTTCAGGTGGCTCAGGTACTGCAGCGTCTGGCCGGCCGTGGCGACGGTGGTGCTGCTCGTCCTGGTGCTGGGTCTCACGCTCGTACGCGGCGGCCTCCGCGCCGGTCTGACGGCCGCGGCCGTGGTCGGCGGCGGCCTGGCCCTCGGCGCGGCCCTCCTGCGGGCCGCGGTCGCCGTCGGCCGCGACCGGGTGCTCGACCAGGTGCCCGGAACCGACCGGGACGGGGCCGCCGCGGTGTACGACGCGCTGACCGCGTCCCTGCGGACGACGGTGTGGATCGTGCTGCTCGTGGGGGCGGTCCTGGCGGTCGGCGGCCTGGTGGGGCGCGTCGTGGCGGCCCGGCGCGGGTAGGACTTCCGGTGTGAGCAGCAGCGCCGCGAGGGCGGCCGTGGGGGACGGGGCCCGCCCGCGAGGGCGAGGGCGCGCAGCCGCCGGCGGGTGCGCCGCACTCGCCCTGTCCTGCGCCACCCTCGTCCTCGGCTTCCGCGCCGCGGACGCCGACGGCCCCACGCCGGTGCCCCAGGCCCTCGCCTTCCTGCCCTGGCTGCTCGTCCCCGGCGGCGCCGGCCTCGCGCTCGCGGGCATCGCCCGGTGGCGTACGGGCATGGTCTGGGCGGCCGTGGTGCTCGCGGCCACCGGCTGGTACGCCAGGCCCTACGGCTCCGGCACCACGGGGGCGCAGGGGTCCGTCCTGGCCGAGGTCCGGGTCCTGTCCTCCAACGTGGAGTTCGGCGGCGCCACGGAAGGGCTGATCGACACGGTCCGGCGCGAACGGCCCGACCTCGTCTTCGTCCAGGAGTGCGATCCGCTCTGCGCCGACGCCCTCGCCGCCCGGATCCCGGAGGCCGCGTACCCCTACCGCGAGGTCGTCCGCCTCGACGGCTCGCTCGGCTCCGCCCTGCTCAGCCGGTATCCGCTGCGGCCCGCCGATCCCGTCGACGGGGTCATGGCTATGCCGGGATCGGTGGCCGAAGTCGCGGGCAGGGACGTCCGGCTGCAGCTCGCGCACCCGCTGCCACCGGTGCCGGGCAGGGTCGGGGGATGGCGGGACGAGCTGGGCCGCATCAGGGACTTCGCGGCGGGGGCCAGGGGCGGGGCGGTCCTGCTCGCGGGCGACTTCAACGCCTCCCAGGACCATGCCGCCTTCCGCGAGGTGCTGGACACGGGTGCGCTCCACGACAGCGCGAGGATCGCCGGCCGGTCCCGCACGTACAGCTGGCCGGCCGACCGCCGTACGCCCCTGCGCACCCAGATCGACCACGTCCTGGTCAGCGACGACTTCTCCGTACGGTCCGCCCGCTTCCTGGACCTGAGCGGCACCGACCACCGGGCCCTGCTCGTCTCGCTGGCCCTCCACGACGGCTGATCCGGCGTCCCGGGCCCGACGTGCGCGGGTGCGTGGGCCGGGCGACAGTGGGATGCGTGAGAGCAGGGGGCGAGTGAGAGGTCTGCCGTATGCGAGCCATCGCCGTCAGCGCGTTCCGTGCGGAGCCCTGTTCCGTCGAGGTGCCGAAGCCCGACCCCGGGGCGGGCGAGGTGCGGGTCAAGGTCGAGTACGCGGCGCTGAACCCGCTCGACTGGCAGACCGCCGACGGCGCTCCGGACGGTGCCGCCCCTCAGGTGTTCCCACTCGTCCTGGGCACCGATTTCGCCGGCCGGGTGGACATGATCGGCAGCGGCGACAACCGCTTCCGGGTCGGTGACCCCGTCTTCGGCCGCGCGACGGCCCCGCCCCTCGGACGCTGTGGGGCGTACGGCGAATACGTGTGCGTCCCGCAGGACTCCCCGATCGCCCTCGTCCCTCGCGACATGCCGCTCCAGCTCGCGGCGGCGCTCCCGTCGGCCGGGACGACCGCCGCGCAGATCCTGTCGAGCACGGCCGTACGCAGCGGACTGAGCCTGCTGGTCGTCGGGGCGACGGGCGGCGTCGGCAGCTTCCTGACCCAGCTCGCGGCGGCCCGCGGGACAGCGGTCGTCGCCGCCGTGCGGGGCGACGAGAAGCGGCGGATGGGGGCGCTCGGCGCCACCGCCACCGTCGACACGACCATGGGCCCCGAAGCGCTGGAGGCCGCGGTGCGCGATCTGTACCCGGACGGTGTCGACGCCCTCGTCGACCTCGTCTCGGCTGACGCCGCCTCGTTCGCGGCCTACACCGCCCTGGTGCGTGACGGCGGCGTCGCGGTCACCACCCGGGGCGTGGCGGCGCCGCCGGGCATCGCCTGGGCCGACTTCCGGCTCGCTCCGACCGCCGCGGTGCTGGAGGAGCTGGCCTCGGCCGTGGCGCGTGGGGAGCTGGACGTGCCCATCGACATGGAACTGCCCCTGGAGAAGGCACCGCAGGCTCTCGCCCAGAACCGCGCGGGCGGGGCGCGCGGCAAGACCGTCTTCGTCATCTGAAGGACACATCCCCCAGGACACCGACCGGGAGCTCTCATGGCCGAACAGGACATCTTCGAGAACATCGACGGACTGATCACCGAGGAGCGCGCCCTCCGCGCCCGCTCCACCGCGGACCTGGGCCTCTCCGCCGAGGAGCGGTCACGGCTGCGCGAGGTGGAGGTCCAGCTCGACCAGTGCTGGGACCTGCTGCGGCAGCGGCGCGCGCTCAGCGAATTCGGCGAGGACCCCTCGGAGGCGCGGGTGCGCCCGGCCGACGAGGTGGAGGGGTACCAGAGCTGAAACCCCTGCCGGACCGCCTAGCCGGCGTCCGGGCCCCGGCCCTGGAAGCCCTGGAGGCGTTCCATCTCCCGGCGGTCCCGCTTGGTCGGGCGGCCCGCGCCCCGGTCGCGGACCGGGACCTGGATCGCCATCTCGCGCGGCGGCGGGGGCGGGCTGTTGTCGACGAAGCACTCCGCGGCGACCGGCGGACCCACCCGCTTCTTCACGATCTTGGAGACGACCACGATCCGGTCCCGGCCGGCGTGCCGCAGCCGCACCTCGTCGCCCGTACGCAGGGCCTGGGCGGGCTTCGCGCGCTCGCCGTTGACACGCACATGTCCCGCGCGGCAGGCGGCAGCCGCCTGCGAGCGGGTCTTCGTCAGCCGGACCGCCCAGATCCAGGCATCGACCCGGACGCTTCCCTCCGCCTGCGGCGCCTCACCGGAAACCATGCGTACGACTGTAGACCGTCCGGCACATGGGGGGTGGAGGAAAGAGCCCCGCGACGCCGCCCCCCATGTGCCGGACGGTCTTGGTGAGGCGCCTTCACGGGGTCAGGAGCCGAAGCCGCTGATGACGTCACCCATGTCGTAGCTGTACAGCTCCCGCTTGCAGACCCCGCACTCGCTGGGCGCGTGCTCGCTCAGCGACCACAGCTTCGGGGCGAAGCCGTCGCCCCTCCCGTGCGCGAGATACAGGTCCTCGGGGCCGAACGAGCTCTCCAGGATCTTCGGGTTGGCGACGAGCTGCGTCGTGCCGTCCACGGTCCCCGGGGTGGCCTGCATCAGCCGGCCGTTGTCGTAGGCGTTGCTGCGGTGGAAGTACCACTTGCCGTCGTAGCGCGTGACGCCCTGGATCTTGTGCCAGAGGTCCTCGCCCCCGAAGGTCCCCGTGTCCGGCAGTCCGTACGCGAGGTCCGCCCTGGCCGTGGTGCCCGACGCGCCCTCGACGGCGGCGGTCAGCGCGGTCATCGGGTAGGTGCCGACGCGGCCGTTGCTGGACCCGCCGTTGTTGGTGTTGCAGTACTCACCGAGGACCATGTGGTCGTCGCCGGTCCGGTCGAGCGAGATGTACGAGGCCTTCGGGCGGCCGGTGGCGTAGCACTGGTTCTCGCTGGTGGTCCCGCCGTTCTTCGCCGTGGTGAACTTCAGCGTGGCGACCTGGGGCATCACGTACCGGTAGCCGTATCCGTACCAGACGTTGTTCTGGCGGCCGACCCGCTTCTTGTCGACGACGTTGCTGACGAGGCCGTCCGGAGTCGGGTCGTGGACCGAGGTGTCGTTGTCCGGGTTGAGGTCCATGATCTTGCGGAGGTCGAAGACCCGCATGCCGTTGGCCGTGTCGGCGACGTAGAGGTAGTTGCCGTACCAGACCATGCCGCCGGCGTGGATGCCGTTCTGCGCCCTGCAGGCGTCCGTCACGCCGGACTCCTGCGTGCACGTGCCCTCGCTCGCGTGCAGGGCGTCGAAGGAGATGTGGTCCTTGGAGTTCAGGTAGGGCCAGGCCAGCAGCACATGGCGGTACTTCTTGGTGGCCTGGTTGAAGAAGCTGACCCGTATGCCCTTCTCGTTGCAGGCGTCGGATGCCGAGTCCTGGACGCAGTTGCTACGGCCGGAGGCGTAGTTGCTGCGGCCCGGGTTCTGGTCGTCGTAGCCCGCCACCGCGATGGGCTCGGCGTCCGACGTGCCCCAGTCCTCGTCCTCCTGGGCGTCCGAGACGCCGGTGATGGCCTGCGGGATCCACTCGGAGGAGGTGGCGTCGTCGTCCTTCCAGCAGACACGGGGGGCCGCGGTCAGGTCGGGACCGTAGATGGCCGCGTCACCGCAGGTGGCGTTCCAGCCCGCGTCACGGTTGGCCTGCGTCATGAGCTCGGTGAGGCCCTGCTTGGGCAGGGCGGCGTCCAGCTTGTCGACGAGCCCCGTGAGGCCTGTGCCGGTCTCCAGGGTGAAGTCGCCCGGACGGCCGGGGACCACGGCCTGTGCGTCGGCGGTCGCGGAGGGGGCGGATCCCGAACCCGCCAGGTCGTCCTGCTCCCCTTCGGGCGCGTTCTCGAAGCCGTCGTCCGGCATGCCCTCATGGCCCGGGACGGGATCGTCCGCCGCGACGGCGCGAGGGGCGTCAGCGGGGGCGGCGGCCGTGGCACCCGTCGCCGGCACCAGCGCGGTCATCAGTGCGCCTGCTGCCACGGCGCAGGCCGCGAGGCGTGTTCGGCGGGATGGTTGTCCCATGTGGGGGCCCTTCGTGAGTGCGCGTACCGACCGGCCGTTGCGCCTGATTCCTCATCAGGCACAACGGCCGGTCACGCTAGCAACACAATCGGGCGACCTATACGCACATTTGAACGACACTCATCAGCCGTGCACCACACGGACACAGGCCGTAGTGAGGGCTCCGCTTGTGCAGGGCCGGACGGTTCAGACGCCTATGTCGCTGCCGTCCTCGCGCCAGACCGCGACGACCGACGGGCGCACGATCCTGCCCGGCCCGTCCGGCCAGGTGCTCGCGGGCTTCTCGACGGAGGCGCCGTCGACCTCGCCCGGGTGCTGTACGGCGACGAGGACGCGGCGGTCCTGGATCACCGGGCCGCAGGTCTCCGCGCCGGTCGGCACGGTCAGGAACTGCTTGAGCTCGCCCCGTCGTTCGCCCTGCGTGGCGACGCCGAACAGGCCGTCGTGCGAACCGAGCTGGGCACCGTCCGTGGAGATCCAGAGGTTGCCGTGGTCGTCGAAGGCGACGTTGTCGGGGCAGGAGATGGGGCTGACCTTCTCCTTCGGGAACCCGGCGAAGTACGTCGCCGGGTCCTCCGGGTCGCCCGCGACGAGGAACAGCCGCCAGGCGAAGCCGTCGCCCGCCGGGTCGTCCCGGTTCTCCGCGAGCTCCAGGATCTGACCGTGCTTGTTGGCGTTGCGCGGGTTGGCCTCGTCGGCGCCGGCCTTGCCCGCCTTTCCGCGGTCGGTGTTGTTGGTGAGCGCGATGTAGACCCGGCCGGTGCGCGGCGAGGGCTCGACGTCCTCGGGACGGTCCATCTTCGTCGCGCCGACCTTGTCACCGGCCAGGCGGGTGAAGACGTACACCTCGTCGGCCGTCATGCCCGGGACGTGCGAGGTGGTGCCCGTGGCGAGCGGGATCCAGACGCCGCTGCCGTCGAACTCGCCGTCGGAGGGGAGCTTGCCCGTCCCGTCGAACTCCGCGGCCGGGGAGTCCCCGGTCAGCTTGGCGACGTACAGCGTTCCCTCGTCCAGCAGCGTGAGGTTGTGCTCCCGGGCGGCCCGCGAGTTCCCCTTCTTCATCCGCTTGCTGGAGACGAACTTGTAGAAGTAGTCGAACCGTTCGTCGTCGCCCATGTAGACCACGGGGCGGCCGTCGGCGGTCAGCCGGGGCTGCGCCGCCTCGTGCTTGAACCGGCCGAGCGCGGTCCGCTTGCGGGGCGTGGAGTCGGGGTCGTACGGGTCGAGCTCGACGACCCAGCCGAAGCGGTGCGCCTCGTTGGGCTCCTGTGCCAGGTCGAAGCGCCTGTCGAACCGCTCCCACTTGCGCTCGGTGGCGGCCGTGCCGATGCCGTAGCGCTTGTCGGTGTCGCTGGAACCGTTGGCGAAGTACTGGTTGAAGTTCTCCTCGCCGTGCAGCGTGGTGCCCCACGGGGTGGTGCCGCCCGCACAGTTGTTCAGGGTGCCCAGCACCTTGCGGCCGGTGCGGTCGGCGGAGGTACGGAGCAACGGGCTGCCGGCGGCGGGGCCGGTGACCCGGAATTCGCTGGTCGCGGTGAGACGGCGGTTCAGCGGGTGGCGGTTGACCGGCGCGAGCTTGCCGGTGCGGTTCTCCTCCTGGACGACGACCACGGAGAGTCCGTGTGCCGCCCAGGCGATCTCGACCTGCTCACGGGTCGGGCTGGCCGGATCGTATCCACGGAACATCAGGATCTCGTCCGTGTACTCGTGGTTGGCGACCAGCACCTGACGGCCGCGCTCACCGCGCAGCGGGAGCAGGGAGAGGAAGTCGTTGTTGTAGCCGAACTGGCCCGCCTGCGCCTTCGCCGACTGCTTGTCGGGGTCGAAGCGGGGAGCGCCGCGCAGGATCGGTTCGCCCCAGCGGATCACGACGTTCTGGCCGTAGCCGTCGGGGATCGTGACCTTGTCCTCCGTGTTGGGCGCGACCGCCGCGAAGCGCAGGCCCCGGGCGCCCGGGGTGGTGGGCTTCGGCTTGCCGCCCGTACGGCCCGCGAGGGGCGCGGCCTCGGCACTCGGGGCCGCGGGGCCGGCGAGAGCGGTGGTTCCGGCGGCGGCGGCCACGGTCACCACGGCGGCGGCGCGCATCATCGACCGGCGTGACAGGGCACCGGCGATGATGTCGCCGGCGTACTCGTTGTCGCTGGTGTTCGGAACCTCCTGGAAGCAGGCGTCACCGCAGCGGTAGCGGCAGGTCAGCGCAGAGCGCCCGCCCTGGTGCGAGCCGATGAGCGGCAGCAGATCGCGCACGTTTTCGTCCCTCCGTCTGTGTGTCACGCGTGACGGTAGGTGCGCATCCACGCCGTTCGTGGGACTGCCGGTGAACGGAGGGTGAAGTCCGGGACACCGCTCCTCTTCCCTTTGATCCGGGCCCCGTTCAGGACTCGGTCACGACTCGGGTGGAGCTCGGTTGCCCCAGGGGCGGGCCGCGCCACCGAACGGCCGGATCCGGCCGCTAACCTTACGTATCCGCCCTGGCCAGGGATCAATTCCCGCAGTACGGACATTTATCGCACCCACCTCATGCGAAAGGCCTCGCCCATGGGCATTCGGAGCTTGCTGCGCAAGGTGTTCGGCCGGACGGAGCAGGACGAGCCGACCACGGCCACCGTCCCGCCCCAGGCCGAGCGCACCCAGCCCACGGAGCCGGAGCCGGAGACCGCCACTTCGGCGGCCGAGCCCGCGAAGGCCTCGGTACCGGCCCCGGCCTCCTCCTCGGACCGGTCCGCCGGCACGGGGGACGACAGCGGACAGGCGTCCGACCTGGTCGCGGCGGCCTTCGACAAGGCGGCCGCGACCTCGGCGACCACGCCTGCCTCCACGTCCGCGCCGAGGGTTCCGGCCCAGGGGTCGGACCCGGAGGCGAAGCCGGCCGCGGACGCCGGGAAGGACGCGGCCGAGGAGGCCGCCGCGGTGACGGAGCCGGCCGCCGCCGCGCCGATCACGATCGACATCGACCCGGAGCCGGAGGCGGAGCAGCTTCCTGCCGCCGAGGAGAAGGTGGTGGCGGCTGTCGAACCGGCCGCCGCCGAGAAGCCGGCCGAACCGGTCGCGGTCGCGGAACCCGAGCCGGCCGTCGAGCCCGAGCCGGTCGCCACCGCGGAGCCGGTGGCCGAAGCCGCACCGGAGCCCGTCGCCGCACCCGAGCCGGAAGCCGCACCCGAGCCGCCGAAGGCGGAGCCCGTCGCCGCCGCCGAGCCCGTCACCGAAGCCGCACCGGAAGCCGTCGCCGCACCCGAGCCGGAAGCCGCACCCGAGCCGCCGAAGGCGGAGCCGGTCGCCGCCGCCGAGCCGGTCGCCGAAGCCGCACCGGAACCCGTCACCGCACCCGAGCCGGAAGCCGCACCCGCGGCCAAGACCGCCGCCCCCGCCGGCAAGCCCGCCGTCACCCTCGCCCGGGTCAAGGCGGCGGCGCCCGCGCTCGTGACCCCGTACAAGGCCGCACAGGCCGGGCTCAAGGCGCACGGGCTGACCGGGCTGCGGGCCACCGTGTATCTGGTGCTCGACCGGTCCGGTTCCATGCGGCCGTTCTACAAGGACGGCAGCGCCCAGCACCTGGGCGACCGCGCCCTGGCGCTCGCGGCCCACCTGGACCCGAACGCCACCGTGCCCGTCGTCTTCTTCTCGACCGACATCGACGGCACCGGGGCGATCGACCTCACCGCCCACGAGGGCCGGATCGACGAGCTGAACGCGGGCCTCGGCCGCCTGGGCCGTACGAACTACCACCGGGCCGTCGAGGAGGTCGTCGCGCACTACGAGAAGTCCGGCGCCGACGGCCCGGCGCTGGTCGTCTTCCAGACGGACGGCGCCCCGGACGCCAAGGTGGCGGCCAAGCAGGCACTGGCGGACGCGGCGCGGCTGCCGCTGTTCTTCCAGTTCGTCGCGTTCGGCGACGAGGACGCGAAGGCCTTCGACTTCCTGCGCAAGCTGGACGCCGAGAACGCCGGGTTCTTCCACGCGGGCCCCGCCCCGCGCGAGGTCCCCGACGCGGCCTTCTACCGTGAGGCCCTCGCCGCACTGCCCGCCTGGGCCGCCGCCCGCGGGGTCGTCGCGGAGGACTGATCCACCGGCGGCCGTACGGTCGCGGCGAGCCCGCCCTCCGGGCCGGGTACCGCCGTGACCGTACCGCCGTGAGCCATCGCGAGATCGATGTGAGTGGATCTCCCACGGACCGTTAGGATTTCGACCATGGCGGCCACTGGATCCGAGAAGCAAGGGGGCGACGGCGTGAAGAGTTTCTACGTATCGACCCCCATCTACTACGTCAACGACGCTCCTCACCTGGGGCACGCCTATACGACCGTCGCAGGCGACGTGCTCACCCGCTGGCACCGCCAGCGTGGCGAGAAGGTGTGGTACCTCACCGGCACGGACGAGCACGGTCAGAAGATCATGCGCACGGCCGAGGCGAACGACGTCACGCCCCAGGCCTGGTGCGACAAGCTCGTCGAGGAGGCCTGGAAGCCCCTCTGGGAGCACCTGAACATCGCGAACGACGACTTCATCCGTACGACGGAGAAGCGGCACACCGACCGTGTGCAGGAGTTCGTGCAGGACCTGTACGACAAGGACCAGATCTACAAGGGCGGGTACGAAGGCCCGTACTGCGTCGGCTGCGAGGAGTACAAGCTCCCCGGCGACCTGATCGAGGCCGAGGACGGCACGAAGCTGTGCCCGATCCACAAGAAGCCGGTGGAGCTCCTCAAGGAGGAGAACTACTTCTTCAAGCTCAGCGAGTACGGCCCGAAGCTCATGGAGTTCTACGCGGCCAACCCGGGCTTCATCCAGCCCGAGTCCGCCCGCAACGAGATCGTGAACTTCGTCAAGCAGGGCCTTCAGGACCTGTCGATCTCGCGCTCCACGTTCGACTGGGGCGTCCCGGTGCCGTGGGACCCGAAGCACGTCATCTACGTGTGGATCGACGCGCTGCTCAACTACGCGACGGCGGTCGGCTACGGCGCCAACCAGGAGAAGTTCGACGGCACCTTCCCGGCGGACGTGCACCTGATCGGCAAGGACATCCTGCGCTTCCACTCGGTCATCTGGCCGGCCATGCTGATGGCGCAGGGCCTGCCACTGCCCGGCAAGGTCGTCGCCAACGGCTGGCTGATGGTCGGCGGCGAGAAGATGTCCAAGTCGAACCTGACGGGCATCAAGCCGCAGGACCTGACCTCGCACTTCGGCGTGGACGCGTACCGCTGGTACTTCCTCCGGGCCATCGCGTACGGCAGCGACGGCTCGTTCTCCTGGGAGGACTTCAGCGCCCGCTACACCTCCGAGCTCGCCAACGACTACGGCAACCTCGCCTCGCGCGTCGCCGCCATGGTCGGCAAGTACTTCGGCGGTGCGCTCCCGGAGGCCACGGCCGCCGGTGACGCGGAACGGGCGGTCCAGGAGGGCCTGGCCAGGGCCGTCGCCTCGGCCGATCAGAAGATCGGCGAGGAGCTGGATTTCCAGGGCGGCATCCTGGCGGTCTTCGACTTCGTGAAGCAGGTCAACGGCTACATCACGGAGCAGGAGCCCTGGAAGGTCGCCAAGGACACGTCGCCCGAGGGCCAGGCACGGCTCGCGACCATCCTGTACACGGCGGCCGACGCACTGCGCGGTGTCGCGGTCCTGCTGAACGCCGTCATGCCGGACACCTCGCAGAAGCTGTGGGAGTCCCTGGGCGCCGAGGCGTCCCTGGGCGCCCTGGCCGACCAGCCGGTGCAGGACGCGGGCCGCTGGGGTCAGCTGCCCGTGGGCGCGACGGTGACGAAGGGCGCGGTGCTGTTCCCGCGCCTGGAGGAGAAGCCCGCGTAAGCGGCGTACGCAGTGCAGGAGCCCGGGACCCGAACCCATCGGGACCCGGGCTCCTGCGTGTGACCCGGCACAGCGTGTCCGGCGTTTCACCGGGCCAGCGACGCGGCGTCCCCCATCACGATCACCGGGTGCTTGGCGGGGTCCAGGGTGAGCAGCAGGTCGCGCATCCGGTCCTCGGTCAGCGAGACGCAGCCCTGGGTCGGTCCGCCGTGGTCCACGTGGATCCAGATGCCGCCGCCCCTCTCCGCGCCGAGCGGCCGGGTGCGGTCCAGGGGACTGGTGCCCGGGGTCCGGTTGTAGTTGATGGCGACCACGTAGTCGAAGGAGCCTTCGAGCGGCTCCCCCAGGAAGCCCTCGCCGCTCACCGCGAAGCGGTGCTGCTCGTCGTACGGGAGCAGCGCGCCCGGGTCGGGCAGCCGGCCGCCCGCGTCGGTGAGGCCGAAGACCCCGACGGGGGACCGGAGGTCGTCCGCGAGGTGGTGGTCCGTCCAGCCCTCCATGCCGTTGTGGGCGGGCCAGGGGCCCGCCCCGGGTCTCCAGCCGAGAGCGGGGTCGTCGAGGCTGTAGAGCATGACCGCGGAACGGTTGGAATCGGGGCCCTGCCCGGTCACCACGACGGCCTGCCGGGCCGTGGCCGGGATCTGCGCCCGGGTCTCCGGGCCCAGCGCCGGGATCTCAGCCGGGGGGCGGAGGCTCTCCACGGTGCGGGGCGGGGCGGCCGAGGTCTCCGGGCCGGCCGCGCCGCGGGGCGTGAAGGGGCCGGTCGTCTGCACCGCCCCGGCGGAACAGCCGATGACCAGCAGGAACAGGGTGACGAGCAGGGCGTACGGGCGACGCGGGACGGACACGGTACGGAACTCCTCGGTGGGGGGCGGACGAGCACTTCCCGTGCCAGTCCTTGCCGGACCCGACGGCGCCGAACCGGAACCGGGGCCATCCGGATGTACCCGGTTCGTGTACCCGAGGTCCGGGAGTTCCGCACGGTCCACCCGTACGCAGGCAAAGAGCCCGGAACCGTCATGGTTCCGGGCCCTTCACCGGGGGCCTGCTGTCCAGAGGCCGGTTCCGTCGTGAGTCTCGTCGGTCTGTCCGGTCGTCGTGCCGGATACCTGGCTCTTCTCCTCCTGGGCCGGGCGGTGGCGACGACGGACCCGGCCCCGGCTCCTGCTGCGGCCCACGACCGCCGCACCGCGGAACACCGCGCGGCACCGGGTGAGGTCCCTCCCACCGGCTCCACGAAAACAGTCCCCGGCCGGTGGCCGGGGACTGTTTCACGTGGAACCGAAGCGGAACCGGTGACGCCTACTTCGCGCCGGTGTCCCTCGCCACCGCGTCCGTGACGTCGGCCTTGTCCTTCGCGGCCGCGACGGGCTTGCGGAGCTGGATGTTCAGCTCGCGCAGCCGGGTCTCGTCCAGCACGGTCGGGGCACCCATCATCAGGTCCTGGGCGTTGCCGTTGAGCGGGAAGGCGATCGTCTCGCGGATGTTGGGCTCGTCGGCGAGCAGCATGACGATGCGGTCGACGCCCGGGGCGATGCCACCGTGCGGCGGGGCGCCGAGACGGAAGGCGCGGAGCATGCCCGCGAACTCGTGCTCGACGGTCTCGCGGTCGTAGCCGGCGATCTCGAAGGCCTTGAGCATCAGCTCGGGCTCGTGGTTACGGATGGCGCCGGAGGACAGCTCGATGCCGTTGCAGACGATGTCGTACTGCCAGGCGAGGATGTCCAGCGGGTCCTTCTCCTCCAGGTCCTTCAGGCCGCCCTGGGGCATCGAGAAGGGGTTGTGCGAGAAGTCGATCTTCCCGGTGTCCTCGTCCTTCTCGTACATCGGGAAGTCGACGATCCAGCAGAACCGGAAGACGCCCTCCTCGAAGTGGCCGGCGCGCTTGGCGGCCTCCACGCGGACGGCGGACATGATCTTGGAGACCTCGTCGAACTCGCCCGCGCCGAAGAAGACCGCGTGGCCGGGGGCCAGGGACAGTCGCTCGGTGAGGGTCTTGACGTCCGTCTCGGTGAGGAACTTCGCGATCGGCCCGGTCGGCGTGCCGTCCTCGCCCACGCGGACCCAGGCGAGGCCCTTCGCTCCGTGCTCGACGGCGTACTCACCGAGGCCGTCGAAGAACTTCCGGGACTGGCCCGCGGTGTCCGGCACGGGAAGGGCGCGGACGTGCTTGCCCGCGAACGCCTTGAAACCGGAGTCGGCGAACACGTCGGAGATGTCGACGAGCTCCAGCTTCGCCCGCAGGTCCGGCTTGTCGTTGCCGTACTTCAGCATCGACTCGCGGAAGGGGATGCGCGGGAACGGCGAGGTGACCTCGCGGCCGTTGCCGAACTCGGTGAAGAGCTCGGTCATCAGCTTCTCGATCGGCTGGAAGACGTCCTCCTGCTCGACGAAGGACATCTCGACATCGAGCTGGTAGAACTCGCCCGGTGAGCGGTCCGCGCGGGCGTCCTCGTCGCGGAAGCACGGCGCGATCTGGAAGTAGCGGTCGAAGCCCGAGATCATCAGCAGCTGCTTGAACTGCTGCGGGGCCTGCGGCAGCGCGTAGAACTTGCCGGGGTTCAGCCGGGACGGGACGACGAAGTCACGGGCGCCCTCGGGGGAGGTCGCGGTGAGGATCGGGGTCGCCATCTCGTTGAAGCCGAGGGCCACCATCTTGGAGCGGATGGAGGCGATCACGGCCGAGCGCAGCATGATGTTGCGGTGCATGCGCTCGCGGCGCAGGTCGAGGAAGCGGTACTCCAGGCGCCGCTCCTCGTTGACCCCGTCCTCGGTGTTGATCGTGAAGGGCAGCGGGCCGGCCTCGCCCAGCACCTCGACCTCGGTGACCTCGATCTCGATCTCACCGGTCGGGAGCTCCGGGTTGACGTTGTCGGAGCCGCGCGCGGAGACCTTGCCGTCGATCCGGACGACGGTCTCCTTGGTCAGTTTCGCCAAGGCGTCGTTGCCGGGGGTGCCGGGGCGGGCGACGAGCTGCACCAGACCGTAGTGGTCGCGCAGATCGATGAAGAGGATGCCGCCCAGGTCTCGACGATTGTGCAGCCAGCCGCTCAGCCGGACGTCGGTGCCGACGTCAGAGGCGCGGAGCTCGCCGCAGGTGTGGGACCTGTACCGATGCATCGTCGTTCATCCAGTCTTCGCGGTCGGGGTGGATTGACACCCCAGGCTACCGCCCGTGGACGCACCGCTTCATTGGCATTGTCGCCGCACGGCTGTCCGAGACCCGCCCGACGCCCTCCTGCGGCGGCCTCCCTCGGTGGCGACCGCGGAGAACATCTTCCTAAAGTGGGGCAATGCGCACCGAGGAGATCCTGGCTGCGATCGGGACCGGGCTGTGGAGCTGGGACAGCTCATCGGGCACGGTCACGCTCGACGCCGAGGCGGCGCGGCTGGTGGGACTGCCCGCCGAGGCCACGGCCCGCCCCGGCGAGGAGGTGCGCCCCCGGTTCCACCCCGCCGACTGGAACGAGATCGACGGCATCGTGAACTTCGCGATCGCCGAGGGCACGGTGGCCGAGGCCAGGATGCGGATCGTGGACGAGAACGGCGCGGTCGTACGCACGGTGCGCACCCGGTCGAAGCCGATCCCGCTGGACACCCCGGGCCGCCACACGTACGTGCTGACGGGCATCCTCCAGGAGGTCACCCAGCTCCCGGAGGACACCGCGGCGAAGACCCCGCTCACGGGCGACTGGCGGCGGTCGCGCGAGGCTTTCCTGCTGGACGCCGGACGGGCGCTGGCCGAGGCGGTGTCCACCGAGGAGGTCCTGCGGGTCGCGGGCTCGCTCTCCATGCCCGGGTTCTCGCCTGACGGACTCGCCGTGTTCGGGGTCTCGGGCGAGCGGCTGACGGTCATCGGGCACCACGGGCACAACGTCGGCGACGAGAAGCCGTTCACCGACATGCCCCTGCAGACCGACTACCCGGCAGCCGAGGTCGTGCGGACCGGCCAGGCCATCTACCTCGCCTCGCCCGAGGAGTACCGGCAGCGCTTCCCTGCCACCTGGCCCCTCGCCCGGGAGTTCGGACGCCAGTCCTGGGCCTTTCTGCCGTTGATCTCGTCCGGTCGCACCATGGGCGCCTGGATGGCCGGGTTCCGGCACAACGTGGCCTTCTCGCCGGACGAGCGCTCCGTGCTGTCGACGGTGGCCAGGATGCTGGCTCAGGCCCTGACCCGCGCCGGTGCCGCCGAGACCGAGCGGGAGCTGTCGCTGGGCCTCCAGCGGGCGATGAGGCCGTCCCTGGGACCCGGTGTGCCCGGCCTGACGGTGGCGGCGCGTTACATCCCGACAGGAGGAGGTCTCCAGGTCGGCGGCGACTGGTACGACGTGATCCCGCTCCCCAACGGCCGTATCGCCCTCGTCATCGGCGACGTCCAGGGCCATGACGTGCGGGCGGCGGGGCTGATGGGCCAGCTGCGGATCGCCCTGCGCGCGTACGCCTCCGAGGGGCACCGCCCCGACGCCGTGCTCTCCCGGGCCTCGCGCTTCCTGTCGGGACTGACCGAGACGTACGACCTCGACGACGGCGAGGACCGGTCCGACGCGACGCGCTTCGCGACCTGCCTGTACGCGGAGGCCGACCCCGAGAACGGGACCCTCGACGTCGCCCGGGCGGGCCACCCGGACCCGGTGGTGATCAGCGTCGACGGCACCGCGGTGATCCGGCAGACCGCCGGAGGGCTGCCCCTGGGCGTCGAGAAGGACGCCGACTACCCGACGACCCGCGTGGTCCTGGGACCCGGCGAGACGATCATGCTGTGCACGGACGGGCTCATCGAGACCGGCGGACACGACATGGCCACCGGATGGACCAGGCTCAGGCCGGTCCTGGAGAAGCCCGTCGAGGACCTGGAGGAGCTCGCGGACGCCCTCGTGCAGACGGTGCACGGTCCCGGCTCCCACTACACGACCGGGCCGCTGGTGGACCGCCGTGAGGACGACATCGCGGTCATGGTGCTGCGCCGCGAGGCCGCACGGACCCGCAGGACCCCGGGGCGGCGCTCGGCCATGACCATCGCCCAGGCGGAGCCCGAGCGCGTCGCGGCCGCCCGGCAGCAGCTGCGGGAGCTGCTGCACGACTGGGCGGACACGGAGCAGGTCGACTCCGCGGAGCTCATGGTCTCCGAGATGTCCACGAACGTGCTCGTCCACACGGACGGGGACGCGCTGCTCGTCGCGGAGGTGACGGGCGAGCGGGGCGAGCGGCGGCTGCGTGTCGAGGCGGCCGACGCCAGCGACGAGCTGCCGCACAAGCGGCGGCCGGGGGAGATGGCGTCCAGCGGCCGCGGGCTGGTGCTGATGGAGATGCTCGCCGACGCCTGGGGGGTGGACCCGAGGGGCGAAGGGAAGTCGATCTGGTTCGAGCTGTACGAGTCCGCGGAGCCGGCCGAGCTGGGCGTCACCGGCTCATGAGCTCCCGGGAACCGCGCCTTCCGGGCCTCCCGCCCCGTACCCCTTGCGCAGCTCGCCGATCACCCCGAACACCGCGGCGCACACCGGCACCGCCAGCAGCATGCCCAGCAGCCCCGCGACGCTCGCACCCGCGGTCAGCGCGATCATGATCGTGGCGGGGTGCATCTGGACCGTACGGCTCTGGATGACGGGCTGGAGCACGTGCCCTTCCAGCACCTGGACTGCGAGCACCACTCCCAGCACCCAGAGCGCGATCACGACGCCCCGGTCGGCGAGCGCGACCAGCACGGCCACGGCACCGGAGATGAAGGCCCCGAGATACGGGATGTAGGCACCGACGAAGACCAGCGCCCCCAGGCCCACCGCCCCCGGCACGCGCAGGATCAGCAGGCCCACCGTGATGCACAGCGCGTCGATCAGGGCGATGAAGGTGGTGCCGCGCATGAACCCCTCGACGGCTTCGAAGGCCCTGCGCCCCATGGCCTCCACGAGTCCGCCCGTGCCGCGCGGGGCGATGGTGTGGGCGAGGTGGACGGCACGGTCGGAGTCGCGCAGGAAGAAGAACGTCAGCAGCAGGGCCAGGACCGCGGTGGTCACGAGCGACCCGATGACGCTGATCCCGGTGAGCAGTCCGCCCGCCGCACTCGCGCCGAACCTCCCGATCAGCTTCTTCGCGTTGTCCGCCAGGTCGTCCACATTCGCGACCCCTTCGATGTCGAAGTGATCGATGACCCACTGTGCCGCGTCCTTCAGCGAGGCCACGATCTGGTCGCCGGTGTCGACGAGGGCGGTGACGACGATGTATCCGGCGCCGCCCCCCACCGCGACGAGCGCGGCGCAGGTGAGTCCGGCCGCCACGGATCTGTTCACCTTATGGGCGGTCAGCCAGCGGTGGACGGGGCCGAGCAGCGCCGTGCCGAGCAGTGCCAGCAGGACCGGGGTGACCGCGGTCTTGAGCACCACCACCAGCCAGATGGCCACAGCCACGACGCCGACGACCAGGAGCAGAACGCCGCACCAGGCGGCCGTCCGCCGCGCGACATCGGGCAGGAGGGGCTTCCGGTTCGGCACCCTCCCACCCGATCACGGGCGGGGAGTGATGTCCCTTCCGCACGGTCGTACGGGTGACGGCCCGTCACCCGTACGACCGGAGGGGCCGGTCACATGCCGTGGACGGCCGGGACCTTGCCGAGGCGGCCGGCCTGGAAGTCCTCGAAGGCCTGCTTGAGCTCGTCCTGGGTGTTCATCACGAACGGCCCGTAGTGCGCCATCGGCTCACGGATCGGGCGCCCGCCGAGCAGCACGACCTCCAGGTCCGGGGTGTTGCCGTCCTGCGTCTCGTCGGCGCGGACGGTCAGCGAGGACCCCTTGCCGAAGACCGCGGTCTGCCCGGTGCGGACCGGGCGGCGCTCCTCACCGACGCTGCCGCGCCCGGCGAGGACGTACGCGAGGCCGTTGAAGTCCTCGCGCCACGGAAGCGTCACCTCGGCACCCGGCCGGACCGTCGCGTGGACCATGGTGATCGGCGTGTGCGTGATGCCCGGGCCCTCGTGGCCGTCGAGCTCACCGGCGATGACACGGAGCAGCGCGCCGCCGTCCGGGGAGGCGAGGAGCTGGACCTGGCCACCACGGATGTCCTGGTAGCGCGGGGCCATCATCTTGTCGGCCTTGGGCAGGTTCACCCAGAGCTGGAGGCCGTGGAAGAGGCCGCCGGACATGACGAGCGCCTCGGGCGGCGTCTCGATGTGCAGGAGCCCGCTGCCGGCGGTCATCCACTGGGTGTCGCCGTTCTCGATGGCACCGCCGCCGCCGTGACTGTCCTGGTGGATGAAGCTGCCGTCGATGATGTACGTGACGGTCTCGAAGCCGCGGTGCGGGTGCCAGGGAGTCCCCTTCGGCTCGCCGGCCGCGTACTCCACCTCACCCATCTGGTCCATCATGATGAACGGGTCGAGGTGCCGGTAGTTGATCCCGGCGAAGGCACGCCGCACCGGGAACCCCTCGCCCTCGAAACCGCTGGGCGCGGTCGTGACGGTCAGCACAGGGCGGGCCACGGCCTCGGCCTGGGCCGCGACCTTCGGCAGGGTCAGCGGGTTTTCGACGGTCACTGCGGGCATGGGAGCCACCTCCGGGAGTCTTCTGCGACCAATTTAGTTGAACAGTGAACATCTAGCAAGGCGGCATCCATTCCCGCCGCCCCGGACAGCACCGAGGGCCCGCACCGGACGGTGCGGGCCCTCGGGCCGCCTCGGGCCGCGGACGCCCTCGGCCGTCCGCGGATCAGGGGATGCCTATCCGTACATACGACGCATAGCGAAGTCCACCATCTGCTCCACCGCCTTGGCGTCGAAGACCATGCGGTGATCACCCTCCATGTCCAGGACGAAGCCGTAGCCGGTCGGCAGCAGGTCGATCACCTCGGCGCCCGTGATCACGAAGTACTTGGACTCCTTGCCCGCGTAGCTCCGGAGCTCCTTGAGCGTGGTGAACATGGGGATCACCGGCTGCTGGGTGTTGTGGAGCGCCAGGAAGCCGGGGTTGTCGCCGCGCGGGCAGTAGACCTTCGCCGTGGCGAAGATCTGCTGGAAGTCCTCCGCGGACAGCGACCCGGTCGTGAAGGCCCGTACCGCGTCGGCCAGGGACGGCGGCGAGGGCTCGGGGTACAACGGCTGCTCGCCATAGCCGCCGCCCATCTGCTGCTGTGCGCCCTGGTTCTGGTCGTAGCCATACATGCCGCAAAGAGTAATCGGACACATCTGTGCCTTGAGGGGTTGCGCCTTATTACTGACGGGTAGCATCATCGTGGGGGTCAGGTGATATACCCACGCCCGGCCGTCCGTCGCCCGAACCTCACTCCTCCACGGGGCGCTGCGCGCCACTGCTATTGATTACGGAGCCTTCCCATGGGGCACTACAAGTCGAATCTCCGCGACATCGAGTTCAACCTCTTCGAGGTCCTCGGGCGCGACAAGCTGTACGGCACCGGTCCGTTCGCGGAGATGGACGTCGACACCGCGAAGAGCATCCTGGACGAGGTGACCCGCCTCGCGGAGAACGAGCTCGCCGACTCGTACGCCGACGCGGACCGCAACCCGCCGGTCTTCGACCCCGAGACGAACACCGCGCCCGTCCCGGCCTCCTTCAAGAAGTCCTACCAGGCCTTCATGGACTCCGAGTACTGGCGCCTGGGACTGCCCGAGGAGATCGGCGGCACGACGTCGCCGCGCTCCCTGATCTGGGGTTACGCGGAGCTGCTGCTCGGCTCGAACCCGGCCGTCTGGATGTACTCCTCCGGCCCCGCGTTCGCCGGCATCCTCTTCGACGAGGGCAACGAGGCGCAGAAGAAGGTCGCGGAGATCGCCGTCGAGAAGCAGTGGGGCTCGACGATGGTGCTGACCGAGCCCGACGCCGGTTCGGACGTCGGCGCCGGCCGCACGAAGGCGGTCGAGCAGGAGGACGGCTCCTGGCACATCGAGGGTGTGAAGCGCTTCATCACCTCGGGCGAGCACGACATGTCCGAGAACATCCTCCACTACGTCCTGGCACGCCCCGAGGGCGCCGGCCCGGGCACCAAGGGCCTCTCCCTCTTCCTGGTCCCGAAGTTCCACTTCGACTGGACCACCGGCGAGCTCGGTGCGCGTAACGGCGTGTACGCGACGAACGTCGAGCACAAGATGGGTCTCAAGGCGTCGAACACCTGCGAGATGACCTTCGGCGACCAGCACCCCGCCAAGGGCTGGCTGATCGGCGACAAGCACGACGGCATCCGCCAGATGTTCCGCATCATCGAGTTCGCCCGCATGATGGTCGGCACGAAGGCCATCGCGGCCCTCTCTGCGGGCTACCTCAACGCGCTGGAGTACGCCAAGGAGCGCGTCCAGGGCACCGACCTGTCGCAGTTCATGGACAAGACGGCCCCCAAGGTCACCATCACGCACCACCCCGACGTGCGCCGCTCCCTGATGACGCAGAAGGCGTACGCCGAGGGCATGCGCTCCCTCGTGCTGTACACCGCCTCCGTCCAGGACGCGATCCAGGTGAAGGAGGCCGCGGGCGAGGACGCCAAGGCACTCAACGGCCTCAACGACCTGCTGCTCCCGATCGTGAAGGGCTACGGCTCCGAGAAGTCCTACGAGCAGCTCGCGCAGTCGCTCCAGACGTTCGGCGGTTCCGGTTACCTCCAGGAGTACCCGGTCGAGCAGTACATCCGCGACGCCAAGATCGACACCCTCTACGAGGGCACGACGGCGATCCAGGGCCAGGACTTCTTCTTCCGGAAGATCGTCCGCGACCAGGGCGCCTCGCTGAACGCCCTCTCCGAGGAGATCAAGAAGTTCCTCGCGAGCGCCCAGGGCGACGAGGAGCTGTCCGGCTCGCTGGACAACCTCGCCAAGGCCGCGGTGGACCTGGAGGCGATCGTCGGCACGATGATCACCGACCTCACCGCCACGGGCGAGGACGTCAAGAACATCTACAAGGTCGGTCTCAACACGACCCGCCTCCTGATGGCCTCGGGCGACGTCGTCGTCGGCTACCTGCTGCTCAAGGGCGCGGTCGTGGCCTCCGAGAAGCTGCGCAACGCCTCCGCCAAGGACACCGCCTTCTACCAGGGCAAGATCGCCGCTGCGAAGTTCTTCGCCGCGAACGTCCTGCCGGGCGTCTCCGGCGAGCGCGCGCTGGCCGAGTCCGTCGACAACTCGCTGATGGAGCTCGACGAGGCCGCGTTCTAGTCGTCGCCGGCCCGCCCCGCCCATGATGACGCCGCCACCCGGATCCCTCCAGGTGGCGGCGTCGTCATGGGCGGGGCAACTTTCCGGACACGGGCGGCGGCACGACGTCGTACACCGTTAAACGTCCCGGTCCGCCGTCGTTACAGTGAGGAACATGAGCTCTCCCCTCCGCTTCGACCGCGGGCACACCGACGATCTGATGGCCTTCCTGATGGCGGCCCCTTCCCCGTACCACGCCGTGGCCGCGGCCGCCGCGCGGCTGGAGAAGGCCGGATTCCGGCAGGTCGAGGAGACGGACGCGTGGGACGGCTCCACCGGCGGTAAGTACGTCCTGCGGGGCGGCGCCATCGTGGCCTGGTACGTGCCGGAGGGCGCCGCCGCCCACACCCCGTTCCGGATCGTGGGCGCCCACACCGACTCCCCGAACCTGCGGGTCAAGCCGCTGCCCGACTCGGGTGCGCACGGCTGGCGCCAGATCGCCGTCGAGGTCTACGGCGGGACGCTCCTGAACACCTGGCTCGACCGGGACCTCGGTCTCGCCGGCCGCATCTCCCTGCGCGACGGCACGCACCGGCTGGTGAACATCGACCGGCCCCTGCTGCGCGTCCCCCAGCTCGCCGTGCACCTGGACCGGTCCGCCAATCCCGACGGCCTCAAGCTCGACCGCCAGAAGCACATGCAGCCGATCTGGGGACTCGGCGACGTCGAGGAGGGCGACCTCATCCGCTTCGTCGCCGACGCGGCGGGCGTCGAGGCCGCGGAGATCACCGGCTGGGACCTCATGCCGCACCCCGTCGAGCCGCCCGCCTACCTGGGCCGGGACCGTGAACTGCTCGCCGGTCCGCGCATGGACAACCTGCTCTCGGTGCACGCCGCGACGGCCGCGCTGGCCGCCGTGTCCGGGCAGCCGGACGACGAGATCCCGTACATCCCCGTGCTGGCCGCCTTCGACCACGAGGAGAACGGCTCCCAGTCCGACACCGGCGCGGACGGCCCGCTGCTGGGCACGGTCCTGGAGCGCTCCGTGTTCGCCCGCGGCGGTTCGTACGAGGACCGCGCCCGGGCCTTCGCCGGAACCGTCTGTCTCTCCTCGGACACCGGTCACGCCGTCCACCCCAACTACGCCGAGCGCCACGACCCGACGCACCACCCGGTGGCCAACGGCGGGCCCATCCTCAAGGTGAACGTCAACATGCGCTACGCGACCGACGGCGGCGGCCGCGCCGTGTTCGCCGCGGCCTGCGAGAAGGCCGGCGTGCCGTGGCAGACGTTCGTCTCCAACAACTCGATGCCGTGCGGCACCACGATCGGCCCGATCACCGCGGCCCGGCACGGCATCACGACCGTCGACATCGGTGTGGCGATCCTGTCGATGCACAGCGCGCGTGAACTCTGCGGCGCCGACGACCCGTACCTCCTGGCCAACGCGCTCACGGCGTTCCTCGCGGGCTGATCCCTCCACCGTCCCAACCGCCCCGGTGGACATGGTTGTTGCCGGGCCGGGTACGCGATCCGTACACCGGCCCGGATTCACCGGGCCGTCGAGGAGGCGGAAATCATGGGACTCGGAGGATGCATTCTCCTGATCGGTGCCGGGGCGATCCTGGCGTTCGCCACCGACTGGGAAATGGATACCGTCAACGTCGACCTGGTCGGCTGGATCATGATGCTCGTCGGCCTCGTCGGGGTCTTCGTCTACGTGAGCATCGCGCGGCGCCGCCGCATGGTCGTGCCGCCCACCACCACGGTCGTCTCGGAGGACGAGCGCCGCTACCAGTGAGCTGACGACCCGACAGGCCTCATGGCGCCGGCACGTGCCCTGAGAGCACGTGGCGCGACGCCGCCGGGTCGGTCCGTCGTCAGCCCCGGTCGTCCATCCCGGCCAGCACCAGCGGGAGCCTGGACGTCCCTCCGGCGGTGACGCTCACGGGGACGCCCCAGTCCTGCTGGTGCACATGGCAGGCCGGGTACTCGTTGTCCGGGTCGTCGTCGCAGGACGCCGCCATCGCGGACACATGCAGAACACCCTCGGTGACCCCGTCCGCGAGGACCAGGTCACGACCCAGATCCGTCCCCTGGCCCGACCCCTCGGCCAGCAGCTCCGGCGGGGTCGAGGAGACCAGCAGCCGGGTGGAGGGGCCGTAACGGGTGTCGAGCTTCTGCCCTGCCGGCGCCTGGAAGACCACGTCAAGCCTCAGCGTGCCGGCGGCGACCTCGGTGGCCGCGCGCTGGGTGCGGTGGGCCCGGTCCGCGACCCGCACGGCCTCCTCGGGAAGCCGCAGCCGGGTCAGCCGGTGCCGTGCGGACTCGACGACGACCAGATCGCCGTCCACCAGGACCGCGTCGCTCGGCTCCCGCAGATCGGTGGCCAGCGTGGTGACCTCGCCGCTCTCCGGGTCGTACCGCCGCAGCGCGTGGTTGTAGGTGTCGCTCACGGCCACGGAGCCGTCGGGGAGGGCCGTGACGCCCAGCGGGTGCTGGAAAAGCGCCTGCTCCGCGGGGCCGTCGCGGTGGCCGAAGTCGAAGAGGCCGGTACCGACGGCGGTGTGGACCGCGCCCTCCGGGTCCACGTAGCGCAGCGAGGAGGTCTCGGAGTCGGCGACCCAGAGACGGTCGCCGGCCGCCGCCAGACCGGACGGCTGCGCGAACCACGCCTCGTCCCCGGGCCCGTCGACCAGTCCCTCGTTGGTCGTCCCGGCGGCGACCCGCACCGTGCCCTGCCCGGGGTCGTACGTCCACAGCTGGTGCACCCCGGCCATCGCGATCCACAGCCGGTCGCCGAACCAGGCGATGTCCCACGGCGACGACAGGTCCACCTCCGTGGCCGGGCCGCTGGTGGCGGAGCCCTGCCACCACTGGCGTCCGGTCCCGGCGAGCGTGGTCGTCACTCCCGTGGCGAGGTCGAGCGCCCTGATCGCGTGGTTGACGGTGTCGGCGACGGCGATCCGGCCGTCCGGCAGCACGGCGAGACCCTGCGGTTCGCTGAACCGGGCCTCGTCGCGGCCGCCGTCCGCGAATCCGCGCTCACCGGCGCCGAAGTGCCCCCGCACGGTCTCGCCGTCGGCATCCAGCTCGACCAGGCGGTGCCGGGTGGTGTCCGAGACCAGGAAGCCGCCGTCCGGGAGGGCGAGCGCCTTGCCGGGGAACCGCAGGTGTGTGGCGACGGGCTCCGGAGCGACGTAGGGGCCGTCGCCGCGGTGCAGGGTGCCCTTCGCGGCGTGCTCGGCCTCCAGCTCCTCGACCAGCTTCTCGATGGCGTGCGCGTGCCCCTCACCGGCGTGCTGTGCGACGACGTAGCCCTCGGGGTCCACGACGACGAGCGTGGGCCAGGCGCGGACGGCGTACTGCTTCCAGGTCGCGAGCTCGGGGTCGTCGAGCACGGGGTGGTGCACCTCGTACCGCTCGACGGCGTCGACCACGGCCTGGTGCTCAGCCTCGTGCACGAACTTCGGGGAGTGGACACCGATGATCACCACGGTGTCGCGGTGCTTCTCCTCCAACTCACGCAGCTCGTCGAGCACATGCAGACAGTTCACGCAGCAGAATGTCCAGAAATCCAGAATGACAATGCGTCCCCGCAGGTCAGCAAGGGTGTACTGCCGGTCGCCTGTATTGAGCCAGCCGCCCTTGCCGATCAGTTCGGGGGCGCGGACACGTGCACGTGCTGTCATGAGAACAGTCAACAGCACCGTGGCCTGCCCGCATTCCGGCAGGTCGTCGGGGAACCTGTGATCCATGAGACTTCTCGTGCGTGAGCGACTGCTCGGCGTCGGCGACGACTACTGGATCGAGGATGCGGACGGGCGGAAGCTCTTCCTCGTCGACGGCAAGGCCATGCGGCTCCGTGACACCTTCGAGCTGAAGGACACGAACGGCCAGGTGCTGGTGGAGATCCGCCAGAAGATGATCAGCCTGCGCGACACGATGCTGATCGAGCGGAACGGCGAGGAGCTCGCCAAGATCAAACGGAAGCGGCTCTCGCTCCTGCGCAACCACTACCGGGTGGCCCTGGTGGACGGCACCGAGCTCGACGTCAGCGGCAAGATCCTGGACCGCGAGTTCGCCATCGACTACGACGGGGAGCTGCTCGCGCAGATCTCCCGGCGGTGGCTGACCGTCCGCGACACCTACGGCGTCGACATCGTGCGGGAGGACGCCGATGTGCCGCTGCTTCTCGCCGTGGCGGTGTGCGTCATCGTCCTCGCGGACAAGGAGCACGACAATGATCACGACAAGGGCCACGACGAGGACTGACCGGCGGCCGGCCGGACCGCCGAGGGCCCGGTTTCACGTGAAACCGGGCCCTCGGGACGTCTGCGTACGGCTCAGGCCAGGCGCCGTGGCGCGAGGCCCAGGCGGCGGTCCTTGAGGGCCGGGAACTGCTCCCGGGTGGTGGTGGCCTTCGCCGGGTCGAACTCCACGGTGAGCACCTCCTCGCCGGCCCCGGCCTCGGCGAGCACCTCGCCCCAGGGGTCGACGACGATGCTGTGGCCCGCCTGCTCGACCCCCGCGTGGGTACCGGCCGACCCGACCGCCAGGACGTACGCCTGGTTCTCGACCGCGCGGGCCTGCGCCAGCAGGGTCCAGTGCGAACGACGGCGCTCCGGCCAGCCGGCCGCGACGATCAGGGTCTCGGCCCCCGCGTCGACGAGCCCCCGGAACTGCTCGGGGAAGCGCAGGTCGTAGCAGGTGGCGAGGCCGACCACGGTCTCCGGCAGAGCGACGGTGACGAGTTCCTCTCCAGCCCCCATGAGCACCGCCTCGCCCTTGTCGAAGCCGAAGCGATGGATCTTGCGGTAGGCGGCGGCCCGCTCACCCTCGGGCGAGAAGACCAGCGAGGTGTTGTAGAGGGTGCCGTCCTCGGCACGCTCGACGAACGACCCGGCATGCAGCCAGACCCCGGCCTCGGCCGCCGCCTTCGCCATGACGTCGTGGGTGGGGCCTTGCAGGGGCTCGGCCTCATCGGCGAACGCGGTGTAGGCGAACGCACCGACCGGCCAGAGCTCGGGGAGGAGGACCAGGTCCGCACCCCGCTGGGCCACGACCAGCGAAGCCGCGCGCTCTCTACGGGAATTGACCGATTCATCCGGGTTTACTGCGATCTGGATGAGAGAGGCGTGCACACTACCACCGTCCTGGCATGGAAGCCGTCAACGCGGGCCTACGATCGTCACACGAAAGCACTGCCGGGGTGCCTGCTCGCAGCGTAACTTAGCGAGCGAACCTCCCACGCAGCCCGCAGACAGCGACGTCGGTGCCGGCCCTCCCGTCGGCACTCCCTGCTCTCCAGCCCATGCACCGCAGAACCGCACGAGGGGTCCCGTGACCGTCCATCCCAGCCTCCAGACCTATGCCGATGCCTGGACCCACTCCGTCGAGTCGATATCCGAGCTGGTCAAGCCGCTCGTCGAGGGGGAGTGGAACCGCCGGACACCCTGTCCGGGCTGGTCGGTACGCGACATCGTCTCGCACGTCATCGGCATGGAGTGCGAGCAGCTCGGCGACCCCCGCCCGATCCACACGCTGCCGCGCGACCTCTACCACGTGCAGAACGACCACCAGCGCTACATGGAGATGCAGGTCGACGTACGGCGCCACCACACCGCGCCGGAGATGACCTCGGAGCTGGAGTACACGCTCATCCGGCGCATGCGTCAGCTGCGCAACGAGTCGCGCGCCCCCGAGACCATGGTGCGGGCACCCCTCGGCGCCGAGCAGACGCTGGAACTGGCACTGCGGATGCGGGCGTTCGACGTCTGGGTGCACGAGCAGGACCTGCGCACCACGCTGGGACAGCCCGGCAATCTGGATTCCCCCGGCGCCCTCGTCGTCCGGGACACGCTGCTGGTCGGACTGGCGAAGGTGGTCGCCAAGGACGCGGGCGCGCCGCCCAATTCGGCCGTGGTCTTCGATGTGCACGGCCCGCTGGAGTTCCTGCGTACGGTCAGGGTCGACGGCGAGGGCCGCGGTTCGGTCGACGGCGCGCCGTCGCTGGGCCCCGCGGCGACCTTGGCGATGGACTGGGAGACGTACTACCGGCTGGCCTGCGGCCGGGTCCGGGCGCAGGCCGTGGAGGACCGGATCAAGATCGAGGGCGACCAGGAGCTGGCGGCGGAGATCCTGCGTCACTTCGCCGTGACCCCGTGACCCCGTGACCCCGTGACCGGCGGCGCCCGCCCGTGGACAGGCCGGGACGGGCGCGCCGCCGGGACCGCCGTCAGGCGGGGACGTGCACGGCTTCGACCCGGCTGACGACGTGGTGGTCGCGTTCCCTGTGGGTGGCGCCGGCGTGCAGCCGCAGGATCTGTACGACGCCGAGCGCCTCCAGGACGAAGACCGACGCGAACGCGACGCGGTAGTTGTCCCCGGTCGCGTCCAGCAGGACGCCGACCGCGAACAGTGTCGTCATCGAGGCGACGAAGCCGCCCATGTTGACGATGCCGGAAGCGGTGCCCTGGCGTTCCGGCGGATTGGCCGGCCGGCCGAAGTCGAAGCCGATCATCGAGGCCGGTCCGCAGGAACCGAGCACCACGCACAGGGTGATCAGCAGCCACATCGGCGCGTGGTCGGCGGGGTAGAAGATCGTCGACGCCCAGAGCAGGGCGGTCAGCGCGACCGTCCCCAGGGCCAGCGGGGCGCGCGCCGCGTGGTGTCGGGCGATGATCTGCCCGTAGACGAGCCCCACGACCATGTTGGAGAGCACCACCAGGGTGAGCAGCTCACCGGCGGTGCCCCGGCTCAGCCCCTGCGCCTCGACCAGGAACGGCATGCCCCACAGCAGCAGGAAGACCATGGCGGGGAACTGCGTGGTGAAGTGCACCCACATGCCCAGGCGGGTGCCCGGCTCCCGCCAGGCAGCGGCGATCTGCTTCCGCACGTACGCCGCTCCGGCGTGCTCGGCGGGCGGGGGCTCGTGGCCCTCGGGGTGGTCCTTGAGGAAGAGCAGCAGCAGTACCAGCACGACCACGCCGGCCAGCGAGCTGCCGACGAAGGTCGCTGTCCACCCGAAGCCGTGCAGAGCGCGGGCGATGACGAGGGTCGAGACGAGGTTGCCCGCCATCCCGCAGAGCCCGGCCACCTGTCCGATCAGCGGCCCGCGCCGGGCCGGGAACCACCGGGCGCCGAGCCGCAGCACGCTGATGAACGTCATCGCGTCGCCGCAGCCGAGCATCGCGCGGGAGGCGAGGGCCATGCCGTACGAGGGGGAGAGCGCGAAGCCCAGCTGCCCCAGCGTGAAGAGCACCACCCCGATGGTGAGGACCTTCTTGGTGCCGAGCCTGTCGACCATGAGGCCCACGGGTATCTGCATGCCGGCGTAGACGAGCAGCTGCAGGATGGAGAACGTCGACAGGGCCGAGGCGTTGACCTCGAACCGGTCGGCGGCGTCGAGCCCGGCGACGCCCAGACTCGTACGGAAGATGATGGCGACGAAGTAGACGGCGACACCGATGCCCCAGACCCACACGGCACGCCGGCCGCCGGGCGGGTCTCCGGGCAGGGAGAGGGTGGGGGACGCGGAGCTCATCGGTCCTCACCCCGGACCAGCACCTTGACCCGGCTGACGTGGCGCCGCACGACCTGTGCGGCGCCCTCGGCGTCGCCGGCCCTGATGGCGTCCAGCAGCTCACCGTGCTCGGTGATGTTGGCGGCGATCCTGCCGGGGTGCGCCTCCATCACGGCCACGCCCATGCGCAGCTGCCGGTCACGGAGCTGGTCGTAGAGGCGGGAGAGGATCTCGTTGCCCGCGTTCTTCACGATCTCGGCGTGGAAGCACCGGTCCTTGACGGAGACCGCTGCCAGATCCCCCGCCTCGGCGAGCTCCCGCTGCTCCTCCAGGAGCCGCTCCAGCCGGGCGATCAGCTGCGCCGACGCGGGCACGGCCTTCCGCGCGGCGAACTCCTCCACGAGCAGCCGGGTCTCCACCACATCGGAGATCTCCTGCGCGGAGACCGCGAGCACCAGCGCACCCTTCTTCGGGTAGAGCTTGATCAGCCCTTCGACCTCGAGCCGGAGCAGCGCTTCCCGCACGGGGGTCCGGGACACACCGACGGCCTCGGCCAGGTCGCCCTCGGTGAGGAGCGTGCCGCCCTCGTAGCGGCGGTCGAGGACGGCTTCCTTGATGTGGGTGTAGACGCGCTCGGCTGCGGGCGGGGGCTTGGGGGCCGCCTTGCGGGCGTCGGGTTCGGCGGTGGGTGCGGCAGGCATGAACACAGCATAGATACAAGATGGGTGCGTCCGTCTCCCCGTCCGCGATCCGGACGGGGAGACGGCCGTCCGACCTGGTGTCCGGCCGAGCCCCGGCCGGGTGTGAAATCACCCGTACGAGAGGGCATCCATCCGGGCGTCTCGCGAGTCTCACCACCGAGCGGCACCCCATGTGGCCGCATTTCAGGTGTATTTGGAGCGTTCGACTTGAAAACTGGTCTTAAGGGCATAAACCGCGCAAGCGTCGCCGCCACCGTCACTCTCACCGCGGGCGCCGTCCTCGCGGGCGGCGCGTTCGCCTCCACGGCTCAGGCCGCGGCACCGCCGACGCCCACGATCGCCGCCAAGGGCGGCTTCGTGATGAACAGCGGCACCGCGAAGACGCTCTACGGAAAAGCCGCGGACACCCGCCGCTCCACCGGCTCCACGACGAAGATCATGACCGCCAAGGTGGTGCTGGCACAGAAGAACCTGAACCTTGATGCCAAGGTCACGGTCCAGAAGGCGTACAGCGACTACATCGTCAACAACACCGCATCGTCGGCCCGGCTGATCGTCGGCGACAAGGTCACGGTCCGTCAGCTCCTGTACGGCCTGATGCTGCCGTCGGGCTGCGACGCCGCCTACGCCCTCGCCGACAAGTTCGGCTCCGGCTCCACGCGCGCGGCCCGGGTGAAGTCCTTCATCGGCAAGATGAACGCCTCCGCGAAGAGCCTCGGCCTGAAGAACACCCGTTTCGACTCGTTCGACGGCATCGGCAGCGGCTCGAACTACTCCACGCCGCGTGACCTGACGAAGATCGCCGGCAGCGCGATGAAGAACTCCACGTTCCGCGCGATCGTGAAGACGAAGTCCACCAAGCAGAAGGTCACGACGAAGAGCGGCGGCTACCGCTACATGTCGTGGTCGAACACCAACCCGCTGCTGGGCAGTTACAGCGGCGCGATCGGCGTGAAGACCGGCTCGGGCCCCTCGGCCAAGTACTGCCTGGTCTTCGCCGCGACCCGTAACGGCAAGACGGTCATCGGGACCGTCCTCACCTCGACGTCCGCCACCACCCGGACGTCCGACGCGAAGAAGCTCCTGGACTACGCCTTCAAGAAGTGACCCGTCCGCACACACGCGAAGGGGCCCGCCGCATCGCGCGGCGGGCCCCTCTGCGTGGCTTCCTAGCCCCAGGTGATCAGCCGCTTCGGCTGCTCCAGGATCGCCGCGACGTCCGCGAGCACCTTGGAGCCGAGCTCGCCGTCGACCAGCCGGTGGTCGAAGGAGAGCGCCAGTGTGGTGACCTGGCGGGGCTTCACCTTGCCCTTGTGGACCCACGGCTGGAGCTTGATCGTCCCGACCGCGAGGATCGCGGACTCGCCCGGGTTCAGGATCGGCGTACCCGTGTCGACGCCGAAGACGCCGACGTTGGTGATGGTCACCGTGCCGCCCGCCATGGCCGCGGGGGACGTCCTGCCCTCACGTGCCGTGGAGACCAGCTCGCCCAGTGCCTCGCCCAGCTGGGGCAGGGTCTTGTCGTGCGCGTCCTTGATGTTCGGCACGATCAGACCGCGCGGGGTGGCGGCGGCGATGCCCAGGTTGACGTAGTGCTTCTGCACGATCTCCTGGTTGGTCTCGTCCCAGGCGGCGTTGACGCCGGGGTTGCGCTTGATCGCGACCAGGAGCGCCTTGGCGATGATCAGGAGCGGATTGACCCGGACCCCCGCCATCTCCTTGTCCTCCTTGAGCTCCGCCACGAGCTTCATCGTGCGCGTCACGTCGACGGTCACGAACTCGGTGACGTGCGGCGCGGTGAAGGCGCTGCCGACCATGGCCTGCGCGATGGCCTTGCGCACGCCCTTGACGGGGATGCGGGTCTCACGGCCCGCCCGGTCCACCGGTACCGCCACGGGCGCGGGGGCCGGGGCGGCCTCCTCGGCCCGTACGGCGGCCTCGGCGGGGGCGGGGGTGACAGCCGCGTGGACGTCCTCGCGGGTGATCACGCCACCCTCCCCGGTCGGGGTGACCGTGGCGAGGTCGATGCCCAGGTCCTTCGCCAGCTTGCGCACCGGCGGCTTGGCGAGGGGACGGCTCTCCACGGCCTTCGCGCCGTTGCCGTTGATCTCGGCCTGGATCGCGGCGGCGGCCGGCCCCGGGATCTCGGCCCCCTTGCGGGCCCGGCGCTTGGTGGAGCTCTCCGCCACGCCGTAGCCGACGAGCACCGGCTGACGGCCCTTGGGCGCTTCCGCCTCGGCCTCCGGTCCGGCTTCCGGCACGGGCTGCTGAACGGTTTCCGCCGCGGTGTTCTGCGCGGCGGGGGCGTCACCGCTGCCCGGTGCCACGTCCACCGCGATGATCACCTCGCCGACGTCGACGGTCGAGCCCTCGGGGAAGCGCAGCTCGTGCACCACCCCGTCGAACGGGATCGGCAGCTCGACGGCGGCCTTGGCGGTCTCGACCTCGCAGACCACCTGGCCGTCCGTGACGGTGTCGCCGGGCTGGACGAACCACTTGAGGATTTCCGCCTCGGTCAGTCCCTCGCCCACGTCGGGCATCTTGAACTCACGGAAACGCGCGGACGTTTCGGTCATCGTCGTCACGACCCTCTCCTCAGTACGCCAGCGAGCGGTCGACGGCGTCGAGCACCCTGTCGAGCCCCGGCAGGTACTCGTCCTCGAGCCGGGCCGGCGGGTAGGGGGCGTGGTAGCCGCCGACCCGCAGCACCGGCGCTTCGAGATGGTAGAAGCAGCGCTCGGTGATCCGGGCCGCGATCTCCGCCCCGGAGCCGTAGAACACCGGCGCCTCGTGGACCACCACGAGCCGGCGGGTCTTCTCGACCGAGGTCTGTACGGCGTCGAAGTCGATCGGGGACATCGACCGCAGGTCCAGGACCTCGATCGACTTGCCCTCCTCCTGCGCCGCGGCGGCCGCCTCCAGGCAGACCTTCACCATCGGGCCGTACGCGACGAGCGTGAGGTCGGAGCCCTCACGGGCCACGGCTGCCTTGTGGAGCGGACCGGGGATGGACTCGGTGTCGAGCTCCCCCTTGTCCCAGTAGCGCCGCTTGGGCTCGAAGAAGATGATCGGGTCGTCGCTCTGGACGGCCTGCTGCATCATCCAGTAGGCATCGCTCGCGTTGGACGGCGAGACGACCTTCAGCCCCGCCACGTGCGCGAACAGCGCCTCGGGCGACTCACTGTGGTGCTCCACGGCACCGATGCCGCCGCCGTACGGGATGCGGATGACGACCGGCATCTTGATCTTGCCGAGGGACCGGGCGTGCATCTTCGCGAGCTGCGTGACGATCTGGTCGTACGCGGGGAAGACGAAGCCGTCGAACTGGATCTCGACGATCGGGCGGTATCCGCGCAGCGCCAGGCCGATCGCCGTACCGACGATGCCGGACTCCGCGAGCGGGGTGTCGATGACCCGGTCCTCGCCGAAGTCCTTCTGGAGGCCGTCCGTGATGCGGAAGACCCCGCCGAGCTTGCCGACGTCCTCACCCATGATGAGGACCTTGGGGTCGGTCTCGAGAGCCTTGCGCAGCGACTCGTTGAGCGCCTTCGCGATGGACATCTTCTCAGCGGCCATGGCTAGTTGCCCTCCTCGGCGAACGATGCCTGGTAGGCGGCGAACTGGGCGCGCTCCTCGTCGACGAGCGGGTTGCCGTCGGCGTAGGCGTGGTCGAAGATCGCCAGCCGGTCCGGGTCGGGCATGGCCCGCACCGCTTCGCGGACCCGCTTGCCGAGGGTCTCGCTCTCCTCCTCCAGCGCGGTGAAGTACGCCGCGTCGGCGAGGTCCTGCTTCTCCAGGTACGTACGCAGCCGGAGGATCGGGTCCTTGGCCTCCCAGGCCGCCCGCTCCTCGTCCGCCCGGTACTTGGTCGGGTCGTCGGAGGTGGTGTGGGCACCCATCCGGTACGTGAACGCCTCGACGAGGGTGGGCCCCTCGCCCCGCCGGGCCCGCTCCAGCGCCGACCTGGTGACGGCGAGGCACGCGAGTACGTCGTTGCCGTCGACCCGCACCCCCGGGAAGCCGAAGCCCTGCGCGCGCTGGTAGAGCGGCACGCGGGTCTGCTTCTCGGTCGGCTCGGAGATCGCCCACTGGTTGTTCTGGCAGAAGAACACGACGGGGGCGTTGTAGACGGCGGAGAAGGTGAAGGCCTCCGCGACATCGCCCTGGCTGGAGGCGCCGTCGCCGAAGTACGCGATCACGGCCGAGTCCGCGCCGTCCTTGGCGACGCCCATGGCGTAGCCGGTGGCGTGCAGGGTCTGTGAGCCGATGACGATCGTGTACAGGTGGAAGTTGTTGGTGTTCGGGTCCCAGCCGCCGTGGTTCACCCCGCGGAACATCCCGAGCAGATTGGTCGGGTCGACGCCCCGGCACCAGGCGACGCCGTGCTCCCGGTAGGTCGGGAAGACGTAGTCGTCGTCGCGCAGCGCCCGGCCGGAGCCGATCTGCGCGGCCTCCTGGCCCAGCAGCGAGGCCCACAGGCCCAGCTCGCCCTGGCGCTGGAGCGCGGTGGCCTCGGCGTCGAAGCGGCGGGTCAGGACCATGTCCCGGTAGAGACCACGGAGCTCGTCCGCGCTCAGGTCGATCTCGAATTCCGGGTGCTCGACGCGCTCGCCCTCGGGCGTCAGCAGCTGTACCAGCTGGGGCTCGGAACTTTGTGGCGTCTTCGCGGCGCTGGTCCGCTTGCTGCTGCGTCGCGGTTTGCGCGCGGCAGTGCTCTCCACGGTCACGTGCGTGCTCCTCCGTCGGTCCGGCCCCCGGGATGGCCGGGAACCAGTGCGGCTCGCCTGTGTCCGGACCCGTGCACGGGGTGGGTGCCACTCGGCCGGGAACAGGCGTGACAGGTGCCCCGGCGAGCGTCCTGTCATAAGCACGTTACCCAGTGCATCGCATAACTGCGAAACACCTTGTGACCTGCGTTTTTGCTTGGATTTCCAAGTAAATCCAGAAAATCGCCAAGTCCCGCTGGTCACAGCACTGGTAACAGCCTTGCAGGCGGCCGGAACAACGGCACGTTATCCCGGCCGGCAGTCGCAGGGAAGGGCGGACGACTAAGGAGTGTGTGAGACTGCGAATGTGCGCGAAGAAGGAAAAATCACGGTATTCCTGCTCGATGATCACGAAGTCGTCCGCCGCGGAGTTCACGAGCTGCTGTCCTCCGAGGAGGACATCGAGGTCGTCGGCGAGGCGGGCACGGCCGCGGACGCGCTCGCGCGGATCCCGGCGACCCGCCCCGACGTCGCCGTCCTGGACGTCCGGCTGCCGGACGGCAGCGGGGTGGAGGTCTGCCGCGAGGTCCGCTCGCGGGACGAGAACATCAAGTGCCTCATGCTCACCTCGTACGCCGATGACGAGGCCCTCTTCGACGCGATCATGGCGGGCGCCTCGGGGTACGTACTGAAGGCCATCCGCGGCAGCGAGCTGCTCAGCGCCGTGCGCGACGTGGCGGCCGGCAAGTCCCTGCTGGACCCGGCGGCCACCGCCCGCGTGCTGGAGCGGCTGCGCGAGGGCAAGGACGGCAAGGGCGACGACCGTCTCGCCGGGCTGACCGAGCAGGAGCGCAAGATCCTCGACCTGATCGGCGAAGGGCTGACGAACCGGGTGATCGGCGAGCGGCTGCACCTTGCCGAGAAGACCATCAAGAACTACGTCTCCAGCCTGCTCTCCAAGCTGGGCATGGAGCGGCGTTCTCAGGCGGCGGCGTACGTGGCGAGGCTTCAGGCAGAGAAGCGCTGAAGGGCCGGGGCAGGGACTTTGGTCCCTGGCCGTCGGGGGCGGCGGACCCTTACCCGGCTCCTACCTGTCGCGGAGAGTGGGGGCATGCTTTCTTCCCGCCCCTCCGACACCGGCACCGCGGCAGGTTCCGGCACCTTCGGCCCTTCCGGCCCGTCGGCCTCCACCGTCTCCTCCATGGCGGACAAGCGCCGGGCCATCGAGCTGCTCGGCAGTGTCCGCTACGGCCGGCTGGCCATGAGCATGCGGGCCCTGCCCTTCCTGGCGGTGGCCCGGCACCTGGTGGTCGAGGGCGCTGTCGTCCTGCGGATGCACAGAGGACTCGGCTTCCACGAGTCCTGCGACGGAAGCGTCATCGCCTACGGGGCGGACAACTTCAACTCCCCCGCGTCCGGCGGTGCGGAGGACCTCTGGTCGGTGCAGTTCACCGGCCCCGCCGAGATCGTGGAACCCGTCTCCGACCAGCGCGAACGCTTCGGGGCCGGCCCGGCCGAGGTGAACGGCGAGCACTTCGATCCGGTGTATCTGAGGCTCGATCCGCACCTCTCCCATATGCACACTCTGATCTTCGACGCAAGTCCGTAAAACCGGCCACTCAGCGTCACCTAACATGTGGCGAGTGCTGCGCTCATCTGTGACCCTCCCGCCTGTCCCTCCGGTCGTCGAGGTCCTGCGCCGCTACCCGGACGCCGGTGAGCCCCTCGCGTGCGAACCGATCGCCAAGGGCCTGCTCAACCACGGTTACCGCGTGTCCACCACCCGCGGCTCGTACTTCCTGAAGCACCATCTCGACAAGCACCACCTCGACGACGCCAGCGGCGACCACGCCACGATCGTCCGGCAGCACCGGGCGACCCAGCAGCTGCACTCCCTCGGTGTGCCGGTGGCCCCGCCGCTCTCGGACACGGAGGGTGACACGGTCACGGTGATCGACGGGCAGCGCTACGCCCTGCACCGGTGGGTGGACGGACTCCACCGGGACGGCGCCCAGCTGACGGCCGCCCAGTCGCGCCGCCTCGGGGCGCTGCTCGGCGCCGTGCACATGGGTCTGGAGCAGGTCATGGAGGCGGACCCTCCGCCGCCTCCGGTACGGGGCCAGAGCCCTGATCCCGCCGACACGTTCACGCTGATCGACGAGCTGCTGACGGCCGCGCGGCACATGGGCCCCCGGGACGCCTTCGACGAGCTCGCCGTGCACCGTCTCGTCGAGCGCCGCGCGCTGCTGGAGCAGCACGCGCACCGTCGCCCGCCCACGCCCGAGGGCTCTGCCAGGGGATGGGTGCACGGCGACTTCCACCCGCTGAACCTCCTCTACCGGGGCGCCGACCCCGTCGCGATCGTGGACTGGGACCGGCTCGGCGTGCAGCCGCGCGCCGAGGAGGCCGTACGGGCGGCGGCGATCTTCTTCGTCCGGCCGGACGGTGAACTGGCCCTGGAGAAGGTCCGGGCGTACGCCCGCGCCTACCGGCGATCGGCGGGCGCCGGAGCGGCCGAGCTGGCGGCCGCGGTGCACCGGGTGTGGTGGGAGCGCCTCAACGACTTCTGGATACTGCGCTGGCGCTACCGCCTGCACGACCGCAGGGCCGACCCGCAGTTCCCTGCGGTGTCGGCCCTGGCGGTGTGGTGGACGCGTGAGTACGAGGCGGTCGGCGAGGCCTTCACGGGGTGAGGCGCTTCGGCCCTGTGGCCTGCGGTCAGCCGGTCGTGCCCGCCGCGCCCTCCGCGGCGCCCTCCGCGGCACCCGACGATGTGCCGGTGGTGGTCCCCGTCGTCGTTCCCTCGGCGTCGCCGGTGCCACCGTCGTCGGTGCCGCCGTCGTCGGCGCCACCGTCCTCACCGGTGCCACCGTCCGTCGTCGTGCTGCCGCCGCCGTCGCTCGTACCCGGGTCCGGCGTCGTGGGTGTCGCCGTCGGCTCCTGTGTCGGCTCGGTCGGGTCGTTCGTCGGAGTCCACGTCGGCTCGTCGGTGGGCCACGTCTGACCCCCGTTGGAGGTGTCCGGCTCCTCGGTCTCCTCCGTTGCCTCGTCGGTCGGCTCCGCCGAGGACTGGGTCGGTGACGGGGTGGACGACGTGGAGGGCGTGACCGGGGCCTTCTTGTTGCCGCCGTCGCCGTTGGCCGCCTGGAGGGCGAACGCGACGCCCGCACCGATCGCGATCAGCGCGAGCACGACGAACAGCCACATCTTGCCGCGACCGCCGCCTTCGCGATGACTGCCGCCCGCGTACGCCCCGTCGTCGGGGTTCATGGGCGGCAGGATCGGACCCTGCGAGGTGTCCCCGTGCATGGGGTGTCCCATGGCCGCCGTGCTGCCGCCGACGTTCATCGCGGCCGTGTGACCGCTGTCGTGCACGTTGACCGGGCCGGTGTTCCATGTGCCCGTGTGCCCGCCCTGGACCTGCAGCATCTGCAGGCTGTACTGGACGAGGCCGCGCATCTCCTCGGCGCTCTGGAAGCGGTCGTCCGGGTCCTTCGCGAGGGAGCGCATGACGAGGCCGTCCAGCTCCGGCGGGACGGCCCCGGCGGCCTGGGAGGGCGGGACCGGGGTGTCCTGGACGTGCTGGTAGACGACGGAGAGCGGGGTCTCGCCCGTGAACGGGGGCCGCAGGGCGAGCAGTTCGTAGAGCAGGCAGCCCGTGGCGTACAGGTCGGAGCGGTGGTCGACGGCCTTGCCGAGCGCCTGCTCGGGGGAGAGGTACTGGGGCGTGCCCATGACCATGCCGGTCTGGGTCATCGTCGACTGTGCGCCGTGCAGCGCGCGGGCGATGCCGAAGTCCATCACCTTGACCGCGCCGGAGTGCGTGATGATCACGTTCGCCGGCTTGATGTCGCGGTGCACGATGCCGTGCTGGTGGGAGTAGGCCAGCGCCTCCAGGACGCCCGAGACGATGATCAGCGCCTGCTCGGGCGGCGGGGCCTCGGCCTCGAGCAGCAGATCGCGGATGGTGTTGCCCTCGACGAGCTCCATCACGATGTACGGCACGGTCGACCCGCCCACGACGTCCTCACCGGAGTCGTACACGGCGACGATCGCGTGGTGGTTGAGCCCCGCGACCGACTGTGCCTCACGCGTGAAGCGGGCCTTGGAGACCGGGTCCTCGGCAAGGTCGGAACGGAGCAGCTTCACCGCCACCGTGCGCCCCAGACGGACGTCCTCCGCGGCGTAGACCTCGGCCATGCCGCCGCGGCCGAGCCGGTGGGTCATGCGGTAACGGCCGTCCCCGACCACACCGCCGACACCCCAGGAGTCGGTGCCATCCGAAACTCCGCCGCCGTTTGCTTCGGATCCGGGTGCCATCAGTCCTCGCCGTCGTATCTGTCCGCGCGTCCGCGGGTTCTCACGGTGCCTTGCTGCATTGCCACGTCACGCTACAGCCTCTGTCCGACACACCGGTTTCCAGAGTGACCGGTCATCCAATCGGCTCGCGTGCCTTACGCGCAAATTCCATGCTCTTCCTGTAACGCTTCCGAGACGCTTCTTGTGCGTAGGGTCACGGAACGGGCACCCGGCTTGACGTGTCGTACCCCTCGGGCAGACTTGGCCCGTAATAGGGATGATCGCGTCCGTCGGGCGCCGAGGGGGATGCAAGTCATGAGCCACGACGGGGCACACGGCGCACAGGGGCGCTACGCGGGCGGTTCCGTGGCCGGCGGCCGCTACCAGCTGCGCGACCTGCTCGGCGAGGGCGGCATGGCGTCCGTCTACCTCGCGTACGACTCGGCCCTCGACCGCCAGGTCGCCATCAAGACGCTGCACACGGAGCTGGGGCGCGAGCAGTCCTTCCGCGAGCGTTTCCGGCGCGAGGCGCAGGCCGTCGCCAAGCTCCAGCACACCAACATCGTCTCGGTGTTCGACACGGGCGAGGACGAGCTCGGCGGCGCGCTGATGCCGTACATCGTCATGGAGTACGTCGAGGGGCAGCCGCTCGGCTCCGTGCTCCAGTCGGACATCCAGCAGTACGGCGCGATGCCGGCCGACAAGGCGCTCAAGGTGACGGCCGACGTGCTCGCCGCCCTGGAGACCAGCCACGAGATGGGCCTGGTCCACCGCGACATCAAGCCCGGCAACGTGATGATGACCAAGCGCGGCGTCGTCAAGGTCATGGACTTCGGTATCGCCCGCGCCATGCAGTCCGGCGTCACCTCGATGACCCAGACCGGCATGGTCGTCGGCACGCCGCAGTACCTCTCCCCCGAGCAGGCGCTGGGCCGCGGCGTCGACGCGCGCTCCGACCTGTACTCGGTCGGCATCATGCTCTTCCAGCTGCTCACGGGACGCATCCCGTTCGACGCCGACTCGCCCCTCGCCATCGCGTACGCGCATGTGCAGGAGGAGCCGGTCGCCCCCTCCAGCATCAACCGGTCGGTCACACCCGCGATGGACGCCCTCGTCGCCCGCGCCCTGAAAAAGAACCCGAACGAGCGCTTCCCGAGCGCGGCGGCGATGCAGGACGAGATCGCGCGCGTGCTGAGCGCGAGCGGCCCCGCGGGTGCCCCGGTGATCATCGGCGGCGGCTCCCCGGCGAACAGCGGCTCGGGCGTCGGATCGGCGGTCTTCCCGCCCGTCGACCAGGCCACCCCGGCACCGCACAGCGTGCAGACGCCGTACCAGCCGCACCCCCACCAGCAGCACCAGCCGGGCCCGTACGGCGTACCGACCCCCGCCCCCACGCCGGGTTACGGCTACCCGCAGGCGGCCCAGCCGTACGGCACCCCGGCCCCGCTGGGGCACCAGACCCCGCCGCCGTACACGATGTCCCCGCAGACGGCGCCGGGCGCGGGCGGCAACGGCGGCTCCCGGCGCAACATGCCGGTCGTCGTGGGGTCGATCGTGGTCGCCCTGGTCGCGATCGGCGGCCTGATCGCCTTCCTCACCATGGACGGCGACTCGGAGAACGGCAAGGGCGGCGATCCGAGCTCCAGCGAGTCCAGCGTGGCGGGCGAGCACAAGGACCCGGAGCGGAACCGGACGATGGACACCGACAAGTGCACGGACGCGCCCGAGGACACGGACGACCCGGCGAAGGTCCAGGCCCCGAACTTCGTCTACAAGGACATCCTCTCCGCGAAGGCGTGCGCCATGGCCGCAGGCTGGACGGTCAAGGAGATCAAGGTGGAGGGCAACACCTACGCCGAGGACCAGGTCATCGACCAGTTCCCGACCGCGGGCACGGCCGTGGCCGAGCGGGACGCCCACTTCGAGCTGCGCATCGCGACGGGTGACCCCGCCTGACCGGCCAACCGCCTTCCTCCGTCCGCTGCCGGACCTTTCCGCACTGACCGGGTCAGGTGAGGTGCGGCGTCCGGACGCCGCTCGGGATGCCGGAGATATCGGTGCGTGTGACGCTGATCCCATGCCTCCAGGACTCCCGGCTTCACGGTCGTCACGGTGCGTCGCCTGTCTGGTGACAGCGGTCGGGGTGGCACTCGGGCCCCCCGCCCTGGCATACGGGGAGGACGGGGCCGTCGCGTCCTTACGCCCGGCACAGTCAGGACATTTGGCTCCGGCTGCGGTTCTGGCTCCGGTTCCGGCAAGACCCTCGGGCTCCTCCTCCCCCTCCGCGATCCCCTCCGCCACCGCCGCAGAGTCGCCTCTGGCCGGGCGGCAGGCCGGGGAGGGGCGGGCGCGGCCGGGGAGGTCCCTCTCCCCCCTGGAGGCCGCGGAGTCCGAGGCGGCGGCGGACGAGATGCCGCCGGATCCGGATCCCGTGAACGTGCCTGCGTTCACACCGCCGCCCGAGGCGTTCCCGGAGCCCGGTGAGAGTGCGCGGCAGCGGCAGGCGCTGGACCGACCCGCCCTGAAGCAGATGCGGGACGTGTCGCTGGGCAGCGGAATCGCTCTGGTCGGACTGGGGCTGGCCTTTCTGGCCCTCCGTATGCGCCGCCCGAACTGACCCGTCGGGCCGGCCGGAGCCTTGGCCAGGGACGCTTGCGCCGAACAACATACTGGGTATACATACTCAGTATGTCGATCCGTCACGGGCTGCTGGCCCTCCTTGAGCGGGGGCCTCGGTACGGCTCCCAGCTCCGCACCGAATTCGAGTCCCGCACCGGCTCCACCTGGCCGCTGAACGTGGGGCAGGTCTACACGACGCTCAGCCGTCTGGAGCGCGACGGCATGGTCGCCCAGGACGGTGAGGACGACGCGGGCCACGCGCTCCACTCGATCACCGAGGACGGGCGGAGCGAGCTGAGGCACTGGTTCGAGACCCCCGTCGACCGCAGCAGCCCGCCCCGCGACGAGCTGGCGATCAAGCTCGCGATGGCGGTCGGCGCGCCCGGTGTCGACATCCGCGCCGTCATCCAGTCCCAGCGGAGTCACACGCTGAAGGCGATGCAGGACTACACCCGGCTGAAGGCCCAGGCACTCGCCGACGTACCCGCCGACCGTGACGAGGTCGCCTGGCTGCTCGTCGTGGAGCAGCTGATCTTCCAGGCCGAGGCGGAGGCGCGCTGGCTCGACCACTGCGAGGCCCGTCTCGTGCGCCTCGCCGAGGCCGCCGCGACCGAACCCGCCGCACGCCCCGCCGCGTCCACGAGCCGCGGGGCCACGCGCTCCGCCGCCTCGCGCGCGTCCGCCCGCCGCTGACCACCGGCGGCAGCCACTCCGGCCCGCGCCACTCCGGCCCGCGGCCCCTTTCGTACACCGTTCTCAGGGGGGAACAGCCCACCATGTCCTCGTCCGTCCCCACACCGTCCACCGGTCTCTCCGTGGACGCTCCCGTCCTCGAGCTGAGGGCCCTGACCCGCACCCACGGCTCCGGCATCGCCGAGGTCCACGCCCTGCGCGGCATCAACCTGTCCGTCCACACCGGTGAGCTCGTCGCCGTGATGGGCCCCTCCGGCTCCGGCAAGTCCACGCTTCTGACCCTGGCGGGCGGCCTCGACACCGCGACCAGCGGTCAGGTCGTCATCGAGGGCCAGGACATCTCCACGCTGGGCCGCAAGGGCATCGCGCGCCTGCGCCGGCGCAGCGTCGGTTACGTCTTCCAGGACTACAACCTGATCCCCGCCCTCACCGCCGCGGAGAACATCGCCCTGCCGCGCGAACTCGACGGCGTCTCCGTACGCAAGGCGCGCAAGGAGGCCATGGCCTCGCTGGAGGAGATGCACCTCGCGGAGGTCGCCGACCGCTTCCCGGACGAGATGTCCGGTGGCCAGCAGCAGCGCGTCGCCATCGCCCGCGCCCTGGTGGGTGACCGTCGCCTCGTACTCGCCGACGAACCGACCGGAGCGCTCGACTCAGAGACGGGGGAGGCCGTGCTCGCCCTGCTCCGCAACCGCTGCGACCAGGGCGCTGCCGGGGTGATGGTGACGCACGAGCCCCGGTACGCGGCCTGGGCGGACCGGGTGGTCTTCCTCCGGGACGGGTCGATCGTGGACCAGACGGTGGCCACCGCCGCCGAATCCCTGCTCGCCGCTGAAGGTGCCGAGTGAGGGTTCTCACCGGGTGGCGCGCCGCCCTCCGGATCGCCCGGCGCGACGCCCTGCGGGCCAAGGGCCGCAGCGCTCTCGTCGTCGCCATGATCGCCCTGCCGGTCCTCGGCGTGACGGCCGCCGACGTGACGTACCGCAGTTCCACGCCCACCGTCGCCGAGAACCTGACGGCCAAGATGGGTTCGGCGGACGCCGTGTTCAGTTCGACGGGCATCGGGCCCGTCCCACTGGAGCAGATGCCAGACGCCAGCACATGGGGCACTCCTGACGACGGGCCGGAGATCCCGTCCGAGGACGAGCGCGAGCCCGTCGATGTGCCGGCCACGTTCCCGAAGGGTTCGCGGTACCTCACGGAGCAGTCCGTTCCCGCCGTGGTGACCACGCGGCACGGGGTCGCCAACACCGAGATCGTGGAGCTGCGCACCTCCGACCCGGCGGTCCGGGGCAGGCTCGACCTGGTCGACGGGGCGTACCCCCACGGTGAGGGGGAGGTCGTCGCGACCGAGCACTTCCTGGAATCCGCAGGGCTCGGTGTCGGCTCCCGCACGACACTGCGCGGCCCCGAGCAGACGTACACGATCACCGGCAGCGTCGAGCTTCCCGGGGAGCTCGACAAGAGCGCGCTGTACGCCGACCCGGGGGCGGTACTCGCCCCGTGGAAGGCGGCGGCCGACCGTGACGAGAAGGTCGTCCCTCCCTACCCCGGCGACATGACCTGGCTCGTCCGAGGCCCTGCCGGTGCCGGTATCTCCTGGCCTGAGGTGCTCAAGGCCAACGAGAAGGGCGTCGTGGTGCTGTCCCGCCAGGTCGCTCTCGATCCGCCCCCGGACTCCGAGGTCCCGCTTCTCGCGCACCAGGACGTCTCCTCCTTCGGTGAGAGCTCCTCGGAGCTGAGCGCGGCGCTGGTGACCGTCGTCGCCATGGCGGTCCTGGAGATCGTCCTGCTGGCCGGCCCCGCGTTCGCCGTGGGTGCGCGGCGCTCGCGCAGGCAGCTCGGCCTCGTCGGCACCTGTGGCGGCGACCGGGGCCAGGTGCGAGCCGTCGTGCTGTCCGGGGGCCTGGTCCTCGGCGCGGTGGGAGCCGTGGCCGGTGTCGCCGCCGGGATCGGCCTCACCGTCCTGTTCCGTCCGATGATCGAGGGCTGGAGGGGAAGCCGTTTCGGCGAGCTCGACATCCGCCCCTGGGAGCTGCTGGGTATCGCCGTCATCGGCCTCGTCACCGGCATCCTTGCGGCTCTGGCACCGGCGATCGTCGCCGGCCGGCAGTCGGTGCTCGAATCGCTCACCGGGCGCCGCGGAACACGCCGGAGCTCACGCGTCCTCCCCGTCGTGGGCTGCGTGGCGCTGGCGGGCGGCGTGGCGGTCGCCGTGTACGGCGGCACGACCGGCGACACCCGGTTCGTCGCCGGCGGCTCCGTGGTCGCCGAACTCGGGGTGCTCGCCTGCATCCCGGTGATCGTCGGCTTCCTCGGGCGGCTCGGCACCCGTCTGCCGCTCTCCCCGCGCATGGCACTGCGCGACGCGGCACGTAACCGAGGGCGTACGGCGCCGGCGGTCGCCGCCGTCATGGCGGCCGTGGCGGGCACCGTCGCCATCGCCACATACACCACCAGCGTCATGGCGGAGCACGACTACGACCACATGCGCTCCCTCACCCCGGGCACGGTTGCGCTCGTGACCTCCGAACCGACCGGCGTCGACCAGCTTCCCCTTGCCAGGACCGCCGCGGAACAGAATCTGGCGGTCAGCGGCGGCCGCGCCGACATCGGGCGGGTCTGGGCCGGATCCGACTGCACGGTCTACTACGAGGACGAGAACAGCTGCGGGACGCTCGAACTGGTCAAACCCACCGGCAAGGGCCACAGCTGCCCGCTCCAGGGGGCGGGTGCCAAGAAGCTCGCCGAGAGTCTCTCCGCCGACGAGCACAAGAAGCTGATGAGCTCCCCCGCCTGCGTCGACGAGTACATCACCGCGCAGGCACTCTCCACGGGCGACAGCAACATCGCCGTAGGGGACGCCTCGCTGCTCAGGTCGTACGTGAAACTCGACGACCCTGCGGCGGCCGAAGCCCTGGAGGCCGGGACTCCCGTACTGCTCAACCCGGCGTACGCGCAGGACGGCCAGGTCACGCTCAAGGCCGTACACACGTACAACGAGCGCGACAAGGAGAACCGCGAGCTCCATCCGGGGAAGGCCAGGGCCACCACGGACCGGCTGAAGGTGTACGTCGCTCCAGCGAAGTACGCCGCCACCCCCGGGATCCGGATGATCCTGCCGCAGCAGGCGGCGGACCGGCTCGGGCTGCACACCGCGGCCTACGGGAGCATCTACACCGTCACGCACACGCCGACGGACGCCGAGCAACAGGCGGTGGCGGCCGCGTTCACCCAGGCCGGGAACGGCGTCTACCTGCAGAGCGAGACACTGACGGAGACGCGCGACGAGGATGTGGTCCTGCTGATCCTCGCGCTCTTCGCGGGCGTCGTCACCCTGGGCGCGGCCGCCATCACCACCGGTCTCGCCAAGGCCGACGCGGAGGCCGACCTCACCACGCTCAGTGCGGTGGGGGCACCGCCCGGCGTGCGGCGCTCGCTCTCCGGATTCCAGTGCGTGGTCGTGGCGCTCACGGGCGTGCTGCTCGGCACGGCCGCGGGCGTCGTGCCGGCGGTGGCCCTGCGTCTGATCGACCTGCGGGAGGCGATGGAGGCGATGCGTGCCCAGCCCATGGACTCCGCGTACACACCCATCGTGATGCCGTGGGAGACCATCGGGCTGCTGGCCCTGGTCGTACCGGTGCTGGCAGGGCTGCTGGCCGCCGCGTTCGCCGGATCACGGCTGGCCCTGGCGCGGCGCGCGGGGTGAGCGTCCTCGTGACGTGAGCGGCTGTTCCGGGTGCCCCCGGAAAGGGTGGATCTTGTCTTTCCGGGGGCACCACCGTGTTGTGGAGCCGGTGTGGGAGACAATGGCGGCATGGAAATGCCGAGGAATGAACGGTCGCAGGACCACCCCCAAGTCCTCGTGGTGGGGCAGGACGGAATGGCCATCGGTGGCGGTGGCGGTGACGACGAGTCGCGCGAGGTTCCGGTGACGGAGATGGTCGAGCAGCCCGCGAAGGTCATGCGGATCGGCAGCATGATCAAGCAGCTTCTGGAGGAGGTCAGGGCGGCTCCTCTCGACGAGGCGAGCCGTGTCCGGCTGAAGGAGATCCACGCGAGCTCGGTGAAGGAGCTCGAGGACGGCCTGGCGCCGGAGCTCGTCGAGGAGCTGGAACGGCTCTCGCTGCCGTTCACCGAGGAGTCCGTCCCCTCCGAGGCCGAGCTGCGGATCGCACAGGCCCAGCTCGTCGGCTGGCTGGAGGGCCTCTTCCACGGCATTCAGACGGCGCTGTTCGCCCAGCAGATGGCGGCCCGTGCGCAGCTGGAGCAGATGCGCCGCGCCCTCCCTCCGGGCGTCGGCCACGAGGACGAGGAAGGCGGCGTCGACCCGCACGGACCGGCGCGCTCCGGCCCGTACCTCTAGTGACCTGAGTCCATACCGACCGCGGTACGCACCGGGGCCCGGCACACACCGAGTGTGCCGGGCCCCGCGTCCGTCCTGGGCGCTCGGGTCAGGCCTTGGGCGCGGCCAGGAGGATCTTGCCGATGTGGCTGCTGGACTCCATCAGCCGGTGGGCTTCCGCCGCGTCCGCCATCGGCATCGTGCGGTCCACGACCGGCCGGACGACGCCGTCTGCGAGCAGCGGCCACACATGCTCGCGTACCGCCGCGATGATCGCGGCCTTCTCCGCGAGCGGTCGCGCGCGGAGCGACGTGGCCGTGACGGCTGCCCGCTTGCTCAGCAGGGCGCTCAGGTTCAGCTCGCCCTTGGCGCCGCCCTGGAGCCCGATGATGGCGAGACGGCCGTTCACAGCGAGGGCCCGCACGTTCCGGTCCAGGTACTTCGCCCCGACGATGTCGAGGATGACGTCCGCACCGGCGCCGTCCGTCGCCTGCCGCAGCTCCTCGACGAAATCCTGCTCGCGGTAGTCGATGAGGATGTCGGCGCCCAGCTCCTGACAGCGCGCCAGCTTCTCGGGGCCTCCCGCCGTCACCGCGACGCGCGCGCCGACGGCCTTGGCGAGCTGGATCGCCATCGTGCCGATGCCGCTGGAACCGCCGTGGACCAGGAGAGTCTCGGCGGGCCGCAGATGAGCCACCATGAAGACGTTGGACCAGACCGTCGACGCGACCTCGGGCAGCGCGGCCGCCTCGACCAGGTCCACGCTGTCGGGCACGGGCAGCAGCTGTCCGGTCGGCACAGCGACCTTCTCCGCGTATCCGCCGCCCGCGAGCAGTGCGCACACCTCGTCACCCACGGACCACCCTGTCACCCCGGGGCCGAGCGCCGCGATACGGCCCGCACACTCCAGGCCGGGGTACGGGGACGCGCCGGGCGGGGGGTTGTAGAAGCCCTGCCGCTGCAGCACATCGGCCCGGTTCACCGCGCTGGACACGACCTCGACGAGAACTTCGCCCTCGCCAGGTACGGGGTCGGGGACCTCGGCCCATACGAGCGCTTCGGGGCCGCCGGGTTCGGGGATCGTGATCGCATACATGGCCGCGAGGCTACTCCGTACAGGGTTCCGAACGAGGGTGGACGTGCCTGCGCCGCGTCCGGGCCCCGTTCCTAAGGCCGCTGATTGGGCTGCTGCGGATAGCTCGTCGGCGCCGTGTGGCTCGGTGAGGCACGCACGATGGTGATCACCCGGTCCGTCAGCTGCAGGGGGCTGGCCGCCGGGTCGTCGTAACCGAGCAGCCGGTGGCCGCGCAGGACGCTGACCACGAGGTCATCGGTCTCGCGGACGTTCTTGCCCACCTCGGCCTTTATCACCGGCCGTTCGACCAGATCGAGCCCGCTGCCCTGCTGGATGAGGTCCTCCATCACCGTGCCCGCGCTGGGGCTGAGCACCGACAGGCCCAGCAGCCGTCCGGCCGCGCTCGCGCTCGTGATCACGGCGTCGGCGCCCGACTGCCGCAGCAGCGGCGCGTTCTCCTCCTCGCGTACCGCGGCCACGATCTTCGCGCCGCGGTTGAGCTGACGCGCGGTCAGGGCGACCAGCACCGCGGTGTCGTCGCGCTGGGTGGCGATGATGATCTGACGGGCCTTCTGGAGCTCGGCCCGCAACAGCACATCACTGCGCGTCGCATCACCCAACACGCCTACGAAGCCCTCCGCGTTGGCCGCCTCGATCACCTTGCCGGCCGGGTCGACGATGACGATCTGGTCCTTGTTCAGACCGGTGGCGCAGAGCGTCTGGATGGCTGAGCGGCCCTTCGTGCCGAAGCCGACGACCACGGTGTGTTCACGCAAGTTGCTTCTCCAACGGTTCAGCCGGAAGTCCTCCCGGGTCCGTTCCGTCAGGACCTCGAGGGTGGTGCCGACCAGGATGATCAGGAAGAGCACCCGCAACGGCGTCACCAGCACCACGTTGACGAGCCGGGCCGGGTCGCTGTACGGGACGATGTCGCCGTAGCCGGTCGTCGACAGCGTCACCGTCGCGTAGTAGACGGCGTCGAGGAAGTCGACCTTCTCGTCGGCGTTGTCGTGGTAGCCGTCCCGGTCGGCCCAGACGATGAAGACTGTTATGGCCAGCACCGTGAGAGCCATTGCCAGTCGCTTGGCCACCTGTCGCAGCGGTCTGTCGACGACGCGACGGGGCAGGAGCACCCGGGTCGGGACGACATGTTCGTCCGCCCGCCTGGCCATCGCATCGTGGCCGGGAAGTTTCACGTGAAACACCCTTCCGTCCACGGCGATGCCGAGGCCCACGGTAGATCGAGGATCTCCACCTCGGTGCCGGACCGTACCCCGCCGGGCGGCACCACGGCCAACCCGTCCGCGGCCGCGATCCCACGCAGCATGGCGGGACCGTTGTAGTGGAGGGGTACGACGCTGTCGTCGCGATGGACCACGGGGATCAGCCGGGTGTCATGCGGGTGCCCGTGCACCTCTTCACGGACGGGCGCGCGGTAGCGGCCCTGGGCGGGTTGATGGGCGAACCCCCGGAGCAGGGGCTCGGCCAGCGTCAGCAGTCCGGATACCGCGGCGAGGGGGTTGCCGGGCAGGCCGACCAGGCAGGGGCCGCCCTCGGCCAGTCGCGCCAGGAGCATCGGGTGGCCTGGACGTACGGCCACCCCGTCGACCAGCAGCTCGGCCCCGATCCCGGCCAGGACCGGGTGTACATGGTCCACCGGACCGGCGGCTGTCCCGCCCGTGGTGAGGATCAGGTCGGCATCGGAGGAGACGAGGGCCTGGCGGAGGGCGTCGGCGTCGTCACCGAGCCGCCTGGGCTCGGCGACCTCCGCACCCAGGGCGCGGAGCCAGGGGGCAAGCATGGGGCCGAGCGCGTCGCGGATCAGCCCTTCCCGTGGGAGCCCTGCCGTGAGGAGCTCGTCACCGAGGACGAAGACGTCCACGCGGGGGCGGGGCACGGCGACGAGAGCGTCGTACCCCGCGGCAGCCGCCAGTCCGAGAACGGGCGGGGTCACCACGGTCCCCACGGGCAGGAGCTCGTCGCCGGACCGGCACTCCTGGCCCCGCGGCCGGATGTCCTGGCCCTGCACCACTTCGCGGGTGGCGTGCAGCAGCCCCTTGGCCTCGTCGCAGTGCGCGTGTTCGCTGCGGATCACGGCGGTGGCGTCCGCCGGGAGGCGTGCGCCCGTGGCGATCCGCAGGGCGTGCCCGTCGGGGAGCGGCTCAGCGGATCCGCGTCCGGCGAGCAGCCCTTCCCCCTTCCGTGCGGTCCAGGGGCCCGGCCCCGCGACGACCCAGCCGTCCATGGCCGAGGTGTCGAACGACGGCAGATCGGTGAGCGCGACGACGGCCTCGGCGAGTACGTGCCCGACAGCCCGGTCCAGCGGGAGCCGGTGGGCGGCCGGAGGGGCGGACCGGCCGAGGCGGTCGGCCAGAGCACGCGCCGCGGCCCAGGCGGTGGCACCGGCTCGGTGGGCGTGAGAGGGAGAACCGTGGGCCGACGAGGATCCGTGGGCCGACGACGGTCCATGGTGGCTGGAGGGGTCTGAGGCCGGGGTACTCGGCTCCGCCCCTCCTGGCACAGGGGCGTCCGGGGTCGGGCCGGTGCGCATGCCCGGCGCTGCCGGTGCCTGCGTGGAAGGTGGCTCCCCCGCACCGGGCCGTTCCGGTGTGGGCTGCGGAGTGCCGGGCTGCCGGTCCGGTGCGGGCTGCGGAGCGCCTGGCCGGCGCCCCACGAGGGCAAGTGCCTGCTCGACCGCCCGCTCCTCCTCGGCCGCCGCCCGCTCCTCCTCGGCCGCCCGCGCATCGCGTCCGTGCGAGGTCATGGCGTGCCGGGCCCGCTTCCCGCCGCCGTTTCCTCCTCCCACCGGAGTGCGAGGGCGGTGGCCTTGCGGGAGGCTTCGGCGACGGCTTCAGCCGCGGCCTCCGGGCTCTTACCGCTGCTCGCCATTGCCGCCGCGTACCCCACCAGGAAGGTGGTCAGCGGCGCGGCGGGCCGGGCCACTCCGTGCGCGGCGTCCCGGGCGAGGTCCAGCAGGACGCCGGTGTCGACGTCGAGCTCGATGCCCAGTTCGTTCTTGACTGCGGTGATCCATTCGTCCAGCACGGTCCCATGCTCCCTGATCCGGGCCCTGGCGGCGGCAATGTCTTCCCAGGTGTCGCAGTCGAACGCAGCCAGCGGGCCGGCCTGGACCCGGGCCAGATCCAGTTCGGCGGTCAGCAGCCGGAGGGGGAGACCGGCGAGGCTGCCGTGTTCGGTGGCGAGAAGGGCGAGTTCACGGCGGAGCGGCTCGGCCCGGTAGACCGCGACCAGCGGCTGGTCCCGGCCGTCCTGGTCGGTGCACAGGGCGCCTTCGCGGTCCCCCGGCTCCGCCGCGGACAGCAACGAGCGGACGGTCGCCTCCTTGAGGAACGGCAGATCCGCGGAGAGCACCAGAACGCTCTCCGCGCCCGTGTGCCGGACCCCGGCGCCGAGGGCCGCCAAGGGGCCACCGCCCTCGGGCACTTCACGTGTCCAGGTGACCGGACGCACGGTGGGCCTGCGCCCACCGACCACCACGGTGGACCCGGCGCCGGCACATGCGGCGAGCACCCGGTCGAGCAGCGCACGGCCGCCCACGCGGAGCCCTGGCTTGTCAGCCCCGCCGAGGCGCTTCGCAGCCCCTCCGGCAAGCACGATGGCGTCATACGCGGTCATGCCCCCGAGTATGGGGCCCGCCCGCCGATGACGGGCCCCCCGGGTCCGAACTCACACGACGCCCGGGCCCGGGCCGTCCACTGTCCTGCTCCGCTACAGCGCGCGGAGCAGGATCGCCGGCTGTTCCACACAGTCGGCGACGTAGCGCAGGAAGCCGCCGGCCGTGCCACCGTCGCAGACCCGGTGATCAAAGGTGAGCGAGAGCTGGACGACCTGACGGACCGCCAGTTCGCCTTCGTGCACCCACGGTTTGGGGACGATCCGGCCGACCCCGAGCATGGCCGCCTCGGGGTGGTTGATGATCGGGGTCGAACCGTCGACGCCGAACACCCCGTAGTTGTTCAGCGTGAACGTCCCTCCGGTGAGCTGCGCGGGGGTCAGCTTCCCGTCCCGGGCGGCCTCGGTCAGCCGGGCGATCTCGGCTCCGATCGACTCCGCGTTACGGGTGTGCGCGTCCCGGACCACCGGAACGACCAGGCCTCGCTCCGTCTGGGCGGCGAAGCCCAGGTGGACCCCGGACAGCCGCACGATCTCCCGGGCTTCGGCATCCACCGTGGAGTTGAGCTCGGGGAACCTCGCCAGGGCTGCCGTGCAGATGCGGGCCAGCAGCGCGAGCACCGACACCTTCGGCCCCGCGGCGTTCATCGCGGCCCGCGCCGCCATCAGCTCGGTGGCATCGGCATCGACCCAGCAGGTGGCATCGGGAATCTCCCGCCGGCTGCGGGAGAGCTTCTCGGCCACCGCACCCCGGACCCCGCGCAGCGCGATCCGCTCGGCCGATGTGTCCGCCGCCGGCCGGACGGCCGGGGACGCGTCGGCAGCGCGTTCCTCGTCCGCGGCTCTGATCGCGCACTCCACGTCGGTACGGAGGATCAGCCCGTCCCGTCCCGTGCCGACGACCTGCCGGAGATCGAGGCCGTGCTGCCGCGCCAGCTTCCGGACCAGCGGGGAGATGACGGCGACGGGCCCTTGAGCATCCCCCACCGGAGGCGCCGCCGTCGCGGAGGCCGACTGCCCCGCCGTCGCGAGGACCGGCTGCCGGGCTGTGGCCGGGTCCTGCGCGGAGGCTGTCCGCTCCGCCGCCGCAGGGGCCTGCGCCGAGACCGGAGCGGGCCGGACCCGGCGTCTCCGCGCCGCCGGTGCGGCCGTGCCGTAACCGACGAGCACATTGCCGGACGCCTCACTTTTGGCACCGTCACTGGAGGGTTCGCCGGGAACCTCGTGCCCGTCCACCCGCTCCATCGAGCCGACTGCCACCGTCAGCAGCGGTGCGCCGACCGGGAGCTCCGCACCCTCCTCGCCGAACCGCGCCGTCACCACGCCCCCGTAGGGGCAGGGCACCTCCACCATGGCCTTGGCCGTCTCGACCTCGACGACCGGCTGGTCGACGGCTACGACGTCGCCGACCTCCACCAGCCAGCGCACGATCTCGGCCTCGGTCAGACCCTCGCCCAGGTCCGGGAGCTTGAATTCGAGCACCTGCGCCATCAGCTCTCGGCCTCCCACTGAAGACGGGCGACCGCGTCGAGCACCCGGTCCACGCCCGGCAGATGGTGCCGCTCCTGCATCGGCGGCGGATAGGGAATGTCGAACCCCGCGACGCGCAGGACAGGCGCCTCCAGATGGTGGAAGCACTGCTCGGTGATCCGCGCCGCGATCTCACCGCCCGGCCCGCCGAACCCGGACGACTCGTGGACGACCACCGCACGCCCCGTGCGGCGCACCGACGCGGCCACGGTCTCGTCGTCGAAGGGAACCAGCGAGCGCAGGTCCACCACTTCGAGGTCCCATCCCTCGGCCGTGGCCGCCTCGGCGGCCTCCAGGCACACCGGGAGGGACGGGCCGTAGGTGATCAGGGTCGCGCTGCGACCGGGCCGCCGGACCACGGCCCGCCCGATCGGCTCGACCCGGGCCGGCGCGTCCGGCGACCAGTCGGCCTTGGACCAGTAGAGCCTCTTCGGCTCCAGGAAGACCACCGGATCGTCGGACGCGATCGACTCCCTCAGCAGCCCGTACGCGTCGTCGACCGTGGCCGGCATGACAACGTGCATCCCGGGTGTCGCCATGTAGTACGCCTCGGACGAGTCGCTGTGGTGCTCGACGCCACCGATCCCGCCGCCGTACGGCACGCGCACCGTGATCGGCAGAGGCATCGCGCCCCCGGTCCTGTTCCGCATCTTGGCGACATGGCTGACCAGCTGCTCGAACGCCGGATACGCGAAGGCGTCGAACTGCATCTCCACCACGGGCCGCAGCCCGTACATCGCCATGCCCACGGCCGCGCCGAGGATGCCCGCCTCGGCCAGTGGTGTGTCCGTACAGCGGTCGTCGCCGAACTCCTTCGCCAGGCCGTCGGTCACGCGGAAGACGCCACCGAGCGTGCCCACGTCCTCCCCGAGGACGTGCACCGTCGGATCCTCCGCCATCGAGTCGCGCAACGCCCGTCCGAGGGCCTGCGCCATCGTGGCCGGCCTGGCCCTGCCGGTCCGTTCACCGGCCGTGGCCGCCGCGGTGCTCATCGTCCCTCCTCCGCGCCGCTCTCGTCGTGCGCACCGTCCCCGGCGTCCAGCTCGGCCCGCAGCCGCGCCGCCTGTTCCCGCAGCTGACTGGTCTGCTCCTCGTAGACATGGGCGAACAGATCCATCGGGTCGAGCGACGGGTCGGCGTTCATCTGCTCCCGCAGCCCCTGCGCCATCCGTTCCGCCGCCTCGTGCACCGCCCCGATGCCGTCCTCGTCCAGCAGCCCCCGCCCGGTCAGCTCCCGCTCCAGAAGCCTGATCGGGTCGTGCGCGCGCCATGCCTCCACCTCGCTGTCGCCGCGGTAGCGGGTGGCGTCGTCGGCGTTCGTATGGGCGTCCATGCGATACGTGACCGCCTCGACCAGCGTCGGCCCCTCGCCCCGCCTGGCACGGTCCACCGCCTCGCCGAGCACCTGGTGCATGGCCGGCGCGTCGTTACCGTCGACCAGGCGTCCCGGCATCCCGTAGCCCACGGCCTTGTGGGCCAGGGACGGTGCCGCGGTCTGCTTGGCCAGGGGCACGGAGATCGCGAAGCCGTTGTTCTGTACGAGGAAGACCACCGGGGCCCGCCAGACGGCAGCGAAGTTGAGCGCCTCGTGGAAATCGCCCTCACTCGTCCCGCCGTCGCCGACCATCGCGAGGGCCACCACGTCGTCGCCCTTGAGGCGCGCCGCGTGCGCCAGGCCCACGGCGTGCGGCAACTGGGTGGCCAGCGGGGTGCAGAGCGGGGCGATGCGGTGCTCACGCGGGTCGTAGCCGGTGTGCCGGTCCCCCCGCAGCAGCGTCAGTGCCTCGACCGGGTCCAGGCCACGCGCGACCGCGGCGAGCGTGTCGCGATAGCTGGGGAAGAGCCAGTCCCGGTCCTCCAGCACGAGTGCCGCAGCGATCTCGCACGCCTCCTGGCCGGTGCTCGACGGGTACACCGCGAGCCTGCCCTGCTTGGTCAGTGCGGTGGCCTGCGCGTTGTACCGGCGGCCACGCACCAGCTCGGCGTAGAGCCTCAGCAGCAGCTCGGGGTCGGCCCCGGCCGCCGCGTCCGTACCGAGCACGCGGTAGGGCTCGGGGTCCGGGAGCAGCGGCGCGGGATCGGTGAGCGGCTTCCAGGCCGGGGGCGGCGTGGGCCGGTAGGCGGCTGCGCCGGGCAGCTCCTGGACCGTCATGACAAGCACCTCCTGGCATCGAGATATATCGAGGAGTGTCGAAATCTGCAGAATGTCGGGCGTGGGCGAGGCACGGATGTGGTGTGCCTCACCTACCGATTGTTCGGTCGCGGGGGCAATTTGGCTACAGGTGCCTTCAGCCTGTGGACAAACGGTTCTCCACAGCCTGGGATAGGGGCAGGTCGTCCACAACAGGGAGGCGCGGGCAGATGGCAGCTGAACAAATGGCCGACGGGGGCGGTGCCCCGGACCGCACTCCGCCCGCCCGGCCGCTGGACTCCGTCGACCGCGCCATCCTCCGCATCCTCCAGACGGACGGCCGCGCCTCGATACGGGCCGTCGCGGAGCTCGTCCACGTCTCCCGCGCCAATGCGTACGCCCGGATCAACAGGCTCGTCGAGGACGGCGTGATCCGGGGATTCAGCGCACGGGTGAATCACGAACGGGCAGGACAGGCCGCCTCCGCCTACATCACGCTCAAGATCGTCCAGAATTCCTGGCGCACCGTACGCGAACAGCTACAGGCGCTTCCGGGTGCCACCCACATCGCGCTGGTCAGCGGCGACTTCGACGTCCTGCTCCTGGTGCACACCCCGGACAACCAGGCCCTGCGCGAGCTGGTCCTCACCAGGATCCAGGCCATACCCGAGGTGCTGTCCACCCGCACCCTGCTGGTGTTCGAGGAGACCGACCTGGGGCCACGCCCGGACCGCACGGCCGAGATCGGCTGAGGGCTGTCCCGGTCAGCCGGCCCGCATCCCCTCGAAGGCGAGCTGGACGACCGTGTCCGCGAGCTGCTCCGCCTCCTGGGATCCGCCGGGCTGCGGGCGGTACCACTCGACCAGCGAGTTCACCATGCCGAAGAGCAGCCGGGTCGCCAGGCGTATGTCCACGTCCGCGCGCAGGTCTCCGTCCGCCACCGCGGCCTTGAGCAGCTCGGAGACCCGCTGGTCGAACTCGCGCCGGCGCTCCAGGGCCCAGCGCTCCGTCTTCGTGTTGCCCCGCACGCGCAGCAGCAGCGTGACGTACGGCAACTCCGCCATGAGCACCTCGACCGTGCGGCGCGTGACGTACTCGACCCGCGCGATCGCCCGCCCCTGGGTGGCCCCCGCCTCGTCGAGAATCCCGAAGAGCCCGTCGAGCGCCCGGCTCACCGCACGCCTCAGCAGCTCTTCCTTGCCCGCCACGTGGTGGTAGATGGACGACTTGGAGATGCCCGCCGCCTTGGAGAGGTGCTCCATGGACGTGCCGTCGTAACCGCGCTCGTTGAAGATGCGGACGGCAACGGTCAGGAGCGTCTCCGGGGTGTACGTGTCCCGCTTGGCCGTGGTCATGACCGCGATCCTCCCCCATGAGTTGTCCACAGGTTCCTTGGGGCCCCTTGTCCCGACCGATCGTTCGGTTACTCTAACTCCGTCAGCATGTCCCTGCCCGGCTCGACGAGGAGTTGGTCCGTCATGGCCGCCGAGCTTTCCCCCGAGAAGCTGTCCGAGATCCACCGCCCGACGCTCGACCAGGCCCTCGACGCGATCCGCACGCGCGCCTACTGGTCCCCGCACCCCGAGCACCCGAAGGCCTACGGCGAGGGAGGCCTTCCCGGCAGCCTCGGCGCGGCCGAGGGCAAGGCCGCGTTCGACGCCGTGCTCAACACCCGGCTGGACCTCGGCCAGCCCGGCACCGACGGCTGGACCGGCGCGGAGGTCTCGCCGTACGGTCCGGAGCTCGGCGTCGAGTATCCGCACGCCGACCCGGACATCCTGCTCCCCGCCATGAGCGCCGCGATGGGCTCCTGGCGTGCGGCGGGTCCCGAGACGCGGGCCCTGGTCTGCGTGGAGATCCTGGCCCGGATCAGCGCACGTACGCACGAGCTGGCCCACGCCGTGATGCACACCAGCGGGCAGGCGTTCGTGATGGCCTTCCAGGCGGGCGGCCCCCACGCCCAGGACCGCGGCCTGGAGGCCGTGGCGTACGCGTACGAGGAACAGACGCGTACGCCGCGCAACGCCGACTGGTCGAAGCCCCAGGGCAAGCGTGACCCGCTGCGGCTGGACAAGTCGTACACAGCGGTGGGGCGCGGCATCTCCCTGCTGATCGGCTGCAACACGTTCCCGACGTGGAACGGCTATCCGGGCCTCTTCGCCTCGCTGGCGACCGGCAATCCCGTGCTGGTCAAGCCGCACCCGCGGGCGGTGCTGCCGCTCGCGCTCACCGTCCAGCTGGCGCGCGAGGTGCTGGCCGAGGCGGGCTTCGACCCGAATCTCGTCGCCCTTGCGACCGAGCGGCCGGGCGAGGGCATCGCCAAGACCCTGGCGGTACGCCCCGAAATCAAGATCATCGACTACACGGGTTCCACCGCCTTCGGCGACTGGCTGGAGGCCAACGCCCGGCAGGCCCAGGTCTACACGGAGAAGGCGGGCGTCAACACGATCGTCCTCGACTCCACCGACAACTACCGGGGCATGCTCTCCAACCTGGCCTTCTCGCTCTCCCTCTACAGCGGCCAGATGTGCACCACCCCGCAGAACCTGCTCATCCCGCGCGACGGAATCACGACCGACGCGGGCGCCAAGTCCTACGAGGACGTGGTGGCGGACCTCGCCGAGGCGGTGAACGGGCTGCTCGGTGACGACGCCCGGGCCAACGGACTGCTCGGCGCCCTGGTGAACCCGGACGTGAAGGCCCGGCTGGAAGGGGCCCCGGACCTGGGTGACGTGGCGCTCGCCTCGCGCCCGGTGACCAACCCCGACTTCCCCGACGCCGTGGTCCGCACGCCGGCCCTCGTGAAACTCGACGGCACGAAGCCCGACGACGGGGCGGCCTACCTCTCGGAGTGCTTCGGCCCGGTCTCGTTCGCGGTGGCCGTCGACTCGACCGGTGACGCGCTGGACCTGCTGCGCCGCACGATCCGCGAAAAGGGCGCGATGACCGTCGGCGCGTACACCACCTCCCCCGACGTGGAACACGCGGTGGAGGAAGTCTGCTTCGACGAATCGGCTCAGCTCTCGCTGAACCTCACCGGCGGCGTGTACGTCAACCAGACGGCGGCCTTCTCCGACTTCCACGGTTCGGGAGGCAACCCGGCTGCCAACGCGGCGCTCTGCGACGGCGCGTTCGTCTCCAATCGCTTCCGGGTGGTGGAGGTCCGCCGCCAGGCCTGAGGGCGGGTCCGGCCGACGGCATCCGGTGAGGTGTGGGCCCGCGCGAGGATCCACACCCCACCGGTCTGTCACCCGTCGCGCGGATCCGGAACGTCCGCGTACCGCTGTACCCAGGCGTGCATCGCGATGGCGGCCGCCGCACCGGCATTGATCGACCTGGTCGAACCAAACTGCGCGATCGAGCACACCATCGAGGCGTGCTTGCGCGCCTCGTCCGTCAGCCCGGGCCCTTCCTGCCCGAACAGCAGCACGCACCGCCGCGGCAGTTCGGTCCGCTCCAGCGGCACGGCCCCGGGAAGGTTGTCGATCCCGATGATCGGCAGTCCCTCGGCCTCCGCCCAGGCCGTCAGGTCCGCCGTGTCCGGGTGGTGCCGCACATGCTGGTAGCGGTCGGTGACCATCGCACCCCGCCGGTTCCAGCGCCGCCGCCCCACGATGTGGATCTCCTTCGCGAGGAAGGCGTTGGCGGTGCGCACCACCGAGCCGATGTTGAAGTCATGGCCCCAGTTCTCCACCGCCACATGGAAGTCGTGCCGCCGCAGGTCGAGATCGGCGACGATCGCCTCCCGCGTCCAGTACCGGTAGCCGTCACCCACATTGCGCCGGTCACCGTGGGCGAGGAGTTCGGGGTCGTAGCGCTCCCCCTCGGGCCAGGGCAACGGGTGCGGACCGACCCCGATCACGGCGCCGTACCCCTCGTCGTACTGGATCGGTTCCTCGGAGGGGTCGGGCGCGGCTGCCGCCCGGGGCTCTTCTGCACTGCCGGTCTCGCTGGTCACCCGACGAGCGTATGGCCACCGCCGGCGCCGCTGCGCGCGGCCTCCTCGTCCTCCTGCCCTGCCCGCCGCTGCCCGGGGAGCCTCAGCCTCCCCGCCGTCCGTGAGAACAGGCGCTGCCGGCCGAGCGACACCCTGTGCCCCAGCCACACCAGGAAGACCGTCGGCAGGAAGACCGCGTCCGCGGCGATCATCGCCATGGAGAAGAAGGGCAGCCCCAGCAGGACCGAGATCCCCGCGTGCTCACCGATCATGAGGACCAGCAGGACGTTCTTCACCCGCCGGTTGAACAGGGTGAACGGAAAGGCGACCTGCACGATGACCGTCACATACGTCAGCACCATGACCAACAGGGCGCTGGACGCGATCAGCCCGGAGAGACCGGCCCACGGCGTGAAGTAATCCAGCTTGAGCGGATAGTAGACCGCGGTGCCGTCCTGCCAGCGGGAACCCTGGATCTTGTACCAGCCGGCGGTCGCGTAGATCAGGCACACCTCGGCCATGATCACGAGGAGTGCGGCGTTGTGCGCGAGGTTGGCCAGGACGTCGAGGAGGGCGCGCAGCTCATGGTCCGGCGCGCGACGGTTCAGGGCCCACCAGGCGCCGTTTCCCAGCCACAGCACCCACAGGAGGGACGGCAGCCACCATGTGCCGCCGAGTCCTCCCATGAGGGTCGCCGGCAGGAGGACGCAGCCGAGGGCCGCCCACAGGGCCGGCCCCGCGACATCACGCGCCGGCGGCCCGCCCTCCGCGAGACGTGAGGCGTCCCGCGACGCACGGCGCGCGTCCAGGGACCACACCCGCGCGCAGCGGGTCAGCATCAGGTAGACGGCCAGCAGATGGATGACGTTGTCGCCGCCGTCGCCCATGAAGATGCTGCGGTTCTGGAGGGAGAGCACCCCGGCCATGAACAGGACGGACATGGCGCGGGTCCGCCAGCCGGCCATCAGGAGCGCGGACGACACCAGCGTGAGTCCGTACACGGTCTCGAACCAGACCGTGGAGTCCGACCACATCAGGGCGGTGAAGGAGTCGTTGTTGGTGATGAGCCGGCGCGCCATGCCCCAGCTCCACGGACCGTCGGGCCCGTACAGCTCGTGTCGGTGGGGCAGCTCCCGCAGCAGGAACAGCAGACAGGTGGCGGAGACGCCGATCCGGACGACGGCGCTCTGGTAGGCACCCAGAGGGGTGGCCGTGACGCGCTGGACGGCGCGGGCGAGCGCAGGACCGACCGCCCCGGCGCCCGCACCGACGGGGGTGGGGGCGCTCACTGCTCCGCCTTTCCGGCCTGCGAGGCCTCATCCGCCGTGGCAGCCCCGGAGAGGTCGGACGGGGTGACGGTCCACCACGGGAGCTCCGTGTACTCCGGCCGGGTGTTGATCTTCTCGTCGCTCCACGCCGGGGCACCGACGGCACGTACGGCGGACCGCACCTGGATGCGCTCGACCGTGCCGCCGTAGCCGTGTTCGGCGAGACGCAGCATGACGATGCGGCGAATGTAGCGCTCGGACAGCTCGCCGCGCAGGCCGTTGGGGCGGTGCTCGCTGTCGTGGGACCCGGAGTAGAAGTCCCAGGCACGGCGCAGCTCGTTCTGGTCGACGTGGCTGGGGAGGAGGTTGCCGCGAATCGCCTCGCCGTCCTCACGCGAGAGATCCATCCAGCGCGTGACCTTGCTGCCGTCAGCGCCGTCGTCGGCCACCTCGGCGCGTACGTGCACGGAGATGTTCTGCTGGAGCGGGTTGGGGGCGAACAGCTTCCAGTTCTGCTCGAACTCGGGGTAGACCCAGTCGTCGACCACGTTGCCGTGCTGCTTCGTCAGCGTGTTGGACGGCGCGACATGCAGAAAGATCATGGCTATGTGTGCGCAGGCCAGCAGTCCCAGGCCGGACAGCGCCAGCGCCGCGACGACCTGGTACGGAAGCGAGAGCGCCGCCATCCCGCCGCCCGGCCGGCGTCCGGCCGGTCCGGGCCCGGGTCCTCCAGGGCCTGCCCCTGGCCCGGGTTCGGCGGCGGTGTCCGGCGACGGCGCGGCGGCAACCGGGGCCGGGTCCGGTTGGAGTGCCGCCCCGGCGTCCGGTATTCCTGCGGGTGCGGCCTCCGCCTCCTGATCCGCTGACGGGCGGTTCTTCACGCCGGGCCAGGCGAGTTTCTTCTCGTCTCCGGTGCGCCCACCGTGGTCCGCATCCATCCCGCCCCGATCACCGTCGATCACCACTCAGTTATCCACAGGGTTGACACCCTACGGGCCTGCGGCTCACCATTGAAGCCGATGAACCGAACGATCGGTCGGTAGGGAGCCCGGGATGGCGGCAGTGACTGCGGACCAGACGACGCAGGGGACAGCAGGCACGGCGGACGAGGCGGACACGGAGCGTCTGGCGGCCTTCGACGCCGCGGTGGCGGCCGACGACCGGATCGAGCCGCGGGACTGGATGCCCGATGCGTACCGGGCCTCACTGATCCGCCAGATGGCCCAGCACGCCCATTCCGAGATCATCGGCATGCAGCCCGAGGCCAACTGGATCACCCGGGCGCCCTCACTCCGCCGCAAGGCGATCCTGATGGCGAAGGTGCAGGACGAGGCCGGGCACGGCCTCTATCTGTACAGCGCGGCGGAGACCCTGGGGACCAGCCGCGAGGAGATGCTCGACAAGCTGCACGCCGGGCGGCAGCGCTATTCCTCGATCTTCAACTACCCCACGCTGACCTGGGCGGACGTCGGCGCGATCGGCTGGCTGGTGGACGGCGCCGCGATCACCAACCAGGTGCCGCTGTGCCGCTGCTCCTACGGCCCGTACGCCCGCGCGATGGTCCGGGTCTGCAAGGAGGAGTCCTTCCACCAGCGCCAGGGGTACGAACTGCTGCTCGCCCTGAGCCGCGGCACCCCCGCCCAGCACGAGATGGCCCAGGACGCGGTGAACCGCTGGTGGTGGCCTTCCCTGATGATGTTCGGTCCGCCCGACGACTCCTCGGCGCACTCGGCACAGTCGATGGCCTGGAAGATCAAACGGCACTCCAACGACGAGCTGCGCCGGCGCTTCGTCGACATCTGTGTCCCGCAGGCAGAGGCGCTGGGGCTCACCCTCCCCGACCCCGACATCCGGTGGAACGAGGAGCTGGGACAGCACGACTACGGGGCGATCGACTGGACGGAGTTCCAGGAGGTCCTCAAGGGCAACGGCCCCTGCAACGAACAACGGCTGACCCAGCGGCGCACGGCCCACGAGGAGGGCGCCTGGGTCCACGACGCGGCGGCGGCATACGCAGACAAGCACGCGGCACGGCCCGGCACAGCCGGAGCGGCCGCCCAGCCCGTGGAGGCGACCGCATGAGCAGCTCGACCGACTGGCCCCTGTGGGAGGTGTTCGTGCGCTCCCGGCGAGGGCTGTCCCACACCCACGCGGGCAGCCTCCACGCGCCGGACGCCGAGATGGCCCTGCGCAACGCCCGCGATCTGTACACCCGCCGCTCGGAAGGCGTCTCCCTCTGGGTGGTCCCCTCGACGGAGATCACCGCGTCCTCGCCGGACGAGAAGGACTCGTTCTTCGAGCCCGCCGGGGACAAGCCCTACCGCCACCCCACGTTCTACGAGATCCCGGAAGGGGTGAAGCACCTGTGAGCGCGGCTCTCGCCCTCGGCGACGACGCACTGGTGCTCTCGCACCGGCTGGGGGAGTGGGCGGGCCACGCTCCCGTGCTGGAGGAGGAGGTGGCCCTGGCCAACATCGCCCTCGATCTGCTGGGTCAGGCCAGGATGCTGCTCTCGTTCGTCGGGGACGAGGACCAGCTGGCGTATCTCCGTGAGGAGCGAGCCTTCCGCAACGTCCAGCTGGTGGAGCAGCCGAACGGCGACTTCGCCCACACCATCGCCCGCCAGCTCTACTTCTCCGTGTACCAGCACCGGCTGTACGAGGCACTGGCCGCCGGCGAGGGCGAGTTCGCGGATCTCGCGGCCAAGGTGGTCAAGGAGGTCGCCTATCACCGGGACCACGCGGAGCAGTGGGTTCTGCGGCTGGGCGACGGCACCACGGAAAGCCATGAGCGCATGCAGGTCGCGCTGGACGCCCTGTGGCGGTTCACCGGCGAGCTGTTCGAGCCGGTCGAAGGAGTCGACGTCGACTCGCAGGCCCTGCGCGACGGCTGGCTGGCCGCTGTCACCTCCGTGGTGGAGCGGGCCACCCTGACCCTTCCGGCAGGGCCGCAGTCCGGCGCCTGGGCGGCCGGAGCGGGCCGGCAGGGTCTGCACACGGAGCCCTTCGGGCGGATGCTCGCCGAGATGCAGCATCTGCACCGCAGCCACCCGGGGGCGTCATGGTGACCACCGAGACCCCGCTGGAAGCGGAGCTCCACCGGCTGGCGGGCTCCGTTCCCGATCCCGAGCTGCCGGTCCTCACGCTGGACGAGCTCGGCGTGCTCCGCGGCGTGCGGGCCGACGGACCGGACAAGGTCACCGTGCGGCTCACCCCGACGTACACCGGCTGCCCGGCCATCGAGGCCATGTCCGCCGACATCGAGCGTGTCCTGCACGACCACGGCGTCAGTGAGGTGTCCGTGGTCACGGTCCTTGCCCCTGCCTGGTCGACCGACGACATCAGCGACGAGGGGCGCCGCAAACTCGCGGAGTTCGGCATAGCGCCGCCTCGGCCGGGGAGCGGGCCCGGCGGGCCGGTTCCTCTGACGCTCTCGGTGCGCTGTCCGCACTGCGGTTCCACGGACACGGAGCTGCTGAGCCGGTTCTCCTCCACGGCCTGCAAGGCACTGCGCCGCTGTGTGACGTGCCGCGAACCGTTCGACCACTTCAAGGAGTTGTAGATGTTCCATCCGCTCCGGGTCAGCGCGATCGAACGGATCACGGACGACGCGGTGGCCGTCACCTTCGCCGTGCCGTCCGAACTGCGCGAGACCTTCCGCCATGCTCCCGGCCAGCACCTGAATGTGCGCTACCGCGTCGAGGGCGAGGAGATCCGGCGGTCGTACTCGATCTGCGCCCCGGCCACCGAGCAGCCGGGCGAACCCTTGCTGCGGGTGGGCATCCGCATGGTTGACGGAGGCGCGTTCTCGACGTACGCCCTCAAGGAGCTGGCTGTGGGGGACCGGCTGGAGGCGATGGCTCCGATGGGCCGTTTCGTCCTCGATCCGCGCCCCGGCCACTTCGCCGCGATCGTCGGCGGCAGCGGAATCACCCCGGTGCTGTCGATGGCGGCGACCCTGCTGGGACGGGAGCCCTCGGCGCGCTTCTGTCTGATCCGTAGCGACCGGACGGCTGCGTCGACGATGTTCCTGGACGAGGTGGCGGACCTCAAGGACCGCTACCCGGACCGCTTCCAGCTGGTGACCGCGCTGTCCCGGGAGGAACAGGCTGCCGGGCTCCCCTCGGGCCGGCTGGACCGCGAGCGGCTCACCGGGCTGCTGCCCGCCCTTCTGTCCGTGCCCGACGTGGACGGCTGGTTCCTGTGCGGGCCGCTCGGCCTGGTCCGGGGGGCCGAAGAAGCGCTGCGCGCACTCGGCGCCGACCGGTCACGCATCCACCAGGAGATCTTCCACGTCGCCGACGAGGGGACGGGTCTGCCAACGGCCGCCAGGGTGGCGGCGCCTTCGGAGAGCAGGCTCACGGCGACACTCGACGGGCGGTCGGGCAGCTGGCCGGTCCAGGACGGCGAATCGCTGCTGGAAACGGTTCTGCGAAGCCGCTCGGATGCTCCGTATGCCTGCAAGGGCGGAGTGTGCGGGACCTGCCGGGCCTTCCTGGTCTCGGGCGAGGTGCGGATGGACCGGAATTTCGCCCTGGAACCGGAGGAGACCGGGGCAGGCTTCGTGCTGGCCTGCCAGTCGCACCCCGTCACCCCGGAAGTCGAACTCGACTTCGACCGCTGAGACCGCCCAACCACTGATGCAGGCCAGCCACTGAGCCCGCCCCAGGAGGTCGCAAGGCCCCGCCCGAACAGTGCCCCAGCCCGCACCGGCGCCGCCGTGCGACCGCCGTGCGTACGGCGCCGCGGAAGGGGTCAGAGCACGAAGGCCGCGTTCCCGTTGTCCGTGACCATCGGGCGCCCGGCGCCGTCCCAGGCGAGCATGCCGCCGTCGATGTTCACGGCGTCGATGCCCTGTTGCACCAGATACTGGGTGACCTGGGCCGACCGGCCTCCGACACGGCACATCACATGCACACGCCGACCGTCATCGGCCGCCTCGGTCAGCTCACCGAAGCGGCCCACGAAGTCGCTCATGGGAATGTGCAGCGCACCCTCGACATGCCCGGCCGCCCACTCGTCGGCCTCCCGGACGTCCAGCACGAAGCCGTCCGACGGAACCGCCGCGACGTCCACCGAGGGCAGTGGAGCGAAATTCATGGGTATGCCTTCTCTCGTACGTACGCACCAGGGTCATCCGGAACGCTACTGCACCAGCCCTGCCAGCTCGCCCTCACGCTGGGACACCTCCGCCAGAAGCTTCTCGCCGATGTCGTCCAGCAGCCGGTCGGGGTCGTCCGGCGCCATCCGCAGCATCGAGCCGATCGCGCTCTCCTCCAGTTCCTGGGCCAGAACCGTCAGCAGCTCCTTACGGCGGCTGAGCCACTCCAGCCGTGCGTAGAGCTCCTCGCTCTCGCTGAGCCGCAGCTCCGGCGTCACAGGCCCCGCCGCCCACTCCGCGGCCAGCTCCTTCAGCAACGCCACGTCGCCGCGCCCGTAGGCCGCGTTGACCCGGGCGATGAACTCGTCCCGCCGCGCCCGCTCCGTCTCGTCCGGTGCCAGGTCCGGGTGTGCCTGACGGGCGAGCTCCCGGTAGAGCTTGCGCGCCTCCTCGCTCGGCCTGACCCGCTTCGGCGGCCGGACGGGCTGGTCGGTGAGCATGGCCGAGGCCTCGGGCGAGAGGCCATCCGAGTCCATCCAGTCGTGGAAGAGCTCCTCGACCCCGGGCATAGGCATGACGATCGCCCGTGCCTCCTGGGCCTTGCGCAGGTCCTCCGGATCGCCGGTCCTCGCGGCCCGCGCCTCCGCGATCTGCGCGTCGAGCTCGTCGAGGCGGGCGTACATCGGGCCGAGCTTCTGGTGATGCAGCCGGGAGAAGTTCTCCACCTCCACCCGGAAGGTCTCCACCGCGATCTCGAACTCGATCAGCGCCTGCTCGGCCACCCGCACAGCCTTGGCGAGCCGCTCCTCGGGTCGAGGTGCGGCTCCCTCACCCACCGCGTCACCGCCGACCTCACCGGCCGCCCCGCCTGCCGGATCACCAGCCGCGTCGCCGGAGGCGGGACCCGCCTCCGGCGCATCGTCCGGGCCCGCCCGCAGGCCGTCACCCCGCGACGCGTCCTCCGCGTGCCGCGGCACATCCCGCGCGTGCTTCGGCGCGTCCTGCCGGTCCTGGTTCTGCCGGTCTTCGTCGTTCCGGGTGGTCGGCACCCCGGCGGCTTCGTGGGTCACCCGTCCAGCGTATGGCCACGGCCCGCGCCGTGAAGACACACGGTGGCCGCAGGACCCGCTCAGACCCCGAGCTCAGCGGCTATTCGCCCGGCTCGGACAGCCCGGACGAGCTCGGCATGATCCGCCTCGGTCCGGTCCGCGTACGCCACGGCGAAATCAGCCACCGCCGCGTCCAGCTCGGCGTTCTTCCCGCAGTAACCCGCGAGCAGTCGGGGGTCGGCGCTGTGCGCATGGGCCCGGGCCAGCAGGGCGCCGGTCATCCGCCCGTAGTCGTCGACCTGGTCCGCAGCGAGCGCGGCCGGATCCACGCTCCCCTTGCGGTTCCTGAACTGGCGTACCTGATACGGCCGGCCGTCGACCTCGGCCCAGCCGAGCAGTATGTCGCTGACGACCTGCATCCGCTTCTGTCCGAGCACCACCCGGCGCCCCTCGTGCACCACGTCCGGCACGTCGAAGCCGATCCGCCCGAGATAGGGGGAGAGCGCGGACGGGCGGGCCTCCTTCACCTGCAGCACCAGCGGCTCGCCGCGGTGGTCGAGCAGCAGCACCACATACGACCGGGTCCCCACGCTTCCCGTGCCGACCACCCGGAACGCCACATCGTGGATCGCGTAACGGGCAAGCAGCGGAACCCTGTCCTCCGAGATCGTCCCGACGTAGCCCTCCAGCCCCGCCGCCACGGCCGCAGCCTCCGCGTCGGGCACACGCCGCAGCACGGGCGGTGAGTCGACGAACCGGCGAGCGCCGTCCTCGGCCTCCTCCGTGGACCTGGCGGCAAAGCGGGCACTCGTGTTGTTCCTGGCCTTCGCGGACACCCGCTCCAGCGTCCCGAGCAGGTCCCGGGCGTCGGTGTGCGAGACGAGCTCCTCGTCCGCGATGGCGTTCCACGCGTCGAGTGCGGGCAGCCCAGCCAGCAGACGCATCGTGCGGCGGTACGCGCCCACCGTGTCGTACGCACCCTGCCGGCAGGTGGCCTCGTCCGCCCCCGCCTCCCTGCCCGCGAGCACCAGCGACGTGGCGAGCCGCTTGAGATCCCACTCCCACGGCCCGAACACGGTCTCGTCGAAGTCGTTGAGATCGATGACCAGGTTGCCGCGCGCGTCGCCGTACAGCCCGAAGTTGGCCGCGTGCGCGTCACCACAGAGCTGGGCGCCGACGCCCGTGACCGGAGTACCCATCAGGTCGTGCGCCATCAGACCGGCCGAGCCGCGCAGGAACGCGAACGGCGTCGCTGCCATCCGCCCCACCCGTATGGGCGTGAGGCCGGGCACCCGGCCCTCGTTCGACTCCTCGACCGCCTGGACCGCGTCCGGCCTCCCGGCGGGCAGGTCCAGCGAACTGTGCGCGGACCGGGGCACCTGGAGCCTCAGTGCCTTACCGGCCGACTTCGGGGAAGCCGCCCCAGGTCCGGGCCGCACCCCTGCGGCCACGCGCCGAGCGAATCCGGGAACGACCGGGATACGCCCGTCCCCGGTCATCCGCTGTGCCGGCACCGTCGCCTCGACTTCGCCCATGGTGCGCCGCCTCCCCCGCCTCGTCCAGCCGTCCCGTCCGACCAACATCAACTGCGGACGACGGTACAACCGTCCGCGACAGCCGTCTGCCCCTGTGGACAACTCGGGAGCCGGCCTGTGGACAACCTCCCGCAGAGGCCGGGCCTCCGTGCCTGCGCACAGAGCCCTGGCGCCGGACCGTCACACCCCGACGGCCTCCTCCATCTCCTCCTCCGCCCCGGCCGCGGCCCGCACGGCCGCCGCCTCACGCGCCTTCTCCGCCTCCTCGCGACGCCGCTTCGCCTCGGCCAGGCCCGCCACCCCCAGAACGGCCAGACCGGCCACGAACCACAGAGCCAGCACCAGCAGGTGCCCGCCCAGGGCGTGCCCGCCGAAGTACACGTGGCTGCGCACCCCTTCGACGAATCCCGCACCGTTCCAGAAGGAGTGCAGGGCTCCGAAGAAGCCCGGCTGGACCTCCGGCCGGAAGATGCCTCCGGAACTCGTGAAGTTGAGCATGACGAAGAGCAGCATCACGCCGAGCGTCGTCCACCGCTTGAGGAAGGTGTGCAACCCCACCCCGATCAGCAGGATCCCCGCCGAATAGAGCCACGCCATCGCCCAGAGTCCGCTGAGGCCATGGTCCACCAGACCGAACACCGGCCCCGCGAACGCGGCTCCGATCAGACTCACCACGAGAGAGGTGCCGATGGCCAGCCCGGCCCTGATCCGCAGGGCCAGCACCGCCCCCGCACCGCCGATCACCGCGACCGACGCGTACGACCCGATACTGACCGCCACCAGCAGGAAGAAGACCCCCTGGCCGGTCGGATCACCATCCGCCGTGGGCGCCACGTCCGTCACCTTGAGCGGGGCACCCTGCCCGGCGGCCACCTCGGTGAAGACCTTCTGGACCACCGTCGCGCTGGTGTCCGAGGCAGCGGTGGCGACGAGGAGCTCAGGGCTGCCGCCCGGGACGTACGCGCCGTAACTCTGCTGCGTCCTCAGGTGGTTCACCGCGATGTCGCGGTCCGCTACGGTACCCACACTCAATGCACCGTCGCCCTTGTCCTGCAAGGTCTGGGCAAGCACCTGCGCGCTCGCTCCCGAGCCGACGACGTCCACCCTCAGGTCGTGCGGCTCCGGGGCGTGAAAGGCCCCCAGATAGGCAAGTCCCATACCGATGCACATCAGCAGCGGCGTAATGAGATGGCTGAGCACATGACGCAGCGCACCGGCGGTTGAGCCGGAGGCGGAGCTCGGACCTGCGGACATTCGACCACTCCTCCAATAGTTGGCTTTTACAACTACTAGTCTCGTTGTAGCATACAACTAAAGTTCGAGAAGGTGATTCACGTGGCAGACACCCCCCGGGAACGCGAGGAGTCGCTGGACGTCATCCAGCGCGAGCTGACCGCTTTCGCGCGCCGCGCACGCTCCACCGCGGCACGGCTCCACCCGGACCTGCCGCTGGTCTCGTACACGCTGCTCGCCCATATCGACGACCGGCACGGCTGCCGCGCTACCGACCTGGCGGCGCACTACATGCTGGACAAGTCGACGGTCAGCCGACAGGTGGCGGCACTGGAGAAGCTCGGCCTGGTCGAGCGCCATCCGGACCCGGACGACCAGCGCATCCAGGTACTGCACCCCACCGACGCCGGCACCCAGGCACTCGCCTCGACCCAGGCCAGTCGGCGCGCCGCCTACCGGAAACGCCTCGGCGCGTGGACATCGGACGATCTCGAACAGTTCGCGGAGTACCTGCTGCGCTACAACGCGGCGGGAGAGGACACCGCACCCCGATAGACACCCGGCCTCCGCCGCGGGACGGCCGGCGGCGGGTCAGCAGCCCCTCGGACCACCGGGGCAACAGGTCAGCAGCCCCTCGGGCCCCCGAGATAGGCGTCGGCCCACCGCCCGAGCTCCTCGAGCGCGGGCTCCATCGCGGCGCCCGCCTCCGTCAGCTGGTACGCGACCCGCAGCGGGGGCCCTTCGTCGACCTCACGCACCACGAGACCGGCCGCTCCCAGCTCGGACAGCCGGTCCGACAACATCCGCTCACTGATGCCCGGAATCGCTCGACGCAGATCCGCGAAGTGCACCGGGCGCTGCATCAGCACCGAGACGATCGGGCCCGTCCAGCGCTTCCCGAACAGCTCGAAGACGCGCGTGATACTCCCGTCCACCTGCCGACAGGCCTGCTCGCTGTGATCCGCCATGCCCCCAGCGTACTGCGCCGGAGTGCGGGGCTTATGAAAAGTAAGGGACTATGTTATTACTAGGTACGTACTGAAAAGCCGGATCGCGCTCCCCTGTCCACGCCCCTCATTCGTGGCTCGCACCGATCCGCCCACCCGACTCGCACGGAGATCCCCATGGCCACGCTTCTGCACCTCGACTCCGCCGTTTTCCCCCACGGCTCCACATCCCGTGAGGTCACCGCCGCCTTCGTCACGGCTTGGCGTGAGCAGCACCCCGACGGCGAGGTCGTCTACCGCGATCTCGCCGCCACGCCCCTGCCGCACCTGGACGCGTCGGCCGTAGCAGCCGGCGCCGAGGACCCGCTACGAGGGGAGTTGGCGGCCGAGCTGGCCGCTGCGGACGCCGTGCTCATCGGCGCGCCGATGTACAACTTCTCCATCCCGTCCACCCTCAAGGCGTGGCTCGACCAGGTGATCATCGTCGGCCACAACGCGGGGCCCGACAGTCCCGTCGCCGGCACGCCCGTCACCGTTGTGGCCAGCCGAGGCGGCTCGTACGCCCCCGGCACGCCGCGTGAGGAGTTCGAGTTCGTCCAGAACTACCTGGAGAAGGTACTGACGGGCATGCTGGGAGCCGAAGTCGATTTCATCGTCCCGGAGTTGACGCTGGCGCACTCGAAGCCCGAGATGGCCGAGCTCATCCCCCTCGCCGAGGCATCCCGCACCCGGGCGTTCTCCGACGCCGCGGAGAAGGCCAAGGCCCTCGCAGCGCGCCTCGCCGCCTGAGGCGCCCACTGACGGACGGGCCCGCACGAAAGGTCTCTTTGGTGTGGATCCGACGTTTCACGTGAAACAGGAGCCGCCCAGGGCCGTGCTTCCGAGGTGGATGCGGGCTTCATCACAGCGCCCCTCACACACCCGGCTCGGCCACCGAAGAACCCCGGACAACGAAGAACCCCCGCACCAGATCTATCCGGTGCGGGGGTTCTGTCGAACCAACCCGGCGGTCGCAAGCGACTGCCTGTTGTGCGCGAGGGGGGATTTGAACCCCCACGTCCCTAAGGACACTGGCACCTGAAGCCAGCGCGTCTGCCGTTCCGCCACTCGCGCATGAGTGGTGCTTTCAGACTCTCTCACCGAGTGGTGTGAGCGCCTGGCGACATCCGGAAGATTAGCACGCTGGACAGGGTGGATTCACATCCGTTGTTTCGCCGAACCCACGAGGGGAACCGGGAACGCGGAAAGCCTGGCCCCACTCCTCCTGAGTGCACCCGGAGTGCGGGACACTGTCAGGAGGGCACCTCTACGATCCGTGTGAGAGGTGACACTCATCCACTGTGCAGACAAGGGGAACCAGCCGATTTCCCCACGCGTGGATACGATCAGTAGGCAGTACAGGGATGACGACACCGGAGGAGGTGCCCCATGGGAGTCATGAAGCGTTTCGAGCAGCGTCTCGAAGGTCTGGTCAATGGCACCTTCGCCAAGGTCTTCAAGTCCGAGGTGCAGCCGGTCGAGATCGCGGGAGCCCTTCAGCGCGAGTGCGACAACAACGCGTCGATCTGGAACCGCGAGCGGACCGTCGTGCCGAACGACTTCATCGTCGAGCTCAGCACCCCGGACTACGAGCGCCTCAGCCCGTACTCCGGCCAGCTGGGGGACGAGCTGTCCGGCCTCGTACGTGACTACGCCAAGCAGCAGCGCTACACCTTCATGGGGCCGATCAAGGTCCACCTGGAGAAGGCGGACGACCTCGACACGGGTCTCTACCGCGTACGCAGCCGGACCCTGGCGTCGAGTTCGTCACAGCAGGGCCAGCAGGGCGGCCCCGCTCCCTACGCCCAGCCGAACCGCCCCGCCGCCCCTCAGGGGCAGGGTGGCTACGGTTACCCACCGGCTTCCGCCCCTCCCATGCCCCCGGCCCCGCCGCCGGGCGCAGGGCGCTCCGGAGGCCCTTCCAGCGACTGGCGCCCGCCGGCCGCGTCCGGCCCCATGCCGGACGCCCAGGTACGGCGCTGGATCGAGATCAACGGCACCCGCCATCAGATCTCCCGCCCGACGTTGGTGATGGGACGAAGCACCGACGCCGACGTGCGGATCGACGACCCCGGCGTATCGCGCCGGCACTGTGAGATCCGGACCGGAACGCCCTCGACGATCCAGGATCTCGGGTCTACCAACGGCATCGTGGTAGACGGGCAGCACACCACCCGCGCTACGCTCCGCGACGGCTCGCGGATCGTCGTGGGCAGCACCACCATCGTTTACCGGCAAGCCGAAGGGTGAAGCGGGGGCAATGTCAGAGCTGACCCTGACGGTCATGCGGCTAGGTTTCCTGGCTGTTCTGTGGCTATTCGTAATCGTGGCCGTCCAGGTCATTCGCAGCGACCTGTTCGGTACGCGTGTCACGCAGCGCGGCTCACGCCGCACTGCCGCTGACGCCCGTCCGCAGCAGGGACGCCAACAGCAAGCGGCTCCTCCTCAGCAGCGCCAGCAGTCCGGGCGCCAGCGCCGCGGGGCACCCACAAAGCTGGTCGTCTCCGAGGGCACGCTCACCGGCACCACCGTCGCGCTCCAGGGTCAGACCATCACCCTGGGCCGGGCGCACGATTCAACGATCGTGCTGGATGACGACTACGCGTCCAGCAGGCATGCCAGGATCTACCCGGACCGTGACGGCCAGTGGATCGTCGAGGATCTCGGGTCCACCAACGGCACCTATCTCGACCGGACCCGGCTCACCACCCCGACACCTGTTCCGCTGGGCGCGCCGATCCGCATCGGCAAGACCGTCATCGAGCTGCGGAAGTAGTACGACAATGAGCGAGCGGAGCGAGCGAGCCGCCGCGGTCCTGACGACGGACCCGGCCCGGCTCCCGACCGGAGGGTGGGCAGTGTGGCTCGAGACCGGCTGTACCCCGAACCGACGGGCGAGGTGCGCATGAGCTTGTCCCTGCGCTTCGCCGCCGGATCGCACAAGGGCATGATCCGGGAAGGCAACGAGGACTCCGGCTACGCCGGCCCCCGCCTTCTGGCCATCGCCGACGGCATGGGCGGCCAGGCGGCCGGAGAGGTCGCCAGCTCCGAGGTGATCTCCACGCTCGTGCAGCTCGACGACGACGTCCCGGGCTCCGACATCCTCACCTCGCTCGGCACGGCGGTCCAGCGGGCCAACGACCAGCTGCGCGTCATGGTCGAGGAGGACCCCCAGCTGGAGGGCATGGGCACGACGCTCACGGCCCTGCTCTGGACCGGTCAGCGTCTCGGCCTCGTCCACGTCGGCGACTCCCGCGCCTACCTCCTGCGTGACGGCGTCCTGACGCAGATCACGCAGGACCACACCTGGGTCCAGCGCCTCGTCGACGAGGGCAGGATCACCGAGGAAGAGGCCACCACCCACCCGCAGCGCTCCCTGCTGATGCGGGCACTGGGCAGCGGCGACCACGTGGAGCCCGATCTCTCCGTCCGGGAGGTCCGCGCCGGTGACCGCTATCTGATCTGCTCGGACGGGCTCTCCGGCGTCGTCTCTCACCAGACGATGGAAGAGACCCTGGCCAGCTACCAGGGCCCTCAGGAGACCATCCAGGACCTCATCCAGCTCGCCCTGCGCGGCGGCGGTCCCGACAACATCACCTGCATCGTCGCCGACGTCCTGGACGTCGACAGCAACGACACCCTGGCCGGGCAGCTCAACGACACCCCGGTCATCGTCGGCGCCGTCGCCGAGAACCAGGCCGCCCAGGCGAACGACGGCCGCGCCATGGAGACCCCGGCGGGCCGTGCGGCCGGCCTCGGCCGCCCCGTGCTGCCGTCCGGGGGCTTCGGCCCCCCTGGCAGCGGCGACGACGTGGGTTACGGCTCCGGCCCGGACGGGGCGTTCGACTCGTACACCGACGACGACTTCGTCAAGCCCCGCGGCCGCCGCAGGTGGCTGAAGCGGTCGTTCTACATCGTGCTCGCGCTGGCGGTCATCGGCGGTGGCGTCTACGGCGGGTACCGCTGGACCCAGACGCAGTTCTACGTGGGCACGAAGGACGACAGCGTCGCGCTGTACCGCGGAATCAGCCAGGACCTCGGCTGGGTGTCCCTCTCGAAGGTCGAAGAGGACACCAAGATCGAACTGAAGTACCTGCCGCCGTACTGGCGCAAGCGGGTCGAGGCGACGATCTCCCAGGGCAACCTCACCGATGCCCGCAAGAAGATCAGCGAGCTCGACGCGCAGGCATCCGCCTGCAAGAAGGACGCGCAGCGCCGCGCGGCCGAGGCGGACGCCAATGCCGCCAAGGACAAGGGCGAGACCGGCAACGCCTCCGACAGCACGTCAGCCACGTCTCCCGCCAAGGGGACCAAGACCGCAACTCCCACTCCTGGCCCCAGCCTCTCGGAGGAAGAGAAGAAGCTGGCCCTGCAGTGCGGTAAGCAGTAAGCCGTAGGGGGCCTTCAGCACATGAGCGTTGTCACCAACACGACCACCATCGGCGCGATCGACGCGCCGAGCCGCCGTAACACCGAGCTGGTGCTGGTCGCCTTCGCCGTTCTGATCTCGGTGTTCGCGTACGCCAATGTGGGCCTCGCCCTCAACGGCGAACTGCCCGCCGGCATGCTCGGCTACGGGCTGGGGCTCGCACTGCTCGGCGGTGTGGCACATCTCGCGGTGCGGAGGTTCGCCCCGTACTCGGACCCGCTGCTGCTTCCGCTGGCGACGCTGCTGAACGGGCTGGGTCTGGCCCTCATCTGGCGGCTGGACCAGTCGGAGCGGTTCCAGGCGATCAAGACGTTCGCACCGGCCGCCTCCAAGCAGCTGATGTTCTCAGCGGTAGGTGTGGCCCTGCTGGTCGTCGTCCTGATCGTCCTCAAGGACCACCGCATCCTGCAGCGCTACACCTACATCTCCATGCTGGTCGCGCTGTTCCTGCTGATCCTCCCGATGTTCTTCCCGGCCGTGAACGGCGCCAAGATCTGGATCAAGATCCCCGGCGTCGGCACGATCCAGCCGGGAGAGTTCGCCAAGATCATCATCGCGGTGTTCTTCGCCGGCTATCTCATGGTCAAGCGCGACGCCCTGGCCCTGGCCAGCCGCCGCTTCATGGGGCTCTACCTGCCCCGTGGCCGCGACCTGGGCCCGATCCTCATGGTCTGGGCGTTCTCGATCCTCATCCTGGTCTTCGAGACCGACCTGGGTTCCTCGCTGCTGTTCTTCGGCATGTTCGTCGTCATGCTGTATGTCGCCACCGAGCGGACCAGCTGGATCGTCTTCGGGCTCCTGATGTCCGGAGCCGGCGCTGTCGGAGTGGCGACGTTCGAGCCACACGTCCAGGACCGCGTCACCGCCTGGCTCGACCCGTTCGCGGGCTGGGGCAAGGAGGCGGCGAGCGAGCAGATGGCCAAGTCCCTCATGGCCTTCGGCTCCGGCGGCACGCTCGGCACCGGTCTCGGCCAGGGCAACTCGGACCTGATCGGCTTCGCCGCCAACTCCGACTTCATCCTCGCCACCGTCGGTGAGGAGCTCGGCCTCGCCGGAATGATGGCCGTCCTGCTGCTCTACGGGCTGATCGTCGAACGCGGCGTCCGCACCGCACTCGCCGCGCGTGACCCCTTCGGCAAGCTCCTCGCCATCGGGCTCTCCGGCGCCTTCGCCATCCAGGTCTTCGTCGTCGCCGGCGGTGTCATGGGGCTCATCCCGCTGACCGGTATGACCATGCCGTTCCTCGCGGCCGGTGGCTCGTCGGTCATCGCCAACTGGGCGCTCATCGGGATCCTGATCAGAATCAGCGATACGGCCCGACGTCCCGCCCCGGCCCCCGCACCGTCCCCGGACGCCGAGATGACCCAGGTGGTCCGACCGTGAACAAGCCGCTCCGCAGGATCGCGATCTTCTGCGGCATCCTCGTCCTGGCCCTGCTGATCCGCACGAACTACATCCAGTACGTCCGTGCCGACGAACTCAACGCGAACGAGCACAACCGCCGCGTCCAGATCGAGCGCTACGCTCACGAGCGCGGCAACATCATCGTCGACGGCGAGCCCGTCACCGGCTCCGTCGAGACCACGGACAGCGACTTCAAGTACAAGCGGGTCTGGAAGAACGGCCCCATGTGGGCGCCCGTCACCGGCTACTCCTCGCAGGCCTTCGACTCCTCGCAGCTGGAGAGCATCGAGGACGGCATCCTCACCGGCAACAGTGACGACCTGTTCTTCGACCGCACGCTGTCGATGTTCACCGGCGAGAAGAAGACCGGCGGGAACATCGTCACCACCCTCAACGGCGCCGCCCAGAAGGCCGCCTTCGAGGGGCTGGGCGACAAGAAGGGCGCCGTCGCCGCGCTCGATCCGCAGACCGGCGCCGTCCTGGCGCTGGCCAGCACTCCCTCGTACGACCCCTCGGTCTTCGCGGGCAACTCCATGAAGGACTCGGACGCCCGGCAGAAGCTCCTCAAGGACGAGGACAAGCCGATGCTGAACCGGGCCCTGCGGGAGACCTACCCGCCCGGCTCGACGTTCAAGGTCGTCACGGCCGCCGCGGCGCTGGAGAACGGCCTCTACACCGACATCGACGCCAAGACGGACTCCCCGCTGCCCTGGCGGCTCCCGCAGTCGACCAACCTGCTGCAGAACGAGGGGAACATCCCCTGCGAGGACGCCTCGCTCCGGGTGGCGCTGCGCTATTCCTGCAACACCGTCTTCGGCAAGATGAGCGACGACCTCGGCAACGAGAAGATGATCGAGCAGGCCGACAAGTTCGGCTTCAACGACGAGGTCTTCACGCCGGTCCGCGCCGACGCCAGCGTCTACCCCAAGGACAACCGGCCACAGAACGCCATGGCGGGCATCGGCCAGGCGTCCAACCGCACGACCCCGCTCCAGATGGCCATGGTGGCGTCCGCGATCGCCAACGACGGCAAGCTCATGCAGCCGTACATGGTCGCCCAGCGCCAGGCGCCGAACCTGGACGTCATCTACACGCACGAGAAGGAGCAGCTCAGCGAGCCGCTCTCGGCGGAGAACGCCCAGAAGGTGCAGCAGATGATGGAGACCGTGGTCCAGGACGGCACGGGAACCAACGCGCAGATCGACGGCGTCACTGTCGGTGGCAAGACGGGTACCGCCCAGCACGGCCTCAACAACAGCGAGAAGCCGTACGCCTGGTTCATCTCGTACGCCAAGACCGACAGCGGCTCCCCGGTCGCCGTCGCCGTGGTGGTCGAGGACGGCAACGCCAACCGGGACGACATCTCCGGCGGCGGGCTGGCCGCTCCGATCGCCAAGAACGTGATGAAGGCGGTACTCGACGGAAAGTAGTGACACCCGTCACAACTTCTGTTCACACCAGCACATTGGGATACCGGTCGGATATCAGCTGACGGATGCGGGCCGATCACGCCGGGCGTGCCCGGTAGCGTATGCGCGAACAGCGCACCGCCGGACCACACACGGGTGCGGTCGGGACTGACGGAGAGGGCTGGATCAGTTATGGAAGAGCCGCGTCGCCTCGGCGGCCGGTACGAGCTGGGCTCGGTGCTCGGCCGTGGTGGCATGGCCGAGGTCTACCTCGCGCATGACACCCGGCTCGGCCGCACCGTCGCTGTGAAGACGCTGCGGGCCGACCTCGCCCGCGATCCGTCCTTCCAGGCACGGTTCCGCCGTGAGGCCCAGTCGGCCGCCTCGCTCAACCACCCCGCGATCGTCGCCGTCTACGACACCGGCGAGGACTACGTCGACGGTGTCTCCATCCCGTACATCGTGATGGAGTACGTCGACGGATCGACGCTCAGAGAGCTCCTGCACTCCGGCCGCAAGCTGCTGCCGGAGCGGACCCTCGAGATGACGGTCGGGATCCTCCAGGCCCTGGAGTACTCGCACCGCGCCCAGATCGTCCACCGTGACATCAAGCCGGCGAACGTCATGCTGACGCGCACCGGCCAGGTCAAGGTCATGGACTTCGGTATCGCCCGCGCCATGGGCGACTCCGGCATGACGATGACCCAGACCGCCGCGGTCATCGGCACCGCCCAGTACCTCTCCCCGGAGCAGGCCAAGGGCGAGCAGGTCGACGCACGCTCCGACCTGTACTCCACCGGCTGCCTGCTCTACGAGCTGCTCGCGGTCCGGCCGCCGTTCGTCGGGGACTCGCCGGTCGCGGTCGCGTACCAGCACGTCCGTGAGGAGCCGCAGCCTCCGAGCAACTTCGATCCCGAGATCACGCCCGAGATGGACGCCATCGTCCTGAAGGCGCTGACCAAGGACCCGGACTACCGCTACCAGTCGGCCGACGAGATGCGGGCCGACATCGAGGCCTGCCTCGACGGCCAGCCGGTCGCGGCCACGGCGGCCATGGGAGCGGCGGGCTACGGCGGGTACGACGGCTACAACAACGACCAGCCCACCACCGCCCTGCGGGCGGCGGACCAGGGTGGCGCCCAGACGTCCATGCTGCCTCCGGTCAATCCGGACGACGGCGGCTACGGCTACGACGACCGCCCGGGCCGCAGGCGCCAGAAGAAGAGCAACACCTCGACGATCCTCCTGGTCGTCGCCGGCATCCTGGTGCTCATCGGGGCGATCCTCATCGGCCGTACTGTCTTCAGCTCCACCGACGGCGGCGGCGGCAAGGTCGACGTGCCGAACCTGATCGGTTCCACGATGGAAGAGGCCCAGGGGCGCGCGGACAACGCCGAGGTCAAACTGGCGGTCGGTTCCAAGGAACCCTGCGCGAACCAGGAGAAGGGCAAGATCTGCAGCCAGTCCCCGTCCCCGAGCGAGAAGATGGAGACGGGCGAGACCGTGACGGTGGTCGTCTCCACCGGCGCCCCCAAGGTCGAGGTCCCGGACGTCCTGGAGAAGTCCGAGGACAGCGCCCGCAAGGCTCTGGAGGACAAGGGCTTCACGGTGAACGTCGAGACCGCCGAGTCCGAGAAGACCGTGGACACGGTCATCTCCCAGGACCCCGAGGGCGGTTCGAAGGTGGAGAAGGACACCGAGGTCACGATCACCGTGGCCAAGGAGGCCACCGTGCCGATGCCCGACGTGCGCACCCGCTCCTACGACGCGGCCGTGGCACAGCTGAACGGCCTCGGGTTCACCAACGTGTCGAAGCAGGATGTCGACTCGGAGGAGGCCGCCGGGACGGTCATCGAGCAGACCCCCACGGGTCCGAGCGAGCAGTCCAAGGACGTCCAGATCGTCCTGAAGGTGTCCAAGGGACCGGCTCAGCCCGAACAGGTCACCATTCCGGCTGACATCGTCGGTCAGCGGTTCCAGCAGGCGAAGGGCACGCTCGAAGGACTGGGCCTCGTGGTCGCACTCGCGCCCAACTCGTCGGACAAGCCGAACGCCATGGTGGTGCAGGCCGACCCGGGGGCCAACACCCCGGTCGCCAAGGGCTCCACGGTCACCCTCACCACCCTCGGCGGCGGCATCATCGGCGGCCAGTCCGGCTCCGAGGACTGACCCGCGTAACGCCGTGCGTACACGCACAGGGCCCCGGTCACCTCAACGGTGACCGGGGCCCTGTGCGTTCGTCCGTGACTACCGCAGCTCCGCCGGCTTCGTGCGGTCCCTGTCCACCTTCTCGGTCCGCACGAGCTCGCCCCAGACGATGTAGCGGTACTTCGAGGTGTAGACCGGGGTGCACGTCGTCAGCGTGATGTAGCGGCCGGCCTTCTTCACGCCCGATTCCTTGGGCACCGGGGCGATCGCGTCGACGTTGAACTTCGACGTCTCCGGCAGCTCCGCGAAGACCTTGTAGACGTACCACGTGTCCTTGGTCTCGAAGACGACCGCGTCGCCCTTCTTCACCTTGTCGATGTTGTGGAACTTGGCGCCGTGCCCGTCCCGGTGCGCGGCGAGCGCGAAGTTGCCCTGAGCGTCCGAGGGGAGGGCCGACTTCACGGGGTCCGTGTAGTAGCCGGCGATGCCGTTGTTGAGCGTCTCGGTGTCGGTGCCCTTCTTGACCAGCACCTCGCCGTTCCTCATGGCGGGGACGTGCAGGAAGCCGATGCCGTCCCTGGTGTCCAGCGCTCCCGGGCCGCCCGCCCAGCGGTCGCGGACGGTGCTGCCCTGCTTGTCCGCCTCACGGTCGGCCAGCACGTTGGTCCACCACAGCGAATAGACGACGAACAGGCCCAGCACCAGCCCGGCGGTGATCAGCAGTTCGCCGAAGAGGCTCACCGCCGTCGCGACGGGGTGGCGGCTCCTGCGCCGGACCGGGGCCGCCGGCTCGTCGGTGCGCTCTTCGTGCTCGGTCCTCGCTGCCACCGCACCCGTCCCTGTCGTGATGTCGTCCAGCTCGCGTCAGCCGACGAGCGCGTCGGGCTTCCCCTTGCTGCGCGGCCGTTCCTCGACCATTTTGCCCCACACGATCATTCGGTACGTACTCGTGAATTCCGGGGTGCACGTCGTCAGCGTGATGTACCTGCCCGGGCCGGTGAAGCCGGAGCCCTGGGGCACTTCGTCGATCACGGACACATTGGACGGCGACGTCTGCGGAAGGATGTTGGTCATCTCGTACGTGTAGTAGGCGTCCTGCGTCTCGACCACGATCGCGTCGCCCTGCTTCAGCTTGTTGATGTAGCGGAAGGGCTCCCCGTGGGTGTTGCGGTGACCGGCCACCGCGAAGTTCCCCTGCTCGTCCGACGGCATGGCGGTCTTCAGCTTGCCCTCGGCGTAGTGACCGATCATGCCGCGGTCGAGGACCTTCTCCTTGCTGATGCCCTCCGCGATCGGGGCGACCACGTCCAGCTTGGGGATGTGCATGATGGCGAACCCCTGGCCGGGCTCGAAGGCCCCCGGGCTGCGCTCGCCGTTGGCCCAGTCGTCCTGGATCTTGCTCGTCTCCCGGCCGGCGATCTGGTCGGCGCGGACGTTGGTCCACCACAGCTGGTACGTGACGAACAGAAGCATCAGCACGCCGAAGGTGATGAACACTTCGCCGACTACCCGGCTGGCGACGACGGCGGGGCTGTCCTTGGCGGCACGGGCCGCGCGCCGGGCCTCCAGCCGTGACATCGGGACCGCGGGCTCCGCCGCCTCGGGCTCCGTGGCGCGCCTGGGTTCGCCCCGCCGTCTGCCGTGCCCCTTGGCCGCCCGGCGGCGCTCGGCCCGGCCGCCTGTCGCCGGCGGTTCGGGAGCGGGCCCGGAGGTGTCGGATCCGTCCGGCTCCGACGCTCGCCGGGTGTCGGCGGTCCGCAGCGCCATGGTCTCGTCGTGCAGGACCGGACCGACGTCGGCAACGGGCCGCGCAGGGTCCGGACGGACGTCGGCGAAAGCTTCCACGGGGCCCGGGTCAGCTGCTGCCCGGGCCGGGGGCGGCGTCCCCTGACCGGGTATCACCGCGGTCCCCTGGACGCTCGGCGCACCAGGAGCTGTCTCCGGCCCCTGGTGCCCGTACCAGTCCCTCTGATACCCCTCCGGGTCGTACCACTCGCCCGGGGTCTCCGCGGGCCCCTGGGGCGCCGTCTGGGGCATCTGGCGCGTTCCGCTGTCCTGGGGGCCCTCCGCCCGGAACCAGGGCGAGGTGTGCTGCCCCGCCGACGGGTCCGTGGGCCGCTGCCCCGGAAGCGGATCGTTCAGCGGGTCGGCGAGCTGCTCCACCGCCGCCTCGAACGTGCCGTCGGGCTCGTACGCACCCTGCGCGTACGGGCCTTCCTGCCCGGCGGAGGGGCGGAGTGAGGTCACGCGGCGGCCTTGCCCACCACCGGGGCGAGCCCCGCCGATCTCGCGACCGCGCCCTCGTCACCACACTGCTCCAGCCAGTTGGCGAGCATCAGGTGACCGTGCTCCGTGAGCACCGATTCGGGGTGGAACTGCACTCCCTCCACCGCCTGTTCGCGGTGGCGCAGCCCCATGATGATGCCGTCGGCGGTGCGTGCGGTGACTTCGAGCACGGACGGGAACGTCGCCGGCTCGGCGGCGAGCGAGTGGTAACGCGTCGCGGTGAACGGGGACGGCAGACCGGCGAACACGCCCTTGCCCTCGTGCAGCACGGGGGAGGTCTTGCCGTGCAGCAGCTCCGGCGCGCGGTCCACGACACCGCCGTACGCGACGGCCATCGACTGCATCCCCAGGCAGACGCCGAAGACCGGCACCCCGCTCCGCGCACAGTGGTGGACCATCTCGATGCAGACCCCCGCCTGCTCGGGTGTACCGGGGCCGGGCGACAGCAGGACGCCGTCGAAGCCGTCCTCGGCGTGCGCCGTGGTCACCTCGTCGTTGCGCACCACCTCGCACTCGGCGCCGAGCTGGTAGAGGTACTGGACGATGTTGAAGACGAAGCTGTCGTAGTTGTCGACGACGAGAATGCGTGCGCTCACTGACCGGACCCCGCTCCGCTGGTGCCTTCGCCGTCCACCGTCACATCACCGAACGGGAGCAGAGGCTCCGCCCAGGGGAAGACGTACTGGAAGAGCGCGTAGACAACGGCCAGGACCAGCACGAGCGAGATGAAGCCCCGCACCCATGCGTTGCCCGGCAGGTGCCGCCAGATCCAGCCGTACATGCTGTTGCCTCCATTCGGTACGGCACCAGACTAAACGGCCGGGGCACAGGCGTGGGTCAGCTGTGGAAAGCCGCTCGTGCGGACGTGCGTCGCAGTCCCGTGCGGGCCTTCCGCGGGCTACTCGACAGGCTGTGCGTAGTGGAGATCGACGGTGCCCGAATAGCCGGGAAGCGTCAGCTTGTCGTCCTCCTCGACCTTCCATCCCAGCCCGTACGCCTTCACGTACAGCTGGTAGTTCTGGATGGCCGTGGAGTCGTCGATCGCCTGCCGCAGCTTCCCGGGGTCACCGACGGCGGTGACCTTGTACGGAGGCGAGTAGACCCGGCCCTGCAGGATCAGCGTGTTGCCGACGCAGCGCACCGCGCTGGTGGAGATCAGCCGCTGGTCCATCACCCGGATCCCGCGGGCGCCGCCTTCCCAGAGGGCGTTGACGACGGCCTGCAGGTCCTGCTGGTGGATCACCAGGTCGTTGGGTTGCGGCTCGGGGTACCCGGGGTTGGCGGTGGCGTCGGCAGGGGCGTCGTTCAGCGTGACGGAGAGCGCCTCACCGGTGACCTCCGTGGTGCCCGCGGCCTTCTCCAGCGCGTCGAGCTCGGCGTCCTCGGCGCGGGTGCTGCCGTCGTCGCGCCGGGCGAGGGTGTCGATGTCCGCGCGCACGGAAGCGGTCGATTCGTCCAGCTCCGCGTTGTTCTCGCTGCGCTGCTGAATGAGGTCGGAGAGCTTCAGCAGAGAGGAGTCGGTCCGGATATCGGTCCCCTTGGCCGTATTGGCGCTGGTGACGAAGATCAGCCCGGCCAGTGCGAAAACGGCAGCGGTGAGGCCTTGGACCGGCCATCGGGACATGCGCCCGGCCGGGTCTCGAGGAGAGTCGGCAGAATTGCTCAACGTACCCTTATCTCCTTAGGCGCCACGGAAGCACTACGCTAACGGACGCCCCGGGGAGGCAGCATTCCCCCTCGCGCCCCGGCGCCAGCCACAGATCCCTGCGCGGTCACGCAGCGCATCGACAGGAGAGTCCCTCGTGCCGAAGTCACGTATCCGCAAGAAGGCAGATTTCACGCCTCCGCCGGCCAAGCAGTCGACGAGCATAAAGCTGACCAATCGCAGTTGGGTGGCGCCGGTGATGCTGGCGCTCTTCCTGATCGGTCTGGCCTGGATCGTGGTCTTCTACGTCACCGAGGGCGACCTGCCGGTCGACGCTCTCGGCAACTGGAACATCGTGGTGGGCTTCGGCTTCATCGCCGGTGGCTTCGGAGTCTCCACGCAGTGGAAGTAGCTCTGCCCTGAGTTACCCACAGAGTTATCCACAGGTAGGGGAAAAGGTCAGACGATCTGTGGATAACTTCCCTCGAAGTTGACGCCGGTGTGACTACACACTTACGCGTCGCGCGAGGGTACGCCCCTTGTCCTGACTGGTAAAACTCGGTCCAGCGACAAGGGGCACACCTGTTCCCCACGTCATGCACAAGATCCGGCACACTCTGTGGACAACCGCACCCCTGGAGCAACGGATTCCGCTCAGGTGAGCACAGCCGTCCTGACGAGGACGGTCACCACGACCGCCACGAGGACCAGCCCGCAGGCCCCGTACTGCACGAGATTCCGGCGCTCCCGGGGTGCGTGGACCATGGCGATCGCGATCAGCGCCCCGGCGACCAGCCCACCGACGTGCGCCTGCCAGGCGATCCCGCCCCACGGGTTGAAGGTGAAGATCAGGTTGACCACGAGCAGCGCGATCACCGGCCGCATGTCGTAGTTCATCCGGCGCATCAGCACGGCCGTGGCACCCAGCAGTCCGAAGACCGCCCCTGAGGCGCCGAGCGAGCCCTGGCCGGGGTCCTCGACCGCATAGGTGAGCGCGCTGCCCGCCAGCCCCGACAGCAGGTAGAGCGCGAGGTACCGGGCACGGCCCAGCGCGGCCTCCAGGGGTCCGCCGAGCCACCACAGCCCCAGCATGTTGAACGCGATGTGCCACACCTCCTGGTGCAGGAACATCGACGTCACCAGCCGGTACCACTGCCCCTCCGCCACACCTTCGATGCCGGCCGACGGATCGCCCGAGTAGGCACGGCCGAACAGCAGCAGATCGTCGAGCAGTGAACGGCCACCGACCGAGACCGCGATGAAGACGGCGAGGTTGATGGAGAGCAGGATCTTGGTGACCAGCCTGGGGTCGGCGGCCACGCTCCCGCCCGCCAGCGTCCGCGGCCGGTTCGCCGCGGGGTGGTGACCCGTACCCGATCCTTGACGGACGCACTCCGGGCAGTGGAAGCCCACCGACGCCTCGATCATGCAGTCCGTACAGATCGGCCTCTCGCACCGCGTGCAGCGGATTCCCGTCTCCCTGCCCGGGTGCCGGTAACACGTGGGGGGACCGCCCGCGGCCGCGGACCTGTCCTGGTCTTCCGGCGGCTGCTGGTCCATCGGTCACGGCCCCTTCGGTCCTCGTCCGTGCAGGGGGCACACATGCGACCGCCCCGCTCGCCCGTTATGTAACAGTACGGATGAGCAGGGCGGTTGGTTCCCGCAGGGCGGCGGCCGGCCGGGTCAGCGGCCCGGGAGGCCGGCCACCCCGCGGATCACCGGGTCTCGATGACGACCGACTCGATCACCACGTCCTGGAGCGGACGGTCGGTGCGCGGATTGGTCGGAGCCGCCGCGATGGCGTCCACGACCTTCTTGCCCGCCTCCCCGGCGACCTCGCCGAAGATCGTGTGCTTCCCGGTCAGCCAGGCGGTGGGCGACACGGTCACGAAGAACTGCGACCCGTTGGTGCCCGGTCCGGCGTTGGCCATCGCCAGCAGGTACGGCTTGTCGAACGCGAGGTCGGGGTGGAACTCGTCGCCGAACTCGTAGCCGGGGCCGCCCGTCCCGTTGCCCAGCGGGTCGCCGCCCTGGATCATGAAACCGCTGATGACACGGTGGAAGACAGTGCCGTCGTACAGCTTGTCGGTGGACTTCCGGCCGGTCTCCGGGTTGGTCCACTCGCGCTCGCCCTGGGCGAGATCGACGAAGTTCTTGACCGTCTTGGGGGCATGGTTCGGCAGCAGCCGGATCTCGATGTCGCCCAGACTGGTCTTCAAAGTGGCGTAAAGCTGCTCGGCCACGGTCTGCCTTCCGTAAGTCTCCGCTGATGACCACCGATCCTCGCACGGGGAACCCGGTCCACAGCGCGGTCACAGCACCGGGAAGGGCGGCACTCACCTTGTTGCTCGCTTTCCTGCACCTTTCCCACACTTCCTGCGGGATAAATGCGGCCAAGTGCCCGACGACACGGAGCGCGCGGACACGAACCGTGGCATCGTCGGCGACACGCTCCCCTTGCACCGTATTGCCAGAGAATGACGTTCATGACCCGGATGCCCGCCCCGCATGGCGCCCAAGGCGTCAGCGGGCATGATTTCGAATTGGGTGGATAGGCGGAGTACCTACCCGCCACCAATGAGGAGGATCCCGTGACCCGCATCGACAGCGTGCGCGCCGCAACCTACTCGGCGAAGGACAGCGCGCAGCACGCCGCGGAAGTGGTGGCGCCTTACGCCGACACGGCCAAGGAACAGGCCACGCACTACGCGCACGAGGCTCGTGCGCGGCTCGCGCCCAAGGTGTCGAAGGCAGCGGCGCAGGCCCGCGTCCAGTACGGCGCACACCTCGCACCGCGTATCGAACAGGCGCTCACCCATGTACCCCCCAAGGTCGACGAGGCCGCGCAGAAGGCCGCGACCCGGACGCGCAACGCCGCCCGCACGGCAGCGGACTACACCGTGCCGCGCGTCGAGTACGCGGTGGCCGCGAGTCGCCCCATGGCCGAGGAGGCCACCGCCCGCAGCACCGCCGCACTGGCTGCTCTCCGTGGCCAGGTGACGACCAAGGAGATCCAGAAGCTCGTCAGGAAGCACGAGCGGCGGGCCAAGGCGGGCCGGGCGGTCAAGGGCTTCCTCGTCCTGGGCGCCCTGGCCGGAGGGGCCTTCGCCGCCTGGAAGTGGTGGGACAAGCAGGCCAACCCGGACTGGCTGGTCGAGCCGCCCGCCCCCACCGAGGTGGGCGACGACCGCGCCCCCCTTACATCGGTCGACGGAAGCGGCTCGACCGTGGTCGACCCGGAGGTCCGTGCCAAGCAGGACGAGGCCGGATCGGACACGGCGGAAGGCGACCGCGACGACCGCCGCTGAGAACACGGCGCACCTCGTGTGACACAGGGGCGCCGGAAGACCTCACGGTCTTCCGGCGCCCCTGTCTCGTTTCACGTGAAACCGACAGGCGTACACCCGGTCCACGGACTCCCTCCGACGGAGACCTGGGCCTTGCTCTCAGTGGATGGGCATTAACGTCCTCACCCCGCCCGCCACGGCTCGGGGTGGTTGCTGCGAAGGCCCTCCAGGGCATGCTGCTCAGCGCGGTGGAAGTGAAGTCCCCGCGCGATCCGGAGGGCCTCGCGGTGGTGTTCCGCAGCCTCACGGGGGCAGAGGAGTGCGGTCATCGCACGTCCCGCCGCGTTGCGGCACTCCGCCTGGGCCCAGAGATCGCCGAGCTCCTCCGCGACCCTGATGCCTTCCAGGCACAGGGAGCGGGCAGCATCACGGTCGCCCGCCTTCGCCTTCAAGACGCCCAAATAGGCCTGGGACAGGGCTTCGGGCCGCTGGAGGCCGCGGTGGTCCCTGCTGAGGGCGAGGCCCGCCTCGAGGGAGAGCGACGCGGTGTGCGGGTGCCCCAGGGCCTCGTGGACCAGCCCCAGCTCGACGAGGGTCATCGCCTCGGCCCTGCGGTGCGACTGCGACCGGATCAGCCGCAGGCAGCGGGAGTAGAGACGGTAGGCGATGTCCGGCGCCCCCGAGTCGAGCTCGACCCGGGCCAGCGCGCCGTACGCGAGGGCGGTCCGCAGATGGTCGGTGCCCGACGAGTAGAGCCGGATGGATTCCGTGAGGTGTCGGCGCGCCTCGTCCAGCGCGCCCGTGGTCCAGCGGGCCCGCCCCAGCTCCTCGCGGGCGGCGGCCAGCAGATCCGGCCAGTCGTGGAGCTCGCTGAGCCGCAGGGCGCGCTGCACGTGCTGCTCCGCGGCGTCGACGAGACCCGCGGTGAGAGAGGCGTCGACAAGGCTGAGGGAGAGCTCGGTCTCCGCGCGCGGGTTCGCCCCGCGTTGTGCGGCCCGCAGCCCGGCCCTCGCGACGGTGAGCCACTCGGGGACCCGGGAACGGCGCTTGCAGGTCTCGCGCAGCATGCCCGCGAGTGTCCAGGCGGCGACGTACGGGCCGTGCTCCGCGGTGTGCTCCACGGCGGCGGTGAGATTGCGCAGCTCGGCCTCCGCGTCCTCCTCCGAGACCGGCGCGTGCTCGGTGGCACGGGATTCCTGACCCACCACGTGTATCCGGCCGACGCGGCCGTCGAGCACGGTCGCGACCTGTGTGTACCAGCCCATGAGTCGGTGCAACGCTTCCTGCCGGGACTCGGCCGGCTCCTCGTCGCCGGCCCGCTTCCAGGCGTACTCGCGTAGCAGGTCGTGCGGGAAGCCGAAGCGGCCGGGCGCGTGCTGGACCAGGAGGTTCGCCGTGGTGAGCGCGTGGAGGGCCGGGCGGACGGCGGCCTCGTCCGCGCCGGTCAGGGCGGCTGCGGCCGCATAGGTCAGATCGGGCCCGGGGAGAAGGCCGAGGAGCCGCAGGGCGCGCCGGCCGCGGTCGTCGAGCCGCTGGTAGGACAGATCGAGTGAGGCACCCACGGACGCCCGCTCGTCGTCCGCCACGGAGGCTCCGGCCAGCGGTCCGGCGGCGGCGAGTTCCCTGGCCACGGACCTGAGGTCGAAGTGCGGTGTGACCGCGGATCCGGCCGCCACCACGCGCAGGGCCAGCGGAAGGTAGCCGCACAGCCGGGAGATCTCGGCGACCGCGGCGTCCGGTTCGCCGGTGGAACGCCGGCCGCCCAGCGCGCTTCTCAGTAGCTCCGCCGACTCCTGGGGGCTCAGCACAGGCAACGCGATGCGTTGCGCGTCCTCGTGCACGGCCAGGCTGACCAGGGCACGGCGGCTGGTGACGAGGACGGCGCAGCCCGGCGCGCTGGGCAGCAGATGCCGTACGTGGTCGGCGTCGGCCGCATTGTCCAGGACGATCAGGGTGCGACGGGCGGCGAGGACCGACCGGAAGAGCGCGCCGCGTTCGAGGCAGTCCGTCGGGACGTGCTGGGCCGCCACCCCCATCGCGCGCAGGAAGGAGCCGAGAACCTCGGACGAGTCGGCTGCGCCGAGACGGTCGAACCCCCTCAGATCGATGAAGAGCTGGCCGTCGGGGAAGTCGTCGGCCACCTGGTGGGCACAGTGCACGGCCAGAGCGGTCTTGCCGATCCCCGCGGTGCCCTCCACGCAGACCACAGGCATCTTTCCGGACCGCAGCAGCTTCGTGATGTGCTCGATCTCCCCTGCGCGCCCTGTGAAGTCCCTCACCGCGTTCGGCAATTGGTGCGGCGTGAGGGGTGCTTCCGGCGGCCGCTCCACCGGAAGCACAGCGTTCAGGACGAACTGGTGCGCGTCCCTGAGCTCGGCGCCCGGCTCCACGCCGTACTCCTCGACCAGCCGCTCACGGATCCGCGCGTAGGCGTCGAGTGCCTCCACCTGGCGGCCGCTGTCGGCGAGCGTCCGCATCAGCAGGGCGTGCAGGCGCTCTCGGAGCGGGTGCTCGTTGATGAGGCGCACGAGTTCGGGCAGGTGGCGTTCGCCCTGCCCCAGCGAGACCTCCAGGGCGTACAGCTCCTCCTGGGCGGAGAACCAGCGCTCCTGGAATCTCTCGCGCTCCAGTTCGATACCGCGGCTCTCGGTTCCCTCGGCGAGCGGGCCGCGGGCCAGGGCGATCGCTCTGGCCAAGGTTTCGGCGGCATCCGCCCGCCGGCCCGACTCGCTCAGGGCGCGGGAAGCGGCGAACAGCTCCTCGAACTCCAGGAGATCGCAGTCGAACCCGCCGGGCGTGCCGAGCACGTAACCGGCTTCTGAATGGGTGAGCGGCAGGGAGTCCGGCAGGCAGCGCCGAAGGCCCGATATGTACTTCTGGACGAGATTGAGGGCGTGGGCCGACGCGTCGTCACCCCAGACCATCGCGATGATCCGGTCGGCGGGAACGGGGCGCGGACCGCCGAGCAGCAGAGCTACCAGCACCGCGCGCTGGCGGGGCGGTCCGAGCGGCAGTAATCGTCCGCCGACCAACGCTCTTAAGGAGCCCATCACTTCGAAACGTACGTGCGAGTCAATCATCTTCCCCCCGGCTAACGGTAAAGAGAGCGTAAGGCTCCTGCTGATCAGATCTTCTGGTATTAACAGGCTGTTTCACGCCAGGCCGCCCCGCACCGGCCTTCCGAAGCAGTTCAGCGTCCCTTCCAGCGGCCCGTCAGCACCTCCGGCGAAGGTTCCGTCCCAGGAACCGACCCCGAACGAGACATCACGCAGACAGGTCCAGGAGGACTCCAGGCATGGCACTGCCCGTCAGCCGCTCGTCAGCACCCGAACCGGCCCCCGTCGGCGCCCCGGCGCCTGTGCCCCTCAGCTTCGACTCCACCCTCCCCCGCTCGGTGGTCCATCGGGCCGCCGTGGCAGAGGTCTTCGTCACCCTCCTGCTCGTCGAGGTCCTGCGGCAGTCCGGGGTGTGTGTCGCGCACCGCCATCTCGATGTGGCGACAGACAGCGCGTTCATCTTCAGCGCGCTGAATTTCGACGTAAGTGCGCCTCGGCCAGGGCGGCTCCTCGGTGAGCGAGGTCAATGTGGAGGTGGCCCAGTGGGCGTGACCGACGAGACCCGGGCGACCGCGGCCGCGTTCGCCGACGCTCCCGCGGTCACAGCGCTGGTCTGCGACTACGGGGGCGTCCTGACGAACCCGCTCGCCGAGACCTACGCGGTCCTCTGCGACAGCACCGGCATCCCGGTCGAGGACCTCCAGGTGGCCTTCGGCCGGTCCACCCGGCGGTACGGGGTGAGCCCCATGGCGGAGCTGGAGACCGGCGCCATCGCCGAGGACGAACTCGTACGCCGTGTGCTGTCCGAGCTGGACACGGATCCCGGAGACGTCCTCCGGGGCCGCCCGTTCGGCGAGGTCTGGTTCCGCGGCAGGCACACCAACGAGGAACTCACCGCCTTCCTCCGCACCGTCCGGCGGCCGGCCACCAGGTCGGTCTGTTCACCAACAACGTCCGGGAGTGGGAACCGCGCTGGCGCGCGACGCTCCCCGTCGCGGAGCTGTTCGACATCGTCGTCGACTCCTCCCGGGAGGGCGTGCGCAAGCCCGATCCCGAGATCTACCGGAGGCTCGTCGCCCGGCTCGGCGCCGACCCCGCCACCGTGCTCCTCCTGGACGACCTGGAGGAGAACTGCGCCGCCGCCCGGGCGCACGGAATGCACGCGATCCGCTTCGACACGACGGACCAGGCCGTCCGGGACGTGGGCCGTCTGATGCGCCTGCCCGCTCTCGTCGACGAACCTTCCGGAGGTACCTCATGACCCGTTCGCCCACCCCTCAGGTGCTGATCGTCGGAGCCGGGCCGACCGGTCTCACCGCGGCCTGCACCCTGCTGCGGCACGGTGTCAAGGTCAGGGTCGTGGACCGCCGGCACGGACCCACCGGCGCTCCCAAGGCGCTGATCCTGTGGAGCGGAGCCCTGGAGGTGCTCGACCGGCTGGAAACGGCGGTCGCGATCGGTGAGCGGTCGCTGCCTCTCAGCGGCGCTTCGTACTGGTCACGTGGCAGGAGGATCGCCGGACTCGGCTTCGGTGCTCTGCGCGGCACCCGCTTCCCCGGCCCGCTGTGCGTGCCGCAGCCCGTGACGGAGGAGCTGCTGTACGAGCGGCTGATCCAACTGGGCGGCGCCGTCGAATGGTCGACGGAGGCCGAGTCGGTCACCGTGGCGGCCGAGGAGGCCACCGTCGTGCTGAAGGGCCCCGGCGGGAACCCCAGCACGGCACGGGCCCGTTGGCTGATCGCCGCCGACGGCGCGCACAGCAAGGTGCGGGCTGTTCTCGGCATCCCCTTCGAAGGCAGCACGTACGCCCGGGACTTCCTCCTCGGAGACGGGCTGCTGAAGGCCGAAGGCCCCACCCGGCTGCCCGCCGCCGAGGCGCAGTACCACCTCACGCCCGACGGTGTGCTGGTCGTGGTCGCGCTTCCGGAGGGCGGCCACCGGGTCTTCTTCGACCTGCCGGCCGGAAGCGGCGAGGGCCCCCGGACGACGCCGAGCTCCAGAGGCTGCTCGACGCCCGCGGTCCCGGGGGCTGGACCCTGACCAGCACCGCGTGGACCAGCAGGTTCCGGGTGCACACCAAGGTCGCCGCGGCCTTCAGATCGGGTCCGGTCTTCCTCGCGGGTGACGCCGCGCACTGCCACAGCCCGGCGGGCGGCCAGGGTCTCAACACCGGGGTCCAGGACGGCTACGACCTGGGCTGGAAACTCGCGGCGGTCTGCGCGGGCGCGGAACCCGGCCTCCTCGACAGCTACGAGGCCGAGCGGCGGCCCAGCGCGGTCCGGGCCGTGGGCAACGCCGACCGGCAGACGAAGCTCTGGCTGCTGCGCTCGACGGTCTCCCGCTTCCTCCGGGACACCCTGCTCCGCAGGCTCTCGGCGAGTGGCGCGCTGGAGAAGCGTCTCGTGCCCGAACTCGCGCAGGTCGACCTGGACCTGACCGCCAGTCCGATCGTCTCGGGAGCCCCCTCGGACGGCGTCCGGCCGGGCCGCCGGGTCCCCGACACCGCGCTGTCCATGGTGTACGGACGGGAAGCGGACAGCCTCCACGGCTATATAGCCTCCGGCCGGCACACCGTCGTCGTGCTCGGCGTCTCCGGCACCGACACCGCCGCGGTGCGGGCGGCCGAGACGGCGGCGCGGCGTCACGCCGGCACGGCGGGCAGCAACGTCGACGTACTGCTGATCCGCCCGACCGACCGCGGCGACACCTTCTCCGTGCCCAGCGCGCTGCCCGCCCACGACGTCGCCGCCGGCCGGTACGGCACCACCACCCAGGCCATGTACGTCCGCCCCGACGGCGTCGTCGGCGCCCTGGTGCCCCTCGACCATCCGGGCCGCATCGCCGAGCTGCTCGCCAGGATCCCGGTCGGCGGTGAGCAGGGCCGTGTCCCGTACATCTCCTGAGACCCGTTACATCTCCTGAGACCCGTTCCGCGGGCCGGCGCCTCGGTTCCTGGTCCGTCCTCCTGTTCACCCTCCTCTTCGCGGCGAACTCCGTCGTCATCGGTGCGGATGTCGGCGACCGGCTGCTGGGCGGTGGCACGGACGACCCGTCCTCCACCTCCTCGCGCGCCGGTGCACTGCTGGAGCAGCACTTCCCGTCGAGCGCCCCCGATCTGGTGCTGCTGGTCCGTGGTGAGGACGGTGCGGGCGTCGACAGCGAACAGGTGGCCGCGCAGGGCGCCCGGCTGGCCGAACGCCTTGCCTTCGAGCCCCGGGTCTCCGGCGTGGTCTCCTACTGGCAGACCGGCTCGGAGCGTCTGCGGTCCGCGACCGTTCCGAGGCGCTGATCCTCGCGCACCTCGAAGGCGACGACGACACGGCCGCCAGGACCTACGACCGGCCGGCCCCGCGCTACCGGGGCAGCCCACCCGACGCGGACGCGCTGGACGTCTCGCTGGGCGGCAGCGTCGCCGTGCAGGAAGAGATCGAGACGACCATCGCGGCCGACCTGCTCACGGCCGAACTCATCGCGCTGCCGCTGACGCTGATCATCCTGGTGCTCGTCTTCGGCGGTGCCGCACCAGAACCGCCACCCCTGCGGCGACATGGTCTCCCAGCTCGGCGCGGTGCTCGTCGACCTGCGCGAGCTGAAGACCATCACCGTGCCCGTCCTCTTCATGTACGGCGAGAAGGACGCGCGCGTGGAGGGTGGCGAGGAGCACCGTGCGCTCTTCACCGGCGCCGAGGACACCCAGCTGATCGACATCCCGGACGCCGGCCACTACATGGGTATGGCCCGCCGGGCCCCGCTGGTCCACGACACCCTCGCCGAGTGGCTCGACCGGCGCTGAACCGGCTCGAAATCTCCCGCACGCAAGGGGGGCCCGCCCGTGCCTCACGCGCCCTCGCCCAACCACCGCCGCACGCCCCGCCGGACTTCAGCGAATCTTCCAGCGAGTGGTCAGCGGCGGCGTTCATCGTCGACCGTGCGGAGCCGTCCTGCCTTCCTCCCACCCCGATACCCAGGGAGCTCACCCCATGTCAGCCACACCGTCCACGCTCCACCGGCTCGGCGCCTTCGCCGCAGCCCGGCGGCGCACCGTCCTGATCGCCGGTGCGGTCCTCTTCCTGCTCGCCGGGGCATTCGGCGCGGGGGCGCAGGCCGCCCTGTCGCTGTCGCGCTTCGAGGCGCCCGGCTCCCAGTCGGACACCGCGGAGCAGATCCTTCACGAGGAGTTCAAGGACGGCTCCCCGAACTACGTCCTCCTGGTCACCGCCAAGGACGGCGGGACGGTCGACGACCCCGAGGTGGCCGCCGAGGGCCGGAAGCTGACCGAGGACCTGGCCGGACGCGAGGGCGTCGACACGGCCGGCTCCTACTGGTCGCGCGGTGAGAACAGCGCCCTGGTCAGCGAGGACCGCTCGCAGGCACTCGTGGTGGCCTGGCTCCGGGGAACGGCCACCGAGGTCCGGACCGACCTGGCCACCATCACCCCTGACTTCACCAAGGACACCGAGCTCCTCACCGTGCGCCCCGGCGGCCAGGACGAGGTCTTCCGGCAGGTCGGCGAGGAGACCCGGCGGGACTTCCTGCGCGCGGAGGCCGTCGTCGTCCCCGCCGTGCTCCTGCTGCTCCTCTGGGTCTACCGGCGCTGGTCCGCCGCAGGACTGACGCTCGGTGTCGGCTTCTTCTCCGTACTGGCCACGCTCGCGATGCTGCGCGGCGTCACCGCGTTCACCGAGGTATCGACCTTCGCCGCCAACCTGGCACTCGTCCTCGGCCTCGGACTCGGCCTGGACTACAGCCTGTTCATCATCTCCCGATTCCGTGAGGAGATGGCCGCCACTCCGGGATCCACCGACGCGGACCGGCACGCGGCGGTCGTCCGCACGGTAGCCAGCGCCGGCCGGACCGTCCTGTTCAGCGGCTTCACCGTCGCCGCCTCGCTGGCGGCACTGTTCCTCTTCCCCTTCCCGTTCCTCCAGTCCTTCGCATGGGCCGGCATCGCGGTGGTCGGGTCCGCGGCGTTCGGCGCGGTCGTCCTGCTGCCGGCCGCCCTGGCGGCGGTCGGCCGGCGCACCCTGCGGCCGGGCAGGACCGCACCCGCCGTGGAGTCCGGTCGCTGGTACCGCAACACCCTGAAGGTCATGCGCAGACCGCTCCTCTACGGCCTTCCCGTACTGATCGCCCTGCTCGCCCTGGGCGCGCCCTTCCTCGGCGCCCGGTTCGGCCTGCCCGACGAGCGCGTGCTTCCCGCGAGCGCGTCCAGCCGCGTCGTGCAGGAGGAGATCCGCACCGGCTTCGCGGCCGAGGAGACCGACGCGCTGCAGATCGTCACGACCGGCGAGGCGACGGGGAACACGTCCGGCTCGGACTACCCGGAGCGGCTGTCGCAGGTCCCCGGGGTCTTCCAGGTGGACACCGGGAGCGGCACGTACCGCGACGGCGACCGGGCGGGCGCGACCTCCGATCCCGGCCGCTTCGAGGCCGGTGAGCACACCCGTCTGACGGTCGTCCCCGACCAGGAGGCGCTGGCCGGCGACATGGCGCAGTTCGTGGAACGGGTACGCGCGGTGGAAGCCCCGTACACCGAAGTACACGTGGGCGGGTTCCCCGCCGCGATGACGGACTTCCGCGGAGAGCTTCTCGACCGCCTGCCGTACGTCGTCGCCCTGATCCTGCTGGTCACCTTCGTCATCCTCTTCCTGATGACGGGCAGTCTGCTCATTCCGGCCAAGGCCACGATCGCCAACATCCTCAGCCTCAGCGTGATGTTCGGCGTGCTGGTCTGGGTCTTCCAGGACGGCAACCTCTCCGGTCTCCTCGGCTTCACCGCGAGCGGCCGTATGGAGCCGAGCATCCCCATCCTGATGTTCTGCATCGCCTACGGGCTGTCCATGGACTACGAGGTCTTCATCATGGCCCGGATCAAGGAGGCGTACGACCGGACCGGGGACAACACGAGCGCGGTCGCCGAAGGCATCCAGCGCAGCGCCCCACTCGTCACCTCGGCCGCCGCGATCCTCGCCCTCACCTTCGCGGCCTACGCCACGGGGGGCGTGGTCTTCCTGAAGGAGCTGGGCATCGGCATGGCACTGGCGGTCCTCGTCGACGCCCTGCTGATCCGCACTCTCCTCGTCCCGGCCTTCATGGGACTGGCGGGCAAGGCCAACTGGTGGGCACCGGCCCCGCTGCGCCGTCTGCACGCCCGGTACGGAATCAGTGAAGCGCCCGCCGCCGAGACGCCCCGCCAGGACCTGATCGAGGCGAAGTAATGCTCGCACCCCTGGTGAACCTGCTCATCGTCGTGGCCTCCGCGCTCATCCACCGGTGGCTGTGGGTCCGGCTGGTGCGCGACACCACCCGGCCGGGCGGCACGGCCCGCCGGGTGGGGACCGTCGCGATCGTCGCCTCAGCGGCGCTCGCGGCCGCCCCGCGCATCCTCGTCCCGGCCCTCGGCCCGGACACGGGAAGGCCGCTGGCCTGGACGGGTTACGTCTGGCTGGGTGTGCTGCTGTACCTGATCCTGGTCCTGCTGGTGCTGGAGATCCCGCGTGCGGTCCTCGGGATCCGGGCGCTCGCGCGGCGACGGAACGGCGCGGCGCGCCCGGCGGCGGTCCCGGAGCCCGTGAGGGTCCCGGCGACGACCGTTTCACGTGAAACAGGGGAAGCTTCTCCGGGGGCCGGCCAGGCACCCGGAGAAGTGGGCGACGCCACCGGCTGCGGGCGGGATACCGGGCCCGCGCGTCCGGACCGGCGCCTCTTCCTCAGCCGCGCGGGCGCACTCACCGCGGGCGCCATAGCCGCCACCACCACCGGATTCGGCATGCGTACGGCGCTCGGCGACCCGGTGGTCAACCGGGTGCCCATCCGCATCGCCGGCCTGGCCCGGCCGCTCTCCGGGCTGCGGATCGCGGTCGTCAGCGATCTGCACCTCGGTCCGCTCCTGGGGCGCTCCCACACCGAGCGAATCGTCCGGATGATCAACGGTCTGGAGGCCGACGTCGTGACGGTCGTCGGCGACCTGGCGGACGGGACACGCTCCGAACTGGCTCCGGCCGCCCGCCCGTTGCGCCATCTGGAATCCACGCACGGCGCGTTCTTCGTGACGGGCAACCACGAGTACATGTTCGACGGGGCAGAGGCCTGGGTCGAGGAACTGCACGATCTCGGAGTCACCACGCTCCTCAACGAACGGAGGGAGATCCGCCACCACGGGGCCGTGCTCGATCTGGCCGGTGTGGAGGACCTGTCCGCTGCCGAGCACGGGCGCGGGCCGGACTACGCACGGGCTCTCGGCGGGCGGGACACCAGCCGGCCGGTCGTCCTCATGGCACATCAGCCCGTGATGATCGAGGAGGCGGCCCGGCACGGGGTCGACCTCCAGCTCTCCGGCCACACCCACGGCGGCCAGATGTTCCCGCTCACAGAACTGACCAAGCTCGCCAACCCCGTCGTCTCCGGCCTCGGAAAGGTCGACGACACCCAGCTGTACGTCACCAACGGCGCCGGATTCTTCGGCCCGCCGGTACGGGTCGGCGCAGATCCCGAGATCACCGTGATCGAACTGCGTGCCTGAAGGCCGCCCGATCGTAAAAATGCCCCCTGATCTGCGCCTACGGCGATCAGGGGGCATCGGGTTGTGGAGCCTAGGAGATTCGAACTCCTGACATCTGCCTTGCAAAGGCAGCGCTCTACCAACTGAGCTAAGGCCCCGAAAGCCGGACACCACGGAACAAAACCACGCCGCGACGTCCGTCGCAGAACAGAGTACCGGGTGACCCCCCGAATCCTGCAAAAGGATTGGGGCTCCCGGCCCGCAACGGCTCTCCGTAAGATGCACGACGAGGTTCGCAGCAGCGAAGCCGCAGCGAAGGGGAGACGCAATGGACGCAGCGCAGCAAGAGGCGACGGCTAGAGCCCGGGAGCTCCAGCGCAGCTGGTACGGAGAGCCGCTGGGGGCGCTCTTCCGCAGGCTGATCGACGACCTCGGCCTCAACCAGGCACGCCTCGCGGCGGTGCTCGGGCTGTCCGCCCCCATGCTCTCTCAGTTGATGAGCGGGCAGCGGGCCAAGATCGGCAATCCCGCGGTCGTCCAGCGGGTCCAGGCACTTCAGGAGCTCGCCAGCCACGTGGCGGACGGCAGCGTCAGCGCGGGAGAGGCCACCGACCGGATGGAAGAGATCAAGAAGTCGCAGGGCGGCTCGGTCCTGACCAACACCGGCCAGACCTCCACCACGGGTGGTGCCCCCACCGTGCGGCGCGTGGTCCGTGAGATCCAGTCGCTGCTGCGGTCGGTCGCCGCGGCCGGCGACATCATCGATGCGGCGGACTCCCTCGCCCCGGCCCACCCCGAGCTGGCAGAGTTCCTCAGGGTGTACGGAGCGGGACGCACCGCGGACGCGGTCGCGCACTACGAAGGCCACCAGAGCTAAGGCCCGGGGCCGCCCCCCGGGGCGGCCGGCCGTGGCAGTATCCCGACAGCCGGGGCACGAACCGAAACGGGAACGGGAGCGGGCGCAGCGCAATGGGTGAGGTCTTCGCTGGTCGGTACGAGCTGGTCGATCCGATCGGACGTGGTGGGGTCGGCGCCGTCTGGCGCGCGTGGGACCACCGGCGCCGCCGGTACGTGGCGGCCAAGGTCCTGCAGCAGAGCGACGCGCACACGCTGCTGCGCTTCGTCCGTGAGCAGGCGCTGCGGATCGAGCATCCGCACGTTCTCGCGCCGGCCAGCTGGGCCGCCGACGACGACAAGGTCCTGTTCACGATGGATCTGGTCAGCGGTGGTTCGCTGGCCCATGTCATCGGCGACTACGGCCCGTTGCCCCCGCGGTTCGTCTGTCTCCTGCTCGATCAGCTGTTGTCCGGGCTGTCCACGGTGCACGCCGAGGGAGTCGTGCATCGCGACATCAAACCGGCCAACATCCTTATGGAGGCCACCGGTACGGGCCGGCCGCATCTGCGGCTCTCCGACTTCGGCATCTCGATGCGGAAGGGTGAGCCGCGGCTGACGGAGACCAACTACGTGGTGGGCACGCCCGGTTACTTCGCTCCCGAGCAGATGATGGGAGCGGAGCCCGACTTCCCGGCGGACCTCTTCGCCGTCGGGCTCGTCGCGCTCTATCTGCTGCAGGGCCAGAAGCCGGACTCCAAGGCGCTGATCGAGTACTTCGTCGCGCACGGCACCCCGGGCGCGCCCCAGGGTGTGCCGGAGCCCTTGTGGCAGGTCCTCGCCGGCCTGCTGCAGCCGGACCCGCACGCCCGATTCCGTACGGCCACAGGTGCGCGCAAGGCGCTGACCGCGGCGGTCGAGATGCTGCCGGAGGCCGGCCCGGACGACGAGCGGGTCGAAGTGTTCGACCAGATCGGCCCGCTTCCCGCGGGGTTCGGCCCCGAAGGACCCGCCACCGGCCCCGAGACACCCGGCAACGGGCCGCAGACGCCCGCACAGGCCGTCGGGGCGCCGCCGCCCGCACCCCAGCCCTCGCAGCAGCCGTACGCGCCGGAGGGCCAGGGACAGCAGCCCTACGCCCCTCCGCAGGGCACGCCGGGGCAGCAGCCGTACGCCCCTCCCTCGTCGATGTCGGAGACGGGCAGCTTCCATCTCGCGCCGCCCCCGCAGCAGCCCGCCCCGATCCCGCACCCGGCGCAGCCGCGGACGCCGTCGTCCGCACCGCTGCCGACGCACGCGGCGTCCCCCTACGCCTCCGACGCCGGCCCGGATCTCGCCCAGGCCGCCACGGCCGCCGTGCCGTACGGGACCACGCCCACGCGCCCGTACACCACTCAGCACCCGCAGGCTCCCCAGCACGTCGCACCGGCCGCCCCGCGGCCCGCCCCCGCGAAGCGGCCGGGACCGTCCCCGAAGGTGGCGGTCCCGGTGCTGGTGGTGGCGCTGATCTGCTTCGCGGTGGGGATCTGGGCCCTCACCCAAGCCTGAGGGACCAGCGCTCACCCAGGCCTGAGGATCTGGGCCCTCACCCGGTTGAGCGCCCTCCCGGACGTCCGAACCGCCTACCAGGCCTGCGGCGGGCCGCCGAACGGCGGCTGACCGCCCGCACCCGGCGGCACGGCGGCCGGAGCCGCCCGGCGCCTGGCCAGCAGGGTCCACGCCCCGAGCCCCAGCAGCAGCACGGAACCCGCGCCGATGCCCGCCGCGGCGACCGTCTTCATCGTGTCGCTCTCACCGGCCTCGGGCGCGCTCCGGCCGCTCTTGGCCATGTCCCTGTCGTCGTCCGTGACCCCGAAGATCCCGGCGTCCCCCTGGTAGGGCGACGGCTCACTGTCGTTGACGACCTTCACCTTGAGTGTCAGCCCGAGGGCCCCGTCCCCGTAGTGCTCGGCGACCTCGGGCGAGAGCGTCACCGACAGGTAGTACCAGCCCGCGAAGCGCATGGCGCTGACGTCGGCCGCCGAGTCGTAGCGGTTCTCGTACGCCACCGGGGGAAGCGGGTCCAGGGCCACCGAGTTGGGCGTCCCGGAGTACGACAGCGTCGCGTCGTCCACATGGCCACGCGCCGGGTTGTCCAGGGCCAGCGCCAGGGCGTTTCCGAGATACTCCGTCGACTTGCCGCTGTTGCTCAGCGCGGCCGTGGCGAAGAGCTGCTGCCCCCAGTCCACAGGAACCCGGTAGAAGCGTGTCTGCCCCGGCGCGATCGTGTCGGCCCATTCACCGGTGTCCAGGCTGGTGGCGTCGTAGAAACCGCTGCCGCCGGACCGCTTCTGCTTGCCGGCGGGCGGCGTCGGCGAGGCGGAGGACCAGTTCTCCGGCGCCTCGGTCGGCATGGACTTCTTGTCCTTGAGCGCCGGTTCGTTCTCGAAGCGCAGCTCCAGGTCCCAGGCTTCGGGGGACGACGTCGCCTTGCTCTCCCGCTCGATCAGGACGTTGTACGTGCCACCCGCCGCGCACGTCGTGCTGTCCTTCTCCACGGTCCGACGGGCGTAGGCGGCGATCGGACGGGGGAACTCCGCCGACTCGAAGTCCGCGTCCTCGGAACTGCACAGGTTGTCGTCGAGGTCCCTCATGCTGATCGTGATGCCGTCGCCGTAGGCGACCTTCCCACCGGCCTTCGGCACCGCCACGGCGGAGACGTAGGCATCCGTCCTGTCGTCGAGCTCCAGACGGTAGTAGAGCTTCTGCCCCTGCCCGATGGAGCTCTTGTAGACCGACCCCGGCTTCAGCTCCGCCGCGTCGGCGTTGGACTCCGCGCCCTGGACCGCCTCCGCCGCGGGGTCGAAGGTGTACGCCGCAGGGCCGTCGGCCGCGTGCGCCTGCCCCGGCAGCGCCGCCACCGCGCACACCGCCGCGATCGTCGCGAGCGTCACCCGGCCCCTGTTGCGCTGCCTGTTCACGCGCTTCCCCTCGTCGTCTGCGTACCTGCCCTGCGCCGGCCGCGTACGAGCAGGAAACCCGGCGGTCAGAGCGACCGCGGCGCCCGCTCCGGCGGCGGCCGCGATGCCGGTCCATCCTGCCCCGCCCGTACCACCGCTGTCTGCGGCCCCCGCCGTACTGCCGCCATTGCCCGCCTTCGTACCGTGCCGGTACGGACGCCCCGGCGGGCAGCACCGCCGCCACCAGGGCGAACAGCGCCCCGCCGGTCATGACCGCCGTCCTCACCCTGCGGCGTCACGTGGCCGCTCTCGTGCGTGCGTTCACCGAACCCCCCTCGGTCACCCGTCATCACCATCGTTTTGCTCATGCAACATAGTGATTTGCTTAGGTGAATTCAAGGGTGCGGTCGTCACGGTCGCGCACCAGCGGACCCGGGCAGCAGAAAGCCCCGGCCGCTGGGCGACCGGGGCTTCTAGCAGACTGTTCCGTCTCACACACCTGAACCTGCGGGCACGGAGTCGGTCGCCTCCGTCCACAGATCCTGCTCGGCGCGATCCGCCTGGATCTGGCGGTACACGAGGAGCCCGCCGATGGCGGCCAGTGCGACCAGGAGAAGCTTCTTCACCGCGCGACCTCGTCTTTCCTTGACGTAAGGGACTTCTGCCGCCCGACTATACACACCGACCGATACCGATCGGTGACCTCCCCGGCACCCCGTCGCCGCCTGCTCCGGACCCCTGCCGAGGCCCCTCGGGACCCCCCGAAGCGGGTTTTCCGAGCCGGTTGAACCATAAGAGTGGTGTTCATCAGAAGATCGGCGCACCGGGGGCGTCGGTCCCGGTTTCCAGGGCCCGGATCCACATCATCGGAAAGGTAAGCAAACCGGACCACCTGAAAGCGAGGGGCCATGAGCACCTTCAGGGTCAAGAGCATCTGGACCGCCTTCATCACCGCCTTCTTCGCGCTTCTCGCGTCGCTGGGCCTCGCCACCGCCCAGGCCACGGCCGCGGAGCCGACGGCCACGAGCCACGAGCACACGGGTGCGAACCCGGCAACCGCGACCACGCCGTCGGTGCGATGGACCCTTCCGCGTGACAGGGCGCTGCCACCCACGATGAAGCAGCGCATCCGCGCCGAGGCGCACGGCTCCTCGCCCGCCACCCGCCAGCTGTCCGCCGACACCACGGACGCACCCGAGGCGACGAACAGCACCCGCTCCGCCCACAGCGCCACACCTGCCGGGGACTCGGCCCCGCTGCCACCCTGAGGGCGCCGCGTACGCCACCCAGGCCCCTGGTCCGGTTCACACCGGCGGGGGCCTTTTCCGTGCCTCCGTACGCGCCCCCGCCGAAGCCGGCCGGGGGAGACCCCGGACGGCGTCCGGCCTCTCTCCCGGGCTGTGCCGGAGGGCGTCCCGCTTCTCTCCCGGAGGGCCCGGCCCGCGTCCGGCTCCCCGGGGGCGACGCCGGGCGGCGGTCAGGTCACATCCACCGCCGGCCCCCGGCCTCCCCCCGGACATGCAGAAGGCCCCCCACCGTTTCCGGTGGGGGGCCTTCCTGCTGGTGGGGCTAACAGGATTTGAACCTGTGGCCTCATCCTTATCAGGGATGCGCTCTAACCAACTGAGCTATAGCCCCGCCGCGCTGCTGCGCTGACTTCTGAAGATTAGCGCACGTCGGGGCCAGTCCCAAAATCGATACCCGGCGCCCTACTCGTCCTCGGCGAGAGTGAGCTCCACACCACCGACGAAGCCGGCCGACAGGTTGTAGATGAACGCGCCCAGCGTCGCCAGCGCGGTGGCCAGCACCACATCGATCACGGCGATGACCGACGTGAAGATGAGGACGCGCGGCAGCGAGAGGAACGACTGCAGATCGAAGCCGTTGCTCTCGTTCGATCCGGTGGCCTCGCTGATCGTGCCGCCCACCGTCTCGAAGACGCCCATGGCGTCCATCACCATCCACAGCACGGCGGCCGCGACCACCGTGCAGATGCCGAGCGCGATGGAGAGCAGGAAGCTGACCTTCATCACCGACCACGGATCGGCCTTCGCCACCCGCAGTCGCGCCTTACGGGTACGCGGAGTGGTCCGCGCCCCGGTCCGGGGCAGCCGGGTCGCCTGCGCTCCGCCCACGCCCTGTACACCGCCCTGAGTTCCGCCGCCCTTCGTACCGCCCGCAGGGGACTGGTACGCCTGCGGCGGGTGGTAAGGACCCGCCTGTCCCGCCGCGGGCTCACGCTCGCCGGGCAACGGCCCGGTCGCGTAACCCTCGTACTGCGGCTGAGGTCCCCGAGTGTCCGTCACAGTGCCCCCTTGGGAGTCCGTGGCAGGGCCACGGGCGCCGTGCGCGCCTGCTCCGGAAGCGGCCGAACCGGCGCCCGTGGCTCCACTCACGCTCTACTCCTCGTGCTCCCCGGCCGAGGGCGCCGTGCCCTCGACTGTGCCCTCGACCACGCTCGCGGCATCGGCCTCGACCGTGGCGCCTTCGGCCTCATCGGTCCCGTCGACCTCTTCGGCCTCACGACCGGCCTCGGCGTTGCGCGCGATGCCGACGACGGCATCACGCTTGCCCAGATTGATCAGTTGGACGCCCATGGTGTCACGGCCCGTCTCCCTGACTTCATTGACTCGCGTACGAATCACACCGCCTCCGAGCGTGATGGCGAGGATCTCGTCCGCTTCCTCCACCACCAGCGCGCCGACGAGCGATCCGCGGTCCTCGACGATCTTGGCGGCCTTGATGCCCAGACCACCACGACCCTGGACGCGGTACTCGTCCACCGCGGTCCGCTTCGCGTACCCGCCGTCGGTGGCAGTGAACACGAACGTACCGGGCCGGACAACATTCATCGAGAGCAGTTCGTCGCCCTCGCGGAAACTCATGCCCTTCACGCCCGAGGTGGCGCGGCCCATCGGGCGCAGCGCGTCGTCGGTCGCGGTGAACCTGATCGACTGGGCCTTCCTGCTGATGAGCAGCAGGTCGTCCTCGGCCGACACCAGCTCGGCGCCGATGAGTTCGTCGTCGCTGCCGTCCTGGGTCTCCCGCAGGTTGATCGCGATGACACCGCCCGAACGCGGGGAGTCGTAGTCCTTCAGCGCGGTCTTCTTCACCAGACCGCCCTTCGTGGCCAGGATCAGATAGGGCGCGGCCTCGTAGTCGCGGATCGCCAGGATCTGGGCGATCTGCTCGTCCGGCTGGAACGCCAGCAGGTTCGCGACGTGCTGGCCACGCGCGTCCCGGCCGGCATCCGGCAGTTCGTACGCCTTGGCCCGGTAGACCCGGCCCTTGTTCGTGAAGAACAGCAGCCAGTGATGGGTCGTCGACACGAAGAAGTGGTCGACGATGTCGTCTTCCCTGAGCTTCGTGCCCCGCACGCCCTTGCCGCCGCGCTTCTGCGAACGGTAGTCGTCCGTCTTCGTGCGCTTGACGTAGCCGCCGCGCGAGATGGTGACGACGATGTCTTCCTCGGCGATCAGGTCCTCGATGGACATGTCGCCGTCGAACGGGACCAGCTTGGAGCGCCGGTCGTCACCGAACTTGTCGACGATCGCCGCCAGCTCCTCGCTGACGATCTGACGCTGCTTCGCGGGCGAGGCCAGGATCTCGTTGTACTCGTTGATCTTCGCCTGGAGCTCGTCGTGCTCGGCGGTGATCTTCTGGTGCTCCAGCGCGGCCAGGCGGCGCAGCTGCATCTCCAGGATCGCGTTCGCCTGGAGCTCGTCGATCTCCAGCAGGCCCATCAGGCCCTCGCGCGCGATCTCCACGGTGTTGCTGCGCCGGATGAGTGCGATGACCTCGTCGATCGCGTCCAGCGCCTTGAGCAGGCCGCGCAGGATGTGCGCCCGCTCCTCGGCCTTGCGCAGCCGGAACTTCGTACGCCGGACGATGACCTCGATCTGGTGCGTCACCCAGTGGCGGATGAACGCGTCGATCGACAGCGTGCGCGGCACCCCGTCGACGAGCGCCAGCATGTTCGCGCCGAAGTTCGACTGCAGGTCGGTGTGCTTGTAGAGGTTGTTGAGCACGACCTTGGCGACCGCGTCACGCTTCAGCACGACGACCAGGCGCTGGCCCGTACGCGAGGAGGTCTCGTCCCGGACGTCCGCGATGCCGCCGACCTTGCCGTCCTTCACCAGGTCGGCGATCTTCTGCGCGAGGTTGTCGGGGTTGGTCTGGTACGGGAGCTCCGTGACGACCAGGCACTGCCTGTTCTGGATCTCCTCGACCGCGACGACCGCGCGCATCGTGATCGAGCCACGGCCCGTGCGGTACGCCTCCTCGATGCCCTTACGGCCCACGACCAGCGCGCCGGTCGGGAAGTCCGGGCCCTTGATCCGCTCGATGAGGGCGTCCAGGAGCTCCTCGTGCGAGGCCTCCGGGTGCTCCAGGTACCACTGCGCGCCGGCGGCGACCTCACGCAGGTTGTGCGGCGGGATGTTGGTCGCCATACCGACCGCGATGCCCGCGGAACCGTTCACCAGGAGGTTCGGGAAGCGCGCCGGCAGAACCGTCGGCTCCTGGTTGCGGCCGTCGTAGTTGTCCTGGAAGTCGACGGTCTCCTCGTCGATGTCCCGGACCATCTCCATGGACAGCGGCATCATCTTGCACTCGGTGTACCGCATGGCCGCGGCCGGGTCGTTGCCCGGGGAACCGAAGTTGCCGTTGGAGTCCACCAGCGGCATGCGCATCGACCAGTGCTGCGCCAGTCGCACGAGCGCGTCGTAGATCGAGGAGTCGCCGTGCGGGTGGTACGTACCCATGACGTCACCGACGACACGGGCGCACTTGTAGAAGCCCTTCTCGGGCCGGTAGCCGCCGTCGTACATCGCGTACAGCACCCGGCGGTGGACGGGCTTCAGACCGTCCCGCACGTCGGGCAGGGCACGCGACACGATGACGGACATCGCGTAGTCGAGGTAGGAGCGCTGCATCTCCGTCTCGAGCCCCACGGGCTCGACACGCATACCCACGCCCGGGACGGCGGGCTCCTCTTCGGGCATCACAGGGGTGTTCTCGTCGGCCATTGCTGGTCAAAGTCCTTTCGCGCTGCGGCTTGCTTGTACGGCCGACTCAGATGTCGAGGAAGCGGACGTCCTTGGCGTTGCGCTGGATGAACGAGCGCCGCGCCTCGACGTCCTCGCCCATCAGCACCGAGAACAGGTCGTCCGCCTGCGCCGCGTCGTCCAGCGTGACCTGGCCCAGCACACGGTGGTCGACGTCCATCGTGGTGACGCGCAGCTCCTCGGCGTTCATCTCACCGAGACCCTTGAAGCGCTGGATCGAGTCTTCCTTGATCCGCTTGCCGTTCTGCTTTCCGAGCGCCACCAGGGCGTCGCGCTCACGGTCCGAGTACGCGTACTCGAAGTCGTCACGGCCCCACTTGATCTTGTAGAGCGGCGGGCGCGAGAGGTACACGTGCCCGGACTCGACCAGCGGCCGCATGAAGCGGAACAGGAAGGTCAGCAGCAGGGTGTTGATGTGCTGGCCGTCGACGTCGGCGTCCGCCATCAGGATGATCTTGTGATAGCGGAGCTTCTCGATGTCGAAGTCCTCGTGGACCCCGGTGCCGAAGGCCGAGATCAGCGCCTGGACCTCGGTGTTCTGCAGGATCTTGTCGATCCTGGCCTTCTCGACGTTCAGGATCTTGCCTCGGATCGGCAGGATGGCCTGGTACATCGGGTTACGGCCGGACTTCGCCGAACCACCGGCGGAGTCACCCTCGACGATGAAGATCTCGCACTTCGTCGGGTCGTTGGACTGGCAGTCGCTCAGCTTGCCGGGCAACGAGGCGCTCTCCAGGAGCCCCTTGCGCCGCGTCAGGTCACGCGCCTTGCGGGCCGCGACACGGGCCGTGGACGCCGCGATGCCCTTGCGGATGATGTCGGCGGCCTCGTTGGGGTTCCGGTCGAACCAGTCCGTCAGCTGCTCGTGGACGACCTTCTGCACGAAGGTCTTCGCCTCGGTGTTGCCCAGCTTGGTCTTCGTCTGACCCTCGAACTGGGGCTCGCCCAGCTTCACCGAGATGATCGCCGTCAGGCCCTCGCGGACGTCCTCACCGGTGAGGTTGTCGTCCTTCTCGCGCAGCAGCTTCTTGTCCCGCGCGTAGCGGTTGACCAGCGAGGTCAGCGCCGCACGGAAGCCCTCCTCGTGCGTACCGCCCTCGTGCGTGTGGATCGCGTTGGCGAAGGAGTAGACCCCCTCGGTGTACTGCGTGTTCCACTGCATGGCGATCTCGACCGAGAGGAGTCGCTCCTTGTCCTCGGCCTCGACGTCGATCACCGACTGGTGAATGAGCTCGCCCTTGCGGGAGTTGAGGTACTTGACGAAGTCGACGATGCCGTTCTCGTAGTGATACGTGACCGTGCGGGTCGACTCCTCGTCGGGGACGTCGACCACCTCGGCGCTGTCCGCGCCCGCCGTGGCCTTCGCCGCCGCACGCTCGTCGGTGAGCTTGAGAGTGAGTCCCTTGTTGAGGAACGCCATCTCCTGGAAGCGGCGGGAGAGGGTCTCGAAGGAGTAGTCGGTGGTCTCGAAGACGTCTCCGTCGGCCCAGAAGGTGACGGTCGTCCCCGTCTCCTCGGTGGCCTCGTTACGGGCCAGCGGGGCTGTCGGGACACCGAGCTTGTAGTCCTGGGTCCAGCGGTAGCCGTCGGTCTTGACCTCCACGGCCACGCGTGTGGAGAGGGCGTTGACGACGGAGACACCGACGCCGTGCAGACCGCCGGAGACGGCGTAGCCGCCGCCGCCGAACTTGCCGCCGGCGTGCAGCACGGTGAGGACGACCTCAACGGCCGGCTTGCCCTCGGACGGCACGATGCCGACCGGGATACCGCGGCCGTTGTCGATCACACGAACCCCGCCGTCGGCGAGGATCGTGACGTCGATGGTGTCCGCGTGCCCGGCCATGGCCTCGTCGACCGAGTTGTCGACAACCTCTTGCACGAGGTGGTGGAGACCGCGCTCACCGGTGGACCCGATGTACATGCCGGGTCGCTTGCGGACCGCGTCCAGGCCTTCGAGCACGGTGATCGCGCTGGCGTCGTACGAGGCGGTGACCTCGCCGTGCTCACCGGCTGTGGACGGGATGTTCTCGTTGGGGTTGCCGGAATCGGCCACGAAGCGCCCTTTCTGGCACAGCACAGGCCGTTCTCCGGCAGGCGGGAGCGGCTGCGTCGTTCGGCTTGTATCGACGACTCCCGCGAGGAAGCGGGATTGTCCACCAGTCTACCGGTAGCGCCGACATGAATGGGGGTTTGCCGGTGCCTGAGTACGCATGTGCCGCCCTGAATGAGCGGCTGACGACTCCCCATATTCAGGAAGGGGCCCTGGGGGGCTCACGAGGGCTTTGCGCGCTTCGGGCTGTCAACCTCCCGCTACGGTGAGGGACGCTCCACTCTCCCCGCGCGAACCAAATCACCACATAGCCGGGCAGACCGGAAACGCCGGGTCTTCGGCGAAGCAGGACATACGCGGGTGAAGCGCAGCTCGCGCCTTCCTAGGCGCAGGCCGGTGCCCGAAGGCTCCGGAGGGGGAAAAGGCCTGCTCAGCCGTAGGTGTCGCCAGGTCCCTTGCTCCCGGGAGTCCGGAGAGGGCCGAATCTGCGCGGTGGACCGCCCGGACCGAGCACTTTGATCATCCGCACGGTGCCGTGGCCCAGGTCCGTGTTCAGCCGGGCCACGAGCTGCGGGGCCAGCAGCCGGAGCTGCGTCGCCCACGCCGTCGAGTCGCACTGCACGGTCAGCACCCGCTCGGCCGGATCCTCGTCGTACCGCACGGGGACGCAGTGGTTGGCCAGATCGTCACCGACGATCTGCGGCCAGCGGCCCATCACACCGCCGACGGCCGCCGGTGTCTCCCAACCCCGCTCGGTGATCAGCCGGTTGATCGCCGACCCCAGAGGCAGCGGGTCGCGCCCGTCGGACCGGGCGCCCGACCGCAGGCCGCCGCCCCGCCTCGCCTGATTCTTCTGCTGCGCCGCGGCGCCCCGGGCACGGGCCTGTTCCTTCGCGGCGCGCAGGGCCACACGTGCCAGATCCACGCCGGACACCTCCGGCGGCTTCACCGGATCCGGCCCGGCTCCGGCCGGCTTGGCCTGCCCCGGCAGGGGACCGCCCTGCTCGTCCGGGCCGCTCACAGCCGCTCCACCGCACCGGCGGACACGGCGTACCGGGCACCCGCCAGGACACCCGGGACGTCGTCGTCCACGGCCGCCGTCACCAGCACCTGCTCACCGGGGGCCACCAGCTCGGCCAGCCGCTCGCGACGGCGCGCGTCCAGCTCGGCGAACACGTCGTCGAGCACCAGCACCGGCTCGTTGCCCTCGGTGCGGAGCAGATCGTACGAGGCCAGCCGCAGGGCCAGGGCGTACGACCAGGACTCGCCGTGGCTCGCGTACCCCTTCGCCGGCATGCCGCGCAGGCCGAGCACCAGGTCGTCGCGGTGCGGACCGACCAGGGTCACACCGCGCTCGATCTCCTGCTTGCGCGCCTCGGCCAGGGCCGCCATCACCTGCTCGTACAGCTCCTCGCGGGTGCGCGCGGGCTCCACGTCGGCACCGACCGAGCTGCGGTACTCCAGGGTGACGGGGCCACCGCCGGGGGCCACGTCCGCGTACGCCTTGTCCGCCAGTGGCTGCAGGGTCGCGATCAGGTCCAGCCGCTGCGCCAGCAGCTCCGCCGCCACCCTGCCCAGGTGCTGGTCCCACACGTCCAGGGTGGACAGATCCATCGACCGGCCACCGTGTCTGCGGGCCATGGCGGCGGACTTCAGCAGGGTGTTGCGCTGCTTCAGCACCCGCTCGTAGTCGGAGCGGACCCCGGCCATGCGGGGGGACCGCGCCGTGATCAGCTCGTCCAGGAAGCGTCTGCGCTCGCCCGGGTCACCCTTCACCAGGGCCAGGTCCTCCGGGGCGAAGAGCACCGTCCGCACTATGCCCAGTACGTCACGCGGCCTGACCTGCGACGACCTGTTGATACGGGCCCGGTTGGCACGGCCCGGATTGAGCTCCAGCTCGATCAGCTGCGAACGCTCCCCCTGGGTGACCGCGGCCCGTACGACGGCGCGCTCCGCACCCATGCGCACCAGGGGGGCATCCGACGACACCCGGTGGCTGCCGAGCGTCGCCAGATAGCCGACCGCCTCCACCAGATTGGTCTTGCCCTGTCCGTTGGCCCCCACGAACGCGGTGACGCCCGGGTCGAGAGGAACCTCGACCCGGGCGTACGAGCGGAAGTCGGCCAGCGAGAGATGCGTGACGTGCATGGTCGCCGACCCTTCCGACTGAGTGCTCTGCTGTGTGCTGCTGTGGCGCCGGCTACTTCTTGTTCTCGACCGCGTGGCCGCCGAACTGGTTGCGCAGCGCGGCGATCATCTTCATCTGCGGCGAGTCGTCCTGCCGCGAGCCGAAGCGTGCGAACAGGGACGCGGTGATCGCGGGCAGCGGCACGGCGTTGTCGATGGCGGCCTCGACGGTCCACCGGCCCTCGCCGGAGTCCGCGGCGTAGCCGCGAAGCTGCTCGAGGTGCTCGTCGTCGTCCAGCGCGTTCACGGCGAGGTCGAGCAGCCAGGAACGGATGACCGTGCCCTCCTGCCAGGAGCGGAAGACCTCGCGGACGTCGGTGACGGAGTCGACCTTCTCCAGGAGCTCCCAGCCCTCGGCGTAGGCCTGCATCATGGCGTACTCGATGCCGTTGTGGACCATCTTGGCGAAGTGGCCGGCGCCGACCTTGCCCGCGTGGACGGAACCGAATTCGCCCTCGGGCTTGAGCGCGTCGAAGATCGGCTGGACCTTCGCGACGTTCTCCTCGGTGCCGCCGTACATCAGGGCGTAGCCGTTCTCCAGGCCCCAGACACCACCGGAGACACCGCAGTCGACGAAGCCGATCTCCTTGATGCCCAGCTCGACGGCGTGCTTCTCGTCGTCGGTCCAGCGGGAGTTCCCGCCGTCCACGACGACGTCACCCGGGGACAGCAGGTCGGCCAGCTCGTCGATGGTCGACTGGGTCGCGGCACCCGCCGGGACCATCACCCACACGACGCGCGGGCCCTTGAGCTTGCCCACAAGCTCTTCGAGGCTGTGGACATCGGCGACGTCCGGGTTGCGGTCGTAACCGATGACGGTGTGGCCTGCGCGGCGGATGCGCTCGCGCATGTTGCCGCCCATCTTGCCGAGGCCGACGAGACCGAGCTCCATCAGAGATTCCTTAAGCGTTGTGCCGATTCGTACCCAGGACCGAGCCTACGCCCGGCCGGGACAGCACGGCGGGGTGCAGCACGGAGGGCCCGCTCTGCGCTGAGCCTGCCCGCCGGAAACTGCCGTGACAGGGACGACCGCCGGATCAGCCGGAGAGGCGGACCGGCATGATCAGGTACTTGTACGCGTCGTCGGCCTCGGCGTCGACGGCCGGCCGGCCGCTGAGCAGGGCGGGCTTGGTCGACGTCGTGAAGGAGAGCTGCGCGACCGGGGAGTCGATCGCGCTGAGCCCGTCCAGCAGGAAGGTCGGGTTGAAGGCGATCGAGATGTCGTCGCCCTCCAGCACGGCGTCGACGCGTTCCACAGCCTGTGCGTCGTCGCTGGAACCCGCCTCGAGGATGAGCACACCCTGCTCGAAGCTGAGGCGCACCGGGGTGTTGCGCTCGGCGACGAGCGCAACACGCTTGACGGCCTCGACGAACGGGGCGGTCTCGATGACCGCGACCGAGTTGAACTCGGTGGGGAAGAGCGTCCGGTACTTCGGGAGGTCGCCCTCGAGCAGCCGCGTGGTCGTACGGCGGCCGGCGCCCTCGAAACCGATGAGCCCTTCACCCGCACCCGAGCCGGACAGCGCCAGCGTCACCGTGTCACCGCTGGTCAGTGCCTTGGCGGTGTCCAGGAGCGTCTTGGCGGGCACCAGGGCCACTGCGGAAGCGTCGGGGTTCTCCGGCTTCCACAGGAACTCGCGGACCGCGAAGCGGTAGCGGTCGGTCGACGCGAGGGTGACGGTGTCGCCCTCGATCTCGATCCGGACGCCGGTCAGGACGGGCAGGGTGTCGTCGCGCCCGGCCGCGATGGCGACCTGGGCCGCCGCGGAGGCGAAGACCTCCCCGGGGACGGTGCCCGTGGCGGTCGGCATCTGCGGCAGTGCCGGGTACTCCTCCACAGGCAGTGTGTGGAGTGTGAACCGCGAGGAACCGCAGACCACCGTGGCGCGCACACCGTCGGTGGAGATCTCCACCGGCCTGTTCGGCAGGGCGCGGCAGATGTCAGCGAGCAGGCGGCCGGAGACGAGCACCGTGCCGTCCTCCTCGATCTCGGCGTCCACCGAGACCTTGGCCGAGACCTCGTAGTCGAAGCTCGAGAAGCTGAGAGCTCCGTCCTCAGCCTTCAGCAGAAGGCCCGCGAGAACGGGCGCCGGCGGACGGGCCGGGAGGCTACGGGCCACCCAGGCCACCGCCTCCGCGAGTACATCGCGCTCCACCCGGATCTTCACCGGAACCGCCTCCTGCTGTTGCTCGCTCGCCCTGCTGGCCTTCGTCGTCTGGTCGGGGTCTCCCTGCCCAAGGGCTGGGGGAGGCCGCCGGGGTCCAGTCTGACGTACGGCACCGGCACTCGTTGCTGCTCGGGGTCAAGTCGCACCAAGAGGTTCGCGGAGCTCGCCACTCAAGTTGTGCACAGGCCCCACTTCGAAGCGGATTCCTGGCTAACTCTGAGTGGTAGTAGTAGTAGGCCCTGTGGAAACCGTGGATAACGTCGTTTCTGCAGGTCAGGAGCCATTTTTTGTCCACCGACCCTGTGGGCGGCACCGGTGGACAACCAGGCGTTTCTGTGGACACGCGAAAGTTCTGCACACCCGATGCACAGGGCGGGGTGACTTCTCCCCAGGGCTGTCCCCAGCTTTACCCACGTTCCCCACAGCTCAACCGAGGGTCCTCGTGTGACGCCTTTCACTCTCGGCAGTGAAAGCGGGTGTCGGGTTGCCGAACAGTGGACAGGGGTGTGGAGAAGCTGGGGACAACAGGGTCGCGCCTGTGGGCCGCCGGTGGACAACATGATCGGGACCCTGTGGACGAAATCTTTGTCCACAGGCTGTGGATCATCGTTGACCACAAATCCCCAGGCATGTGACCTGGCCTGATGGAGTATCGACAGCAGACCCTGTGGACGCAATATGGACAACTTCGCAGTCCCCAGGCTGTGGACGCCGGATTCCTCGTCCTTCTGTGGAGAACCGCTGGTCCGCGGCCCGTATTCGAACACTTCAGAGGGCCGGAGCCGTTTCGGAGGCCATGGAGTCGAGGCGGATCGCGTGTGCCCAGTGGCACCGAAGGCCGTCCCGGGGATGCTGCACGCCGGATTCTGGAGCCCGCTCTCAGCAGCCTGTGACGAAGAAGGGCGCCCCGCCAGGACGTCGTAAGGTCCTGGCGGGGCGCCCCGGGGCGCGCTGCGCGGCGGTCCGGCCGCCGCCGGCTTGTCAGCCGTTCTTGATGCGGTTGGTGAGCTCGGTGACCTGGTTGTAGATGGAGCGGCGCTCCGCCATCAGTGCCCGGATCTTCCGGTCGGCGTGCATCACCGTGGTGTGGTCCCGCCCGCCGAACTGGGCGCCGATCTTGGGCAGGGAGAGATCCGTCAGCTCGCGACAGAGATACATGGCGATCTGGCGTGCCGTCACCAGCACCCGGCTACGCGACGATCCGCAGAGGTCCTCGACCGTCAGGCCGAAGTAGTCCGCCGTCGCCGCCATGATCGCCGGCGCGGTGATCTCGGGCGCCGAGTCCTCCCCGCCGGGGATCAGGTCCTTCAGCACGATCTCGGTCAGACCGAGGTCCACAGGCTGCCGGTTGAGGCTGGCGAACGCCGTCACACGGATCAGCGCGCCCTCGAGCTCGCGGATGTTGCGCGAGATGCGGGACGCGATGAACTCCAGTACCTCCGGCGGCGCGTTGAGCTGCTCCTGCACCGCTTTCTTACGGAGGATCGCGATCCGCGTCTCCAGCTCCGGTGGCTGCACATCGGTGGTGAGGCCCCACTCGAACCGGTTGCGGAGCCGGTCCTCCAGCGTCACCAGCTGCTTGGGCGGCCGGTCGGAGGAGAGCACGATCTGCTTGTTGGCGTTGTGAAGCGTATTGAAGGTGTGGAAGAACTCCTCCTGTGTCGACTCCTTGCTCGCCAGGAACTGGATGTCGTCGACCAGGAGGATGTCCACGTCGCGGTAGCGCTTGCGGAAGGTGTCGCCCTTGCCGTCACGGATCGAGTTGATGAACTCGTTGGTGAACTCCTCCGAGCTCACGTACCGCACCCGGGTGCCCGGGTAGAGGCTCCGCGCGTAGTGCCCGATCGCGTGCAGCAGGTGGGTCTTGCCGAGCCCCGACTCCCCATAGATGAAGAGGGGGTTGTACGCCTTCGCGGGTGCCTCGGCGACGGCGACCGCGGCCGCGTGCGCGAAGCGGTTGGACGCCCCGATCACGAAGGTGTCGAAGAGGTACTTCGGATTCAGCCGGGCGTGCGGCTCACCGGTCCCGGGCGGAGGTGCGGACTGCGTGCCCATGTGGCCGCCGCCGCCGGCCCTTCCGGTCCCGGGGCCGCCCTGGCGGTGTTGGGGCTGCTGGTCCTGCAGCTCGTGGCGGTCTCGGCTGTCCCGCTGCTGCTCGTAACCCTGGTGCTCGGGCGGCTGCGGGCGGTAGTCGTGCTGCGGCTGCTGGGGGCGCGGGCTCGCGTACGGGTCGCGGTCCTGGTAGCCGCCGTGCCGGGGCTGCCAGGAGAGGTCGTCCTGGACCCGGGGCCAGGCGCCGGGCTCGGGGCGGTGCTGCTGATAGTCCGGATAGGCGGGGCGGGCCGTCGGCATGCCGTCGTCGGAGGACCTGGGGCCGTAGCTGTCGTACCCGTCGTTGCGCGAGGGCTCGTCGTGCTGCGGTCCCTGGTAGCGGTGGGACTGCTGTCCTTGGTGGGACTGGTGCATCGGGGGCGCCGGCGGAGCGGGGGGCTCGCCCGCGGAATCGTCGACGGTGATCGCGATCCGGATCGGCCGTCCGCACTCACGGGTGAGCGTCTCGCTGATCAGCGGGGCGAGCCGGCCCTCCAGGACGCGCTTGCCCCATTCGTTGGGTACGGCCAGCAGTGCGGTGTCGGCGACGAGTGCCAGGGGCTGGCAGCGCTCGATCCACTGCTTGTCCTTCGGCTCGATGCCCTGCTGGCCCTCCCCGAGGAGTTGTTCCAGCACTCGCGGCCACACTGCGGCAAGATCGGCAGGTACGTCAGCCACAAGGCACGCTCTCTCGCATGTCCCACGAATGTGTGCTTCTCGGGACGGATGGGTCGGGTCGGGTGAGGCCCGGCAGGCAGGAAGGAAAAGAACCGGAGTTCAGCCACGGTAGTCAGGCCGACCCGCACGGTTCAAGTTGTTGTCCACAGGCTGTGTACAGCAGGGGGCGGCGCGGGGCCGGTTTGACCGGATGGCGTAGCCGCGCGTACCGTGACCAGGTCGAGTTGTCGATGGCTGCTGCCGCCTGCCTCCGATGGGCAAACATCACGATCTGTGATTGTGAAGCGGTGCACTAAGGCGTTTACGCGAGTTCCTCGTGGGCGCACGGTGACAGCCAGGCGATGTCCCGCCAACACACGAATCATTTCTGGAGCCCCCGAGTGAGCAAGCGCACCTTCCAGCCGAACAACCGTCGTCGCGCCAAGACCCATGGCTTCCGGCTGCGTATGCGTACCCGTGCCGGCCGCGCGATTCTCGCGAACCGCCGTGGCAAGGGCCGCAGCAGCCTGTCCGCCTGATCGCTAACAGGTCCATGACGTGCTGCCTACCGAGAATCGGCTGAGGCGGCGCGAGGACTTCGCGACCGCGGTACGACGAGGACGCCGAGCCGGGCGTCCGCTACTCGTCGTGCACCTACGCAGCGGTGTTACGGACCCGCACGTGACAGGGGAGAGTGTTCCCCCGCCGCGTGCGGGTTTCGTTGTCAGCAAAGCAGTGGGAGGAGCAGTCGTCCGCACCGCGGTGAAGCGGAAGCTTCGCCATCTGGTCCGCGATCGGCTTGCTCAGCTGCCCCCCGGTAGCCTTGTTGTCGTACGAGCGTTGCCCGGATCGGGTGACGCCGACCATGCACAGCTGGCCCGAGACCTGGACGCCGCCCTTCAGCGGCTGCTGGGAGGGGGTGCGCGATGAAGTACCCGCTGCTGGCTCTCATCAAGCTGTACCAGTGGACGATCAGCCCGCTCCTCGGGCCCGTCTGCCGCTACTACCCGTCGTGTTCCCACTATGGATATACGGCGATCGACCGGCACGGTGCGATCAAGGGAACAGCGCTGACCGCATGGCGCATCCTGCGTTGCAATCCGTGGTCACCCGGCGGCGTGGATCACGTACCGCCACGCAAACGTCCGCGTTGGCACGAAATGCTGCGCAACTGTGTGCGTGGCGGCAAGGGCGGGGACTCCGCCGCCGATGTGCCTTCCGGGGGGTCGGTCTCCGAACCCCTGAGCCCGGCCACAGAGACCTCGCCCAAAGCTCAAGGAGCCTGATTAGTGGACACGATTGCCAGTCTGTTCAGCTTTATCACCACACCTGTTTCATGGGTCATCGTCCAGTTCCACAAGCTCTACGGAGCGCTGTTCGGCGATGACACGGGGTGGGCCTGGGGCCTGTCCATCGTGTCCCTGGTGATCCTGATCCGGATCTGTCTGATCCCGCTTTTCGTCAAGCAGATCAAGTCGACCCGGAACATGCAGGTGCTCCAGCCGAAGATGAAGGCGATCCAGGAGCGCTACAAGAACGACAAACAGCGTCAGTCCGAAGAGATGATGAAGCTGTACAAGGAGACGGGCACCAACCCGCTCTCCTCGTGCCTTCCGATCCTGGCGCAGTCCCCGTTCTTCTTCGCCCTGTATCACGTGCTCTCGGCCATCGCCTCGGGCAAGACGATCGGTGTCATCGACCAGCCCCTGCTGGACAGTGCCCGTCAGGCACACATCTTCGGCGCTCCACTGGCCGCGAAGTTCATGGACAGCGAGGAGAAGGTGCAGGCGCTCGGCGCCTCCCTGACCGACGTCCGTGTCGTGACCGCGATCATGATCGTGATGATGTCCGCGTCGCAGTTCTTCACGCAGCGCCAGCTGATGACGAAGAACGTCGACCTGACGGTGAAGACCCCGTACATGCAGCAGCAGAAGATGCTGATGTACATCTTCCCGCTGATCTTCGCCGTCATGGGCATCAACTTCCCCGTCGGTGTCCTCGTGTACTGGCTGACCACCAACGTCTGGACCATGGGTCAGCAGATGTACGTGATCAACCAGAACCCGACTCCGGGCAGCAAGGCGCAGGACCAGTACTTGAACCGTGTGCTGAAGAGCGTGACCGCACATGGTGAGGTGCGTGGCCGGACGCGGCGCAACACCGTCAAGCGGATCGTCGCCAAGGGTCCCGACCGCAACGACATCGAGCGCAAGTTCATCACCGGTCTGGGCAAGCTCGGCCTCGCGGCCCAGGAGGACGGGACGGTCGCGAAGAGCGAAGCCGCCGTTCTCGAGGCCGAGGGTGGTGCTGCGCCCAAGCGGCAGCAGCCCAAGCGCCAGACCAAGGCGAAGCGCCACACCGCCGCCACGCATCCCGGCACGGACAAGGGGACCGACTCCACAGGCTCGGAATCCAAGACCTCGCTGGAGAAGCAGGACGCACCGCAGGACGACAAGCCGAAGCCGGCGGCCAAGCGCGCCGCGTCCGGCTCCTCACGCCAAGCCAAGTCCGGACAGCGCAAGGGCCCGCAGCGGCCCAAGCACCCGTCCAAGAAGTAAGAAGGAGTCCATCCGTGACGGAAGGCACCACCACCACGGCCGCTGAGGGCAGCGACACTCTGACCCGCCTCGAGCAGGAGGGGGAGATCGCGGCTGACTACCTCGAAGGCCTGCTCGACATCGCCGACCTCGACGGTGACATCGACATGGACGTGGAGGCGGACCGGGCCGCGGTCTCGATCATCAGCGACTCGGCGCGCGACCTGGAGAAGCTTGTGGGCCGCGATGGTGAGGTGCTGGAGGCACTCCAGGAGCTGACGCGCCTGGCCGTTCACCGCGAGACCGGTGACCGCAGCCGCCTGATGCTGGACATCGGCGGTTTCCGTGCCAAGAAGCGTGAGGTCCTGGCCGCCCTCGGTGCCAAGGCCGCGGATGAGGTCAAGAGCTCGGGCGAGCCGGTGAAGCTCGAGCCGATGACGCCGTTCGAGCGCAAGGTCGTGCACGACGCGGTTGCGGCCGCCGGTCTGCGCAGCGAGTCCGAGGGCGAGGAGCCCCAGCGCTTCGTCGTCGTTCTCCCGGCCTGACCGGATCCTTGTACTGTCGGCCCCGTCTGTTCGCAGGCGGGGCCGATCTTTGTCAGCCTGATAGTCAGCGTGCTAGAGCGGTACGGAAGGACGGTCCCCCGTGACGGAGGAAGCAGAGCTCCCTCAGGCGCCCAAGGAGGCGCAGGCGGTATTCGGTGAGTTCTTCCCAGAGGCTGTCAGGTATGCGGAGCTCCTCGCGGACGCAGGCGTCAAGCGCGGGCTGATCGGCCCGCGTGAGGTGCCGCGCCTGTGGGAACGCCACCTGCTGAACTGTGCGGTGCTCTCCGAAGTGGTCCCCGAGGGTGTCACGGTCTGCGACGTGGGATCGGGGGCCGGCCTTCCCGGTATCCCGCTCGCCTTGGTACGCCCCGACCTCAAGATCACGCTGCTGGAGCCGCTGCTGCGGCGCACGAATTTCCTTCAGGAAGTCGTCGAGCTCCTGGGACTGGATCATGTGACGGTCGTCCGCGGCCGGGCCGAGGAAGTGCTGGGGACGCTCCAGCCGGTTCACGTGGTGACGGCCCGGGCGGTCGCCCCGCTCGACAGGCTCGCCGGATGGGGAGTGCCCTTGCTGCGCCCCTACGGAGAGATGCTGGCGCTCAAGGGGGGCACGGCTGAGGAAGAGATCCAGGGGGCTCGGGCCGCTCTGAGTAAGCTCGGAGTGGTGGAGACCGAGGTGCTGCAGGTCGGTGAGGGTTTGGTCGATCCGGCGTCCACGGTGGTGCGTGTGGTGGTCGGAGAGAGCCCGGGCGGTGTGAGGTTCGCCGCAAAGCGGGCCAAGGCCGCACGGGTGGGCCGGACGCGACGGCGCCGATGAGCGCGGGCGGGGCGATTGTCCGGCCATCCTGATTTGTTGCCTTTAGCGGGCTTCTGGCCTTTTTGCGCTGATGCCCCATGAAAGCAGTGATATGCGTAGCCTGCGGAGTGTCGGGAGCCCGCCACTGTGCTGCACAGGCATCGTGTTTCACGTGAAACGTCGCTCTCTGCTGCAGGGAATCATCGGTCGCGGTCGTGCGGCTGCCGCGCCGCGCGACCGCAAGCCCCTACGGGCTACCGAGTTGTCCACAGAACCGGATTCATCCACAGAAGAGTCGGCCTCGCTGGTTCACGACCCCGAAAGCATGGCAGGCTCTGTTCATTGCGAGCCTGAAGTCGAGGAGAGTGAATCCTTGCGGTCCGACGCCAACATCGCGGGACCGATGACCGATCCGGTCCCCGGTCCCCGTACCGAGTCCCTAGGGGACGGTGTTTCACGTGAAACACCTCCGCCGATGGACGACACACCCATTGGTCGTGCGGCTCAGCTGGCGGTCGAGGCCCTCGGCCGCGCCGGCGAGGGGCTGCCACGACCTGACCGGACACGCGTCATGGTCGTGGCCAACCAGAAGGGCGGTGTGGGGAAGACGACCTCGACGGTCAACCTCGCCGCTTCGCTCGCGCTGCATGGCGCACGCGTCCTGGTGGTGGACCTCGATCCGCAGGGGAACGCCTCCACGGCTCTGGGGATCGACCATCACGCGGAAGTCCCCTCCATCTACGACGTACTGGTGGAGAGCATGCCGCTCTCCGAGGTGGTTCAGCCGGTTCCGGACGTCGAAGGCCTCTTCTGTGCGCCCGCGACCATCGATCTCGCCGGTGCGGAGATCGAGCTGGTATCGCTGGTGGCGCGGGAGAGCCGGCTACAGCGGGCCATCCAGGCGTATGACCAGCCGCTGGACTACATCCTCATCGACTGCCCGCCCTCACTCGGTCTGCTGACGGTCAACGCGCTCGTGGCCGGGGCAGAGGTGCTCATCCCGATTCAGTGCGAGTACTACGCACTGGAGGGTCTCGGACAGCTGCTTCGCAACGTCGACCTGGTCCGGGGGCATCTGAATCCCGATCTCCACGTCTCGACGATCCTGCTCACCATGTACGACGGCAGGACCAGGCTTGCTTCACAGGTTGCGGAGGAGGTGCGCAGCCACTTCGGCAAGGAGGTCTTGCGGACCAGCATCCCGCGTTCTGTGCGCATCTCGGAGGCGCCCAGCTACGGGCAGACCGTCCTGACATACGATCCGGGCTCCAGCGGATCCCTGTCCTACCTCGAGGCGGCCCGCGAGATCGCGCTGAGAGGCGCCGGAGTGCATTACGAGGCCCAGCACGCACCGGCGGGCGAGCCTGCCCACACGGGCGTCCAGAACAGTCAGCAGAGTCATTCGGAGGGCATGCAGTGAGTGAGCGTCGTAGAGGGCTGGGGCGTGGGCTCGGTGCGCTGATTCCCGCAGCCCCGCAGGAGAAGCAGGTCGCGAGCCCTGCTTCCGGTACGAATGCTGGGGGCGCGTCGCCCATCCTGACCGCCGAGCGTGGGGTGGCTGCCGCGAAACTGGCGGCACTCCCGTCCGGCACGTTGGTGCCGGAGCCGAGTTCTCCTGTTGGCGAGCAGGAGCCCGCCACCGAGCAGGCCGACTCGGCCGGGGCGTACTTCGCTGAGATCCCCCTGCCTTTGATCACGCCCAACCCCAGGCAGCCTCGTGAGGTCTTCGACGAGGATGCTCTGGCTGAGCTGGTCACCTCCATCAAGGAGGTCGGTCTCCTCCAGCCCGTCGTCGTACGCAAGGTCGACGAGGACCGCTACGAGCTCATCATGGGTGAGCGCCGTTGGAGGGCGTGCGGCGAAGCCGGTCTGGAACGCATCCCGGCCATCGTCCGTGCGACCGACGACGAGAAGCTGCTGCTCGACGCGCTCCTGGAGAACCTGCACCGGGCTCAGCTGAATCCCTTGGAGGAGGCGGCTGCGTACGACCAGCTCCTGAAGGACTTCAAGTGCACGCATGATCAGCTGGCGGACCGGATCGGCCGGTCCCGTCCGCAGGTGTCGAACACGCTCCGTCTGTTGCGGCTCTCCCCGCCGGTACAGCGCCGGGTCGCGGCGGGAGTCCTCTCGGCCGGCCACGCGAGGGCCTTGCTTTCGGTGGACGACTCCGAGGAACAGGACCGGCTGGCGCACCGCATCGTGGCCGAGGGGCTGTCGGTGCGTGCGGTCGAGGAGATTGTGAACCTTCTGGGTTCCGAGCCGACGAGTTCCGCGAAGCCTCGGGGGCCCAGGGCCGGGGCCCGGGTCTCGCCGGCTCTGACTGACCTTGCCTCCCGCCTCTCCGACCGGTTCGAGACGCGGGTGAAGGTCGACCTCGGGCAGAAGAAGGGGAAGATCGTCGTCGAGTTCGCCTCGATGGAGGACCTGGACCGCATTCTCGGCAGCCTTGCTCCGGGCGAGGGACGGGTGCTGGAACGCAGCATCGAGGAAGAGCAGTCCGAGGCCGACGAGGCCTGAGCCGGCAGGACAGTCAAGGGCGGGCCGAGCTCCGGGGGAGTTCTCCGGATCTCGGCCCGCCCTTTGCCGTCTCTCGGTATCCCCATCACCTCTGGGTGTATACGATGCGTTCTGGTATGGCATATCCACCACCGTGATCCACCTCAGAGGAGGCGGGGGCCGTGCGATCAGTGAATCGCAGCCACCTGGTGACAGTTGGTTTGGGGCTTGGTGCTGTCGGGGGGTTCGTCGGCAGCCTGTTCCGAGAACGGAGTGCGCTGGCATCCGCACGTCATGCGGTGGGCGAAGGAAGTGAGGAACCGCCTACATGGGGCGACGGCTCGTACCGCTCACACTGGACAACCTTCCGGATCTCCCCAGGCGCTGCCGCTCGTGTGTCTTCTGGGAACTTGATCCGGTCAGCGGGGAAGCTGCGGTAAAGGCGGGCAGGCCTGAACTCGAGAAGGAAGCCTGGATCTCCGCCGTGCTGCTGGAGTGGGGATCCTGCGGCCGGGTCGTCTACGTGGACGATGTCGCGGCCGGCTTTGTTCTCTATGCGCCGCCTGCGTACGTTCCCCGTTCCACGGCGTTTCCCACCAGTCCTGTCTCCCCCGATGCCGTGCAACTGATGACCGCGTTGATCGTGCCGGGCTTCCAGGGACAAGGGCTGGGGCGCGTGATGGTGCAGACGGTCGCCAAGGACTTACTGCGACGCGGCTTCAAAGCGATCGAGGCGTTTGGCGATGCTCGCTGGAAGGAGCCGGCATGTGTGCTGCCTGCGGATCACCTGCTCGCGGTGGGCTTCAAGACGGTGCGTCCTCACCCTGTGCATCCACGGCTGAGGCTTGAGCTGCGTACGACGCTCTCCTGGAAGGAAGACGTCGAGCTGGCGCTGGACAGGCTGCTGGGCGCGGTGCAGAAGGAGCCGGCGTTGCGCCCCCTCTGACTCGGGCGATCCGATCTGTGGCCGAGGAGCGTGCAGAGCGCCCAGGCGTGCGGAACGGGCCGGGCATGCAGAACGGGCCCACCCCGAGGGGTGGGCCCGTTTCACGTGAAACAGTCAGGCGCTACTTCTGGACGATGAAGCCCTCGAGGTCGCGGAGAATCGCGGCCTTCGGCTTGGCGCCGACGATGGTCTTGGCGACCTCGCCACCCTGGTACACGTTCAGCGTCGGGATCGACATCACGCCGTACTTCGCCGCGGTGGCCGGGTTCTCGTCGATGTTGAGCTTGACGATCTCGATCTCATCGCCGTGCTCAGCCGCGATGGCCTCCAGCGAAGGCGCGATCTGGCGGCACGGGCCGCACCAAGCGGCCCAGAAGTCCACCAGCACGGGCTTGTCGTTCTTCAGGACGTCCTCATCGAAGGAGTCGTCGGTCACGTTCTTCAGGGCGCCGGCCACGGCGGCCTCCTTAACTTCGCGGGGTGTGGGGTTCGGGGGATGCAGTCAGACTGCCGGGGTCTTCTCCGGCTCGGCGAGCTGCTCGTCGGAGAGCGCGGCGAGGAAGCGCTCAGCGTCGAGAGCGGCCGAGCAGCCGGTACCGGCTGCTGTGATGGCCTGTCGGTAGGTGTGGTCGACGACGTCGCCGGCGCCGAAGACACCCTTCAGGTTGGTGCGCGTCGAGGGAGCCTCGACCTTGAGGTAGCCCTCGTCGTCAAGGTCGAGCTGGCCCTTGAAGAGCTCCGTGCGGGGGTCGTGGCCGACAGCGATGAACAGGCCGGTCACCGGAAGCTCGGAGGTCTCACCGGTCTTGGTGTTGCGCAGGGTGAGGCTGGAAAGCTTCTGGTCCCCGTGGACCGTGGCCACCTCGCTGTCCCAAGCGAACTTGATCTTCGGGTCGGCGAAGGCGCGTTCCTGCATGGCCTTGGAGGCGCGCAGGGAGTCGCGGCGGTGCACGATCGTGACGGACTTGGCGAACCGGGAGAGGAAGGTCGCCTCTTCCATGGCGGTGTCGCCGCCACCGACCACGGCGATGTCCTGGTCCTTGAAGAAGAAGCCATCGCAGGTCGCGCACCAGGAGACACCGCGTCCGGAGAGCGCGTCCTCGTTGGGCAGGCCGAGCTTGCGGTGCTGGGATCCCGTGGTGACGATGACGGCCTTGGCGCGGTGCACGGTGCCTGCGGTGTCAGTGACGGTCTTGACGTCTCCGGAGAGGTCGACGGAGACGACATCGTCGGGGATGAGCTCGGCGCCGAAGCGCTCCGCCTGGGCGCGCATGTTGTCCATGAGCTCAGGGCCCATGATTCCGTCCTGGAAGCCCGGGAAGTTCTCCACGTCGGTGGTGTTCATCAGTGCACCGCCGGCGGTGACGGCGCCCTCGAACACCAGCGGCTTCAGCGACGCGCGAGCGGTGTACAGGGCGGCGGTGTAACCAGCCGGCCCGGAGCCGATGATGATCACATTACGGACGTCGCTCACGGGTTCTTCCTCGTCTCTGCAGACTGCCTACTGCCTACTGGGGTCGGTTCCACGACTCTCACCCCACCCAACGGATCCTACGGGGCATGCATTCCCGAAATACCGGTCCGGCTCCCGGCAAGGTCCTCAGGGGCGTGCGTAGGAGTGTGTGAGCAGCAGCTGTCCCTTTGCCGCGGGCGTGGAATCCACACAGGCTGCGTCGACCACATAGGCCTGGACGCGAGTGGAGTCAGTCGCATCGGGCAGCACGACGAGGAAGGCGGCCGTCCCTTCGTAGCTGCCCTCTTCCACAGCCAGAGCAGGCGCGTCCCGGCCGGTGCCCTGCTGGACGCAGGGCGGAACATCCACGATCGGTGCGCGCAGGGGGGTACGGGGGGACGCGGCGCCGGGGGACAGATCCCCCGGGGAGGACTTGGTATCCACCGACGGCTTGCCCGAGCCCTCGCCGGCAGCCTCGGACGCCCCCGCCTCGCTCAGAAGCGTATGGACGCGGCCTTGCAGAGTGCCCTCCGAGAAGTCTTCTCGCCTCTCCGCAGCGCTGACTCCGCTGTCAGCGCTGTTGCCGGCTGAGTCCTGGGACACCTGGACGGACTGGAACAGGAAGACACTCATGCCGACTGCGGCAGCACCGAAGGCGGTGCCCAGGATCACGGTGCGGCGCCGACGACGGGCCGGACTCCGGCCGGGACCTGTGGCGCCACGAGGGCGGCCCGCGGGCCGAGGGGCTGCCGTGCTGCCGTCTGCCCCTGTTTCACGTGAAACAGGAGTCCCGGCGGTGGGTGCCTCAGCGGCGTTCGCAGCTTCCGATGCCAGCGCCGCGTCGATCCGGTCGGCTACGTCGTCGGGCATGCGCTCAGGGAGGGGCGCTCCCTCCCCCAGCAGCGCGCGGATCTCTTCCAGCGAGGAGTGGATGTCGGCGCACTCTTCGCAGGCGTCGATGTGGCGGCGGAGTTCTGCCTCGCGGGACGGCTGGAGGAGACCTTCGGTGAGGTCGGAGATCTCGGAGACGTCCGGGTGCTGAGCCGTGTCGGCTGTGGATGTCATGCGATCCCACCTCCACCCTTTACACCGGCAGGATCACCATCGCCTGCGTCTCTTGGTCCTGACGCCGGTGGGACGGATGGCCCCCGCGTCCGGTTCCTTTTCATGGGAACGTCCTTGCCGTCCTCTCTGTTGGTGCGCAGATGGGTCAGCAGTGGGAGGAGTCTGGCCCGGCCACGCGCACAGCGGCTCTTCACGGTGCCGGTGGGTACGTCGAGGATGCGGGCAGCCTCGGCGACGGGGTAAGCCTGCATATCCACAAGGACGAGCGCGGCGCGCTGCTCGGCGGGCAGGGTGGCCAGTGCGGCCAGGAGCTCTCGGTGCAGGTCCTGCCGCTCAGCGGGAGCCTCGGCGGATTCGTGAGGCTCCATGAGTTGGTCGAGCCGCTCGGTGTCGTCGACCGGTGCGGTCTTCCGGGAGGCGGCCTTGCGGGCACGGTCCAGGCAGGCGTTGACGGTGATCCTGTGCAGCCATGTGGTCACGGCGGACTGGCCGCGAAAGGTATGGGCGGCACGGAATGCGGAGACAAGGGCATCCTGCACGGCGTCGGCTGCTTCCTCACGGTCGCCCAGTGTGCGCAGGGCCACGGCCCAGAGGCGGTCACGGTGTCGTCGCACGAGCTCACCGAAGGCGTCAGGGTCGCCTGCGACGTGTTGGGCCAGGAGATCCTTGTCGCTGGGCGGGTCGGATTGATGCACGGTCCCCTCCCTCCTTCTGAGCCCTGCCTGCATGTGATCGGTAGCACTCTTCTTGATCTTGCTGCGGACAGTCCGACCGCACGTATTTGATCATGGTCGGGCCGACCTGGTCAGAGTGCCGGCCTGTCTATCACGGTTCGACCGAGGAGAGCATGGAGATGAAGAAGCCTAGCTATTAAAGAAGGCTGCGGCCATGAGTATCTCAGTCGCAACGCTTGCTGGTGTGGGCGTTGTTGAAGGAGCAGGTACGGCAAGTGCAGCTGCGTGGTGTCCTGGTAGACAGGATCGAGGGGTCTTCATCGAGGTGAACGGTGACACACCAGGTATCCGACTACGGTCTCTACAGCCAGTACGCAGGACCTGTCGCGGGGGCAGGTCACGCAGGCGGAGGCGCGAAACGGGCCGGTGAGGAGTTGTCCTCGCCGGCCCGTTCCTTCATCCGAGTACCGAGATCTCCGAGATGCCGCCCCGGAAGCCTGATGAGCCGTCCGGAGGCAGCTCCGCGATGCGGACCAGAATGTAGCGGGTCCGGACCGGCTCGGTGAGGGTCTTGCGCACGGTGCTCCCCGTCGTCTCCAGGTTCGTGAGGCGATGAGGGAAGTCGGACAGTGACGTGGGCTGGGAAGCAGATTCGTCTGCTGCCAGCACTTCGGCCTTCTGCTGGCTGCGGTACATCTTGATGTCGATGCCGGCGACGTCCTGTGCGCTGCCGAGGTCAACGATTATGCCGCTGCCCTGCTTGCGGTTCGCAAGGTTGCCGAAGTTGGCGTAACCCACGTACCGGGGAGTGACCCAAGCGGTGTCCGACTTGCCGTCGATGGTGTTCGGAACGTCCTGCTGCTGAATTCCCGAACCGCTGGGAGTGAATTCTTCCGCGTCGACGATGCGGAGGTCCTTGAGGTCGGCCGGCACCTTGTCGTCGGCCCCGTCCTCTGCGGTCTGTGTCGGGGCCGGTTCCCCGGAGTCGTTGTCCCGGTTGAGCACGGTCTCTGCCAGCTGCCAGCTGCCGAGTCCCAGAGCGGCGATGAGCAGCGCGGAGACAGCCCACTTGAGCGCCCTGCCCGTGCGGCTCTGGAGGGGAGGCGGAGGAGCTGCGATGACAGGCTGGGCCGCCGAGGTGGGCCGTACCGACGGGCGCCCGTAGGTGCCCTGCTGGTACGTCGTGCGCTGGTACTCCGGCGGCGCCGTGAAGGCGGGTTCCGGCGGCAGGATGCGGGGCATGGCCGCGACGGCCTTCGCCAGCTCGTCCGGGGTGGTGCACGGCTGTTCCTGGCGCGACGCGGTCGCGCCGTCGTTGGCGAGAGCGCGCATGGCCAGTTCGGACAGACCTCGGTGGACGCCGGCCCGCACCTGGTCCGGGGGAATCAGGCCCAGGTCCTTGGGGAGCCCGGTGAGACCGTAGGCGTCGCTCTCGTAGGGCCAGCGCCGGGTGAGGGCGGCGTAGAGCAGCGCGCCGATGGCCTCGGTGTCGGTGCGCAGCGGCTGATCGGCGGTGATGCCGCGCAGTGCGGCGTTCACGGCCAGGCCGCGGATCCGGTACTGGCCTGTCGAGCTGCGCAGTACGGCGCCGGGGGTGAGGCGCAGATGCGCGAGCCCTTCGCGGTGGGCGGCGGCCATGGCCTGGGAGATCTGGCTCACGAGCTGGTAGGCGTCGTGGGCCTCGAAGGGGCCTGCGGCCAGCAGCGCCGTGAGCTCGGTGGCATCGGGGAGCCATTCGTGGACGACGTAGACGAGGTCGTCCTCCTCCACGGCGTCCAGGACCTGGACGAAACGCGGGTCACCGAGCAGCGCCGAGGAGCGGGCCGCGGCCAGCACCGAGCGGGCACGCGGATGATCGGCGGGCAGGAGGTGTACGCCTACCGCGCGCCGCAACTTCTCGTCGACGGCACGCCAGCTGCTGAATCCGTCCAGTCGGGTGACGCACTCCTCGAGGCGGTACCGTCCGGCCAGCTTGTGACCGCTGTGCAGGTCGGGCGACGCCGGCACGGTGTCTGAGCTGTCGCGCCCGCTCTCCGCGTCCTGCGGGCCCGCGCCCTCTGAGTCCTGGGTTTGTGCCGTCCCGTCGGTCGTGGCCGCGTCCGCCTTGGCGGACGGCGGCTCGTCGCCGCCGTTGTCGGCCACGTCGACGGCAGCCGTGCTACGTTCCGCCACCGTCGTTCCTGCCTCCCCATTCGTTGCGCGATGCCAGCCAGCTCTGCACAGTCACGTCAATTGTGCCCACACTCCGGCGCTATGCACGACACGCGGTGTCCAGCGATGGTTGTGCGGATCGGAGCGCATTCAGCGTCCGAGCCGGCCTCGGACCATGCCGACCATGCCGTTGAGCTCCTCGATACGCATCTTCTTCGCAGCGACGAAGAAGATGCCCAGCAGGATGACGCTCCCACAGACCAATGCCACCACGGAGCCACCGGCTCCGTCGCCGAGGGCCTTCAGAAGAGCGAAGCCCACGCCGCCGCCGATCACCGCCGCGGGGATCGCGGCCAGGCAGAGACGGGCGTAGGTCCGCACCACTCGGGCTCCGTCGAGGTCCCCGCCGAGGCGGCTGCTGAGCCGTCGCCAGGCGATGCCGACACCGACCGCGTAGGCCAGCCCGTAGGAGGCCGCCATCCCCACGACTGCCCACTGCGCCGGAAGAATCACGTAGCAGAGGGCGGAAGCCGCGGCATTGACCGCTGCCACGATCACCGTGTTGTAGAAGGGGGTGCGGGTGTCCTCGTACGCGTAGAACCCGCGCAGTACGACGTACTGCACGGAGTACGGGATGAGGCCGAGGCCGAACGCCATCAGGATGAAGCCCATCGACCGTGCGGCCTCGGTGCCGCTGGAGGCGTAGAGCAGGGTGCACATCGGCAGGCCGAGCGCGAGGAAGGTGAAGGCGACCGGAACGATGGCCACCGCCGAGTTGCGCAGACCCTGCGAGATGTCGTCTCGGACGGCTCCCGGGTCGTTGTCATGGGCGGCGCGGGAGATGCGGGGCAGCAGGGCCGCCATGACCGAGACGGTGATGATGGCCTGCGGCATGCCCCAGATCAGCTGGGCGTTCGAGTAGGCGAGGAAGCCCGTGCCGTCCTTGCCGGAGAGGCTGCCCGCCGAGGTCGCCAGCTGGGTGACGACGATGACGCCTGCCTGGTTGGCCAGCACGAACAGGACGGTCCACTTGGCGAGCTTGATCGTCTTCCCGAGTCCGTGGCCCTTCCAGTCGAAGCGGGGACGGAAGCGGAACCCGGCCTCGCGGAGGTACGGGATCATGGCCAGGGCCTGCACGACCAGACCGAGCAGGGTGCCGATGCCCAGGAGCTGGACGCCCTCCGGCGGGATCGTCTCCACGCCCATCCGGGACTCGGCCGAGGTGCCGTAGACCCAGATGAACAGGCCGAAGGTGAAGATCATGACGATGTTGTTCAGGACCGGGGTCCACATCATCGCGCCGAACCGGCCGCGGGCATTGAGGATCTGGCCCATGACCACATGGATGCCCATGAAGAAGATGGTCGGCAGGCAGTAGCGGGCGAAGGTGACCGCGACGCTGTTGGCGGCCTCCTTGTTCGCGATGGTCGGCGACATCATGTGGATGAGCCATGGCGCAGCGAAGACGGCCAGGGCGACGATCACAGCGAGGGCGACCATGACCAGCGTCAGCAGCCGGTTGGCGAAGGCCTCGCCGCCGTCCTCGTCGTCCTTCATGGACCGGACGAGCTGGGGAACGAAGACGGAGTTCAGCCCGCCGCCCACGGTGAGGATGTAGATCATCGTCGGCAGGGTGTACGCGATGGTGAAGCTGTCACCGAGCAGGGCAGCACCCAGCGCCGCGGTGATCACGAGGCTGCGGACGAAGCCGGTGAGCCGGGACACCAGGGTGCCGGCTGCCATCACCGCACTGGACTTCAGTATCCCGGCGGCACGGCCTCCGGACTTCGGCGGCACGGGTGCCGGAGCCGGCTCGGGCTCGGCGGGAGGGCCGGGAGGCCGGCCCGACCCCTCCTGGTCGCGGAAGAGGTGTGCGAAGGCGTCCTGCTCCCCACGGTCGCCGGAGGCCTGCGTGACCAGGTCGTCCACACCTACGTACTGCGTGGTCGCTGCGTGGTCGCCGTACGGAAGGTGCCGGGAGGGGCCTGCGGGCTCCGGTGGGGGCGTCTGGGCCCAGATCCGGGGGTCGGGGGCGTGCTGGGCAGCGGGAGGCTGCTGGTAGAGGGCTTGCGGCTCCTGGTAGGTGCCCGGAGGAGGCGGAGGATGCGAGGCGCGGTCGTAGAGCGCCTCGGCCACCGGGTCCTGCGCGGCGAGGTCCTGGGCACGGTACGGGTCGTGGTCGTACGCGTGCTGCAGGTACGGATCGGGTGCCTCTCCGTCCTGCCCGGCGCCCGGTGGCACCGGCGGACCGCTGGAAGACCCAGCTCCGCCCGCGCCCTGGCCGCGGTCACCGTCGTACGGCGCGTTCATCGAAACCCCACCTCATTGTCCCCGGCCGACAGGCCCCGACAGACATCGCTCAACGGTCCACTTTCTCACCCGGGCCCGACGGGTTCCCGCTTTCCGGACCGGTGTCCGGCGTCGGGTCACTCGGCTGCTCGGGTTCGCCGCCGTTGTTCTCCACTGCGCCGCCCGCGACGCTGCGCTTGCGGTGGGTGTACATCCTGATGCCCGCCAGGACCAGCAGCAGCAGTCCGCCGGCGATCACCAGGAGCACGGTCGGAGTGACTTCCGAGACCTTCACGGTGAAGGTCATCTCCTCGCCGTAGGGCACGCCGTCCGCGGTGAAGAGCCGCGCCGTGACCTGGGCCTGCCCGTTGGCATTGGCCGAGGCGTCGAACTTCACGGACTGGCTGTGCCCCCCCGCGATCTCGACGGGCTTTTCGGCGACCGCTCCGCCGTCGTTGAGCTTGAGCCGTGTGGCGTTGCCCGATGTCAGACGGAGGACGAGGTGATCGACACCCTGGACCAGTTTGTTCTGCACGGTCACAGGAATCGTGGCGCTGCGCCCGGACAGGGTCACATCCGACTTCGTGATCAGCTGGACCTCGTTGCTGAGGCCCTGCAGATAGGTGCGGACGTCGTCACGGTACCGCTGCGCCTCCAGCGGCCTGCCGCGCCACGACGTCGACACGGAGCGGTTGATCGCGTTCCCGAAGGGGGTCACCACCCGGTCGGGCTGCGTCAGGATGACCTGGAAACTGTCGAGCGATTCCTGCGTCGTCCTGATGTCCTGGAACGCCTGGGTAGGCAGCTCCTGGCTTCGCAGCCTCTTCGGGTACCGGGAGGCACTGGGGACCTTGGTGATGGCCTGCGCGTCGGGCTTCTGCTCCGCCGCCGCCGTCAGGTCGAGTGGCTCTGTCCAGTGCTCGACCGTGAGCGCCTGCAGCGCTCGCGCCATGCTCTGAGCCTGAGCAGCGGTGGGAGTCCGCTGAGGGGCGACGACGATGCTGCGCTCCTTGTCAGGGGCCTGCTCCGTCACCGCCAGCGTCTGGGCCAGAAATGTCTGGACGGCCAGGGTCGAGGCGCCGGCCTTGGACATGTCGCCGGTGAACGCGGTGGAGAGCCGGTGGTCGGAGACGACGGCGGTGGTGCCACCACCGATCGGCCGCGCCGACGTCGGCGTGTAGGGGAGCCCGCCGGTCTCCTGGAGGCTGTCGCTGCGGGCGATCACCTTGTGCGCCCCGGCGGAGGTGGCGACGTCGACGACGGAGGGATCGATCGCACCGTCGACGGGCCAGGCGAAGTCCGTGGACGGCTTCACATGAAGGACGGTCTCCACCGTCGTGCCCGCGACTTCGGTCGCGGTCTGCAGATGGCCGAGGGCACCCGAGACGTTCTTTCCACGGTGGGCGATGGACGCGAGATCGGGGTCGGCGAACGGCAGGGCCACCACCTTCCCGTCCTTCACCGCCGCTTGCAGGTCCGTGAGCCACTTCTTGGCGATGGCCTGGTTCGTCCCCGCGACCGTGGTGTCGCCCACCTTGACGCGGTAATTCTTCGTCATCGCATCGACGGAGGCCAGCAGGTCCGGGTCGATCACCCAGGTGACGGGGAGCTGTCGGCCCAGCGAGACCAGCTGTTCCAGGCGGCCGCCCGGAGCGAGTTCGAGAGCCAGATCGTCATTGGCGAAAACGGGGGTCTGCTGTTCGTCGGACCCCGTCTCCGCAGTGACATGTGCCGATGCGATCAGCGGCCAGAGGAAGGTCAGCTTGGTCTTGCCCTCGGCGTCCTCCGGCTGCCACGGCAGGAAGGTCCGCTGGATGCCGAGCACCTGGTCGTAGGCGTAGTCGGTGGTACGGCCCGTGAGGGACACCCCGAGCTGATAGACGCCCTCCGTACCCAGGTCCAGCTTGTCCACCGGCACGGCGAGGGTGAAGTCCCGGCTGACCCCGGCCGCGAGCTCCGGGACCTTCAGCGTGTACGCACCGCCGAGCTTTGCCGGGTCGCTCCCGGGCAGGTACCCGGTGCGCTTGGCGGCTTCGTCTACCGCGCCCCTGCCGGACAGCCTAGGCCCGACGCGGAGGTCGACCTCCGAGTCCGTGACCGTCTTCTTCCCTCTGTTCGTGAGGGTGCCGGAGACGGTGAGCGTGTCGCCCTCGACCGGTGCGCTGGGCGCGAGCGTGTCCAGGGACACATCGACGGTGCGCGAACCGGTCGGGGCCTTCGTGGCCTCCTCGGCCTGAGCCGAGGGCGCTGCGGGACCGGCCAGTAGGCCGGCGATCAGTGGTGCCCCGACGATCAAGGAGGCTGTGCGCCGGAGCCACCGGCGGGCAGGGGAGGGATTCATCCCCTGAAAGTCTGCCGCCTCGGCCACGCGTATCCGTCCCTCGTCGTCGTCAGCTGGTGCCGGCTCTGCCGGTCTCTGCGTCCTCGCATGGTAACGATGCGCCCGACGCCTGAGTGCCGGGGACCGTGCCACATGATCGGCAGAGTCTCGCAGGGACGCAAGAAACGATGACGCCCGGGCCGGTCGGTGCACGTACCCTTTTCTGTTGTGCCGAACGCCAATGAAGACAGCCCCCGTGCACTGAGTCAGGTGCAGCACCGCGCAGTCAGCGAACTGCTGCGGGTGTCCCCCGTCGCCGATGACCTCGCTCTCCGATTCCAGGAGGCCGGATTCGGCCTCGCCCTGGTCGGCGGATCCGTCCGCGATGCGTTGCTCGGCAGGCTCGGAAACGACCTGGACTTCACGACCGACGCCCGCCCGGAGGACGTACTCAAGATCGTCCGTCCGTGGGCCGACTCGGTCTGGGAGGTCGGAATCGCGTTCGGCACCGTCGGCTCGCAGAAGGACGGCTACCAGATCGAGGTGACGACCTACAGGTCGGAGGCGTACGACAGGACCTCACGCAAGCCCGAGGTCTCCTACGGCGACTCGATCGAGGAAGACCTCGTACGCCGTGACTTCACGGTCAACGCCATGGCCGTCGCCTTGCCGCAGAAGGAGTTCATCGACCCGCACGGCGGTCTCGACGACTTGGCTCAGCGCGTGCTGCGTACTCCGGGCACACCTGAGGCGTCCTTCTCCGACGATCCGCTGCGCATGCTGCGCGCCGCTCGCTTTGCCGCGCAGCTGGACTTCGAGGTGGCTCCCGACGTCGTCAAGGCCATGACGGACATGGCGGGGCGAATCGAGATCGTCTCGGCCGAGCGGGTCCGTGAAGAACTCAACAAACTGCTGCTCTCCGGCCACCCCCGTAAGGGGCTGGGACTCCTCGTGGACACAGGTCTGGCCGACCGGGTGCTGCCCGAGCTCCCTGCCCTGCGCCTGGAAAGTGATGAGCATCACCGCCACAAGGATGTCTATGAGCACTCCCTGACCGTCCTGGAGCAGGCCATCGATCTGGAGGAGGACGGTGCGGATCTCGTGCTGCGCCTCGCGGCCCTGCTCCACGACATCGGGAAGCCGAGGACGCGGCGCTTCGAGAAGGACGGCCGCGTCTCCTTCCACCACCATGAGGTGGTGGGGGCCAAGATGACCAAGAAGCGGATGACCGAGCTCAAGTACTCCAACGACATGGTCAAGGACGTCTCCAAGCTCGTGGAGCTGCATCTGCGCTTCCACGGATACGGCGACGGGGAATGGACCGACTCCGCGGTGCGCAGGTATGTGCGGGATGCGGGGCCGCTGCTGGGCCGTCTGCACAAACTGACGCGCTCCGACTGCACGACGCGGAACAAGCGCAAGGCGAACGCTCTGTCGCGCACTTACGACGGGCTCGAGGAGCGCATCGCTCAACTGCAGGAGCGGGAGGAGCTGGAGGCGATCCGGCCCGACCTGGACGGCAACGAGATCATGCAGATCCTGGGCGTGGGACCCGGTCCGGTGATCGGCAAGGCCTACTCGTTCCTGCTGGAGTTGAGGCTGGAGAACGGCCCGATGGAACGCGATGCCGCAGTCGCCGCCCTCAAGGAGTGGTGGGCCGCACAGAGCTGAGGAGCCCGTCGTGTTTCACGTGAAACATGGCGCCGGGCGCAAAGGGTGAGCCAAGGCAGTCGGTGAGGGGCGATGTTTCACGTGAAACATCGCCCCTCACTCCTTGACCTGTGCGCGCTGGAGCGCGATGCTCACCCGTCGCCGGTGAATCATGGCCATCGAGACGATGGCGTAGAGCACGGCGACGCTCAGCACCAGGGCGACGGACCGCCCGTCAGGGGGAAGCGCGAGGGCGGACACTCCGGCGGCGGCGACGAAGGCGACGTTGAACAGCACGTCATAGAGCGAGAAGATCCGGCCGCGATAGGCGTCATCCACGGAGGTCTGCACCTCGGTATCCGTTGCGATCTTCGCTCCCTGGGTCACCAGCCCCAGTACGAATGCCGCCACGAGCATCGGGCCGGGGGTGAACGGGAGCCCCAATGCAGGCTCCAGGACTGCGGCTGCACCGGCGCACGCCGCCAGCCATCCGTACCGCCCGAAGCGTCCGACCGCCCACGGGGACATGAGGGCGGCGACGAAGTACCCCGCCGCCGAGGCGCCGAGCACGAGTCCGAGGAGGGCGAGGCCGTCGGACTCGCTGTCGGACCAGGCGTAGCGGCACAGCATCAGCACCATCACTGTCAGCGCTCCGTAGCAGAAGCGGAGCACCGTTATGGCCGCGAGCGCGTGCGCCGCGTCCCTTCGCTCGGCCAGATGGCGCAACCCCGCGACGAGCCCCCGGGCGGTGGTGCCGAGTGCCTCGCGCAGTGGCACATGGTGCAGGTCCCGATCCGGTCCGAGGAGCGTGCGGGGCAAGGACAGGGAGGCCAGAGCCGAGAGGAGGTAGAGGACCGCACCCAGCAGGACCACGGCTGCATCGGAGCCGTCCGTCAGTAGCCGGATGCCCAGAGCGAGGCCCCCGCCGGCAGTGGCGGACAGCGTGCCGGCCGTCGGGGACAGGGAGTTGGCGAGGACGAGCCGCTCGGTGTCGACGACGCGAGGGAGGGCTGCCGAAAGCCCGGCCAGCACGAAACGATTGACGGCGGTGACGCAGAGCGCGGAGACGTAGAAGAGCCAGTCCGGTACGGAACTCAGGAGCAGCAGGGCCGTGCAGCAAGCCAGTGCGGCACGCAGCAGGTTCCCGTACAGGAAGACCTGGCGGCGGGGCCAGCGGTCGAGCAGGACTCCCGCGAACGGGCCGATCAGCGAGTACGGGAGCAGCAGCACAGCCATGGCGGAGGCGATGGCGCCCGGCGTGGTCTGGTTCTCCGGAGAGAAGACGACGTACGTGGCGAGCGCGACCTGATAGATGCCGTCGGCCGACTGGGAGAGAAGTCGTACGGCGAGCAGGCGACGGAAGTTCCGAAGGCGCAGGAGTACGCCCAGATCACGCACGACAGGCATGTGTGCAAGGGTCACACATGCGGGGGGCCTCCGGGCGGATTGCCCGGGGACCCCCCCCGACATGGAGAAGCGTGCAGCAGTGATCCGCTGGATCAGCGCTCGACGTCGCCGGCGATGAACTTCTCGACGTTCTCGCGGGCCTCGTCGTCGAAGTACTGGACCGGCGGCGACTTCATGAAGTACGAGGAGGCCGAGAGGATCGGGCCGCCGATGCCGCGGTCCTTGGCGATCTTCGCAGCGCGCACGGCGTCGATGATGACACCGGCGGAGTTCGGGGAGTCCCAGACCTCGAGCTTGTACTCCAGGTTCAGCGGAACGTCACCGAAGGCGCGGCCCTCGAGGCGCACATACGCCCACTTGCGGTCGTCCAGCCAGGCCACATAGTCCGAGGGGCCGATGTGGACGTTGTCCGCACCGAGCTCGCGGTCGCGGATCTGCGAGGTGACGGCCTGCGTCTTCGAGATCTTCTTGGACTCCAGGCGCTCACGCTCGAGCATGTTCTTGAAGTCCATGTTGCCGCCGACGTTCAGCTGCATCGTGCGGTCCAGGACGACGCCCCGGTCCTCGAAGAGCTTCGCCATCACGCGGTGCGTGATGGTGGCGCCGACCTGGGACTTGATGTCGTCGCCGACGATCGGGACACCGGCCTCGGTGAACTTGTCGGCCCACTCCTTGGTGCCGGCGATGAACACCGGGAGAGCGTTGACGAACGCGACCTTGGCGTCGATGGCGCACTGCGCGTAGAACTTCGCAGCCACTTCGGAACCGACGGGCAGGTAGCAGACGAGGACGTCGACCTGCTTGTCCTTGAGGACCTGGACGATGTCGACGGGGGCGTCGGCCGACTCCTCGATCGTCTCGCGGTAGTACTTGCCCAGGCCGTCGTGGGTGTGGCCGCGCTGAACGGTCACGCCGGTGTTCGGCACGTCGGCGATCTTGATGGTGTTGTTCTCGCTGGCGCCGATGGCGTCCGCGAGGTCGAGGCCGACCTTCTTCGCGTCGACGTCGAAGGCGGCGACGAACTCGACGTCGCTCACGTGATACTCGCCGAACTGAACGTGCATCAGACCGGGCACCTTGCCGGCCGGATCGGCGTCCTTGTAGTACTCGACGCCCTGCACCAGCGAGGCGGCGCAGTTGCCCACGCCGACGATGGCTACGCGAACCGAACCCATGCCGATTGCTCCCTGTGTGTTCTCGGTGTTCCCCGATGACGCCTTGCGGATCTGCGGGGATATCACTTGGTGTCGTCGGACGGATCCGGCCGGGTGTCGTCCCGGTGCCGGGGCAGGCCGCCCGTCTCTCCTGATGTGTCGTGCTGAGTGGAGCCCTCGGGCGAGGATCGTCGCTGATCCCGTCCCGACCGCTCGCTCTCGATGAGCTCGTTCAGCCAGCGCACTTCGCGCTCCACAGACTCCATGCCGTGCCGCTGCAGCTCTAGCGTGTAGTCGTCGAGTCGTTCACGGGTGCGGGCGAGAGAGGCGCGCATCTTTTCGAGGCGCTCCTCCAGCCTGCTGCGGCGTCCTTCGAGCACGCGCATCCGCACCTCGCGCTCCGTCTGTCCGAAGAAGGCGAAACGAGCCGCGAAGTGCTCGTCCTCCCAGGAGTCCGGACCGGTGTGCGAGAGCAGCTCCTCGAAGTGCTCCTTACCTTCTGCCGTCAACCGGTAGACGATCTTGGCGCGGCGCCCGGCCAGCGAGGACGAGGGGGTGACCCCACGGCCTGTGGCAGGTGGCAGTGCCGGAACACTTCCCGGTTCCTCGATCAACCAGCCGTTGGCGACCAGCGTCTTGAGGCAGGGGTAGAGGGTGCCGTAGCTGAAGGCGCGGAAGATCCCCAGCGACGTGTTGAGGCGCTTGCGCAGCTCGTACCCGTGCATGGGTGACTCGCGGAGCAGGCCGAGTACGGCGAATTCGAGAATGCCGGAGCGTCTGCTCATCTTCGCCTCCTCCTCCGCCAGGTGCTTCCACGGGCCGTCGGACCCACCTTATGCCGTGCTGATGTATCGACTCGATACATCAGCACGATAGATCGGCCCGTGATGTTCGACAAGAGGGGGGGTCGTGAGCGGCGTCACATCCCCGATTCATAGGGAGTGACTTGCGTAATTTGGGGTGAAGTTCGGTCCCCGGAGGTTTTTGACCGTGCGTAGTCTGTGCGGCATGCAGACCACCGGGAACCGTGAGACGCCGCCGAGCGTCAGTTATCGCGGACTGTCGGATGTACTGCGGGTGAGCCTTCCGCATGGCTTGTCCGTAATTCGGGGGGACCGGATCTCAACTGCCGCTTCCAGGCGCTCTCGCCTGCCCGAGGAGTAGTCGTTCGATGAGCGAGCACCGTCGCAAAACGTCGCAACCGCAAGGTGGCGGGCGCGCAGCGGCCAGACGAGCCGCCCAACAGCCTGCTGGACGTCGCACCGATTCGTCACGCAGAGCTATGTCAGCATCACCGTCCGGAGCGCACGGCGAGGAGTCGTCGTACGGCGGCCGTGCCGAGGCCCGTCGAGCCGCCCAGCGAGGCGGGAGCAGGCGGCGGGGAGGTGGCGACAGCAGTGGTCACGAGGGCCGTGGCCGGGGTCGCGCCGACTCCGGCAAGAAGCGCTTCATCGACTACCCGCGGGCCGGCAAGTACGGCTTCCGCCGCTGGGTTCCGTCGTGGAGGCTCGTCTCCGGCCTGTGCCTGGGCTTCCTGGGCCTGATGATGGGAGCGGCCGGCCTCGCGTACGCGCTGGTGGTGCCACCCGAGATCAAGGACCTGGCCACCGCGCAGAACAACGTCTACTACTGGGCCGACAACACACAGATGGTCGCCACGGGCGGTTCCGTCAACCGCCAGGAGATCGATTACGCCCAGATCCCCGTAGCGATGCGGAACGCCGTCATCTCGGCCGAGAACAAGTCGTTCGAGTCCGACAGGGGCATCGACCCCATGGGTATCGCCCGCGCCTTCTACAACATGGCGCGGGGAGGTGACACCCAGGGCGGTTCCACGATCACGCAGCAGTACGTGAAGAACTCCATGCTTTCCCAGGACCAGACCCTGAGCCGGAAGTTCAAGGAGCTCTTCATCACGCTCAAGGTCGGCGAGACCGTGGGCAAGAAGGAGGTCATGGCGGGGTACCTCAACGTCTCCTACTACGGCCGGGGTGCGTCGGGGCTTCAGGCGGCGGCACGTACGTACTACGGCAAGGACGCCGAGAAGCTGAACGAGAGCGAGTGCGCCTTCCTGGCGACGCTCCTCAAGGGTGCGAGCTACTACGATCCCGCGGGTGCCCCCGACGTCGACCGGGTGAACGCCACGGCGGAGAAGAACACCGAGCGGGCCAAGAGGCGCTGGAGCTGGATCCTCGACGAGGAGGTCAAGGACGGCCGGCTGAGCGCGGCGAAGCGCGCGACGTTCACCGAGTTCCCCATGCCGGATCCGCCGAAGAAGGACGCCAAGCTGGGCGGCCAGACCGGATACCTGGTCGACCTCGCCACGAAGTACTTCCTCGCGCACAACGACCAGGGCGTCACCGAGAAGGAACTGGCCCAGGGTGGCTACGAGATCCACACAACCTTCAACAAGAAGAAGGTCTCGGATCTCGAGAAGGCGATCAAGAAGGTGTACGACGCCAAGATCGAGCCCGAGAAGCGGCCCGACAAGGACACCCACGTCGAGTTCGGCGGCGCGTCGGTGGACACCAAGACGGGCGCCATCATCGCCACGTACGGCGGTCAGGACGCGACGCAGCACTACACCAACAACGCGGACGCGACGGGCGCGCAGGTCGGTTCGACGTTCAAGCCGTTCGTGCTGGCGGCCGCCATGGAGCACGGGAAGCGCGATCCCGAAGGTGACCCGGACCAGAGCGACTCGGAGCGGACGCCCGTCTCCCCCAAGAGCATCTACAACGGCGACAACAAACTGAAGATCAACCTGTACAACGGTCAGGTCTGGCAGAACAAGGAAGGCAAGGAGTGGCTCCAGACCAACGACGGAGACCACGACTACGGAGACATCACCCTCCGCTACGCCATGCAGGAGTCCGCCAACTCCCCCTACGTCCAGCTCGGCATGGACGTGGGCACCGACAAGGTGAAGGAGGCCGCCCTGGCCGCAGGGCTGCGCGACGACGAGTACTTGGCGGACTCGAGCGTCCCTTCGTTCTCCATCGGGACCTCCTCGCCGAGCGCCATCCGGATGGCCGGCGCCTACTCCACCTTCGCCACCAGTGGCAAGCAGCGTGAGCCCTTCTCGGTCACCGAGGTCAAGCACGGGGGCGAGGTCATCTACCAGCACGACACGGTGACCAAGACCGCCTTCCCCAGCGTCGTCGCTGACAACGTCACCGACGTGCTGAAGAACGTCGTCGACAAGGGGACAGGCCGTCCGGCCCAGATCCCCGGGCGGGACGTGGCCGGCAAGACCGGTACCACGGACGGCAACAAGTCTGCCTGGTTCGTCGGCTACACCCCGCAGATCTCGACGGCCGTCAGCATGTTCCGGATGGACGACGACGAGACGAAGAAGGACCGTAAGTTCCTGGAGATGTACGGCACGGGTGGCGAGAAGTCGATCCACGGTGCCTCGTTCCCGGCGCAGATCTGGCAGGACTACATGACCGACGCGGTGAAGGGCACGAAGGTCGTGAACTTCCCGAAGCCGGAACCGATCGGCGAGAAGCTCTACGGCGGCGGCGCGGTCAGCCCCAGCCCGACGCCGAGCCTGACGCCTTCGCCTTCGGAGTCCAGCGAAGAGCCGACGCCGTCTTCCACTCCGTCGTCCCCGCCCCCCTCGCCGAGCGAGACGTGCGCGCCGCTCGACTGGGAGTGCAACCAGGACGGCGGGACCACCAACGGCAACGCCAACGGCAACGAAGGGACCACCGACGGGTCGACCGACGGTGGGACGGACGCCGGTGCCACCGACGGTGGGACGGACACCGGGACGACCGACGGCACGACCGACGGCACGACCCAGGGCGAGGAGAACGGCCGCGGGGGGATCTTCGGCGGCGGCGGTTAGCACCCCTCAGGGCGGCGTGGATGACACCACGCGCCCTCCGGGAGCCCTATGAGGGGCCTTCCGGGCACGTACAAGAGGGCCGTCGGCACCTGGCAGGTGCCGACGGCCCTTCGTGTGTCCCGGACGCGGGCAACGCCCGCACACAGCCCCGTACGGCAGGATGTGCGGCATGCCAAGCGCAGAAGACACGAGCGTGCACCAGGAGCCGTCCGTCGTACCGCCCACGCGACAGGACGAGATCGCCGCGGCGGGCAGCGAGCTGATCGGCGGGCCCGCGGGCCGCTGGGCACGGTTCGGATCGGGACCGCTCACACCGGTGCGCGTCATCGCGCTCGTGGCGATCGGGATGTTCGCGCTCGGCATGGTGCAGAAGATCCCCTGCTACGACTGGGCGTGGTTCCGCGGAACCAGCTCGCAGTACGCGCACGCGTGCTACTCGGACATCCCGCACCTCTACATCGGACGCGGCTTCGCCGACGGCCTCGTGCCGTACTTCGACCGGCTGAACGGCGACATGGCGTACCTCGAGTACCCCGTCCTGACCGGCCTCTTCATGCAGGTCGCGTCCTGGCTGACGCTCACGCCGTCCTCGGACCCCGCACAGCAGCGCGAGCAGATGTACTGGATGGTCAACGCGGGCATGCTGATGATCTGCGCCGTGATCATCGCGGTGTGCGTAGCCCGTACGCACAGGCGCCGCCCCTGGGACGGTCTGCTGGTGGCGCTCGCACCCGCGCTTGCGCTCACCGCGACGATCAACTGGGATCTGCTCGCCGTCGCGCTGACCGCCGCGGCGATGCTCATGTGGTCGCGCGGCAGGAGCGTGGCCTTCGGGATCCTCATCGGCCTCGCCACCGCCGCGAAGCTCTACCCCGTGCTGCTCCTGGGGCCCCTCCTGGTGCTGTGCTGGAGGGCCGGGAAGTGGCGGGCGTACGGAACGGCGCTCCTCGGCGCGGCCGCGGCCTGGCTGGTGGTCAACCTGCCGGTGATGCTCTACGCCCCCGAGGGGTGGAAGAAGTTCTACACGTTCAGCCAGGAACGGCAGATCGACTACGGCTCGTTCTGGCTGATCATCACCCAGCGCACCGGCCGGCCCATCGACGTGGGCACGGTGAACACGGCCTCGGTGCTGCTGATGGCCGTGCTGTGCGCGGGGATCGCGGGGCTGGCACTGACCGCGCGGCACCGGCCGCGCTTCGCCCAGCTGGCGTTCCTCGTGGTGGCCGCTTTCATCCTGACGAACAAGGTCTACTCACCGCAGTACGTGCTCTGGCTGATCCCTCTGGCCGCGCTCGCCAGGCCTCGGTGGCGGGACTTCCTCGTCTGGCAGGCCTGCGAGGTCATGTACTTCCTGGGGATCTGGTTCTACCTCGCGTACACGACGAGCGGAGACAAGCACCAGGGGCTGCCGCAGGACGGCTACCAGGTCGCGATCGCCCTGCACCTGGCGGGAACGCTCTACCTCTGCGCCCTGATCGTCAGGGACATCCTGAGGCCGGAGCGGGATCCCGTAAGGCTCGACGGGTCCGACGATCCGTCGGGCGGGGTGCTCGACGGGGCGCCGGACCGGAAGGCATTCCCGCAGGTGCGCCCTCACCCGGACCGGAACACAGCACCCGCGGTCGAAGGACCGCGGGTGGAGTGGGGTACCGCCGGAAGAGCGGCCTCCGACTGAGGGAGGTCCGGGCTACCGGTCCACGAGGCGGTCGAACTGGGTGGTGGTGTGGCGCAGGTGGGCCACCAGTTCGTCGCCGACCCTCGGCTCCTGGGCGTCCGAGGGCACGAAGAGGATCGACACCTGCATGTGCGGCGGCTCGGCGAACCAGCGCTGCTTGCCCGCCCAGACGAACGGCGACAGGTTGCGGTTGACCGTGGCCAGCCCGGCTCGCGCGACGCCCTTGGCGCGCGGCATCACTCCGTGCAGGGCCTTCGGTGCCTCCAGGCCGACCCCGTGGGAGGTTCCGCCGGCGACGACCACCAGCCATCCGTCGGACGCGGCCTTCTGCTGGCGGTAGCCGAAACGGTCCCCCTTGACCACGCGTGTGACGTCGAGTACCGCGCCGCGGTACTCCGTCGCCTCGTGGTCGCCGAGCCAGAGCCGTGTGCCGATGCGCGCGCGGAAGAGGGTCTGGGGGAACTGCTGGCGCAGCCGCGCCAGCTCCTCGGCCCGCAGATGGCTGACGAACATCGTGTGCAGCGGCAGCCGGGCGGCGCGCAGGCGGTCCATCCAGGTGATGACCTCCTCGACCGCGTCCGACCCGTCCGTGCGGTCGAGCGGCAGGTGCAGCGCGAAGCCTTCGAGGCGTACGTCCTCGATGGCCGCGTGCAGCTGGCCGAGCTCCTCCTCCTTCACACCGTGGCGCTTCATCGAGCTCATGCACTCGATGACGACGCGCGCGCCCACCAGGGCGTGCACACCGTCCACGGAGGAGACGGAACGGATCACGCGGTCGGGCAGCGGTACCGGCTCCTCGCCCCGGCGGAAGGGCGTGAGCACCAGCAGGTCGCCGCTGAACCAGTCCTTGATGCGAGCGGCCTCGTACGTGGTCCCGACGGCCAGCGTGTCGGAGCCGAAGCGGATCGCCTCGTCGGCCAGGCGCTCGTGTCCGAAGCCGTAGCCGTTGCCCTTGCAGACGGGCACGAGGCCCGGGAACTGGTCCAGGACGGACTTCTGGTGCGCCCGCCAGCGCGCGGTGTCGACGTAGAGGGAGAGCGCCATGGCCGGCCCGGAACCTTTCTGGTGGCTGCGGTGTGGGTGAGAGAGGGGAGGAGCTGATGGATGGTGGTCAGGTTGCGCTCAGCGGCGCGACATGTACATATCGAGCGCCTTGTGCAGCAGCTTGTTGAGGGGGAAGTCCCACTCGCCGACGTACTCGACGGCTTCCCCGCCCGTGCCGACCTTGAACTGGATCAGGCCGAAGAGGTGGTCGGTCTCGTCCAGCGAGTCGCTGATGCCGCGCAGGTCGTAGACGGTCGCGCCCATCGCGTACGAGTCGCGGAGCATCCGCCACTGCATGGCGTTGGAGGGGCGGACCTCGCGGCCGATGTTGTCCGAGGCGCCGTAGGAGTACCAGACGTGCCCGCCGACGACGAGCATCGTGGCAGCCGACAGGTTCACGCCGTTGTGCCGGGCGAAGTAGAGCCGCATGCGGTTGGGGTCCTCGGAGTTGAGCACCGACCACATGCGCTGGAAGTACGAGAGCGGGCGCGGCCGGAAGTGGTCGCGCACGGCGGTGATCTCGTACAGCCGCTGCCATTCGGCGAGGTCCTCGTAGCCGCCCTGGACCACTTCGACGCCGGCCTTGTCGGCCTTCTTGATGTTGCGTCGCCAGAGCTGGTTGAAGCCCTTGAGCACGTCCTCGAGGGAGCGGTTGGCCAGCGGCACCTGGAAGACGTAGCGGGGCTGGACGTCGCCGAAGCCGGCGCCGCCGTCCTCGCCCTGCTGCCAGCCCATCTTTCGCAGCCGGTCCGAGACCTCGAAGGCGCGCGGCTCGATGTGGCTGGCCTCGACGTCACGCAGCCGCTTCACGTCGGGGTCCTGGATGCCGGACTTGATGGCGGCCGAGTCCCAGCGGCGGATGACCACGGGAGGGCCCATCTTGACCGAGAAGGCACCCTGCTGCTTCAGGTGGGCGAGCATCGGCTGGAGCCACTCGTCCAGATTCGGGGCGTACCAGTTGATGACCGGGCCCTCGGGGAGGTACGCGAGGTAGCGCTTGATCTTGGGCAGCTGGCGGTAGAGCACCAGCCCGGCACCGACCATCTCGCCGTTCTTGTCGAACCAGCCCAGGTTCTCCGAGCGCCATTCGGTTTTCACGTCAGCCCACGCCGGGACCTGGCAGTGACTGGCCGAGGGCAGATTCTGGATGTACGCCAGATGCTGTTCTCGGCTGATGGTCCTCAGGGTCAGGCTCATGCGGGGCGCTCCTCGGCAGGTGTGTCCCCATCGGTCAGGGGCTCCGGCTCTCGCGCCGAAGCCTACTGTGACCGAGGGGCGCCCGGTCCGGCCCGTCAGGACCGCACCGGGCGCCACCCCTGCGGGATCGCCTGGCCGTACACCGCATGGGCCGGTCGGGCCCGGCTCTGCCGGTCAGGTGATGACGCCGCCGAAGAGGCCGCCGTGCGCCATACCGAGGTAGAAGCCGACGGCGGACGCGCCGATCCCCAGGATCAGGCCGAATCGCTCCCAGGTGGTCCTGGAGATGTACTGCCCGTAGGCGCCGGTCAGGATGCCGATCAGCCCAGCCCACGAGCTGAGCAGGTGCAGGCTGTGGAACATCGCTGTCACGAACGCGAGGATGCCGAGGACCCCGGTCACCACCATCAGCGTTTCCTGGAGCGGGTGCGGCTTGCCGTCCGTCGCGAAGAGGGACCCGGTGGGGCGGCGGTCGCTGGACGTCTGCCGGGAAGGATGCCGGTGGCCGGCAGGTCGGAGTGTTTGTGCCATGGAGAACCTCCTGGCGGGAAGGGCGGTGCGATGTGCGGTGCGATGTAGCGCCTCTCACACCGCATCTGTCTTGATTGTGCGCCCTGAACACCGGATTTCAACCGGAAGCCGGTCTGCGGGTAGTCTGTACGGTCTGCACCGGTGTCTGCCTTGAGCCAGCACTGCAGCTCCCCTCGACTCTTGAAGACGGGCGTTGTCAGTGGCGGCTGTTTTACTCGGAGACACTGATGCTTACGCATCACGACCCTCCTGCCACGGAACGACCGTGGCCGCTGAGTCCAAAGGAGGTGGGTTCCACATGCGTCACTACGAGGTGATGGTCATCCTCGACCCCGATCTCGAGGAGCGCGCAGTCTCCCCGTTGATCGAGAACTTCCTCTCCGTCGTCCGTGAGGGCAACGGAAAGGTCGAGAAGGTCGACACCTGGGGCCGTCGTCGTCTCTCTTACGAGATCAAGAAGAAGCCTGAGGGCATCTACTCGGTCATCGACCTGCAGGCCGAGCCTGGGGTCGTCAAGGAGCTCGACCGACAGATGAACCTGAACGAGTCGGTCCTCCGGACCAAGGTCCTCCGTCCCGAGACCCACTGAGCATCTAGCTCAGTGGTCATCGGGTTCGAGTAGCAAGCAGCCAGAAGCAATCCCCGCCGAGAGGTTCACCCATGGCAGGCGAGACCGTCATCACGGTCGTCGGCAATCTCGTCGACGACCCCGAGCTGCGCTTCACCCCGTCCGGTGCGGCGGTCGCGAAGTTCCGTGTCGCGTCCACTCCCCGCATCTTCGACCGTCAGACCAATGAGTGGAAGGACGGCGAAGGCCTGTTCCTCACCTGCTCGGTCTGGCGTCAGGCGGCGGAGAACGTCGCGGAGTCGCTTACGCGAGGCATGCGCGTCGTCGTGCAGGGCCGGCTGAAGCAGCGGTCCTACGAGGACCGTGAGGGCGTCAAGCGCACGGTCTACGAGCTGGATGTCGAGGAAGTCGGCCCCAGCCTGAAGAGCGCCACGGCCAAGGTCACCAAGACCACAGGTCGCGGTGGCCAGGGCGGTGGCCAGGGTGGATACGGCGGCGGCCAGCAGGGTGGCGGCAACTGGGGCGGCGGTCCCGGTGGCGGTGGCCAGCAGGGCGGCGGCGGTGCTCCCGCCGACGACCCGTGGGCCACCAACGCACCGGCCGGCGGCCAGCAGGGCGGGGGCCAGCAGGGCGGGGGGGGCAGCTGGGGCGGAAGCTCCGGAGGCTCCGGCGGTTCCGGCGGCGGCTACTCGGACGAGCCGCCCTTCTAGGGCTGCTCGTACCCCACTTCTTGATCACACAGGAGAAACACCATGGCGAAGCCGCCTGTGCGCAAGCCTAAGAAGAAGGTCTGCGCGTTCTGCAAGGACAAGACCCAGTACGTGGACTACAAGGACACGAACATGCTGCGGAAGTTCATTTCCGACCGCGGCAAGATCCGTGCCCGCCGCGTCACCGGCAACTGCACGCAGCACCAGCGTGACGTCGCCACGGCAGTCAAGAACAGCCGTGAGATGGCGCTGCTGCCCTACACGTCCACCGCGCGATAAGGGAAGGGTGACCGAATCATGAAGATCATCCTCACCCACGAGGTCACTGGCCTCGGTGCCGCCGGCGACGTCGTGGACGTCAAGGACGGGTACGCCCGTAACTACCTGGTTCCGCGTGGCTTTGCCATTCGCTGGACCAAGGGTGGCGAGAAGGACGTGGCGCAGATCCGCCGCGCCCGCAAGATCCACGAGATCGCGACGATCGAGCAGGCCAACGAGATCAAGGCCAAGCTCGAGACCGTGAAGGTCCGTCTGGCTGTTCGCTCCGGCGACGCCGGCCGCCTCTTCGGTTCCGTCACCCCGGCTGACATCGCCTCGGCGATCAAGTCCGCCGGTGGTCCGGACGTCGACAAGCGTCGCGTCGAGCTCGGCTCGCCGATCAAGACGCTCGGCGGATACCAGGTGTCCGTCCGTCTGCACCCCGAGGTTGCCGCGAAGCTCGGTATCGAGGTCGTTGCTGCCTAAGGGCACAGCTCAGTAGAGCTAGGTGAAGGGCCGCACCCCTGGGTGCGGCCCTTCGTCGTTTCACGTGAAACCGGGCTGCGGTTTCACGTGAAGGAGCGGTTTCACGTGAAACGGCACACCCGGTTCCTGCTCAGGCGGATGCGGTTCAGCGCGTGGCTCCGGTCACGATCCAGCGGCCGGACCGCATACGCATCCACAGCGTCACCAGCCGGACGGTCATCATCAGCGTCATCGCCCCCCAGAGAGCGGTGAGGCCTCCTCCGAAGGTGGGGACGAGGAGTGCGGCAGGAGCGAAGACGGCCAGGGTCAGGACCATGGCCCAGGCGAGATAGCGGCCGTCCCCTGCTCCCATGAGTACGCCGTCGAGAACGAAGACCACCCCGGAGATCGGCTGGGAGAGAGCCACGACCAGCAGCGCCGGCAGCAGGGCGTCCTGTACGGATGTGTCGCCCGTGAACAGCGGGACGAAGAGCGGCCGGGCGAGCACGATGACCACCCCGAGGACCACCCCCGAGCCGATCCCCCACTGGACCATCCGGCGGCAGGCCTCGCGGGCGCCCTTGGCATCGTCCGCCCCCAGATAGCGGCCGATGATGGCCTGCCCTGCGATGGCGATGGCGTCGAGTGCGAAGGCCGTAAGACTCCAGAGAGACAGGATGATCTGATGCGCGGCGATATCCGTGTCGCCGAGACGGGCGGCGACGGCGGTCGCGATCAACAGGACCGCCCTCAGCGAGAGCGTACGGATCAGGAGAGGCACGCCTGCCTGGGCGCTCGCTCGGATACCCGCCGCATCAGGGCGCAGCGAAGCCCCGTGCCGACGCGCTCCACGGACCACGACGATCAGGTAGACGAGCGCCATGCCGACCTGGGCGATGACGGTGCCCCATGCGGATCCTGCGATCCCCAGCCCGGCCCCGTAGACGAGCCCGGCATTGAGGGCTCCATTGGCGGCGAACCCGCCGATGGCGACGTAGAGCGGTGTCCGGGTGTCCTGCAGTCCGCGCAGGACACCTGTCGCCGCGAGCACCACGAGCATGGCGGGGATGCCGAGGCTGGAGATTCGCAGATACGTGGTGGCGTACGGAGTCGCAGTGTCGGAGGCCCCGAAGATGTCGACCATCCATGGTGCCAGGGGGAGGGTGACAGCGACAACGGCGGCACCGATCAGCAGGGCGAGCCAGATGCCGTCCATGCCCTGGCGGATGGCGGACGCCAGGTCGCCCGCGCCGACCTGACGGGCGACCGCGGCTGTGGTGGCGTAGGCGAGGAAGACGAAGACGCTCACAGCGGTGGTGAGAAGGGCAGCGGCGACCGCCAGGCCGGCCAGCTGAGGAGTGCCGAGATGGCCGACGATGGCGCTGTCGACCATGACGAAGAGGGGCTCGGCAACGAGCGCGCCGAAGGCCGGGACGGCGAGTGCGATGATCTCGCGGTCGTGCCGGCGGCGGGAGGGCGGCTGTGCCGTGTGCGCCTGGGTCATGGGGGTAAATCTAATCTTCCACAGGTAAGAGATGCAATGCAGATGAGGCCCTTACCTTGCTCGGGTTTCCGGGTTCGCTGGAAGGCCGTTTCCCGTGATCTTGAGCTGAGGGCAAAAGTTTTTCTCCCCCACAGCCGGTGGATTGAGAAACGGCAGGTCAGGGGCCTCTTTGGTGGGCGGGTATGAGTTTGTCCACAGTGCTGTCCCCCGGTCCGTGCACAGGATCGGATGAGTTCTCCACAGCATCTGGTCCGTCATCCACATGCCCTGTGGATAACCAGATTGGCTGACGGTGCGGACCGGCCTACCGTAGTGCGGCGCCCGCACTCCGTTCCGGCATGGAAATCCGCAGAACTTGACGCACCGGAACCGGAGTCGGGCGTCTTGTTTGTCGGTGCCGTGCCGTAAGAAAGAGTGGCACGGCTAGGTCCGCGAAGCGGACGGGAGGAGGTGGCCCGGTGAGCATTCCCGAGCCTTTGGACGATCCCTGGGCCGATGTCGGTCCCAGTGACCGTCTGCCCGTTTCCCGTCAGCGCCGTGGAGAGGGCAAGGGGCGCGACGAGCAGCACGAGCGGGGCCGTGAGAGCGGCTGGGGCGGCGGGTCGTCCGGCTTCGAGCGGGTGCCTCCGCAGGATCTCGACGCCGAGCAGTCCGTCCTCGGCGGCATGCTGCTCTCCAAGGACGCCATCGCGGACGTCGTGGAGATCATCAAGGGCCACGACTTCTACCGCCCGGCCCACGAGACCGTCTATACGGCGATCCTCGACCTCTATGCCAAGGGGGAGCCGGCCGACCCGATCACGGTGGCGGCCGAGCTGGTCAAACGCGGCGAGATCACCAAGGTCGGCGGAGCCCCGTACCTGCACACACTGGTCCAGTCCGTGCCGACCGCGGCCAACGCGTCGTACTACGCGGAGATCGTCCACGAGCGGGCCGTGCTCCGGCGTCTCGTCGAGGCCGGCACCAAGATCACCCAGATGGGATACGCGGCCGACGGCGACGTCGACGAGATCGTCAACTCCGCGCAGGCCGAGATCTACGCCGTCACGGAGCAGCGCACCAGCGAGGACTACCTGCCGCTCGGCGACATCATGGAAGGTGCCCTCGATGAGATCGAGGCCATCGGTTCCCGCAGCGGCGAGATGACAGGTGTTCCGACCGGGTTCACCGATCTCGACTCCCTGACCAACGGCCTGCACCCCGGCCAGATGATCGTCATCGCTGCCCGTCCCGCCATGGGTAAGTCCACCCTCGCCCTGGACTTCGCCCGGGCCTGCTCGATCAAGAGCAACCTGCCGAGCGTGATCTTCTCCCTGGAGATGGGGCGCAACGAGATCGCGATGCGTCTGCTGTCGGCCGAGGCCCGGGTGGCGCTCCACCACATGCGTTCCGGGACGATGACCGACGAGGACTGGACGCGGCTCGCCCGTCGAATGCCGGACGTGTCGGCCGCGCCGCTCTACATCGACGATTCGCCGAACCTCTCGATGATGGAGATCCGCGCGAAGTGCCGTCGCCTCAAGCAGCGCAACGACCTCAAGCTCGTGGTCATCGACTATCTGCAGCTGATGCAGTCCGGTGGTGCCAAGCGGGCGGAGAGCCGTCAGCAGGAGGTCTCGGACATGTCCCGAAACCTCAAGCTCCTCGCCAAGGAGCTGGAGCTACCCGTCATCGCGCTGTCCCAGCTGAACCGTGGACCCGAACAGCGCACGGACAAGAAGCCGATGGTCTCCGACCTGCGTGAGTCCGGCTCCATCGAGCAGGACGCCGACATGGTGATCCTGCTGCACCGCGAGGACGCGTACGAGAAGGAGTCACCGCGCGCGGGCGAGGCCGACCTGATCGTGGCGAAGCACCGTAACGGCCCCACGGCGACGATCACCGTGGCCTTCCAGGGCCACTACTCCCGCTTCGTGGACATGGCCCAGACCTGACACTCCAGTTCACTCCGTAACGGGCAGGCACTCGGCGAGCAGGCCGACGATGTCGCGCCAGGCTCGCTGCGCGTGCTGCGGGTGGTATCCGACGCCGGGGAGCACGGTCTGGTCCACCGGCGGGTGGTGGAAGGCGTGCAGGGCCCCGCCGTAGACCACGAGCCGCCAGTCGACGCCCGCGGTCTGCATCTCGGCGGTGAAGGCGTCCCGTTGCTCAAGAGGCATGATCGGGTCCTCCGATCCGACCCCCGCCCACACGGGGCAACGGATGCGCGCCGCCTCGCCCGGGCGTCCCGTGGTCAGTGCGTTGACCGTCCCGATCGCGCGCAGGTCGACGCCGTCACGCCCGAGTTCCAGCGCGATGGCGCCCCCGGTGCCGTAGCCGACCGCGGCGATCCGGTCGGGGTCTGTCCGTGGTTCGGCGCGCAGCACATCGAGGGCCGCGTGGCCGATGCCCCGCATCCGGACGGGATCGGCGAGCAGGGGAGTCACACGCGCCAGCATCTCCTGCGGGTCGGTGAACCAGCGCCCGCCGTGGAGGTCGAAGGCCAGCGCCACATAACCCAGTTCGGCGAGGGCGTCCGCCCGGCGGCGCTGGAAGTCGTTCAGGCCCGGTCCCTCCGGACCGATCAGGACCGCGGGCCGGCGACCGGCACCGGCGGGGAGCGCGAGGTGCCCGATCATCGTCAGGCCGTCGGCGGGGTAGTGGACCGTGCGCGTGGTAACCGTCGTCATGAGACGGGACTGTAGTGACGGCCGAGCCCGGCCGGGCCGGGCTTAGCCCCGGGCAGAACGGTGCGGGACCGGCCCGCACCGGGAGACGGTCATGGGATGTCGAGCAGAACCTTCCCGACCACGCCCTGTTCGAGCGCTGCGTGGGCGTCGGCGGCGCGCTCCAGTGTGAAGCGGTGCAACGGCAGTCCGGCCTCTTCCCCCACGCGCAGCGCGCCGGCTGCCACGGCTGCCGCGACGTCGGTGAGCCCCTGCTGCTTCGCCGCTGCCGGCACGGTGTAGACGAAAACGCTCTGCCAGCGCAGGTTCGCCGACAGCGAGGAGAGCACCGGTACGGACAGCCGCTCGTCCTCGCCGCCCGCGTAATAGGCCACCACGGCCCCCTGGGCGGCCACCGCGATGTCGAGAGCGGAGTTGGTGCCCGGTGCGACCTCCACGACGATGTCGACGCCCTCGGGGGCGAAGGCCAGAATCTCCGCCGCCGCGTCCTGTGTGCGGTAGTCGACGACCAGGTGGGCGCCGGCCGCGCGCGCCAGGGCGGCCTTGGCCGGACCACTCACCGTGGTGATCACACGTGCTCCGGCCCAGCGGGCGAGCTGGACGGCGGCGTTCCCGACAGCGCCGGCGCCTCCTGCCACCAGTACGGTCGCGTCCCGAAGGCTGCCGGACGCGAGACTCCCCGGTCCGCCGTCGTGAACGGTCAGCGCACGGTGGGCGGTCAGCGCCGGGATACCCAGGGCCGCACCGAGCTCGAACGGGGCCTGGTCAGGCAGGGTGACAGCGTGCCGGTCGGGGACGAGCGTGTACTGCTGTGCCGTTCCCGAGGGCCGCCCCCACGCGGCCTCCCAGATCCACACCCGCTGCCCGACCCGCGACGGGTCGACCTGCGGGCCGACGGCGTCGATCACCCCGGCGCCGTCCTGGTGGGGCACCTGCTCGCTCATGCCCGGCGGCAGCTCGCGTCTGCGGCTGCGCCAGTCGGTGGGGTTGACACCCGAGACGTGCACACGGACGCGTACCTCGCCGGGGCCGGGTTCGGGAACCGGACGCTCGACGAGTTGGAGGACCTCGGGCCCACCGGCAGCCGTCCGGATGACGGACTTCATCTCTCACCCATCCCTTGTTCGCCCCTCGGACGGCGACGCCCGGGAGAACGTCGCTGCGCAGGGGATACCCCGCTGAACCTCCTCACGGGGCCGACTATTCCGGGCACAGACGCTGAACAGACGGTTCGCCCGTGGCGACGCGGGTCGGCGCCGGCCCGCCGGCCGCCAAATGGGTTCGTCAAGCTGATGAGGCGCGGGTCATGCTTGGGCATGACATCTTCCGAAGCTCTGCTCCCCAGCACCCGGCGTGCCCTGCTGCACCGTGTCGCCACCGCGCAGTCCGAAGGCCGGACCCCCTCCCTCGTCGCCGCGGTGCAGAGGGAGGGGAAGATCGCCTGGAGCGGTGCCCGTAGCTGTGTGGACGGCCACGAGCCGGATGGCGATACGCAGTTCAGGATCGGCTCCATCACCAAGACGTTCACCGCTGTGCTGGTCATGCGCCTGCGCGACGAGGGGCTGCTGGATCTGGACGATCCCCTCGAGAAGCACCTGCCGGGTACGGACGTCGGGCACCTGACCGTCTTCCAACTGCTGGGCCACAGTGGGGGCCTGGCTGCCGAGACGCCGGCCCCGTGGTGGGAGAGGACCCCGGGCTCCACGCGGCCTGAGCTGGCGGATGTGCTCGGCGAGAGGCCGCTGATCCACCCGTCCGGCCACGGGCACCACTACTCCAACCCGGGTTACACGCTGCTCGGCTCGCTCGTGGAGAGGCTGCGCGGGGAGTCCTGGGCGGAGGTGCTGCGCCGCGAGATTCTGGAACCGCTGGGGATGGACCGTACGACCCCGGAGGCGCGTGCCCCGCATGCGGGCGGCTGGGCCGTCCACCCATGGGCCGATGTCATGATGCCCGAGCCGGCCGAGGACCTCGGACTGATGGCACCGGCCGGTCAGCTCTGGTCGACCACCACGGACCTGCTCCGCTTCGCGGCCTTCCTGGCCCAGGGCGACGAACAGGTGCTCCGTGCGTCCTCGGTCGCGGAGATGCGCGCTCCCGCCGCTCCGCCCGAAGCGGGTGACTGGACCGGTACGTACGGCCTCGGTCTTCAGGCCGTACGGCGCGGGAACCGCACCCTCCTCGGCCATTCGGGATCGCTCCCCGGCTTCCTGGCCACACTGTGGTTCAGCGTCGAGGACGACGTGGCGGCCGTGGTGCTTTCGAACGCCACCTCAGGCCCTCTGACCGGTACGGTGGCCGCGGATCTCGTGCAGATCGTCGCGGACGCGGAGCCGAGGATCCCGGAGCCCTGGCGCCCGCTGCCCGAGGTCGACGAAGAGCTGCTGGCGCTGACGGGCCCCTGGTACTGGGGCACCCAGGTCCATGCCCTGAAGCTGCTCGCGGATGGGGGCGTCGAGTTTCAGCCGTTGCGGGGCGCCGGTCGCGCGGCCCGGTTCCGGGCGTGCCCCGACGGGACCTGGACGGGCCTCAACGGCTACTACGCGGGGGAGACACTCAGGGTCGTACGCGCCGATGACGGCACGGTGGACCATCTCGACCTGGGGTCGTTCGTCTTCACCCGGGAGCCGTACGACCGGAGCGCGGCGATTCCCGGTGGGGTGGACGCGGGCGGCTGGCGAGGGCTCGCCATCTGAGGGGCGCGGGTCGGTGTTTCACGTGAAACACCCTTGGGGGCAGGGAATCAGGCCGTCAGTTCGCGTTCCAGAGGCGTACGGAAGCGTGGGGTGACCCGGGCGTCGCCCGCCCACGCCGACAGCCGGCCCGCCTCTGCCTCGATGAGCTGTGAAGCCTCCCGTCCCACGTCGGACAGCAGGCGCCACACCGGCTCGCCGTCCGCGCGCTGGGCCCAGCCACCCACGATCCCGCCGTTCCACCACACTGTGGGGCCGATGTTGCCGGCGCGGTCGAAGAGGGCGGCTCGATGACCGGTGGACAGGTGGAAGCCGCGGTCGGCCCAGCCCATCGCGCTCGGGTCCAGACCGGGCAGCAGGGCCGCCCAGGGCTCGGGGGAAGGTTCGGTGGCGAGATCCCCGGGAGCGACCCGGCCGACGGCACCGTTGTCGAGCTGGACCTCTTCTGCGCCGACGGCAGCCAGGGCCGTGCGCGTCTCACGGACGCCCCAGCCGGTCCACCACTTCAGATCGCCTTCGGTCGCGGGACCGTAGGAGAGGAGCCAGCGCCTGGCCACTTCCGCCCGGGCCTCGGCGGGATCCGAGGGGGGCCATGGCTCGGCTGCCGTCCAGCGGAACTGGCTGGACGTCCATGAACCGCGCGGCCGGTCCCGCCGGATGCGCCCCTCGGCGGCCAGCACCCGGATCACCCGGGTGGCTATTCCCTGCACCGCCTCCTGCCTCGTCCCGGGGAAGAGCGTGATCTTCGTACGCAGAGCCGGTACGGCCGCCGACAGCTCGCTCCCCGTGGCGCGGCCCCGAGCGGTCAGGGCGGCGAGCGTCTGGAGTTCGGTATCGGCGAGCCACCGCTCGTCCAGCCCCTGACCGTCCTCCCGCAGTTGCTTGAGAAGCCGCCGCCGCTCCTTGACGGCTACGGCGCGTGCGCTCGACGCGTCGATGGCGGGTGCGGCCTCCGCGGACACGGTGAACAACGTGTTGCGCATGGAGAGCAGCCGCACCAGTGAGACGTCCTCGTAGAGCGCCCGCTCCACCGCCCCGACCCCGGGGTCGGTCAGCCGCGCGCAGACGGAGAGGAAGACCGTGGCGGCATCGGTCGCGTGCAGTGCGACGACGGCGTCCGCCACCGCGACGGCGGACGTGACCCGTGCGGACGGGGACAGCAGATGCCGCCGGCCGAGCCTGACCCTGCGCTGCTCGTCGTCGATGCGGTGCACATGATCTCCCTGCCTGCCGAGCTGTCCGGAACTCTGCGGTTCAGAGGGTGAGCTTGAAGCCCACGTGGCTCGCGGTGAAGCCGAGCCGCTCGTAGAAACGATGGGCGTCCGTACGGGTGGCGTCCGAGGTCAGCTGTACCAACTGGCAGTCCTGGCGCCTGGATTCATCGACGGCCCACTGGATCAACTGCGTGCCGAGGCCACTGCCGCGCTCGTCCGCGTGGACGCGGACGCCCTCGATGACGGAGCGGGTCGCACCACGCCGGGACAGTCCGGGCACGATCGTGAGCTGGAGGGTGCCCACGACGCGGTCCTGGCGCACGGCCACGGTCAGATGCTGGTTCGGGTCGTCGGCGAGCCGCCGGAACGCCGCGTGGTACGGCGTGAGGTCGTCCGGGGACTCGCGCTGCGCACCCAGCGGGTCGTCGGCGAGCATGGCCACGATGGCGGGGATGTCCGCGAGTGCCGCGGGACGTATGTCGAGATCGCTCATGATCGGCAGACTACGCAAACCGGCCCGTTCAGGCAGGGACCTTCAGTGCCTCGACCGTCCGGACCAGCGGAGCGAGATCCGGGTTCTCGGCAGCCTCGTCGAGAGCGGCGCGGAGCGCGGTGTCGTTGGTCGGCCTCGCCTCGCTCAGCAGCGTGAGACCCGCTTCCGTGACGTCCGTGTAGATGCCCCGCCGGTCTGTGTCACAGAGGTAGCGGGTCAGGAGCCCTCTGTCCTCGAGCCGGGTGACCAGCCGCGTGGTGGCGCTCTGGCTCAGCACCACGGCGTCCGCGACCTGCTTCATCTGCAGGTGTCCGCCGGTACCGCTGTGCTGGCGGCTCAGGACGTCGAGCAGGGAGAACTCACGCGCACTGAGACTGTGGCGGGTCTGCAGGGCCCGTTCGATGCGGGCCTCGATCTTCCCGTGGAGCAGGGAGAGGGCGCACCAGCTCTGGGCGAGGGCCGTCAGTGCGGGATCTGTCGCTGTCATGGTCTCTCCTCCGTACGGGAGCTGCTTCCCTCAGCCGCTTCCCTCCAGGATAGGGCACACGCGCAATAGCCCGCGCTTGCAATTAGAGCGCGTATGCAATTATTGTGGACGCTCGTAAGGCGCAGACGCAATCTTTCAGGAAGGTCACATCCATGCCGCTCGCGCTCCTCGCCCTGGCCATCGGGGCATTCGGTATCGGCACCACCGAGTTCGTGATCATGGGGTTGCTTCCCGATGTCGCGGCGGACTTCCACGTCTCGATCCCGACCGCAGGCTTCCTGGTCACGGGCTACGCCTTGGGCGTGGTCCTCGGCGCTCCGCTGATGACCGCTCTGGGCACCCGGGTGACCAGAAAGCGGATGCTGATGCTCCTGATGGGGCTCTTCGTCGTGGGGAACGTGGTGTCCGCACTCGCCCCGACCTTCGGTGTGATGCTCACCGGACGGGTGATCGCCTCACTCGCCCATGGCGCCTTCTTCGGTATCGGATCAGTCGTCGCGGCGGATCTGGTCGCCCCGGAGAAGAAGGCCGGTGCCATCGCCATGATGTTCACCGGGCTCACGGTCGCCAACGTCGTAGGCGTCCCGTTGGGGACCTTCATCGGTCAGACCCTCGGCTGGCGCGTCACGTTCTTCGTCGTCGCGGGGCTCGGCGTCCTGGGCTTCCTCGGCGTGGCGAAGCTCGTTCCTGAGCAGCCGAAGCCTCAGGGGGTGCGGATCCGCCACGAACTGGCCGCGTTCCGCAATGTCCAGGTGCTGCTCGCCATGGCGATGACGGTGCTGGGCTTCGGCGGCGTCTTCGCTGCGATCACCTACATCACCCCGATGATGACGGAGACCGCCGGCTTCGCGACGTCCTCCGTCACCTGGCTGCTGGTCCTCTTCGGGCTCGGTATGGTCGGCGGGAATCTGCTCGGCGGGAAGTTCGCCGACCGCCATCTGATGCCGATGCTGTACGTGTCGCTCGGTGCGCTGGCCGCGGTCCTGGCGCTGTTCACGCTGACCGCGCACAACAAGATCGCCGCCGCGGTGACGATCGTCCTCATCGGTGCTCTCGGCTTCGCGACCGTTCCGCCGCTCCAGAAGCGCGTTCTCGACCAGGCGGCCGGTGCGCCCACCCTGGCCTCTGCCGTCAACATCGGGGCCTTCAACCTCGGGAACGCGCTCTCGGCGTGGCTCGGCGGCATCGTGATCGCGGCCGGGTTCGGTTACACCGCACCCAACTGGGTCGGCGCCGCCCTCGCAGCGGCCGCCCTGCTTCTGGCGGTGCTCTCCGGTGTGCTCGAACGGCGCTCGGTCACCCCCGGCCCGCAGGTTGGCGCGCATGCTCCGGAGCCTGCCGCAGCCGTCGGCCCCGGCGAGTCGGTCCCCACGGCTTCAGTACCGATATCGCGGTGATGAAGAGGTACGTGGCCGTGGCCACCGAGGGTGCGATCACCAGATCGATGTCTGTTGCACCCCGGGCCGCGGCCTCGTTGATGCCCGGTCGGAGCGAGAAGATCGACAATCCCGCCGTGATCAGAGTCAGCCAGAACTTCGTCCAGACCCAACGGTGCTTGGCCAGGCCCCACGGGGTGCCGAGCGCCAGCAGCAGACCGCTGAGGAGTGACAGCAGGGCCACCGGCACGACGAGCCAGTCGCCGAAGACCTTCATGGCGCGGGTGGCGGCCTGAGCCATCGCCGCGTCGTGGGTGAGGAACGCGGTGAGGCCGAGAGTCAGCAGCCCCACGGTGAGGCCCAGCCAGCTCACGGACACCGCTACGTGGGCGACGAGGATGCTGCGGCGCACAGGACGCTTGAGTGGTTTCACGTGAAACACGGTGCCAAGCGCGGAGTGAGCGGTCATCTGGCAGCGGGAGTATCCCCGGCTACTGGTCTCGGCATAGGCGGGAGTGTTCCGCCTACGCCGCACGTCCTCCCCGCCCGGCTCAGCCCAGATCGGGTGCGTGCATCGCCCGTACGCCCTCGATGTTGCCGTCCAGGTAGTGCCGCAGTGACAGGGGCACGAGGTGGACGGCCGCGATGCCGATGCGACTGAAGGGGACCCGGACGATCTCGTACTCACCGCATGGTTCGTCGATTTCCGGTCCATGGCGACGCGACGGGTCCATCGAGGCCAGCCGGCAGACGAAGAAGTGCTGCACTTTCACGCCTTTGACGCCGCCGCCGGCGATATGTTCGACGGTGTCCACGAAGCAGGGCACGACATCGACGATCTTGGCGCCGAGCTCCTCGTCGACCTCGCGGTGCAGTGCGTCGACGACGGTCGCGTCCTCCGGCTCGACCCCGCCACCCGGCGTGAGCCAGTACGGATCGACACCGGGCTTGGTGCGCTTGATCAGGATGAGGTCATCGCCGTCGAGGAGGACGGCGCGTGCTGTGCGCTTGACCACTGGACGTTCGGTCATGGCAAGAGAGTGGCCCAGGAAACCCGATCTGAAACTCCTGTCGGCCGACAGGTCACCAGTCCACGGCAGCACGCACCAGCCACTCGTGCGCCCGCGCGATGTGCGGGAGGCCGAGTGTGCCGGTCCTCGCGATGAGGAAGTACGTGCGCAGCGGTGGAATCGCAGGGTCCAGCAGCGCCACGACCTCCCCCCGCTCCAGCGCGTCCTCACACAGATAGCGCGGCAGTACGGCGAGGCCGGCACCCGATGCCGCGCACTCCAGAACCGCACGGAGGTCCGGCGCGATCACGGCGGCGGACGCCGCGGGGCGGCTGTCGAAGACCGTCGCCCAGTAGCGGGAGACCAGGGGGAGGCTCTCGTGCACCTCTACCACCGGCAACCGCTCCAGGAGTACGGAGCCCTTGTGCCGCAACGCGCCGGGACCCAGGCGCCCTGCCCAGCGCGGCGCGGCGACCAGGACGTGCTCCTCGTCGCAGAGGGTGGTCGACGTCAGCAGTCCACCGCGCGGACGGGCGGTGGTGATAGCCAGATCATGATGTCCTGCCGCCAGTCCTTCGAGGGTGTCCTCGGGGTTCGCGACAAAGGTGCTGCGCAGTGTGAGCCCCTGGGAGATCAGCGGGGTGAGGGCGGGCAGGGCCCGTACGGAGGTGAACTCCGGGGGGCCCGCCAGGTGCAGTGTGCGCGCGCCCGACTCCGCGTCGAGCTCCACCTCTACGATGTCGACCAGGGCGTCCAGGTGAGGGGCGGCCCGGTGGGCCAGCTCGTCGCCGACGGTGGTCGGGGTCACCCCGCGGGCCCTGCGCAGGAAGAGCGGGCGGCCCAGCTGACGTTCCAGCGCGCGTATCTGCGAGGTGACGGCCGGCTGGGACAGCCCGAGCAGGGCGGCGGCCCGGGTGAACGATCCGGCCCGGTGCACCGTGACGAATGTGCGCAGCAGGGCCAGGTCCATGGTCCGCCCCTTTCGCCCTCGCGCACACTGCGCCGTCCCTCAGGACGGACCCAACTATAAATATGTCGATAGGTCGCTGTCGCTACTGTGATTGGACACTGACGCAGAGTCAACTAGCCTTGCTCAAGCGGTTCTAGGCGCAGGAACCGGGGTGGTCCGAGTCACGAGGGGGGAGGCTCGGACCACCCGTCCGGAGCAGGACCGGTCCGGTTGACGGGGACGCCCGACCCGGACCGGTCCTGCCGGGACCGAAGGGGCCCGAAGAAAGGTCAGCGCCCGGAGGCGTCCAGCGCGCGTTCCACGTCCGCCAGCAGATCCTCGGGGTCCTCGGCACCGACCGAGAACCGGATGAAGCCCTCCGGAACCGTGTCCCCGCCCCAGCGGGCCCGGCGCTCGGCCGTGGAGCGTACGCCGCCGAAGCTCGTCGCGTCGTCGACCAGGCGGAGCCCGGCCAGGAAGCGCTCCGCGGTGCCCTTGTCCGCCAGCACGAACGAGACCACGGAGCCGAAGCGCCGCATCTGCCGGACGGCCGTCGGGTACGAAGGGTCCCCGGGCAGCCCCGGGTACCGGAGCCCCGCCACGTCCGCCCGCTTGGACAGGGCCTCGGCCAGAGTCAGGGCGGTCGCGCACTGGCGGTCGGTCCGCAGCTGCAGCGTGGCCAGCGAACGGTGCGCGAGCCAGGCCTCCATGGGGCCGGGAATGGCGCCGACCACCTTGCGCCAGCGCCGCACTCCGGCCGCGAGCTCCGGGTCCAGGCAGCTCACATGGCCGAGCAGGATGTCCCCGTGCCCGGTCATGCCCTTGGTGTCACTGGCCACCGAGAAGTCCGCCCCGAGTTCGAGGGGACGCTGGCCGAGAGGGGTGGCCAGCGTGTTGTCGACCGCCACCAGAACACCCGCGGCGTGCGCGGCCTCCACCAGCCTGCGCACGTCACAGACGTCGAGGCCGGGGTTGGAGGGGGTCTCGATCCACAGCAGCTTCGCTCCGTCCAGCAGTTCCAGCTGGGCGTCGCCGCCGGTCGGTGCGGTCCGCACCTCGATGCCGTACGCCTCCAGCTGCTCCCGCACCAGGGGGAGCGCCTGATAGCCGTCGTTCGGCAGGACCACGACGTCGCCCGTGCGCGCCTGGGACAGCAGCACGGACGAGATGGCGGCCATCCCGGAGGCGAAGACCGTGGTCTCGACCTGCTCCCCCGGCGCCTCCAGCTCGCCGATGGCGCGCTCCAGGTGGGTCCAGGTCGGATTCGTCTCCCGGCCGTAGGTGTAGGGGCCGACCGGCTCGCCGGACAGATGGAAGTGCGCGGCGAAGACCGGACCGGGAAGGGTGGGCTCGTACTGCTCCGGTTCGGGCAGGCCCGCCCGTACGGCCCGTGTCCCGTCGCCCGTGGTGCTCATGTCACTACCTCATTTCTCCCCGGCGTCCACCGGTCCGTCCTGCACTGTGTCATCAAGGGGTGGATCAGTCCTCGTCGGGGAGCACCACGTTGAGCGCCCAGGACACGACCGAGATGATGAGCCCGCCCAGGACCGCGGTCCAGAAGCCTTCGACATGGAAGTTCACGTCGATGACGCCGGCCAGCCACGAGGTCAGCATCAGCATGAGGGCGTTGACCACCAGCGTTATCAGCCCGAGCGTCAGGATGAACAGGGGCAGGGTGAGCAGCTTCACCACCGGCTTGACGATGAAGTTCACCAGACCGAACAGCAAGGCCACCACGATCAGGGTGAGCACCTTGCGTCCGGTGTTGTCACCGGTCAGCGTGATGTCCTGGAGCAACCAGATGGCCACGGCCAGCGCACCCGCGTTGGCGATCGTCTTGACTACGAAATTCTTCATGTGTCTGATCGTGGCAGACATGATCTGTGGCGGACACCGCCGGGACAGACCAGCACGGGTGCGAGGGGCGGACGGACGATGAAGGCATTCAGACTGGACGAGCTGGAGGCGGAACGCGCGGCCAACGACGGCGCTTATCTGCAGTTCATCCGCGAACGCAACATGTCCGTGGGCCTGTACGCCCTGGACGCCGGCGCCCTCGACCCCCAGCAGCCGCACAAGCAGGACGAGGTCTACCTCGTCGTGAGCGGCCGCGCCGCGATCACGGTCGGTACGGAGACCACGCAGGTGGCGCGGGGGAGCGTCGTGTATGTACCGGCGGGCGCCGCTCACAAGTTCCACCACATCACCGAGGACCTCAGGGTGATGGTGATCTTCTCCCCGCCCGAGGGCTGACCCGGCTCTCCCGGGGGCCGGGCCCCTCGCGTCCCGATGTTCCCTAGGGGATCGCTCAGGGGACTTCAAGGGCTCCCGGGCGCCCGCCGGCCACCCCCGCGCCTCTAGCATCGAAGCAGGAACTCACAGAGACGAGGTAGCGGCGATGGCGGTGCGGGAGATTTTCGCGGGGATGCCCTGGTGGGTGAAGTGGGTCGCGGTGCCTCTCATCGCGATCGTCGTGTTCGGCGGGCTGATCGCCAGCGTGGTCGGTTTCGTCATCGGACTGCTGTTCAAGGCGCTGGTATTCGTCGTCCTCGTGGGTGGCCTGATCTTCGTCGTGCGGAAGTTCATGTCCTCGTCCGAGCGCAGCGACTGGTAGGAGGCGTGGCCGGACGCCCGGTCACGCGGTGTTCCGGAGACCAGGTGACGGCAACGGGATTCGGCGATTAGCCCAGCTGAGCTAAGTCACGGTCGAAACCTCACTCGTGACTGAACGTGCGGATACAGTGGCGTACCGCTGCCGCCAGCTGGGAAATGACGGTCCGTCACCATCCTGCCCAGTGGTTTGTGCGACCGTCCGGTCTCCGGACCCCAGGCTCGCGGCGGGCCCGTGGGGGCGGCCCCCGCGGGTGGGCTGAGAGCCCGTCACCATGCCTGGGGGTGACCTGTGACCACGGCATCGAGTACCGCTGTCCCGACGTTGATCGGTTCGGTTCAGCGGGCGTTGAGACTTATGGAGGCTGTGGGCACCCACCGGGACGGGGCGCCGGCCAAGCAGCTCGCCCGGGAGGCCGGGCTTCCCCTTCCCACCGCTTACCACCTGCTGCGGACCCTGACCCATGAGGGGTATCTCCGCAGGGAGAACGGCGTCTTCCTGTTCGGAGCCGCGGCCGAGCGCCTGGGCGGAGGACCCGCGACGCCGCGCCCCGGAGTGATCGTCGAATCGCTCGCCCACTGGGCGGACGTCATCGGTGCCCCTGTGTACTGCGCCCTGTACAAGGATGGCGAGATCGAGATGGTCGCCGTGGCGGACACGCCGGCCGTCCCCGCGGTGCACGAGTGGGCCTCGTTCCGCGAGACGGGCCATGCCCACGCCCTCGGGCAGTGCCTTCTCGGGCAGCTCGACGAGCGTGCGCGGGAGGATCATCTGGACCGGCACCCCGTCCGGCCGCTGACGCGTTACTCCCTAAGGGACCGTCAGGCGTTGCTGAACCGGCTGAGATCGATGAAACGTACGGAACCTGTCGTCGAACGGCAGGAGTACGCCGTGGGAACTGTCAGTGCGGCCATTCCGATCACTGTCGGTTCCGCCGTGGCGGCCATGGCTGTTTCTCTCCCACTGCACCAAGAAGAACGGTTGCTCCCCGCAGTCGAACAACTACGCTGCGAAGTGACCGCTCTCTTGCGCTCGTTCGTGTTCTCTATCAGTATCTGAAAAATCACTCCTTGTGATCCGCTATCGCGTGCACCACGATGGCGTCAATAGGGCCATGGGGGATCATTCCTGGCCAGTTTCATCTACTGCGGGGTTGAACGATGCGCGAGTCGGTTCAAGCAGAGGTCATGATGAGCTTCCTCGTCTCCGAGGAGCTCTCCTTCCGTATTCCGGTGGAGCTCCGGTACGAGGTCAGTGATCCGTATGCGATCCGGATGACCTTCCACCTGCCAGGTGACGCCCCCGTCACCTGGGCATTCGGCCGTGAGCTGCTGCTCGACGGTCTCAACAGCCCCAGTGGTGACGGCGATGTGCACATCGGCCCCACCGAGCCCGAAGGGCTGTCGGATGTACACATCCGCCTTCAGGTCGGCGCGGACCGTGCGCTCTTCCGGGCCGGCACGGCACCTCTTGTGGCATTTCTCGACCGGACGGACAAGCTGGTGCCGTTGGGGCAGGAGCACACGCTGGGTGACTTCGACGGCAATCTGGAAGAGGCACTGGGCCGCATCCTCGCCAAGGAACAGAACGCCGGCTGAAGAAGGAGGATCCGGCTGACCACCGAGCACCGGTGGCCCGGGCCCATGCGTCCGGTGTCCCGGCTCACGCCTTGCGGCGTCGCCCCCTCCCGGTCCGTGCGGGTGCAGGAGCTCCGGCTTCCGCGCCGAGCCCCGTGCGGTCCGCGGAGACCACCAGGGCCGCGAGCACCGTCGTCACCGGCACCGAGGCGACCAGCCCGATCGATCCGACCAGCGTGCGGACGATCTCCACGGCGACCAGTTCGCTGTTGGCCACCGTGCCCACGCTGCTCTGTGCGATCGAGAACAGCAGCAGCAGGGGGAGCGCCGCGCCCGCGTAGGCGAGTACGAGTGTGTTGACGACCGAGGCGATGTGGTCGCGCCCGATCCGGATACCCGCCCGGTAGAGCCGGCGTACGCCCATGGTCGGGTCCGCCTGGTGCAGCTCCCAGACCGCCGACGTCTGGGTCACGGTCACATCGTCGAGCACACCGAGCGAGCCGATGATCACACCGGCGAGCAGCAGGCCGCTCATGTCGATGTCCGGGTAGAGCCCGTGAATCAGGCCGGTGTTGTCATCCGTGTTCCCGGACAGGCTGGCCCAGCCGATGAAGAGCGAGCCCAGCAGCCCGATCAGCAGCAGCGAGATGAGCGTGCCGATGACGGCCACGGAGGTGCGGGCCGTCAGCCCGTGGCAGGTGTAGAGGGCGATCAGCATGATGGCGCTGGCCCCGATCACCGCGACGACCAGGGGATTCGAGCCCTGCAGGATCGCCGGAAGGATGAACAGGGTCAGAACGGCGAACGAGACGGCGAGAGCGATCAAGGCCATCAGACCGCGCAGCCTGCCCACCGCGACCACCACGAGGGCGAAGATCCCGGCGAGCAGCGCCATCGGGAACGAGCGGTCGACGTCGCTCACCGAGTACTGCAGGTCCCGGGGCGCGTCGGGCGCGTACGCGACGACCACTCCCTGGCCCTCGCGCAGTTGCCGGGGTGCGTCGGGCTGGACGACCTCGACGAACGTACGGCCCTTGTCCTTGCCGGTGGTCACCTCGACCGTGGCCTTCTTGCACTCCCCCGACTGCTCGTTGACGGCTTCGCGTCCCGACGGGGTGGAGGTGTCTCCGGTCGGCGGCACCTGCGAGGCGTTGACGTCCGCGCAGTCGACCGAGACGACCTTGGTGACCTGCCCGTCCTGGGTCTGGCGGTCGAAGCCGACCCCTGTGCGCTCATGGGCGGGTGCCCCGCCGGGCCAGAAGGCCACGAGGCCGACCAGGACCGCGGTGGCGAAGGGGATCAGTACCGCCGCGATGACCTTGCGCAGATGCTTGGACACGGGTGCGGCAGGCCCGTGGCTGTGGGTGTGGCCGTGCGCATGACTCTGTGTGCTGCCTGATGCGGGGCCGTGGGGTTCGGGGGCGCTTCCGGGGGACGTCACACGGCGATCATCCCAAGAACCGGGGAGGCCCTCTGGCCAGCACACCAGAACGGAGGTTAGCGTGGAGGCGCATTTGTACACGCGGGAGCTCGGAGCACCGGGCTGAGAGGGCGCTGACCTCCGTATATCCGTACGGGACACGCTGCGCCGACCGCCGAACCTGTTACCGGGTAATGCCGGCGTAGGGAGTAGGTCTCATGACCACAGCGGACGCACGCACGCCTGCCTCCAAGCAGAACGCCCAGAACGGTGAGGGCGACGAGGCCAGGAAGTCCATCGGCTGGCACAAGGGTTACGTCCAGGGCTCACGCCCGGACCTCCGGGTGCCGGTCCGTCAGGTGCACCTCACCACCGGCAAGGACGTGACGCTGTACGACACGTCCGGGCCGTACACCGACCCCACCACCGACACCGACGTACGCCGGGGGCTCGCCCCCCTACGGGAGAACTGGATCATCGCCAGGGGGGACACCGAGGAGTATGCGGGACGGCCCGCGCGTCCCGAGGACGACGGGCTGAAGCACACCTCGCCGAGGGGCGGTCTGCGCAACCTGGACGCGGTCTTCCCGGGCCGCCCGCGCCAGCCCCGCCGCAGCCGTGACGGCCGGCCCGTCACGCAGCTCGCGTACGCCCGCCGGGGCGAGATCACCCCGGAGATGGAGTACGTCGCGATCCGGGAGAACGTCGGACCCGAGGTGGTGCGCGAGGAGATCGCGGCGGGCCGGGCGGTCCTGCCGGCCAACGTCAACCACCCGGAGATCGAGCCGATGATCATCGGCAAGCGCTTCCTGGTGAAGGTCAACGCGAACATCGGCAACTCCGCGGTCACCTCCTCGATCGAGGAGGAGGTGGACAAGATGACCTGGGCCACGAAGTGGGGCGCCGACACGGTCATGGACCTCTCCACCGGCCGCAACATCCACACCACCCGTGAGTGGGTCCTGCGCAACTCCCCCGTGCCGATCGGCACCGTCCCCCTCTACCAGGCACTCGAGAAGGTCGACGGCCGGGCCGAGGAGCTGACGTGGGAGATCTACAAGGACACCGTCATCGAGCAGGCGGAGCAGGGCGTCGACTACATGACGGTGCACGCCGGCGTGCGGCTGCCGTACGTTCCGTTGACGGCCCGCCGCAAGACCGGGATCGTCTCGCGCGGCGGGTCCATCATGGCCGCCTGGTGCCTGGCACACCACAAGGAGTCGTTCCTGTACGAGCACTTCGAGGAGCTGTGCGAGATCCTCGCGGCGTACGACGTGACGTACTCGCTCGGTGACGGACTGCGTCCCGGCTCCATCGCCGACGCCAACGACGAGGCCCAGTTCGCCGAACTCCGGACGCTCGGCGAGCTCAACACCGTCGCCAAGCGGTTCGGCGTACAGACCATGATCGAGGGCCCGGGGCACGTCCCCATGCACAAGATCAAGGAGAACATCGACCTCCAGCAGGAGATCTGCGAGGAGGCGCCCTTCTACACCCTGGGCCCCCTCACCACGGACGTCGCCCCGGCGTACGACCACATCACCTCGGGCATCGGCGCGGCGATGATCGCCTGGTGGGGGACGGCGATGCTCTGTTACGTCACGCCCAAGGAGCACCTGGGGCTGCCCAACCGTGACGACGTGAAGACCGGTGTGATCACGTACAAGATCGCCGCTCATGCGGCGGACCTGGCCAAGGGGCACCCCGGGGCGCAGGAGTGGGACGACGCGCTGTCGGACGCCCGGTTCGAGTTCCGCTGGGAGGACCAGTTCAACCTGGCGCTCGACCCCGACACCGCGCGGGAGTTCCACGACGAGACGCTGCCGGCCGAGCCCGCGAAGACGGCCCACTTCTGCTCGATGTGCGGGCCCAAGTTCTGCTCGATGAAGATCTCCCACGACATCCGGCGGGAGCACGGCGACGAGCAGGCCGTGATCGAGGCGGGGATGGCGGAGAAGTCCAGGGAGTTCGCGGCGAGCGGCAACCGCGTGTACCTGCCCCTGGCGGACTGACCTGATGGCCGTGGCGGGGGCCCTGGAGAGCCCCCCCCACGGCCCGGTGGCGCACAGCCGCCGCCGGCCGTCCGGGTTTCACACCGTGGGCGGCTTCCTCCACACGGAGACGTGCGACCTGCTGGACGCCGTGAACGGCGCCTCGGTCCAGTCGGCCCACCGCTCGGACGGCTCCAGGCCTGCGATCTCGGCCATCAGGTCGAGTTCGGCGGGCCAGACGTAGCGGTGGGGCGAGAGGAGCGTGGAGCCCCGGCCGTCGGCGATCGAGTAGTGGTGCGAGACCACCTGCTGCTTCACCAGGTCGTACGTGTCGAAGCCGACGTGCCGCTCGCCGACGTGGAACGGGCGGGCGGTCTCGCCCGGTGGCAGACGCTGCAGTTCGGGGACGAACACCTCGGCCACGAAGCGGCCGCCCGGTTCCAGATGCTCCGCGGCGTTGCGGAAGCACGCGACCTGCTCGCCCTGGGAGAGCAGGCAGGTGAGGGCGTTGTAGACGACGTAGACCAGGCTGAAAGTGCCCGGAGCCCGAGCGGTGGCCATGTCTCCGGCGGTCACGGCGATGTCGCTGCCACCGGGCTTCCTGCCGAGCTCCTGGGCCATGGGACCTGACTTCTCGATTCCCGCCACACGGACACCCCGCGCGCTCAGCGGAAGCGCCACCCGGCCGGTCCCCACAGCGAACTCCAGCGCGGGGCCGTGCCGCGCACGGCGCTCGAGGAAGTCCACCGTCGGGCCCAGGACTTCGGGCGTGTACATGTGGGCGGAGGACTCGTCGTAGCTCTGCGCTACCTGGGTGTTCCAGAGGTCCGTATCCATGACCCCGGAGGTTGTCACGTGGCAGAGCCGACGGGCCATCGGATTCTCCCCGGAGCGCTCGGTGGGCGGCGTAGTGCGGGGGGTGGAGCGGCGCATGTCTGATCGTCAGATTGCGTCGATAGAGGATGAAGAGTGCCCACAATGGCTGGTTCAGGCCGTTCAGCACCGTCCTGTCGCGCCTTCGAGGAACTTTCGGCGTCAGTATGGACACAGCCGTGCTGCAGGTCGATGTAAGTTTCCGCGGCAGCCCGAACGCTGTTGACCGTTTCCTTATCTGTGCTTTACCTTCCGCTGTGCTTGGCCGAAATTGGTGTGCGCCCCGAACGGGGGCGCCTGGGGAGGGAAGCACAGTGAACTGGTACCTGGCTGTACTCAAGAACTACGCGGGCTTCGGCGGGCGTGCGCGCCGCAAGGAGTACTGGATGTTCGTACTCTTCAACTTCATCGTCGCGGTCGTCCTGAGCCTGCTCGGCCTGGCCATCGACTCGCAGATTCCTTACATCATCTACCTGCTGGCCGTGATCATCCCGACGATAGCCGTCGTCGTGCGCCGCCTGCACGACACCGGCCGCTCCGGCTGGTGGATCCTGATCTCGTTCGTCCCGCTCGTGGGCGGCATCATCCTGCTCGTCTTCATGTGCACCGAGGGTGCGCGCGAGGTGAACGAGTACGGCCCGAACCCGAAGCTCGCCCCGCAGGGGATCTGAGCTCCTCACCGGGTGTGATGTCTGCAGAGGCCGGAGCGGCAGCACGCCGTTCCGGCCTCTCCCGTGTCGGGTCCAGCCGGATCACTCCGGCTGGTGCTCCGGGCCGCCGTAGTCGGGGCTGGTGAAGTCGGGGCTGGTGAAGGTGGGGCGTGGGCCGGCCGAGGGGCCGTTCTCCGGTCCGGAGAAGTCCGGCCTGCTGTAGCCGATCTTCGGGATCCGGTTGGCCGAGCGGTGCGGTGTGCGCGAGGCGGGCCCCGCGGTCGGATCGGCCAGCGCGTCCCGGAGGAAGGGCAGGATTCCGCGTTCCAGCAGTGCGTGGCGCCATGCCTCCCGGGCACGCGCCACGTCCTCCGGCAGTTCCTCCTCCTCGTCCACGGCCGGCAGCGCGGTGGCGCCGTTGCGCAGGGCGGTGACGAGGAGACCCACCGCGGCGACGAGGATGGCCGCGGCGGCGACGGCGGCGAAGAACCACCCGGCGGCGACCATGGTTCCGGCGAAGGCCGGGGCGGGGCTGAGCGCCTTCAGCGGGTAGCCGACGGCCAGGAATATGAGCGCGGCCGTACCCGCGAGGACCGGTGCCAGCACGGCGATCACCGCGAGGGTGCCGGCGCCCGTGGGGTCGGCTTCTTCCGTGGCGGGGCTGAGGACGGATGCGTGGGCGTCCGGGTCCCCGGGGCCGCGCAGCTCACCGCGGACCTTCACGTAGTGGTCGTACTCGGTGGCCGCCGCCGCGGTGATCAGGGGCGTGGCGTTGAGCGCCATCGTCCGCAGCTGTTCCGTGTTGAGACGGTCGCCGACTCCGTCCAGATCCGGTCGTTCGTGAGCATGACGCAGCGCGTCGGCAAGGATCCGCTCGTACTCGGGGCGGTCCTCGGCCAGCAGGTGCGGAGCGCTTTTCATGTGCATCCCCCGATGCTCCGTAGGGCCTGACCGACCGTACGGGCCGGGCGATCGGGCGGAAACGGAGGAGAGCCTGCGACTGGTACGCCGATGGTAGAGCGCCTACGGCACGGGGTGACAGGGTGTTTCCGGAAATTGGCCCAGCGGCTGACGGTGTCGGGTCGTCATGCGTCTTCCCCGACGACCGTCAGTCATGCAGGGGAAGTTGGACGACCAACAGCTTTCCGGCCATGGTCACCCCGCCGTCCATGGCGATGGCGAGCCCTTCCGCATAGACGTGCGGGCCGTCCACCACGGGCCGTGCCACGTCCTCGCCCTCCTCCGTTCCGACCTCGCCGAGGAGATACGGGATAGGGCTGTGGCCATGGACGACACGCTGTCCGCCGTACGTCGACATCAGTTCGCGAACGGCCTGGGCGCCGCCCTCGTCGCGGAAGGCGAACCGCTTGGTGAGTTTGCGGAAGAGGTCCCAGCACTCATCGGCGTCGTTCCGCGTGAGAATGGCGTGCACCGTGTCGTTGACGTCCTCGATGGTGGATCCGTAGTCGAGGTAGGCGGTCGTGTCGGAGTGCATCAGCAGATGCCCGTCCTCCTCGACCACCGCGTCGAGCCGGGACATCCACTGGAGGTGGACGTCCTGGAGCCGTTCCATGTCCGTCTTCTGGCCGCCGTTGAGCAGCCAGGCGGCCTGGAAGGTCGCCGTTCCGGCGCCGGAGTTCACCGGGGTGTCGCCGAACCTCTTCGCACCGAGCAGCAGCAGTTCGTGGTTGCCCATGAGCGCCTTGCAGTACCCGCCGGCAGCGGCGGCCTCCGCGGAGAGGCGCATGACGAGATCGATGACGCCGATGCCGTCCGGACCGCGGTCGGTGAAGTCGCCGAGGAACCAGAGCCTGGCGTTGCCGGCCGCCCACCGGCCGTCGGCGTCGACGAGTCCCTGCTCACGCAGGGCGGCCAGGAGCTCGTCCAGGTAGCCGTGGACGTCGCCGACGACGTACAGCGGACCGCGGCCGGAGTCGGCGGCGGGCCGGGCCTCCGGCACGGTCTCCACCTGGACGGTGTCGCCGCGGTTGATCACGGGAAGATCGCGCTCGGTGGGGGTGTACCCCTCCGGCGGTTCGTCGCCCACCACGGCGTTGCCGGGGTGCGGCAAGGGCGCGGGCATGGGCACCTGCGCATACGGCGGTACGCGGAAGTCACGCAACGTCGCTGTCCGCACCACGGGTTCCTGACCGGCCCCCTGAGTCATCGACCCCTCCACCACCGTCGCGCCTCCGTACACCTGACGGGCCCTGCCTGGTAGAGGGGTCCGCGGTGTCGTGCGCCCATCATAGGAATGCGGATCGTGCTGTGTGACGCACCAGGGGTGTTGAATCCGTGCGAGCATCCGGTTCATCGGCCGTTTGGTCCGGATTAATCCGTTCAGTCCCCGGCAGGTGATCGCGGAGGGCTGACGGTGGTGCGCGGCGGACGTCGTTGCGAGGACGTCCGGACGATGAGCTCCGTCGGTATCACCTGCTCCACCGGGCCGTCGTGCTCGACCCCTTCGATGGCGTCGATGAGGAGTTGGACGACGGCCGTGCCGATCCTGCGGGGCTTCAGCGAGAGCGTGGTGATGGGGGGCTCGGTGGACGCGTACACCGTGGATTCGCTGCAGCAGACCAGCAGGAGGTCCTCGGGGACCCGCAGGCCGTAGCGGCGCGCGGCGGCCAGCAGATCGGTGCCGTTGGGGTCGAAGAGCCCGTAGACGGCGTCGGGGCGGTCGGGGCGGGCGAGGAGGCGGTCCGCGGCGACGGCGCCGGCGCAGGGGTCGTGGGCCGGGTAGGACTCGTAGACCGGATCCTGGCCGACCCGCTCGCACCAGTGCAGATAGGCGGTGGTGGAGAGCCGGGTGTACGTGTCGGTGGTGGTGCCGGTCAGCAGCCCGATGCGGCGGGCTCCCGCGGCCGCGAGGTGGTCCAAAAGGTCGAGGACGGCCGCCCGGTGGTCGTTGTCGACCCAGGCGGTGACCGGGAGCGTGCCCGCCGGGCGGCCGTCGGAGACGACGGGAAGCCCCTGGCGCACGAGTTCGGTGACCACCGGGTCCTGGTCGGAGGGGTCGATGACGACCGTGCCGTCGAGCGCGACGTTCGACCACACGTCGTGGCGCGAGGTGGCAGGGAGGATCACGAGGGCGTAGCCACGGGCGAGCGCGGCCGATGTGGCGGCTCTCGCCATCTCCGCGAAGTACGCGAATTCGGTGAAGGTGAAAGGTTCATCTCCGTACGTGGTCACGGTCAGGCCGATGAGCCCCGACTTGCCGGTACGGAGGGTTCGGGCAGCCGCTGACGGGCGGTAGCCCAGCCGTTCGGCGACCTCGCGGACATGGCGGCGGGTGGCATCCGGGAGCCTGCCCTTGCCGTTGAGAGCGTCGGACACGGTCGTGATGGAGACGCCGGCCGCCGCGGCTACATCCCGGATCCCCGCCCGTCCTTGCCGGCCGCTGCGCCGGGGCGTCTCTGTCCGGCTCACCTGGTGCTTCCCTGCTGCTGTCATGGCGAGCCGATAGTAGGGCTCCGAAGCCCGGTCAGGCCGGTCGCATATGCACACGTTGACAGGCACGTTTCTGCATGATCATTAAGATGTAAATGCCTTGCAAAGCAAAGACGTTGACGCCTTCTGTGTCGATGTGTCATGCATCGGTGCGCAGGAACCTACTGAATGGTCCATGTCTCGAAGAGGTCTCAACTCACCTGTTCGAGGGATGCGCGCCACGGAGTGAGCGACCGGCGTGCGGGGCAATGCGCGGCGCTCCCCCCCTCCCGGGGCCCGCCGGAGTGGCGCAAGGCAGGAGATTCCCGTCCGGGAGGGCGATTTCGGAGCCTGGCCATTCGCACAGGTGCCCAATCCTCATAAGGTGAGCAGTATTGATGTGTACGGATGGTCGAGGAGGACCTGCGGTGAGCGAGACGAGCCCGAAGCTGCGCGCCGAGCTGGACGGCGTCCCTGCGTATGTACCGGGCAAGCCGGCGTCCGCGGAGGGGCCGGTTGCCTTCAAGCTGTCCTCCAACGAGAACCCGTACCCCCCGTTGCCCGGCGTGATGGAGTCGGTGCTCGCCGCGGCCGCGGACTTCAACAGGTATCCGGACATGGCCTGCACCGGCCTGATGAACGAGCTGGCCGACAGATTCGGTGTGCCGGTCTCCCACCTGGCCACCGGCACGGGCTCGGTCGGTGTCGCTCAGCAGCTGCTCCAGGCCACTTCCGGGCCGGGGGACGAGGTCATCTATGCCTGGCGCTCGTTCGAGGCCTACCCGATCATCACGCAGGTCAGCGGCGCGACGTCGGTCAAGGTGCCGCTGACCGACGGTGAGGTGCACGATCTCGACGCGATGGCCGACGCGGTCACCGACCGGACGCGGATGATCTTCGTCTGCAATCCGAACAACCCGACCGGCACGGTGGTGCGCCGGGCGGAGCTGGAGCGGTTCCTCGACCGTGTCCCGGACGATGTCCTGGTCGTGCTCGACGAGGCGTACAAGGAGTTCATCCGGGACGCCGATGTGCCGGACGGGATCGAGATCTACCGGGACCGGCCCAACGTCGCGGTGCTCCGCACCTTCTCCAAGGCATACGGTCTCGCCGGTCTGCGGGTGGGTTTCGCGGTGGCGCACGAGCCCGTGGCGGCGGCGCTGCGCAAGACGGCCGTCCCGTTCGGTGTCAGCCAGGTCGCCCAGGACGCCGCGGTCGCCTCGCTGCGCGCCGAGGACGAGCTGCTGGGCAGGGTCGGATCGCTGGTCGGCGAGCGCGCCCGGGTGTACGAGGGGCTGGTGCGGCAGGGCTGGACCGTTCCGGAGTCACAGGCGAACTTCGTCTGGCTGCGGCTGGGGGAGCGCACGCTCGAGTTCGCCGGGGTCTGCGAGCGGGCCGGTGTGGTCGTGCGGCCCTTCGCCGGTGAGGGTGTGCGGGTCACGATCGGGGAGGCCGAGGCCAATGACGTGTTCCTGAAGGTGGCGGAGTCCTTCGGCCGGGAGCTGTAGCGGCGCGGCTGGCCGCGCACCCCCGGTGGCCCCGGACCTCGATCACCGAGGTCCGGGGCCACCGTTCTTCTGTGGGCCGGAGGCCCCGGTACACGGTCCGGGGCCTGCCCGGTCCGGACGGCTCGCGCCGTTCGGCCGGAAACCACCCCCCACCCGACGCCTTCGAATACAGGTGCGCCATAATTGCTTGTGAATGTGAACGCGTTCACAAGCGCGCCCCGTTTCCTCCCGTGATCGGGTGGTTCGACGGGCAGCCTGGGGGCGTGATCGCGGCGACGTAAGGAGAAGAGTCGTGGACCTGGCTCTGGCACCAGAGACCCTGGCGCGCTGGCAGTTCGGCATCACCACCGTCTACCACTTCCTGTTCGTCCCCCTGACGATCTCTCTCGCCGCGCTCACCGCCGGCCTGCAGACCGCCTGGGTGCGCACGGACAACGAGAAGTACCTCAGGGCCACCAAGTTCTGGGGCAAGCTTTTCCTGATCAACATCGCCATGGGTGTGGTCACCGGCATCGTCCAGGAGTTCCAGTTCGGCATGAACTGGTCGGACTACTCGCGGTTCGTCGGTGACGTCTTCGGGGCTCCCCTCGCCTTCGAGGCGCTGATCGCGTTCTTCTTCGAATCCACGTTTATCGGCCTGTGGATCTTCGGCTGGGACAAGCTGCCGAAGAAGATCCATCTCGCCTGTATATGGATGGTGTCCATAGGCACGATCCTCTCGACGTTCTTCATCCTGGCCGCCAACTCCTGGATGCAGCACCCGGTCGGCTACCGGATCAACGAGGAACGCGGGCGCGCCGAGCTCACGGACTTCTGGCATGTGCTCACCCAGAACACGGCGCTCGCCCAGTTCTTCCACACGATCACCGCCGCGTTCCTCGTGGGCGGCGCCTTCATGGTCGGCATCGCCGCCTTCCACCTGGCGCGCAAGAAGCACATCCGGGTGATGCGGACCTCGTTGCGGCTCGGACTGGTCACCGTGGTGGTCGCCGGCCTGCTGACCGCGGTCAGCGGTGACCTTCTCGGCAAGGTGATGTTCAAGCAGCAGCCCATGAAGATGGCCGCGGCCGAGGCGCTGTGGGAGGGCGAGGAGGGGGCGCCCTTCTCGCTCTTCGCGGTCGGCGACGTCGCCGAGGGGCACAACACCGTCGAGGTCTCGATCCCGGGCGTGCTGTCCTTCCTCGCGGACGACACCTTCACCTCGTACATCCCTGGCATCAACGACATCAACAAGGCGGAGCAGGAGAAGTACGGCCCGGGCGACTACCGGCCCAACATTCCGGTCGCGTTCTGGAGCTTCCGCTGGATGATCGGCTTCGGCATGGCCTCCTTCAGCCTCGGGATCCTGGGGCTCTGGCTGACGCGGAAGAAGTTCATGCTGCCGGAGGCGCTGCGGACCGGTGAGGACGACGTACCGAATCTGGTCCTCTTCAGGAACAAGGCGCTGAGCCCGAAGCTCGCCAAGCTGTACTGGATCACAGCCCTCTGGACCATGCTCTTCCCCTTGATCGCCAATTCCTGGGGCTGGATCTTCACGGAGATGGGACGCCAGCCCTGGGTGGTGTACGGGGTGTTCCAGACCCGCGACGCGGTCTCCCCGGGGGTCTCGCAGGGGGAGATCCTCACCTCCATGATCGGGTTCACCGCGCTCTACGCGGTGCTCGCCGTCATCGAGGTCAAGCTCCTCCTGAAGTACGTCAAGGCCGGACCGCCCGAGCTCACCGAGGCCGACCTCAACCCGCCCACCCGGATCGGCGGCCACGACCAGGACGCCGACCGGCCGATGGCCTTCTCCTACTGAGATCAAGCGGAGCTGAGAGATGGAACTCCACGACGTCTGGTTCGTGCTCATCGCCGTCCTGTGGACCGGCTACTTCTTCCTGGAGGGATTCGACTTCGGTATCGGGGTCCTCACCAAGCTGCTGGCCCGGGACCGCAAGGAGCGTCGGGTCCTGATCAACACGATCGGGCCGGTCTGGGACGGGAACGAGGTGTGGCTGCTCAGCGCGGGCGGCGCGACCTTCGCGGCTTTCCCTGAGTGGTACGCCACCCTGTTCTCCGGCTTCTACCTCCCCCTGCTGCTCATCCTGCTCTGCCTGATCGTGCGCGGGGTGGCCTTCGAGTACCGGGCGAAGCGGCCCGAGGAGCGGTGGCAGACCAACTGGGAGCACGCGATCTTCTGGACCTCGCTGATCCCGGCCGTTCTCTGGGGCGTGGCCTTCGGGAACATCGTCCGCGGCGTGAAGATCGATGCCGACATGGAGTACGTCGGCAATCTCTGGGACCTGCTCAATCCGTACGCCGTTCTCGGCGGGCTGGTCACGTTGTTCCTCTTCACCTTCCACGGTGCGGTGTTCGCCGCGCTCAAGACCGTCGGGGACATCAGGGAGCGGGCGCGCGGGCTCGCCTTCAAGCTGGGCCTGGCCACCGCGCTGCTCGCGCTGGGCTTCCTCGCGTGGACGCAGGCGGACAACGGCAACGGCTGGAGCCTGGCGGCGATGATCACCGCCGTGGTGTCGCTGGTCGTGGCCATCGGCGCCATCGCGGCGGGACGCGAGGGCTGGTCCTTCGCGTTCTCCGGGGTGACCATCACGGCGGCGGTCGCCATGCTCTTCCTGACGCTCTTCCCGAACGTGATGCCGTCCTCGCTGAACGACGCCTGGAACCTGACGGTCTCCAACGCCTCCTCCAGCCCGTACACCCTCAAGATCATGACCTGGTGCGCCGGTATCGCCACTCCGGTGGTGCTGCTGTACCAGGGCTGGACGTACTGGGTGTTCCGCAAGCGCATCGGTACGCACCACATCGCCGACGCGCACTGAACGAGCGAACGACATGAGCTCACTGGGGAGCTGTTTCACGTGAAACCGATCGACCCGCGTCTGCTCCGGTACGCCCGGGCCACCCGGTTCTTCCTGGCCGCCGTGGTGGCACTGGGCCTGGTCGGAGCCGCCCTGGTCATCGCCCAGGCGATGCTCGTCGCCGAAGTGGTGGTGGGCGGGTTCGAGGACGGGCTGACCGCCACCGGGCTCCGCACGCCGCTGCTCCTGCTCGCCGCTGTCGCGCTGGGGCGGGCGTTCGTGGCCTGGCTGACCGAACTGGCCGCGTACCGGGCGAGTTCGGCGGTCAAGTCCGAGCTGCGTGGCCGGCTCATGGAGCGCGCCTCCGGTCTGGGGCCGGACTGGCTGAGCGGGCAGCGCACCGGGTCGCTGATCGCTCTGGCCACCCGGGGCGTCGACGCCCTGGACGACTACTTCTCGCGCTACCTTCCGCAGCTCGGCCTCGCGGTCGTCGTTCCGGTGGCCGTGCTAGCCCGGATCGTCACCGAGGACTGGGTCTCGGCGGCGATCATCGTGGTGACGCTGCCGCTGATCCCGCTCTTCATGGTGCTGATCGGATGGGCCACCCAGTCCCGGATGGACCTTCAGTGGAGGCTGCTGTCACGGCTCTCCGGTCACTTCCTCGACGTGGTGGCCGGACTGCCGACGCTGAAGGTCTTCGGCCGGGCCAAGGCGCAGGCCGAATCGATCCGCAGCATCACCTCGCAATACCGCCGGGCCACGCTGAAGACGCTCCGGATCGCGTTTCTCTCCTCCTTCGCTTTGGAGCTGTTGGCGACTCTCTCCGTGGCGCTGGTCGCGGTGACGATCGGGATGCGGCTGGTCCACGGAGAACTCGACCTCTACACGGGGCTGGTGGTTCTCATCCTGGCGCCGGAGGCCTATCTGCCCATCCGCCAGGTCGGTGCCCAGTACCACGCGGCCGCGGAAGGGCTCTCGGCCGCGGAGGAGATCTTCGCCGTGCTGGAGACCGAGCCCGTGGCCGGCGGCAGCCAGGATGTGCCTCCGTCCCTGCGGCTGGAGCTGGCGGGGGTGACCGTCCGGCACCAGGGCCGCGCCGAGCCCTCTCTGGATGCTGCTTCCCTCGTGGTCGAGCAGGGGGAGACCGTCGCGCTGGTCGGCCCCAGCGGGGTCGGTAAGTCCACACTCCTCAGCGTGGTGCTGGGATTCACGGCTCCCGACGAGGGGCGGGTCCGGGTCGGCGGAACCGATCTTTCGGCCCTCTCCCCCGAACGCTGGCGCGAGCAGATCGCCTGGGTGCCCCAGCACCCGCACCTCTTCGCCGGGACGATCGCGGAGAACGTACGCCTCGCCCGGCCGGACGCGGACGACGCGGCGGTCATGGCCGCGCTGCGGGCCGCAGGCGCGTACGACTTCGTGGACGCGCTGCCGGCCGGTGCGGAGACGCCCCTCGGCGAGGACGGCTCCGGACTCTCCGCGGGGCAGCGCCAGCGGCTCGCGCTGGCGCGGGCCTTTCTCGCCGACCGGCCTCTGCTGCTGCTCGACGAGCCGACGGCGAGTCTTGACGGGGAGACGGAGGCGGGCATCGTCGACGCGGTTCGGAGGCTGGCAGCGGGACGCACGGTGCTGCTGGTCGTGCACCGGCCGGCTCTGCTCACGGTCGCCGACCGGGTGGTGACGCTGGAACCGGGGGAGTCCGGGGTGGAGCCGCAGGCTTCCGGTGTGCCCGCCGCCTCGGGCGGGCCCGACGAGGTCCAGCGCACTCCGGGCGGGCCGGACGACGTCGAGCGGCTGGGCGCGGGGGAGCCCGCGCTGCTCAGGGACACCGCCCCCCGGGCCGGGGGCCGTGCGCTGGCGCGGGTGCGGGAGGCCGCGGGTTCCCAGCACGGGAAGCTGGGGCTGGCACTGCTGCTGGGCAGCCTCGCCGTGGGGTCGTCGGTCGGCCTCATGGCCGTCTCGGGATGGCTGATCTCACGCGCCTCCGAGCAGCCCCCGGTGCTGTATCTGATGGTGGCGGTGACCGCGACCCGGGCCTTCGGCATGGGCCGGGCCGTCTTCCGCTACGCGGAGCGGCTGGTGTCGCACGACGCCGTGCTCAGGATGCTGGCCGAGCTCAGGGTGGCGGTGTACCGCGGGCTCGAACGCATCGCGCCCGCCGGTCTCCGGGCCACGCGGCGGGGTGACCTGCTGTCCCGGCTGGTCTCCGACGTGGACGCGTTGCAGGACTACTGGCTGCGCTGGCTGCTGCCCGCGGCGACCGCGCTGCTGGTCGGTACGGGGGCTGTCGCCTTCACCGGCTGGCTGCTGCCGGAGGCGGGGGCCGTGCTGGCCGTCGGGCTGTTCCTCGCGGGCGTGGGCGTCCCGTGGCTGAGCGGTGCGTGCGCTCGGCGAGCCGAGCGTCAACTCGCGCCCGCCCGGGCCACGCTGGCCGTCCGGGTCGCCGATCTCCTCGGCGGGACGGCCGAACTGGCCGTCGCGGGTGCGCTGCCCGCCCGTAGGGAGCAGGTGCGTGCGGCGGACGGCGTCCTGACGCGGATCGCCTCACGCGCGGCGGCCGCGACAGCGCTGGGCGGGGGGCTGTCCGCCCTGATCTGCGGGCTCACCGTGGTGGGCGCGGCGATCGTCGCGCTGCCCGCCGTGTCGGACGGCCGGCTGGCCGGGGTGGAACTGGCCGTGGTCGTCCTCACGCCCCTGGCGGCGTTCGAGGCCGTGACGGGACTTCCGCTCGCGGTGCAGTACCGCCAACGGGTCGAGCGGAGTGCGGAGCGGGTCTACGAGGTGCTGGACGCTCCCCTCCCGGTCGAGGAGCCGGCGGACCCCGCCGAGGCGCCCGCCTCGCCCTTCCCGCTCGACGTACGAGGGCTGTCGGCCCGGTACGAGGGCGCGGAGCGGGATGCGCTGCACTCCGTCGACCTGACCCTCCACCCCGGCAAGCGGGTCGCCGTCGTGGGGCCGTCCGGTTCGGGAAAGACCACGCTCGCCCAGGTCCTGCTCCGCTTCCTGGACGCCCGGGAAGGGACGTACCGCTTCGGTGGCGTCGAGGCGTCCGCGCTGGACGGCGACACGGCCCGGACCTTCGTCGGACTGTGCGCCCAGGATGCCCACGTGTTCGACAGCTCCATCCGCGAGAACCTGAGGCTCGCCCGCACGGACGCGACGGACGAGCGGCTGCGGGAGGCTCTCGCCGCGGCGCGGCTGCTGGACTGGGTCCGGTCGCTGCCCGACGGCCTCGACACGCTGGTGGGTGAGCACGGGGCCCGGCTCTCGGGCGGCCAGCGTCAGCGGCTGGCGCTGGCCCGTGCGCTCCTCGCCGACTTCCCCGTGCTCGTGCTCGACGAGCCCGCCGAGCATCTGGACCTGGCGACGGCGGACGCGCTGACCGCGGATCTGCTGGCTGCCACCGAAGGGCGTACGACCGTGCTGATCACCCATCGGCTGGCCGGGCTCGACGCGGTGGACGAGGTCCTGGTGCTGGACGGGGGGCAGGTGGTGCAGCAGGGGCCGTACGCCGTTCTGGCCGCGCAGGACGGCCCGCTGCGCCGGATGCTCGAACGCGAACAGGAGTCGGTGCGCACGGAGCCGGAGCGGACGCGACCGCTTCCGGTACGGGTCTGAGGGCGGCCGGCGGGTTCCGGTACGGGCCAGAGGGCGGCTGGCGGGTTCCGGTACGGGCCGGAGGGCGGCGAGCGGGCTCCGGTTCCGACTTTCCGGACCATTCGGTGCTTATTAGGCTCAGGTCATGGCCGAGCAGGATGCGAACGACCCGCCGGGAGCCGCGCCGCAGAACACGGGCAGCCTGCGAGGGCTCTCCGCGGAGCTGACCGCTCGTGTTCCGCAGCTGCTGGAGGCGACGAGGTCTGCCGGCACGGGCCTCGAGCTCCACTCCACGCTGGAGCGCATCTGCGAGACCGCGGCCGAACTCGCCCATGCCCGCTATGCCGCCATCGGTGTCGTGGAAAGGCCGGGTGAAAGCCTCTGCGACTTCATCACCCACGGGGTGCCGAAGGAGGTCGCCCGGGCGATCGGCCGGCCGCCCGACGGGCATACGGGTCTGCTGGGCGCACTGATCGAGGAGGGCGTGCCGATTAAGCTGGAGGATCTGGAAGGGGATCCCCGCTTCGCCGGCTTCCCGGCCGCCCACCCGAAGATGCGTACGTTCCTCGGGGTCCCGATCCGGGTCCAGGGCAAGATCTTCGGCAACCTCTACGTGATGGAGAAGCGCGGCGGGGAGGCGTTCGGCGACGACGAACTGCACATGCTGCGCGTGCTGGCCACGGAGGCGGGCATCGCCATCGGCCACGCGCGGACGTACGACGCCGCACGACAGCGCGAACAGTGGATCGACGGCTCGGTGGCCGTCACCACCGCCCTGCTCTCGGCCGGGGACGCCGACGAGGCACTCGCTGTCGTCGCCGAACAGGCGCGTCGCCTCGCCGACGCCGCCGCCGGCATCGTGCTGCTGCCGGCCGCGCAGGGAGGGCTGGAGATCGTCGCCGTCGCCGGGGACAAGCCGTCCGCCTCCCTCGGGGTGATCATCCCGCCCCAGAGCCCTGTGGTGGCGGCGCTCCTGCGGGGCGAGGAGGTGTTCCTGGACGATTCGGCGACCGACCCCCGCATGATGACCAGACTGGCCGATCGGTTCGGCCCGCACATGCTGCTCCCCCTGCGCAGCGGTGGGCGGGTGCTGGGGGCGCTCTCCATCCCACGGGTCCGGGGCGGCCGGCCCTTCACCCGTGCGGAGCGGACGCTGGCCACCCACTTCGCCGCGCAGGCCGCACTGGCTCTGAAGCTGTCCGAAGCCCAGCGGGACCGGGAGAGGCTAGCCGTCTACGAGGACCGGGACAGGATCGCCCGGGACCTCCATGACCTCGTGATCCAGCGCCTGTTCGCCACCGGGATCATGCTGGAGGGCGCTCAGCGGCGCTCGCCGGTGCCCGCGGTGCAGGCCGGTATCGGGCGGGCCGTGGACGAACTGGATGTGACCATCCAGGAGATCCGTACCGCCATCTTCGCCCTGCAGCAGGAACCCGCCGAGGCGCCGTCGGGGCTGCGGACCCGAGTGCTGCGGGAGATCAACATGGCCGCTGTGCCCCTGGGTTTCATGCCCTCGCACCGTTTTCTGGGCCCCGTCGACTCGCTGGTGGGGGAGCTCGCCGGCAAGAACCTCATCGCGGCTCTGCGGGAGGCACTGTCCAACACCTTCCGCCATGCGCGGGCATCGCGCGTCGAGGTGAGCGTGGACGCGACGGCGGTGCTGCCGGACGGGCGGGACGCGGTGCGGCTGACGGTCGCCGACGACGGGGTGGGGATCCCGCAAGGCGGCCGGCGCAGTGGTCTGCGCAATCTCGCGCGGCGCGCCGAGTCGCTGGGCGGCGCGAGCTGGTTCGGCCCGGGGACCGGGGAGGGCAGCGGCACGACGGTCACCTGGCAGGTCCCGCTCTGACAGCCGTCCCGGTTGTCCCGGTCGTCCCGGTCGTCCCCGCCGTCTCGGCCGACGGGCTCAGCGAGCGGCGAGGATCCGCTCGATGACGACCGCGACACCGTCCTCGTCGTTCGTGAGCGTCACACCGGACGCGGCGGCCACGGCGGCCGGGTGGGCGTTGCCCATGGCGAACGAGGCGCCGGCCCAGCTCAGCATCTCCACATCGTTCGGCATGTCCCCGAACGCGACCACCTCGGCCGGAGCGATACCGCGCTCAGCACAGCATGCGGCGAGCGTGGCGGCCTTGGAGACCCCCAGGCCGCTGATCTCCAGCAGCGCGGTGGGGCTGGACCGGGTGAACGACGCCCGCTCCCCCGCGAGTTCACGGGCCAGTGCGAGGAAGGCGTCCGGGGCCATCTCGGGGTGGTGGGCGAGGATCTTCAGGACCGGCGTACCGGTGCCCGGAACCTCCTCGTGGAGCAGCTTCTCCGCGATCGCGACTGTGGCACCCGGGTCCATGTGGAACGGAGGGTAGGCGGGCTCGTAGTGGATGCCGGTGGCCAGTTCGACGGCGAACGAGACCCCGGGGGCCGCCTTACGCAGAATGTCGACCACGGTCAGGGCGATCTCGCGGTCCAGCGGGTAGACCTTGATCAGCTGCCCCTCGTGGAGATCGGCGACAGCGGCCCCGTTCGCGCAGATGGCCATGCCGTGGCCCTGCACGTGCGGGCTGACGACGTCCATCCAGCGAGCCGGCCTTCCGGTGACGAAGAAGACCTCGATCCCCGCCTCTTCGGCGGCTGCCAGGGCAGCGGTCGTACGGTCCGACAAGGTCTTGTCGTCGCGGAGGAGAGTGCCGTCCAGATCGGTGGCGATCAGCCGGGTCACGGCAGGCAGAGGCGAGTCGGTAGCTGAGGTCACCCGCCTATTCTCCCGTACGGAGTCGCACGGGCGTGCAGAGGGGCGCACATCTGAGTGCGCGAGTCCTTGAACTGCGGAACATGGCAACGGCATATGCCGACGGCTCCCCAAGGGGAGCCCACGCAGGGGAGGGACGGGATGCCTCCCGCCCGTCCAGGGAGGCACTCCTGGGCAGACGTAGGGTCGGGGCATGAGCCTGCGCCTGAGCACCGTGATCCTGCCCGTCGACCGCTGGCACGAGGGAGGCCGTGCCAAGTGGCAGAAGGCCGAGGAGCTCGGCTTCCACGCTGCCTACACCTACGACCACCTGTCCTGGCGCACCTTCCGCGACGGCCCGTGGTTCGGGGCCGTCCCCACGCTCACCGCCGCCGCCACGGCGACCGAGCGGCTTCGCCTGGGCACCCTCGTCACATCGCCGAATTTCAGGCATCCGGTGACGCTCGCCAAGGAGCTGATCTCGCTCGACGACATCTCAGGCGGCCGGATCACGCTCGGTATCGGAGCAGGCGGCAACGGCTTCGACGCGACCGCCCTGGGGCAGGAGCCGTGGACGCCGAAGGAGCGGGCGGACCGGTTCGGGGAGTTCGTGCCGCTGCTCGACCGGCTGCTCACCGAGGACGCCGTGAGCGAGCAGGGCACGCACTACTCCGCGGACGAGGCCCGCAACATCCCGGGCTGCGTCCAGCGTCCCCGGCTCCCCTTCACCGTCGCCGCAACCGGCCCGCGCGGCTTGAAGCTTGCCGCACGGTACGGGCAGGCGTGGGTGACCACGGGCGACCCGAAGCTGTACGAGGAGGGCACTCCGGAGCAGTCGGTGGAAGCCGTCCGCGGCCAGATCGACAAGCTCGGCACGGCATGCGCCGGCATCGGCAGGGACGTGGCCGAGCTGGACAAGGTGCTGCTCACCGGGTTCACCCCGGACCGCGGCCGTCCGCTGGAGTCTCTCGGCGCCTTCGTCGACTTCGCCGGCCGCTACCAGGAGCTGGGCTTCACCGAGATCGTGCTCCACTGGCCGATCCCGGACTCGGACTTCGCCGCGGACACCGAGGTCTTCGAGACGATCGCCACCGAGGCACTGGGGCAACTGGCCTGACCGGCCCGGAGCGGGACGGTTCGCGGGAGGAACGCCGCCACGGGGGGTGGCAGTGGTTGCCGGTCTCCGGGGCGGGGCGACGCCGGAGGGGAACCCGCAGTCGGCCTGCCCGCGCGTGGGCACGGCACCAGGTGCGGTTCGCCGGAAGGAATGAGTCGTCATGAGGATGCTGCTCACCGCGCAGGCGGACACCGTGACCGCTCACCGCTCGGTATCCGACGGAACCATGCCGAAGATCATCGAGGAGGTCGTCGAGCAGCTCAAGCCCGAAGCGGCGTACTTCACCCTCCGGAACGGGGAGGGCCTGCCTGATGGTCTTCGGCATGCAGGAGTCCGCCCAGATGCCACCGCTCATGGAGCCCTTGTTCCTGGCGGGTTCCAAGATCGCTCTGCAGCCCGTCATGAACCTCGGCGATCTGCGTGCGGCCTCGCCGGCAGGGAGCGCTGACCCGCGGACGCGTCATTCACGCAGGCGCAGGTAGGCCGGCGGTACGGAGTCGGTGAGCCAGACCCCGTTGGCGCTGACGTGGAAGAGGTGGCCGGCGCGGTGCATGGCGCCGGCGTCCACGGCGAGGACCACCGGGGTGCCGCGCCGGGCGCCGACACGGACCGCCGTCCCGCGGTCGGGCGACAGATGGACGTGGTGGCGGTTCATGGGCCGGAGCCCTTCGGTACGGATGGCGTCGAGCGCCCGTGCCACGGTGCCGTGATAGAGGTACGCGGGTGGTTCGGCCGGGGGCAGGCCGAGGTCGACGGTGACGGAGTGGCCCTGGTTCGCGCGGATGCGATCGCCCTCCACGGTGAACCGCTGCTTGTCGTTGACCGCGACGACGTGGTCGAGGTCATCCCGGGTGATGGTGACACCGTGCTCGGCGCAGGCCCGCAGCAGCTCGTCCACGGCCACCCAGCCGTTGGGGTCGAGACTGATTCCGATCCGGTCCGGCTCATGCCGCAGATGCTTCGACAGGTACTTGGACACCTTGACGGTGCGACGTTCGTCCATCCCGACAGAGTGCCCGCGCCACTTCTTCCGGCGCACCACGATTTCACCCGGAGTTCGCAGCACTCATGGACGTGAACAGGTTTGATCCACAGCCAATTCGCGTTATCCACAGGGGTTTTGGCCATTCTGTGGACAAGCAGCGCCCCGCATAAGGCATTTGTGCAACTGTCGTACGCATGAGGCGCTTTGGTGGCGATACGATGCTGAACGCCCGGTAACTGACGCTCATGAGCAGCCATATGGCCAAGCGCCCCGGTGACCCTGCTTGTTGACGCCAGCAGCAAGGGCCTGGGCGTAACCATCAGACCACGTCCGGGCGTTACGGCGCCCGCGCCCCCAACCGCCCTCCGGCGTCACAAAGGTGGCTTCATCCGGGCAACGCCTCGCAGTAGGCGAGGGCTGAACCGTGACAGCAGCCGTGCGCCGCGTGCCTCGGGCGTCACCGGCACCACGGCCCGGTTGTGCACCACGGCCCCGAGGACGGCCTGAGCCACCTTCTCCGCAGGGTAGTTGCGGAGCGAGTACAGCCGAGCCGTCCGCTTCCGGAGCCGTGCCTCCTCGACCTCGTCGGCTCCCGCGAAGCGCGCGGTTCCGGTGATCCCCGTGTCCACTATTCCCGGACAGATGGCGCTGACTCCGATCGACCGCTCGGCCAGTTCGGCGCGCAGGCATTCGCTGAGCATCAGCACCGCCGCTTTGGACGTGCTGTACGCGGGCAGCGCGCGCGACGGCTGATAGGCCGCCGCCGAGGCGACGTTGACGATGTGGCCGCCCTGTCCTCGGTCGGCCATCTGCCTGCCGAAGATCCGGCAGCCGTGGATGACGCCCCACAGATTGACGTCGAGGACCTTCCTCCAGTCCTCGCTCGTCGTGTCGAGGAAGGAACCCGACAGCCCGATGCCCGCGTTGTTCACCAGGACGTCCACGACGCCGAGTTCGGACACCACCTTCTCCGCGAGTTTCTCCATCGCCTGCTCGTCCCCGACATCCACCACCTCGGCCCAGGCGGCAGCCGCACCGATCAGCCGGGCCGTCTCCGCCGTCCGCGCGACGCCCTCCGCGTCCCGGTCCACGGCGACCAACCGCGCCCCCGACTCGGCGAAGGACAGCGCTGTGGCGCGCCCGATCCCCGAGGCGGCGCCCGTCACCAGGACCAACTGCCCGCCGAAGCGGTCGGCATGGGTGCCCGTCGCTGCCGGCCTCGGAGCGCCGGTCCCGGCGGGAGCGTCCTGGCCGCCGGACTCCCCGCCGGACTCCCCGCCGACGAAATCGCTGATCCAGGAGGCCAGCTGATCCGGCCTGGTGCGCGGCACCCAGTGCTTCGCCGGCAGGGTGCGCCGCACCAACGTGGGTACCCATGCGTCCAGTTCGTCGAAGAGCGACGGCGAGAGGAAGGCGTCCCCGGTCGGCGTGATCAGCTGCACCGGCACATGTGCGTACGCGTCCGGGCGTGGTCGGCGCAGGCGGGCCCGGATGTTGTCACGGTAGAGCCAGGCCCCGTGCGCCGCGTCCCGTGGGAGCGACGCCGTCGGATAGCCGTCCGCGGGCACCTTCTCCATCCGCTGCAGTATCCGCGGCCACTGCCTGCCCAGCGTCCCGCGCCAGGCCATCTCGGGCAGGACCGGTGTGTGCAGCGCGTACACGTACCAGGACTTGGCGCCCTGGCCGAGCAACTGCCCCACGCCGCGAGGGTCCGGGTGGGACATCCGCCGTTTGATCCAGTGCCCGAAGTGGTCGAGGGAGGGTCCGGACATCGACGTGAACGAGGCGATACGGCCCTTGGTCCGCTCCACCGTGGCGAATTCCCAGGACTGGACCGAACCCCAGTCGTGGCCGACGACGTGGACGGGCCGGTCCGGGCTGACGGCGTCCACGACGGCCAGGAAGTCGTCGGTCAGCTTCTCCAGCGTGAAGCCGCCGCGCAGCGGTTCGGGCGCCGACGACCGGCCGTGGCCCCGCACGTCGTAGAGCACCACATGCCACCGTTCCGCCAGCCGTCCCGCGACCTCGGACCAGACCTCCTTGCTGTCCGGATAGCCGTGCACCAGCACGATCGTCGGCAGCGCCGGATCGCCCAGCTCGGCCACACACAGCTCGATCCCGCCGGTACGCACCCAGCGCTCACGCGCGCCTCGCAGATCCACGCCGCCTCCTCGTCCAGTGCCGGCGTTGCGGTACGCGCCCGTAACGTGACACCGCTGAATGTGGCAACCGACGGACGGCCGCGTCAAGGGATGCCCCGAACCTGTGGACAACACCGTGTGGACGACCCGGTCCGGGGGGCCTCGCGTACGGTGCCCCTACGGGTCCGTACGCCTCGAGTCTGACGCGGATCCAGCCGCCTGGTCTGACGACTCCTGTGGCGGGCGCCACTACCGTCGACGACGTGACTGTGATCGCAACCGAAAGCCTGAGCATGCGGTTCCCGAGGGTGACCGCGCTTGACCGGCTCTCCTTGGACATCGGACCGGGTGTAACCGGCCTGGTGGGTTCCAACGGAGCCGGCAAGTCCACACTGATCAAGATCCTGCTGGGTCTGTCCCCCGCCACCGAAGGCCGGGCCGCGGTGCTCGGGCTCGACGTCGCCACCGAGGGCGCCGCCATCCGGGAGCGGGTCGGATACATGCCCGAGCACGACTGCCTGCCCCCCGACGTCTCGGCGACCGAGTTCGTCGTCCACATGGCGCGGATGTCCGGGCTGCCGCCCACCGCGGCACGAGAACGCACCGCGGACACCCTGCGCCACGTCGGGCTGTACGAGGAGCGCTACCGCCCCATCGGCGGCTACTCGACCGGTATGAAGCAGCGGGTGAAGCTGGCCCAAGCGCTGGTCCACGACCCGAAGCTGGTCCTCCTCGACGAGCCGACCAACGGGCTGGACCCCGTCGGCCGTGACGAGATGCTCGGTCTGATCCGCCGTGTCCACACCGACTTCGGCATCTCGGTGCTGGTCACCTCGCACCTACTCGGAGAGCTCGAGAGGACCTGCGACCACGTCGTCGTCATCGACGGCGGCGCGCTGCTGCGCTCCAGCTCCACCAGCGACTTCACCCAGACGACCACGACGCTGGCCGTCGAGGTCACCGACAGCGACACCCACCCGGACGGTACGGACGCGCTGCGCCGGGCCCTCACCGGGGCCGGGATCAAGCTCGTCGGACACGACGGCCTCGACGCCGAAGGGCTGCCGGGCGCAGGACACATCCTCCTGGTGGAGGCGACGGGCGAGGAGACGTACGACGTGGTCCGCGACAGCGTCGCCGGCCTCGGGCTGGGTCTCATCCGGATGGAACAGCGGCGCCACCACATCGCCGAGGTCTTCCGCACCGACGAGGCACCGCGGGCGGCCGTGGCCGCGACAGCGGGTGCCGGACAGCAGAAGGGGAGCGGTCGCGATGAGCACTGAGACCGGGACCGCGGCCGGGAGCGACACCTCCCGGATCCACAACATCGGATACCGCTCCTACGACGGAGCCCGGCTCGGCCGGGGCTACGCCCGCCGATCGCTGTACTCGCAGTCCCTGCGGGGCTCGTTCGGACTGGGCAGGTCCGCCAAGTCCAAGGTGCTGCCGATGCTTCTGTGCGGGGTGATGTGCCTGGTGGCTCTGATCCTCGTCGCGGTCGCCATCGCCACGCCCGGGATGACGAAACTCCCCATCAGGTACACGGACTTCGCTATCTACCTCCAGGCAGTGATCGGACTCTTCATCGCCTCCCAGGCGCCGCAGTCGGTGTCCAGGGACCTTCGCTTCAAGAGCGTGCCGCTGTACTTCTCGCGGCCGATCGAACGCGTCGACTACGTGGTCGCCAAGTTCGCGGCCATGACGTCGGCCCTGCTGATCCTCACCGGTCTGCCCCTCGTCATCCTTTTCGTGGGCTCGCTGCTGGCCAAGTTCGACTTCGCCGACCAGGCCAAGGGATTCGGTCAGGGGATGGTCTCGGTGGCCCTGCTCTCCGTGCTGTTCGCCGGGCTCGGACTCGTGGTCGCCGCGCTGACGCCGCGCAGGGGCTTCGGAGTCGCCGCCGTGATCGCCGTACTGACCATCACCTACGGTGCGGTCTCCACGGTCCAGGCGATCGCCTGGGAGACGGGTTCGGCCGGTGCCATCACCTGGCTCGGGCTGTTCTCGCCCATCACGCTGATCGACGGGGTGCAGACCGCGTTCCTCGGGGCCTCCTCCGCCTTCCCTGGCGGTGAAGGGCCCGGAGCCGCCGCCGGTGTGGTCTATCTGATCGTTGTTCTCGCGCTCGTCGCCGGCTCTTACGCCGTACTGATGCGCCGCTACCGGAGGGTCGGCCTGTGACCACCATCGAGATCGACCACACCTCCCGCTGGTTCGGCAACGTGGTCGCCGTCAACGACGTGAGCATGACCGTGGGCCCCGGAGTCACCGGCCTGCTCGGGCCCAACGGGGCCGGGAAGTCCACCCTGATCAACATGATGGCCGGATTCCTCGCGCCGTCGACCGGCAAGGTCACGCTCGACGGCACACAGATCTGGCGCAACGAGACGGTCTACAAGGCGATCGGGATCGTGCCGGAGCGGGAGGGCATGTACGACTTCCTGACCGGCCGCGAGTTCGTCGTCGCCAACGCCGAGTTGCACGGACTGGGCGACGCGGCCGCGCACAAGGCGCTGGCCACGGTCGAGATGGAGTACGCGCAGGACCGCAAGATCTCGACGTACAGCAAGGGCATGCGCCAGCGCGTGAAGATGGCGTCCGCGCTGGTCCACGACCCCTCGGTGCTGCTCCTCGACGAGCCGTTCAACGGCATGGACCCGCGCCAGCGGATGCAGCTCATGGAGCTGCTGCGCCGGATGGGAGCGGAGGGCCGCACGGTGCTCTTCTCCTCCCACATCCTCGAGGAGGTCGAGCAACTCGCCTCGCACATCGAGGTGATCGTGGCCGGCCGCCACGCGGCGTCGGGCGACTTCCGGAAGATCCGCCGGCTGATGACGGACCGGCCGCACCGCTATCTCGTCCGGTCCAGTGACGACCGGGCACTCGCCGCCGCGCTCATCGCGGACCCCTCGACGGCGGGGATCGAGGTCGACGTCACGGAGAAGGCCCTGCGCATCCAGGCGGTCGACTTCGGGCGGTTCACGACGCTGCTGCCGAAGGTCGCGCGCGAACACGGCATCCGGCTGCTCACCGTCTCCCCGTCCGACGAGTCCCTCGAATCGGTCTTTTCCTATCTCGTAGCGGCCTGAGTAGTGGCCTGAAAGGAGCTGTGAAGCGTCATGTACGACCCCACAGTCGCCCGGCTCACCTACCGGGCCCTGCTCGGCCGGCGCCGGGCCGCCATCCTGTTCGTCCTGCCGGTCCTGCTGGTGGCCATCGCCGTGGCGGTACGGGCGTTCGCCGGTGCCGATGACGGTGTGGCCTCCGGGGTGCTGGGCGGTTTCGCCATCGCCACGATGGTCCCCCTCATCGGTGTCATCGCGGGCACCGGTGCCATCGGGCCGGAGATCGACGACGGCTCGATCGTCTATCTGCTCGCCAAGCCGGTGAAGCGGCCCACGATCGTCTTCACCAAACTCATCGTCGCCGTCGCCGTGACGATGCTGTTCTCGGCGCTGCCCACGTTCGTCGCGGGCCTGATCCTCAACGGCAACGGGGGGCAGATCGCCGTGGCCTACACGATCGCGGCGCTGGTCGCCTCGATCGCGTACAGCGCGCTCTTCCTGCTGCTCGGCACGGTCAGCCGGCACGCGGTCGTGTTCGGCCTGGTCTACGCGCTGGTGTGGGAGGCGCTCTTCGGCAGCCTGGTTCCGGGGGCCAGGACGCTCAGTGTGCAGCAGTGGTCCCTCTCGGTCGCCGAGAAGGTCGCAGGGGAGGGCGCGGTCACCTCGGACGTCGGCCTGCCGGTCGCGACCCTCCTGCTGATCGGCGTGACGGTCGTGGCCACGTGGTACGCGGGTCAGAAGCTGCGGGCGCTGAAGCTCGCCGGCGAGGAGTGAGACCGGCCGCCCCGCGGCCCCTGCAACCCCCGCCCACCGGGCGGGGGTTGTTCCGTGTGCGGGGGCGGCCGGGTCGCGTGACTGTACGGTTGTCGGCTCGTTGTACAGGGTGCGTGGAGGCAACTGGAATCTGTGGCGTCGAGCTTTCGTGAATTCGGGGAATGCCGGCAGCGGTGAGGCGAGCGCCCACCGGCCGGTCATCGAGTGAGTGGCAACCGTGAGCGACCTCCGCCCTCGCAGCCCGGGGACAGGGCTCTCCTTGCCGTTCCCACGCACGAGAGGCACACCCATGCCCACGGAAGTCGCCCTGCTCGAATCCCAAGCCCTCCGGGTCGAGCAGATGAGGCGCGTCGAAGTCCTCGACAAGGTCAAGAGCCTTGTCATGCTCCCTGATGGAATTCACCTTCGCACAGAGGAAGTGGCTCGCTACTTCGAAGTATCCACCGAGGTCGTCAAGAAGCTGACCCAACGCCATCGTGCCGAGGTGGAGGAGAATGGCCTCAGGCTGTTGCGCGGCGATGAGCTGCGCATCTTCCATAGGGACATCGTGTCCCTATGGGGTGCCGAGGCGGCGGAAAGTTATCCACAGGCGGCCACGCAGCTCACGCTGTACACCCGCAGGACCGTGCTCAACGTCGCCATGCTTCTTCGCGACAGCGACATCGCGCGCAGCGTCCGGACCCACCTGCTCGACGCGGAGGAGGACCTCAGGGCCTCCTACGTCTCGCTCGACCGGCGCGTCACCCGCATCGAGGGCTGCCTCGCCGGCGTGGGAAGCGCGCTCCAGGAGCTCGGCCCCGTGCTCGGCCGGATGTCGCAGCGGCTCGACTCCCTCGACCGGAAGCTCGATGCGACCCATCAGGTCGTCGGTGCGATCAGCCTCCGGCTCACCGACGTGTCGCAGGACGTCATCCGGCTCGATGCCCGCATGGACGAACTCGCGCACCGGCTGAGGGATCTGGGCCGCCGCACGAGCGGCTGACGTACGTCCCGGGGGCCACCGGATAATGAGTGGCCCCCGGACTCCGGTCTCCGGCACAGTGAGGGGGACGGCGCGGGAAGGCGCCGTTCATGAGGACCGGGAGAGGAGCGCGGCGATGACCAGGAGTCCGAGTCCGTCGTGTTCCCGACAGGGCGGTCCGCAGCCGGCACCGCGGTAGCTTCATCAGCTGCCCGCAGTCGCCCGCAGCAGGACCCCCGGGTGGCCCCCGCTGCGCGTCGCGCCCGCGGCCACCCCCCGGAGGATTGGCCGAGTGGTAAGGCAGCGGCTTGCTAAGCCGTCGTCGGGGCGTGACCCCGCGCGCGTTCGATCCGCGCATCCTCCGCCGGAGACCGAAGACCGAAGCGGGGCCCGAAGCTACGCGCGCGTGGGCGTCCGGAGCAGCTCCTCGAGCACCACCGCGATGCCGTCGTGCTCGTTCGACGCGGTGATCTCGTGCGCCACGGCCTTCAGGTCGTCGTGCGCGTTGGCCATGGCCACGCCGTGCTGCGCCCAGCCGAACATGGGGATGTCGTTCGGCATGTCACCGAACGCCACGGTGTCCGCCGCCTTGAGTCCCAGACGGCGGGCGGCGAGCGAGAGCCCGGTCGCCTTGCTCAGCCCCAGGGGCAGGATCTCCACGACCCCCGGGCCCGCCATGACGACGTTCACCAGGCTGCCGACGACCTGCCGGGCGGCTTGTGCCAGTGCGTCGTCGTCGAGCTCGGGGTGCTGTATGTAGACCTTGTTCAGCGGAGCGGTCCACATCTCGGCGGGGTCGGCCATGAAGACGGCGGGCAAAGGCCCCTCCTGCACCTGATAACCGGGCCCGACCAGCACCTCGCCCTCGAGTCCGTCACGGCTCGCCGCCAGCGCGAGCGGGCCGACCTCCGCCTCGATCTTGGACAGCGCGAGCCCCGCGAGCTGCCGGTCCAGGGTGAGGGAGGTCAGCAGCTTGTGCTCGCCCGCGTGGTAGACCTGCGCGCCCTGGCCGCACACCGCCAGGCCCTTGTAGCCCAGGTCGTCCAGGATGTGCCGGGTCCACGGCACGGCGCGTCCGGTGACGACGATGTGCGCGGCGCCGGCCGCGGTCACCGCGGCCAGCGCCTCCCTGGTGCGGTCGGAGACCGTGTGGTCGTCGCGCAGCAGGGTGCCGTCGAGATCGGTCGCTACGAGCTTGTACGCGAAGGTCACTTGGAGACCGGCTCCAGCAGCTCGCGCCCGCCCAGGTACGGACGGAGGACCTCCGGCACTCGCACCGAACCGTCGGGCAGCTGGTGGTTCTCCAGGAGCGCCACGATCGTGCGCGGTACGGCGCAGAGCGTGCCGTTCAGCGTGGCCAGCGGCTGGACCTTCTTCCCGTCGCGCATACGGACGGAGAGCCGGCGTGCCTGGAAGCCGTCGCAGTTCGACGCGGAGGTCAGCTCGCGGTACTTGCCCTGGGTCGGGATCCACGCCTCGCAGTCGAACTTCCGCGAGGCCGAGGACCCCAGGTCGCCGGTCGCGACGTCGATCACCTGGAACGGCAGCTCAAGGCCGGTGAGCCACTGCTTCTCCCAGTCCAGGAGCCTGCGGTGCTCGGCCTCGGCATCCGCCGGGTCGACGTACGAGAACATCTCGACCTTGTCGAACTGGTGGACACGGAAGATGCCCCGGGTGTCCTTGCCGTACGTGCCCGCCTCGCGGCGGAAGCAGGGCGAGAAGCCCGCGTACCGCAGCGGCAGCTTGTCGGCGTCGAGGATCTCGTCCATGTGGTACGCCGCGAGGGGGACCTCCGACGTGCCGACCAGGTAGAAGTCGTCCTTCTCCAGGTGGTACACGTTCTCCGCGGCCTGGCCGAGGAAGCCCGTGCCCTCCATGGCCCGCGGGCGGACCAGTGCGGGGGTCAGCATGGGGATGAAGCCGGCCTCGGTGGCCTGGGCGATCGCCGCGTTGACCAGGGCCAGCTCGAGCAGCGCGCCGATGCCGGTCAGGTAGTAGAAGCGCGATCCGGACACCTTGGCGCCGCGCTCCATGTCGATGGCGCCCAGCGCCTCGCCGAGCTCCAGGTGGTCCTTGGGCTCGAAGCCCTCCGCGCCGAAGTCACGGATCGTGCCGTGCGTCTCCAGGACGACGAAGTCCTCCTCGCCGCCGACCGGCACGTCCTCGTGGACGATGTTGCCGAGCAGCAGGAGCAGCCGCTTGGCCTCGGCGTCGGCCTCGTCCTGTGCGGCATCGGCCGCCTTCACCTCGGACTTCAGCTGATCGGCCTTCTTGAGGAGCTCGGCACGCTCCTCGGGGGTGGCCTTGGGGATCAGCTTTCCGAGCGACTTCTGCTCGGAGCGGAGTTCGTCGAAGCGGATGCCGGACGACCTGCGCAGCTCGTCGGCGGAGAGCAGGGCGTCGACGAGCGCGACGTCCTCTCCACGGGCGCGCTGGGAGGCGCGAACACGGTCGGGGTCCTCACGGAGCAGGCGAAGGTCAATCACCCCTCAAGGCTACCGGTGCGGGGATCCACCGCTCGAACCGATATCGACGAGCGTGGCGGTTTGCCCGAATTGCCGGAATCGATAACCCTGGGGGAGTCGCGGGCCGACGGCGGGGTGAAGATCGTCAATAAAAGGGTCGCATTGCCACGAAAAGGGAACAAGGCGTCCCGTCGCTTGACGCATCGCCGGTGCGTGGGCGGGGAGTTGGGGGCGACGGCGAGGTGCGTTGTCCACAGGCTCTCGTTGATCCAATTAGTTATCCACAGGCTGTGAAGAAGATCTGTGGATGCCGGAATAGATCGTTCCGAAAGCGGCATGACGGGGCAGGGATCCGCAACTCAAACCTCACCCGCGCACTCATTCGGGTGGGTATTCCTCGTTCCAATGAGGTGATCAATGGAATTGGAGGGACACGGGGGGAGCTGTGACCTCGTGGGGGGTCCAGGGGTACTGGGGTGATTTGTCGACCATGTCGTGTTGCGGTGTCGACTTGTCCCCAGGTCGGAGGGACGGCCTGTGGATAACTTTGCGCGTGGAATGAAAATCTGCAGGGAGGACCGACAGCGTTCGGGTCGGCCCCTTCCCACAGGCTTCAGACGCGGCCGTCCTGGCTGCGGGCCAGCCAGTCGGAGGCCTCGGTGAAGTCGGTGTCCGACGTCCCGATCCGCAAGGGACTCACCTCTTCGGGCGTCACCCCCGCGCGCGGATACGAACCCAGGAACCGGACCTTCGGGCAGATCCGCTTCAGCCCCATCAGCGCCTCGCCGACGCGCCGGTCCGCGATGTGCCCCTCGGCGTCCACGGCGAAGCAGTAGTTCCCGATGCCTTCCCCGGTGGGCCGGGACTGGATCAGCATCAGGTTGACGCCTCGGACGGTGAACTCCTGGAGCAGCTCCAGGAGGGCGCCCGGACGGTCGTCGCCGAGCCAGATGACCACGGAGGTCTTGTCGGCCCCCGTGGGCGCGGAGGGCCTGGCGGGGCGCCCCACCAGGACGAAGCGGGTCTGGGCGTTCTCCGCGTCGTGGATCTCCGTGACCAGTGTTTCCAGCCCGTAGGTCGCCGCGGCGAACTCACCGGCGAAGGCGGCGTCGTAGCGCCCCTCCTGGACCAGCCGCGCCCCGTCGGCGTTCGAGGCCGCCGACTCCCACACCGCGTTCGGCAGATGGGCCGCCATCCAGTTGCGCACCTGCGGCTGTGCGGCCGGGTGGGCGCTGACGGTCTTGATGTCCGACAGCTTCGTCCCGGGGCGGACCAGCAGGGCGAACGTGATGGAGAGCAGCACTTCCCGGTAGATCATCAGCGGATCGCCCGTGGTCAGCTGGTCGAGAGTCGTGGTGATCCCGCCCTCCACGGAGTTCTCGATGGGGACGAGTGCCGCCGCCGCCTCCCCGTTCCGCACGGCGTCCAGTGCCGTCGGCACCGAGACCATCGGGACGAGTTCACGGGTGGCGGCTTCGGGGAGCGTACGGAGGGCCACCTCGGTGAAGGTGCCTTCGGGGCCGAGATAGGCGTAGCGCGTGGCTGACATACGGTCACCCTAATGGGCCGCCGGACGGCGCCGTGCGCCTCGCGCCGGCGGGTGTACGGCGCCGTGGGCCCGGCCCCGGCGGACGGGCGTGAGGCCGCGCGGCCTCACGCCTCCAGCAGCCGCTGCCCCACGTACTCCCCGGACGCGGGGCCCCCGGGTACGGCGAAGAGGCCGCTCGCCTCGTGCCGGATGAACGGGGAGAGCGCGTCTCCCCGGTCGAGCTTGCGCTGGACCGGAATGAACCCCTTGAACGGATCGGCCTGCCAGCAGATGAAGAGCAGACCGGCGTCCGGGGTGCCGTCGTCGGAGATGCCGTCGTGGTACGAGAACGGGCGGCGCAGCATCGCGGCACCCCCGTTCTTCTCGGGGGAGGAGATCCGGGCGTGTGCGTTGTCGGGGATCAGCAGCTTGCCGTCCGGCCCCGCCTTGTCCAGGTCCATCTCGGTGCCCTCCGAGCCGCCGCTGAGCGGGGCACCGTCCGCCTTGCGCCGCCCGATGACCTGTTCCTGCCGCTTGACCGTGAGCTCCTCCCAGTCGTCCAGGAGCATCCTGATCCGCCGGACGACGGCGTACGAACCACCTGCCATCCAGGCGTACGCCGATGAGCCACCGGTCGGCACGAAGATTCGCTTCTCGAAGTCGCTCTCGGCCGGTTTCGGATTGTTCGTGCCGTCGACCTGGCCCATCAGATTGCGTGCGGTCATCGGACGGTCCGTGGCGCCCGGGGTGCGGTTGAAGCCGTTCATCTGCCAGCGCACCCGGGCCGTCGAGCCGGCCTCCTTCTGAAGGGCGCGCAGCGCGTGGAAGGCGACGAGCCCGTCGTCGGCGCCGATCTGCACCCAGAGGTCGCCCTCCGACCGTTTGGCGTCGAGGTGGTCGGAGGAGAAGGCCGGCAGCGGATCCAGGGCAGCGGGCCGGCGGTCGGTCAGGCCGGTGCGGGTGAAGAAGGTCCGCCCGAAGCCGAAGGTGACGGTCAGGGAGGACGGCCCGGCATCCAGGGACACCCCGGTGTCGTGGGCCCGGCTGTTGTCCGCCGGCTCTCCGGCCATCAGGCGTTCCGCCACGGCCGACCAGCGGCGCATCAGGGCGGCTGCCTCCTTGCGCCCCGCGCCGGGCGTCAGATCGAAGGCGACCAGGTGCCCGCGGGCCTGAAGCGGAGTGGTGATCCCCGCTTGATGTTTCCCGTGAAACATCGCCTGGGTCGAACCGACCGTCGTCAGCGGTGTCGGCGCATCCCCTCGCGTCGCCGCGTAGCCGCCCGCACCGCCCGCCGCGCCCAGGACAAGGCCCGCCGCGCCGGCCGCGCCCGCGCCGCCGATCAGCCGGCGCCGGGAGACGACGCTCGCACCACCGGAACCGGATCCGTCGCGGCGGGCGGCGGATGTGCCGTTGTCCGTGGGGTTGTCCTTCTTCTTGCTCACCCTGCTCAGCCGATCTTCACGTTCTTGTCGATGGTGGTCTGGTCGATGTCCGAGGTGCGCACCGTCACGGCGACCTTCCAGTCGCCCGCCATCGGGATCTGCACCCCGCTCGCGGTCCAGTGCCCCTCGGTGAGGCGGTCGGGGACGACCGGCAGCGGGCCGATGTCCTTGGACTCCAGGGTGAAGGCGAGCTTCACCTCGGGGACGTCCAGCGGGCGTCCGTCGGGCGCGTCGACCCAGAGGTGCACGCTGTTCGCGCTGGTCCCGCCGGGCGAGATGTCCAGGCGGACCGTCCCCTTGCCGTTCCGCCCGCCGGTGTCGAAGGGCAGGCTCAGGTTCAGCTGCCCACCGGTGACCGGCGCCGGAGCCGTCGTGGTGTTGCCTCGCGCGGCCTCCTCCTCGGTGCGGCCGGGCTCGGTGGACGTGAGGATCGTGGTGACGACGAGCAGCACCACGGCGATGCCCGTCTCCACCATCACGGAACGCCGCAGCCCGGAGCGGTCCGGATCGGCGTCGCGGGCGCGCTTCTCCTTCGTCGCCGTCAGGGCGGCCCGCTGCCGGGAGAGCTGGGCGGCGCGCTCCGGATCGGCATCCTCGTCGGACGTGGCGCCGGGTTCCGGCGATCCCGAAGCAGCGGCCGCAGCGGTGTCGTCGGTGGCGGACACGGATCCTGCGCGCTCGGTCAGCCGCCCCGTCCAACGCCGCGATATCCACGCGACTCCGAGAAGCACGGCGACGAGTGCCACCTTCACGAGCAGCAGCTGCCCGTAACGGGTGCCGGTCAGCGCGGACCACGATCCGACCTGACGCCAGGACTGGTAGAGCCCCGTCGCGGCGAGCACGATCACGCTGCCGAACGCCACGCGCGAGAACCGGCGCACGGCGCTGCCCGTGACGTCCGGCGTCCGGTACAGGGCGACCAGCAGTGCGGTGAGTCCGCCCAGCCAGGCGGCGACGGCGAGGAGGTGGAGCACGTCGACCGGCATGGCGATGCCCGGCTGGATCCCCGTCGAGGCGTGCTCGGCCAGCGCCCACGTGCCGGCGATCCCGATGGCGATGACCGCGCCGCCCGTCGCGAGTCCGAAGGTGAGGTCCTGCTTCTCCTTCTCGTCCTCGCGCTTGGCGTACGCCCCGAAGAGGACGGCGATGAAGAGCGCGGAGGCGCCCAGGAGCAGCAGCCGGGAGACGAGCGCGGCCCCCGGCTTGGTGTCGAGGACGGACTGGAGGCCGTCGAGGTCGAAGGCGTCCGCGAGCTTGCCGGTGCCGGTGTACGGATTGCGCAGGAGCAGCATGGCCAGGGTGGCCGCGGTGAGCGTGACCCAGCCGCGTACGACGAGCCGCTGCAGCGGACGCGCGCCCGCCCCCCGCTGCCAGCAGGCGAGCACGAAGGCCGATCCGCCCGCGAGCAGGATGAATCCGGCGTACGCGGCGTAGCGTGCGATGCCGTAGAGCGCCCCCACGAGTCCGCCGCCGGCTCCGCCCGAGGGCAGCGCCACGGTGGTCTCCGAGGGGGCGCCGACGGAGAAGGTGAAGGCTCCCGAGACCGGATGGCTGTCCGCGGAGACGGCCTGCCAGGCCACGGTGTACGTACCGTCGGGCAGACCGCTGTGGAGCTGGACGGCGTACCGCACGGCGCCGCCGCTCGTCAGATCACGGGGCGCGCCCTCGTCGGCGCGCTCACCGTTCGGGTCGAGGACCCGGATCGAGTCGTCGTCCATGGCGATCTGCTCGGAGAACGTGAGTGTGACGTCCTCGGGCGCGGTGGCGACCACCGCCCCGTCCTGCGGGTCGCTCCCCGTGAGAGCGGCGTGCGCGGACGCGGGGCTCGCGCCGGCCAGCACCAGGCCGAGCAGCAGGCTGATCAGCATGGCGAGGAGCGCGGCCACGGCGAGCGGCCGTCGTATCGGGGAGGGCCCGAGGCGTGGGGCGGTAGCCGTCATGGGATGTCAGTACCTCACTGCTTCTTCGGGTTGTAGGTGGTCTCCCGCACGGGAATGTCGACCTTGATGGGGTCGGCCTTCTCGAAGTGCAGTTCCACGGAGACCGTCTCTCCCCGCTTGGGCTGCTGCTTCAGCTCCGTGAACATGATGTGGTTCCCGCCGCGTTCGAGATCGAGCTCGCCGCCGGCGGGCACCTCGAACGACGTGACCATCCGCATCGTCCGGTTCTTCGTCTCGTGGATGGAGACGTGGTCCGAGAGGGAGCTCGTCACCGAGGTGAGCCGGTCGGTGGCGTCGCCGCTGTTCTTCACGAGGAGGAAACCGGCCGCCATGTCGCTGACGGGCTGTGGCATGAAGGCCCCGGTCACCTCCAGCCGCGGCACGCTGTCGGAGGAACACGCCGTCAGCGCGAGCCCGGTGGTGAGGGCCAGTGCGCCGGCGACGGCCGTGCGGCGGTTCACGGGGTCTCCCCCTTGACGAGCTCAGGGAGGTCCTCGGTGTAGTCCTCGGCCGTGGTGTCCTCGCTGTAGAGCACGTACCCCTTGTCGGTCTTCGGAGAGAACGCGATGACCTGGGCACCGTGCATCGAGACGACCGTGCCGTCCTTCTCCTTCTTCGGCGGGTCGATGCCGATGCCGATCTGCCGCGCTCCCGCCTGGATGGTCGGGAAGTCGCCGGTGAGACCGGTGAAGTCGGGGTCCTGAGCCTTGAGCCAGCTGCCCAGGGACGCCGGGGTGTCACGCTCGGGGTCCGTCGTGACGAAGACGACCTGGAGCTTGTCCTGTTCGGCCTTGGGCAGGGCCCGCTTGGCGATGGCGATGTTGCTCATGGTCAGCGGGCACACGTCGGGGCAGTTGGTGTAGCCGAAGTAGATGAGAGTCGGCTTGCCCTTGGTCTTCTCGCGCAGGTCGTACTTCTTGCCATGGGTGTCGGTGAGTACGAGGTCGGGCTTGGTGAACGGCTGGTCGAGCACGGTCGCGGGCTTGGACCCGGCCGAGGAGGAGACGTCGGCGACGGAATTGTCCGCCGAGTCCCCTCCGCTGCCGCAGGCCGACAGGGTCAGTGCGGCCGCGGCGGCGAACGCCGCGGCCAGCACCGTCTTCTTGCTGTGCATGGAGAGCTGATTCCTGATCTGTGAATACGGGTGGTGGGGCAGGCGGGTATCAGGCGCTGCGGCGGCGGCCGGCGAGGACGCCGAAGGCGACACCCGCGACGCCGACGACGATGCCGACGATGCCCAGGACGCGGGCGGTGCTGTCGGTGCCCGACGAGGACGCGTCGTCCGACGACGCGGTCATCTCCTTCGCCTTCTCCGTCTCGCCGCTCTTGTCATCGGCGGCGGTGGCGCCGTGGGCGTCGGCCGCCGGGGCGGTCAGCGCGAGGACGGGAGCAGGGCTCTCGGGCTCCTCGCCGCCCTCGACGGGCTCCTCGATCCAGCGGACGACTTCCTTGTTGCTGTACGTCTGGAGGGCCTTGAAGACGAGTTGGTCGGCGTCCTCGGGGAGCTGCCCGACCGAGAGCGGGAACTGCTGGAAGAACCCGGGCTCGATACCGCTGTCGTCCGCGGTCCAGGTGACCTTGGAGACCGCCTCGTTGATCTTCTTGCCGTGCACCTCGAGCGGCTTGGCCAGCTTGCTCTTGGTGACGTCGATCTTCCAGCCGGGCACCGGCTGCGGGCTGACGGACGCCAGCGGGTGGTCCGTCGGGAAGTTGACCTCGAGCTTGACGGTGGAGGCGTTGTCGCGCTCGTTGGGGACCTTGAAGTTGACGGTGGCGTAACCACCCTTGGCGGCTTCGCCCTGGGGCTGCACGCTGACGTGGGCGGAGGCGGTGCCGGCGAGCAGCAGGACGGTGGACGCGGCGACGCCGCCGGCGAGGGCGATGCGGGAAACGTTCATGGCAGGGATCACTCCACAGGTCATGAGGAAAAGGCGGTCCGGCGCGCGGAGGCGCGACGGCATCACGACCACCTCTTCACCGGAGTCCCGGCCGAGGGGTCGCGTCAGGCTGCGCGTACGTATACGGGCGGCGGCCCGCGCCTGATCACCATGTGCTGCAGGGGGTCCCCGGTGGCCGGCGCGGGAGCGTCGACGGCGCTGCGGAGAGGGCGCGGCCCGGTCGTGGGCCGGCCCGGGAGTCCCGCACGCAGTGCGCGTACGAGTGCCATCGCCGCCCGCAGCGCGCGCAGCCTGGCCGCGGCCGCGAGCTGCCGGCCGCCGTGCGCCGACAGCCTGGCCACCCGGAAGAGAGCGATCTCGCCGCGGCGCAGCAGCCAGCCGGTGGCGAGTGCGGCGAGCAGGTGCCCCAGGAGCATGGGGAGGCTGGGCAGGCCGGACATCAGGGTGTCCAGGAGCGTCGGGGCGGCTGCCGCTCCGGACGCCAGGTGTGTGTGCCCCTGGGCCACGGTCGCGGGGTCCAGCCCCGCGGTCGTCACGATGCGGTGGGCCTCGCCGGCGCTCAGCTGTGCCGGTCCGGCGCCGCACACCAGCCCCGCGGCGAAGCGGATCAGCGAGTCGTCCCCGGACCCCGCCGCGGTGGCCGGCGCGTGCCGCCCGAGCCCGAAGACGATGTGCAGGGCGATCTGCCCGGCCGCGAGGGCGGCGGTGATCGAGAGAAGGGTCCGCTCACGTCCGGCGAGTGCCGTCGCGACGGCGAAGACTCCGGCGAAGCCTGTCAGCAGACTCCAGCCGGGCACGCCCACGCCTGCGGCGAAGCCGTGTCCGGCGGCTGCGAGCACGACGCAGACCGCGGTGAACACCGCGGTTCTCAAAAGCCGCATACCGGCTCCTGCGCGTGCGACGGGCATAGACATGGCCGGGTCATCATCCCACTGAGCCCCCCGGCTCCGTACGGCAGGTCCGGAAGGTCGGCATCCGTCCCCATCAGGGAGTGATCAGGGGGTGTTGCACCTGTTCATGGGTGGTTCGAGGTCGCTCCGAGGCGGTGGTCCGGGCCGGGCATACACCGAGGGGCGGAATCTCCGCATCCGCCGAATGAGCGCCGTGGTGGCCGATCCGTGCTTACGAATCACCGATCGCGGCAATACGTATCGGTATGTCGAGCCGCAGCCAGGAGGCTGGAGCATGAGCATGTGGTGGTCACTCCATTTGCGGCGCGAAGCTGCGAGCGTTCCGCTCGCCCGTCGTTTTCTGCTCGGCACCATGGAGACCGCGGGGGTGGATCCCGACATCTCCTACGACCTCTCCGTCGCGCTCAGCGAAGCCTGTGCGAACGCCGTCGAGCACGGCGGCGGTCTACGGGACGCGGGTGAGGCCACAGACGCCGACACGGCCTCCCTCGGTGGCGGGCAGCCCGGACGCGCCTGCGGGCAGTACCGGGTCACCGCGTATCTGGACGGCGAGAAATGCCGTATCGAAGTCGCCGACTCGGGGCCCGGTTTCCCCTCACGGCGCACGCTTCGCACCGCCGCAGAGCCGTCCGCCTCCCGGCCGGCGGGCGACCCCTCGCACACGTGCACCGCGGTGCACCCTCCGGTCACGGCCGAGAGCGGGCGCGGGCTCTGCCTGATCGAGGAGCTCGCCGATCACGTCCATTTCGGCAACCGGCCGGGTCACGGCGCGGTGGTGAGCTTCGACAAGGTCCTGAAATGGCGGGAGGGCGCGCTGCTCATGGTGTCCTGAGCAGCGCGCCCTCCTTCGCACGGGACGCGGACCTCCGCGTCGGCCGGGTCAGCCCTTGAGCCGGGCCATCCACGCCTCGACCTCGTCGGACCGGCGCGGCAGCGTGGCGGACAGGTTCCGGTTGCCGTCCTCGGTCACGAGGATGTCGTCCTCGATCCGGACGCCGATCCCCCGGTACTCCTCGGGCACGGTCAGGTCGTCGGCCTGGAAGTACAGTCCGGGCTCGACCGTGAGGCAGACCCCGGGCTCCAGGGTGCCGTCGACGTACGCCTCCGTGCGCGCGACGGCGCAGTCGTGGACGTCCATGCCGAGCATGTGGCCCGTGCCGTGCAGCGTCCAGCGGCGCTGGAGACCCAGCTCCAGGACCTTCTCCACGGGCAGGTCGCCCAGCAGGCCCCACTCGACCAGCTTCTGTGCGAGGACCCGCTGAGCGGCGTCGTGGAAGTCGCGGAAGGAAGCGCCGGGCTTCACGGCCGCGATGCCTGCCTCCTGGGCCTCGTACACCGCGTCGTAGATCTTCCGCTGCAGCGGCGAGAACGTGCCGTTGATGGGCAGCGTGCGGGTCACGTCGGCGGTGTAGAGCTCGTCGGTCTCCACGCCCGCGTCGAGCAGCAGGAGTTCGCCGGAGCGGACCGCGCCGTCGTTGCGGACCCAGTGCAGCGTGGTGGCGTGGGGACCGGCCGCGCAGATCGAGCCGTAACCGATGTCGTTGCCGTCGACGCGGGCGCGCAGGAAGAAGGTGCCCTCGATGTAGCGCTCGCTCGTCGCCTCGGCCTTGTCGAGGACCTTGACGACGTCCTCGAAGCCGCGCGCCGTGGCGTCGCAGGCCTTCTGCAGCTCGGCGATCTCGAAGGCGTCCTTGACCAGACGGGCCTCGGAGAGGAAGACGCGCAGTTCTTCGTCGCGCTCCGCGGTGACCTTGTCGGTGAGGGCCGCTTCGATGCCCGCGTCGTGCCCACGGACGTTGCGCACCGGGCCGGTGGCCTTGGCCAGCGCGGCCGGGAGCTCGCGAACGTCCTGCGCCGGGATGCCGAGCAGCTGCTCGGCCTCGGTGAGGGAGTTGCGGCGGCCGACCCAGAGCTCACCCTGGCCGTCGAGCCAGAACTCGCCGTTCTCACGGTCGGAGCGGGGCAGCAGGTAGACCGTCGCCTCGTGCCCGCCCTCGGACGGTTCGAGGACCAGGACGCCGTCCTGGGTCAGGTCACCGGTGAGGTACGCGTACTCGGTGGAGGCGCGGAAGGCGTACTCGGTGTCGTTGGAGCGGGTCTTCAGGTTGCCCGCGGGAATGACGAGACGCTCGCCGGGGAAGCGCGCGGAGAGCGCGGCGCGGCGGGCGGCGGTGTACGAGGCCTGGGCGATCGGCTCCAGGCCGTGCAGCTCCGTGTCGGCCCAGCCGGACTTCATGTTCTCGGCGAGCTCATCGGAAATGCCCGGGTACAGGCCGTTCTTCCGCTGCTTGATCGGCTCTGCTTCTGCTGTTTCCGGGGTCTCCGGGGCGAGCTCCTCAGACACGTTTTGTCCTCCTTGTACGACACTGGGCCCTCTCCATCGTACGGGCGTACGGAAGGGGGCCCAGTGCCGGAAGACCTCTTACACGTCCGGAGCCGCCACCGGCGGTCCTCAGGGGCCCGGCGGCCGTGGTCTCAGTCGAAGCGCGCGGCCAGCAGGGCGACGTCCTCGGAGCCGTCGCTCCGGTCCGTGCCGTCGGGCAGGACGGTCCGCAGGATGTGGTCCGCGACGGCTCCGGGATCCTGGCGCAGGACTTTCGGCACTCCGGCCGCCGCCGAGTGCAGCCGTGCGAACGCCCGGTCGCGGGTGTCACCGGTGCGGCGCAGCAGCGCGTCGGTGTAGAACAGCACCGTTTCGCCGGCCCGGGGCATGAATTCCACGCTCGGCGCCTCCCAGCAGGACAGCATGCCGAGCGGTGCGGAGAGGGTCGTCTCGACGAATTCGGTGCGCCGCTCGCCGGTCACCAGCGGCGGGGTGTGCCCGGCGCCGGCGAACACGATCGTGCGCCGGTCGGGTTCGCAGTACGCGTAGAGGGCGGTCGCCACGGAGGCCGGTTCGGTCAGCCGAAGCAGCAGTTCGAGGTCGGAGAGCACGGCGACGGGGTCCTCGCCCTCCATCACGGCGTAGGCCCGCAGGCCGGCGCGGAGCCGGCCCGTGGCGGCCAGGGAGGCAGGCCCGCAGCCGCCGACCGAGCCGACGGCCAGGCCGAGGGCGTTGTCCGGGAGGGGCAGTGCGTCGTACCAGTCGCCGCCTCCCGCGGGTCCGGCCCGGCGGCGGGCGGCCAGCCGTACCCCGGGGACCCGGGGCAGCCTGCTGGGGAGGAGCTCCTCGGCGACGACTGCGGCATCCGCCCTGGCGCGTTCGAGTTCGAGGAGGCGGGCGAGGTGTTCCGCGGCGTAGCGGGCGTACACCCCGACGAGATGGCACTGGCGTTCCAGCGGTTCCGCCGGTTCGTCGTACAGCCAGACGGCCGCACCGAGCCGGCCGGCGGTCTCGGTGGAGAGGGGCTGTGTGTAGCCGGCGGCGTAGCCGAGCCGGGCGGCGACCTCGCGGCAGCGGGGGTCGAGGCCGGTGTCGCCGAGGATGTCGGGGCTGGCCAAGGGGGCGTCGGTACCCGGGAGGCCGTCGAGGAAGCGGCCGTACGCGGTGGCGCTGCGGGGCACCGTCTCGATGTGTCCCAGGTCGGCGTGGGTGAGGCCGAGCCCGATCGTGCGGGACGGCCCGCGGCCGTCGGCGGGCTCGAGGACGAGGAGCCCCCGGCCTGCGCCGACGAGTGCCGCCCCGGCGGTCAGGAGCTCATGGAGAGCGCTGTCCAGGGTGCTGGTCCCGGCCAGCCGTTCGGTGAGTTCGTGCAGCGTGGTGAGGTCGGAGACCCAGCCGGCCAGCCGGTCCTGGATGAAGGCTCCCGGCGCGGCGGGCACGTCTTCCGCGGGCGCGGCAGTGTGCGTTGAAACGGGAACCATGGGATCGATTCCAGCCACTTTCGGAAGGTGGGGGGCGCTCATGGCAATCGGCTTTCCGACTGGTGCGTTTTGTCGAATAGCATCGCAAACCCCCATGTCGTTCTGCGCCGCTATCGGTGCAACCACATGTACACGCACCCACATCTACACGCACAACTGAGGTGATGTCCAGCATTGTCCTTACGGTATTTATGGTGTCCGTGAGGCAACCAACTTGGCCGAAAAATGCACCCCCGGGCGGTTTTTTGCGATCGACTGGGCGTGCTCGACAGGGAGAGCCCTCGGGGTGAAATGCCGGAGGGAGCGTCATCCCGGTCATGCGGGGTACGTAGTCGTGGATGGCCGGGGGCAGTTGTGACCGCCCCGGAACCCGACAGCGAGCCCGGGCGTCCTTACAGGTGACGGCCGCCCACCCACCGCCCCGAGTGGCGGGTTGCACAAGGGACGGCACGCGCGATGCGCACGCCGACCGCGCGATGTTTTGACTGGACTCGGCTCGGTTCAACTCGGTTCGACTCGGCTCAGCTCCATTCTGTTCGGTTCCACTCTGCTCGGCTCGGCTCACGCTCGGCACCGACTGACCGTCCGTACCGCAGGCTCGATGAGCAAGCACGCACAGCGAAGAGACGCACACGTGGTGTAACGAGCACGTGGTGTGATGTGGACCTCGGCGTTCAACGGAAAGGAACGAGCGCTCATGCGCGAGATCCTCGGAAGGCGACGCAGGCACCGGCCCCGGCGCAAGGGAAGTTCCGCCCAGCTCGACGCGGCGCTGGTCTGTGCCACCGTCCGGAAGTGGCCCGTGCTCCCCGGAGCAGGGCTGGCGACGGGAGCCGTACGCGGTGAACGCGGCCGCGGCTGCGCCTGTCCCGATCCCGAGTGCGCCGTACCAGGCGCACACCCCTTCGACCCCGGCCTGCTCGCGGCGACCACCGACGCGCGCATGGTGCGCTGGTGGTGGACCAACCGGCCCACCGCGCCCGTCGTACTGGCCACCGGTGGCCAGGCGCCCTGCGCGCTGAGCCTGCCGGCCGTCGCCGGCGCCCGGGCCCTGACCGCGCTCGACGGCATGGGGCTACGGCTCGGCCCTGTGGTGGCGACACCCACCAGGTGGTCGCTGCTGGTCGAGCCCTACACCCTGGAACGGCTCGGCGAACTGCTGCACGCCAAGGACCGGGTGCCCAGCTCCCTGCGGTTCCACGGGGAGGGCGGCTATCTCATCCTGCCCCCGTCCGAGGTGGGCACCGGGCAGGTGCGCTGGGAACGCGCGCCGGAGGCGGGGGACGCCGCGCCGTGGCTCCCGGATGTGGAATCCGTCCTGGACGCGCTCGTCGAGGCGAGCAACAGCGCTCCGGACGGCGGGAGCCGGCTCGCGTACTGAGCGGGCGGCGGTTGACCGACTGACGCGGGAACAGCGGGCGGATCACTCGTTCAGGGGGGCGCCCGGTTTCCCTGCGGCCCGACGGGCGGCCCGACGGGCGGCCCGCACCAGGAAGATGTAATTGCATCCGGGCAAAAGCCGGTGCCCGCATGCTTTCTGGCGGTCTTTTCGCAGATTGCGGAAACGGGGCGCGCGGTGGTGCCGGTGTGAATGTTTCCCAGGTGCTGTGGGCTCTTTCCCGGTGCCCGGCGGCATCGTGGATTTTCTGTCCGAAAGCGAACGCCTGGTGCGCCAGGGGCCAGGGGCGCGCGCCGCTCCGGCGCTGCGCCGGTCCCGGCCCCGTGCTCAGGAGTTGACGGGCGCGGGCCTGCGGAGGGGTCGATCCGCAGGGGGGCGGGATGCGGGTGGGGGGCAGGCAGTCGCCGCAGGCTGCCGATGAGCTGAGTGCTCCGGCGTGCGCCCCGGCCGTCCGGGCCTGGAAACGAGGACGCCCGGCCGCTGGCGACGGGGGATGCACCAGCGACCGGACTTCCAGAACCGTAACAAGAGATCTGCCGTTAGCAAATTCGATCTCGCCTATTCGGACACCGATTTACCGACGGGTACGGGAAGTTGTGACGGGAGTCACCGTCACATCCCCGCTCTCGTCACTGTCAGCTGAGCGTCACTTGGCGGTTGGTGAGCCCCCCGCGTGCGCGGCGCTCGTCGGCCGTCAGAGGAGCGTCCGACGCGAGCGCCCCGGCGAGCCGCTCCGCGAACTGTGCCGCGGGCTTCTCGCACTCCTCCGCTCCCATCGCGCTCGGCAGGTCCCAGACCGGGACCATGAGCCCGTGCGCACGGAACGAGCCCACCAGACGGGTTTCCTCGCCGAGCGAGGAGGTGCCCGCCGCGTGCAGCCGGGCGAGGGCGTCGAGGAGCTGCTCCTCGGGGTGCGGCATGACCCAGCGCAGGTGGTTCTTGTCCGGCGTCTCGCACCAGTAGGCCGCGTCCACGCCGGAGAGCCGGGTGGTGGGGATGGCGGCCGCGTTGGCACGCTCCAGCGATGCCGACACCTCCGCCGTGGCGTTCTCGGCGTCCGGGACCCAGAATTCGAAGCCGGAGTGCACGACCGGCTCGAACGCGGCGTCGGGGTCGAGGACGTCCTGCAGGCGCGGGCCGTCGGCAGGTACCCGGCGGGCGGTGACCGGCGAACCGGGCTCGGCCTCCAGCGCACGCTGCAGGGTGTCCGCGAGATCGCGGCTGAGGTCGCCGGACGAGGTGTCGTTCTGCAGGGCGAGGAGGACGGAGCCGTCGTCGCGGCGCAGCGCCGGCCAGGCCATCGGCAGCACGGTCGCGAGCGACACGGACGGCACGCCCTCGGGGAGTCCGCCCTTCAGCGTCAGCTCGACGGTGGCGGCCGGGACCAGCTCGCGCAGAGCGATCCAGTCGCACTCGCCGGAGATTCCCTCGAAGGGGCGCTGGACCAGCTCGGTCACGGCGTGGGCGGCGGCGCGTCCGTGACACGCCTTGTAACGGCGGCCCGAACCGCACGGGCAGGGCTCACGAGCCCCTACGACCGGGATTTCACCGTCCTTGAGCTGCGGCTTCCCGGCCTTGGACTGAGGGCGCTTCTTGGCCATGGTGGGCGTTCTCCCGATTGCGACAGTGCGGTCTCGGGCGCGAGCCTAGCCGTCCCTGTGATTGCCGGGGCACACCCGCCGTGGCGCCCTCGCGGCCTGTCCCACCGTGCCGCGCGCCGAGCCGCTCTCAGCCTGCGTCGTCGAAGGCTTCGAGAGCGTCGGCGAGTTCCAGCCCGTCCAGCGAGCCGAATCCACTCATCGCCTCCAGTCCGTCCAGTCCGTTCAGACCGGACCGTTCGCGGCGTGCGGACCTCCCGGGGCCCGGGGCCGCCGTCGTGAAGCCGCTCGTGCCGGGGCCCGCGGAGACGAGGGCCCAGACGGTGACCTCGCCGACGGTGTCGTCCCGTACGCCCCACTCCTGGGCGAGGGCGCTGATGATGTTGAGCCCGCGCCCACCGCGCGCGGTGACCGACGGTGTGGCCGGGACCGGCCTGGTCGGCCCGCCGCCGTCCGTGACCTCGACGGTCAGGTCACCCGTTCTCTCCACGCGCCACGCGGCGCGGATGTCGCCGTCCCCCACCTCTGAGTGCTGACCCAGCGGCCTGCCGTGCCGGCAGGCGTTGCTGAGGAGTTCGGAAAGGATCAGTACAGCGTCGTCGACCACGGTGTCCGAGACCCCGTTGCTGCGCAGCTGCTCGCGCATACAGTGCCTCGCCCGCCCCACGCCCGCAGGGCCATGGGGTACGGCCATGCTCGACGACGCGGGCACTTCCTGTGCCACCACAAACGCCACCCCCGAGACCTCCTTTGCCCCACGCCACGGATTGGATGCCCCCCTGAGATGCGCCGGAAACCGGCCAAAGCCCTGTCAGTGATGCACTCGTAACGATCGATTGCGGAGCGAATGCGCCGGTGCACCCCCTGTAACTGATATTAAGAGCGGCCAAGTTGCGAAAGAACCTGTTTCGGACGGTTCGTGATGATTGCCTCCACCCCCAGGCGTACGCAGAGCTCGACATCCTCCGGCTCGTTGACGGTCCACACGTGCACCCGGTGCCCCGCCTTGTGCAGCCGTTCGATGTACCCGGGGTGATTGCGTACGATCCGCATCCCCGGGCCGGCGATCCGGGCTCCGGCGGGGAGCCGCCCGTCGCGCAGCCTCGGTGAGACGAACTGCATCAGGAAGACGGTGGGCAGGGTGGGGGCCGCGGCCCGGATGCGGTACAGGGACCGCGCGGAGAAGCTCATGACGCGTACCGGGGACGGCCCGTCGGCCGGCGGAGCGTCCAGACCGAACCGCTTGAGCAGATGGAGCAGCCGCTCCTCGACCTGTCCGGCCCAGCGCGTGGGGTGTTTGGTCTCGATGGCCAGCTGGAGCGGACGGCCGCCCGCACGGACGTCGTGGGCCAGCTCGAGGAGCCGTTCCAGGGTGAGTACGGACGTGAGCTCACCCGGCACCGGGTCCCAGTCCGGTGACTCCTCGTGGTCCTTCCAGGAGCCGAAGTCGAGGGCGGCGAGATCGGCCAGTTCCAGGGCGGAGACGGCACCCCGGCCGTTCGACGTGCGGTTCACCCTGCGGTCGTGCACACAGACGAGCTGCCCGTCCGCGGTGAGACGGACATCGCACTCCAGAGCGTCCGCCCCGTCCTCGACGGCCTTCCGGTACGCGGCCAGGGTGTGCTCAGGGGCGTCGTCCGAGGCGCCGCGGTGGGCGATGACCTGGATGGGAGGCTGTGATGAGGGTAGGCGTGCGTGGGTCACCGCGTCATGGTGTCACCGAGACGCGTCAGGTGCTGACACCTTGTTGTGTAGGACCGTTTTGCCTGATGTAAAGATTGGTGTGCGGATGCACAGGTCCTGCTTACAGTGGCCTGACGTGCTGTGGGAAAAGCTGACCGCAGAAACGTGCACAGCGGATCTCTTGCCGAATGCCGAGTGGAACCGAGGAGTAAAGAGCTGTGAGCACCGAGAACGAGGGCAACGAGGGCAACGCGGTTCCGTCCGTACCGTCTGTTCCGTCCGCACCTCCCGTGCCGGCTGCCGCTCCTGAGGGCACCCCGCAGGGTGGTCCTGCCGCCCCGGAGGCCCCGCCTGCCGCTCCTTCGGACGCGCCGACGGTCCATGTGCCGGCCGCGACGCACCAGGGAGGCGCCGAGCCGCCCGCCGCCGGGCACGAGCAGCACCCGTACGCGCCGCCGTCACCGCAGCAGCCTCCGGCCGGCTCGGCCGCCTGGCCGCCGCCCCCTCCCGCCATCCCCTCGTACGCCGACGGCGGCAGCCCCCCGGCCTGGGGAGCCCCGGAGACCTCGGAGCCCGAGCGCCCGCGCAAGCGCCGTGCGAGCGGCCTGGTCGCCGCCGTGGCCGTGGCCGCACTGGTCGCCGGCGGCGTCGGCGGAGCCCTCGGCTACTGGGCCGCGGACAGCAACGACTCCAGCTCCTCCTCCGGCTCGACCACGGTGGCCGCCTCCAACAGCCCGAAGGACTTCAAGCGCGAGGCGGGGACGGTCGCGGGCGTAGCGGCGGGCGCGCTGCCCAGCGTGGTCACCATCGACGCGCAGTCCGGCGACGGCGAGGGCGGCACGGGCACCGGCTTCGTGTACGACAAGGAGGGCCACATCCTCACGAACAACCACGTGGTGGCCTCCGCGGCGGACAGCGGCCAGCTGACCGCGACGTTCTCCAACGGCAAGAAGTACGACGCCGAGGTCGTCGGCCGGGCTCAGGGCTACGACGTGGCCGTGCTCAAACTGAAGAACGCTCCGGACGGACTGACCCCGCTCGCCCTGGGAGACTCCGACAAGGTCGCGGTGGGCGATTCCACCATCGCGATCGGCGCGCCCTTCGGCCTCTCCAACACGGTCACCACGGGCATCATCAGCGCGAAGAACCGGCCGGTCGCCTCCGGTGACGGTTCCAGCAACAAGAACTCGTACATGAGCGCCCTTCAGACGGACGCCTCGATCAACCCGGGTAACTCGGGCGGGCCGCTCCTGGACGCGGGTGGCGCGGTCATCGGCATCAACTCGGCCATCCAGTCCACCAGCGGCGGCGGCGTCGGCCAGTCCCAGGCGGGCTCCATCGGCCTCGGCTTCGCCATCCCGGTCAACCAGGCCAAGAACGTCGCCGAACAGCTGATCAAGACGGGCCAGCCCGTCTACCCGGTGATCGGCGCGACCGTGACGATGGAGGAGAAGACCGGCGGCGCCGTCATCTCGGACGAGGGCGCGGCCGGCACCCCCGCCGTCACCCCGAACGGCCCGGCGGCCCAGGCGGGTCTGAAGGCCGGCGATGTGATCACCAAGTTCAACGACACGGTGGTCGAGAGCGGCCCGACGCTGATCGGCGAGATCTGGACCCACAAGCCGGGCGACAAGGTCACGCTCACCTACAAGCGCGACGGCAAGACGTCCACGGCCGAACTCACCCTGGGCGAGCGCAAGGGCGACAGCTGACCGGCTAGGCTGTTCCACGCATCGAGCCGGCTCCGGGCCACCGGGACCGGCGACGACGCGGGGTGGGTTGCCCGAGCGGCCTAAGGGAACGGTCTTGAAAACCGTCGTCGCAGCGATGTGACCGTGGGTTCAAATCCCACACCCACCGCAGGTGAACGGCCCCTGACCAGGCGAATCGGTCAGGGGCCGTTCGCATGCGCGCGGCCCGTCAACTGCTCGTCCCAGGCTGCTCCCCGGCGCGGGTCCCGCGACGACCGGAAGAGCTCAAGTGCGTCGGCCGGGGGCCGTGTTCATGGTGAGTCAGTCGCCGGCCCCATCGACAGCCCCGCCGGTGCGGCAGCAGCGAAATCCGCTTCCGGCGGGAGGAAGAGGCCGATACGCTCGCCATGCCCCCAGGTGCTCGCAAGCTCGGGGGTCTTGACCGGCGACCACGCCTGCCTAGCTCCTTCTCGGAGCGGGGTCCGTCTCATGGCGGGTGGTCGCCGGTCGCGTGCGTGGGGGACCGTCCCGCCCACGCGGCCCCCGGGGCGGCGGAGAATCGTCAGAGGCTCCGCCGAGGGGTGGTCAGGCGTGCGGCGGAGGCGATCGCGGCGCGGGCCTCCTGTTCGGTGAGGCCGGTGCCGATCGCCGCGTCGGTGAGGGCGTCCGCGAGGTCGTCGCCGAAGCCGTGTTCGTACGCCCGGCAGGCCGCCCAGAACAGCCGGGTGTTGCGCTGGCCCTCGTGCGCGGCCCGTACGAACTGGACCAGGCCCTGACCCTGCCGGCCGGGTGAGGTCCGGCCGAGGGTGTGGTGGGGGCGCGGTGGGGGCGTGAGCAGGCGCAGGAGGGCGCGGGGGCAGGGGGCGGGGGCGAGGTGGGCCGTGCCGGGGGCGAGACGGTATCTGCCGTGGGTCGTGACCGAGCCCGGGCCGACCAGGTAGCCGCCCGCTCCGCGTACGTCGATGCCGGGAGCGAGGCGGCCGGCGGAGTTGGGCACGGACACGCCGGACGGGCCCGTCAGCCAGAGGTGCCGGCCGCCGCTGGGTGTGAGCACCGTGACGGTGGCCGGGATGGTGAACAGGTGCTGGAGGGCCAGCTGCTGGAGCGCGGCGACGGAGTCGTTGCTGTGGGTGGTGTCGATGTCGAGGTCGATACCGATGAGTCGGTGCGGCGCCCGCCCGCAGGCGATGCCGTACCCGGTGGCCCTGGGCGCCGCGGCGAAGAGAGCGCGGACTGCGGCCGGGTCGGTGGTGGCGTCGTGCACCCCGTGGCCGGGCAGCCCGCAGGCACCCCGGCAGTGCACGGGAGGGTCCTCGTCGCGGTGCGGTGAGCGCAGCGCGGGGAGCTTGGTGGCGGACAGCGGGAAGACGGGTAGCCCACGCTCGGCGGCGGAGAGCGCGTGGGCCAGGGCCAGGGTGGCGGTCTGCCGGTCGGTGGTGGCCATGGAGCCATTTTCGTACAAGCGTTCGAAGAAGGGAAGAGGGGTGGATCCGCTCGGGCGGAACGCTTTTCCTCCGGCGGGAGGTTTATCGGGGGTTCCTCATACGTGCGGGGGAATCGCGCGTCATGGGTGGTTCGCCGGGGACACGGTGGGCAGTTCTGCTCCCGCGACGTCGTGACCAGCACCGAGGCGGTCGGCCAACTGCCTCGGAACCAGCCGTATCAAGCAGCGTTCCCGGTTCCTGGAGGAATTGACATGGCACGTATCCGTACCGCTCGCGCCCTCGCCGTCGTCGCCGCCCTGCCTCTCGCCGCCGCCCTGTTCGGAGGGGTGGCGCTGGCCGACAACGGCGCGTTCGCGAACGACGGATCGAACGCGGCGGTGGCGACCGTCGGGAACGGAGGTGTCGGCGGGAACAACTCCGGCAATTCGTCCACGTCTCAGCAGCAGGCCGTCGGCGCCAACGCCTCCAACCACAGCAACACGGTGCAGATCAGCCAATCGCCCTTCGCCTACATCGACCAGTCCACGTACAACGTCTATGTGATCTTCACGCCGCTCTGGGTGAACTGACCGAGGACCCGTGCGGTGGCGTCGCCGCCGCTGCCGCACGGGCGCCTCCGTACGGGCGGAGGGCGGACCCGGGGGTGAGGACCCTGACGCGGGTGGGCCCGCCCTCCACCTTCAGGAGGTGGAGCCCGTCCAACCCCTACAACCTGAGGCGGACGTGGCTTCGGGACCTGGGGCCGATCCCCTCGACCGTGCCCGCTCCTAGCGTGGAGTCATGACCACGCCAGTCTGCACCGGGGCCTCCAGAGCGGTCGCCGCCTCCGCCGGACACCGCCGCTATCCGTCGTTCTCGTCGTACGTGCGGGCCAGGGGCCCCGTGCTGCTGCGCACCGCACGCTCCCTCACCGCGAACCCGAGCGATGCCGAGGACCTGCTGCAGACCGCCCTCACCAAGACGTATGTCGCCTGGGAGCGGATCGAGGACCACCGCGCCCTCGACGGGTACGTCCGCCGCGCCCTGGTGAACACCCGGACCTCGCAGTGGCGCAAGCGCAAGGTCGACGAGTTCGCCTGCGAGGAGCTGCCGGAGAAGGAGGCCGCGCCCGCGCCGGACCCCGCCGAGCAGCAGTCGCTGCACGACGCGATGTGGCGTGCGGTGCTCAAGCTGCCGGACCGCCAGCGCGCCATGGTCGTGCTGAGGTACTACGAGGACCTCAGCGAGGTCCAGACCGCCGAGGTGCTCGGCGTGTCCGTCGGTACGGTCAAGAGCGCCGTGTCGCGGGCGCTCCGCAAGCTCCGTGAGGATCCGGAGCTCAGCCCGGTCCGCTGACCGAGGGACCCACGCCGGTGACCGCACCCTTCGCGCAGGCCCCGCGCGGTCCGTTTCTGCGGGCCGACACCGATTCGTACTCCCGGGAGTAGTGACATACCGCCTGGTATGTGAGCAGAATCAGCGCACCCTTACCGCCGCGTAGCGCCCACCGGGAGGACGCCGTGCTGAGCACCATGCAGGACGTACCGCTGACTGTGACCCGCATCCTGACCCATGGGATGACCATCCACGGGAAGTCGCAGGTGACGACCTGGACCGGCGACCCGGAGCCGCACCGGCGGAGTTTCGCCGAGATCGGCAGGCGTGCCGCGCAACTGGCGCACGCCCTCCGTGACGAGCTGGGTGTCGACGGCGACCAGCGCGTCGCGACCCTGATGTGGAACAACGCCGAGCATGTCGAGGCGTATCTGGCGATCCCCTCGATGGGCGCCGTGCTGCACACGCTCAACCTGCGGCTCCCCGCCGAGCAGCTGATCTGGGTCGTCGAGCACGCCGACGACAAGGTCGTCCTCGTCAACGGTTCGCTGCTGCCGCTGCTCGCACCGCTGCTCCCCCACCTGCCCTCCGTCGAGCACGTGGTGGTGTCCGGGCCCGGCGACCGCTCCGCGCTCGACGGTGCCACGCCCCGGGTGCACGAGTACGAGGAGCTGATCGCCGGCCGTCCGACCTCCTACGACTGGCCCGAGCTCGACGAACGCCAGGCCGCCGCCCTGTGCTACACCTCCGGCACCACGGGGGACCCCAAGGGCGTCGTCTACTCCCACCGCTCCATCTACCTGCACTCCATGCAGATCAACATGGCCGAGTCGATGGGGCTGACCGACAAGGACACGACGCTGATCGTCGTGCCGCAGTTCCACGTGAACGCCTGGGGGCTGCCGCACGCGACGTTCATGACCGGCGTCAACATGCTCATGCCCGACCGCTTCCTGCAGCCGGCTCCGCTCGCCGAGATGATCGAGAAGGAGCGGCCGTCGCACGCGGCGGCCGTCCCCACCATCTGGCAGGGGCTGCTGGCCGAGGTCACCGCCAAGCCGCGCGACCTCTCCTCCATGGCCCGCGTCACCATCGGCGGCGCCGCGTGTCCGCCTTCCCTGATGGAGGCGTACGACAAGCTCGGCGTCCGCCTCTGCCACGCCTGGGGCATGACGGAGACCTCGCCGCTCGGGACCATGTCCAACCCGCCCGCCGGTCTGACCGACGAGCAGGAGTGGCCGTACCGCATCACCCAGGGCCGGTTCCCGGCCGGAGTCGAGGCGCGGCTGACCGGTCCCGGAGGGGAACACCTGCCGTGGGACGGGGAGTCCGCGGGTGAGCTGGAGGTCCGCGGCCCCTGGATCGCCGCCGCGTACTACGGCGGCAAGGACGGCGGGGAACTGCGCCCCGAGGACAAGTTCAGCGAGGACGGCTGGCTGAAGACCGGGGACGTCGGCGTGATCAGCGACGAGGGCTACCTCACGCTGACCGACCGGGCCAAGGACGTCATCAAGTCCGGCGGGGAGTGGATCTCCAGCGTCGACCTGGAGAACGCGATCATGGCGCACCCGGATGTGGCCGAGGCCGCGGTCGTCGCCGTCCCCGACGAGAAGTGGGGCGAGCGCCCCCTCGCGACCGTCGTCCTCAAGGAGGGCGCCACCGTCGACTACGCGGAGCTCAGGACCTTCCTCGCCCAGTCCGTCGCCAAGTGGCAGCTGCCCGAGCGCTGGACGATCGTCCCGGCGGTGCCGAAGACGAGCGTGGGCAAGTTCGACAAGAAGGTGATCCGCAGGCAGTACGCGGACGGCGAGTTGGACATCACGCGGCTCTGATCCGGGCCGGCCGCCCGGAACACGGCGTAGGACGAGGGCGGTACGGATCTTCCCGTACCGCCCTCGTCGTACGCGCCCGATGCCCCCGGGCGTCAGTTCGTCCCTATCTTCGCCAGCAGATCCACGATCCTGGACTGCACCTCGTCGCTGGTGGAGCGCTCGGCGAGGAACAGCACCGTCTCACCGGAGGCGAGCCGCGGCAGGTCCGCCTCCTCCATGCCGGCCGAGGTGTAGACGACCAGCGGGGTGTGGTTCAGCGAGCCGTTCGCGCGGAGCCAGTCGATGATCCCGGCGCGCCGACGGCGTACCTGCATCAGGTCCATCACGACCAGGTTCGGCCGCATCCGGGTGGCGATGTCGACCGCCTCGCTGTCGCCCGAGGCCCGGGCGACCTGCATGCCACGCCGCTCCAGCGTCTCCGTCAGCGCCAGCGCGATCTCCTCGTGCTCCTCGATCACCAGGACCCTCGGCGGATGCTGGTCGCTGTCGCGCGGGGCGAGCGCCTTGAGGAGTACGGCCGGGTCGGCGCCGTACGCCGCTTCCCTGGTCGCCTGCCCCAGACCGGCCGTCACCAGCACCGGGACCTCCGCCGCGACAGCCGCCTGACGCAGCGACTGCAGCGCCGTACGGGTGATCGGGCCGGTCAGCGGGTCGACGAACAGCGCGGCGGGGAACGCCGCGATCTGCGCGTCCACCTCCTCGCGGGAGTGCACGATCACCGGACGGTAGCCACGGTCGCTGAGGGCCTGCTGGGTGGAGACGTCCGGGGCGGGCCAGACGAGCAGCCGCCGCGGGTTGTCCAGCGGCTCCGGGGGCAGTTCGGCGTCGACGGGCTGCGGCTGCGGGCGGTTCGCCACCTCGACGGCGCCACCGGGGCCGTCCAGCGGCTCCGGCCCCTCGGCACCCGCGTCGGGGGCCCCTATCGCGTACGAGCGTCCCTCGGACGCCGGTGTGGACAGCAGCCGGCCGGAGCCGGAGCCCTGCACGGTGCTGCCCTGCGAGCCGCCGGGCTGCGGCGGTACGGGGGCCGGGGCGGGCTGCGGTGGTACGGGAGCCACGGCGGGCGGGGCAGGCCGCTCCGCCTCCGGCGGGGCGGCGAGCTTACGGCGTCGCCCGGCCCCGCCCAGCGTCTGGTTCTGCTGGTGGGCGAGGTGCTGCGCGAAGGGCACGCCCTGCCCCAGGGTCCGCACGCTGAAGGCGCGGCCCTGGGTCGAGTCCGAGGGTCCCGGGATGGGCGCCTCTGCGGGCAGCGGCTGGCGCCGCGCGTCCGGTACGGGGGCCGGCGCGTCGCCGTCGGCCGGATGCGGCTCCGGCTCGGGCGCGGGTTCCGGCGCGGGGCCGGCCGGGGCGGCGACGGTGCCCGTGGTGTGGGTGGTGCTGCCGGGGCCCGCCCAGGACTCGTCCCCGTCCGGGTTCACGTCGTCCTCAGGCGCCGACGCGACCGGGCCCTGGACCGAGGTGCTCTGCGCCCAGTCCGGCTGCGGAGGAACAGCGGGCAGCGGCTGCCCGGGAACGGGATGGCCGGGCCGGGCCTGCGCCTCCGGCGCCTCGGAGGGCCGTGCCCTCCGGCGGCCGGACGGGACAGGGTGCGGCTGCGGCGGGGTGTGGTCCGCGTCCGGGGTGTTCCGTACGGCGTCGTGGCGCTCGGGCAGCGGGCCCTCCCCGGCGGCCGGGAGCGGCTGAGCACCCGCCGGTACCGGCTGCGCACCGGCCGGGACCGCTTGCGGGGCGGGCGAGGCCGGGGCGGCGGAAGGCGGTGCCACGACCGGCGAGCCCGGAGCCACCGGCGGGATCCGGTCCGCCGCCGCGGGCGGCAGGGCGAACGCGGTACGCGGCCCCGAGGGTTCGGCCGCGGCGGCGCGCTCCTGTGCCGCGGCGAGAGCCCGGCGGGCCCGTCGCCCTCCGGGCTGGGCGGGCTGCTCCGGCCGTGCCTGCTCCTGCTGCCCAGGGGCCTCGGACGAGGCGAGGGCGGGCAACGCCGCCCGGCCGCCGCCCTGGCGGCCGGAGGCGTTCTGCGGCACGCCCTGGGGCGGCACCGTCTGCCCCCGCTGCGGGCGTCCGCCACCGCCCTGCGCCCCCTCGGCCGCGGTGACCACGGACCCCTCCGACGGGGCGGAGGCCGCCGCGGGCAGCGCCAGCGCCTGCCGGGGCTCCCCACCCGTCTCCGCGGGGCTGGGACGGCCGCGCCTGCGACCGGAGCCCTCGTTCCGCCGATGCGGGGTCATGTCCTGTTCCTGCTGCTGCGCCTGCGGGTCCGGGGACTCACGGCGGGCTCTGCGCCGGCCGGTCGGCTCCGCGGCCACGGTGTCACCGGACTCCGTACCGGCCGAACCCGCGTCCACGGGGCTGTCCAGGAACGCGTCGGTCGACGCCCTGCGCGCCCGGCGCCGACCGCCCTGCGGGGCGGGCTCCGGGGCCGGTTCCGGTACGGCGGCCACCTCGGGCACCGGGAGCGGCTCGGGCACGACGGTCCCGGCGCCCGTGCCGAGCGGCACCTCGAGGACGTACGCGCTGCCGCTCATCCCGGCCATCTCGTGCGTCTGGAGCACACCGCCGTGCGCGCGCACGATCCCGCGCACGATCGGCACGTGCACCGGGTCTCCCCCGGCGAACGGCCCGCGCACCTCGATCCGTACGACGTCACCGCGCTGCGCCGCGGCCACGACGACGGTCGAGTCGACGTAGCCGCCGCCCGGCACCGGCCGGGCCTTGCCGGTCGAGTCGACACCGGCCACGTCGGCGACGAGATGGGCGAGCGCCGTGATCAGCCGGCCCGCGTCGACCTCGGCCTCGATCGGCGGGGCGTGCACCGCGAACTGGGCGCGTCCGGGACCGATCAGCTCGACGGCACCGTCGATGCCCGCGGTCACCACGGCGTCGAGCAGCACCGTCTGCTTGACGAGCTCCTCGGCGCCGGTGTCCAGGCGCTGATAGCTCAGCACGTTGTCGACGAGCGTCGTCATGCGCGCATAGCCCGCGGCGAGGTGGTGCAGGATCTGGTTGGCCTCGGGCCAGAGCTGGCCGGCCGGGTCGGCGGCGAGGGCCGAGAGCTCGCCGCGCAGCTCCTCCAGCGGACCCCGCAGGGACTCGCCCAGCACGGCGGTCAGCTGGGTGTGCCGCGCTTCGAGCCCGGTGAGACGCTCCGCCTGTTCCTCCAGCTCGGACGCGTACCGCTCGGTCCGGTCGGCGGACTCCGCCGCGTGCCGTTCGGTGAGCTCGGCGATCTCGGCCCGGTGGCTCTCGGTGAGCCGGTCGATCTCGGCCGCGTGCCGGTCGGTCAGCCCGGAGACCTCGTCGGTGTGCTGCTGCGACAGTTCCTCGTAGGGCCTGCGGTCGGTGAACGTCATCACGGCGCCGACCAGCTGGTCCCCGTCGCGCACGGGGGCGGTCGTCAGATCCACCGGGACCTGGCCGCCGCTCTTGGACCAGAGCACCTGCCCGCGTACGCGGTGCTTGCGACCGGACCGCAGGGTGTCGGCGAGCGGCGACTCCTCGTACGGGAACGGGTCGCCCTCCGCGCGCGAGTGCAGGATCAGCGGGTGGAGCTCCTTGCCGCCGAGGTCGCTGGCCCGGAAGCCGAGGATCTGGGCGGCGGCGGGGTTGACCAGGACGACACGGCCGTCCGTGTCCGTGCCGACGACGCCCTCGGAGGCGGCCCGCAGGATCATCTCGGTCTGGCGCTGCGAACGGGCCAGCTCGGCCTCGGTGTCGACGGTGCCGGAGAGGTCCCGCACGACGAGCATGAGGAGCTCGTCGCCGGTGTAGCTGGAGTGGATGTCGTTGTAGCCGGCCTGGCCGCTGTCCAGGGAGGCACTGGTGACCTCGACCGGGTACTCGGTGCCGTCGGTCCGGCGCGCGGTCATGCGCGTCGGCTTGGTCCTGCCCTGCTCGTCCGCAGCGTCCGGCCTGCGCATCGACCCCGGGATCAGCCTGGAGTCGAACTCCGGAAGCAGATCGAGCAGTCCGCGGCCCACGAGCGCGGTGCCCGGGGTCTCGAACATTTCGAGGGCGATGGTGTTGGCGTTGACGACCGTGCCGTTGCAGTTGACGAGCAGGAGCCCGTCCGGGAGGGCGTCGAGTATGGCTGCGAGGCGAGCAGTGCCTCGGGATGGCCTGCTGCTCACGAGACGCTTCCTCCCTGAATACCGCACCTTGCCGACAGCGGGCCCCATCCTGCCCCTCGGGCCTCAGGCTGTCACTGGAGGAGTCTAAAGGCAGGGAGCGCATGGCGGGCGGCGGATGAGGGGGAGCTCTCACCAAGGTTCTGTGCACACGGTGTACGCCGGTGGCCCTGGGTGTGACGGCGAGCGCCCCCTCTGACGTGCTCCTATGTGTCCCGGTGTGCGCCTGGAGGCTGCCCGGGACACCCCCGGAACCCGGTCTGCAAGGCGTCCGGGGCGGCCTGCGCGCGCCCCGGTGTGCGCCGTCCCGCCGGCTGAAGTCCCCGGCGCACGCCCCGCCGAACCGGTTACCTCGCGGAGGGGAGTACCGGCACGAGGTTGTTCCAGCGCGAGATCTCGCAGCCGTTGGCCCGGCTGAAGCGCGCGTCGACGTCCTCGCCCTGCCAGGTGCCCTGCACCCGGGCGGCGGCGGGCCCGCCGGCCTGCTGGGTGCACATGGCGTTGCGGTCCGTGGCGACGAAGGGGTTGTCCCCCGACTCGGCGGCCTCGTCCAGCAGGTCGCAGGCACGCTGCGCCTCCGGGTGGCTGCCGCCCGACGGGCCGCACTCCAGCTCGAAGACGCCGTCGGCCGCCGGGTTGCCGGACTCCGAGACGGTCACGGTGAGCCGGGTCTCCGTGTCCTGGGCCGTCGGCCAGTCTCCCTGGAGTACGGGGAGCGGGGGCAGCGGTACAAGGGGGGACACCGCGGTGGCGGCGGGCGCGGCGGCGGACAGCACGGCGAGGGACGCGACGGCGGTGAGGGTGAGACGGCGCAGCATGCGGGGCTCCTGTTGTTCTGGCGCGCCAGGAGCGCGCCGGCCTGCTCCGGTACGCGCGCCGGGTGGAGGCGCGGGCCGGGCACACGGGGGTGACGGACGGAGGGCGGAGCCCTCGTTCTCTCTAACGCTCCTTGAGCCCGCACGTTGCGCAACTCATGGGGGGCCGACCGGAACAGCCGCACGCACTCGAACACCCGACCGGTCGAGCGGCGGAGCCCCCGGGCCGGGGGCGCGGCGGGAACGCCGGACCGGAACACCCGCCGCAGGGCGCTTTGCCTCGCCGCCCACCTGCCTAGTACCGTGGGCGGCGATTGGTGACAGCGCGCTCGACTGTGTCATCATCTGCACGCACCACTCGCGCTCGCGCGAGGTGTGCTGGAGGCGTCGCCTAGTCCGGTCTATGGCGCCGCACTGCTAATGCGGTTTGGGTCTTAAAGCCCATCGAGGGTTCAAATCCCTCCGCCTCCGCAGGAACCCGAAGCCCCACGCCCCAGGCGTGGGGCTTCGGTCGTATCCGGCCCCCGGGCGGCCGTTGGAAACGTGCCTGAGAACCGTGTTTCCGCAGTTCAGGTGCGGTATGGCTAATGGATTTCGCGTCACGGCGCAGGTCATGTAATGTTGTTCTCGCAACGCCGACGGGGCAGAAAAGCCCGGGAGGCGGGACCGAGGCTCAGGCCGAGGACAAGCACTCGTAGCTTAACGGATAGAGCATCTGACTACGGATCAGAAGGTTGCAGGTTCGAATCCTGCCGAGTGCACAGCAGGCGAGAGGCCCTCAGGAGAAATCCTGAGGGCCTTTCGCGTTGTGCGTACAGCAGCGAAGTTCTCAGCGCAGTTGCTCGGCCAGTCCGACGATGATGCCCTCCGGGCCGCGGACGTAGCAGAGCAGATAGCTGTCCTCGAACCGGGCGATCTCGCCGACGAGTTCGGCGCCGTGGGGGCGCAGGCGGGCAACGGTGTCCTCCAGGTCGTCGACGGCGAACATCACGCGGTGCGTGCCCAGAATGTTGTGCGGCTTGGTGCGCGGTTCGGTGCTGATCGCCGCGGGGCTGCGGTACTTCGACAGCTCGAGCCGGCTGTGGCCGTCCGGGGTCCGGACCATCGCGATGTCACAGTGCACGCCGTCGAGTCCGGTGCACTGGTCGGCCACGGGGCCCTCGACCTCCGCCCTGCCCTCCAGTTCCATACCGAGTTCCACGAAGAACGCGATGGCGGCATCCATGTCCTCGACGACGATGCCGACGTTGTCCATCCGCTGGATCGCCATGCTGTTCTCTCCTATTTCCTCGTGCGGCAGGTGGTTGCCGCTGATGTCCCTGGGACGGAGCCGGTGGCGCGGTCTCGACATCCGCATACCGCGCGGCAGCGGAGTGCAGCAACCACAGCAACTGCCTCCGTTCGGCAATGGTCACCATGGGCCGACGCCGGCCGGTACGAATCGGGCCCTCCGGCATCGGCGGGTGACATCGGCGCGCGCCCGGCACCCCGCTCAGGAGTCCCAGGCGCGGGGCCGGTTCAGCGCTTCCCATTCCGGGCGGAGCAGTGAGAACACGGCCAGGTCGAGGCGGCGGCCGCGGTGGAGGCAGGCGGCGCGGCCTGGTCGTGCGAGGCGAAGAGCTCGCATCGCCGATCAGGCCGCACCCCACCCGGAGCGTCGCGAGTCCGGCCGGGTCAGGCCGATTCCGCGACGGGCGCCGCTGCCCGGGCCCGGTCCCGCACCACGGGGCGGCGCCGGGTCGGCAGTCCGAGGGTCGGGTTGGCGACGCCCCAGGCCGCGCCCTTGCAGACCAGCTCCTTGTAGAACGCGGCGAACCGGCCGGTCAGTGCCGCCCGGACCGCCCGGTCGTCGGCGGTGACGTACTGGATCAGGCCCTCCCTGCGGCCGAGGGAGATGCACTGGTTGAAGTAACGGAGCGGCGTGTTCGGGAGCTTGCCGCCGGTCAGGCCCGCCGCGATGGAGTCGGCGGCCTGCCATGCGGTGGGGATGCCCGAGGCGCACGACATCCGCAGCGGGTTGTCGCCGGGGCCCTTCACCAGGGCCGCGTCCCCGATGGCGTACACGTCCGGGTGCGATACCGAGCGCATGGCTCCGTCGACCACGATCCGGCCCGTGTCGGAGACTTCAAGGGTGGTGGCCTTCGCGATCGGGTGGACCGCGAAGCCAGCGGTCCACACGGTGACCGCGGCCGGGACGGACGTGCCGTCGGCGGTGGTGACGCGGTCGGCCTCCACGCCGGTGACGGCGGTGTGCTCGTGCACCGTGATGCCGAGCTTGTCGAAGACCTTCCGCAGGTGCTGCCGGCCCTTGGGCGAGAGCGTGTCGCCGAGCCCGCCCCGGGCGGCGAGCGCGACGTCGAGGTCCGGGCGGGCCTCGGCGATCTCGGTCGCGGCCTCCAGGCCGGTGAGGCCGCCTCCGATGACGACCACGGGCTGTCCGGCGGCCAGGCCGGCCAGGCGTTCACGCAGCCGGAGTGCCCCGGGGCGGCCCGCGATCTCGTGGGCGTGCTCGGCGGTGCCGGGAACGCCTTGGGTGTTCCAGCCGCTGCCGAGGGCGTACACGAGGCTGTCGTACTCCAGCTCCCCGGCGCCGTTCGCGTCGACGACGGCCACGGTCCCCCGGTCGGCGTCGACACCGGTGACCTTCGCGAGCTTCAGCTCGACGCCGGTGCCCGCGAACATCTGGCTGAAGGGCCGGGGCCTGAGCTCCTGGCCGACCGCCAGCTGGTGCATCCGGACGCGCTCGACGAAGTCGGGCTCGGCGGTGACGAGGGTGATGGCGACGTCCTCGCGGCGCAGTCGCCTGGCGAGGCGGCCGGCGGCGACGGCTCCGGTGTATCCGGCTCCGAGAACGATGATGCGGTGCTTCATGTCCCTGCTCCTGTCTCGCGCGGGTCTGCCCCTTGAACCGGGCAGCCCGCCGTTTCCTGACAGGAACGTGGTGTGAAGCAGGTCACACCGGGGTCAGTAGAGGTTGAGCAGGGGTTCTCCGTGGTCGGAGGTCGCCCATCGCCGCGTCGCGCGTTCGAGTTTGTCGGGGTTGGCCTGGGCGCGGATCGCGGCGATGCCGTCGGAGGTGATCTCCAGGCACATGACGCCGATGACCCGGCCGTCGACGACCGCCACGAGGGCGGGGCCGTTGTTGGCGGTCGTGACGTAGACCCCGGGTGAGCCGCCGGCCATGGCGCGCTTGGCCTTGCCGGGCTTGAACAGGCCCCGCAGGAACGTCGCGACCGCGACGGCGCCCTCGAACGGCTTGGTGCGGGCCGGCACCTTCCCGCCGCCGTCGCCGATCGAGACGGCGTCGGCGGTGAGCAGCCGCACGAGCGGCTCGGTACGGCCGCTGGTGGCGGCCCCGATGAACTCTTCGACGATCCGCCGGGCGGCGGCCTCGTCGACCTCGGTGCGGGCCTTGCCCTCCGCGACGTGCTTTCTGGCGCGGTGGAGGATCTGCTGTGCGGCGGACTCGGTGATGTCGAGGATCTCCGCGATCTTCCGGTGCGGGTAGCCGAAGGCCTCCCGCAGCACGTACACCACCCGCTCGTTGGGGGAGAGGCGCTCCATGAGGGCGAGGACGGCGTACGACACGGACTCGCGCTGCTCGGCGGTGTCGGCGGGGCCGAGCATCGGGTCCCCCGGGAGCAGTGGCTCCGGCAGCCACTGGCCCACGTAGGTCTCGCGCCGGGCGCGGGCCGAGGTGAGCTGGTTGAGGCACAGGTTGGTGAGGACCTTCGTCAGCCAGGCCGCGGGGACCTCGATGCGGTCCCTGTCGGCGGCCTGCCAGCGCAGGAACGTGTCCTGCACGGCGTCCTCGGCGTCGCTCGCGGAGCCGAGGAGGCGGTAGGCGATGGCCTCGAGCCGGGGCATGAAGCCCTCGAACCGGTCCACGTCGTCCACGGTCAGAGCCATGGCTCGGATCCTAGCCCTCTCGCGCGCCCGTACATCGGCGGAGTACGGCAACGGTGTCAGCGTGCGTACGAACCGAGGCCGATCAGACAGTGGACGTATTCGTTGAGGGTCGCCCCGTTGAGGGTGCAGCGGTACGAGAACGCGTACTGCGTGGCGGAGTTGGCGTCACGGAGACCGACGCTCCCGACCCGTACGAGAACGGCACCTGCCTCAACGGCACACTGCCGGATTCCACGACCGCGCAGGAGGTGAGCGGCGTGGACGAGGTCTCCTGCTCGGCCCGTCGTACGGGTCCTCGGTGAACGGGTTCAGAGCGGCTGCCGGGCGTGACGGCACGGCCTCCGCCGAGAAGCCCCGTCCGTTAGGGTCTCCCGGTCGACGCCGGCCGTCCCGAGGAGACCGACATGGCCCCACGCATCGAGGGCGCGCCTGATCTGTCCGGTCTCCCGGACCTGGTGGCGAACCACTTCGCGTTCATGGAGGCGCACCGGGGCACGCTCGTCGCCTCCTCCGGCGGCATCGCCCTGCGCGACTACGGGCGCGACGATCAGACCTTCCGCCTGGAGGTCGGCTCCACGGCCGGACGTCTGTACCGGGCGTCCGGGTTCACCGAGGCCTTCCGCGCGTCCGTCCACACCCCGGGCGCGAGTGGAGAGGGCGCGGCATGAGCGGCTGGCGGTGCACCGGCCTGCGCTGGCCCCACGGCGAGCCCGTGCTCGGGTGGGCGCGGAGCGACAGGTCCGGGCGGGGGCGGGAGAGCGTCCTGGCGTACGGGAAGGAGCTCGCGTTCCGGGCCGAGGGGGAGCGGCACTGCGTGGGGGCGCGCGGCAACCCGTGTCCGGTCGGGGCCGTGGTGGCCGAGCGGAGCACGGGGGCGCGGTGCGCGGAGTGCGCACGGCTGGACCGGGCGCACTCGGTGGCCGCCGACACGATCGCCGACGACCCGCGCACGTACCGCGTCTATCTGGCCTGGTTCGGGCCGGGCATGGTCAAGGTCGGGATCACGGGGGAGTCGCGGGACGCCGCACGGCTGCGGGAGCAGGGGGCCGTGGTGTTCAGCTGGCTGGGGCGCGGGCCGCTGATGGCCGCCCGGCGGACGGAGGAGCTGCTGCGCTCGGCGCTCGGGGTGCCCGACCGGATCCCGTACGCGCGCAAGCGTGCGGTGCGGGGCGAGCTGCCGGGGGCGGCGGAACGGGCGGCCGAGGTCGAGGAGCTGTACGGGCGGGCCGCCGCCCTGGAGGGCGCCGGCTGGCCGGAGGCTCTGGAGCGGCTGCCGTTCGTGGCCGTCGACCACGCCGGGGCGTTCGGGCTCGACGGCGCGGGGGCGGCGGCGCGCGCGGTGACCGGGCTGGTGGACGGCGGGGTGGTGGCCGGCCGGCTGGTGGCCGCGGCCGGGCCCGATCTGCACCTGGAGACGGTGGACGAGGGGATCGTCGTGCTGGACACGCGGCTCGTCACCGGCTGGGAGCTGGTGGGCGCCGACCCGCGGGCGGGTACCGGTGTGCCGACCGTGGCCCTGGGGGGCGGTGGCGTGCAGGACGGGCTGTTCTGAGATCGTCGCCGGAGATCGTTCCCGGTGACGTATCGAGGCGGGTGGGGCGGATGAGCGGCGACGACCGTGACCGTGAGGATGTCGTGCGGTTCTGGCAGCGGCTCGGGCTGCCCGGGATCATCGACGTCCACACGCACTTCATGCCGGAGCGGGTGCTCAGCAAGGTGTGGGCCTACTTCGACTCGGCGGGCCCGCTGACCGGGCTGGAGTGGCCGATCACCTACCGGCGGGACGAGGACGAACGCCTCGCGCTGCTGCGCTCGTTCGGCGTGCTCCGGTTCACCTCGATGCTCTACCCGCACAAGGCCGGCATGGCGTCCTGGCTGAACGGCTGGGCGGCGGACTTCGCCGCGCGGGTGCCGGACTGTCTGCACACCGCCACGTTCTTCCCGGAGGAGGGCGCGGGGACCTATGTGCGCGAGGCGGTCGAGTCGGGGGCGCGCGTCTTCAAGTCGCACCTCCAGGTCGGTGCCTACGATCCGAACGATCCGCTGCTGGAGCCCGTGTGGGGGCTGCTGGCCGAAGCCGGGGTCCCGGTGGTGACGCACTGCGGCTCCGGGCCGGCGCCCGGGGCGTACACGGGCCCCGGGCCGATCGGCCGTCTGCTGTCCCGCCACCCCCGGCTGAAGCTGGTGGTGGCGCACATGGGGATGCCCGAGTACGCGGAGTTCCTGGCGCTGGCGGCGGCGTACCCCGGGGTGCGGCTCGACACGACCATGGCGTTCACGGACTTCACCGAGGACTTCACGCCGTTCCCGCCCTCGGAACGCGGGCGCCTCGCCGATCTGGGGGACCGGATCCTGCTCGGCACGGACTTCCCGAACATCCCGTACCCGTACGCCCACCAGCTGCACGCCCTGGAGCGGCTGGGGCTGGGCGACGCCTGGCTGCGGGCGGTCTGCCACGGGAACGCGAGCGAGCTCTTCCGGTAGGGCCGGGCGGCCCGCCGGCGCGTTTCTCAGGAAATTCACAGGGAGGCGAAAGGCCTCTCTCACGGCCGTCTCACAGGCTTGAGCCATGACGACGACCTCGCCCCAGGGGCGTACAGAACTGCTCAGGCCCGACCGCAGTCCCATCCGCGTACTGGTCGTGGACGACGAGGCTCCGCTCGCCGAGCTGCTCTCCATGGCCCTGCGTTACGAGGGGTGGGAGGTGCGCAGCGCCGGGGACGGTGCGGGTGCCGTCCGTACGGCGCGCGACTTCCGCCCCGACGCGGTGATCCTCGATGTGATGCTCCCCGACATGGACGGCCTGGCGGTGCTCGGGCGGCTGCGGCGCGAACTCTCCGACGTGCCCGTGCTGTTCCTGACCGCGCGGGACTCGGTGGAGGACCGGATCGCGGGGCTCACGGCGGGAGGCGACGACTACGTCACCAAGCCGTTCAGCCTGGAGGAGGTCGTGGCACGGCTGCGCGGGCTGATCCGCCGCTCCGGTACGGCCTCGGTCCGCAGTGATTCGACGCTCGTCGTGGGTGACCTGGTGCTGGACGAGGACAGCCATGAGGTGAGCCGGGGCGACGACTCGATCCATCTCACGGCGACCGAGTTCGAGCTGCTGCGCTTCCTGATGCGCAATCCGCGCCGGGTGCTGAGCAAGGCGCAGATCCTCGACCGGGTCTGGAACTACGACTTCGGCGGCCAGGCCAACGTCGTCGAGCTGTACATCTCCTACCTGCGCAAGAAGATCGACGCGGGGCGCACCCCGATGATCCATACGCGGCGCGGGGCGGGATACCTCATCAAGCCGGGTGACTGACTCCGTGGGCGGGAGGAGCACGCGCCGCCCCTGGACGCTCCGCACCCGTCTCGTCGTGTACGCGGTGACGCTCATCGCGGTGGTCGCCGCCGTGATCGGTTCGGTCACCGCGATCGCCTTCCAGAGCTACATGGCCGGGAAGCTGGACGGCCAGCTGCGCGACATCGCCGGAGTGGCCCGGCAGCCCCCGCCGGGCAGCGGCAAGATCGCCCCGGGCGGCCCTACGAGCGAGAAGGAGCCGCTGGCCTTCATCGGCAGGGGCACGCCCGACACGTTCGGCGCCGTCGTCTCCGGCGGTTCCGTCACCGCCTCGAAGGTGATCAAGGGGCCGGACGCCCGGGAGAGCGCCGAGGAGCTGACCGACGCGCAGCAGGACGCCCTGGAAGCCGCCGACGTGGCCCCGGACGGCGAAGCCCATGACGTCGAGCTTCCCGGACTGGGCGGCTACCGCGTGCAGGTCGTCCCGTCGGGCGCCGGTACGTCCGTCCTGGTCGGCATCCCCACGGCCGAGGTGGACAAGGCCGTCAACACTCTGATCGTCGTCGAGGCCTGCGTCACCTGTGCCGGGCTCATCGCCGCCGGTATCGCCGGTGCCGCGATGGTCGGTGTCGCCCTGCGCCCGCTGCGCAGGGTGGCCGCCACGGCGACCCGGTCTCCGAACTCCCGCTGCACAGCGGTGAGGTCGCCCTCCTCGAACGGGTGCCGGGCGCCGAGGCCGATCCGCGCACCGAGGTGGGTCAGGTCGGCGCCGCCCTCAACAGGATGCTGGGGCACGTCGGTTCGGCCTTGGAGGCCCGGCAGAAGAGCGAGACGCGGGTGCGTGGAGGACGGCAAGATCCACTACCTGATCTCGGGCGGCACGGGCGGCGGCATGGGCGGCGGCGAAGGTGCCTCCTCCCAGATCACGACGTGGGTGGAGGAGAACTTCAAGGAGGTCACCGCGGGAAGCGCGACCTTCTACGACCTCACCCTGCCGAAGAGCTGAGACCCCGGTGACAGGGCGGTGGCCCGGAGCACAGGCTCCGGGCCACCGCCCTGTCACGTCACCGGTGCGGCTCCGGAGGCTGTAGGCCTATGTGTTGTACGCCGTAGAGGAAATGCCATACGGTGTACAAGAGCATCTCCCGTACACCGTACAAGTGCACCGGAACCAGGAGCCCGCATGACGGCGACCACCGCCGAGCAGAACGACCTCACCCCCCGGAGCGGCCACGCGCGGCGGTGGGTGATCCTCGGAGTCATCTGCCTCGCCCAGCTCACCGTGCTGCTCGACAACACCGTCCTGAACGTCGCGATCCCCTCGCTCACCACGGATCTGCACGCCTCCACCGCCGATGTGCAGTGGATGATCAACGCCTACGCGCTCGTCCAGTCGGGGCTCGTCCTCACCGCGGGCAGCGCCGCCGACCGCTACGGCCGGAAGAAGATGCTGGTCGCCGGGCTCGCGCTGTTCGGCGTCGGCTCGCTGGCCGCAGGGCTCGCGCAGTCCTCCGGACAACTGATCGCCGCCCGCGCGGGGATGGGTGTCGGAGGCGCGCTGCTGATGACGACCACCCTCGCCGTCGTGGTGCAGATCTTCGACGACACCGAGCGCGTGAAGGCGATCGGCATCTGGTCCACCGTGAGCTCGCTGGGCTTCGCCGCCGGTCCGCTGATCGGCGGGGCGATGCTCGACCACTTCTGGTGGGGCGCGATCTTCCTGATCAACATCCCCGTGGCGGTCATCGGCCTCGTCGCGGTCGTCCGGCTCGTCCCCGAGTCGAGGAACCCCCACGGCGACCGCCCGGACCTGGTCGGGGCGCTGCTCTCCACCCTCGGCATGGCCTCCGTCGTGTACGCGATCATCTCCGGCCCGGAGCACGGCTGGGGCTCCGGCCCGGTCCTGCTGACGGCCTTCGCCGGGGCCGCCGTCCTCACCGGATTCGTCCTGTGGGAGCTCCATGTCCCGTACCCGATGCTGGACATGCGCTTCTTCCGCAACCAGAGGTTCACCGGCGCGGTCGCGGGCGCGATCCTCGTCGCCTTCGGGATGACGGGTTCGCTCTTCCTGCTGACCCAGCACTTGCAGTTCGTCCTCGGGTACGAGCCGCTGGAGGCCGGACTGCGGACGGCTCCGCTCGCCCTCACCGTCGTCGCGCTCAACCTCACGGGGCTCGGCGCCCGGCTCGTGGGGAAGCTGGGCACGCCCGCCGTCATCGCCGCCGGGATGAGTCTGCTGGCCGCCGGGCTCGGGGCCATCGCCCTGCTGGGCGGGCGGGACTACGGCGGCATGCTGCTCGGCCTGATCGTCATGGGGGCGGGCGTCGCGCTCGCCATGCCCGCGATGGCCAACGCGATCATGAGCGCCATCCCGCCGGAGAAGGCGGGCGTGGGCGCCGGGGTGAACGGCACGCTCGCCGAGTTCGGCAACGGGCTCGGGGTCGCCGTGCTCGGAGCCGTGCTCAACTCCCGGTTCGCCGCGCTCGTACCGGGTGTCGCCGGGGCCGCCTCACTGCCCGCAACGCTCGCCGCAGCCGACGGGGCGGCGGACCGCGAGCGCATCACGGACGCCTTCGCCTCGGGCCTGGAGACCAGCCAACTGGTCGGAGCGGCGGCGGTCCTGGCCGGTGGTCTGCTGGCCGCGGTCCTGCTGAGGCGGGCGGAGCGTACGGAGGCCGACTGAGAACCCCAGGTGACGGGCATAGCATCGGACAGGGGCGCCGGTACGCAGGAGAGCCACCGCGAGACGAGGAGTGTGCGCCATGGGGGCCGCGGCAGACCGTGTGAAGAACCCTTCCAGGGTCAGTGTGTGGCTGGACCGGCGCACACCGTCGCGCACCCGCAAGGCGGATCAGCCGGCCGGCCTCGACCGGGACAGGATCACGGCGGCGAGCGTCCGGCTGCTGGACGCCGACGGCCTCGCGAAGTTCTCCATGCGGCGCCTCGCCGCCGAGCTCGACGTCACGGCGATGTCCCTCTACTGGTACGTCGACACCAAGGACGACCTGCTGGAACTCGCCCTGGACACCGTCTTCGGCGAGATCCCGGCCACGGCGGAGGACATCGACTGGCGCGACCGCCTGCGTGAACTGGCCACCAGCTACCGGAAGATGTTCGTCCGGCACCCCTGGGTATCGGCCCTCATCGGCAGCTTCCTGAACATCGGCCCGCACTCGATGCTGTTCTCGTACGCCGTCCAGGACGTCGTCCGGGCCACCGGGCTGCCCCTGGAGCGGCAGACGGGCGCGATGGCGGCCGTCTTCCAGTTCGTCTACGGATTCGGCACCACCGAGGGGCACTTCGTGCAGCGCACGGTGGAGGCCGGGCTCACCCAGGACGAGTACTTCGAGCGGGCGATGGGAACGATCCGCGCGGACCCTGAGATCCATCAGGCCATGCGGCCCTCGGAGAACCTCATGGAGGCGCGTGGCGGGGCGACGGTGGAGGAGATGCGCGAGCGGGACTTCACGTTCGCGCTGGACCTCCTGATCGCGGGCATCGAGGCGACGTGCGAACGGGCGGCGCGCCGGCCGTAGGAGGAGCCCGGCCCTCAGTAGCCGCGGCGGGTGTCCACGGCCAGGGCCGGTGTGCGCCCCTCGGCGACCGCCTGCCAGCAGGACTCGAAGTCGGCGACGACGTCCTCGTCGGCCGTGATGCCGGCCGAGTGCGACGTGATCACCGTGCGCGGCAGCCGCCAGGCGCGGTCGCCGGGAGCCGCGGGCTCGTCGGGCAGCACGTCGAGTACGGCGCGGCGGACCTTTCCGCCGTGCAGCGCGGTCTCCAGCGCCGCCATGTCCACCGTCGCGCCCCGGCCCACGTTGAGGAAGGTGGCGCCCCGCATCGCGGTGAATCTGGCGGCGTCGAAGAAGCGCTCCGTGGCACCGGTCAGGGGCAGGGCCGACACCACCCACCTGGCCTCCGCCAGCGCCGCCGTCTCCTCCTCCGAGCCGGCCAGGACCACCCGGTCGAAGCCCGCGGGCGCGGCGCGGGGAGTGCGGCCCACGCCCACCGTGCGTACGGAGCAGGCGCGCAGCAGGCCGGCGACGGCGGAGCCGATGCGACCGGTGCCGTGGATGACCGCGGTCCGCCCGGCGGCGAGCTCGGACGGGAGGCGGCGCCACTCGGACCTGGAGTGCTGCGCGGTGTGCTCCGGGACGGACTGGCACTCGGCGAGGATCCAGGCCAGCGTGTACTGGGCGATCCGCTCGCCCATCCGTCCCACCGTCCGTGTCAGCAGGGCCCCTTCGGGCCAGGGCCCGGCGGCGAGCAGCGCGTCCGTACCCGCGTTGACGCTGTGGAACCACGACAGGCCGGGGACCCGCAGCGCTTCGGGCAGCACGTCCCCCACGTACACGAAGGGGACGTCGGGCGCGGTGGCGTACACCGGTACGGCCGGCCGGCCGGTGATCCGTTCCAGCTCACGGACCACGGCCGGTCCGACGGACGGGGAGGTCAGCAGCCGGGCCCGCGCGAGCGGGTCCGGGTGGGGCGGGGTCATCGGTCAGGCGCCGCCGGCCAGGTGGGCGGGGAAGCCGCCGGTGGCGACCGGGCTCCAGCGCTCCGGAGTGATCCGGATGATGGACTTCCCCTGCTTGATCATCGCTGCCCGGTACTCGTCCCAGTCCGGGTGCTCGCCGGAGATGTTGCGGAAGTACTCGACGAGGGGCTCGACCGAATCCGGTGAGTCGATCACCTCGGCCGAGCCGTCGACCTGGACCCAGGGTCCGTTCCACTCGTCCGACAGGACGATCACGCTGACCCGCTCGTCCCGCTTGGCGTTACGGGTCTTGGCCCGTTCGGGGTAGGTCGAGACGACGATCCGCCCCGCGTCGTCCACGCCGCAGGTGAGCGGGGAGCCCTGGGGGCGGCCGTCGGACCGGGTGGTCAGCAGGATCGCCCGGTGCCGGGGCCGCACGAAGTCCAGCAGTTCCCCGAGTTCCACGGCGGTGTTGGTCGCGATGTCGGTTGCCATACGGCCCACCCTAGGGCCTTCGGAGCGCCTTATCCCGAGACGGAGTCGCCCTGGACCGCCTGGATGTCGAGCTCCACGCGCAGGGTCGTGCCGATCGCGGAGATGCCCGCCTGCAGCACCTGGTTGTAGTTCATGGCGAAGTCGTCGCGGCGCAGCTCCGCCGTGGCGTGGAAGGCCGCCCGCACCCCGCCCCACGGGTCGGGCCCGGTGCCCAGGTAGCTGAGGTCGAGGTCCACGTCCCGCGCGATGCCGTGCATGGTGAGCAGGCCGTGCACCGTCCAGCGGTCGGGCCCGGCCGGGGTCAGCGCACGGGAGCGGTAGGTGAGCTCAGGGAACGCCTCCACGTCCAGGAAGTCCGCCGAGCGCAGGTGCTTGTCCCGCATGGCGTTGCCCGTGTCGATGCTGCTGGAGGCGATGAAGGCCTCCACCCGGGAGTTCTGGACGTCCTCGGTGATCTCGATACGGCCGCCGAACTCGGTGAACCGGCCGTGCACGCTGGAGATCCCCAGGTGCTGTGCGACCGCGGCCACCGAGGAGTGCACCGGGTCCAGCGACCAGGTGCCCGGAGGCGGCAGTTCCACGCCGCCCTGCCGGGCCAGCACCACGGTCCCGGCCTCGACGCGGCCGCTGGCCGTGACGAGCGCGGTGGACGCGGCGGGGGCGTAACCCACCGCCGTGACGATCACCGTGTACGCGCCGGCCTGGAGGAGATCGTCGGTGCGGACGGCCCCGTTCTCGTCGGCGGCGGCACGGAGCACCTGGGTGCCCGTCATGTCGGTCACCGTCACGACGGCGTGCTGGACCGCCCAGCCGTCCCGCGTACGTACCTGTGCGCGAAGTCCCATCCCGTGTTCTCTCCTTGCTCAAATCACTCGTGAAGCAGCGACTCAATGAGTCGGGCCCCGGGGCGGGATCGGCAGGCCGTCCCCTGCCTGCCGTTCCCGCCACGGGGCCCATTTCCACCGGCGGCCACAGCCTCTCCGCTCGAAGTGCTGTCCCGCCAGGGGTCTTTGCGGATCTTCCCTCTTACTCGCCCGGGTGGGCGAGCTCGATGTCGTGACCGTCGACTCCGCTGCCGCTCACGGTCAGCGAGCCCGCAACCGGCGGGTAGCCGGTCGCGATCACGGAGTACTCACCGGCGTCCAGGTCGGTGAAGGCGTACACGCCGTCCTCCCCGGTCGTCGAGGTGGCGACCACGTTGCCGGCCGCGTCGACCAGCGTGACCCGGGCGTCGTTCAGCGGTGCCCGGCGGGAGCCGGCCTTGACGACCCCGCGCACCAGCGCGCCGGACCGCAGGGCCACGTCGACCCGGGTGACACCCTGGCCGCCGACCTCCACCGGCAGGGCCAGCGGACGGAAGCCCGCAGCCGTGACGGCGACGGTCACCGAGCCGGGGATCAGCTCGCCGAAGGTGAACTCACCCGCGTCGCCCGAGATGCCCGTGGCCAGCACGTCGCCGCGCACGTCGGTGACGACCACCATGGCGCCGTCGACCGGGGTGCCGCCCTCGGCGGTCCGCACGGTCCCGGAGAGACCGCTCGTACCGGCGAGCAGGATGTCGTAGGCCAGCGGCTCCTCGCCGACGACCACGGTGGACGCCTGCGGCTGGAAGCCGTCGGCGGAGGCGATCAGGACGTAACTGCCGGAGCCCGGAGCGTCCAGGACGTAGCCGCCGTCGGCCTGGGCGACGGAGCGCCCCAGCTGCCGGCCGCCCAGCGAGATGAGTGTGACGGCGGCACGGGCCACGGGTGCGCCCTCGGCGCCCCGCACCACACCGCGTACGGGCGTTCCCTGAATGGTCAGCTCCTTCGTGGCGACCGACCCCTCCGGGACGGCGGCCGAGGTGAGTGCGCCCGTAGCCTCGACGACCGGCACGGTGCTGGTGGTGGCCTCGACGGACGTCGTCTCGGCGGGGGCGGTGTCGTCGTTGCCTGCCCGGCTCTTCAGCGCGACCTCCTTGATGAAGATGGTCAGGAGGAAGGCGACCAGCGCGGCGGGCGCGGCGAACAGGAAGACGTCGGCGACACCGTGGCCGTAGGCGACCTCCATGACCGTACGGAGCGGGGCGGGGAGCGCGTCCAGGTCGGGGATGCCCCCGCCGCCCGTTCCGCCGTGGCCCAGCGCGGCGCCCTCGGGGCCGAGGTCGGCGAGGCCGTCCTTGACGTAGTGGGTGACGCGGTTGCCCAGGACGGCACCCAGCGCCGAGACGCCGATCGCACCACCGAGGGAACGGAAGAACGTCACGACGGAGCTGGCCGCACCCAGGTCGGCGGGGGCCACCTGGTTCTGCGTGGCGAGCACCAGGTTCTGCATCATCATGCCGATGCCGAGACCCATGACGAACATGAAGACCGCGATCTGCCAGTACTCGGTGTCGTACCGGATGGTGCCCAGCAGCCCGAGACCCGCGGTCAGCAGGAAGCCACCGGTGACCAGCCAGGCCTTCCAGCGGCCGGTCTTGGTGATGATCTGGCCCGACACGGTCGAGGAGAGGAAGAGCCCGGCGATCATCGGGATCGTCATGACGCCGGACATCGTCGGCGACTTGTCCCGCGCCAGCTGGAAGTACTGGCTGAAGAAGACGGTGCCCGCGAACATCCCGATACCGACGAACAGCGAGGCCGCGGAGGCCAGCGTGATGGTGCGGTTACGGAAGAGGCGCAGCGGGATGATCGGCTCGCGGGCCCTGGACTCGGTGAACAGGAACAGCGCGGCGAGGACCACGGTGCCGGCGAGCATCGTGTACGTCTGCCAGGAGACCCAGTCGTACTTGTCGCCCGCGAAGGTCACCCAGAGCAGCAGCAGCGAGACCGCGGCGCTGATGAAGAACGCGCCGGTCCAGTCGATCTTGACGCCCTCGCGCTTGACCACGGGGAGCTTCAGGGTCTTCTGGAGCACGATCAGGGCGATGACCGCGAACGGCACACCCACGTAGAAGCACCAGCGCCAGCCCATCCAGCTGGTGTCGGTGATGACACCGCCGAGGAGCGGGCCGCCCACGGTGGCGACGGCGAAGACCGCGCCGAGGTAGCCGCTGTACCGTCCGCGCTCGCGCGGGGAGATCATCGCGGCCATCACGATCTGGGCGAGGGCGGAGAGACCGCCGACGCCGATGCCCTGCACCACACGGCAGATGATGAGCATGCCGCTGCTGGTCGAGAGACCGGCGACTATGGAGCCGGCCACGTAGATGATCAGGGCGATCTGGACCAGCAGCTTCTTGCTGAACAGGTCCGCGAGCTTGCCCCACAGCGGGGTGGTGGCGGTCATGGCCAGCAGCGAGGCCGTCACGACCCAGGTGTAGGCGCTCTGGCCGCCACCGAGGTCGGAGATGATCTCGGGCAGGGCGTTGGAAACGACCGTCGACGACAGAATCGCGACGAACATGCCGAGCAGCAGCCCGGTCAGCGCTTCCATGATCTGCCGGTGTGTCATCGGCGTGCCTGCGGGGGCTTCGGCAGCCCCGTGCTTGGCGTGGCCGCCCCGCACACCGGGTGGTGTGGTCGTAGCCATTGAATTCCTTCTCTTTGCTTCTGTTACACGGGTGTACGGGTGTGCGCCTCGTCGGAGTGCCCGGCGCGGCAGTCGCCGCTGTGCCTTCCGGGGGCACACCCACCGGAGCCGCGGCAGGCGAAGCTGTCGCGCAGCCGGGACAACAACGTGCTGAGCTGACCGACCTCTTCGTCGGACCAGTCGATGAGGTTGTGGGCGAACATCTCGGTGGTCCGCCGGTTCAGCTCGCCGAGCAGTTCCTCGCCGGCGGGGGTCAGCCGCAGGATGCGGGACCTCTTGTCCGCCGGGTCCGGAGACCTTTCGATCCAGCCGTTCTCCACCACGTGGGTCACATGTCGGCTGGTCACCGACATGTTCACGGCCAGGAGGTCGGCCAGCTGGGAGATCCGCATCTCGCCGTACTTGGCCAGCAGCGTCAGCACGGCGGCCGAGCCACCGGGACACTCGGCGGGCAGGATGCGGGAGAGGCCCCGTTTGACGGCTCCGACGGCGCTGAGCTGCCGGGCCAGTTCTTCGTACTGGCTCCGTGCTGCCACTGACCCTCCAGACGTTTCGCGAGGTCATCTTGTTGCTTAGGGCAACGATAGAAGCAGTTGGTTGCCGCAGGCAAACGAAATGGGGCTTGCAGAAGTAAAGGAAGGCAAAAGCCTGTGTAGGCGGCGGGTCAAGCGTGCAGCGCACAGGGGTGCGCCTGGGCCGGATGTGTTCCTCGCCACAGGTCAGGTGGTGCGAGGGGGCGCGTGGAGGCGGTGCGGAGCGCTCCGGCGGACGGGTGAAGAGGCCGTGTGCGCGGGGGAAGGGCATCGCCCCTTGTGGACCCGGGGGTTGGGCGGAAGGCTCGCGTTCGCTAGTGTCCTGGGCCATGGCACACAACCCCCACGCCCCGCAGCCGGGCCCCGAGGGCACTCACGACCCGGCGGGCAGCACGCAGATGTTCCGCGCCTTCGTCGACGAGGGCGAGCCGCAGCGCAGGCAGCAGCCCGCCGCGACCTCGTCCGGTTCGAAGACCGGGGTGATCGTGGCCGTCGTCGCGGTCATCGTCGTCCTCGGCGCCATCGCCTGGCTCGCGCTCGGCTGACCACCGCCCGTCCCCTTCACGGCCGGCCCGTCACCCTCTCCGGGGCCCGTGGACCGGCCAGGCGCCCACGTGAACGTGTACGCCGTCCTTCCGCACCGCTCCCGCACCGCACGTCGGCGCGGGAGCGGTCCGCGTTGCGGCACGGCGAGGGAGCGTCCGCGGGTTCCGTGCGGCGCGGGAAGCCCGGACACGGCGAGGCCGCCGGGGTGGCGTGCGTGGTGCCCCGGCGGCCGGTGAGCCGCTCCGTACGGACCCGTCAGGGGTCAGTCGGAGATGAGCCCCTCCCTGAGCTGGGTGAGCGTCCGGGTCAGCAGCCGGGAGACGTGCATCTGCGAGATGCCGACCTCCTCGCCGATCTGCGACTGGGTCATGTTGGCGAAGAAGCGCAGCATGATGATCTGCCGCTCGCGGGGGGCGAGCTTGGCCAGCAGCGGCTTCAGGGACTCGCGGTACTCGACGCCCTCCAGCGCCGCGTCCTCGTATCCGAGGCGGTCCGCCAGCGAGCCCTCGCCGCCGTCGTCCTCGGGTGACGGCGAGTCCAGAGAGGAGGCCGTGTAGGCGTTGCCCACGGCCAGGCCGTCGACCACGTCCTCCTCGGAGACCCCGAGCGCCTTGGCCAGCTCCGGCACCGTCGGCGAGCGGTCGAGCTTCTGGGCGAGCTCGTCGCTGGTCTTGGTGAGGGCGAGCCGCAGCTCCTGGAGCCGGCGCGGCACCCGCACCGACCACGAGGTGTCGCGGAAGAAGCGCTTGATCTCCCCCACGACGGTCGGCATCGCGAACGTGGGGAATTCCACGCCCCGTTCGCAGTCGAAGCGGTCGATCGCCTTGATCAGGCCGATCGTCCCGACCTGGACGATGTCCTCCATGGGTTCGTTACGGCTCCGGAACCGCGCCGCCGCGTACCGCACGAGCGGGAGGTTGAGCTCGATGAGTGTGTCCCGCACATAGGCCCGCTCAGGGCTGTCCGTTCCGTCGGGGCCCGAGGCGGGACCCAGCGCGGCTAGCCGCAGGAACAGGGAGCGGGACAGGGTGCGGGTGTCGATGGCTTCCGGCGGGCTGGTGAGCACGGCTGGTGCCGGCACGCTCTTCGTGAGCGTGAGCACCTTCGAGCTGCCCTGTTCTGCGGACATGCCACCCCCTTGAGGTCGCGGACGGTCGCGGTGGCCACGACCATCGGAGGAACGCAGCCTCCACCTGAATACCGGAGGTAGGGCTGCGGCAAACGCGGTTCCAGCAGAATGTCACATGTCGGCAACACGCTGTAGTGACATGTCGACAAGTCAGCGCCGAAACTGCGCAGGAAACAGGGGGTGTGCGGCTTTTACGCCCCCGGATACCCCCCTCCAGGGGTCTACCCGTTCCGGTTACGCTTCGATCCTGTTTGCGGATCGCAGTCGGGCGAAACTTCTGGCCAGAAGCCTTGACACATGCATCTGGGAGACGCCCAGTTCGGCGCTGATCTGTGACTGCGTCAGGTTGTTGTAGTAGCGCAGGAGCAGGATCCGCTGCTCGCGCTCGGGCAGCTGGACGAGCAGATGCCGGACCAGGTCGCGGTGCTCGACCCCGGCCAGCGCCGGGTCCTCGTAGCCGAGGCGGTCCAGGAGTCCGGGCAGCCCGTCACCTTCCTGGGCGGCCTCCAGCGAGGTCGCGTGGTAGGAGCGACCCGCCTCGATGCAGGCGAGGACCTCGTCCTCGGAGATCTTCAGGCGCTCGGCGATCTCGGCGGTGGTCGGTGAGCGGCCGTGAGCGGTCGTCAGGTCCTCCGTCGCGCCGGTGACCTGGACCCAGAGCTCGTGCAGCCGCCGGGGCACGTGCACGGTCCGCACGTTGTCCCGGAAGTAGCGCTTGATCTCGCCGACCACGGTGGGCATGGCGAACGTGGGGAACTGGACGCCGCGTTCCGGGTCGAAGCGGTCGATGGCGTTGATCAGGCCGATGGTGCCGACCTGGACGACGTCCTCCATCGGCTCGTTGCGGCTGCGGAAGCGGGCCGCCGCGTAGCGCACGAGAGGCAGGTTCGCCTCGATCAGCGCGGTGCGCACCCTGTGGTGCTCCGGGGTGCCGGGTTCGAGGTCCTTGAGCCGTCCGAACAGCACCTGGGTCAGCGCCCTGGTGTCCGCGCCCCGGGCTCTCGCCGGTGCGGTGGGGTCGGGGGTCTCGGTCTGGATGTCGTCCGTCTGGACGTTCTGGGGCGGGACTTGAGGCGCTGTACTGGCCGGCACGGTGTCGCCACCCCTTTGCGGTCAACTACGGTCAACTCATCCGTCAAAAGCGGTCATAGCATCACAAGACATGTCCACTGTGTGCAAGCACCGCATAGAGTCGTGTTGAGGGTGTTTTGGTTTAAACATGCAGAAAAGCCCCTCTCCTGTAGGGGAGGGGCCGGCGGGGCCGGAGATCCGAAAGGGTCAGAAGGGGTAGTCGGCGATCACCCAAGTGGCGAAAGCGCGCCACTGGCCGGCCGCGGCCTGGTGCTCGGGGTGCTCGACGTACCGCTTGAGTGCGTCCTCGTCGGCGACCGCCGAATTGATGGCGAAGTCGTACGCGATCGGCCGGTCGGTGATGTTCCAGGCGCACTCCCAGAACTGCAGCTCGGGGATCTTCCCGCCGAGCTCCCGGAAGGCCTCCGCGCCCGCGACGACCCGCGGGTCGTCCCGCTCGACGCCGTCGTTCAGCTTGAACAGGACCAGGTGGCGGATCATGGTGGATCTCCTACTTCACGAGCTCGGACATGAAGTCTCCGACGCCCTGCGCGGCGCTCGAAACACCCTCGAACCCTATTTGAACGAGGTCGGCGCTCCGCTCGGGAGAGGTGATGATCGTGTACAGCACGAAGACCACAATCATGTAGAGCGCGATCTTCCTCGCTTGCACCACAGCCCCGCCCCTCCCCTTCGATCACCTGTGCAGTCGCGTGATTCTAGCCGCACGTCCGGGCGAATCCGCTGGCCGTTTCCGATCACCGATGAGGCTTTTAGGGTCGAAGGACCCGTCGATTCGGGCCCTTTGTCGGCGGGCGCGGCTTACGCCAGGGAGGAGTATGGGGTGTGAGCCCGCAGCACCTGCAGGAATGCGCGGGCCGAGGAACGGGACCTCCACGAGGTCCCCACCGCGTGACTTCCCCCCGACCGCGGCGAGGGCCTACGGTCCCCGTTCTCACCGGGGGAAGCGGCTTGTCCCCCCGATGCCGCTTCCCCCGACCTGACGCCCGAAGGGCCCGGCGCATCGCGCCGGGCCCTTCGTGTCGTCCGTCCGTACGGGTCAGTCCTTCTTCAGACCGACCGGGCCCGGGGCGGCGTCCTGGACGCCGGAGTCCGCACCGTCCCGGGGAGCCGGGACGGTGACCGCGGTGGCCACGGCGGCCTCCTCGGCGGCGAGGCGTTCCATGCCGCTCGTCGTCTTGAGGGGCTTCTCCTTGATGAAGAGCACCGAGAGCAGGGCGAGGAAGGCGAACGGGGTGGCGATGAGGAAGAGGTCACCGGTCGCGACGCCGTACGCGTGCTCGACGATCTGCTTGATCGGCTCGGGCAGCGTAGTCATGTCGGGCACGGCGCTGCTGTGGCCCCCGCCGGTCGTGGGGAGCCCGCTGTCCGCGAGACCCTTGCTCATCTCACTGGCCACCCGGTTGGCGAGGATCGCGCCGAGCACACTGGTGCCGATGGTGCCGCCGAGGCTGCGGAAGAAGGACAGCACGGAGGTCGCGGCGCCCAGTTCGTGCGCCGGCACGTCGTTCTGCGCGGCGAGCACGAGGTTCTGCATCAGCATGCCGACGCCGATGCCCATGAGCGCCATGTAGAGGCTGAGCAGGCCGAAGTGTGTGTCGGCGCCGATGGTCGAGAGCAGTCCGAGGCCGGCCATCATGACGACGGAGCCCGAGACGAGGTAGATCTTCCACTTGCCGGTCGCGGAGATGATCTGTCCGGCGACGGTCGAGGAGACCAGCAGACCGCCGATCATCGGGAGGCTCATGAGCCCCGCCTCGGTCGGGGACTTGCCCAGCGAGATCTGGAAGTACTGGGACAGGAAGACGGTCCCGGCGAACATCGCGACACCGACGAAGAAGCTCGCCAGGGTCGTGAGCGACACCGTGCGGTTGCGGAAGATGTCCAGCGGGATGATCGGCTCCGCGGCCCTCTGCTCGACGAAGACCGCCGCCACCAGGAGCAGCACGCCGGTGATCACCAGTGCGGCCGTCTGCCAGGAGGCCCAGTCGAAGCTGTTGCCCGCGAGGGACGTCCAGATTAGCAGCGCGCAGACGCCGGCCACGATCAGGAAGGCGCCCAGCCAGTCGATGCTGACCTTGCGGCGTACGGTCGGCAGCTTCAGGGTGCGCTGGAGCAGCACGATCCCGGCCAGTGCGAACGGCACACCGATGAAGAAGCACCAGCGCCAGCCGAGCCACGAGGTGTCCACGAGGACACCACCGATCAGCGGACCCGCGACCGTGCCCACGGCGAAGACCGCGCCGAAGATGCCCGCGTACTTGCCGAGCCGGCGCGGCGGGATGACGGCGGCCATGACGATCTGGGCCAGCGCGGTCAGACCACCGGCGCCGATGCCCTGGATGACGCGGCTGATGATCAGGGTGACGACGTCCTGGGAGAAGCCGGCCACCAGGGAGCCGACCACGAACAGGCCGAGCGAGAGCTGGAGCAGCAGCTTCTGGTTGAACAGGTCGGCGAGCTTGCCCCACAGCGGCACGGTGGCCGTCATGGCGAGCAGCTCGGAGGTCACGACCCAGGTGTACGAGGACTGGCTCGCACCGAGGTCGGCGATGATCCGCGGCAGGGCGTTGGCGACGACCGTGCCCGCGAGGATGGCGACGAACATGCCCGCCATCAGGCCGGACATCGCCTGCAGTATCTGCTTGTTGGACATGGAGGTGGGCGCCTGCTCGGGCGCCTCGGTTGCGGTCACGGTGTCCTTCTTCGGTACGTGAGCAGAACAGGTCGGTGGTGTGCGGGACTTCGGCCGCGGCGGGCGGGCTACGCCCGGCCGCGGCGGGCGGGCTACGCCGAGGGCCGCGGGAGGCCCTGCGCCAGCTGGGCGAAGACGTCCTGGAAGATCTCCGCGAGTACGGTCTCGCCGGGGTGGTCGCACCAGTGCTCGATGGCGACCCGCAGGGCGGTCTGGGTGACGGCTGCGAGGAGCCGGGGGAAGACGGCCGTCCCGGGCGGCCCGTCCGTGCCGCCACGGGTGGCGTCGAGCCAGTCCGCGATGGCGCCGGCGAGGGCCTTCTCCTCTGCCACGTGGGCCTTCAGGCCGCGGTGAATGAGGTGGGGAGACCGCTGGAGCACCTTGGACTGGAGGGCCCACAGCTCCTGGCGGGCCTCGAACCCGTCGAGTTCGGCGACGAGGGCGTCGCGTACGACGTCGAGCGGGGGCCGTTCGGCGGGGGCGCGGCGCACGGACTCCCTGATGCGCTCGCCCACCTCGTCGTCTACCAGGACGAACGCGTCGTCGTGGCTGGGGAAGTAGTTGAAGAACGTCCTGGGTGAGACGCCGGCGGCCTCGCTGATGGCCTCGACGGTGACGTTCTCGACGCCGTGCTCCGCGGCGAGCCGCACGGCCGCCTCGGCGATGGCCCTGCGCGTGGCCTGCTTCTTGCGCTCCCGCAGCCCGGGTCCGGATGTCGTCGTCTTCGGCACAACGTGCATAGTAGGCAAAGATGCACATCCTGCAAAATTATTTGCCGGAGTGATCGCCGGCCCGGTCGGTGTGGCCGAGTGGTGGGCTTCCGCCCACCCCATGGCCGGTGGGCCCCCGAATGGGCGCCCCGGCGCGGGGCCGTTCTCCCAGTGGGGTCAAGGCCGTTCGCAGATTCCACGGCCCTGGTCGACGCGGATCGTGCGTTGCGTAAGAGATGAATATGCCTACATATGGTGATTATGCCGCCACTGATGGTTACTTCCCGGTGGTGTGCGTCGCGTCGATCGGGCATCCGGCGCACGCCGGGTGCCCTTCAACTACTCAGAAGGAGTGAGTGTGAGCACTCGCTTTGGCGTGACCCGGAGGAAAGCCCTCACGGTCACAGCACTGGCCGCGATCGTCGCCTCGACCCTCTCGGGAGCGTCCGCTGTCGCGGACGGGAACGGCGGAGACAGCGAGCGCGGCTCGGATCACTGGGGCGTGATCACCCGCAACACGATCGGCTCGCCCGTCGCCGACCTGCGGAACGGCCCGTTCGGTTCGTTCGGTGTGACGGGCCCCTCCGCCAGCCCGCCCTACGGACGGGGCAGCCTGGGCATCGAGGTGGCGGACGATTCCACCTCGCTGTCCCTTCCCAGCGAGAAGGTCGACTTCGGCAACGAGGTCGACTTCTTCGGCGATCCGGTGCAGGGCTTGCAGAGGGTCGGCTTCCACGTCTTCCAGACGGGGGAGAACGAGTCCTACGGAGGCCCCGAGAACATGCCGAACATCAGGTTCGAGATCGATCCGAACCTGGCCGCGCTGCCGAACGACAACTACTCCACGCTGGTGTGGGTGCCGGAGGCCGCCCCGGTGACGAACCGGTGGAGCGGCTTCATCGACGCCACCTCGACCGGCTACTGGTACCTCTCGGGCAACGAGGCCCCCGCCTGCAACCAGGCCGCGGAGTGCTCCCTCGAAGAGCTCAAGGACGCACTCGACGACGGCGGCGCGGGAGCGGCCATCTACACGGCCGCGGTGGGCAAGGGGCGCGACCACATGTGGATCGGCGCGGTCGACGGCCTTCGCATCAACCAGAACATCTATGACTTCGAGACCAACGGAGTCAGGACACGCCGGGCCGGCTGACGCGGCCGACCGGCACGGAACGCAGTGAAGGGACCGACCCAAACGGGTCGGTCCCTTCATCTACCTGCGGTAGCGGAGGGATTTGAACCCTCGGTGAGTTTCCCCACACTCGCTTTCGAGGCGAGCTCCTTCGGCCGCTCGGACACGCTACCGAGAGAGAGCTTAGACCATGCCGGGGCCTGGTTCGAAATCCGATTCCCGGACGACGGGCCGCAGCACCCGGGAGGCGGCCTCAGCGCTTCCGGAAGAACGCCGTCAGCAGGTCCGAGCAGCGGTCCTCCAGGACTCCGTGGATCACCTCGGGGCGGTGGTTGAGCCTGCGGTCGCGTACGACGTCCCAGAGCGAACCCACGGCACCGGCCTTCTCGTCCCGCGCCCCGTAGACCACCCGGGCGATCCGGGACTGGACGAGCGCGCCGGCGCACATCGTGCAGGGCTCCAGGGTGACGACCAGCGTGCAGCCGGTCAGCCGCCAGGAGCCGAGAGCGGCGGCGCCCCTGCGCAGGGCGAGCACCTCGGCGTGCGCCGTCGGGTCGCCGACGGCCTCGCGCTCGTTGTGGCCGGTGGCGATCAGGGCGCCGTCCGGACCCAGGAGAACGGCGCCGACCGGCACATCGCCGGCCGACGCCGCCTGCGCGGCCTCGTCCAGGGCTTGGCGCATGGATGCCTGCCACGGGTCCCTCACGGGATCGGGGGGAGGCGGTGAGGAGGGGGTGGGTGGTGGTGCGTTCACCCGCGGACCCTAACGGACGGCCTCCAGGACGTCGGCCGCTCCCAGCGCGTCGGCGATCTCCGCCAGCGCGTCGGTGCGCAGGGTCAGCAGATCCTTCTCGGACAGGCCCAGGTCGGCGAGGATTCCGAGATCGCCGAGCGGACCCGCCGGTACGGCATCGGGGTCCTCCTGATCCAGGTCGGGTTCGGTGACGGCGCTGCCGGAGCCGTCGGCGTCGGACAGGGGGTCATCCGGCTCGCCGTCCTCCGTACCGTCGAGGTCGACGAGCTCCTCGAGTGCGGCGATCTCGTCCTCGGCCCCCGGTTCGCGGCCGAGCAGTTCATCGGTGAGCAGGATCTCCCCGTACGAGGAGCGGGCGGCGGCGGACGCGTCCGAGATGTAGATACGGGGGTCCTCCTCACCGTCCACCCGGACGACGCCGAACCAGGCGTCCTCCTGCTCGATGTAGACGAGGACCGTCTCCTCGTCCACCGAGGCCTCACGGGCCAGATCCGTCAGGTCGGACAGGGTTTCCACATCGTCGAGCTCTGTATCGCTCGCTTCCCACCCGTCTTCGGTGCGCGCGAGCAGTGCGGCGAAGTACACCGTGACTCTCCCACTGGTCATAGGTGAATCGGTCCGACGGGAGGGCAGACGGTCATCCGGCTGCTCTGGGCCCCGCCCATTCGGCATCGTGGCAGAAACGAGCGCGATGCGAGACCTCTTCGACCGTTGCGTCGGCCATCAGTTGTTCCGAGTGCGCGTCCGCCGGTGGTGCTTCCGTGACTCCTCCGGGGGCGGTCCGGCTGCTCCGGCGACCGTCCTCACCAGCGGAACGTACGCATCCGCATCTGTTGCCGCATACGGGCCGCACGGGCGCGGCGCGGCTGGACCCGGTCGCGGAGCTGCTTCGCCTCGTGGAGCTCGCGGAGGAACTGCGCCCTGCGCCTCCGGCGTGCCGCGTCACTCTCCTGCGCGTCCGGCACGTTCTCCTGCGCGTCGGGCAGGTCGCGCGCGTCGCGTCCGGCCTGCCGCTGATACCGCTGCTCGCCGTCGGTCAATCGACACACCACCCCAAGCGTGGGTCCATATGCCCCCACCTTCCCCCCGAACAGGTGCTTGATGCCAGCGCGGACTGGCGGGAAGCCCGTCCGGGGCCCGGCTACTGTTGACGGCATGCGGATCCACGTCGTCGACCACCCGCTGGTGGCGCACAAACTCACCACGCTGCGCGACAAGCGCACCGACTCCCCGACCTTCCGGCGGCTCGCCGACGAGCTGGTCACCCTCCTCGCGTACGAGGCCACCAGGGATGTGCGGACCGAGCAGGTCGACATCGAGACCCCGGTGACGCCCACGACCGGTGTGAAGCTGTCGCATCCGCGCCCCTTGGTCGTCCCGATCCTGCGCGCCGGTCTCGGCATGCTGGACGGCATGGTGCGGCTGCTCCCGACGGCCGAGGTCGGCTTCCTGGGCATGATCCGCAACGAGGAGACGCTCCAGGCGGAGACGTACGCCACGCGGATGCCCGAGGACCTCTCCGGCCGTCAGGTCTATGTCCTGGACCCGATGCTGGCCACCGGCGGCACGCTCGTCGCGGCCATCCGGGAGCTCATCAAGCGCGGCGCGGACGATGTCACCGCCGTCGTGCTGCTCGCGGCGCCCGAGGGTGTCGAGGTGATGGAGCGCGAGCTGGCCGGAACGCCGGTCACCGTGGTCACGGCCTCGGTCGACGAGCGGCTCAACGAGCACGGCTACATCGTGCCCGGCCTCGGCGACGCCGGGGACCGGATGTACGGCACCGCCGGCTGACCCGGCTGACCCGGCTGACCCGGCTGACCCGGCTGACCCGGCCGGTCCCGCCGGCCGGTCCGGGCCCGGCCGGGCCCGGACGCCTCAGCAGGAGGACGGCGCCGGGGACGGCGCGGTGAGGGCCGTGAGGGCCGTCGCCGCCGCCGCGGGCGTGCTGAACGCCTTGAACTTCGTACCGATGATCAGATCGATGTCCGCCGTCTTGCGGGTGTCGGTCTTCTGTGTGGCCCCCGGCAGCTGTGTGGCGAGCACGGAAAACGAGTCGTTCATGGCCTTCGGGCCGCCGAGCAGCATTCCGGTGCCGGGCACCTTCTTGTCGTAGGCGGCCGGTGCGTTGTCCACCTTGCCGATGGCGAAGCCGCGCTTCTTGAGCTCGTCGGCGGCGGCCTTGGCCAGTCCGCTGCGGGGCGTCGCGTTGTAGATGTTGACCTTGATGGCGGCCGGCTTCGGGAGTATCTTCGCCGGCGTCGAGGCGCTCCGGGAGGGGCAGGCCTTCGGCTTGCCGGCGGCGTTGGCCTGTCCGTCGCCGCCGGTGAAGACGTCGATGACCTGGAGCGTGCCCCAGCCGGCGAGGCCGAGGGCCACCACGGCGGCGGTCACCGAGAGGACCAGCTTGCGGCGATGGCGGGGGCGGCGCATGCGGGGGTACGTGTTACCCGTGATGCGGTACTTTCCGCCCATGCCGGGAGGGGTCAGCATGCTCATGGGCGCAGCGTAGTGCGACCTGGTGATGATGCCTACTAAACGATCAGCCTATGGCGCCCGTACGAGCATAAAAGCACCCGAAAGGCCCGAAATGCGCCATGGGTGGGAGTGGCGGGCTCAGCCCATTTCGAGCACGCGTGCGTGGAGCACCTGGCGCTGCTGCAGGGCGGCGCGCACGGCGCGGTGCAGCCCGTCCTCGAGGTAGAGGTCGCCCTGCCACTTCACGACGTGGGCGAACAGGTCGCCGTAGAACGTGGAGTCCTCGGCGAGCAGGGTCTCGAGGTCCAGCTGGCCCTTGGTGGTCACCAGCTGGTCCAGGCGGACCGGACGCGGCGCGACATCCGCCCACTGTCGGGTGCTTTCCCGGCCGTGGTCGGGATATGGCCGCCCATTTCCGATGCGCTTGAAGATCACACGGAAAGCCTACCGGGCAAGGGGGTCCCGGCGCAGCCAGGGAACACGACTGTAAAGCCGGTCGAAACGGCATGAAGCCACTTAAATCGGCGCACCGTCTGTGATGTGTGTGAGGCATGTTTGTGAGCGTGCCCCGGTGGCCGGGCGGTGACGGCCCGGTGACGCACCGGGGTGTGCGGGTTCGCGGCGCGTGCTATCCGGTGACGCCGTGGGCGTGCCCCCGGCGCAGGCCGCCGCCGCGCTCCTCGCCGGTGGCGGACGCGGCCGGGGCCGGACGGTCCAGGGAGCTCAGATCGTGGGCGTAGGTGCCGACCGCGTGGGCGATCACATCGATGTTGGTGTCGAAGTGCTCCATGTCGATGTTTCCCAGGCCGTCGCAGGCCGCGTGGTAGCAGGGGTCGTATGCGACGCCGGCCGTCCCGCCGTACGTCTCGGCCTGGGCGGCCGTCTTGATGCCCTCGGCGCCCGTGTCCGTACCGCCGGACGGGATGCCGACCTCGATGAACGGCCCGTAGTCGGAGCGCCCGCTGAAGTCCGTGCCGGTGTGCGGCTTGCCCTCGCTGTCCAGGAACGCGTTGATGTCGCGCTCCAGTTGGGCGGACCCCTCGGGGCCCGGGCCCTGGCCCGCCCCGTCGGAGTCGTCGCCGTCGAAGACGAACTGCGCGCCGTTCGGCGAGGCGATCATGTCGAAGTTGAGGTAGAGCGCGATGTTCTCGCGTTGTGCCCCGGAGAGCTTCGCGACGTACGCCTCCGAGCCGAGCAGGCCGTTCTCCTCCGCCGACCACCAGGCGAACCGCACCTTGTTGGCGGGCGGCCGGTGGGACTCCGCCAGTGCCAGGGCGACTTCGAGGAGTCCCGCCGATCCGGACGCGTTGTCGTTGATGCCGGGGCCGTCGGTGACGGAGTCGAGGTGTGCGCCGAGCATGACCGTCTTCGCGGCGTTCCCGCCGGGGGTCTCGGCGACGACGTTGCGGGTGACGCGGTCCTCCCGGAACTCACGGATCTCCAGGGAGACCTTCACCTCGCCCTTCGCCACCTCCGCGACCAGCTTCTTCCCCTCGTCCTGGGTGATTCCGCCGGTGGGGATCTTCCCCGCCTCCGCACCGCCCAGGGTGCCGGCGAGGGCGCCTTCGGTGTTGTTGTAGATCACCGCGCCGTCCGCGCCCGCCACCGCTGCCGCCGCCTGCTTCTCCGCGAAGGAGCAGCCGCCCCGCTCGATGAGGGCGATCCTCCCGTTGAAGCCGCCCGACGCGTAGTCGGCCGCCTCACAGCCGGTGGTGGCGTCGGTGGGGACGGTGGCGAGGGCCGCCGTGATGCCGCCCTCCCCGGTGGAGGCGGTGTACGTCATCGCCCTGACCGAGATGTCACGCGGCGTGGGGGAGACCACGGAGAGCTTCTCGGCGAGCGTCTCGGTGTAGACGAAGTCGAACGCCTGGTAGCCGACCTTGTAACCGGCCTTCCGGAGCAGCTGGTGGACGTAGGCGGCGGAGGCGTCGTAACCGGGTGAGCCGGCCGCGCGGTGGCCGTCCGCCGAGTCGGCCACGGCCTGGAAGCGCTCCAGGTGGCGGTACGCGTGGTCGGCGGACGCGTCCCGGACCAGCCGCCGCGCGAGCTCTGCGGCGTCCTCGGCCGGGTCCTGCGACGCGGACGTGGCGGCCGGAGACGCCTGACCGTGGTCGGGTGCCGCGGCGAGGAGAAGCGGTGTGGCCAGGGCGGCGGCGGCCACGACCGCCATGGCTCTGCGACGTGTGGTGCGCACTGGAGTCCTTCCGGTGTGGACGGGCGTGGGGCGGGCTTCCGCGGTCACCTGGTCCGGCCCGCCCTGGCCGCCGCCTTCGCCTGCTGCTTGTACGCCCGCACCTCGGCGAGTGAGTCGGGGCCGGTGATGTCGGCCACCGAACGGTGCGAGCCCTCCTCGCCGTACGCCCCGGCGGCCTCCCGCCAGCCCGTCGGACGTACGTCGAACCGCTTGCCCAGCAGCGCCAGGAAGATCTGCGCCTTCTGGGTGCCGAACCCGGGCAGCGCGTTGAGCCGTTTCAGCAGCTCGGCCCCGGTGGCGGCGTCCGCCCAGACCGCTTCCGCCCGTCCGTCGTACTCGGTCACCAGGTACTGGCAGAGCTGCTGGACCCGCTTGGCCATGGAGCCCGGATAGCGGTGCAGCGCCGGTTTCGTGGTGAACAGCTCGGTGAAGGCGTCCGGGTCGTACGCGGCGATCCTCCGGGCGTCCAGATCGTCCGACCCCATGCGCTGTGCCAGCGTGAACGGGCCGGTGAACGCCCATTCCATCGGCACCTGCTGGTCCAGCAGCATGCCGACGAGGGCGGCCAGCGGACTGCGGCCCAGCAGCTCGTCCGCGTCGGGCTCCTGGGCGATCCGCACGGTGCGGGCCTTGCCGTCGTCGCTCTTGGTCATGTATTCGATGATCGCGAGAGTGACCGGGATCGGCGACTCGGTGCGCGACGGCGCGGGTGCCTCGGCTACCCGGCGCTCCCGCCGGCCGGCGGCAGCAGCCGGGCCGCACGGAGGCGCAGATAGCGGGCCTCGGGTGCGCTGAGCGTGCGGTCGGCCGCCCTCAGATAGGCGGCGCGTGCCGCCTCCAGGTCCCCGGCCCTCTCCAGCAGGTGCGCCCGCACGGCGTCCAGCCGGTGGTGGCCCGCCAGCCGGTCCTCCAGGGCGGTCAGAGCCGCCAGACCGGCCCGGGGCCCCCTGACCATGGCGAGAGCCACCGCCCGGCTGAGCTCCGCCATCGGGTCGGGGGCGCCCTGTACGAGGAGGTCGTACAGGGCGAGGATCTGCGGCCAGTCGGTGTCCTCGGCGCGGGCCGCCTCGTCGTGCAGCGCCGCGATCGCGGCCTGCAGCTGGTACGCCCCGGCCGGGGCCTGGGACAGGGCCTCCTCCACCAGGGCGGTGCCCTCGCCGATGGCCGCTCCGTCCCACCGGGTGCGGTCCTGCTCGTCGAGCGGGATCAGCTCACCGTGCGGTCCGCTGCGGGCGGCGCTGCGGGCCTCGGTGAGCAGCATCAGGGCCAGCAGTCCGGTCACCCGTCCGTCGCGGGGCAGCAGCCCGCGGACGGCACGGGTCAGCCGGATCGCCTCCCTGGCCAGGTCGGGGCGGTGAAGCTCGCGGCCGGACGTCGCGGTGTACCCCTCGTTGAAGATCAGGTAGAGCACCTGGAGCACGGCGGCCAGGCGGAGGTCGTGGTCGGCGGGGCCCGGCTGCCGGAACGGCACCCCCCGCACCTTCTGCTTGGCCCGGCTGATCCTCTGGGCCATCGTCGCCTCGGGCACCAGATGGGCCCGGGCGATCTCGGCCGTGGTCAGGCCGCCCACGGCACGCAGGGTCAGCGCGATCTGGGCGGCGGGGGAGAGCTCGGGGTGGCAGCAGAGGAAGAGCAGGGTGAGGGTGTCGTCGGCGGCCGGAGCGGGGCTCTCCCCGGGCGGCGGGGCCGTGAACGCGTCGCGGGGAGTGAGCGCGGCGGCCCTCTCCTCACGGCGCTGCCGCGCGGAGTCGGCCCGCAGCTGGTCCGTCAGCCGCCGCGACGCGATCCTGATCAGCCAGCCGCGCGGATTGTCGGGCAGCCCGTGGGCCGGCCACTGCTGGGAGGCGGCGAACATCGCCTCCTGTACGGCGTCCTCCGCCGTGTCGAAGTGGCCGTAGCGGCGCACGAGCGCGCCGAGGACCTGCGGCGCGTGGTGGCGCAGCAGGTTCTCGACGCCGGTCGGCCTTTCGTTCACACGGCTCCCGCCCGGAGCGGGCGCCCTACTCACAGGCGCCCGAATCCCCGCCTTCGTCGATGGGACGGATCAGCACCGGGTAGACCGGCGCACCCTCCGGCTGCGGACACTCCTGGATGCGCGCCGCGATCTCGGTGACCCTCTCCAGGCTCGCGCAGTCGAGCACCCAGTACCCGGCGAGCTGCTCCTTGGTCTCCCCGTAAGGTCCGTCCGTGATCACCGGCCGGCCGTCCGCGCCCGGCAGCACCGAGCGGGTCCTGGCGGGTTCGGTCAGGCCCTGGCCGTCGACCATCTCGCCGGACTCGGCCAGGTCGTTGTTGAGGTTTCCCATGAAGGCGAACATCGCCTGCATGTCCTCCTTGCTCCAGGCCGGGTTCCCGGCCGACGGCTTGCCGTTCATGGCCTCGTAGTCGGCCTGCGAACCCTGAACCATCACGAGGTACTTCATGGTGTCGCTCCTCGGCTTCTCGGTCGCCGCCCCTTGCGGGCAACTCTCACAGGGGACGTCGGAGCCGGCGACCGGTTCTCGACACCACGCGGGAAGTTTTTTCGGAATCACTCCGCCGCACGGGTCCGGAAGCCGCCCCCGTAGAGTTCGGCTGCGTCGTCCCACCAACCCCGAGGTACCGGCTGTGTCACCCGTGTCACCCCCGCCCGCCGTCCCGGCGCCCGCGTCCGCCGTGAGCGTCGTGGGGATCGGCGCCGACGGCTGGGCCGGCCTCCCGGAGAGCGCCCGCGCGGTGCTCCTGGACGCGGAGGTCCTGATCGGCGGCGAGCGCCAACTGGGTCTGCTCCCGCCGGAATGCCGGGGCCGGCGGGTGCCCTGGCCGTCGCCTCTGCGGCCCGCCGTGCGTGGTCTGCTCGCCGCGCACACGGGGAGCAGGACAGCCGTCCTCGCCAGCGGCGACCCCATGTTCTACGGCATCGGCCGGGCCCTCACCGAGGAGCTGGGCGCCGGGGCGCTCCGGGTGCTGCCGCACCCGTCCTCCGTGTCGTATGCCTGCGCCCGGCTCGGCTGGCCGGTGGAGGACACCGAGACCGTCACCCTCGTCGGCCGCCCCGCGGCCCGGCTGGCCGGGGCGCTGTACGACGGGCGCCGGCTGCTGGTGCTCTCCGCGGACGCGGCCACGCCCGCCGCCGTGGCCGCCCTGCTGCGGGACCACGGTTACGGGCCCAGCCGGATGCGGGTGCTCGAACAGCTCGGCTCACCGGCCGAGGACTGCCTGGACGGCATCGCCGGCACCTGGGAGCATCCCGCCGGGGACCCGCTCAACGTCATCGCGGTGGAGTGCCGGAGCACCCCGGGCACCCTGCGCCTCGGCGCCGTACCCGGGCTCCCCGACGAGGCGTACGAGCACGACGGCCAGCTCACCAAGCGCCATGTCCGGGCGGCCACCCTCGGCGTACTCGCTCCCGCCCCCGGCGAGCTTCTGTGGGACATCGGCGGCGGCTCGGGGTCGATCGCGGCGGAGTGGATGCGGACCCATCCGTCCTGCCGTGCCGTCACCGTGGAACGCGACCCGGTGCGGGCGGGGCGCATCGCCCGTAACGCCGACCGGCTCGGCGTCCCCGGGCTGCGTGTGGTCACCGGCCACGCACCGGACGCCCTGGCCGGACTGCCCGTGCCCCACGCCGTGTTCATCGGCGGCGGGCTCACCGCGCCGGGGCTGCTCGACACCTGTTGGGACGCGCTGCCCCCGGGCGGCCGGCTGGTCGCCAACACGGTCACGCTGGAGTCGGAGGCGCTGCTCGCCGAGTGGTACCGGCGGCTCGGCGGCGACCTGGTCCGGCATTCGGTGGCCCATGCCGTGCCGGTCGGCGGGTTCACCGGCTGGCGTCAGGCGATGCCCGTCACGCAGTGGTCCGTACAGAAAACCCCGCACGCTCCAGGAGACGACAGATGACCGTGTACTTCATCGGCGCGGGCCCCGGCGCCGCCGACCTGATCACGGTGCGCGGCGCCCGTGTCCTCGCCGCCAGCCCGGTCTGCCTGTACGCGGGCAGCCTGGTGCCGCGTGAACTCCTCGCCGAATGCCCGGCGGACGCCCGGCTGGTGGACACCGCCCAGCTCGACATCGACCAGATCACCGCCGAGCTGGTGCGGGCCCACGAGGAGGGTCACGACGTGGCCCGGCTGCACTCCGGCGACCCGTCGGTCTTCAGCGCCGTAAACGAGCAGATGCGACGGCTGGACGAGGCGGGCGTGCCGTACGAGGTGGTGCCCGGCGTGCCCGCGTTCGCCGCGGCCGCGGCGGCGCTCAAGCGGGAGCTGACGGTGCCCACGGTCGGCCAGACCGTGATCCTCACCCGGATCGCCCAGCGGGCGACCGCGATGCCCGAGGGCGAGGACCTGGCCACGCTGGGCCGCAGCGGCGCGCTGATCGTGCTGCATCTCGCGGCGCGGTACGTGGACCGGGTGGTCGACGAGCTGCTGCCGCACTACGGCGCGGACTGCCCCACCGCCGTGGTCGCCATGGCCTCGCGCCCGGACGAGGTCATCCTGCGCGGGACGCTGGACTCCATCGCGGAGCAGGTGAAGGAGGCCGGGGTGATCCGTACCGCCGTGATCATGGTCGGCAGGACCCTGGGCGCGGAGCAGTTCCGCGACAGCCACCTGTACTCCCCGGCGCGGGACCGCCACACCTGCTGACGGACGGGCGGGACGGCTGCCGTCCCGCCTCAGGGGCCTGTTGTCCGGATCATGCTGGGCTCACCGCGCCTCGCTGCGCCCCACGACGGCCCCCGCCCGGTCGATGCAGATCACATCCACCGCCACCGGCGCTCCCCGCAGTACCGACAGCGCCTCGTCCCGTGCGCCCACCGCGACCAGGTCGCCCAGCGGTACCCCGGCGGCCGTGCACAACTGGAGGGCCGCGAGGCCGGTGTTGGCGGCCTCGATCTCCGCCGCCAGCTCCTCGCTCGCCCCGCCCTGCCGCGCCAGCCGCGCCAGGAACGGCTTGTCGACCTGCGAGCGGCCCGAGTGCAGGTCCAGATGCCCGGCGGCCAGCTTGGACAGCTTGGCGAACCCGCCGCAGATGGTCAGCCGCTCCACCGGATGCCGGCGTACGTACTTCAGCACCGCGCCCGCGAAGTCCCCCATGTCCAGCAGGGCGATCTCCGGCAGCCCGTACTCGGCCACCACGGTCTTCTCCGAGGTCGAGCCCGTGCATCCCGCGACGTGCCGGTGGCCGGCCGCGAGTGCCACGTCCACCCCGCGGCGGATCGAGTCGATCCAGGCCGAGCAGGAGTAAGGCACCACGATGCCTGTCGTGCCCAGGATCGAGATCCCGCCCAGGATGCCCAGGCGGATGTTCCACGTGAAACGTGCGATCTCCTCGCCGTCGTCCACCGAGACCGTGATCTCGACGTCGCCGGTGCCCCCGTGCTCCGCCGCCGCCCGCGCGATGTGGTCCCGCATCATCTGGCGGGGGACGGGGTTGATCGCGGGCTCCCCGACGTCGAGCGGCAACCCGGGGAGGGTCACCGTCCCCACGCCCGGGCCGGCGCGGAACACCACTCCGGACCCCGCGGGCAGCAGCCGGACGGTGGACCGCACCAGCGCGCCGTGGGTGACGTCCGGGTCGTCGCCCGCGTCCTTGACCACGCCCGCCGTGGCCCTGCCGTCGGCGAGCTCCTCCACCGCGAGCGCGAAGGCGGGGGTCTGGCCCCTGGGCAGGGTGATGGTCACCGGGTCGGGGAAGTCGCCGGTCAGGAGGGCCGTGTACGCGGCCGTGGTCGCCGCCGTCGCACAGGCCCCGGTCGTCCATCCGGGCCGGAGACCGGTGTGCTTGAGTTGGGCGGTGCGCCCGCCCTGCGCCTCACTGCTCATGGATGGCCTGCGCCTCACTGCTCATGGATGGACCGATCCGATGCCCTTGCACGTACTCGTCCTCGGCGGCACCACGGAGGCCCGCCGGCTCGCGGAGTCCCTGGTGGCGGCGGACGGGATCCGGGTGACCAGCTCACTCGCGGGACGCGTCGCCCGGCCGAGGCTGCCGCCCGGTGAGGTACGCGTCGGCGGCTTCGGCGGGGCCGAGGGCCTGGCCGAGTGGCTCCGCGCACACCATGTGGATGCGGTCATCGACGCCACCCATCCCTTCGCAGGCACGATCAGTTTCCACGCGGCCTCGGCCGCCGCCGCTGTCCATGTTCCCCTGCTGGCACTCCGACGGCCCGGCTGGGTGCCGGTGGAGGGCGACCGGTGGCACGTCACCGACTCCCTCGCGGGTGCGGCGGAGCTGCTGCCGGAGCTCGGGTCACGCGTCTTCCTCACCACGGGACGCATGGGTCTGGCGGCTTTCGCGGGGCTGGACTCGCTGTGGTTCCTGATGCGTTCGGTGGACGCCCCCGAGGCCCCGCACCCGGCTCGGATGGAGGTGCTGCTGGACCGGGGGCCGTTCTCCCTGGAGGGCGAGCGGGAGCTGATCCGGCGCCATCGCGTCGAAGTCCTCGTCACCAAGGACAGCGGCGGTGACGCCACCGCCCCCAAGCTCGCCGCCGCCCGCGAGGCCGGAATCCCGGTGGTGGTGGTCGGACGGCCGCCGGTCCCCCCGGGTGTGCCCGTGGCCGGGACGCCCGAGGAGGCCCTCGCGCTGCTGCGGCGCCTCACCGGGCCGTGACCCTGGAGCGGGACCGGTCCGGGAGGCGCCCGCTGTCAGTCCTCCGGGTAGCGGCGCGGCGTCCAGACGATCTGCTGTCCGTCGCCCCGGCGCACCCAGCGCGTCTGGGAGGACCCGACGATGAGGATCGTCCGCATGTCCACCTCGCCCGGGTCCAGATCGGCCAGCCGCACCGTCCGCACGCTCTCCGCCGGACCTCCGACATCGCGGCCGAGCACGACGGGCGTGTCCGGGGAGCGGTGCTCCAGCAGCAGGTCGCGGGCCTTGCCGACCTGCCATGTCCGGCTGCGGGAACCGGGGTTGTACAGCGCCATGACGAGGTCGGCCGTGGCCGCCGCGCGCAGCCGCTCGGCGATGACCTCCCACGGCTTCAGCCGGTCCGAGAGGGAGATGGTGGCGTAGTCGTGGCCCAGCGGCGCACCCGCCCTGGCGGCGGCGGCGTTGGCAGCCGTCACCCCGGGGAGCACCCGCACCGCGATGTCCGTGTACGCGTCCTGCGAGGCCACTTCCAGTACGGCCGTCGCCATGGCGAAGACCCCCGGGTCGCCACCTGAGACCACGGCGACGCGGCGCCCGCGGCGGGCCAGGTCGAGGGCGAATTCGGCCCGCTCGGACTCGACCTTGTTGTCGGAGCCGTGGCGCTGCTGGCCGGGCCGCACCGGCACCCTGTCCAGATACGTCGTGTAGCCGACCAGGTCGTCGGCGGCGGCCAGCGCGCCGCGTGTCTCGGGCGTCAGCCACAGCGGTCCGGCCGGCCCGGTGCCGACCACGACGACCTCGCCGCTGTGCGGGCCCGCTGCCGGTGAGGGCCGGCGGGCGTCGATCCGGCTGGGCAGCACGGCGACCGCGAAGTACGGCACGGAGTCCGCGTCGGTGTCCGCCAGGTCGCCGGTCCGCTCCCCGGCCATGGTGGCGCGCTCGACGTACCGCGCCTCGGGCAGCCGGCCGGACGCCTCGAAGGCGCGGCGCACTGCGGGGAACGTCCGGCCCAGCTTCATCACCACGGCGGAGTCCGTGGCCGCCAGACGTGCCGTCAGCTCCTCCTCGGGCAGGGTGCCCGGCAGGATCGTCAGCACCTCCTCGGCCTCGACCAGCGGGGTGCCGAGACGGGCGGCGGCGGCGCTGACCGAGGTGACGCCGGGGATGACCTCGGTGTCGTAACGGTCCGCGAGCCGCTTGTGCATGTGCTGGTACGAGCCGTAGAAGAGCGGGTCGCCCTCGGCGAGTACGGCGACGGTGCGCCCGGCGTCGAGGTGCGCCGCGAGACGGTCCGCGGCCTCGGTGTAGAACTCGTCCAACGCGCCCCGGTAGCCGCCCGGGTGGTCCGTGGTCTCCGTCGTGACGGGGTAGACCAGTGCCTCCTCGATGTGGTCGGCGCGGATGTGCTGCGCCGCGATCGAGCGGGCGATGGAGCGGCCGTGCCGGGCGGAGTGGTACGCGACGACGTCGGCCTCACCGATGATCTGCACGGCCCTCACGGTCATCAGGGCAGGGTCGCCCGGGCCGAGGCCGACGCCGTACAGCCGCCCCGTGCCGGTCGTCCGCTGCTGCTCGGGCACGCTCACTCCTCCTCGCTGGCGATCGCGTTGAGGGCGGCGGCGGCGATGGCGCTGCCACCGCGCCTGCCGCGCACGACGAGGTGCTCAAGGCCCGAAGGGTGGGCGGCCAGAGCCTCCTTGGACTCGGCGGCGCCGATGAATCCGACGGGCACACCGATGACGGCGGCGGGGCGCGGGGCGCCCTCCTCGATCATCTCCAGCAGCCGGAAGAGCGCGGTGGGCGCGTTGCCGACGGCGACGACCGCGCCCTCCATCCGGTCCCGCCACAGCTCCAGGGCGGCGGCGCTGCGCGTGGTGCCGAGCTTCGCCGCCAGCCCGGGGACGGCGGGGTCCGACAGGGTGCAGACCACGTCGTTGTCCGCGGGCAGGCGCTTGCGCGTCACACCGCTGGCGACCATGGCCACGTCGCAGAGGATCGGCGCGCCGGACCGCAGGGCCGCACGGGCGTCCGCCACCGCGTTCGGTGAGAAGGCGATGTCGCGTACGAGGTCGACCATGCCGCAGGCGTGGATCATCCGGACGGCGACCTGGCTCACATCGGCGGGTAGCCCTGCCAGATCCGCCTCCGCGCGGATGGTGGCGAAGGACTGGCGGTAGATCGCCGGTCCGTCCTTCTCGTACTGATGCACAGTGCTGTCGCTTTCTTCATCGAACAGGTCGAACAGGGGTGGTGGTACGTCGTGGTCAGGTGTGCGTGCCCCGGGCCGCTGCCACGGCGTCGGCGAGCGCGGCCGGGTCGTCCCGGACCGTTGCCGTCTCCATGGCCCGGTCCTCCCGCACATGGGAGATCCGGTGTCCGCCGGGGGTGGCGACCACGTCGATCCACTCCCCCCGCGGATGGCCGCAGCGGCGTTCGCACCCGGACCAGTACACAGGGAGCCGTCCGGCCGGTCCGACGGCGGCCCCCGCATCGGCCCGTACGTCGGCCAGCGACTTCGCGCAGCCGGGCCGCCCGATACAGGCCCCGACACCGGCCCACGGGGACCCGGGCCCGGTGATCAGACCGGCCCCGGTGAGGCCGTCCAGCAGGCTGTCGGCGCGGTCGGGTCCGATGCCGGTGACGACGACCCCGCGCCACGGGGTGAGGCGCAGTTCCCCGGCGCTCGACAGCAGCCGCCACCGGTCCAGGTCCAGCCGCCCCAGCGGTACGCCGACGGAGAACGCGGCCTCGGCGCGGTCGCCCGGGACGGGGCCGGGGGCCGGCGGCAGGGCTTCCAGGGGGCGGGGGTGGGCCGTCCCCGGGGTGACGGCGACGCCGGCCTGCCCGAGCCGTCGGGCGACCTCGGGGGGCAGCGCGGCGGCCGTGGCGTCCGGCAGGTCCTTGACCCGCCAGGCGCCGCTGTCACGGGCGGAGTCGAGGAAGACCTCGGCTGCGGTCAGCGCGGCCCGGGGGCCGTCGGCGTAGGGGACGCGGAGGACGGCGTCATCGTCCCCGATGCGCAGGAGCGCGCTGCCGTCGTCGTGGCCCCGCAGGGTCAGGTCGGCGCCGAGAGCGTCCACGTCGCCGCGGCCGTCGTCGAGTGCGAACAGGAAACGTCCGGAAAGCGCCGTCGCGTTGTCGCTTCCGCACAGAAGGCGGTCCAGTGCGATCAGCCAAGGGCGTACGTCGGCGCTCCCGAGGCCGTCGAGCCCGGAGAGCGGGGAGGCGACCACGTTGCGTACACGCTCGTGGCGTCCGGAGGGCAGCAGTCCGGCCGCGTCCAGCAGTCCGGCCAGCTCCGCGCCGCAGTCCGGGGTGAGCCCGCGCAGCTGGACGTTTCCGCGTGAGGTGAGATGCAGCTCACCGTCGCCGAAGCGCTCGGCGGCCAGCCCCAGCGCCTCCGCCTGGCGGGGTGTCAGCACCCCGCCGGGTATCCGGATCCGCGCCAGCGCACCGTCGTCCGCCCGGTGCAGACGCAGCGCGCCGGGGCAGGCGTCGCCGCTGCTCCGGGCACACGCATCGCCCGGAGACCGGGACGGAAGGGGGGAGGCGGACATGGCGGCGAGCATACCGACCGTGACCGTGGCGCACCCCTACGGTCACTGTGACCTACGGGACACGTAGCCTCCGCGCCACCCGCTGCCGCGCCGGTCAGGGCGGGGGCCGTCTGGTCAGCACCCCCCACCCGGCGCCTACTATGCCTAGCGGCGGTCCGTTGGGTCCGCCATCGCCAGACGGCGACAGGGGAGGAAGCCCGGTGAGATTCCGGCGCGGTCCCGCCACTGTGAGCCCGGCCCACCGGCCGTGCGAGTCAGGAACTCCCTTTCCCGAACCCCCGGCTTCGCGCCGGGGCAGGGGAGACCCAACCGACACTGCCCGGGGCGTGGACACCCCGAGGAAGGGCTGACGCCGCATGATCCTGCTCCTGTCGACGTCCGACACCGACCTGCTGAGCGCCCGCGCTTCCCAGGGTCCGGTCAGCTACCGCTACGCGAACCCTTCCCGGCTCCCTCTCGACGACCTTCCCCAGCTCCTGGACGGCACCGACCTCGTCGTCGTACGCCTCCTCGGCGGTGTCCGGGCCTGGCAGGACGGTCTCGACCAGGTGCTCGCCACCGGCCGGCCCGTCGTCGTGCTGACCGGTGAACAGGCCCCCGACGCACAGCTGATGGCCGCCTCCACCGTGCCGATCGGCATCGCCGCCGAGGCGCACGCCTACCTCGCGCACGGCGGCCCCGCCAACCTGGAGCAGCTGGCCCGCTTCCTCTCCGACACCGTGCTGCTCACCGGCCACGGCTTCGAGCCGCCCGCCCCGGCCCCCGCGTGGGGCCCGCTGGAGCGGACCGCCCGGGACGTCACCGGCCCGACCGTCGCGGTGCTCTACTACCGCGCCCACCACATGAGCGGGAACACCGCGTTCATCGAGGCGCTCTGCACCGCCGTGGAGGACGCCGGCGCCCGCCCCCTCCCGCTGTACGTCGCCTCGCTGCGCACGCCGGAGCCCGAACTCATCGACGAACTCCGCGCCGCCGACGCCATCGTGACCACGGTCCTCGCGGCGGGCGGCACCAAGCCGGCCACCGCTTCGGCGGGCGGCGACGACGAGTCCTGGGACGCGGGCGCCCTCACCGGCCTCGACGTACCCGTCCTCCAGGCGCTCTGCCTCACCAGCCCGCGTGCGGCCTGGGAGGAGAACGACGAGGGCGTCTCCCCGCTGGACGCCGCGACCCAGATCGCCGTCCCCGAGTTCGACGGCCGCCTGATCACCGTGCCGTTCTCCTTCAAGGAGATCGACGAGGACGGTCTGCCCGCCTACGTCGCCGACCCCGAGCGGGCCGCCCGCGTCGCCGGGATCGCCGTACGTCACGCCCGGCTCCGCCACATTCCGGCCGCCGAGAAGCGGATCGCGCTCGTCCTGTCCGCGTACCCGACGAAGCACTCCCGCATCGGTAACGCCGTCGGCCTCGACACCCCCGCGAGCGCCGTGGCGCTGCTGCGCCGGCTGCGCGCCGAGGGTTACGACTTCGGCCCCGAGGAGGAGATCCCGGGTCTGGTCTCGGGCGACGGCGACGAGCTGATCTACGCGCTCATCGAGGCCGGCGGCCACGACCAGGAGTGGCTCACGGAGGAGCAGCTGGCCCGCAACCCGGTCCGGATCCCCGCCGCCGACTACCGCCGCTGGTTCGCCACGCTTCCCGCCGAGCTGCGCGAGTCGGTCGAGCAGCACTGGGGCCCGGCGCCCGGCGAGATGTTCCTCGACCGGTCCCGCAACCCCGAGGGCGACATCGTGCTCGCGGCCCTGCGCCGCGGCAATCTGCTGATCCTCATCCAGCCGCCCCGCGGCTTCGGCGAGAACCCGATCGCGATCTACCACGACCCCGATCTGCCGCCCTCGCACCACTACCTGGCCGCGTACCGCTGGATCGCCGCGTCCGCCGACGACAACGGCTTCGGCGCCGACGCGATGATCCACCTCGGCAAGCACGGCAACCTGGAGTGGCTGCCCGGCAAGAACGCCGGCCTCTCCGCCGCCTGCGGCCCCGACGCCGCGCTGGGCGATCTGCCGCTGGTCTACCCGTTCCTGGTCAACGACCCGGGCGAGGGCACCCAGGCCAAGCGCCGCGTGCACGCGACCCTCGTCGACCACCTGGTGCCGCCGATGGCGCGGGCCGACAGCTACGGCGACATCGCCCGCCTCGAACAACTCCTGGACGAGCACGCCCAGATCGCCGCGATGGACCCGGCCAAGCTCCCGGCCGTCCGCGCCCAGATCTGGACCCTCATCCAGGCCGCGAAGCTCGACCACGACCTGGGGCTGGAGGACCGGCCGGAGGACGAGGGCTTCGACGAGTTCATCATGCATCTCGACGGCTGGCTCTGTGAGATCAAGGACGTCCAGATCCGCGACGGCCTGCACGTCCTGGGCGCCGCTCCGGCCGGCAAGGACCGCGTCAACCTGGTCCTCGCCGTCCTGCGCGCCCGCCAGATCTGGGGCGGTACGGCGTCCCTGCCCGGCCTGCGCGAGGCGCTCGGCCTGGACGAGTCGGCGGCCACCCGCACGGCCGCCGACGAGACCGAGGAGCAGGCCCGGGCGCTCGTCCAGGCGATGGACGACGAGGACTGGGACCCGGCCGCCGTCGCCGGTGTGGCCGCGGGACACCCGCAGGCCGTCGCCGACATCCTCGATTTCGCCGCCCGGGAGGTCGTGCCCCGCCTCGCCGCGACGACCGACGAGCTCGACCACGCGGTCCACGCGCTGAACGGCGGCTTCGTCCCCGCGGGCCCGTCCGGTTCCCCGCTCCGGGGCCTGGTCACCGTCCTGCCGACCGGCCGCAACTTCTACTCCGTCGACCCGAAGGCCGTCCCGTCCCGCCTCGCCTGGGAGACCGGCCAGGCCCTCGCCGACTCGCTCCTGGAGCGCTACCGCGCGGACAACGGCGACTGGCCCACCTCCGTCGGCCTGTCCCTGTGGGGCACCAGCGCGATGCGCACCGCGGGCGACGACATCGCCGAGGCCTTCGCCCTGCTCGGCGTACGCCCCGTCTGGGACGACGCCTCGCGCCGCGTCACCGGCCTGGAGGCGATCCCGTACGAGGAGCTCGGCCGCCCGCGCATCGACGTCACGCTGCGCATCTCCGGCTTCTTCCGCGACGCGTTCCCGCACACCATCGGTCTGCTGGACGACGCCGTCCGCCTGGCCGCCTCACTGGACGAGCCCGCCGAGCAGAACTTCGTACGCGCCCACACCCAGGCCGACCTGGCCGAACACGGCGACGAGCGGCGCGCCACCACCCGCATCTTCGGCTCCCGGCCGGGGACGTACGGCGCCGGGCTGCTCCAGCTCATCGACTCCCGCGACTGGCGTACGGACGCCGACCTCGCCGAGGTCTACACGGTGTGGGGCGGCTACGCCTACGGCCGTGAGCTGGACGGACGCCCGGCCCGGGACGAGATGGAGACCGCGTACAAGCGGATCGCGGTGGCGGCGAAGAACACCGACACCCGTGAGCACGACATCGCGGACTCGGACGACTACTTCCAGTACCACGGCGGCATGGTCGCGACCGTACGCGCGCTGAAGGGCACCGCCCCCGAGGCGTACATCGGCGACTCGACCCGCCCCGAGACGGTCCGCACCCGCACCCTGGTCGAGGAGACGTCCCGGGTGTTCCGCGCCCGGGTGGTCAACCCGAAGTGGATCGAGGCGATGCGCCGCCACGGCTACAAGGGCGCCTTCGAGCTCGCCGCGACGGTCGACTACCTCTTCGGGTACGACGCGACGACGGGCGTGGTCGCGGACTGGATGTACGACAAGCTCACCGAGACGTACGTCCTGGACCCGACGAACCGCGCGTTCCTCCAGCACGCCAACCCCTGGGCCCTTCACGGAATCGCGGAGCGCCTTCTGGAGGCGGAGTCCCGCGGGATGTGGGCGAAGCCCGACCCGGCGGTCCTCGAAGCGCTGCGCCAGGTGTTCCTGGAGACCGAGGGTGACCTGGAGGGCGAGGACTGAGCGGCCCACCGGCCGGAGAGCCACGTCCTGCCTTGCTGCCTCCCGCCCGCAGGTCCAAGCTTGTGGGATGGGTGACCGAGCGGGCCACACGCCGATCGCTTCTGTCCAGTACGCGTTCCGCTTGATGGAAGCCGTGGCGGCGCACGACGGCGGCGCGCCCGCGAACGAGCTGGCGCGGCAGGCGGGGCTGCCGCCGGACACGGCCCTGGGGCTGCTGCGGGACCTCACGCGGGACGGCTACCTCCGCAGGCTCGACGACGGTTCGTTCGGCCTGGGCGACATGCCGCACGGCGACCACTTCGCGCACGACGTGGCCGGTCTGGTCCGCCCCGCCCTCGCCTCGTTGCGGGACGACGTGTCGGCCGCCGCCTATCTCACCTTCTACGAGGAGGGCGAGATCAGGATCGCCGAGATCGTCGACAGCCCGCAGACGCCCAGGGTCGACCTCTGGGTGGGTTTCCAGGACGCCGGGCACGCCACGGCACTCGGCAAGTGCGTCCTGCGTGAGCTGGACGCCGAGGCCCGGGTCGAATACCTCACGCGGCACACGCTCACCGACCTCACCCCCCGCACGATCACGCACCGGGAGGAGCTGATCCGGCAGCTCGAGTCGTCGCGTTCGGTACCGGCGGTGATGGACCGGGAGGAGTACAACCTCGGCACGGTGTGCATCGCGGTGCCGGTGTACGGCGGCGGCGGTACGGTCGGGTCGCTCGGCGTCTCCTTCCGGGCGGACCGGATGTACCGCACCAGTCAGGTCCGCCAGAGTTTGCTGGCGTCGGCGGACCGGGTGACCAGGGACATCTCCTTCGGCACCTGAGGGGGATCAGGTGTCCCGCGGGCTGTCGAGGCGATCGCGGCGGGCGATGTCCAGGGTGAGGCGGCCACCGTTGAGGCCCTCGACGGCACGGGCGATTTCGTGCCACTGCCCCTGTGTGAACGAGCGGGCGTCCGCGATGTGCTGCCGTGGGCCGCCGCTCATGGACACCGCGTACGCTCCCGGCGCCGCGTGACCGGGGGCGGCACCACAAGGCCGGAGACGGGAGCCGCAGCGGACCCGGCCCCGGGCCTCGGACAGCCCCGGGCCGGACCGGTCAGGAATCGAGAAGCGCGCGGCGCGGAGTCGCCATAACTTCGTTCCATGGCTTCCATCGCATCCGTCACCCTCGAGGTGGCCGACCCCACCGCCGCCGAACCCTTCTACTCCGCCGCCTTCGGTCTGGGCCCTGAGCTGCGCCTACGGGCTTCTGAGGCGCCGACGACCGGCTTCCGCGGCTTCACGCTGTCGCTCACGGTCTCCCAGCCGTCCACGGTCAACAGCCTGGTCGCCTCCGCACTCGACGCCGGTGCCTCGGCGGTGAAGCCGGCCACGAAGTCGCTCTGGGGTTACGGCGGCGTCGTACGGGCTCCCGACGGGACGCTCTGGAAGATCGCCACCTCCGCGAAGAAGGACAAGGGCCCGGCCACCCGGCAGATCGACCGCTTCGTGCTGCTGCTGGGAGTCGAGGACGTGCTCGCGAGCAAGCGGTTCTACGTCGGCCATGGCCTCACCGTGGGGAAGAGCTTCGGCCGCAAATACGTCGAGTTCGACACCCCCACGAGCCCCGTCACGCTGGCGCTCTACGGGCGCCGGGCCCTGGCCAAGGACGCCGGCGTCCCGCCGGACGGCACCGGATCGCACCGGATCGCGCTCGGCAGCGACATCGGCCCCTTCACCGACCCGGACGGTTTCGAGTGGGAGAAGGAAGCTCACTGAGGCGTCAACCTCCGCGCCACGCCCCCGCCTGTTGCCTGAACGCGGTGCGCGGCTCCGACCAGGCGTGGCACGATCACGCACGTGACGAGCAGACCCACCGAGGCGCAGTACCTGCGTGACCTGGCACTGCTGCGCCGTGTCCGCGACCGGATGGACCGGGAGTACGCGCAGCCGCTGGACGTCGAGGCGCTCGCCCGGGGCGTGAACATGTCGGCCGGGCACCTCAGCCGCCAGTTCCGGCGGGCGTACGGCGAATCGCCGTACGGCTACCTGATGACACGGCGTATCGAGCGGGCGATGGCGCTGCTGCGGCGAGGCGACCTCGGCGTCACCGAGGTCTGCTTCGAGGTCGGCTGCTCCTCGCTGGGCACCTTCAGCACGCGCTTCACGGAGCTGGTCGGCATGCCGCCCAGCGCCTACCGGCGCCAGGCGGAGAGCAACGCCGCGGGGGTGCCGCCGTGCGTGGCGAAACAGGTGACCAGACCGATCAGGAATCGAGAAGCCCGGGCCCCCGAACCCCCGCTAGCGTGACCGCCATGGACATCAACATCCGTACGAGCGTCCTCCCGCACGACGACCCGGACGCAGCCCTGGCCTTCTACCGCGACACCCTCGGTTTCGAGGTGCGCAGCGACGTCGGAACCGGCACGATGCGCTGGATCACGGTCGGCCCCGCCGGCCGGCCCGACACGTCCATCCTGCTGGCACCGCCGGCCGCCGACCCGGGCATCACCGAGGACGAGCGCCGCACCGTCGTCGAGATGATGGCCAAGGGCACCTACGGCTGGATCCTCCTGGCCACCGAGGACCTCGACGCCACCTTCGAGAAGCTGCAGGCCGGCGACGCCGAGGTCATCCAGGAGCCGACCGAGCAGCCGTACGGCGTCCGCGACTGCGCCTTCCGCGACCCCGCGGGCAACCAGATCCGCATCCAGGAAGTGCGCTGAGCCCCGGCTGCCCGCAGCGGTGACCGCCTGGTGTCACCTCCGCCAGAACAGGTGGTGCGTCACACCGCTCGGGCTGGGGACGACCTCGAGGTGGTACCGGTCGACCAGCTCGTCGGGCGACTCCCAGAGGCGTACCCCGGCACCGATCTTCACCGGGGCGACCACCACGTGCAAGGTGTCGACGAGGCCGGCGTCGAGGAACTGCCTGACGGTGGTGACCCCGCCGCCGAGCCGGACGTCCTGGCCCCGCGCGGCCTCCCGTGCCTGTTCGAGGACGTGGGCGGGATCGCCGTCGACGAAGTGGAACGTGGTGTCGGAGAGGGTGAACGAGGGTCGCTTGTGGTGGGTCATGACGAACACCGGGGTGTGGAAGGGGGGCTCCTCACCCCACCAGCCACGCCACTCCTCGTTCTCCCAGGGCCCGCGCTGAGGCCCGAACTCGTTGCGGCCCATGATCTCGGCGCCGATGTTGTTCGCGAAGTCCCGGGTGAAGTAGTCGTCGAGGCCCCGGGTCCCCCCGGGCTCGGTGCGATTGGGCCAGCCCGCCGTGGCGCCGGCCCAGGACATCAGGGCCCCGGGATCTGCGTCGCCGAACGGTTTCTCGAGGCTCTGGTGCTCACCGGCACCGAATCCGTCGCTCGAGACGGTGAAGTTCTGGACCCTCAGCAGCTGTCCCACGTGCTTCCTCCTGAGTCGGATGTCAGTAATGAGACCGCACGCACCGGGAAAACTCATCGGCTGACGTTCCACCGCTGTGCGCGGGAGCTGCCGTCACTGTCGCAGAGCCGCGGACCCACCCCGGCGATGACGAACGACATCAAGATCGATTTCGATCCTCGGTGCGACTTCGGCTGCACGGCCGCCGACACCAGCTTCGCCTGGGACGGCTCGATGACCTGGAAGGGCGCCAAGGAGTACGACGCCCACGAGGTCACCGGGCAGGCCCCCCTCACCGACGAGCGCCTCTTCCCCGGCACCGGGCCGAAGACAGGCCGCCGACGCCGGGCCCGGTCGACCAGCCAGGCGGTCAGTTCCCGCCACTGCGCCACGGCCCGTCCGGCGTCGTCGCCACACCTTGTCGATCGCTCATCCCGCCAACCTGTCGACGGGCGAAAGCGTCCCACTGTGACGGACGTCACGCTGCCCTGAGGGTGCAGGGTCAGCAGCTTCCGGTCGGCAGACCCTCCGACTGACGTGCTACGGGTGAACAAGCGGGCATCGCGATGCGCCGAAGGCCGGGCACCGGCACTCTGCTGAGTGAGGGGCAGTCGGGGGACGCGCAGGCCGGTGGCCCGCTGCCCCCGCCCTCCGCAACGGCGTCACGGTCCCGGCGAAGCCCGGCGGACGCGAGTCGAAGGGGGCGCTTCAATGACGTTCGGTACAGCAGGGCCGGCCGGTCGAACGCATGCCACGGGCGGGTCGGCCGACGGCGTCGGCGTGCAGCCTGAGGCCTCCGCCGTGCCGGCGGTTCCGGCACAGCCATGCGGCTCGCCCGGTGAGGAGCGGCAGCGCCCGGTGCCTCGCCACGTCGCGTGCGTGATGGACGGGAACGGCCGGTGGGCGCAGCAACGCTCCCTGCCGCGTACGTCCGGGCACAGGGCGGCCGAGGCGACGGTGATCGACGTCATCGAGGCGGCGCGGTCGGCCGGGGTCGAATGGCTCAGCCTGTACGCCTTCTCCACCGAGAACTGGCGGCGCCCGGGCGAGGAGATCGACTTCCTCATGCGCCTGGTACGCCGCGTGGTGCGCAAACACGCGCTGCTGCTGCACGCGCGTGGCATCCGGTGCCGGCTGCTGGGGGCTGAGGATCCGAGGATTCCCGCCCCTCTGGCCCAGGACTTCGCCGACCTGATGACACTCACCGAGGGCAACCGGGGCATGACGCTGACCGTGGCGTTCGACCACGGCGGGCGCCAGGACATCGTCGCCGCGGCGCGGTCACTCATCCGCGCCGGGGTGCCCGCCGACGCCGTCGACCAGGCCCGCTTCGCCGCGCATCTGCCGGTGCCCGACACGCCTGACGTGGACCTCGTCATCCGTACCTCCGGCGAACAGCGCATCTCCAACTTCATGCTCTGGCAGGTGGCCTACGCCGAGTGGATCTTCCCTCCGGTGCTCTGGCCCGACTTCCGTGCGCCGCACCTTCTGGAGTGCCTGCACGAATACCGGCGTCGCGACCGCCGCTTCGGCGGCGTGGCACCGCAAGCGAATGGAGGACCTCAAAGGTGAAGGACACGGACAGCACTTGCTGCACGCGGACCGGGCCCGGTGGGCCGTACGAAGGACTCGGCCGGGAAGCCACCGAATCACCGGCCGAATCCCTGTTCGGCCCGGGGTCGCAGTTCCACCGCTTCTTCAACGATCCCCGCTGGGCACTGGCCGTCGTCAGAGCCACGGTGCTGGAAGCCGCCCACCCGCAGATCGGCGCGGCACTGGCCGACAACTCCTCCTTCGTGGTGCACCCGTGGCGACGGCTGCGCAACACCCTTGTGAGCCTGCAGCGCATGTTCGGAGCGGACGAAGACACACGGCAGCGGGAGGCGGCACGGCTCAACCGCATGCACGCACGACTGAGCGGCACGGACGCGAGGAACCAGCCTTACGACGCGATGGACCCCGAGGTGCGGGCGTGGGTGGTGGCGACGCTCTTCGAGAGCTCCGTCACCATGTGCCGGCTGAGCGGACAGCCGTTGGACCAGATCACCATGGAACGGCTCTACGCCGAATTCCAGGCCTTTCTGGCCGCCTTGGGAGACCAGGCGGGCCACCTCCCGCCCACCTTGCCCGAGTTCTGGCAGTACTACGACCGCATGGTCGCGGAGGAACTGCAGAACACGGAGGCACTGCGCACCATCCTCTACAGGCTCTTCGAGCATCTGCCGGCTCCGCCGCTGTTCGCGGGGCTGCCCACACTCTGGGCGACCGGTCGTGCGCTGGCGGGGCCGGTCATCGGCACCATCACCGTAGCGTCCCTCCCCGAGGTCTTCCGCCGTCGGGCGGGGCTGCCGGAGGTCCCGGGCGCGCAGACCCTCATGCAGAGCGCCTACATGGCTGCCCGTCTGGCCGGCGCCCTGCCCGACAACTGGGTCCAGACGGAGAACGTCGTCAGCCTGCTCAACCTGTCGCCGGACAGCGACGGCCCCTGGGCCGAGACGCTCACCACGCTGCGCGCCCGGACGAAACGGGCCGGCGCGCTGTTCCGGCTGATCACGCCGGTTCCGGCCCAACCGGGCGCCCCGGACGGTCCGGGCGGGGACGAGAACCGGAGGGGGGCCCGCGAATTCTTCAGCGATGTACTGGACCAGACCGGGGACGGCATTCTGGACTGGCCCGATCTCGCCGCCATGGCCAGGGAGCTCTGCTCCCGTCTCGACCTGGACGAGCCGGAGGAGACCCGCCTGTACGACGCGTTCGCCGCGTGGTGGAGGGAGCTCCAGGCGGCCCTGGACAGTGACGGGGACGGACGGGTGAGCGAGGAGGAGTACGTGGCCGCGGTCCCGTCCCTGGCAGGACCGGCACTGATCAGGGTCGCCGAGGTCCTCTTCGACGTCACGGACGCGGACGGCGATCAGTTCGTCGACGCCGAGGAGTACCGGGCCCTGTTCAGGAGAGGCTTCGGGCGAACCGTCGTCAATGCCGACGGGCGTTACTCCCGAAGCGCGTTCGTGCGGGACTTCCTGTCCTTCATGTCAGGTCGCCGGCGTTCGACCCCCTACGATCCGCTGCTCTCCGACGCGTAGGACGTAAGGCCGCCTGCTGCGGCACCACAGGGTGACGTGAGGTGTTCCCCTGTGGTGTACGCCGGTGAATCATTTGGCCGTACCTCTGCATGGCCTGGCCGGTGACGGCAGCGATGCAATCGAAGTCGTGCGCGCGGTCGTCGACGGCCACCCGGCCGAAGAGCGACTGCAGGTCCTCGACGCCGCGCGCACGGTCTGAGGCGGAGCGGGCGCTGGAGAAGCACTCCAGCTCGGTGACGGGGCACGTCATCGCTTCACGCGGCTGCGCACGGCGAGGACGGCAAGCCCGAGCAGGGCCGGCTCGACGAGGCGGGCGGTCATCTCGGCGTACGTCCCGGTGGTGGTCAGGTCCTGTCCGGAGGCCCGGAAGATCACCGAGTTGGTCACCACCCGCACGGACTTCTCGAACCGCGCGGACGACAGGCGCCTCGTGTACGGCCCTTTCGGGTTGACGGGTGTCGGCTTCTTGGTCGTCAGGGTCACTCGGCGGCCGTCGGTGGTCCCGGCGCTCACCGGGTCCGGGTCGGCCTGTGGCAGCCCCCACAGCATCATCACGAGCACGGTGGCCGTCATCGCCAGGACCAGCCAGGCCAGGGCACGCACGGCGCGCAGGCCGTATCCGGAGAGTGCCCAGTACAGCCGCAGCAGCGTCCGCTCACCGCAGGACGCCGTGGCGTCGTGGCGGCGCATCTCCATCTCGCCGTAGTAGAAGTCGGCCGCGCCCGGCTCGTTCCGGCCGTCCTCGAGCGCCTTGCGGAGCTGCCGGTAGACCGGGGCGAGCACGGCGGGTTCATGCGTCCTGACGTCCGGTGGCGCGGGCGTCCAGCCGTCGCCGTACCGGGTCGCCCGCCAGTGGTGCTCCTCGGCGAGGGTCCGGCGGCGTATCCAGCGCCGCCCGACGGGTGGTGGCGACAGGTTGCAGCGGCCTTCGAGCCGTAGCTGGTCCAGGTGAACCGCTTCCACGAAGAGACAGCTGGTCAGGTCGACGTCGGCCAGTACCAGGTGCGCGGCGTCCACGCCCCTGACCGACGTGACACGCACCCGGTCATCGGTGAGTCCCGGTTCGGCGATCACCTCGCCCTCCGGCGAGACGAAGGGGCGGGGCCGGCCGACGACGGTCACGGGGAACTCCACCACGGCGTCGCTCAGATCCACCCCGGCGTACCGTAGCCGCAGCGCGGCGGTGGACGCCCACCGTGTCCGTCGGCAGTGCACCTCACGAGCGGCGGCCTCCAGCGTCACCGCGGCCTCGAACACGGCGTTGGAGAAGTCCACCGTCCCCGGGCAGACCAGCGGGCCGATCCGGGCGGTGCGCCGGAACACCGCCCGCCGGAAACGCACTCCGGCCTCCAGCCGGGCCCCGGAGAACGACAGGTCACCGCCGATCGTGGCGCCGTCGAACGTGGCTTCCACCGCGAGGTGAGCCTCGGCGAACGGCATGTCCCCGCCGATGTCCGCCCCGTTGAAACAGGCCCTGCTCCGGTGAAAATGCGTGCCGTCGAAACAGGCCCGGCCGGTGATCCGGATCTTCTCGAAGTCGACACCGTCCTCGAAGACCGCGCCGTCGAAGGAGGCTTCCCCTTCGATGACCGCCCCGTCGAAAGAGGCGAATCCACACACCCGGACACCCGAGAAGTAGGCATCTCCGCACGTCATTCCCTTGAACATCGCACCACGGCCGACCTCGCGGACACAGAACCGCAACGTGCCCTTGATCCGCGCCTCGTAGAACCAGGCATCACCGCCCACGTCGGTGTCATCGAGCCACACGTCTCCCGCGACCTGTGCCGCACCGAGCCGGAAATCGCCCCCGGCGTGCACCTCACGGACGTACACACCCCCGCCGAACACGGCCGACGCGAAGGAGCAGAAACCGGCGAAGTCGATCCCGTCGAGCTCCGCGTCTCCGGTGAACCGCACCTCGTCGAACAACGCCTCCCCCACCCGTGCCCGCCCGCTTCCCGGATCCCTGAGCGGCGCGAGGAGCTCGTCGAGGAGGCTCTGGGTGAAGGGTGTGCCCCGGTGGTCGAGGTCGGCGCCGGGGGCCAGCGAGGCAAGATGGGCAGCCTGTTCGGCGCTGTCCAGATGCGCCAAGCAGGCCGCGTACGAGCCCACTCTGCGCCCCCGGCAGCGTTCCCCGGTGTCGAGGTGTCCGCACTGCGGCCACGCGGGGGCGTCGTTTCCGGTCATCCCAGCTCCCGTCTCATACCGCCATGACCGTCACGTCCCTGCGGTCCCGCCCCTTCGGCCGGTCGACCAGCGCCTCGACCACCCAGCGTCCTGGGGCGGCTTCCAGTTCCGCCCGATAGCGGTCGGGCTCGTACTGCCGGAAGACGACGAGTTGTTTGTCGGGACGGCCCGAACGCCACATGAACGTCCGCAGGTTGCGCCGCGGCAGGTCGTGCCCCAGCAGTTCGATCACGAACGGTCGGCCGGCGGCGACCGGGTCCCGGGGGAAGTGCAGGACGATTCCCTCATCACCGGCGAGCGTGCCGCCGGGCGGGCGTCCTGCCCGGATCGCGAGCATCGCGTCCCGGAGCGCGGGACCGCTCGCCAGGTCCGCGTTCCGGAAGCCGGTCCACAGCATGGGGTCCGTACCTGTCCAGTCCGCGACGGCCGACCGGCGCGGAACCGTCCCGTCGCCCGGCCCCGGCAAGCTGTCCGTGATCCGCGATCCGTCGGAGGAGAGCACGAGCGCCTCGGGGCCCGGGAAGTCGACGCTGCCGAGGCAGTGCACGGTGTACGGGAGGGGGCCGACGCGCCGGTGCTCGTCGCATGCCGAGCGGAACTCCTCCCGGAAGGACAGCGCCTCACGTACGGCGTCGCCCGGCAGCAGGGGAACCGGGTAGCGGTTGTCGGTGATCTGCCGCTCGCGGCTCTTTCCCTCGACCCGCACGGCGGGGTACACCGGCAGCATCTCGACGACCGCCGGCAGGTTGAGCGCCCAGTCGCGCAGCGTCTCGTTCAGCCGGGCGGTCGAGTCCGCGCCGGGGCCCGTGTCGCCGGGGATCGCATGACCGGCCAGCAGCCGGGCGGCTTGGACCAGCCCCTGCTGCGGGGTGCCGAGGGTGACCAGTGTCCGGGCGGTCTCCCGGCCGTCCTCGCACTCCAGATAGTGCCGCCCGATCAGACCGCCCGTCGCATGGCAGACCAGAATGACGCGGGGATCATCGGTCCGGTCCGGGTAGTACGCGTCGACCTCCGTGTGCCACCGGTCGAGCTCGCGCGCCACCCTCGCTTTCAGCTGCCGGGCCACCAGCCGGTGGGACAGCCGCCAGTCGTATCCGAACGGCACGAACTGCGATTCGAGTGGGTCGCCGAGGGCGGCACGGATATCGGGATAGCCCATGCAGGACAGCAGCCCGGGCACGGAGTCCGGGACTTGCAGCAGCGCGTCGGCGTCCAGCCGGAAGGGGCCTTCGGGCGGCGCGTCCCCCAGCCCGGGCGGGAGGGCCACCTCGGTGAGCGCCGTGGCCGCCGAGTGGATCAGTTGCTCACCGCATCGCGCCCAGACGTCCAGGCCGTCCCGGCACAGCCGGGTGCCCAGAAACCCCGGGACGAAGACCACCAGATCGTGTTCCATTCACTCTCCCCGTGTCCCGGCGCCGAAGAAGGTGTGCGGCAACCGGATCAGATCGCAACGGTCCTCCCCCTGCAACGCCATCACCAGGCCCTCCGGGTCCATCGCGGTGCGGACGGCGTGCACTTCGTACCCCCGCGTGGGAATCCCCGGCCCGTCCAGCCATTTCCGGGACCAGACGTCCCATGCGCGTGACACCCTCTCCGGCGTACAAAGCAGCAGCACGGGCCGTTCCACCGGGCCGGCGAACACCAGGGACGTCACGTCGGGGAAATCTCCGGGCAGCCGCTCCGGGGGGTGGATGCTCTCGTCGCCCGAGCAGTCCTTGACGTACACGCTGCCGTGGTCCGCCCAGGCCATCACGGGCATCGAGGCGTCGTCCTCGTCGTCGTACAACTCCCCGAGGGCCAGGCAGGAGGGGCCGGCCGTGAGCAGGACGCGCTGCTCGAGACCGTGCTCGCCCTCGGTCCAGACCCGCAGCTGGTCACTCAGATCACCGGCCATCCAGTACGAACCGTCCCGCAGGACCCTCGTGTCGATCCCGCAGAACCCGCGGTCGGTCCGGAGCTCGCGCACCGTGATCCCGGCGGACGAGACATCGGCCGGGACCTCGTGGCGTACCAGCCGCCGACCGTCCGCCACGCTCAGCCGCAGCGTGAGGGCGGCCGGGCCGCCGACCAGGCTCAGCGCGCGGGCCGGCTGGCCGGCGTCGCCGCCGAGCGGGATGTCCCGGTGGGTGATGACCGACAGGCTGTCGTCGAGCCGCCACAGCCGCACGGTCCGGCCGGCCGCGGCGGCCACCGTCCAGCCGTCCGCCGCCCGCACCGCGGCCACCGCCGTCACCGTGCGCCCGTCGTGGGCGAGCTCCGTAGCAGGAAGGGCGGCCGGATCCCCCTGCATCGGTCGGGAGATCCGGATCCGGTCGTGCCAGGCCCGGCACAGCAGCGGCGGACCGCCCGGTGCGCCGGCCAGGGCAAGGACCGGGCGCTCGTTGCTCGGCCGCCGCTGGATCCCGTAGCCGGCCTCCATCGCGGGAACCACATCCACCACCCGGATATACGGGCCGTCGGCGACCGCGAGCAGTCCCTGACCGCCCGGTTCGAACGCTACGGCGCCCTCCCGGGGGGCGTTCAGAACGAGCGTGGCCTCGCGTCCTGAACGCCCGACGGACCAGATGCGGACGGCCACTTCCTCGTATCCGGCGAGCAGCACTTCATCGCCGTACCGCCCGAAGGCCAGGCCGCGCGCGTTCGAGGGGTACGTCGTCACATATTCCAGGACCGGCTCGGGACCGGATACGGCCTCGCACCGCCAGACATACACAGCGGTCCCGTCGGCCACGGCGAGGAATCCCTCCCGGGGTGAGACCGCGAACGCCGTGGCGGCCATCGCGGGTGCCGCCAGGGACACACCGGGATCGGTCCGGCAGGCCCGCAGACCGTCGCCCCCGTGGCGGGTGCGACCCACTTCGAAGAGCTCCACCCGCTCGGCGCCCGCCGTCAGGACGAACATCCGCGTGCCCAGGGCGAGGGCCGCGAGCTGCCGCACATCCGCCGTACGGACCCCCTTCAGCCGCGTGTCCAGGTTCGTGCCGCTCTTCCAGAACCACACCCAGACCCGGTCCCCGTCGGCCGCCAGGGCCACGCTCTCGCCCTCCAGCTCGGCCACCGCCAGAGCGCGCACGCTGCCGCCCCACCGGTACTCCTGATCGGGCAGCCGGGCACCTGCGCGCCAGAAGTACACCGCCTGGTCGTCCCGGGCGACGGTGGTCCAGCGTGCTCCCGCGCCCACCTCACGCACCTCGCTGAGCGGGCGTCCGCGCTCCCCGCCGGTCCGGGGCAGCCGACGGGTCAGCAGCCGGGTGCCCGACTTCGGGTGCAGGATCTGGATCTCTCCCAGCCCGCCGGCGGTCAGGGTGTCCGCGTGGGTCAGCCCCACCGCCCCGGTCCCGGCGCGCCAGCTCAGCGCCCGCGCGCCGCCCGAAGGGGCCGCGCGCCGCCACTCCGGGGGGTCCGGCGGGATATCGGTCCAGTACTCCTGCCAGGGCAGGAAGCCCTCGGTGCGCAGCAGCGTCCGGTACGTCGCGTCGCGGTGGCTGACGAAGGCGGTGGCGCTGAGCAGGGCCTTGCGCTCCAGCAGAGCCGACGCCGACAGTGGGCCGGACACGCGGGGGAACGATCCCGCGACCCTGCCGTACAACACGGCGCCGTCGCAGTCCCGGGCCAGGCCCGCCGCGAGCGGCAGCATGACATCGGGGTCCGTACGGAGCAGGAAGCCCACATCCTCGAAGAGCTCTCGCAGGGCGTCGGGCCCCACCTGGACGGCGTGGGCGCCCAGGTATTCGACGGTGTACTCGTCGGCGCCGCTCCAGTCACCGCCGGCGCGGGCGCGCAGCGCGTCGAGCACCCTGCGGTGTGCCTCCCGGGCGGTCAGGCCGGCGTCGGAGAGGAAGAACTCGCCGTAACGCGGATGGGCCAGCTGATGACGGGTCCGCCCGGCCGTATGACGCGCGCCGTCCTTCTGGGTGGCGACGATGCCGCCGTCGGCGCTCCGGCACACCTGCCGCAGATCCTCCAGCGTGAGCTCCGGTGAGCCGGCCTCGCGCAGTGCGTTGGCGAGCGTCAGCCAGACCGGGTCCGGGGACAGCCCGGGGCCCTGGATCACCGCCAGCGCCCGCAGCACCTCATGCGCTCGCTGTGCGCCGGGCTGCTCGCTCAGGTAGCGCGTCTCCTCCGTCAGGCGGGTGTGCAGTCCCATGCCGCCGTCACGCAGCCACGCCAGGAGCTCGGCCTCGGCGGCGACCGTGGTCCGCCGGGTGAGCCCGGTCGCGGCCAGCCGGGCCACCAGGAACGAGCCATGACTCTGCGCCGCGACGATCTCCGCCGTCCAGTCGCGGTCCTCCTGCCGCGCGTCACCCCGGTACGGGGAGTGCTCGGTGTCCAGTACGGACAGCACCATGCCGGTGATGCTCGCGCGCGCCTCCCCGTCGTCCCCGAGGACCACGGGTTCGACGCTGAGTTCCAGGGTGTCCAGGAGTGACTCCTCCTCCGCGTGCGCGGTGGTACGGCGGCGGGGCTGCGTCCGGGTACCGACGATCACCCGGATCCCGGGCGTGTTCGCCAGGGGGCCCAGGACGTGCCGGGCGATCGCGTACGCCTGATCCGGAAGGGCCTCGTCGAGTGCGTCGAAAAGCAGGTTCACCGAACCCGCTCGGCTGACCAGCTCCGCGAACGCTTCGGTGAACTTTTCCGACGTCACCGGCTCCACCGGAAGCATCGGCGCCCCGTCGATGTCCGCCAGCACCTCCCGCAGATGCGCGGCCAGCGAATGGGCGGACTGCCCCCGGCAGCTCAGCGCCGCGTGAATGGTCCCCGCCCGGGGCAGTGTCGCGGGGTCAAGGTCCGGACCGAGGGTCTCCCGCCAGCTCGGCAGGGAGGTGAGGGCCAGCCGGCCGAGCAACGCGGTCTTCCCCGTGCCCGCCAGGCCCGTCACCGCGAGCAGCCCCTTCGGGTGGGTGTCCATCCACCGCACGATCCGGCTCAGCGCATCTCGTCGGCCCGCGAAGTGGCGGCTGAGATGGCTGTTTTCCTCAAGACCGAACTGCTCGGCCTCGATCCAGGGCTTCCTCCGCGTCAGCACGGCCGGCGTGTACACCGGCCGGTCGGACTGGTGGTAATAGGGGTTGTCGAGGAAGTTGTTGGGGAGCGCCCGGACCTCCCAGCAGTCCGGCCGCTGCGCGGGTTCGTCCAGACCGTCGTCCGCTGCCCGCGCGTCCACGGCACGGCAGAGATACGGCAGCGGCAGATACAGCGCGGACGGCTCGAACGGGCGGGCCTGGTCGTCCGCCACGAAGTCCGGCTTCGCCAGCGCTTCCTCCAGCCATGTCACCCAGCGGCCCGCCGGTACCTGCGCGTCCGCCCCCGAGGTGCCGATGACGGCGAAGCCCTTCCGCCGGCTCTCTCGTGCCCGGGTCACCGCGGAGTCCCGCTCCAGCTCCACTGCGTGCCGTACCGCCTCGCCCAGGGAGTTGTAGCTCTGCGAGGAGCAGGCGTCGATGATCAGCAGGGTGTCCGTCTCGTACTCCGGCCGCAGCAGGAATCCCACCAGCTCAAGCAGGGGGACGGCCCGGGAGGGGTCGAATTCGCCCGACTGCCATGCGTCGGCGCAGGCGAGGAAGTAGCCCTCGTCGCCGCGCTGGACGCCGTGCCCCGTCCAGTAGAGGATCTTCCGCTGGGCGCCGTCGGCCAGGAATTCCTCCAGCCCTGCCCACAGCTGTCGCCGGGTCGCTCCGCCCCGGTCGGCCCGGAGGGTCTCCCCGAACCCCAGCCTCTCCTGCACCGTCTCCGTGAAGCGGGCACGGACTTCGGCCAGTTGCGGGCGGCGCAGCCTCTGCCGCTCCTCCGCGTCCGGATGGAGGTACTCCGGTACGGCGATCGTGCCCACCAGGGAAGAGGATCGCCGCTCGGCCTTCAGTAACGCCAGCCGGTTGTCCGTGTCGCTTCGTATCATGAGATCGACAGCACCCCCCGAGATTGTCCATCACAGCTTATTTACCAGTGGAGTTGGCGATGCGAGACAGATTCACCGTGGTTGGCCGGGCGACAGGCTGTCATCTCTTCGAGGGGGACGGGACCCGGCTCATCGACGAAGAGAACGTCCACGTGAAGTACACACCGAAGCGGGTTCAGTTCCCGGAGGAGATCGCCGCCTGGCGGCGGTCCATCGAGGCGGAGGAGGAGCGCAAGGAGGCCAGCGGGCTGCCGCACCGGTGGAACAACGCGCGCTTCGCGGTGGAGCGGGTCGTGGTCACCCGTACGCATCTGGCCGAGGAGCCCGTGGTGTCACTCACCGTGCGGGCCGCCGACTACTTCGACTTCCTCACCACCTCGCTCAACCTGGACCGGCGGCAGAAGAACGGCCTCACGCTGCGCCAGCAGTATCTGGAGGGAAGCGACCCGGTCGACGCGCCCTCCTGGATGAACTGCAGCTTCGGCATCAACGTGGCCCTGGAGACCGGCAAGGACGGCAAGATGCTGTTCTCCCGGCGCAGCGCCCAGGTCGCCGGGCCGAACAGCGCGCGGTGGAACTCCTCCGCCAACGAGGGCCTGGCCCAGCAGCACGACCTGCCCCGGGACGGCAGCCCGGTCAGCCTGCACGCTGTGGCCCGCCGCGCCATCTTCGAGGAGCTTGCCGTCCACGACGGGGACAGGACCAAGGTGGAGCTGCTCGGGTTCGGGCTCGACCTGGTCAACCACCAGTGGGCGGCGTTCTTCCGCGCGGTGGTGGTCGATCTCGACGAGCCGGCGCTGCGTCTTCGCTGGACGCGTGGTGTCACCGACAAGTGGGAGCACGATCGGTTCGAGTTCGTGGACGCGGACCCGGAGTCGGTGTTCGGCTTCATCGCGGACGAGCCGGAAGAGCGGTGGACACCCTGCGCGCCGGCCCTCTTCTATCTCGCACTGGTACGCGGTGCCGTGGAGCGCGCCGGTGGTGACCCGGCCGGCCGGTTCGCCGTGGAGCAGGCCGAGCAGAAGGTCATGTCGGACCGCGGTCTGTGAGCCGGGAGGCCGGGGCGGGATGTCTCAGGGGGGTTCCCGCCCGCGTCTCCCTTTGAGGAACGTGGCCGAGGGCGAGCGACCTCATACCGGTCCCACGCGGCGTACGGCGCCTCCGGAAGGCTGAGCGGCGACGCGGCTTGCACCACATGGGTACCGGCGATGCCCCCCACGCCGGCTGGGACCAGGAGCAAGAGGGATCTCGAGCCGCGGGGCCATGGCACGGGCCGAACTGCGACCACCGACGTCGAAGGGCCCCGCAGCAAGCTGCGGGGCCCTTCGACGTATTGCCCGGTGAGAGCAATGGCGGAGGAAACGAGATCCGAACTCGTGAGGGGTCGCCCCCCAACACGCTTCCGAAATGTTCGTCTGGGGGTTCGGGGGTGGTCAGGAAGGTCCTGACCTTCGGTGCAGCGGGTGTGGGCGGAGCTTCTGAACGGTGCCGTACGCCGGTGAACGCAACCAGAACTGCAACCACGGGAGCGGAGGGAGCGTGAGTGCGTCCAGACTCCGCCCTCCTCACCCCCCGTTCTGCGACCAGGCCGTGGTGAGGGCCGCGACCGGGTCGGCGTCGGCCGGTGCCGCGGGCCACCATTCGCCGTCGTCGTCCCGGAGGTAGGGGTACCAGCGGGTGTCGGGGCCCAGACGCAGCTGGATGCCGTGGGCGGTGAGGGTGAGGCGGTTGCGCCAGGCTCTGAGGGGTACGGAGGAGTCGGTCATCTCGGCAAGGGCCGTAGCCAGGGCGGTGCGGGCGGTCGTCATCGCCACCGGGTCGGGGGTGTGGGGCTGTTCGGCGACGGTGATGCCGGCGGGGCCGCCGTGGCGCCAGGCACGGGTGAGGCGGGCGAACGTGGACGGTTTGGCGCCGGTGTTCTGGACCAGGTGGTTGAACCACTCGGGTCCGGGGCTGCTCGCGGCAATGCGGACCGCGTCCTGGTACTGGGGCAGGTGCAGGCTGGCGGTGTCGCCCGCGAGGATCCGCGCGGCGCGTGCGGCGGCGTCGGCCATGAGGCGTTCCAGGTCTGCGGCGACCAGGCCGGTGTCGGGTGGCGGGGCGACAGGGAGTGCTGCGGTGTGGGTGGCCGGTTCGGAGAGTTCGGGCAGCTCGGGGGTGTGCTCGGCCCAATGGGTGTACGCGGCGGCGGCCGGGATGCCGGATGAGGCCGATGGGGCGGTGGTCTCGTGGGATGCAGCGCGGCGTGCGCGCAGTTCGGCGAAGACCTCCTCGCGGCCACGGCCGCGCACTGCGAAGAGCACGAACGGGTCATGGTCGATGGTGGCGGCGATGGCGTAGCAGAGCGCGGCGGCGTGCTTGCAGGGGTAGCCCCAGTCGGGACAGGAGCACTCGGGGTCGAGTTCGGCGGGCTGCGGGAGGAAGGGAACGCCGGCACGGCGGGCGTCGTCGACGAGTTCGGCGGGCATCTCGCCGTCCAGGAGCGCGGCGAGATGCCCGGCGCGGGCTGCGACGGTGTCGAGGAGGGTGTCCCATTGGGCGTCGGCGAGGACGGGCAGGTGGACCGCGGAGCGGTACGGGCGGGGACGGCTGCCCTGGACAGCAGCTTTGACCTGGCCGGGTGCGATGGTGACCGGGCCGACCATGCCCTTGCGGGCGTAGGTGCGTCCGCGGGACAGACGCCCCGGATCCAGGGAGGAGTCCTCCAGGGCGGTCACCCATGCCCGCCCCCACCAGGTCGCGGCGAAGGCGCGCTTGCCGCGGGCGGGCGCACGGCGCGGGCCGGGGATCGAGGAACTCATGACTGCCTCCCCAGGGTGACGAGTTCGGCGAGGTCGGAGTCGGACAGCTCGGTCAGGGCGGCCTCGCCGGAGCCGACGACGGCGTCGGCGAGGGCGCGCTTGGACGCGAGCAACTGCGCCACCTTGTCCTCCACGGTTCCCTCCGCGATGAGCTTGTGGACCTGTACGGGTCTGTCCTGGCCGATGCGGTAGGCGCGGTCGGTGGCCTGGTCCTCGACGGCCGGGTTCCACCAGCGGTCGTAGTGCACGACGTGGGTGGCGCGGGTGAGGTTGAGTCCGGTGCCCGCTGCCTTCAACGACAGCAGGAACACCGGCACTTCACCGCGCTGGAAGCGTTCCACCATGTCCTCGCGCCGGGCGACGGGGGTGCCGCCGTGCAGAAAGAGGGAGGGGATGCCACGCTCGGTGAGGTGCCTCTCCAGGAGGGCCGCCATCTGTTTGTACTGGGTGAAGACCAGCACGGATTCGCCCTCGGCGGTGATGGTGTCGAGAAGTTCGTCGAGCAGGTCGAGCTTGCCGGATCGGCCGCCGAGCGGCGTGGACCGGCGCAGGCTGTGCTCTCTCAAATAGTGGGCCGGGTGATTACAGATCTGCTTCAGCGCGGTGAGCAGTTTGAGCACGAGGCCGCGCCGGGCGATGCCCTCGGATTCCTCGATCTTCGCCAGGGTCTCGCGGACCACCGCCTCGTACAGGCCGGCCTGTTCGGCGGTCAGCGAGACGACGCGGTCGGTCTCGGTCTTGGCCGGCAGCTCGGGTGCGATGCCCGGGTCGGACTTCTTGCGGCGGAGCAGGAAGGGCCGTACGAGACGGGACAGGCGTTCGGCGGCTTCGGGGTTTTCGCCGGTCTCGACGGCGCGGGCGTGCCGGTCGCGGAAGGTGGTGAGAGAGCCGAGGAGTCCGGGGGTCGTCCAGTCGAGGAGTGCCCACAGTTCGGAGAGGTTGTTCTCCACGGGGGTACCGGTGAGGGCGACGCGGGCGCGGGCGGGCAGAGCGCGCAGTTCGCGGGCGGTGACGGCGTAGGGGTTCTTGACGTGCTGGGCCTCGTCGGCGGCCACGAGCGACCAGGCGGCCTCGGCGAGGGCTTCCCGGTCGCGGCGCAGCACCCCGTAGGTGACCAGGACGATCTCGTCGTCGGCCAGGTCTTCGAGGTGACGGTCGCCGCCGTGGTACCGGCGTACGGGGACGGTCGGCGCGAATCTGGCCGCCTCACGCTGCCAGTTGCCGAGCAGGGAGGCGGGGCAGACCACGAGAGTGGGGCCCGCGGTGGCGGGGTCGGCCTGGCGGTGCAGGTGCAGGGCGAGCAGGGTGATGGTCTTGCCCAGGCCCATGTCGTCGGCGAGGCAGCCGCCGAGGCCGAGTTCGCACATCTCGGCCAGCCAGGCAAGACCTCGTTTCTGGTAGTCCCGAAGGGTGGCCTTGAGAGCGGCGGGCTGCGCGGTGGGCATGCGGACTTCGGGATCGCGGATACGGGCCACGAGATCGCCGAGCACACCGAACGCCTCGCAGGCGAACGTCTCCCCGTCCCGTTCCACCTCGCCGGTGAGCGCGGCGCTCAGCGCCTCCATGGGGGTGAGGGGTTCCATCCGGCGACGCTGTGCGCGGGCCACCAGCTTCGGGTCGGCGACCACCCACTGGTCGCGCAGCCGGACGAGAGGGCGGCGCGTCTCGGCGAGAGCGTCCAGCTCGGCTTCGGTGAGCGGCTCGCCGCCGAGCGCGATCTGCCAGCGGAAGTCGAGCAGGGCATCGGCGTCCAGCATGCCGCCCGCGCTGGAGCCGGGGGCGGTGCGCTGTCCGATCTCGGCGGTCGCGGTGAGCGCCTTGACCAGCTCGCGCGGCCAGTGCACGTCGATACCGGCCGCGCGCAGCGCGTCGGTGGCGTCCCCCAGCAAGTTGAAGGCTTCGTCGTCGGTCAGCCGGAGCCGATCGGGAGCGGAGTCCTTCAGCAGCCGCTGAAGCGGGGGCCAGGCACGAGCGCCGCGGCGCAGTGCGAGCAGGGTCTCGGTCTCGGTACGGGGGCCGAGCAGCCGCTCCACCTCGGCCGGCTCGCTCCACAGGCGTGCGGCCTCGACGACGAGCGCCGGATCCGCCGCGGTGTGCAGTTGCAGGACGGCCTGGAACTGTCGCCGCCGCCCCTCCGGTACCTCCACGCGCAGCGAGACACGAACCTCGGCGGTGAACGCGGCGGCCGTCTCCTCGGCCCACTCACGCAGGGCGGGCACGGCACGCGCCTCGCGCCAGGCGTACGGCAGCGTTCCCATGGCGAGCGGGGCGGCCGGAGTACGGACCAGGTCGTCGGCGACCGCGTCACAGAACTGGCGCACCAGCGCGGCCGGGTCGGCGATCCGTACCGGGGCCGGGCCGGGCTCGGGCAGACAGTGGGCGTGGGGCGGGAAGGCGGCAGCCAGGGCTTCGAGCGTCTGACGCTGAGCGGCGGTGAGGGGGCCCGCCTGCCAGGTGTCGTAGCCCGCCGGCGTAAGGGCCGGGTGGAGGCGGGCGTCGGCGAGCAGCCGCAGCGCGAAGCGGGCGGCGGCCTGCCAGGCGGCGCCGGAGGGATGGCTCGGCGTTGCCTTCGCCAGGGCGGAAACAGCCACGGCGACAGGAAGCGCGTACCCCTCCACCCTGCGCCGCCTCACCGAGCGGCCGTGCGGCAGCACCAGCTCCACCGCATCGGTCTCGATTCCTGCGGCTACGGGTACCACGCCGTTCCCGGCAGCCGCTCCGGCGGGCTTCCACAGCACCAGCCGTCCATGGCGGGCGGGCTCACCGGGCACGAATACCGCCGCCCAGCCACCATCGAGCAACTCCCTTGCGAAGCCCACCGCTTCCGGTACGGCCAGCGGCGGCGCGCTCCGCGCGCCCGTACCCGGCTCCCGTACGACAACCCGTGCCACTCTCGACCGCCTCGCTGCTGTCCGAGGGCCTTCCCCATGGCCCGCCCACCACTGCACTCCACCAAGCGCTGTCACCCATCGGCAAGTTCGGGCCTGGCCTTCACCACCGGAAACGAGCCTGAGGGGAGGGGCTTCTGTCCCGGCGACGCAGCGCTACGGTGAGATCATGAGCACCTTGGACCCAGCCTCGCTGGAGGCGTTGATCGAAGAGGCCACCATCGACGTCTACGGCGACGATGAGCAGCTCACCGGCCTCTTCACGATGATCGAGGAGAACCCCGCCGTACCGTTCACCACGACTGTTCTCGGCGTCGAGGGCGGTCTCCGGCGGCCCGCGATGCGGTGATCGCGCAGCAGCCGGGCCAGGTGCTCGGCGGTGGACCGCTTCACATCGAGCACCGCGGAATCTGTCGCAAGATCGTTCCTATCAGGGGTCAGGGGCCTTACGCCTGCCAGGACGTGGGGACCACACGGAACCGCAACGCCAGCCTTGCGATCACAGCGAGCGACAGGCGCTTACTGGATAAAGCTCAATGGCTCGTGCTTGTTGAACTGTGGTGAATTACGTCGGCGGATGAGACCAGAAATGAGACCGTGCGGGCGTTCATTCACCGGCTCCGGGCCGTGCCATCGCATGGCCTGGTTGATGACGGCCGCGATGCATTCAAAGTCGTGGTCGCGGTGCAGGAGGGCAGTGAGGGGCAGCCCTGAGTTCCGCCGAGGCGATTACAGTAGTTACCGGACCCATTTCCTCAGTGCGAACATATGACTGTACGTGACTGCATGTGCGATCAAGTATCGCGCCCGGCAATGGCGTCAAACCGTGGGGATCGGCGGCTGGAAGGTCATCGCCGAAAACCCGCGATACTTCAGGCACGGCCCGTGCCTCCCGGCTCGGGAGAGGAGCAGCTACGGTGGTCGACCCGACACAGACACCCGAGTACAGCGCCGACGGGGAGCCTCCGTATCTGACGCGCGTGGCGTTCGTGCGCCAGATCCGTAAGGACTTCCAGCGCATACAGATGGAGCACGAATTCGCCGTCGACGAAGTGCTGACCAAGGTGTCGATCCTGCGCAAGGAATTCCTGCAGCTGCACCGGTACAACCCGATCGAGCACGTCGGCTCCCGGACCAAGTCCCCCGCGAGCATTCTGCAGAAGGTCGCACGCCTCGGAATCGACCCCACACCAGAGGCGATCCGGGCAGGCATCCATGACATCGCCGGCGTGCGAATCACGTGCAGTTTCATCGCCGACACCTACCGGGTGCTGGAGGCGCTCACCTCCCAGACCGACGTACAGGTGCTTCGGATCAAGGATTACATCGCCCACCCGAAGCCCAACGGCTACAAGAGCCTGCACGCGTTGATCAAGATCCCGGTGTTTCTCAGCACCGGCCCGGTTCCCGTGACCGTCGAGGTGCAAGTGCGGACAATCGCCATGGACTTCTGGGCCAGCCTGGAGCACAAGATCTACTACAAGTACGACGGTTCAGTGCCCGCCGACCTCGTCACCAGCCTGACCGAAGCAGCGCAGGTCGCTGAGCAGCTCGATCGGCGGATGGAGGAGCTGCACACAGAAGTGCGCGGCGCAGGGACGGAGCACGTCGAGGACGACACGCTGGGGCTGGACGAGCAAATGCTGGTGCAGCTGTGGGACAGCGCTCGCGCAAACACCGACGCCACGAGCCGAAGCGCGAGGGGTGCGGCGGGCTGAGCATCTTGTCAACGAGGCAAGTCGGCCGCCGACTGACTTGGTTTGGAAGCCGTGCGAGGTGGGAGGCGGCCGGAACCCGTCAGTCCGTGATGACTGCGTCGCTTGGACTGCGGGCCCAGAGGCGGGCCCGGGACAGGGCTGTTCCGATGTGGTCGTCCTGCCGGGGCTGTAGCTCCTGCTTTCCCTGCTCATGGGCGGTCTGCTTGCGCGCCCCGCCCGTGTCGGTCTTCCGGAACTGCTCGATCAGGTCCTCAAGGGCGGACTCGGGCGCTTGTCGGGGCGCCGCGGGGAGTGGGCCGAAGGCCGTATCGCTCGCCCTCCCCGGGACAGTCAACTTTCCTGAGCCTCGACGTGCGCGCGAGGGCTCGGGTGTGGCGTCGGCTCAGGCGAGGGGGTTGAGGACGAGGTAGCCGTCCAGGCGGGAGACCTGGTCGGTGTCCGGGTCGGTGGGGAGGGTGTGGCCGAGGTCGTTCGCTCGGACTTCGCCGATCCACTGGTCGTGCTGGTACTCGTGGTTGATCAGCGCGACCAGGAGGGGGCGGGCGACGACGGTCAAGTGGTCCGGGGCGCCGACGCGACCGCTCGCGATGTCGTTCATACGGGCGTGGACGCGTTCGGCGACGGTGTCGCGGAAGGCGCCGAGCCGTTCGACGGTGGGCAGTGCGCCGCGGAACTTCTCCGGATTCGCCGAGTCCATGAGTCCGTCCAGCTCGGGGTCGGGGCTGGGCTCGGCGGCGGTGAGGTTGCGGACCATGAAGTGGGCGACGTGGGCCTGGTGGCCCAGGTGCCAGCCGATCGCGCTGGAGTTCTCGTGCGGGCGCCAGGTGATCTCGTCCGGGGTGAGGTCCTTCCACAGGTCGTCGGTGTAGGCGCGGGCGCGGTCGTACTCGCGCAGGAGGGCTGTCACCTCGTGCATCAAGGTCACCTCTTCAGGGCCGGGGGCGGGGTGGAGGATGAGGGTGTTCAGGCTGCGGAGGTTGCCGTCGCGGGCTGCGGGTTCGGGTCGGGCAGCGCGTGGAGGGCCGCGTGGGCGGCGCGTTCGCCGCCTGCCAGGGCTCCTTCGATGTGGCCGGCGTAGCCGCGGGCGGTCTCGGTGGAGGCCCAGTGCAGTCGCCCGTCCAGGGCCGGACGCTGGTACAGGCGGTGGCTGAAGAGGGAGTAGTCGGCCAGCTGCGCCACCTGCGCGGGGGACGTCCACTGCTCGGCGCTCCAGTCCTGGACGTGCAGGGCGAGAGGTTGAGCTGCCTGCGGACCGAAGAGCTGCGTCAGCTGCCCGGTGACGGCTGTACGGAAGTCGGGGCCGGCGCCTCGGGCGGTGCTCGCGTGGGCGAAGCCGAACAGCGCGGCCGGCTGTCCGTCGGGGCCGGACATGTCGTGGACCTCCTGCAGCGGGCCGGTCCGGCTGAAGGCGGCGCCCGCCAGGCCGTCGGCGCGCCAGAACGCGTCGGGGTACTCGGCCACGACCTTCACCACGGCGCCCATCCACACCGGGGTCTGCTCGGCTACGCGGACGAGGTCGGCGGGCAGTAGGCCGTCGAAGTCGATGTGGGCCAGGGCGAGGGCGGGCGGCACGGCGAGGACGACGTGTTCGGCCTCGATGACGGAGTCGGGGGTGTGCACGGCCAGGCCGGACGGGGTGGTCCGGATCGCGGTGACCGGGGTGCCGAGCCGGAGCGTGTCGGCGGGCAGTGAGGCGGCCAGTGCGTCGGTGAGAGCTGCCGCGCTGGAGGTGAAGCGGTTGGATCGGGCGTCGATCGGGTTGCCCGCGAGGCGCTGTACGCCGCCCGCATCCTGGTAGACGGCGTCGCCGGTGGTGTGCTGCGAGAAGCTGCCGAGCCCGGCATCGGTCAGGAGGGTGCGCACGTGCCGCTCGTCGTCCCAGAACCAGGTGGCCCCGAGATCGAGGGAGCCTCCCGGTGTGGCCGACGCGCTCAGCAGGCGGCCCCCTGTCCGGTCGCGCGCCTCCAGGACGACGACGTCGTGCCCGGCCCGCGTGAGGATGTTTGCCGCGGTGAGGCCGGACGCGCCCGCGCCGATCACGACGACGGAGCGACTTGTGTTCTGCGACATGCGCGGACGCCTTCCTTGTCAGGACCGGTGTCATCGGCCCGGTACTGCTCGGGGGTGGTGGAGGGAGGGGCGGTCAGTCACCCGTGGTGAGGACCATGCGGAAACGGGCCTGCCCGGCCTGCTGGATCTTCAGCGCCTCGGCCGCCTGTTCCAGCGGCACGGCCTGCACCTGCGGGCGCACCCCGCTGGCCAGGGCGAAACGCATGGCCTGCTCGGTGTCGACCGGGCTGCCGGTGACATGCCCGGTGACGTGCCGGGCGTGCATCACGAGCTTGTCCAGCGGGAGGTCGAGCGGGGTGCCGTCGAAGCCGACGACAGTGAGGCGGCCGTGCGGGGTGAGGCCGTCGATGAGTCCAGCCAGCGGCTTGCTGCTGGAGGCCGTGGACAGGATCATCCGGGTTCCGCCCAGGGCGCGCAGCGCCTTTCCGCCGTCCTCGGCGGAGGCATCGATGTAGTGGTGCGCGCCGAGATCGAGGGCGGCCTGCCGCTTGTCCTCGCCGCGGCCGACGGCGACCGTCTCGAAGCCCATGGCCGCGGCGAACTGGACTGCGAAGTGGCCCAGGCCGCCGACGCCGACGACCGCGACCCGGTCGCCCGGCTCGGCCCCGCTGTTGCGTAGCGCGTTGAACGTGGTCACGCCCGCGCAGCCGAACGGCGCGGCCTCCTCGAAGGAGAGCCCGTCGGGGATGCGGATGAGGGCGGCGGCGGGGACGGTCATGGTGGTGGACCAGCCGCCCGCGTAGGTGAGGCCGGGGATCTGCCGCTCGGCGCAGTGGACCACGTCGCCCGACCGGCAGGCCGTGCAGTGTCCGCAGGAGCCGCCGAACCAGCCAACCCCGGCGCGTTCACCGACCTCCCAGCCCGCCACTCCCTCGCCCACCTCGGCGACGACTCCGGCCACCTCATGCCCGGGGACGATCGGGAAGCCGTAGGCGGGTGACGGGTTCGCGGCCATGCCTGCGTCGGCCCCGCAGATGCCGGACGCCTTGACGTCCAGGCGGACCTCACCCGGGCCCGGCTCGCGTGACTGCACGGGGGCCACGTGCACCGGGCCGCCGGACTCGGTCACCTGAGCGGCACGGTGTGCATGGCGGTCGTCCTGAGACACGGCGATCACTCCTGACAGGAAGATGAAGAAGGAATGGATTCCGCAGGATGGATTCCGCGGCAAAATTCCCCGGTACGGTGAAATCACCGGGCGGAACCAGAGCGAAGAAATTGTCTGCCGCGCCGATCCGGCGGAGCATGATTCACCAACCGTAGAACGGATGCCCGGCGCCCGGTAGACGACGATCATGAATATGGCTATAGCCTGAGGATGTAGCCGAGAGGGGTTCACGATGAACATCGAAGGGCTGCGGTACGCGCAGGCCGTGTCCCGGACCAAGTCGTTCAGCGCCGCGGCGCGCGACTACGGAGTCACCCAGCCCGCGCTGTCGAACGGGGTAGCCCGCCTGGAGGAGGAGCTCGGCGTCAAGCTGTTCGACCGCTCCCCGCGCGGCGTCAAGCCCACGGCACACGGCGCACGCCTGCTGCCGGTGATCGACCGCGCCCTGGAGGCGCTGGACTCGGTCACGGCTGAGGCACAGCGGCTCACCAGCCCCGCCGAGGGCTCGATCCGCATAGGCGTCTCGCCCCTGATCGGGGCGGATTTGGTGGCCTGCTCCTTCAGCGCCGCCCGCGGCCTGTCCCACCCGCGTGACCTGGTACTGCGCGAGGCCGACCTGGACCTGTTGCGCACCGCGCTGAAGGACGGCGAGCTGGACGTTCTGCTGGTGCCCGAGGTGGAGCCCATGCCCGCCTACCGGCACCGCACCATCTTCACCGAGCCCGTCGTCGTGATCGACCCGGCCGTCGCCCCCGGGACCGAGGGCACCGTGGAGCTGAACGACGCCGCCAGCGCCGACTTCATCCTCGTCCCCAACAGCTGCGGCCTGACCACGTTCACCACGCAGCTCTTCCGGGACAACGACCTGCTGCTGCGCACCTATCCGGGCGAGGCCGCCAGCTACCGGGTCCTGGACGAGTGGGCCCGCCTCGGCGTCGGCGCCGCCCTGCTGCCCCGCTCCAAGGTGACGCCGGACCACGCCAGCTGCCGCCCCCTGGTACGGGGAGGCACGCCGGTGGAGATCTCCTACGAGGCCGTCTGGGGGCGGGGCAATCCGCTCGGCGCCGATCTGGAGGAGTTCGTCGGCTTCCTCGCCGACTCCGCCGGCTGTCTGGGCCCCGTCCCCGAGCCGGACGGTGAGGCCCCTTCGCCGGGGGTGCCCCAGTGAGTGATGCAAGTTGGTTATAGCCGCATCACCAATGATCCTCTACCGGACACCTCCACGCCGACCTACATTTGGCGCATCCGAACCCCCACGGAAATCCCCGCGAGTAATCGCGAAGGAAAGGATGCGTCATGGCTTACCTGGAAATCACGCTGAAGGTGGCGGAGGAGAACCGCGTCGCGGCGGCCGGCGTGTACCAGAAGTACAAGCAGCCGTTCCTCGATACCGTCCCGGGCGCCGAGTCCAAGGAACTGCTCGTCCGTGACGAGGACGTGCAGGTGCTGCACGGCTTCACCACCGCCGGCCAGGCCCGCGCCTACCTCGACAGTGCCCTGTTCGAGCAGGATGTCGTCGGCGGCCTGGCGCCGCTGCTGGCCGCCGACCCCGAGGTCCGGATCTACGACATCGCCTGACGGTCTCGGACGGGCCGCCGTACGTCACGCGGCGACCCTCCTCTGGTTTCAGAGATTCCCCCACTCCCTCTTCCTTCCGGCCCCACGGTCGCCCACCTCAGGGGCACACTCCGCGCCCTGGCGGTAATTTGTCCAGTTATGGGCATGTTTCGGGGCTGGCCAAGGCGGACCTCCCCGACCCCTTCCACCAGGAGCACAACATGTCTCGCACCACCATCGACCTCACCGGCAAGAAGGCCGTCGTCATCGGCGGCACCAGCGGCATGGGCCTGGCCATCGCCCGGCACATCCTGGACGCCGGCGGCAGAGTCGTCGTCACCGGCCGCTCCGATGCCAGCGCGGCGAAGGCCGTCGCCGAGCTGGCCAGCCCGAACGCGACCGGTCTCGCCGCCGACCTGAACGGCCCCGAGGCCGTCGAGCGCCTGCGTGCCGAGCTGTCCCGCGACCACGCCGACGCGAGCCTTTTGGTCAACGCGGCCGGCGTGTTCGCGCCGAAGCCGTTCCTGGAGCACACGCCCGAGGACTACGACCGCTACCAGGCCATCAACCGGGCCTTCTTCCTCATCACCCAGACCGTCGCCGCGGGCATGGTCGAGCGCGGCACCAAGGGCTCCATCGTCAACGTCGGCTCGATGTGGGCCCACCAGGCCGTCGCCGCGACACCGTCCTCCGCGTACTCCATGGCCAAGGCCGGTCTGCACTCCCTCACTCAGCACCTGGGCATGGAGCTGGCGCCGTACGGCATCCGCGTCAACGCCGTCGCCCCGGCGGTCGTGCGCACTCCGATCTACGAGGAGTTCATTCCGAAGGCCGAGATGGACAGCGCGCTGGACGGCTTCAACTCCTTCCACCCGCTGGGCCGCACCGGCACCCCCGACGACATCGCCGCCACCGTGGTGTTCCTGCTCTCCGACCAGACCGACTGGGTCACCGGCGCGGTCTGGGACGTCGACGGCGGCGTCATGGCCGGACGGAACTGACCACCCGTCCCCGGAACGGAAACGCCCTCAGGACACACAATGAACGGGACAGACATGAATACCACCACCGGCGGCCACTTCGACCTGGTCGTCATCGGCGCCGGGTCAGGCGTCGGCGTACTGGACGAGCGGTTCGATGGACTCAAGGTGGCCATCGTCGACAAGGGAGTCGGGCCGCTGCGGAAATACGCGGGCACCTGCCTCAACGTCGGCTGCGTCCCCACGAAGATGCTGGTCCACACCGCCGACACGGCGCGCGCCGCCCAGCACGGCGCCCACCTGGGCGTGGACCTGGAACTGCGCGGTGTCGACTGGACGGCCGCCATGGACCGCCTCAACCGGCACATCGACCCCACGTCGGCCTGGTGGCTGGACGGCCACAAGAAGCGCGCCGACATCACCCTCTACTACGAGAGCACCGCCCGCTTCATCGGTGAGCGCCGCCTCGAAGTGGAGACCGCGGAAGGAACGGTCGAACTCACCGCCGACCAGGTCGTGGTGGCGGCGGGCAGCCGTCCGGTGGTGCCGCCGATTCCGGGGCTGGCCGAGGTCGGCTTCCGTACCAGCGACGATGTCCGCACCATGGAGCGGCTGCCGCGCCGGATGGCCGTGGTGGGCGGCGGCTTCGTGGCCACCGAGCTCGCGCACGTGTTCTCGTCGTTCGGTGTCGAGGTCACCGTGGTGGAGATGCTCGACCAGCTCCTGGCCCGCGAGGACGCGGAGATCGCCCAGCGCTTCACCGAACTGGCGAAGCAGCAGTGGGACGTCCGCCTGCAACGCAAGATGGTGAGCGCCCGGCGCAGCGACAACGGGATCGTACTGAGCCTCGAAGGCCCGCAGGGTGCCGAAGAAGTCGAGGTCGACGAGGTGCTGATGGCGATCGGCCGGCGTCCCAACTCCGACCTGGTGGACGCGGCGGCCGGCGGTCTGGCCACGCATCCCGACGGCCGGATCATGGTCGACGAGCAGCAGGCCACCTCGGTGCCCGGGGTGTGGGCGCTGGGCGACGTCTCCTCGAAGTGGATGCTCAAGCACGTGGCGAACGCCGAGGCGGAGACGGTGATGCACAACGTCCTCCACCCGCAGGACCTGATCGCCACCGATCACCGCTACGTCCCGCACGCGGTGTTCTCCTCCCCGCAGATCGCCGCCGTCGGGTTGACCGAGCAGGAGGCGAAGGAAACCGGTACGGCGTACGTAGTGGGCCGTACCGACTACTCCGACATCGCCTACGGCTGGGCCATGGAGGACACCACCGGCTTCGCCAAGGTGCTGGCCGACCCCGCCACCGGGAAGCTGCTGGGGGCGCACATCATCGGCCCGCAGGCGCCTACTCTGATCCAGCCTCTGATCCAGGCGATGTCGCTCGGCCAGGACGCCCGCTCCATGGCGCGCGGCCAGTACTGGATCCACCCGTCCATGCCCGAGGTCGTCCAGGGAGCACTCAACAACCTCCCGCTCGACTGAGCTGCGACACCGGTCCCGCGCACCTGCCACGCGCGGGGACCGGCGTCACCGGTGCAGTCCCGAGCCGATCGTGTCGCCGACGTGGGAACGCAGCACCTTGGTGAAACCCTCCGCGCCCTGCCCTCGTCGCGCAGCCGCGCGACGAGGACCTCGTGCTCAGTGATGATGTCCTGGCAGCGGGCCAGGAGGCTCCGGCCGGTCGCGCCGCGCCGGCCACACGTCCGCTGGACGAGTCGTCCAGTGCGCTGCTCCGCTCCTGCACCGGCGGAGACGGCGCCATCGGACCGCCCCGACACCGCCGCCCTCTTGGGAGTCTCCACCAGGGCGCGGGAACACCCGCCCGCCGGCGATCCGGCCGGACGCCGACGGGCACCACCCCGTGGCACCGGGCGGGGCGATGCGTCCCGCCCGGACTGCCCCGAGTCGACGATCTGACGTACCCGCAGACGGCCCACGAACCGGCCGTCTGTCTCAGGCCCGCTTTCCGCCGCACGCGGCGACGCCTGCGCCGCTTCCGCCATCTCACAGAAGGAATCAGCACTCATGACCGTGATCAACGACATCGACGTCCAGGTCCTCCAGGACACCGCCGCCGCCGTCAAGGCCAACCCCCGCCTCGGCCAGGCCACCTTCTCTGTCGACGGCTCCTGGCAGGGCGGCTGTCGCCTCACCGCGCAGACCGGCGCGCTGACCCAGGGCGGCGAGCGGGACGACTCCCGCGTAGCGAAGTACGTGATGAGCAGCGACGAACCCGCTGCGCTGCTGGGCACCGACTCCGCAGTCTCGCCCGGGGAGTACCTGCTGCAGGCACTCGCCGGCTGCTACACCGTGACCCTGGCCGCCCTCGCCGCCGCACAAGGCATCGAGCTCAAGGGCTTCCGCCTCGAACTCGAAGGCGACATCGACCTGCGAGGCTTCCTCGGCCTCGATCCTACGGTCCGTCCGGGCCTGCAGCAGGTGCGTGTCCGCCTGCACATCGACGCGGACGCCCCCCGCGAGCAGATCGATGCACTCGTCGCCCTCGTCGAGAACCGCTCGCCCATCCGCGACACCTTGGTCAGCCCCGTCGACGTCGTCACCACGCTCGCCTGATCGTCCGCATCGATCGGGCCCACGGCCCCGCAGGGGGAAGCGCTCGGGTTCCGGTGGGCAGACCTCGATACGAGCAGCGGAGTCCTGCGCGTCAGGAAGAACCGGCTGAGGCCGAAGTACCTGCACGGATGCGGCGGCGACTGCGGCACGAAGCCGGGGTACTGCAGGAAGCGGGTCAGGAAGAATGAGGACACGGCCAACATGAAGTCGCGCGCCGGCCGACGCGTCATCGGTGTTCCTGACGAACTGGTGAGGCTGCTGGAACTCCACCGCAGGGAGCAGGCCCGGGAGCGAGCGATAGCGGGGGAGGACTGGCGAGAGTCCGGGTTCGTCTTCACGTCCCCCGTGGGTGAGCCGCTGGTGCCGAGCACGGACTACGACACCTGGAAGCGGCTGCCGGTACCAGCACGTGACGGGCGGCATCCTGGCCGACGTCGCGCAGCGGGTCGGAGGACTCATCTGGGAAGTGGCAAAGGAGCCCGACGAGAGCGGCGCGGAGGGCTCCGCAGCGTCCTAATGAGACTGCAGATGAGACTGCGGGCCTAGGAGAACGCCGAAGGGCCCCACCGCAAGCGGTGGGGCCCTTCGACGTATTGCCCGGTGAGAGCAATGGCGGAGGATACGAGATTCGAACTCGTGAGGGGTTGCCCCCAACACGCTTTCCAAATGTTCGCCTGGGGGCCCGGGCGGGTTCGCCGACGTTCTGACCTGCGGTGCAGGGGTAGCGGACCGGCCGTATGAACGATCCTGAACGCCCCTGAATGCAACCCGAACTGCAACCTTCTGTCCTGCCTTCGGGACTGCCATAAGCTTGATCCGAGGGCTCGGCCTGGCTTCACCAGTTCAACGTCTTCAAATCCGCTACGAGATACGAGCCGACCTCCACTTTCAGGAGGAGACGTCGTACGACAGCCTGCCACCCGGAAGGCTGGAGCGCGGCGTCGGAGGAGTTCAGCGGGCGACTACCTGAAGCCTCCGCAAGATTGAGGGCGTCAGCCACGCGCCGGTTCAGGAGACGACATCGGGCGACACCAGCCATTCGCGAGCAGTGTTGGCGGTCGCTCTGAGCTGGGGATGCTCCCGCACGATCTCGCTTTGCCGCTCAGCAGGCAGGCCGAGCTCGTGCAAAAGATTGAGAATGACGACTGCCATGGTCACATCCACGACGGCAATTAGCTCCTCTATGCGGTGATTCGGCGTCTTTCCCTCGTGCGTCAGGTCGTTGCGGGCCTTTGTGGTCCTTTCTGCCCACCGGTCCACGTCTGGCATGAGAAGCGCGATCGCGTCCTGGTCGGGGCGCGCGGCTAGGGCGTACAGCCGGTCCCGGAGCGTCGGGTCGTTGCGGATGGTTCCCTTGAACCTCTCCCGGTGCGTCTCAGGGACCTGCTCGAGCATGGCGTCGCGCATCGCCTTGAATTTCGCCCTGGGGAACGGCGTCTCGTCGATACGGAGACCGCGGTGGAGCACTTCGGCGGCTCCCACTGCCGTCAGGAGGTTGTTCTCCACGTAGCGGGCCGGCGCGTAGCGGAGGCCCAGGATCATGCGGGTAGCCGCTTGCAGCCGGCCGCGTGCCTCGTACCAGCGGGGCACGACCTCTTCGAACGGGAGCGATTCACACGTGAAGAAGACACGGTGGTGGTCGACTGCCTTGGCGTTTCCCCTGCCGAGCGCGGTAGGCGAGTAGAGCACATTGGCGCGTCGCCTTGGCGCGGGGCGGCCATCCGGCAGCAGCACGGGCTCCTTCTCCGCCACTTCAAGCCGGAGCCAGATCAGGCCGGCGGCTTGGTGGGTCGCAAGCGAGATGAGGTCCTGCACCAGGCTGGCCGCTTCCCGCGCGCGGCCCAAGGAGAACGGGACGGCCGGGACAACGCGCACGAACGCCGTGTCGCGCATGCGCCCGACGGTGCCGCCTTTGCGCTGGTCGAAGAACGGCAGCGTGTGCTGGTGCTGTAGGTGGAACTCTGTCCCGTCGACTAGGACCGAACGCGTCTCCACCGGCTTCACGGAGATGCTCCCAGTCCCGTCGATCTTGCCATCGGGAGCACCTAGGGACCCCTCGAAGACCGACGAAGCGGCCCAGAGGCCGAGGTCCTCGACGGCGATCTCCGCGGCGGAAAAGACAGCGTCGTCCTCGCCGCTGACATGCGCCCCGACGAGGGCGGTCATCGCCACCACGGTCTGCTTGTCAGGGCTCTTCACCCGTGCGCCGATGGTTCGCTTCACACCGTTCGGGTAACAGCCGAGGAGGGAGATCTCCCGTTGCTCGGCAGCGCCATGGATGACGTCCCAGTTCCGGCTCCCCTCGTGGAACACGGTGAGGCCAGGAGAGGGCGTCGACATGATGCGGTCCTCGAACGCACCGATCAGCGAAAGCACCAGGCCGTCGTCCGGCGAGTATCGGAGGACACCGGGTATCGGCTGGTTAGGGTCGTCGGGCAGCCACCAGATGCCCGACCATTCGCCGACTTCGTCAAGGTTCAACGGGTTATTCGCCAAGAATATCCTCCGAGAAATTGCGTATCTTGGGTCTGCAGCAGAGGCTCAAGAAGCCTTTCCCAGCCTGTCCGCGATGTCCGCCGGCTGGGCGGCTCCGCAGCGCGATGACGCTCCTGGTAGGAGGTGTCGCAACCAGCACACCGTTTCTCACCAGAAGCTTCGTGTGCTTGGCTACCCATCGTCAATTGATCTGGCAAGCCGTGCTTTCCGTACCTGAGCACCTGTCGCAGCCCGCGATCCAGAGACCCGTCCTGGACGCCGTGGGCGAGCGCTTGGCCGGTGCTCCGGAAGGCGGCAGCCCACTCGGCGACGGGGTCCGGCGGGCCGCCTGCAGAGCGCAGTAGGGCGTCGCTGTCGACGAGTAAGAGAGGGCGAATCTCGCCGGCTCGGGCGTTGAGCCGTTCCGTCGGAACGTGCTGATGGTCGAGCGGCGTTCCGTCGTGACGGCGCGGTCCCTCATCGCCCCGCCCTACCACTCCAACCGGGCGGCCCATCATGATCGTGCACAGCAGGTCGGACCGCTCCCTAGGCCCGATGGTGAGATCGTCGCTGGCGCAACTGCTGGATCTCTCGGCTGTCGGTGACGAACAGCGCCTGCGTAGCCGTCATGTTGGTTTTCCCGCCGAACGCTGGCGTCTCCGGTTCGTAGATGCCGGCCCACCAGCGTTGGAGGTGCCCCTCGGAGACGAGGAGGTCGAAGCCGCCCCCGACGGTCATTGTTGGATTGGCTGGCGGAGTGCCAAAGGAAGGGCACCGTCGAACCACTCCACGGTCACCAGTTCAGGCGGCGCCGTCCAGGCCAGAGGATGGGGCGGGGCGTGAATGACCTGGACACTGCTGCTGGTCCCAAAACTCGGCTACTCGGCCGCGCCTTGTTGTATCCGCTGCTGGGCCTTCTCGTAGAACTTGTTCGCCATCGGTGTGTCGGTAGAGGTGATGCGGACGTAGTCGGCGCTCAGCTCTCGGGTTCGAGCTTCGAAGACCGCGAGGTCGGATGCCTCGGTTAGGAAGCTGATCTCGGTGTCTGCGCGGTGCTTGAGCGCGGTGTAGGCGCGGGCAGAAGCGAGATGGTCAGCCGCGGTCTTTGGCGAGCCCAGGAAAGCCGCAGTGGCTGCAACGGCTCCGGAGACGGCACCGAGCCCGCTGAAGAAGACTGCGGGGCCGACTTTGACAGCAACCAGAAGGCTGCATATTGCGGTCACGCAGGCGGGGATGAACACCATCAGTCGTCCCCACTTCTCCGCGCTCTTGGCCGCTTCGAAGTATCCTTGAGCGGCGTAGAGGCAATTGCTCTGGATGCGCGCCAGTTCGGTCTTGATACTCTCGTACAGCGTGTCAGAAGTAGACATAGGGTCCAATCAGGGGCGGACTTATGTGCGGGTTTGTGGCAAGAAAGCTGCACAGCCATTCCATGCCGGGCACGGAGGATTTGATCTCGTTGCGGTAGCGTCTTGTGAGGTAGCGGGCCTCGTACAGTGCGACGAGCACGGCGCGTCGGACGGCAGCGTTGGTCTCCCCCTCGAAGCGGTGGCGGAGCATCTGGGCCTCGGCAATGGATGCGTGCTCTCCGATGTAGCGTGCTGCGTACTCGCGGGCGTATTCGGCCCGGTTGCGGTCCCCGAGAATATTCCACGCTGCTTCTTTTGCCCGTTCATCCCTGATGTCCATGGCGATGAGGTAGCGAAGGATTCGCTGCTCAATCAGTGGGTGTGTGGCGCTGTTGTTGGAGTGCAGAAACCGAACCAGGGCGACTTCGATCTCGGACGCTCTTCCCTTGGCTGCGTTGAGGTACTTGAACACGTGCGTGATGGCGTGTGGGAGGCGGGTGAGGTTGTCCAGGCACCAGCTGACGGCTCGATCATCTCTGATCATGCGGAGCTGGCCGAGAACGAAGCGGACCTGGTTACCGTTAAACTTTCCCTCTTTGACGATCTTTTCGAAGTAGGCTGCAAGATCTTCGCGAGCGCGTGGGCGTCCCCTTCTGATGGCGCCGGCGAGCGAGTCATGCCGGATGTCGGTTTCGCGTTCCCGGGCGTCCTGGGGATCGAGGATGACGGTCTTGCTGGAGGAGATGGCGAGCCTCCTGGAGCGCAGTTGGCTGTTCACGCCGAGGAACAGATCGCGCAGCTCACTCCAGTCGGGATGGAAGACCTTGATGTCGTCGGAGTAGCGCAGGAACCGGGCGCTGTTCTGGGCCAGGTAGGAGTCGACAGGGGCCAGGTAGAGATTGGCGAGGATGCCGGAGGCGTCCGGCCCTTGGGGCAGGCCCCAGGCGTGGTTGATGGTCTGGAACCGGGTGAGAAAGTCGATGATGTGGTCGGCGGCTCGGCCGTCACCCCTTAGGGCTTTTAGATCGTCCCCGAGCATGGCTACGTCGATGTGCTCGTAGAAGGCTGCTATATCGAGATAGGCGACCTTAAGTGAAGTATCGGAGCGGATAGCCAGAAGGGACTTTGCCCGGTAGGAGGACCAGTTGGACCACCATCCGATGGGCTCGCCCTTGAAACGGTCCCATCGGTAGCTGGAGACGCCGGGGTGAAGCTGGCAGTCGATCTGATCAGCGATGGTGAAGACCAGCGCGTCGTAGATAAGCCTGTCTCGGGTGGAGAAACGGGCCAGTGGCCGTACGGTCAGATCGGTCTTGGGGAAATCGATGATGCTGGTACTTTCCGGGCCGCATGCGCCGTCCTCGATGGCCCGCGCCAGCGTCTCGCGGTATCCGCGTTCCCACTGGTGTTGTATGTCTTGGTACCCGATGACGTCGGGGACCTCTGACTGGTGTTCGCCCGATATAAGCAGGTTTTTGGCTTTGGTGAGCCTGTTGGGTAGGTTCACCGGTCCCCTTTTATTGAATGACGACGCCTTACCGGATGGTATCTGGGGGGGCTGAGATTTGGTTGCGGTCTGCCTTGCTTGTGACCGGTCCCCCACCAGCCGGTGAGGCGGCAAAACCGGGCAGTTGAGGGGGATGTGACCCACGGGTGGTTCCCTGCGCCCGCTACGGTCGACCGTACGGCCCCGACTGGCTGTCGAGTAAGGCCCAAGTCGGGAGAGGCTGACCGCACCGCCCGCACGCGCGGGCGCCCCGAGCACGGCGGCATCGTAGTTGTGCTCGGGAGTCGCTGGCCCTCGGTGCTTAGAGAAGCGCGTGGGCGACCCGTTGCTTCAGCTGCTCGTCGGTGAGGCTCTCCACCGTGCGCCACGCGGCGTCCGCGACCTCTTCGGCCTGCAGTTCGCCGATGTCGGCGGTCGTACGGAAGAGGAAGCGGAAGTCGAAGTGCTGGTGGGCGGGCTCGTCCTTGGCGGGGTTGGCGTCGATGGGGTGGACGTCGATGTGTAGTGGGATCTCGCTGTGCGGGGTGACGACGTAGGGCGGGATGCCGGTCTCCTCGGCGAGCTCACGGCCGGCGGCCTGAAGGAGCGTGTTGTCCGAGGGCTCAATGTGACCGCCGGGCAGCAGCCATTTGCCGGTGGAGTTGTGGAGGATGTGCAGGACACGGCCGTCGCGGCCGACGAGGATCGCGCCTGCGGTGACGTGTCCTGGCAGGGTCTTGCGGCTGGTGAGGTCGTCGCCGTCGTCGAGGAGGCCCTGGACGACGGCGATCTCGCTCTTGTCCTCGGGGTGTTGGTCGAGGTACGCGGTGATGGTGGTGCGGATGTGCTGGGCCGTGATGGGCATGGTGATCACCTGTTGAAGTAGGAGAGCCAGGTCGCCGCGATGGCCTCGCGGTCAGGTGCGGGGACCTCGTGGACGCCAGGGGCGAGGTCTCCGCGGGTGAGCATCTTGATCGCGGCGAGGATCTCGGCCTGGATCAGGAAGATGAAAGGTCCAACGCTCGCGCCGTGGATGAAGTTGACGGCATTGCCGCCGTTCGCCAGATAGAAGTAATGACCGGTGGTCTGGTAGCGGGTGACGTGGTCCCCGACAACCGTGCGGGTGTAGACGTCTGGCAGGCCGGCGAGGTCGAGCTCGTCCTCGCTGGAGGTGACGGTGGCGACGTAGGCACCGTTGCGCAGGTGGGAGAAGTCCTCGCCGCGCAGGGAAACCGCGCCGGTTGCGCAGAGCACCAGGCCGGCGCCGGTGAGCGCGGTCTCGCGGTCGCGCGCGACGGTGAACCCCTGGGACAGGGCCTGGGTGCGGCGTACGGGGTCGATGTCGAAGACGGTGACCTGGACGCCCTTGGCGTGCAGGAGCCGGGCGATCGAGGAGCCGAGCTTGCCGAAGCCGATCACGAGGGCGGGGCGGCCGTGGAGGATGTCGCCGCGACCGCGTATGACGGCCTCGGTGGAGAACACGACGGACTGGCCGACGAGGTAGTCCTCGGGGTCCTTGAGCGGGGAGCGGGCCACCGAGATGACAGGGCAGGGCAGTTTGTCGAGGGCTTCGTAGCGGCGGTGGCCGTTCTCGGTATCTTCGACGACGCCGAGCAGGCGGCCGGTGAAGCGGCTGTGGAGGTCGGTGAGGGTGGGGGCGAAGTAGCCGCCGACGTCGAGGAGAGAGATGGGTTCTCCGGCGGCCCGGGACTCGAAGTAATCCAGCGCGGTGTCTGGGTCGGTGAACAGTTCGCGGGTCAGAGTGTCGACGGCGACGGTCCGCTCGGTCTCGCGCTGGGCAGCCGGGTGGATGGATTTCGGCTTCGGCAGCACCGCCGTGAGCCGGGTCATCGCGGCAACGGCGCGGACGAATGCGGGGCGCTCGACCAGTAGGTGGGTGATGAGGATCGACGAGGTCTGCTCGTCGGAAGCGAACTGGGCGGCGATCCGAGCGAAGTATGCATCCAGCTTGGCGCGTTCGAAGGTTTCCATGGCAGTTACCTCTCATCCGTATAACCGGGGCCGTGCAGGGAGTTCCAGGGGGAGTCAGCGGGTGCGGGCAAGCCCGAACAGCAGCCGGTCGGCCCCGCTTGCGGTATCCAGGTAGGTGTCGAGCTGAGGCGCGTCGGCGGACTGCGGCAACGGGTCCAGGCCGAGCAGGAGAACGGCTATGCCGGTGTGGGCGACCAGCGCCGCCCAGTCGGGGCGGCTGGGCAGCCGCAGCATGCGGGAGGCGCCTGGGAAGTGCAGGAACACGTGGTCGCCGATGATGTGCAGGCAGCGGCCAGCGTCCCGGACCACGTCCCCAGCCCGGCCTAGTCCGCCCAGGCTGTCTGCGAGACGCAGCGCGTGTGCTTCGGGCGCGTCAGTATTGCCGGGGAGAGCGGAAGCAGGACTGTGGGCGATCAGGATGTGGGCGATCTCGCGGCCGTCCGGACCGGTGTCCGACCAGCTCCAGGCGGCGAGCGAGACCAGTAGCCGAAGCTCGGGGCCGGTCGGAGTGAGGATGGCGCTCACGCGGTCGTCCTTCCTACGGTCTTGAAGCAGGACCAGACGATCTTTCCGAGCGGTATGCGGTCCTGCACGCCCCAGCCGTCGGCGAGCGCGGCCACCAGGACCAGACCGCGTCCGGACACGTCGGTGTCGGCGGCCTGGCGAGTCTCGGGGCGCCGGCGGCGGCTGTCGTGCACCTCCAGGCGTACGACGTCGTCCTCGGCGTCGAGGCGGACCAGGAATCCGTGGTCGGCGACAGTGCCGTGGGCCAGTGCGTTCGTCGCAAGCTCGGAGACGCAGAGGCGGATGTCGTCGATCCGCTCCGCAAGGTCCCACCCGGCCAGGGTCGTGGAGGCGAATTCCCTTGCCTGTCCCACGGATTCGGGGTGGGCCTCGAAGAAGCGCTGCACCGATTCGATCATTGTTGCCCTCATGACTCGGTCTCCAGGAGGCGGGTGGTTCCCGGGCTGTGGCGGCGGGCCGCCGTGGTGGAGGCGGCCGGCGGGCATGCGGGGCGGGACCGGCGGACCAGAAGCAGCCGGGAGCCGGCAGCCTCGATCCGTCGACCGCGTTCAGCGGCTATTGCCCTCGGGCCAAGGTGTGATGCGGCCGGGGCGAGCACGCCGTACACATCCGGCAGTGCCAACACGTCCAGCAGGCCGGTGAAGGCCGACGAGCGGGGGTCGGCACTCGCCTCGCGATCAGTGAAGACGCCGGACAGCTCCAACTCGTGCCTACGGCAGTACTCGGCGAGCGAGGCGGCCAGCGCCTCTTGCCTGGCTTCGGAGACCCGCACCAGACGCAGGAATCCGTAGACGACAGGCCCGCTGACCAGGCGATGTTCCGTGAGAGGTTCCATGCTGGGGACCGTCCAAGGAGTCGGCGGGTGGTGACGCTCCTGAGCATGGAGGTCCCTGAACTCCTGGCCAATCAACCGTCGTTCTACTTCCGTTCCACTTCCGTCCCGCCGCCCCCGGGCATCTGCTTCGATGACGGTGGAAGGGAGCAAGGCGTGGCAACCGTGCACCACTGGACCGGCCTGGAGGCCAGGGCTCTGCGTCTCGCTCTACGTCTGAGCGTGCGGGCCTTTGCCGAGCACCTCGGTGTGGCTGTCGCGACGGTTTCGAAGTGGGAGAGCAAGCGCGCCGAGACTGAGCCAAGACCTGACACCCAGGCCATCCTCGACACCGCCCTCGGACGCGCTGACGCTCCCGCCCACCTGCGTTTCGAGACCCTCCTGTCCGAGATGGCCAGCACCGTGCAGAACGCCGGGCGGCGCGTCACCACTGCCGGCCCGCGAGCTTGGGAGTACGAATCGTGGGCCGAGGACCTGGACCGCGTGGTGGTCGCGCTCTCCCGCCAGAACTTCGCCTTCGCCGACAGCCTGCTCAGCCGCTGGCTGACGCGATACGACGCCCGGGAAATGGACGAGAAGGGCCTGTACCTTTTCGCCCGATCGACCGCGCTGCTCGGTGACGTCAAACGCGACCAAGGCGCTGTGCTCGGACCACTCTCCGCCCAGCACTCCTACACCAGGGCTCGCGCGGTCTTCACCCAGCTCGACATCCCGCGACGTGTCGCGCAGCTCGACCTTTCCCTCGCGGTGATCACGGAAATGTCCGGCAAGCTGGAGGTCTCCGCCCGCCACTACGAAACCCTCGCCGTCGACGACCGGCTCTCCCGCCGAGACCGCGCCAGGGCCCGCCTATGGGTGGGTACGGCGCTGAGCAAGAACGGCCGGCACGACTACGCGACCCGCGTCATGCAGGCCGCGACCCGTGACTTCGAGGATCTCACCGAGCCCGACGACTGGTCGGTGGCCCACCAGAAACTAGCCCTTGCCCGCCGAGGTGCTGGCGACCTCACCCAGGCCCTGCACTACATCGACATCGCCCGCGGCAGCGGAGCCACCGACTCACCGATGCAACGCGTACGGCTGGACACCGCCCATGGCCACATCCTGCTCTCCGACACGGCGACCCGGGATGATGGACTCCTCGTCCTCGATCAGGCCACGCGCACGGCCGCGCAGTACGGACTTGTCCACCAACTGCGCAGTATCGAGGGCATCAAGGCCATGAACGAGGGGTCGACCGGCCCCCGGCGACGGTGACCAGGGAGAGACGCGTGAGCGACAACCAGCAGGCCATCACTGAGGACCAGTGGCACCGGGCCGCGCTCATCTGGGACTACCACCAGATGCACCACCAGTTGCGGCCCGTCGACGTGGCGATCGGCCTGGGCAGCCACGATCTCGGCGTCGCGACCTGTTCCGTCGAGCTGTACCGCGCCGGACTCTTCTCGACCCTGGTCTTCACCGGCGGCAACAGCCCCACCACCTCCAAGGTCTTCCCCCGAGGCGAGGCCGTCCACTTTCGCGAGCACGCCATCGACCTCGGCGTACCCGCAGAGGCGATCCTGCTGGAACCGGACGCCGGCAACACGGGGCAGAACATCACTCTCTCCCGTGAGGTCCTCGCCGCCGCCGGTATCCGCCCGACGACAGTGCTGCTGGTTTCCAAGCCCTATATGGAACGGCGGTCGTTCGCGACCGCCCGCAAGCTCTGGCCCGACGTCGAGATTCTCTGCGCGTCGGAGCCGTTGGAGTTCGACGACTACGTGAAGTCCATCGGCGACGAGAAGCTCGTCCTGGACATGCTCGTCGGCGATCTCCAGCGGGTCATCGAGTATCCGAAGCTCGGTTTCGCCATCGAGCAGGAGGTCCCGGAGGACGTGCATGCAGCGTACGAATCCCTCATCCGTGATGGCTTCACCAGCCGTCTCATCGCTTCCTGACCTGCCGGTGCCGGGCGGGCTGTGTGCCATCCACCAGCCCAATCTGTTTCCGAGACTGACGACGCTGGCCAAGCTTTTCGCGGCGGACTACTGGGTCGTCCTGGACGACGTGCAGTTCGCCCGCCGCGATTGCCAGCACCGAGCCCGCCTTGGGATCCTCGACGAACCGGGTCGTCGGCAGTGGCTCACCGTCCCTACCCGCCTCCCCCATGGACGCCCGACGCTCATCCGGGACACATTGATCGACGATCCCGACCGGGCCTGCCGCAAAACTGCGGGGATGCTGCGGCAGTACTACGGTGCGAGCCCTTACTGGCCCGCCCTCGGGCAGGCCCTGGCTCCAGTACTGGATGCCTTCGGTACGGGCAGGACCGCCACGGTCGCCGAAGTCTCCACCCGTGTTCTGCTCGGCCTGCTCGGCTGGCAGGGCAAGATTCTCAACAGCAGCGATCTGCCCTCACGGCCGGGCCGCTCCCAGCGGCTCGCTGATCTCTCCGCCATCACTGGTGCCCGCGCCTATCTCTGCGGAACCGGCGGCATGGCGTACCTCGACCCGGTACCGTTCGCCGCCGAGGACATGGCCGTCACGCCGTTCCGGCCGCCGACGACCGGCATCTGGTCCTCCGGTCGAAGTCTCAGTTCGCTCGGGGCATTGGCGGCACTCGGCCCGCAGGAGGTGGCCGCCATCATGCAGAGGCTCGCTTTGGACCACGCCTGATGGCGGCTGCCGCTTGACCGCGGCCTGTTGGCGACTGTTTCGGATCAGCGGTGTGCGCGGGTCGGCCGGCTCGTGGGAGTTGCGGCCGGCGTCAGCGGCTGGTCGGAGGAGGAAGAGGAGCCGAAGGCTGATGCGGTAGTGCTTCGCAGGCGGGCTGCCTCGGCGCGGAGATTGGGCGCGGGCTCGAGGCGCGTGTGCTGGATGCGAGTGATCAGGACGCGGGCGGGCCTGTGGGCGGTGCCGAGCTCTCGGCGGGCGGTGGCTCCCTCGAGGAGCTGGTGGGGTGCGTGGCCGCCGGCTTCGGCGTCGGTGAGGACGGTGGCGAGGGGCGGCCAGCCGGGGTCGGCGAGTATCCGCTCGGCGTGTTCCGGGACAGCAGCGCGTAGGTCATTGGCCAGGGTGCGACGGATTGCCTCCTTGGGGCGGCGGGCTTGAAGTTCGGTGAGCGTCGGAGTGAGCGCACTGTCGGCTGCCGACTGGAAATGCTGGATGGCTTGCCGTGCGGCGTCGGCCTGGTGGGCGTGACCCTTGGACTCATGCCAGCGTCCTGCGACGATGACGGCCCAGACGGGCACTGATCTCGCCACCCTGCTGTTCTGGTGGCAGGGGCCCGTGCAGGCCATCTGAGACCAAAAATGAGACCACGAACGTCGAAGGCCCCCGCAGCGAGCTGCGGGGGCCTTCGACGTATTGCCCGGTGAGAGCAATGGCGGAGGATACGAGATTCGAACTCGTGAGGGGTTGCCCCCAACACGCTTTCCAAGCGTGCGCCCTAGGCCACTAGGCGAATCCTCCGCCGCAAACAATACAAGACGTTGGAGGGTGCTCGCGAACACGTTCCCCGAAGATCGTTCCGGACCGTCCGTCGGGAGGGGCGAGACCGGGGAGCGGGTGGACGGCGGGGGGTCGGGATCGGTTAAGGTGGGCGTCAGCCCCTCACGTGGCGCTATCTGACTGAACTCCCCCAGGGCCGGAAGGCAGCAAGGGTAGGTTGGCTCTGGCGGGTGCGTGGGGGGCCCTTGCGTGCCCGGGGTGTGGTGTCCCGCCGGGCGCCCGGTCCGGGGCGGGGCCGGTTGTCGGTCCGCCCCGATAACCTCGTATGTGTGTCGTCCCTTGCGCTGTACCGCCGCTATCGCCCCGAGTCCTTCGCCGAGGTCATCGGTCAGGAGCATGTCACTGACCCGTTGCAGCAGGCCCTGAGGAACAACCGGGTCAATCACGCGTATCTGTTCAGCGGGCCGCGTGGCTGTGGAAAGACGACCAGTGCGCGCATCCTGGCCCGCTGTCTGAACTGCGAGCAGGGGCCTACGCCGACTCCCTGCGGGGAGTGCCAGTCCTGCCGGGACCTCGCGCGCAACGGGCCGGGTTCGATCGACGTCATCGAGATCGACGCCGCATCGCACGGTGGCGTGGACGACGCCCGTGACCTGCGGGAAAAGGCGTTCTTCGGGCCCGCGTCGAGTCGGTACAAGATCTACATCATCGACGAGGCGCACATGGTCACCCCGGCCGGGTTCAACGCCCTGCTGAAGGTCGTCGAGGAGCCGCCGGAGCACCTCAAGTTCATCTTCGCGACCACCGAGCCCGAGAAGGTCATCGGCACGATCCGGTCGCGTACGCACCACTACCCCTTCCGGCTCGTGCCGCCCGGGACGCTGCGCGGCTATCTCGCGGAGGTGTGCGCCAAGGAGAACAGCTCCGTCGAGGACGGTGTGCTGCCGCTCGTGGTGCGGGCCGGCGCGGGATCCGTGCGTGACTCGATGTCCGTCATGGACCAGCTGCTGGCCTCCGCCGCCGACGACGGTGTGACATACGCCATGGCGACCTCGCTCCTCGGCTATACGGACGGCTCCCTGCTGGACTCGATCGTGGACGCCTTCGCGGCGGGCGACGGGGCGGCGGCCTTCGAGGTCGTGGACCAGGTGATCGAGGGCGGCAACGACCCCCGGCGCTTCGTCGCGGACCTGCTGGAGCGGCTGCGTGACCTGGTGATCCTGGCCGCCGTGCCGGACGCCGGGGAGAAGGGGCTCATCGACGCCCCCGCCGACGTGGTGGAGCGGATGCAGGCCCAGGCATCCGTCTTCGGGGCCGCGGAGCTGAGCCGTGCCGCCGACCTGGTCAACGAAGGGCTCACCGAGATGCGCGGGGCGACCTCGCCCCGGCTCCAGGTGGAGCTGATCTGTGCCCGGGTGCTGCTGCCCGCCGCCTTCGACGACGAGCGTTCGCTCCAGGCGCGGCTGGACAAGCTGGAGCGCGGCGCGTCCTTCGCCTCGGCCGGGGCCGGCCCCGCCATGGGGTACGTGCCGGGTCCTGAGGCCCATGGGGCCGGTGTCGGGGTGCCCGCAGGAGGAGGCCCCGCCGCGGCCCGTGCGGCCGCCAGGGGCGAGGCTCCGGGCAGTGCCCCCGCCGACGTCCCCCGGGCCGCTCCCGCAGCCGTCGAACCCGTCGCTCCTCCGGCGGCACCGCAGGAAGCGCCTCCGGTCCACGAGACCCAGGCTCAGCAGGCCCCGGCCCAGCAGCCCCCGGCCCCGGCGCCCGCCGGCCAGCGCCCCGGCGCCTGGCCCGCGGCGGCCGGAGCCGGCAGCGGCGGCGGTGCCGAAGCGGCGCGCCGGCCCGGCGGCTGGCCGACCGCCTCCGCGCCCGGAAGCGGCGTACCGCAGGCCCCGGCACCCGCCCAGGCACCCGCCGCCCCGCCCCAGGCCCCGGCCGCCCCGGCGCCCGCGCCCGGCGGCGGTCAGGACATGGCGCAGGGCGCCGCCCAGGTGCGGAACATGTGGCCGGACATCCTGGAGGCCGTGAAGAACCGCCGCCGCTTCACCTGGATCCTGCTCAGCCAGAACGCCCAGGTCACCGGCTTCGACGGCGCCACCCTGCAGATCGGCTTCCTCAACGCCGGCGCCCGCGACACCTTCTCGAGCAGCGGCAGCGAGGAGGTGCTCAAGCAGGCTCTCGCCGAGCAGTTCAACGCCAAGTGGAAGGTCGACGCGGTCGTCGACCCGTCGGGCGGCGGCGGCCAGCCCGCGCAGAGCGGTGGCGGCGGTGGTGGCGGCAGGCCTCCGGCCGCCCCGTATCAGCCCCCGCCGGCGCCGCCGGCTCCGTCGTACGAGTCCCGGCCGGCCGCACCCGTCCAGCAGGCCCCGCCGCCCGCCCAGCAGCCCCCGGCGCAGCAGCACGGTCGCCCCGAGCAGTCCTCGTACGACCGTGGGGCCCCCGAGCCGCCGCCGCGGTCGGTCGCGCCCGAGGACGACACCGCCGAGGCGGACGATCCCGACCTGGTCGACTCCGCGCTCTCCGGGCACGACCTGATCGTCCGCGAACTGGGCGCCACGGTCGTCGAGGAGTTCACCAACGAGTAGCGGGCCCCACGGCACGCGCCCTACGGCACGCACCCACGGCACGCACCCCACGGACCGGCCTCCGGTCTGTCCACGGAGCGGCGCCCGTCGAGGCGTCCGGTCCCCGGCGGCTAGGCTGCACCCCGTGAAGGTCCTCGTCATCGGCGGCGGCGCCCGCGAACACGCCCTGTGCCGCTCTCTCTCCCTCGACCCCGATGTCACCGCTCTGTACTGCGCCCCCGGCAACGCCGGAATCGCAGAGGTGGCCGAACTGCACCCGGTCGACGCACTCGACGGCGACGCCGTCGCGCGCCTCGCCACCGAGCTGGGCGCCGAGCTGGTGGTCGTCGGCCCGGAGGCACCGCTTGTCGCCGGCGTCGCCGACGCCGTGCGCGCGGCCGGCATCCCCTGCTTCGGCCCCTCGGGCGAGGCTGCCCGGCTGGAGGGCTCCAAGGCGTTCGCCAAGGACGTCATGGCCGGGGCCAACGTCCCGACCGCCCGCAGCTACGTCTGCACCACGCCCGCCGAGATCGACGAGGCCCTGGACGCCTTCGGCGCCCCGTACGTCGTGAAGGACGACGGTCTCGCGGCCGGCAAGGGCGTCGTCGTCACGGACGACGTCGAAGCCGCGCGGGCCCACGCCCTGGCCTGCGACCGCGTGGTCATCGAGGAGTTCCTCGACGGCCCCGAGGTCAGCCTCTTCGCGATCACCGACGGCACGACGGTGCTGCCGCTCCAGCCGGCCCAGGACTTCAAGCGCGCCCTGGACGGCGACGAGGGCCCGAACACCGGCGGCATGGGCGCGTACTCCCCGCTCCCGTGGGCCGACCCGAAGCTGGTCGACGAGGTCATGCAGACCGTCCTGCAGCCGACGGTCGACGAGCTCCGCCGCCGCGGTACGCCCTTCTCCGGGCTGCTGTACGCCGGCCTCGCGATCACCTCGCGCGGCGTGCGGGTCATCGAGTTCAACGCCCGCTTCGGCGACCCGGAGACCCAGGTGGTCCTCGCCCGCCTGAAGACGCCGCTCGCGGGGCTCCTGCTCGGTTCGGCCAACGGCACCCTGGACGTCGTACCCGCGCTGAAGTGGCACGACGACGCCGCCGTCACCGTGGTCATCGCCTCGCACAACTACCCGGGCACGCCCCGCACGGGAGACCCGATCGAGGGCCTCGCCGAGGTGGTGGCACAGGATGCACCGCACGCGTTCGTCCTGCACGCCGGCACCCGGCAGGAAGGCGACGCGGTCGTCAGCGCCGGAGGGCGCGTGCTGTCCGTGACGGCGACCGGCAAGGACCTCACGCAGGCCCGGGAGCGTGCCTACGCCGCCGTGGGCCGGATCCGGCTCGACGGCTCCCAGCACCGCACGGACATCGCCCGTAAGGCCGCCGAAGAGGCCTGAGAACCGTTCGCCCCTGTGCCCGGCCCTCCACGGAGGCGCCGGGCACAGGCGTGTCAGGGGCCTCCTGGCGGGGCCGCCGTATCACCGAACGCCTGGGCACCGGCACGTCAGCAGCTTTACCCAAAGCCATTCCATCGGGTGACGGCTCGGCCATCCGGATGACGCCCGCCGAGGCCCCAACTAGGGTGCGGCGCAAGCATTCCGGCACTTGGCCCACCGGCATTGCGATGTCGGTGACGGGTGCCACAGTGGGGGAGTGACCAACACCGTCGCGGGGGCAGAGGGGGTGACGTCCAGTCGTGTCCGGTACCGGTTCGGTTGAGGAGCTGGGTGCGCACGCAGCGCGGACCAGGGCCGTGGCTCTGCTGCGCATCCGCAGCAGAGCCACGGCCCTGGCGATCCTGCCCGCGGCCGCGGCCGTCGTGCTGCTCGTCGCGGTCGCCCAGGGGCGCATCGGCCCGGGCGTGTGGTCCACGGTCAGCTGGGCGGTGGCGGCCTGCGCCGTCGTGGTCCTGCTGGTCGCCGCGGCGGTCGCCGTCGCGGTGGCGCGTGCCAGGCCGGCGGTCAGCCCGACCGTGCCTCTCGCCGAGGCGGCGGCCCCCGATCTCTACCGGCTGGTCAGGGACCTCGCCGACCGGCTCGACGTCCCGGCGCCGTCGGCCATAGCGCTGACCCCCGACTGCGACAGCTGGCTGGAGGACCGTACGCACCCCGCCGCGCAGCCGAAGGGGCCGGCGGGGTCCCGGCGTGGCCGCCGGGTCCCGGCGGCGCCCGTGCTGGTGATCGGCTCCCCCTTCCTGTGGTGGATGAGGGTGGCCGAGCTCCGGGCGGTTCTCGCCCCGGTCGTCGCGGGCACCGGGCCGTCCGCCCACCCCGACATAGCCGCCGCCCGCCGTTTCGTCCGCGGTCTGGACGCCGCGGTCGCGGACGCCGCCGTGCCCGGGCAGGGGCGCGTACGCAGGATTCCCGCGGCCTTCGTCGGGTGGACCGCCAGGGTGCTGCTGCGCGGCTGTCGCGGTCACGCGGCGGAGATGGAGCGCAGCGTCGCCGCCGCCGCGTCGGGCCGCGCCCAGGAGGTGGACTACGGGCTGCGGATCGTCGCCCAGGAGCAGGTGGGCCTGGCCTACGCGGGCTGGGACCGGCTGCTGACCCGGGTCGCGCTGCCCGCCTGGCGGATGGGGCGCTGGCCCTCCCGGCTCGACGCCGGAGTCGTCTCCGCGCTCACCGAGCTCTCCCGGCGCGACCGGCTGGCGGAGGGCTTCACCTCCCGGCTGGGGGAGCGCCCCGCCTGCGATCTCATCGAGGAGCCCGGTGCGGCCGACGAGGCGGCCTCCCTGCTGGCCGCCCGGCTTTTCCACGGGGGGCCGGCCGAGCCGGGGCCGGGCTGGTCCCCGGTCGACTGGCAGCAGTATCCGGAAGAGGTCGTGGACCGGAAATGGCGTACGGAGGCCGCCCGCCTGCACCGGGTGCTCGACGCCATGGGAGTGGCCACCAGCGTCTCCGTGGGGGCCCCGGACGCGGCGGCCCACGGCTCGGCGGTGCCCACGCTGGCGCGTGTGATCGACCACCTCGCCACACCGGGGGCCGACAGCGAGGCTCTCGCGGCCGGCATCGGCGCCGCGGTCGCCCGCGACGAGGAGCAGACGGCCCCGCGCCCCCGGACCGGCGGGCGCAGCTCCCCGGCCGACGGCACGCAGGCCGGGGGGGAGACCGGCCCCCTCGACCTCTGGGGGCCCGTCCCGCTCCCGCTCCTCCCCCTCCAGCCGCCCCGTACGGGCACGGAGCTGCTCGCCGACCACGTCGTGGCGATGGTCTGCTGCGCCGCCGTGGACACGGCGGGGGCCGCGCCCGGACTCGACTGGCTCGACGGCCCCGCGCTGCTGGTCGACGGCGGCCGCAGGGCGGACCTCGGCGCCCCCGTCTCCAGCCTCGTCGAGGACGGGGACGCGGAGCCGCTGCTCTCCTGGCTCACGTCGGTAGGGGTGCGCACCGACAAACCCGTACGTCTGGGCTGAGAGGTGCGCCGGGGCCGACGGGCCGCCTGAGTTGAACGGCCGTCCGTCCACTTAGATGGAGAAATGCCCGAAGTATCCCCCCAATACCCGGAAGATCGGGCTCCGGCCACGTCAATTCGCGACGAACGGTAACGGGGTGCGTGCTGAATGTGATGTGCTGGGGGACGGCGCCGGGACCCGGCGCGGCAGACATGTCGGGGGACGAGGGAGGGGAGCGGGATGGGGGCGGAGCAGATCCGGCGATGGGAATCGGGTGCCCTCGCGCATGCCGTGAGCGACCCCTTCGGGCAGGGCCCGCTGCCCTGGCTGCGAGGCAGTGAGAACTACTTCGACGACACCGGCCAGGTCGTCCCCTGGTACGCCGACCCCGAGCTCGGCCGCGGCGGTACCGGCGGCGGCACGCGGACGGCCGACGACGTGCACCAGCAGATCAAGGGGTTCGTGTCCCCCGGCGCCGCGGCACCTGGCGAGGCGATCGACTTCCACATCACGGTGGACCCGCCCCAGCAGTTCTCCGTCGACGTCTACCGCATCGGGCACTACGCGGGCGACGGCGCCGCCAAGATCACCACCAGCCCGCGTCTCTCCGGCATCGTCCAGCCGGCACCGCTGACCGCCGAGCGGACGGTCTCCTGCCATCACTGGTGGCTCTCCTGGCGGCTGCAGATCCCCAGCTACTGGTCGGTCGGGGCGTACGTCGCCGTGCTCACCACCGCCGACGGCCACCGCTCGCACGTCCCCTTCACGGTCCGCGACGACCACCCCGCGGACCTGCTGCTCCTGCTCCCGGACGTCACCTGGCAGGCCTACAACCTCTATCCGGAGGACGGCCGCACCGGCGCGAGCCTGTACCACGCGTGGGACGAGCGAGGCCGGCTGCTGGGCGAGGAGGACGCCGCCGTCACCATCTCCTTCGACCGCCCCTACGCGGGCGCCGGGCTGCCTCTCCACGTCGGCCACGCCTACGACTTCATCCGCTGGGCCGAGCGTTACGGCTACGACCTCGCGTACGCCGACGCCCGCGACCTGCACGCAGGCCGTGTGGACCCCAGCCGCTACCGGGGCCTGGTCTTCCCCGGCCACGACGAGTACTGGTCGGTGCCGATGCGCCGCACCGCCGAGCTGGCCAGGGACACCGGCACCTCGCTCGTCTTCCTCTCGGCCAACACCATGTACTGGCAGGTCGGCCTCGGCCCGTCCCCCTCCGGTGTTCCGGAGCGCCTGCTCACCTGCCGTAAGCGCCGCGGGCCGGGAAAGCCCGCGCTGTGGCGTGAGGTCGACCGCCCCGAACAGCAGCTGCTCGGCATCCAGTACGCGGGCCGGGTCCCCGATCCGCACCCGCTGGTCGTGCGGAACGCGAGCCACTGGCTCTGGGAAGCCACCGGCGCGGCCGAGGGCGACGAGATCGACGGGCTGGTCGCCGGCGAGGCCGACCGCTACTTCCCGCGCACGGCGCTGCCCGAACACGAGAGCCGCATGCTGCTCGCGCACTCCCCGTACGCCGACGGTGAGGGGGCCACCCGGCACCAGGAGACCTCGCTGTACCGCGCCCCGTCGGGCGCGCTCGTCTTCGCCTCGGGCACCTTCGCCTGGTCCCCGGCCCTGGACCGCCCCGGCCACGTCGACTCCCGTATCCAGCGGGCCACGGCCAATCTGCTCGACCGGATCTGCAAGCGGGACTGAGAAGCGGAACCCGCCGGCCGTCCGCCCCGCGAGCTCCCGCTCCGGTCCCTCCGCGGCCCCAACCTGTCCACGGTGCGACCCCTGGCGGCGTGGCACCCCGGCATGCGGGACAATCGGAACGACTCCTGGATCAACCTACGCGGAGGCAGCGTGTCCGGTTTCGTAGAAAAGCCCGAGCCCGTGCAGGTGCCGGGGCTCACCCACCTGCACACCGGCAAGGTGCGCGACCTGTACCGGAACGAGGCGGGTGACCTCGTGATGGTCGCCAGTGACCGTATGTCCGCGTACGACTGGGTCCTGCCCACCGAGATCCCGGACAAGGGTCGCGTGCTCACACAGCTGTCGCTGTGGTGGTTCGACCAGCTCGCCGATCTCGTCCCCAACCATGTGCTGTCGACGGAGCTTCCGTCCGGCGCCCCCGCCGACTGGGCCGGCCGGACCCTGATCTGCCGCTCGCTGCGGATGGTCCCGGTCGAGTGCGTGGCGCGTGGCTATCTGACGGGCTCCGGCCTGACGGAGTACAACGCCACCCGGACCGTCTGCGGTCTCGGTCTGCCCGAGGGCCTGGTCGACGGCTCCGAGCTCCCGGGGCCGATCTTCACCCCGGCCACGAAGGCCGCGGTCGGCGATCACGACGAGAACGTGTCGTACGAGGAGGTCGCCCGCGAGGTCGGCCCCGAGACGGCGGCCGTGCTGCGCCGGACGACGCTGGACGTCTACGGCCGGGCCCGGGACATCGCCCGTGAGCGCGGGATCATCCTCGCCGACACGAAGTTCGAGTTCGGCTTCGCGCCGGCCGCGGACGGCGGCGAGGAGCTGATCCTCGCGGACGAGGTGCTGACGCCCGACTCCTCCCGCTTCTGGCCGGCCGAGAGCTGGGAGCCGGGCAAGGCGCAGCCTTCGTACGACAAGCAGTTCGTGCGTGACTGGCTGACCTCACCGGCCTCCGGCTGGGACCGCCACGGCGAGCAGCCGCCCCCGCCGCTGCCGCAGGAGATCGTCGACGCGACCCGGGCCAAGTACATCGACGCGTACGAGCTCCTGACCGGCACGAGCTGGCCGGCCCAGGGGGTGTGACAGCAGAAGGCCCCGGTCACGATGACCGGGGCCTTCTTGTGTGGAGCGGACGACCAGGTTCGAACTGGCGACCTCAACCTTGGCAAGGTTGCGCTCTACCAACTGAGCTACGTCCGCATGCGCCGAAGCGCGGTGCCTACTATACCCAACCTCTCTGCCGTGCGAGACGCACTGCCGCATGACGGTTCTCCGCCCCGAGTTTGGAGACGGCCGCGGACAGGTAGTTGCGCACGGTGCCCTGCGACAGCGACGCCCGCTCCGCGATCTCCGCGACCGGCGCACCGTCCGCCGCGAGCTCCAGCACCTCCGCCTCCCGCGCGGTCAGGGGGGAATCCCCGGCGGAGATGGCGTCGGCCGCCAACTCCGGGTCCACATAACGGTTTCCGGCGTGCACCGTGCGGATTATCTCGGCCAGCCGCCGGGCGCTGACCGTCTTCGGGACGAACGCCCGGACGCCCGCCTCCAGAGCGCGTTTCAGGTGCCCGGGCCGGCCGTGGCTCGTCACGATCATGGTCTTGCAGCCGGGCAGTCCGGTCCGCAGCGATGTGGCGACCTTCACACCGTCGGCGCCCGGCATCTCCAGGTCCAGGACCGCCACATCGGGCCGGTGGGCCATCGCCATGGCGAGCGCCTCCGGCCCGGTCGCCGCCTCGGCGACCAGGACGATGTCGTCCTCCAGCGCGAGGAGGGCGGCCAGCGCGCCCCGGATCAGGTGCTCGTCGTCGGCGAGCAGGACGCGGACGGGGCCCGGTGCGGGTGTCATCTCTTCTCCAGCGGGGAGGGTGCGGCGTTCCGTGGCGAGGGCAGCGGGACAGCCGCGGTCAGATGGAACCGTCCGTCGCCCGTCGGCCCCGCCTCCAGCGAACCGCCGACCGCGGCCAGCCGTTCCCGGAGCCCGTGGAGTCCTGAGCCGCCGTCGGAGACGACGGCCTCGTCCCGTGTCACGCCGTCGTTCTCCACCACCAGGCGGACCCGGTCCCGCGCGGTCTCCAGCCGGATGTCGCACCGCCGTGGATCGCCGTGCCGCAGCACGTTGGTGGCCGCCTCGCGTACGGCCCAGCCGAGCGCCGACTGCACGGGGGAGGGGAGCTGTCCGCCGTCGCCGTGGACGGCGCACTCGATCCCCGCCGCCCGCAAGACCCCCTGGGCTCCGAGCAGTTCCGTACGGAGATCGGCCTCCCGGTAGCCCCGTACGACGTCCCGGACCTCCTGCTGGGAGGCGCGGGCGATGCGCTGCACCTCGACCATCTGGTCCGTCGCGGCGGGCTTTCCGCGCTGCGCCAGCTCGACCGCGAGCTCGCTCTTCAGCGCGATCACCGCCAGATTCCGGCCCAGCACGTCATGCATGTCCCGCCCGAACCGCAGCCGCTCCTCGGCGACCGCCAGCCGGGTCTCGACGTCCTGGGCGTCGCGGAGCTTCTGCATGATGCCGAGCGTCCAGGCGGAGAGACGCACGGTGGAGGAGATCAGCAGACCGCCGAAGCCCACCCCCGCCAGAGTGGTCAGGGCGAAGGAGCCGGTGCCCCCGGCCAGCAGGGTGCCCCCGCTCATGCCGGCCGCCACCACCGCGATGTACACACTGGACGCCCACATCGGGACGGCGAGGACGAACGGCGTCAGGAACGGCCACGCCACCGCCGCCAGAGCCAACCGGAGCTCGGGGTAGGTCTCGGTGCCGGCGTAACCGCCGAGTGCCAGCAGGCTTGCCGCGTTCACGATGAACAGGAGGGTCGCCAGGGCGATCGGCCGTCGTTCGACGCCCCCGCGGCCGAGGTAGCCGTCGAGGGCCCGGGAGACCAGCGGCACCGAGAAGACGCCCTGCGCGATCACGGTCAGGACCGTGACGGCGATCAGGGCGGTGGGTGCGTCCGAGTGCCGGACCGGGCGCGTCACCGACAGGAGCGCCACGCACACGACCATCCCCCAGACCATGGAGTGCATGGTCCCGCGCGTGTAGAGATCGATCTTGTCGAATCCGTCGCGCCGCTGCCAGCTGCGCACCTGTCTCCGTACCCACACGGTTTCGGCTCCCCCTGTTCCCCGTGGACCTCTCGCTCAAGACTTCCGCAGGATCACGGCCGCGAGCAGTGCGCATTGTCACCGCTGCCCATGACAAACGTCATGCGCCGATAACCGGAGACGCCAAAGGCCCCGGTCGATATCGACCGGGGCCTTTGAATCAAGAGCGGACGACCAGGTTCGAACTGGCGACCTCAACCTTGGCAAGGTTGCGCTCTACCAACTGAGCTACGTCCGCATTGCTGCCACTCGGCTTTCACCGGTGGAGCGCTCACTACTCTACCTGATCCACTCAGTGGTCCGGTAAGGCAGTGCAGAGCGGGTGACAGGAATTGCACACTGCGCCTTCCCCCTGGAAGGGGGATGTTCTACTACTGAACTACACCCGCACGCTGCGTCGGACCCGGCTCTTCGGCCTTGCCCTTCGGCGTGCTCCAGACTCTAGCCGACCTGCAGGGGTGTTGTGCAAGTCGGCTCCCCGAGGTGTCGCTCCGGGGCCCGGCGGACGCCGGAGCGGAATGGAGCATTCCGGGCGCCGCCTCAACTGGCGGCGTCGAACGCCTCGTAGACCTTCTTGGGGATCCGGCCGCGGGCCGGCACCTCCATCCGGTGCGAGCGCGCCCAGGCGCGCACGGCCGCGGGGTCCGGCGCGAGCGACGTGTGGTGGTACGCCACCGGAGCCTTGCCGCGCTTGCCGGTATTTGTCTGCTTTCGGCCTGCCGCGACGTACGGGGCCAGCGACTTACGCAGTTTCTTTGCATTGGCGGGATTGAGGTCGATCTCGTACGACTTCCCGTCCAGGGCGAAGGTGACCGTTTCCGCTGCTTCTCCCCCGTCGATGTCGTCGGAGAGTGTGACCACGACGCGCTGAGCCACGGATATCGGTCCTTTCCTACGGCATCGTCGCGCCTGACATGCGCTGATGCCGGCCTTCCGGCGGCTGGGCGGATACGGATCGACGGCTGTCGACTGTTCCGGGGCAATCGTGCTTTCCCCGGTATTCATTTGTACAGCGGTGGGCGCCGCATTGTGAAGCCCGGCCAATTGCATCCGCGTGTTGCCGCCGTGTGTCCGCGTGCAATCCGGGCGAAGATTTTTTCCAGGATTTTTCCCGGCTGTTGTCGCCTCCGATATCTCGCCGTGATCAGGGCCGCCCGATATCTACCCGCGTAGAATTTCGGGCCAGGTACGCTGAGTGGACCCGCGGGGATCTGGGGAACCCCTCGGAGACACAGCCGCACCACACCACCGGGAGTGCCAGTGGCACGCGTCGTAGTCGACGTCATGCTCAAGCCGGAGATCCTCGACCCGCAGGGACAGGCTGTGCAGCGCGCACTGCCCCGTCTCGGCTTCGACGGAATCGCGGACGTTCGTCAGGGAAAGCGTTTCGAGCTCGAGGTCGAGGGGCCGGTCGACGATGCCGCCCTCGCCCGCATTAACGAGATGGCCGAGACCTTCCTCGCCAACACCGTCATCGAGGACTTCACCGTCAAGGTGGAGGAGGAGAAGTGACCACCCGTATCGGCGTCGTCACTTTTCCCGGCACACTCGACGACCAGGACAGCCTGCGGGCCGTGCGGATCGCGGGCGGAGAGCCCGTATCCCTCTGGCACCGCGACAAGGACCTCCACCAGGTCGACGCGGTCATCCTGGCGGGCGGATTCAGTTACGGCGACTATCTGCGCGCCGGCGCCATCTCGCGTTTCTCGCCGGTGATGGAGACCGTCATCGAGCAGGCGAAGGCCGGCATGCCCGTCCTCGGTATCTGCAACGGTTTCCAGATCCTGACCGAGGCACACCTGCTGCCCGGTGCGATGCTGCGCAACAACCACCTCCACTTCATCTGCCGCGACCAGAAGCTGCGGGTGGAGAACGCGGAGACCGCCTGGACCACGGACTACTCGGCGGGCCAGGAGATCTCCGTACCGCTGAAGAACGTGGACGGCCGGTACACCGCCGACGAGCGCACGCTCGACGAGCTGGAGGCCGAGGGCCGCGTCGCCTTCCGTTACGCCGACGTCAACCCGAACGGCTCGCTGCGCGACATCGCCGGCATCACCAACGCCGCGGGCAACGTCGTCGGTCTGATGCCGCACCCGGAGCACGCCGTCGAGCCGCTGATCGGTACCGGTCGCACCGACGGTCTGGGTTTCTTCACCTCGATCATCAAGAAGCTGGTCAACGCATGAGCCTGGACACGGTCAAGCACGCGGCCGAAACCCCGGACGCCGGACAGCCCTGGAAGGAGCTCGGCCTCAAGGAGGACGAGTACGCCCGGATCCGCGAGATCCTGGGCCGCCGTCCCACCGGCGCCGAGCTCGCCATGTACTCCGTGATGTGGTCCGAGCACTGCTCGTACAAGAGCAGCAAGGTCCACCTCAAGCAGTTCGGCGAGAAGGTCCCCGCCAACGACGCGATGCTCGTCGGCATCGGCGAGAACGCCGGTGTGGTCGACGTCGGCCAGGGTTACGCGGTCACCTTCAAGGTCGAGTCGCACAACCACCCCTCGTACATCGAGCCCTACCAGGGCGCGGCCACCGGCGTCGGCGGCATCGTCCGCGACATCCTGGCCATGGGTGCCCGTCCGATCGCGGTCGTCGACCCGCTGCGCTTCGGTGCGGCCGACCACCCCGACACCCGCCGGGTCCTGCCGGGCATCGTCGCGGGCATCGGTGGTTACGGGAACTGCCTCGGCCTGCCGAACATCGGCGGCGAGGTCGTCTTCGACGCCTGCTACCAGGGCAACCCGCTCGTCAACGCCGGCTGCATCGGCGTGATGAAGCACGAGGACATCCACCTCGCCCAGGCCTCCGGTCCCGGCAACAAGGTGATCCTCTACGGCGCCCGCACCGGCGGCGACGGCATCGGCGGCGTCTCCGTGCTGGCCTCGGAGACCTTCGACGACACCAAGCCCACCAAGCGCCCCGCCGTCCAGGTCGGCGACCCGTTCCAGGAGAAGCTCCTCATCGAGTGCACCCTGGAGATCTTCAAGGAGAAGCTCGTCGCGGGCATCCAGGACCTCGGCGGCGCCGGGCTCTCCTGCGCCACGAGTGAGCTGGCCTCCGCAGGCTCCGGCGGAATGCGCGTCGAGCTGGACACCGTGCCGCTGCGCGACTCCTCCCTCTCGCCCGAGGAAATCCTCATGAGCGAGTCGCAGGAGCGCATGTGCGCGATCGTCGAGCCGCAGCACGTGGACCGCTTCATGGAGATCTGCGAGAAGTGGGACGTCATCGCCACCGTCATCGGTGAGGTGACCGAGGGCACGCAGCTGGAGATCTTCTGGCACGGCGAGCAGATCGTGGACGTACCGCCGCGGTCCGTGGCCCACGAGGGCCCGACCTACCACCGGCCGTTCGCCCGCCCCTCCTGGCAGGACGCGCTGCAGGCCGACGACGCCGGCGAGCTGGCCCGTCCGGCGAACGGCGCGGAGCTGCGCGAGCAGGTCCTCAAGCTGGTCAGCTCCCCGAACCAGGCCTCCAAGTCCTGGATCACCGACCAGTACGACCGCTTCGTGCAGGGCAACACCGTGCTGGCGATGCCCGAGGACGCCGGCATGGTCCGGATCGACGAGAAGTCGAACCTGGGCGTGGCCATGGCGACCGACGGCAACGGCCGTTACGCCAAGCTCGACCCGTACACGGGCGCGCAGCTCGCGCTGGCCGAGTCCTACCGCAACGTCGCCGCGTCCGGCGCCAAGCCGCTCGCCATCTCCGACTGCCTGAACTTCGGTTCGCCCGAGGACCCGGACGTCATGTGGCAGTTCGCCGAGGCCACCCGTGGTCTCGCGGACGGCTGCCTGGAGCTGGGCACGCCGGTCACCGGCGGCAACGTCTCGCTGTACAACCAGACCGGTGAGACGGCGATCCACCCGACGCCGGTCGTGGCCGTCCTCGGTGTGATCGACGACGTCACCCGGCGCACGCCGGTCGCCTTCGCCGAAGAGGGCCAGCTGCTCTACCTCCTGGGCGACACCCGTGAGGAGTTCGGCGGCTCGGCCTGGTCCGAGGTCATCCACCAGCACCTCGGCGGCATGCCGCCGAAGGTCGACCTGGGCCGCGAGAAGCTGCTCGGCGAGATCCTGATCTCGGCCTCCCGCGACGGCATGATCGACGCGGCGCACGACCTCTCCGACGGTGGTCTGATCCAGGCGGTCACCGAGTCCTGCCTGCGTGGCGGGAAGGGTGCCCGGCTGGTCGTCCCGGACGGTCTGGACGCGTTCACCTTCCTGTTCTCGGAGTCGGCCGGCCGCGCGGTCGTCTCGATCCCGCGCAGCGAGGAGCTCCGCTTCAACGACATGTGCGGGGCGCGGGGACTGCCCGTCGCCCGGATCGGTGTCGTGGACGGCGAGGAGATCGAGATCCAGGGCGAGTTCAGCATCCCGCTGAGCGAGCTGCGCACCGCGCACGAGGGGACCCTGACGGGTCTGTTCGCCTAGGTTCTGCCTGTGCCGAAGCCCCCGTCCGGGTCGACCGGACGGGGGCTTCGGCATTCCTGCCGTACCCGTTGATTGAGATTACGTAATTACGTAAGGTGGAAGCCATGGAGCTCGAGGAGCGCGTCGCCGAACTGGAGCGCCGCCTCGCGGTGCTGGAGTCGGCTGCCGGGAGCGAGAAGCCGGAGCTGGGCGTCGGGGACTTCTGGGCGCTGGACGGGCTGAAGGAACAGCTCGGCCAGGTCGGGGACGCGGCGGCCGACGGCGGGGTGCTGTTCACGGGCGCGGTGAAGCTGCCGGCCGGCGAGCGGTACGAGTGGCAGTACGGCGCGCTCACCGTGGGCCTCCTGGGGAGCACGGACGAGGACCGTCCCGACTGGGCGGAAGCCGCCGAACCCCTGGCGGCGCTGGGCCATCCGGTCCGGCTGCGGCTGCTCCGCGAGATCCTCGGCGGCCGCCGCACGGCCGCCGAACTGGCCGAGCTCGACGACACGGGCACGACCGGCCAGATCTACCACCATCTGCGCCTGCTGACCGGCGCGGGCTGGCTGCACACGACGGGCCGCGGGCGTTACGAGGTGCCCGGCGCCCGGGTGGTGCCGCTGCTGGTGGTGCTCACGGCCGCCCGGCCCTGAGACCTGTACGCCGAGACCGAGGGGGACCTCATGTCCGCACGCAAGGCCGCGATGGTCTCGTACCGCTGCTGCTGGCTCGTGTTCGTCGCGCTGGTGCTGGCCGGCCTCTTCGCCGAGCCGCTGGTGCCCTTCGGGCTGACCTTCGTGCCCGCGGCGGCCGCGATCCTCATCGGGCTCCTGATGGGCCGCCGCAGCGCCGAGGACCTGGCGAAGGACCGGCCGGCCGTCGAGGTGGGGCCGCCGGTGACCGGGCGCTGGACCGCGGTCAACAGCCCGGCCGACAAGGTCCCCAGCCACGGCACCCACGGCTACGGGCAGACGTACGCGATCGATATCGTCGCCGAACCGGAGGAGGGCGGCCGGCCCCCCTTCCGGTGGCTGTGGCCCGTCGCCCGGCCCAACCGCGACTTCCCGGCCTTCGACGCCCCGCTCGTCGCGGTGGCGGACGGCACGGTCGTGCACGCGAGCGACGGCCAGCGCGACCACCTCAGCCGGAACTCCGGCCCTGCCCTGGCGTATCTGATGCTGGTGGAGGCCTCCGTACGTGACATGACCGGCGCCCACAGGATCGTCGGCAACCACGTCGTGCTCGACCTCGGCGACGGGACCTACGCCGCGTACGCGCACGTCCGGAACGGCTCCCTCCAGGTGAAGGCGGGGGACACCGTCCGGGAGGGGCAGGTGCTGGCCCGCTGCGGGAACTCCGGCAACTCGACCGAGCCGCATGTGCACTTCCAGCTGATGGACCACCCGGATCTCGACGTGGCGCGGGGGATCCCCTTCACCTGGCGGGGCGTCGGCGTACCGGCCAACGGCGAGGCGTTCACGGCCGAGCGGGCTGTCAGTACCGGCTGATGACTCGGCGATCGTCGGCGTGGGACCGTCCGGGGGGCGACGGTGGACGATCGGGGAAGTGCGCGACAGGACGGCGTCGGACGCCACCGGGCGTCGCGGCTGCACGGACATCGTCCGTCCCGACGCGGCGGACTTCGCGCGGAATTGAGTCCGGCGGCGCGTGGGGGGACTGTCGGAGGCGCCGGTTAGTCTCGCCCCATGCCACCGGCCAAGAAGCGCCCCCGCGCCTACGACGTCTCCCGGACCAGGACGGCGGTCCTGGCCCAGTTCGCCCACGTACAGGACACCGTCCGCACGCTGACGCCCGAGCAGCTCGCCCTGCCCGGGCCGGGGGAGTGGACCGTGCGTGAGCTCGTGGCGCACATGACGATGGCGCTGGAGCGGGTCAGCCGGTCCATGGAACTGCCGGAGCCGGCCGGTGGGCCCAAGCCGGAGATCGCCCTGCTGGAGTGGCCCTTCTCCACCGCGGGGAACGCCGCGGGAATCGCCGACCACACCCGGGACCTCGCCGGGGCCCACCCCGACCTCGGCGCGCTGTACGAGGAGACGGCCGCCCGCTTCGCCGAGCTGGTGCCCGCCGGCGCCGGCGACCGGCTGGTGACGACCCGGGCGGGCACGATGCGGCTGGGCGACTTCCTGGTGACCCGCACCGTCGAACTCGTCGTCCACACCGACGATCTCCACCGGGCGACCGGCCTCGACATCCCGTACGACCGGCAGGCGCTCGCCGCCTGCACCCGGCTGCTCGCCGACGCGCTCGCGGACAAGGCGCCCGGTGGCTCCGTCGAGGTGCGCGTGCCGCCCTTCGCCGTCGTCCAGTGCATCGGTGGCCCCAAGCACACCCGGGGTACGCCGCCGAACGTCGTGGAGACGGACCCGCTCACCTGGATCCGGCTGGCCACCGGACGTACGCGGTGGGCGGACGCGCTCGAAGCGGCGCGGGTCAGCGCCAGTGGTGAGCGGGCCGACCTCGCCCCGCTGCTTCCGCTGATGGGCTGAGGGGAACCGGATCGGCTGGTCGATCCGTCCCATGGCCATGCGCAAACAACGTATGGCTGTCAGCGTCCTGGCCCTCCTCACCCTTGCCGCCTGCGGTACGGAGTCGGGCTCCGGAGCGGGTTCCGGGGACTCCGGAGACTCCGGGGACGGCAGCGGCACCGTACGGACGGGCCCATCCCTGACCGGTGTCCACTGGAACGTGTCCTCCCTGACCGTCGGCGGGAAGAAGACCACCGCCCCCGCCGGTGCCCATGTCGAGATCGGCCCCGAGGGCAAGGCCACCGGCAATCTGGGCTGCAACCGCTTCACCGCCGAGGTCCAGGTCGAGGGCGACAAGGTGACCGTCGGACCGGGCACGACCACGGAAATGGGGTGCGAGGAGGATGTCCAGCAGTTCGAGAAGGCGATGGGCCGTGCCTTCAGCGGCGAGCTCAAGGCCGCGGTGGCGGACCGGAGCGGCGGGAAGGCCCTGACCCTGACCACCGCGCAGGGCGACTCCATCGCCCTCAGCTCCGAGCCGCCGGCCCCGCTCACCGGCACCACCTGGAAGGTCACCAGACTCGTGTCCGGCAGTGTCGCCACCTCCCTGCCCGCCGGTACGGAGAAGAAGGCGCATCTCACCTTCGGCAAGGACGGCTCGGTGGAGGGGAACCTCGGCTGCAACTCCTTCCACGGGAAGGCGGCGGTCTCCGGCGCCACCCTCACCTTCGGTCCGCTCGCCTCCACCCGGAAGATGTGCGCGGGCCCGGAGATGGAGCTGGAGCGCGCCTTGCAGGGTGTGCTGGAGGGGAGGACGACGTACGAGATCGATCACCGCTCCCTGTCGATCGAGGGCAAGGACGGCAAAGGACTCGACGCCGCCGCCCCGGCGGCCGAGGGCTGACCGGCCGGGGCGGATCCGCCCGGAACGGATTCCTCAGGAACCGGTCGGATACGGGAGCAGGCCGGAGTCCGTCTTCTCCCACGACGCCCGCAGCGCGGCCAGCCGCTCCGGCTCGGCCGCCGCACGGTCGGCCTGTTCGCGCTGGTCGTCGGCCAGGTTGAAGAGCTGGTCGGTCCCGCCCTTCCCCCTGTAGTACTTCCAGTCGCCGCGCCGCAGCGCCCGCTCACCGCGCACCCGCCAGAACAGGTCGCGCTCCTTCGGTGTCTCGTCCCGCAGCAGATATCCCGCGAGGCTGACGCCGTCCAGCGGGTGGGCGGGGTCCGGCCGTGCCCCGCCGAGCTCCAGCAGGGTCGCCGTCCAGTCGGGCGAGAACACCGGGAGATCGCTGACCTGGTGGCCGTCGATCCGGGCGGGCCAGCGCAGCACCGAGGGCACGCGGATACCGCCCTCCTGGAGGGAGCTCTTGTTGCCGGACAGCGGCCAGTTGTAGGAGAACCGCTCGCCCCCGTTGTCGCTGGCGAAGAAGACCAGGGTGTCCTCCTCCTGCCCCGACCGCTTCAGCGCCTTCAGCACCTCGCCGACGGAGCGGTCCAGGTCCTCGACCATCTCCGTGTACTTCTCGACCGAGCCGCCGTCGGCGTTCCGGAGTGCGCCCCGGTCGCCGGCCTTGATCCGGCGGACGATCTCGGCGGAGGTCTCCGTGTCGCCGTCGGCGATCCACGGCCAGTGCGGGGTGGTGAAGTTCAGGTTGAGGAGCCACGGCTTGTCGTGGTCACGCTGCACGTACTCGCTCGCGCGCTCCGTCAGGATCCGCGTGTAGTAGCGCAGGTCCTTGTACTCGGCATCGCCCTCGTAGAGGTCGTACTCGCCGCCCAGACCGAGCTTGGAGTAGTACTCCAGGGCTCCGCCGAAGTTCCCGAAGAACTCGTCCCAGCCGGACTTGGTGGGGCTGAAGTCCGGCAGGTATCCGCAGTGCCATTTGCCGATCAGCGCGGTCGAGTAGCCGGCGCCGCGCAGCAGGGAGGCCAGCGTCGGGTGGGTGGGCTCCAGTCCCACGGACCTGTCGGCGATGGGCTCGGCGAGCCCGCCCTTCGTACGCCCCGGATAGCGCCCCGTGTAGAGGCTGAACCGGGTGGGTGAGCAGGTGGCGGAGCCGGAGTAGGCGTCCGTGAACCGCACGCCCTGCCGCCCGAGCCTGTCCAGGTTGGGGGTGCGGATGTGCGGAGCGCCGTACGAGGAGAGGTCCGCCCAGCCGAGGTCGTCGCCGAGGACGAACAAGATGTTGGGGCGGCGCGAGTGCTTGCCGCGGGCGGCGCGGAACGGCCGCTCCCGCGTCACGCCGTCGGACGCGGCCGCCGGGGCGGCGGCCTGCATCCCGACGGCGGCGGTCGCGGCGGTCGCGCCCACGGCGGTGGTGAAGGCGCGTCGGCTCAGCGGTGAGCCGGAAGGCTTATCCGAACCTGTATTCGAATTACGAGACGTCATGAGGGCTCCAGGGCGGGCCCCGCGTGCCGGTGGGGGAAGGGTGGCGCGCGAGGGGGCGGGTGCGGTGATCCGTCGGAAAGGGTGCGCGGGCGGGCGTACCCGGGCATGACGGGGCAGTGCGGAAGAAGAGCGGAAATGCGTGCACGCGTGCCGGAGTTCGGGGCGGAAGCCCTACGGGAGGCTCCGGGGGTGCGGCAGGCTCAGGCGCAGCGACAGATGGCGCTCGCGACACGTCCCAGATCGACGTGGCGGCGCTCCACGAGCGTGACCGAGTGATCACCGAGGGGCTGCATGGGGAAGGAGCCTGCCCAACGGGCCATGAGCCTGTCAACGGTGGTCTCGCACTGCGGACAGCTGTCCCATGCGCCGCCGGACGCGGTCGGTGGGGCCCGGCCGGGCTCGCGCGGTGTGAGGCTCGCCACGAAACGAGCGTTCGCCCACCGTCTGCTCCACGAGCCGTACCGGCTCACAGAGCGCCACGACGGAGGTGGCGCCGACGAGGAACGGCCGAGGCACCCGACTCGGCGGTAACAGCCGTCCATCCCGGACGTCGGCGGCTTCAGGGCACTCCGGGGTCATGGTGGAGGCGGAGCGCCGAGGCGGTCGTGATCACCCGGAGTGATCGAACGGTGCCTGCTCGGGCGCCCGTGGAAAGGCCCCCACCGTCCCGCCCGTGGCTCCGGGCGGACGGCCACCCAATTCGGACCGGTGGTCGATCTCGCCTACACTCGGTGGCGTGCCTCGTGGTGATGGACGACTCAACCACGACCTGCTCCCCGGAGAGAAAGGCCCCCAGGACGCTTGCGGCGTCTTCGGTGTCTGGGCTCCGGGCGAAGAGGTCGCCAAGCTCACCTATTTCGGACTGTATGCCCTGCAGCACCGTGGACAGGAGTCCGCGGGCATCGCAGTGAGCAACGGGTCCCAGATCCTGGTCTTCAAGGACATGGGACTGGTCTCGCAGGTCTTCGACGAAACGTCTCTGGGATCGCTCCAGGGCCATATCGCGGTCGGTCATGCCCGCTACTCCACCACCGGTGCCTCGGTGTGGGAGAACGCGCAGCCGACGTTCCGTGCCACCGCGCACGGCTCGATCGCCCTGGGTCACAACGGCAATCTGGTCAATACGGCCCAGCTCGCGGAGATGGTCGCCGACCTTCCCCGCAAGGACGGCCGTGCCACCCAGGTCGCCGCGACGAACGACACCGATCTGGTGACCGCGCTGCTCGCCGGCCAGAGAGATGACGACGACAAGCCGCTCACCATCGAGGAGGCCGCCGCAAAGGTGCTCCCCGAGGTCAAGGGCGCCTTCTCGCTCGTCTACATGGACGAGCACACGCTCTACGCGGCCCGCGACCCGCAGGGCATCCGCCCCCTGGTCCTCGGCCGGCTCGAGCGTGGCTGGGTGGTGGCCTCCGAGTCCGCCGCCCTCGACATCTGCGGTGCCAGCTACGTCCGCGAGATCGAGCCGGGCGAGCTCGTCGCCATCGACGAGAACGGGCTCCGCAGCACCCGCTTCGCAGAAGCGAAGCCCAAGGGCTGCGTCTTCGAGTACGTCTACCTGGCCCGTCCCGACACCGACATCGCCGGGCGGAACGTCTACCTCTCCCGCGTGGAGATGGGCCGGAAGCTGGCGGCCGAGGCCCCCGTCGAGGCCGATCTGGTCATAGCGACGCCGGAATCGGGAACCCCCGCGGCCATCGGCTACGCGGAGGCGAGCGGAATTCCGTTCGGATCGGGTCTGGTCAAGAACGCCTACGTCGGCCGGACCTTCATCCAGCCTTCCCAGACCATCCGCCAGTTGGGCATCAGGCTCAAGCTCAATCCCCTCAAGGAAGTCATCAAGGGCAAGCGCCTGGTGGTCGTCGACGACTCGATCGTCCGCGGCAACACCCAGCGCGCCCTGGTGAGGATGCTCCGCGAGGCGGGCGCCGCCGAGATCCACATCCGGATCTCCTCCCCGCCCGTGAAGTGGCCGTGCTTCTTCGGCATCGACTTCGCGACGCGCGCCGAGCTGATCGCCAACGGCATGTCCGTGGACGAGATCGCCACCTCCATGGGTGCCGACTCCCTCTCGTACATCTCGCTCGACGCGATGGTCGAGGCCACGACGATCGCCAAGCCGAATCTGTGCCGCGCCTGCTTCGACGGCGAATACCCGATGGAGCTTCCGGACCCGGAGCTGCTCGGCAAGCAGCTGCTGGAGACCGAGCTGGCGGCCGGTCCCGCCGCGACCGCGGCGGCCGACGCGCTGCGTCGTCCGTGACCCGGACCGACCGGCTGCCTCCCCACCAGCCCCGTATTCCCACACGAAAGATCCCGGGCCATGTCTGAGACAACAGGTGCTTCCTACGCTGCGGCGGGCGTCGACATCGAAGCCGGTGACCGCGCCGTCGAGCTGATGAAGGAGTGGGTGAAGAAGACGCAGCGCCCCGAGGTCGCGGGCCTCGGCGGCCTCGGCGGATTCGCCGGCCTCTTCGACGCCTCGGCGCTCAAGCGTTACGAGCGCCCGCTGCTCGCCTCCGCCACCGACGGCGTCGGCACGAAGGTCGACCTGGCCCGGCAGATGGGCGTGTACGACACCATCGGGCACGACCTCGTCGGCATGGTCGTCGACGACCTGGTCGTCTGCGGCGCCGAGCCGCTCTTCATGACCGACTACATCTGTGTCGGCAAGGTTCATCCCGAGCGTGTCGCGGCCATCGTGAAGGGCATCGCCGAAGGCTGTGTCCTGGCGGGCTGCGCCCTGGTCGGCGGCGAGACGGCCGAGCACCCCGGCCTGCTGGGCCCCGACGACTTCGACGTCGCCGGCGCCGGGACGGGCGTGGTCGAGGCCGACAGGCTGCTGGGTCCGGACCGTATCCGGAAGGGTGACGCCGTGATCGCGATGGCGTCGTCCGGTCTTCACTCGAACGGGTACTCGCTCGTGCGCCACGTGGTCTTCGACCGGGCCGGCTGGACCCTGGACCGTGAGGTCGAGGAGTTCGGCAGGACGCTCGGTGAGGAGCTCCTGGAGCCCACCAGGATCTACTCCCTGGACTGCCTGGCGCTGACCCGCACGACCGAGGTGCACGGCTTCAGCCACGTCACCGGGGGCGGCCTGGCCAACAACCTGGCCCGGGTGATCCCGGACGGGCTGCACGCCACGGTCGACCGGTCCACCTGGGCGCCGGGTGCCGTCTTCGACCTGGTCGGCAAGGCCGGGCAGGTCGAGCAGCTGGAGCTGGAGAAGACGCTCAACATGGGCGTCGGCATGATCGCGGTCGTCCCCGCCGACTCGGTGGACGCGGCGCTGACGACGCTGGCCGACCGGGGTGTCGACTCCTGGGTCGCCGGCGAGATCACCGAGCGCGGCGACCACGCCACGGGCGCCGAGCTGACCGGCAGCTACGCACGGTAGAACGCACGGTCACCGCCGGTCCGGCACACCACCGGACCGGCGGGGGCCGGCGGGCCCGTCACGAGGAACTCCGCGCATCCGTACCGGGACAGCACAGAACCCGGTCCGGGCAGGCCCGGACCGGGTTGATGTGTCAGCGCGAGGTCAAGCGCCGCGGCGCTGTGACGACGGACCGGACTGGCCGTCCTCGTCCGCGTCCTCGTCGTCGTTGTACAGATCCGCGTACTGTGCGTACGGGTCATCTTCCTCGTCGTCGTCCTCGAACGGCTCGGCGTTCGGTGGCTGACTCGAAGGCGATGCGCCCAGCTCATTGGCCAGACGCGACAGGTCTGTCCCGCCGCTGCTGTACTTCAGCTGGCGGGCGACCTTGGTCTGCTTGGCCTTTGCCCGGCCGCGCCCCATGGCTCGACCCCCTCGGTGACGGGGCTCGACGGCCCCAGAGTCTTGACACGCGTTCATGTTTCAGGACGGACTCTCAGCAGAGAGACCGCGCCCGTGGCTTTAACGGTACCTGCTTCCTCGGCCATACGGTACGCCGCCCGCATCACGCACCTCGGTGCAGGACCGCAGAGGAGCCCGTCCTCGCTGGTCAACCCCGATTTTAACCTCTTGTGGGCGGCCGACCCGCCGACCGGAGTGAGTCTTGTCTCCCTGTGGCCCCGCCGGCTGATCCCCTGTCCGTGCGGGGCATCCGCCACCGGGCCTTCCTCACTGTCCGGTGACGGGTGCTCGACTCCGGGTTCACGGGTCAGCGACGCCGGGCGTCCGCCATCCGCTGTTCGGCGATCCGGTCGGCCGCCGCGGCCGGCGGGATACCGTCCGCCTTCGCACGTGCGAATATGGCCAGCGTGGTGTCGAAGATCTTCGTGGCTTTCGCCTTGCACCGGTCGAAGTCGAAACCGTGGAGCTCGTCGGCGACCTGGATCACGCCGCCGGCGTTCACCACATAGTCCGGTGCGTACAGAATCGATCGGTCGGCAAGGTCCTTCTCGACGCCCGGGTGTGCGAGCTGGTTGTTGGCCGCGCCGCACACCACCTTGGCGGTGAGCACGGGAACGCTGTCGTCGTCGAGCGCGCCGCCGAGCGCGCACGGGGCGTAGATGTCGAGCCCCTCCGTGCGGATCAGCGCGTCCGTGTCCACGGCCACGGCGACCTCGGGGTGCAGGTCGGTGATCCGGCGTACGGACTCCTCGCGCACATCGGTCACGACGACCTCGGCGCCGTCGCTCAGCAGGTGCTCGACCAGGTGGCGGCCGACCTTGCCGACGCCCGCGACACCGACCTTGCGGCCGCGCAGCGTGGGGTCGCCCCAGAGGTGCTGCGCGGAGGCCCGCATGCCCTGGAAGACACCGAACGCGGTGAGGACGGAGGAGTCGCCCGCGCCGCCGTTCTCGGGGGAGCGGCCGGTGGTCCAGCGGCACTCCCGGGCGACGACGTCCATGTCGGCGACGTACGTGCCCACATCACAGGCGGTCACATAGCGCCCGCCGAGCGAGGCCACGAACCGTCCGTAGGCCAGGAGCAGTTCCTCGGACTTGATCCGGTCGGGATCGCCGATGATGACGGCCTTGCCGCCGCCGTGGTCCAGGCCGGCCATGGCGTTCTTGTACGACATGCCGCGCGACAGGTTGAGGGCGTCGGCGACGGCCTCGGCCTCGGAGGCGTACGGGTAGAAGCGGGTCCCGCCGAGGGCCGGGCCCAGGGCGGTGGAGTGGAGGGCGATGACGGCCTTGAGGCCGCTGGCACGGTCCTGGCAGATGACGACCTGCTCATGGCCCCCCTGGTCCGAGTGGAACAGGGTGTGCAGTACGTCGACAGGCACGCCGGTCACATCGGTCACTGTGGTGACTCCCAAGTACGAAGCGGCGGAAGACCCTCCTGAAGGTGGGGAGGGCCCCGGACCGACCGCGACGGGACGGTCCGACTGGGCAAGAGCGTAAGTCCTCGTGACACGTAGATCTGTTCCCGTGCCCGGGATCACCCCCCTGTGGAGTACCGGCGTGACACGATTTACCGCATGTCGGTGGTGTCTTCGGTGCTCATCCCTTACGCGTCCTACCTGCGGGTGTACGAACCGCTCGCCGCCTTCCGCGAACCCGAGCGGGGCCACTGGACGCGCTACGCGCAGCGCTCCGAGCTCCCCACGGCCCAGGACGAGCTGCGCCGTTCGCTCGCCGGATTGGTCCCCACCCCTCCGGTGGCCGTACCGGTGCACGAGAGCGGGGACGCCTTCGTCGCGTTGGTCGACGGCGTGGTCTGCGTCTGTCCGTGGCGGACCCGGATGCGCGGCTGGATGGCAATGAGCGAACTGGGGGGTCTGTTTCCGGCCACAGTGCTGGACGCGGTGCTGCCCCCGGTGGTGCGGGGGCAGGCGGCGGCGGACTACGAGCGGTGGGCCGAGCGGAATCCCGACGCCCGCCCCTGGATCCGGACCACGGTGTGGCACGTCCCCGTGCGCTGGTTCGTGCTGTTCGACGACGAGGAGCGGGAGTACCTGACGGCGGGCGCGGCCGGGGACCGGCTGCTGCGGTACCGGACTCCGATGGTGCAGGCACGCCGCCGGCTGGCGAGGGCGCTGCGGACGCTGCGGGAGACCGTGGACGAGGGGCCGCTGACCGAGGGACTGGTGGAGGTGGGGCGCTGGCTGGAGGAGTTCCATCCGCGCGCCATGGTCGAGCTGGACTACGGCGGCCTGGTCCACGCTCTGAGCGGCGAGCAGCTCGCCGCGGACCGTTCGGCCGCGGACGTGGCCGAGGGCATCGCGGCGCTGCGCTCCGGGGACAGTGACGCGGCGGGTGTGGCGTACGGACGTCTCGCCGACCGCTGGCGAGCGGTGCGTGACCTACAATCCTCCAACTAGCCCGAAGTGGTGTGAATTGGACCGCAACGCCGCATAGAGGGGCTATCCGCAGGGAAGAGACATCCTGTGAGGTGTCCGACATCCGTGGGCGCCGAGGGAGCCCGGCGGAGGTGAACGGAGATGTCCTGAGGGGAACTGACGGGTCGTGAACCGGCGCCCGGTGTGACGCGTGCGACAGGTGGGGCGGGAGACCGCCCGCCGGCCCGGGACCTACGTCCCGAACCGGGCCTTTGCCTCAAGCGTGATGGATAGCACTAACGGGGCCCTTGCGCCCTTCCCTACTCCTCATGCCAAAATAGGACAAGGAGTCCGGGGAGGACTCTGTCCGTCCAACTATGGGCGGAATGCTCAGCATTGCACGCTATGGGGGGTCTGACGACTTCTGACGACTCCTGGTTGTCCTGTGACTGATCGTCACGGGGGCGTGACTGTCCGCTATGGCATGGTCCATCGGCTTCCGTCGCTGATGAACACCTGGGAGGGCAATTCCATCGGTTTGGCCGACGTGGCTGGACGGATGGTGTAGTTGTAGTGCCGAAGACAAGCCGTTCGTCCTATAACCGACTCGGCCCGCGTCCGCCATTTCGGGCAACGCGGGTCAAGGTGCAGAATTTAGAGGAAAGAACCGAGATGGTTCGGTTCTCCCGAGGAGGCCGCTCATGACCGCTCGCACCCCTGATGCCGAGCCGCTGCTGACCCCGGCTGAGGTTGCCACGATGTTCCGCGTGGACCCGAAGACGGTCACCCGTTGGGCAAAGGCTGGCAAGCTCACGTCCATCCGCACGCTCGGTGGGCATCGCCGGTACCGCGAGGCAGAGGTCCGCGCACTGCTTGCGGGTATTCCGCAGCAGCGCAGCGAGGCCTGACACACCCCTGTCGCCGCAGCCACAACAGGGCGCTGAAGGGTCCCCCAACCCTCGGTGGCCCCACTCATAGCTCCACACGACGGGCGCCTGCCCCAACGGGCGCCATCCCGGCGAGATGCGGGTACGTCGTTCGATCGCGCTGGACTCCGCCGGGTCCAGCGCGATCTTTTTGTGCCCGGAGCGGTGCGGGAGGGCCGCTCGGGAGGGGCTGCCGCCGGCGTACGGAGGGCGCCCGAAGGGTGTCCGAACGGTCCCGGAGGGCGCCCGAACCTGCCGACGGGTCGGTTTGCGGGGCGCCCGTGTGCGACTGCGGTCGGGGCTGTTCGGGACTGTTCGCCCGGGTCCCGGGCGTCGTGGGGCAGCTCGGGTGGAACGGTCCGGGATGTACTTCCAGGGCAGTGCAATTGCACATATTAAATTCTTCAGTTGTAGGAAGTGCGTAAAGTGCCCCTCGCGCAAAACTGATTCGGTGACTCCCGTCACACCTGTGCGGTCTTGCCAACTACGAGCCTGCCACTGTGGGAGGGCGTCCGGCTGCGGCAGATGGTCATGTCGTGGGAGGACTTTCGTCCACAGGGTGACGCGTGCGGGGGTCCGTACCGGCCGTGTCGTCGTCCGTCGCCGACGCCCCGGCGGGGGCGCCCGGCACGAGGGCGCCGGCGGCGGCCTCCGGGGCCGGTGGCGGCTCGGCCGGGTTGTCGGTGTGCCGCGCCGTACGCGGCTCCTGTGGGGCCGTCAGTGGCTCCATGGCGAGCCGCAGCAGGCGGTGGCAGATCGGACAGTGCCGGGTGAGGTGGCGGTACCCGGAGGCGGCCGCCAGATGGGCGCGCAGCAGCGCGCGGGTCTCGTGCCTTTCCGTGGGCGCAGACATACGCGCGGCCTCCCGGTGGACCCGGCCACCCCGTGTCGGGGGAAAGAGGGGCGGACTCCGTCCTACGGAGTTACCCGCGGCGCGCGCCGGCGTCAAGAAGCACGGAAGCCCGGATCCAGAGGATCCGGGCTTCCGTCTACTGCGGTCCTGACGGGATTTGAACCCGCGGCCTCCACCTTGACAGGGTGGCGAGCACTCCAAACTGCTCCACAGGACCAGGTTTTCGCTGCCTGCCTTGCGGCCTGCTGCGAAGACAGACTGTACAGGAGGTCCGAGGGCCAGGTCGAACTCACTCACAGTGGGGGTGCCGCTACGGCTCCGTGGAGGGCCGGTTCACGGTGCGGCCGCGTCGATCGCCTTCACGATCCGCTTGTCGGAGACCGGCTGTGCGGTGCCCAGGGCGTGCGCGAAGTAGCTCACCCGCAGCTCCTCGATCATCCAGCGGATGTCCAGGACCTCCTGCGGCACGGGCCGCCCCTGCGGCAGCTGTTCGAGCAGCCAGGCGTACTCGTCCTGCATCTCGTGGACCTTCTCCATGCGCGTGGTGTCGCGCTGGACGTTCGTCGGCATCTGCTGCAGCCGGCGGTCCTCGGCGACCAGGTAGCGCATCAGGTCGGGCAGTCTGCGCAGCCCCGTCCTGGTGACGAACCCCGAGGGCACGAGGCGGGCGAGGTGGTCCCGTACGTCCGTGACGTTGTTGATCAGGACCAGGCTGTTCGTGGACTTCAGCCGGCGCTCGCAGGCCTGCCAGGCGGCCAGGATCTGCTGCACCTGCCCGATCGTGCGGACGGTGAGGTCCACGAGGTCGGCGCGCACCTTGTCGTACAGCGTCCGGAACGACGCCTCGTCCCAGGCGGGGCCGCCGTGCGCGGCGATCAGGCGGTCGGCCGCCGCCGTCGCGCAGTCGTCGAAGAGCGCCTGGATGGAGCCGTGCGGATTACGCGACAGCGCCAGCTTCTGCTGGTTGGTGAGCTTGTCCGAGGCGAACTTCGCGGGGTTCACCGGGATGTTCAGAAGGATCAGCTTCCGGGTGCCGCGCCACATCGCCTGCTGCTGCTCGGCCTCGGTGTCGAAGAGCCGTACGGCGACGGTTTCACCCTGGTCGACGAGGGCCGGATACGCCTTGACCGGCTGGCCCGCCCGACGGGTCTCGAAGACCTTGTCCAGGGTGCCGATCGTCCAGTCCGTGAGGCCCGAACGCTCGATGGACTCTCCCGAGGGCCCCGCGGTGGCCGCGGCGGCCTTGGAGAGGGCCTGGCGGGCCTTGGGGCGCAGCTGGATCTTCAGCGCCTCCAGGTCCTTGTCCTCGGCGACCTTGCGCCGCCGCTCGTCGGTGATCCGGAAGGTGATCTTCAGATGGTCCGGGATCCGGGACAGGTCGAAGTCGTCGGCCGTGACCGGGACGCCCACCATCCGCTGGAGCTCACGGGCGAGCGTCAGCGGCAGCGGCTCCTGGAGCGGCACCGCGCGCTCCAGGAACTTCGTCGCGTAGTTCGGGGCGGGGACGTAGTGCCGGCGGATCGGCTTGGGCAGCGAGCGGATCAGCTCGGTGACCACCTCTTCGCGCAGGCCGGGGATCTGCCAGTCGAAGCCCTCGGAGATGACCTGGTTGAGCACCTGGAGCGGGATGTGGACGGTCACACCGTCGGCGTCCGCGCCGGGCTCGAACTGGTAGGTCACCCGGAACTTGAGCTTCCCCTGCCGCCAGGAGTCCGGGTAGTCGTCCTTGGTGACGGCCCCGGCCTTCTCGTTGATGAGCATCGAGCGCTCGAAGTCGAGCGCGTCCGGCTCGTCGCGGCGCTTGTGCTTCCACCAGGAGTCGAAGTGCGCCCCGGAGACGATGTGCTCCGGAATCCGCTGGTCGTAGAAGTCGAAGAGCGTCTCGTCGTCCACGAGGATGTCGCGACGCCGCGCCCGGTGCTCCAACTCCTCGACCTCGCCGAGGAGTTTGCGATTGTCATGGAAGAACTGGTGGTGGGTCCGCCAGTCGCCCTCGACCAGGGCGTTGCGGATGAACAGATCCCGCGACGCCTCCTGGTCGATACGGCCGAAATTGATCTTGCGCTGGGCGACGATCGGCACCCCGTAGAGCGTGACCCGCTCGTACGCCATCACCGCAGCCTGGTCCTTCTCCCAGTGCGGTTCGCTGTAGGTGCGCTTCAGCAGGTGCTGGGCGAGCGGCTCGATCCACTCCGGCTCGACCTTGGCGTTGACCCGCGCCCACAGCCGGGACGTCTCGACGAGCTCGGCCGACATCACGAACCGCGGCTGCTTCTTGAACAGCGCGGAGCCCGGGAAGATCGCGAACTTGGCGCTGCGGGCGCCCACGTACTCGTTCTTCTCCGTGTCCTTCAGCCCGATGTGCGAGAGCAGCCCCGCCAGCAGCGAGGTGTGCACCGACTGCTCCGGCGCATCCTGCTCATTGAGCTCGATGCCCATCTGCTTGGCCACCGTGCGCAGCTGCGCGTAGATGTCCTGCCACTCACGGATCCGCAGGAAGTTCAGATACTCCTGCTTGCACATCCGGCGGAAGCTGGAGGAGCCCCGCTCCTTCTGCTGTTCCCGGATGTAGCGCCACAGATTGAGGAACGCCAGGAAGTCGGACGTCTCGTCCTTGAAGCGGGCGTGGTTCTGATCGGCCTGGGTCTGCTTCTCCGAGGGCCGCTCGCGCGGGTCCTGGATGGAGAGCGCCGCGGCGATGACCATGACCTCGCGGGCGCAGCCGTTCTTCTCGGCCTCGATGACCATGCGGGCCAGACGGGGGTCGACGGGCAGCTGGGAGAGCTTGCGGCCCAGCGGGGTGAGCCGCTTTTTCGGGTCCTTCTCGGCCGGATCCAGCGCGCCCAGCTCCTGGAGCAGCTGGACGCCGTCGCGGATGTTGCGGTGGTCCGGCGGGTCGATGAAGGGGAACTTCTCGATGTCGCCCAGGCCGGCCGCGGTCATCTGGAGGATGACGGAGGCGAGGTTGGTCCGCAGGATCTCGGGGTCGGTGAACTCCGGGCGCGTGACGAAGTCGTCCTCGGAGTACAGCCGGATGCAGATGCCGTCCGACGTGCGGCCGCAGCGGCCCTTGCGCTGGTTGGCGCTGGCCTGGGAGATCCGCTCGATCGGCAGCCGCTGGACCTTGGTGCGGTGGCTGTAGCGGGAGATGCGGGCGTTGCCCGGGTCGATCACGTACTTGATGCCGGGGACCGTCAGGGACGTCTCGGCGACGTTCGTCGCCAGAACGATCCTGCGCCCCGTGTGGCGCTGGAACACCCGGTGCTGCTCGGCGTGGGAGAGGCGGGCGTAGAGGGGGAGCACCTCGGTGTGTCTGAGGTTGCGCTTGTTCAGCGCGTCCGCGGTGTCGCGGATCTCCCGCTCCCCGGAGAGGAAGACCAGGATGTCGCCGGGGGCCTCGTGGTCCAGCTCGTCGACGGCGTCGCAGATCGCGGTGATCTGGTCGCGGTCGGAGTCGTCGCCGTCCTCTTCGAGGAGCGGACGGTAGCGGACCTCCACCGGATACGTGCGCCCGCTGACCTCCACGATCGGCGCCTCGCCGAAGTGCTCCGCGAAGCGCTCCGGGTCGATGGTCGCCGATGTGATGACGACCTTCAGATCGGGGCGCTTGGGCAGCAGCCGGGCCAGATAGCCCAGCAGGAAGTCGATGTTCAGGGACCGCTCGTGGGCCTCGTCGATGATGATCGTGTCGTAGGCGAGGAGCTCGCGGTCCGTCTGGATCTCGGCCAGCAGGATGCCGTCCGTCATCAGCTTCAAGAAGGTCGCGTCCGGGTTCACCTGGTCGGTGAAGCGCACCTTCCAGCCGACGGCCTCGCCGAGCGGGGTCTTCAGCTCGTCCGCGACGCGCTCGGCGACCGTGCGTGCCGCGATCCGGCGGGGCTGGGTGTGCCCGATCATGCCGCGGACGCCGCGCCCCAGTTCCATGCAGATCTTGGGGATCTGCGTGGTCTTGCCCGAGCCGGTCTCACCCGCGACGATCACGACCTGGTGGTCGCGTATCGCCTCCAGGATCTCGTCCTTCTTCTGGCTGACCGGGAGCTGTTCCGGGTACGACAGGGCGGGCGTCCGCGCGGCGCGTCCCGCGAGCCGTTCGGCTGCCTTTCCGGCTTCGGCCGAGATCTCGTCCAGCACGGACTGGCGGGCCTCGGGCTTGCGGATGCGGCGGGCACCCTCGAGACGGCGGCCGAGCCGGTGCGCGTCGCGGAGCGAGAGCTGCCCGAGCTGGGACTGGAGATCGGCGAAGGAAGTAGACATACGGATCCCAGGATCTCACCCGGGCGCGAGGAGTGGCGAACCTATTTCGTCCGGGCCGTGTCACACCTCTCCCGGACCGGGTCCCGCGACGGCCGGTGACCGAGCGGGAGGGCGGCGTCACAGGACGTACCATTTCGGGCAACTGATCATCCGTTCCCCGTCGCAGGGCGGCCCCCGCTCGCCCTTTTCCGCACCGCACCCGCACGGAGCGCCGTATGCCCACGCCCGCCCGCCTCTCGCCCTCCGCGAAGAAGCCGTCCTCCGCGAGGAAGCCGATCCTTTTCGGCCTCGTCGTCGTGCTCGCCGCCGGGCTGCTCGGCTTCGTCTCCTACCGGGCGACCGCCCCGGACGCACCCGCCTCCGACACCCCGGCCGCCGCCACCGCGGGGCCGGACCCCGACGTCTACGAGGAGCTGGCGGGACTGGCCCGGCGCGACGCCGGCGACAAGCTCGCCCAGGGCCGCGCCGACGCCCCCGTCGTCCTCATCGAGTACGCCGACTTCCAGTGCGGCTACTGCGGGAAGTTCGCCCGGGACACCGAACCCGAACTGATCAAGAGGTACGTCGAGGACGGCACCCTGCGCATCGAGTGGCGCAACTTCCCGATCTTCGGCGAGGCCTCCGAGGCCGCCGCCCGTGCCTCCTGGGCGGCCGGCCGGCAGGACCGCTTCTGGGCCTTCCACCGGGCCGCCTACGCCGAGGGCGCCAAGGAGAAGGGCTTCGGCGAGGACCGCCTCAGGGCCCTCGCCCAGCAGGCCGGCGTGAAGGACCTCGACCGTTTCGCGCGCGACACCGACAGCGCGGCCGCCACCGAAGCGGTCCGCGAGGACCGGGAGCAGGCCTACGGGATCGGCGCCACGTCCACCCCGTCCTTCCTCATCAACGGCCGCCCCCTGGCCGGGGCCCAGCCCATGGCCGTCTTCACCGAGGCCATCGAGGACGCGGCGGCGGAGGAAGCCAACGTCGGAAGCGCCGGGGACCCCGCGAAGTGACCCCGGACCTCGGCTACTTCGCCGCCCTCCTCGGAGGCCTCCTGGCCCTCGTCAGCCCGTGCAGCGCCCTGCTGCTCCCGGCCTTCTTCGCGTACTCCGTGGACTCCGCTTCCCGGCTGCTGGCGCGTACGGGCATCTTCTACGCCGGTCTCGCCACCACGCTCGTCCCGCTCGGCGCCGCGGGCTCGTACGCCGGGCGGCTCTTCTACGGGCACCGTGACGCGCTCGTCCTCGGCGCGGGCTGGCTGATCATCGGGCTCGGCCTCGCCCAGATCGTCGGGCTGGGCTTCGCCTCCCGGAGGATCGCCGCCATCAGCGGCAGGATCCGGCCCACCACCGCCCTCTCCGTCTACGCCCTGGGCGCGGTCTACGGGCTGGCGGGGTTCTGCGCGGGCCCGATCCTCGGCAGCGTCCTCACGGTGGCCGCCGTCAGCGGCAGCCCCGTCTACGGCGGACTGCTGCTCGCCGTCTACGCGCTGGGCATGGCCGTGCCGCTGTTCGTGCTCGCCCTGCTCTGGGAACGCTTCGACCTCGGCCGCCGGGCCTGGCTGCGCGGCAGGCCGCTGCGGGCCGGCCGCTTCGAGCTGCACAGCACCACGCTGCTCTCCGGCCTCTTCTTCATCGGGCTCGGAGTGCTCTTCCTCGTGTACGACGGGACGACCGCGCTGCCCGGACTCCTGGACGTGGACGACTCGTTCGCCGTCGAGCAGTGGGCCCAGAGCCTCGGCGGGCGGGTGCCGGACGGGGCGGCGCTGACGGCCGTCGCGGCCGTGGTGCTGCTCGGACTGACCGTGCAGGCGGTGCGGCGGCGGCGTGACACCGAGTGAGTACGGCGAAAGCCCCGTCCGGGGGGACGGGGCTTTCGGGTGGTGGCTGGGGCCGGGATCGAACCGGCGACCTATCGCTTTTCAGGCGATCGCTCGTACCAACTGAGCTACCCAGCCACGCAGCTCATACGGGCTGCAGCGGTCCTGACGGGATTTGAACCCGCGGCCTCCACCTTGACAGGGTGGCGAGCACTCCAAACTGCTCCACAGGACCAAGCTGATGTGCGAGACAAGTCTCGCACACGGTCGAGCGGGCCCCCAACGGGATTCGAACCCGAAATCGGCGCGGTCGGCATTCCGGGTAGGGTCCGCAGGCCTCACCGGTCAGCGCCGAAGGGCCTCCACCGGCTGGATGCGCGAGGCCCGCCAGGCCGGATAGAGGCCGGCCAGCACACCGGTGACCAGCCCGATCAGCGGGGCGGCGGCGACGGTTGCGGGGTGCACGACCGGCGTCCAGTCCCGGGCCAGAGATACGGCGACCACCGTCACGGTGCCCAGGCTGGTGCCCACCAGGCCGCCAAGGGCGCCCAGGGCTCCGGACTCGGCCAGGAACTGGGCGGTGATGTGCCGGGCGCGGGCGCCCAAGGCGCGGCGCAGCCCGATCTCGCCGGTCCGCTCCAGCACCGCGACCAGGGTGGTGTTGGCGATGCCGACCGCACCGATGATCAGGCAGATCCCGGCCAGCAGCAAAAAGAGCTGACTCAGGTCGGAGCCCACGGTCGAGCGCAGGGTCCTGGGGTCCGGAGGCGGGACAGCCTTGAAGTACTCGGGGTGGTCGGGGCGCAGCGCGGTGGCCGCTTCGGTGGCGACCTGCTGGGCGGCGCCCAGTTCGGTGGCGATCAGCATGCCGGACTCGGTGGGGCCGGGGGCGCCCCAGATCTGCTCGGCGGTGGTGCGCGGGACGACGACGGAAAGCAGCAGGTCGGCCTTGCGCTCCACGTCGTCGACGATGCCGACGACGGTGAACGACTCTTCGCCGATGAACAGCGCAGGATGGGTCTCCAGGGTGGTGATGCCCAGCCGGCTCGCGGTTCCTGCGCCGATCACGGCGACCCGGCCGGCCTGGGCCATCCGCTCGTCGTACAGCCGCCCCTCGGCCAGGGTCGGCACGGCGGCCTTCAGGACGCCGGGCGAGGCTGCGACAACATCGATCCGCTCGCCTCCGGCACTGTCGCCGATGGGCGCGGAGCGGGCGCTGCCCGCCCGGTCGTCTCGTACGGTCCAGTAGACCCCCGCGGCCTTGACCCCGTTGACCCTGCGCATCCGGGCGTCGGCGTCCGCGGGGAAGACGGGCCCGGTGAGCTGGTCGGGGTCGTCCACCGTCTCCTCGATCGTCACCTCGGTGGCGGTCAGCGCATTGAACCGGGCGTCGATCTGGGACGAGGTGGTCGCGGTCAGCCCGAGTATCGCCACGAACGTGCCGACGCCGAGCACCGTGCCGAGCGCGGTCAGCGCGGAGCGGGCGGGCCGCTGCAGGACCCCGGCCGTGGCCTCGGCGAGCAGGTCGCGGGGGGCGAAGGCGGAGGGTATGACGCCGGCGGGGGCGCGTCCACGCCGGATGCGCAGCTTCACGCGGCCACCTGCTGCTCACGAAGGACACCGTCGCGGATGACTACGGTGCGGGCACCGCGGGCGGCCACCTCCAGATCGTGCGTGATCAGCAAGATGGTCATCCCATCGGCGTGCAGTTCGTCCAGGAGCCCCAGGACCGCCCCGGCGTTGGCGGTGTCGAGGTTGCCGGTGGGCTCGTCGCACAGCAGCAGAGAGGGGCCGGCGGCCAGCGCCCGGGCGATGGCGACGCGTTGGCGTTCACCGCCCGAGAGCCGGGTGGGCAGCGAGTCGATGCGGTGGCCGAGGCCCACGCGGACCAGGGCGTCGCGGGCGCGCGGGGCCCGCTCGGCGTGGGGTACGCCGTTGTAGACCATGGCCAGGGTGACGTTCTCCAACGCCGAGCGGTGCGGCAGCAGATGAAAGGCCTGGAAGACGAAGCCGATGCGACGACCGCGCAGCGCGGTGCGATCGGCGTCACACAGCGCGCCGGTGTCGTAGCCGTCGAGGAGGTACGTGCCATGGGTGGGGGCGTCCAGTAGCCCGGCTATGTTGAGGAAGGTGGACTTGCCCGAGCCCGAAGGCCCGACGACGGTAACGAAATCCCCCGCCTCGACGAGCAGTTCACACGGCTTGAGGGCAGGCACGGGCGGCGGCCCCGGATAGGTGAGGCCGACCTGGCGGAACTCGATGACCGGCGTCACTGCCCCAACGCCCCCTTCTTCACGCCCGTGATGACCTGCTCGCCCTTGTCCAGCCGGGCAGCCCCCACCGGCTCCACGGCAACGAAGCCGTCGCCCGCGGTGCCCGTGCGCACCTCCACCCGACGCTGCTCGCCGTCCGGCTGGAGCACCGTGACCGTGGTCCGGCCGTCGGCGCCCGCGGTCAGCGCGGTGATCGGCACGACCAGCGCCTTGCCGTCGGTACGGGCCGCTTCGATGGTCAGCCGCACATCTTGCCCGGCCAACTGGGCATCCAACGCCTTGTCCGGATCGACCCGCAGCAGATAGCCGCTCTGCCCCGCCGCCGCCGGCACCCCACCGCCCGGCTCGCCCTCGCCGCCACCACCCCCGCTGCCGCTGTCCGGCGCAGTCAGCGAATCGGCCAGCGAACCCACCTTCGCCTGCGCCTCGATGCCGGTCAGCTCCGAGTAGATCTGCACCCGCTGCCCCTTGCGCACCAGGCCCTTTTGATGCTCCTGCAGATAGGCCTGTACCGCGAGCTTCCCGCCGGACACCGTCAGCATCGTCCCGTCCACGGGCGCACCCACGCGCCCCGGCACCGCATCCACCCGGGCGGGAAAGCCCTGTAGGAAGACCACTTCGCCGGCCGGCAGCCGAGGACCCGACGCGGCCTGCGCGGCAGCCAGATCATCCCGCGCCTCAGCCAGATCATCCCGCGCGTACTGCACGCCACGCGCCGACCCCTTGCCCTCGGCGTCCTGGGCCTCCTCCACCGCCCGCTCAGCCGCCGTCACCGCACCCTCGGCCGTCTTCAGCCCTTCCCCGTTGTCGTCCACAGCCTGCAGCGGGTCGTAACCTATGCCGGCGTAGAAGGCGTTGAGGGCGGCCTTGGTCCCTGCTCCGAAGGTCCCGGCGGTATCGCCGCCCGTGCCGTGCCCCAGGTCTTGCAGCGCCTCCTGCAGCTGCTTCACGTCGTCGCCTTCCGCGCCGGGCTTGAGATCGCGGTAGACGGGTATCCGCCCGGGCAGGGCGAACACCGGCCGCCCGGAGACCTCGAGCAACACCTGCCCGGCCTTCAGCCGATCGCCCTGCTTGACCGGCAACTTGGTCACGACGGGTGCGGCACCGTCCTCCCCGCCGGCCACCTGCGGCGCCACATCCACACTCTGTCCGGCAACGACCTGCCCGCGCACGATCACCGACGACGTCAACACCCGATGTTCCACCGGTGACGTCAACACCGACCGCTCCGGCGGCCTCGCCTCCGCCGCCGCCTGCGAAGGCGACTTGATCAGGGTGGAGGCCACCACCCCGGCCCCCGCGAGCAACACCGCCCCACCCGCGACAGCGGCGATCCAACGGCGCCTACGCGCAAGCCCGCCGGCGGGACCTCCGTCTGCGGCGGCAGTCTCTCCGGCCTCCTGCATCGTTTTTACAACGGGTTCGTCAGCAGCATCCGGTTGTGCGGTCACGTCATCACATTTCCTCGTCGTACCCTGCAGATCTGCTTGACCGTGTCCTGCCGGGGTCGGTCAGCCGCCGACGACGGCTTTGCCGTTTTTGCCAGGGCTGCACTTCTTCAGGGCCGCGACGAGGGCGTCGTTATCGTCCATCTCGGCCCTGTCGTATGTGGTGAAGCCCTTGGCCTTCATGCATGCGACGAAGGCCGGGTCTGCCCCCGCCGTCCCACCCTCGTCCGCGGGAGTGTCCCGCGCAGGCAGGAGATCCGCACACTTCCCCTCGGCCTTGGTCAGCACCGCCTCTTTCCCACCGGCCTTGACCACACGGAGTTCACCGTCGGAGGTGGTCTCGATCTCGACCCCGTTCTTCTCCAGGCACCCGTAGTAGTCACGGTCCGAGTCACTCGCCGCCGAGGGCTTCCCACCCGCTGCGGGCCTCGTGCCGGAATCACTCCCGCTGCCCGCGCTGTCCTTCTCGGCACCGCCGCATCCGACCAGGACGGCGGCTGCCAGCAGTGCTGCGCACAGTGATTGCGTGACGCGAGTGGGGGAGGGCATGAGTAACTCCGTTTTGCTGAGGGGAGGGGGGGGTGGCGTAGCCGCTCTGCGGCACGTCACGCCCAGCCGTCTTCCCCCGGGACCGTCCGCCGCAGAACGGGTCCAACCGCGACTGACCCCACCACGTGGTGAGAGTCGCCGTCTACTGGCCCAAGGGACAGTAGACGGCGATTAATTGACGATCTGTAATGACGCGGCACGTCGAACGGCTGCACACGCAACAGCACCTCTGTAGCAAGGAGTTCTGTTCATGACGAACCTCACCCGCCGCGTAGCCACAGTCGCGCTGGCCATCTCCGCCCTCGGCGGCTTCGGTCTGGCTACTGCCGGCACAGCGGCAGCCGAGCAGGTCGCCTACGACGGCTACCTGGACCCAGAGGAGATCGGCTTCTACTACAACTCGGACCAGGCCGGCTGCGTCTTCGACCTGTACGACAAGGACCAGAACTTCAACAACGACTATTTCAAGGCCTTCCCGAGCTCTGGCTCGTGCAACGGCAAGGGACAGGTCGTCGGCAACAACACCGCCTCCTACAAGAACCGCACCGGCGAATCCTGGTACGTCCATACCGGCCCCAACAGCGGAGGTACGTACCACGGCGAAATTCCCGCCTATTACGTCGGTAACGCGACCGCCAACTTCAAGAACAACATCGAGTCGACCTGCTATCTGGTCGAGTACTGCGCCCCCTACTAGATCGCACCGGGCGGCACACGCCCGAGCTCTCACTGCCCGCTGTCCCGTTTGCCGTTATCAAGCGGGACAGCGGTTTCTCCACGCTACCCGCACGACGACCGCGAGGATCCCCGCCATGGCTCTCCCAGCCCGACTCCTGGCTGCCACCTGTCTGGTGAGCGCTGCCGCACTGACCCTCAGCGGCTGCGCAGGCGAGGAGACCGCAGCCGACGGCGCGGGAAAGGAGCCGGCCATCGGCAGCATCGAGAAATTGAGCAGCACCGAAGGCCTGGAATTCCCGATCGCAGCATACGAGGCCACCTCCGATCAGCAGTATCAGGTGAAAAAGGCCCAGGATCGTCTGGTCGAGCAATGCATGAAGCGCTTCGGCTTCGAGTACGCCCGCCCAGCCCCGACACCTCCGAGCAGGGACGACTCGAAATCACGGGTCTTCGGGCTGGCCAGCGCGGAGGATGCCGCCCAGTTCGGCTACGCGAGCCCTGGCCGAGCAACCGACCCGGCACCCGCCACGAGACAGTCGCCACCCCCTCTCAGCAGGACCGGCGAGACGGTGCTGAACGGGGTGGACCCCGTTGCCGAGGCTGCGGCGAAGGCAAAGGGCAAGGCAGCCGCCCCCACCGATGAACCCATGTCGCAGGCCGAGGCGGAGAAGGCGCCGGGCAGCGGCATCATCGTCAACGGCGAGGAAGTGCCCGTCGGCGGCTGCGGTCGGGAGTCGGCTCTGAAGCTGTACGCCCCGAATCCGGGATCCATCGACATCCTCTTCGTCTTCAATCTGGGTGGTGAGGCCGAGTCCAGGGCGCTGGAGGACTCCAGGGTGAGGAAGGCCACGGCCAAGTGGTCACAGTGCATGGCTGATTCCGGCTTCACCACCTCCAGTCCCGACAACATCCAGTCGGACCTGGGCCTGGAGCAGGGCGAGCTCTCCAGCCCCGAGGCCGTCACCATCGCCACAGCGGACGTCGCCTGCAAGACGCAGGTCAACTACATCGGCATCCGCTACGCCGTGCAGAGCGCGTACGAGAAGTCTCTGGTGGAAGAGCACGCCGAGACCCTCGCCCTGTTCAAGCAACAGACCCAAGACCGGCTCCGCCTCGCAGCGCAACTCAACGGCTGATCGGATCAGTTACGATTCCTTCACATCAGGATTGCGCGGGCTCTGGCCACCCGCGCGGCTGTTGAACCCCGGGGGGGGATTCATGCGTTCTGTTGACCAGGTGGACGGGGACTGCTTGCTGGACGGGGACGGTGGTACCTCGGCAGCCGCGGACTTACTCCTCCGCGCGCTCGCCCTCGATCCCCCTCTCACCGAGACCGAGGAGAAGGTCCTCGACCTGCTGCGGGGTGGGCCGACCAATGCGGAGATCGCCACCCACCTGGGTATCACGACCCGTACGGTGAAGTTCCATGTGTCAAACCTCCGGGTGAAGCACTTCGGGCTCTCCCGCCTCCAGCTCTGCCTGCTGGCCACGTTGCGCCGACTGGACCCTGTGGCGGCCGGGACCGCCGTGGGACCAACCGGTCAGAATTGAGCAACGGGGTCCGCAGCGTGCGACACATCCGGCGCCGATGGACATCTGGCGGCGTCACCGGTCGGTGCACGGCGGCGTCGGCCACCTCCGGCCCGACGGGCCACGGGCCCTGGAGGAGTGGGACGACTTCACCTACCGGGTGGTCGGCACCGCGCCGAACCTCGCCGCCGCCCGGGACGGGGTCGCTGAGCGGGCGCTCGACGACGACTCCGCCGCGTGACGCGGCAGGCCGGCCCTTCCGGGCGAGCCGACGGCCGGGCAGGCCATGCCGTCAGCCCCCAGTTGGTGATGATGGCGTACCTGCACCGGTCCACGAGCGCACCGCCTCCTCCCAGCAGAGGACACCCTCCGGGCGCTTTCAGGCGCCACGAAAACGCCCCGGACGGCATGTCCGGGGCGTTTTCAGTGCAGTGGCTGGGGCCGGGATCGAACCGGCGACCTATCGCTTTTCAGGCGATCGCTCGTACCAACTGAGCTACCCAGCCACGCAGTTCGCCGAGGCGATCTGCAAGCGGTCCTGACGGGATTTGAACCCGCGGCCTCCACCTTGACAGGGTGGCGAGCACTCCAAACTGCTCCACAGGACCATATTTACGTATGCGAACGAATTCGCATACGTAACGTTTTACGTGCCCCCAACGGGATTCGAACCCGTGCTACCGCCTTGAAAGGGCGGCGTCCTGGGCCACTAGACGATGAGGGCTAAGGGCCCACCTGCGTGCCTTCCAGCGCGTCGGGGACGTGAGAAGCATATGGGATGCGGGGAGGTATCGCCAAAACGGTTTACGGGGAGGGCGTCGGGACGCTCGGGGAGGGTGCAGGACTCTTCAGGTTCTCCTCCGGGAGATGGCGGCTGACCTCGGCCGTCGTCAGGCCCAGACCGCCCAGGGTGATCTCGTCCCAGGCCTGCAGATGCCGGGTGGCGCGGTCCAGATAGAGCACCGAGGCGCGCACCTTCTCGGGCTTCTGGTTCTGCACGGCGCGCAGTCCGCCGCCACCCGTGGAGCCCTCGACCTTCAGCCGCGTGCCCAGGGGCAGCAGTTCGTTGACCCGGTGGTGCACATGGCCGGCCAGGACCAGCGGAACCGTGCCGTCCGTCTCCCGCGCCGCGTTCGGGTCGTGCGCCACCGCGATGTCCACCGGGGTGCCCGCCCGCTTCTGGTCGCGGAGCGCCGAGGCGAGGCGCATGCCCGCGAGCTCCTCCGAGGCCTTGCCGCCGGTGGGACGTGACCGGTCGGGGGTGAACTGGGGGTCGCCGGTGCCGGCGATCCGCACCCCGGCCACGCTCACGGCGTGGCCCTCGTCCAGTACGTACGCGTTCCTGGTCTTCTTCAGATAGGCCTGGGTCTGCTTGGAGTCGTGGTTGCCCCTCACCCACACATAGGGGGCGCCGAGGTCGCGGACGGGGTCGAGGAAGCCGTTCTCCGCGGCCGTCCCGTGGTCCATCGTGTCGCCCGAGTCGATGATCACGTCGATCTCGTACTGCTCGACCAGTGAGCCGATGATGTGCCAGGCGGCGGGGTTGAGATGGATGTCGGAGACGTGCAGAACCCGGATGGTCGCCGGGTCCGGCTGGTACACGGGGAGCGTGGACGTGGCGTCGTACAGCTTGGTGACGTTGGTGACGAGCCGGGCCAGCTCCTGCTGGTAGACGTCGAATTCGGTGACGATCGAGCGGGCGTCGCCGACGACCGAGGGGGCGCTGGAGAGCAGCCCGGAGAATTTCGGCTCCAGGACGGACTTCGGGTTCCAGGTGGCGTAGGCGCTGACGCCCGAGGCGGCCAGCAGCGCCAGGGCGAGGCCTCCGGCGGCCAGGGCGCGGCGCGGGCGCCGGTAGACGACGAGGCCGAGTGCGGTGGCGCCGGAGACCACGGCCACGCAGGAGCGGACGGCCAGCTCCCGGGTGCCGGAGGCGACGTCGTCGGTGACCTCGTCCTGGAGACCCGAGAGGCGCTCGGGGTGCTTGACCAGGGCCTGGGAGCGCTCCGGGTCGAGCTGGTCGACGTCCACGTCCAGGCGGACCGGGGCGTGGTGGGAGTCCAGCTCCAGGGCGCCGAGCGGTGACACGTTGATCTTGGTGCCGCCGACCGCCGACGGCCGCAGCGTCATGGTGGTGTCCATGGGCCCCACCGGCGTACGCACGCTGCCGACGACCAGCAGCCCCAGCCAGGCGCCCAGCACGACCACGGCCAGCAGGCCGAAGGCCCGTTTCCAGGGGTGCGCGGAGGGGAGGAGCCCGCCGGTCGGGGCGGTGGCGCGCGAGCGGGAGCGATGGAGGCGGCGGACACGGACGGCTGCGGCGTGGAACGGGCGGGCCATTGGGCGCGTATGCCCCGATCGGGCGGCGGACATGCGGGCGGGCGGGGAGGTGTGGGCCGGGCGGGTGCCGCCGGGGCGGGTGCGGCCCGCCCGTTCCCGCCCTGCGTACGTGACAATGGCCGGGTGCTGGAGATGACGCGCGAGGAGTTCGAAGAGCTGGTGAGCCTGGCTCTTGACCGGGTCCCGCCGGAGCTGATGCGGCTGATGGACAACGTCGCGGTGTTCGTGGAGGAGGAGCCGGAGGACCCGGAGGACCGGGAGCTGCTCGGACTCTACGAGGGCACGCCGCTCACCGAGCGCGGTGAGTGGTACGCGGGGGTGCTGCCGGACCGGATCACCATCTACCGGGGGCCGACGCTGCGGATGTGCGAGACCCGCGAGGACGTCGTCGCCGAGACGGAGATCACCGTGGTCCACGAGATCGCCCACCACTTCGGCATCGACGACGAACGGCTGCACGAACTGGGGTACGGGTGAGCACCCAGGATCCACCGCCCGGGCGGCCCGTCGTCGACCCGGACGTCGACCTCTCCGTACCCGCGCAGCGCGCCGAGACGGCGGGCGCGGGGAAGTGGCGGGTCCTGGCGGCGATCGCCGCGGGCGGCGCGGCCGGGGCCACGGCGCGGTATGCGGCGTCCCTCGCCTGGCCCACCGCCGAGGACGGCTTCCCCTGGGCGGTCTTCGCCGTCAATGTGGTCGGCTGCGCCTTGATCGGTGTGCTGATGGTGCTGACCGCCGAGCGGGGGAGGCTCACGCATCCGCTGGTACGGCCGTTCCTGGGGGTCGGGGTGCTCGGCGGGTTCACCACGTTCTCGACGTACGCGGCCGATGTGTCGAAGCTGCTGGCGCGTCAGGAGGCGGTGACGGCCATGGCGTACATGGTGGCGACGGCTGTGGCGGCGCTCGGCGCGGTGTGGGGGGCGGCCGCGCTCACCCGGGCTCTGGTGGACGGACGGGGGCGGCGGGCGTGAACTGGCTGCTGGTCGTCCTCGGGGGCGCGGCCGGGGCACCGCTGCGCTATCTGACGGACCGTGCGGTGCAGGCGCGGCACGGTGCGGGGACGCCGTACGTCTTCCCGTGGGGGACCTTCACCGTGAACGCGGCGGGCAGCCTGCTGCTCGGCGTACTCACGGGAGCCGCGGTGTCCACACCGGTGTACGCGCTGCTGGGTACGGGGCTGTGCGGGGCGCTGACGACGTATTCGACGTTCTCGTACGAGTCTCTGCGGCTGGCCGAGACGGGCCGCGGCTTCCTGGCCGGCGCCAATCTGCTGGCGTCCCTGCTGGTGGGGCTCGGGGCCGTGTTCCTGGGGGCGGAGCTCGCGGGGGGCTTCGGGGGTCCCGGCGGGTGACCGTGCCGGCCCGCGTGTGTGCGGGTGTTGTGTCGGGGCGTGTCCCCGGCGGGTGCGGGGGAGTTGGACACATCGCTCTCCCTTCCCGCCGTCTCCCCTCCCCGGAGGTGCCACCCCGTGCGCCAGTTGTCCGCCCGCGTCCGCTGGGCAGCCGTCACCGTGCTGACGATCGCCGCGTCCACAGGCTGTGTGAGCGTCGGCGACGACGCAGGGAAGCCGGCTCCTTCGCGTGCCGCCGGCGAGAAGGGTGCGCCGGACCGTCCGGACGGCGGCACCGTGTCCGGCACCGGGCGGTCCGGCTCGGGCGGCGGCCGTGCCGAGGCGCAGTCCGACCGGGGCGCCTCCCGCAAGCCGGACGCCGAGGCGTCGGGCCGTGCCCCGTCGGCCGGGCCCGAGGGCACCCGCCCGGAGGCCGGTGGCCCCGGCACCCCGGAGCCGACCCGGGGCGGCCCTCTGCCCACCCCGGAGCCCAGTGAGCCCGGACCGGGTGAGCCTCCGCCTCCGCCGGTCATTCCCGAGGAGCCTCCGCCCTCGCCCGAGCCGGAACCCTCGTCGCCGCCGGAGCAGCCTTCCGCCTCGCCGGCCGCGCAGTCCCGTACGGATGCGATAGGGGCGCCGGGGAGGATCGAGGTGTGGCCCACTCCCCGGGTATCACCGCAGGTCGCGCCGGTGTGAGCAGGGTCGGGAGGGGGCCGGTTTGCATGAATGGGGGGAGGGTGCGTATGGTAGTAGATCGTTTGATCCTATGCCCGGCGCCGACACAGAAGAGCGCCGTGTGGCGCGTACTCTCCCTTGCCGTGGCTGGACCGCATTGAGGCGGTCGAAATTGCGAAAACACGGAGTTACGGGCGCGTGCCGAGACTCCGGAAGGTTTCGCATTTCGCATGTCAATTTCCAGTTCTGACCACACCGTCATGTCCGAGAACGACGTCGAGAACATCGAGGTCGTGGAGGCCGCCGAGGCCGTAGTGGCCCAGGCCCCCGAGGCAGCCGACGAGACCCCCGCGACGGAGGCCCCGACCGCGGAGACCTCCGTCGAGGCCGCGTCCGACGAGGACGCCGAGCCGAGCATCACCTTCGCCTCGCTCGGACTGCCTGAGGGCATCGTCCGCAAGCTCGCGCAGAACGGTGTGACGGCCCCCTTCCCGATCCAGGCCGCGACCATCCCGGACGCCCTGGCCGGCAAGGACATCCTGGGCCGTGGCCGCACCGGCTCCGGCAAGACGCTCTCCTTCGGTCTGCCGACCCTGGCCGCGCTGGCCGGCGGTCACACCGAGAAGAAGAAGCCCCGCGCGATCATCCTCACGCCGACCCGTGAGCTCGCGATGCAGGTCGCGGACGCGCTGCAGCCCTACGGCGACGTGCTCGGCCTGAAGATGAAGGTCGTCTGCGGCGGTACGTCCATGGGCAACCAGATCTACGCGCTGGAGCGCGGTGTCGACGTCCTCGTCGCCACCCCGGGCCGGCTGCGCGACATCATCAACCGTGGCGCCTGCTCCCTGGAGAACGTCCAGGTCGCGGTCCTCGACGAGGCCGACCAGATGTCGGACCTGGGCTTCCTGCCCGAGGTCACCGAGCTGCTCGACCAGATCCCCGGTGGCGGCCAGCGCATGCTCTTCTCCGCGACCATGGAGAACGAGATCGGCACGCTCGTCAAGCGTTACCTGAGCAACCCGGTCACCCACGAGGTCGACAGCGCCCAGGGCAACGTCTCGACCATGTCGCACCACGTCCTCGTCGTGAAGCCGAAGGACAAGGCGCCCGTCACGGCCGCGATCGCCGCCCGTAAGGGCCGCACGATCATCTTCGTCCGCACCCAGCTGGGCGCCGACCGCATCGCCGAGCAGCTCATCGAGTCCGGCGTGAAGGCCGACGCGCTGCACGGCGGCATGACGCAGGGTGCCCGTACCCGCGTGCTCGAGGACTTCAAGAAGGGCTTCGTCAACGCGCTCGTCGCCACCGACGTCGCCGCCCGCGGCATCCACGTCGACGGCATCGACCTGGTCCTGAACGTGGACCCGGCCGGCGACCACAAGGACTACCTGCACCGCTCGGGCCGTACCGCCCGTGCCGGCAAGTCCGGTGTGGTCGTGTCGCTGGCGCTGCCGCACCAGCGCCGCCAGATCTTCCGCCTCATGGAGGACGCGGGCGTCGACGCCTCGCGTCACATCGTGCAGGGCGCGGGCGTCTTCGAGCCCGAGGTCGCCGAGATCACCGGTGCCCGGTCGCTGACCGAGGTCCAGGCCGACTCCGCGAACAACGCGGCCAAGCAGGCCGAGCGCGAGGCCGCCGACCTCACCAAGCAGCTGGAGCGCGTCCAGCGCCGGGCCGTCGAGCTGCGCGAGGAGGCCGACCGTCTGGTCGCCCGTGCCGCCCGCGAGCGGGGCGACGACCCGGAGGCGGCGGTGGCCGAGGTGGCCGCCGAAGCCGAGGCGGCGCTCATCGCAGCGGTGTCCGTCCCGGAGCAGCCGGCCGCGCGCGACGACCGTCGTGACGACCGGGGCAACTTCAACCGCCGTGACGACCGTGGCTCCGACCGCGGGGGTTACCGCGGCGGCAACGACCGTGGCGTCGGCGAGCGCAGCGGCCGTCCCTCGGGCGGGTCCGGCTACCGCGGGAGCAACGACCGTCCGTCGTTCCGCGGCAGCAACGACCGTCGTGACGACCGTCCGTCCGGTGGCTTCCGCTCCGGTGGCGGCGACCGTCGTGACGACCGGGGTGGCCGTTCGTTCGAGCGTCGTGACAACGACCGTCCGTCGTTCAACCGCGAGCGTCGTGACGACCGTCCCTCGGGCGGCTTCCGCTCCGGTGGCGGCGACCGTCGTGACGACCGGGGTGGCCGTTCGTTCGAGCGTCGTGACAACGACCGTCCGTCGTTCAACCGCGAGCGCGT
>NZ_JBITFK010000004.1:664136-700751 GCF_044455985.1 Streptomyces sp. NPDC051064
GTCGTGACGACCGTCCGTCCGGTGGCTTCCGCGCCGGTGGCGGCGACCGTCCGTTCAACCGCGACCGTCGTGACGACCGTCCCTCGGGCGGCTTCCGCTCCGGTGGCGGCGACCGCCCGACCGGCCGCCGCGACGACCACCGTGGTGGCACCGGCACGGGTACCGGCACCGGCACCTTCGGCCGCCGGGACGACAAGCCGCGCTGGAAGCGCAACGGCTGAGTCCGGCTGACAGGCTGACCGACCGCGGGGCCCGTACGACACTTCGGTGGCGTACGGGCCCCGCGGCGTTTCCGGCGTCCGTGTCAGGGCATCGCTGGGGGCATGACAAACGACGAAGCCGTGGCGGCAGAGCCACCGCCCGAGGCCCTCCGGAGTCCATCCGCTCCCACCTCCGACGAGGAGCGGCTGGCGGAACTCGGCTACACCCAGGTGCTCGCGCGCCGGATGTCCGCCTTCTCCAACTACGCCGTCTCGTTCACGATCATCTCGGTGCTCTCCGGCTGCCTGACGCTGTATCTGTTCGGCATGAACACCGGCGGTCCCGCTGTCATCACCTGGGGATGGGTGGGCGTCGGGCTGATGACGCTGTTCGTCGGCCTGGCGATGGCCGAGATCTGTTCGGCGTACCCGACGTCCGCGGGCCTGTACTTCTGGGCCCACCGCCTCGCCCCACCGCGTTCGGCCGCGGCGTGGGCCTGGTTCGCCGGCTGGTTCAACGTGCTGGGTCAGGTGGCCGTCACCGCCGGCATCGACTTCGGGGCGGCGTCCTTCCTCGGGGCGTACCTGAACCTGCAGTTCGGTTTCGAGGTCACACCCGGCCGTACGATCCTGCTCTTCGCGGCGATCCTGATCCTGCACGGCCTGCTGAACACCTTCGGGGTCGGCATCGTCGCCGTCCTCAACAACGTGAGTGTGTGGTGGCACGTCGTCGGGGTCGCCGTCATCGTGGGGGCGCTCACCTTCGTGCCGGACTCGCACCAGTCGGCGTCGTACGTCTTCACCGAGTTCGTCAACAACACCGGCTGGGGCAGCGGCTTCTACGTCGTGATGATCGGCCTGCTGATGGCGCAGTACACCTTCACGGGGTACGACGCCTCGGCCCATATGACGGAGGAGACCCACGACGCGGCCGTGGCGGGCCCGCGCGGCATCGTGCAGTCGATCTGGACGTCCTGGATCGCCGGCTTCGTGCTCCTGCTGGGCTTCACCTTCGCCATCCAGTCGTACGACGGCGCGCTGAACTCCCCGACCGGCGCCCCGCCCGCCCAGATCCTCCTGGACGCGCTGGGAGCCACCACGGGCAAGCTCCTGCTGCTCGTCGTGATCGGAGCCCAGCTGTTCTGCGGGATGGCCTCGGTGACCGCCAACAGCCGCATGATCTACGCTTTCTCGCGCGACGGGGCGCTGCCCTTCTCCCGGGTGTGGCACACGGTCAGCCCCCGCACCCGCACGCCCGTCGCAGCGGTCTGGCTGGCCGCTCTCGGCGCCCTGGCCCTCGGCCTGCCGTACCTCATCAACGTCACCGCGTACGCCGCCGTGACGTCCATCGCGGTCATCGGCCTCTACATCGCCTACGTCATCCCCACGCTGCTCAGGCTTCTGCGGGGCGACGACTTCGTGAGGGGGCCCTGGCACCTGGGCCGGTGGTCCCGGCCCATCGGCGTCATCGCGGTGACCTGGGTCGGGGTGATCACGGTGCTCTTCATGCTGCCCCAGGTGTCCCCGGTCACCTGGGAGAGCTTCAACTACGCACCGCTGGCCGTGCTGGTGGTGCTCGGCTTCGCCGCGGTCTGGTGGCTGGTCTCGGCCCGCCACTGGTTCCTCAAGCCGGAAGTCCAGGATCACAAGCGCACGAGCAGGGACTGACCGGCCCGTCCCGGCCATGACAGGGCCCGGCACCCGATACCCGATCGGCTGCCGGGCCCGGGGCAGCTATGCTCGGGGAGTGATCCATCAGGGGCCGTTAGCTCAATTGGTCAGAGCAGCGGACTTTTAATCCGTTGGTTGTGGGTTCGAGTCCCACACGGCCTACCGATCACAGGCGGGGTACACCCCCTCCGACCTGGCACTGAGCGCCCCTTCCGGTTTCGGCCAGAAGGGGCGCTCAGTCATTACCGGGTCCATGCGTAGCACGACGGCGAGCTACGTGCCTGCCTTGCCACCGCTCCATGACGAAGGCCGAGGTTGCGGCGCTGGGCCTCGTTTGTTGTCCGGACCTCTGCTGTCCACACTCGTCGGCAGCGCGTGAAGCGCTCGAACGCTGTGCCGTGGAGGTACGGCGGCTCCGGGCGCGCGGAACAGCTGATGTCACACCGTCTGCGGTCCCATCAGCCGGATGATGAGGTCGTCGAGGCTGACGAGACCGGTGAGCCGGCCCTCCCCGTCGCGCACCACGGCCAGCGATGCCCGTCGGAGCTGGAGCTGCTCGACCGCGTGGGACACGGTATGGCCCGAGGCCAGCTCCGGTACCGGTCGGGCGAGTGCGCGGGCCGTCAGAGCCCGGCCTTGGGCGCGCGCGACCAATGCATCGCGGGCGTGTACCGAGCCGAGGATGCCTTCGCCGTCGCGTACAAGCAGCCGGGTGTGGTCGGCCGCTGCTGCCGCGGCAAGGATGGCGTCGGTGTCGGCGTCGGCCTCGACGTAACTGATCTGTGTGGCGGGTACCTGGAGCTGCTCGACCGGGGTCTGGGGTTCGCTCAGGGAGCGGGTGATCAGGCTGGAGTCGGTTGTGCTGATCAGGCCGAGGCGCGCGGACTCCTCCACGAGGTGGGTGAGCTGCTCCCGGTTGTGAACGGAGGTGAGTTCGTCGCGCGGGGTGACGCGGCACAGCCGTACGAGCGCGTTGCTCACCTTGTTGAGCACCCAGATCAGCGGGCGCACGACGCGGATGAGGGCTCGGAACGGTGGGGTGAGCAGCATCGCGGCGCGCTCGGGGTGGGCGATGGCCCAGGATTTGGGTGCCATCTCGCCGAGCACCATGTGCAGGAAGACGACCACGGTCATGGCTACAGCGAAGGCGATGCCGTAGCTCAGTCCGCTGGGCAGACCGAGTTTCTCCAGCAGCGGGTCCAGCTCGTGGGAGATGGCGGGCTTGGAGATCGATCCCAGGCCCAGGGTGCAGATGGTGATGCCGAGCTGAGCGCCGGCGAGCATCAGGGACAGTTCGCGCATCCCTGCGAGGGCCGACTTGGCGCCGCGCCGGCCCTTTGCGGCGGCGCGCTCCATGCGGTGCCGCTTGGCGGCCACCAGCGCGAACTCGGCCGCGACGAAGAAGCCGCTGCCGATCAGCAGGAGCAGGGTGATGAAGAGGGCCAGGGGGAAGCTCATGCGGTCGGCTCCTCATCGCGCGGGGCGGCGGCGCCAGGGGCGGTGTCCGGCAGGCGCTCCAGGTGGATGCGGTCGGGGACGTGGCGGTCGAGGGTACGGACTTCGATGAGGACGGGACCAACCGTGAGGCGGTCGCCGATGGCAGGGAAGCGGCCGAGCCGGTCCACGATCAGGCCGGCTGCGGTGTCGTAGTCCTCTTCCTCGGGCAGTTCGATGCCGGTGGCTTCGGCGATTTCGTCCAGGCGGCGGCCGGCGTCGACCAGCCACCCGTTTCCCTCGGCTGCCGCGATCTCGATGACCTGGTCGGACTCGTCGGCGATCTCGCCGACGAGCTCCTCGGCGATGTCCTCGAAGGTGACGATCCCGGCGAAGCCGCCGTGCTCGTCGAGCACGACCGCGAATTCCTGCTTCCGCTCCCGCATCTGCTCCACAGCGCCGGGCAGCGGCAGCGTGTCGGGAAGCAACAGCGGGCGCCTGGCCAGCTCACCGGCGGTGACTGCGTCGAGGCGGGCGGCCGGCAGCCGCATCAGTTCGCGTACGCCGATCACTCCTGCGATGTCGTCGGGCCGCTCGCCCGTGACCGGGTAGTTGGAATGCCCGTATGTGGCAATCAGGCGCACGACCTCGGTGGCGGGCGCGTCGGCGCGCACGTAGATGACATCGACGCTCGGCACCATGACCTCGTCCAGGGTGCGCTCGGAGAACTCCAGAGCGTGGCCCAACAGTGCGGCGTTGGCGCGAGGCAGCTGTCCCTGCTCGTGGGACTCGCCGATCAGGTGGCTGAGCTCCTCCAGGGTCGCGCCGTGGTGCAGCTCCTCGACCGGCTCGATGCCGACCCTGTGCAGCAGCTTGTTCGCCGCGGCGTCGAAAAGGTGCACCACCGGGCCGACCACCTTGAGATACGCCAGGGTGGAGGCCGACAGGGACTTGGCGAGCCGCTCGGGGACTGCAAGGGCGAGGTTCTTGGGGGCCAGCTCGCCGAGCACCATCTGCACGACCGTCGCCATGACGAAGGCGAGCGTCACCGAGATGATGGAAACGGCGCCCTCGGGGAGGCTCAGGCCGGACAGCGCGGGTCGCAGCAGAGCGGAGACGGACGGCTCGGCGAGAAAGCCGACGACCAGGCCGGTGACGGTGATCCCCAGCTGGGCGCCCGAGAGCATGAAGGAGAGCCGTTCGAGTACCTTCACGGCGCGGGCGGCGCGCTTGTCACCGGCTTCGGCCTCACGGGCGAGGGCCAGCCGGTCGGCGGCGACGTAGGCGAATTCCTGGGCGACGAAGTAGCCGGTGCCTGCGGTCAGGACGAGGACGGCCAGTAAGCCGAGTACGGCGTTCATCGGACAACCTGGGCGCTATGTCCCGGACCGTCGGGGTCCGTCGAACTGGCGGACAAGACGTGCTCCTTCAAAAAGGTGTGGATGAGGGCTGCGGGTCTGCTGGGACTGCAGTCCTGGCCCGAGTATCACCGGATCTGCGGTAGGCCGCTCGGCCTGTCAGGTGGCCGGTCCGACCAGTTCTTCCAGTACATCTTCCATGGTGACGAAGCCGAGGACTGTTCCCTTGCCGCCCGTGACCGCCGCGAGGTGGCTGTCGGCGGCGCGCAGCGCGGTGCTGGACGCCTCGGCCGTGCTCTTCGCCGACAAGAAGGCGGTGGACGTCGTCTTCTTCCAATACCTCGTCAGCGACGACGGCTCCGTCCGTCACGCCGCCGTAGCCGGGATCCACTCCGTCGGTCTCGACCCGCCCCTCGACCTCGGGCAGCCGACAGGCGGTCTGGGTGAAATCGAGGGTGACGCCCGCCATACCGCCCTCGACCGGCTTCGGCCGGTCGGGTCGCTTCGTCGTACCTGGACACGTGCGTGAGCGGAAGGGCGGGGCGGGCGTGCGGGAGACCTGGTGGGGAGACCTGCCCTACGGGGTCCCGGATTTCGACGCGGCGTGGTGCTCGGCGTTGATGCGCTGGGCTTCTTCGAGTTGGTCTTCGAGGATGACGATGCGACAGGCATCCTCGATCTTGGTGCCCCGGTCGACGAACTCACGGGCACGGGCGGCGATGCGCAGCTGGTAGCGGGAGTACCGGCGGTGGCCGCCTTCCGAGCGCAGCGGGGTGATCAGGCGCATCTCGCCGAGGGCGCGGAGGAAGGCGGGGGTGGTGCCGAGCATGTCGGCGGCACGGCCCATCGTGTAGGCGGGGTAATCGTCGTCGTCGAGGCTGTCGGCGGGGCGGGGACTGCGAGGGGGCATAGCACCTCTTCTTTCGGGGACACGTCCGAGGGGCCCGGGTGCCTTGCGGCACCCGGGCCCCGAGCGTTCAACACCATCTACCGGCTGACTGCACCGGCCTTCTTGTTCCGCCTGTCCGCCTGAGAGGGCGGAGGTGCGGGGATCGCGTATGCGTGACCGGGGACCACCTTCCGTTCTGGGGCCTGCGGTACCCGGGCGGTGCTTCGTCGCGCCCGGGCGATCCTGATGGCGTCTGCTCCTTACCTTGTTCTGTGTATCGGTTGTCACTGCGGATCCTGCGGTACTGCATGCGGCCCCGAGGGCCGCTCGGCCCGGCAGCCAGTGAGGGAACCCACCGTTTCCGGCTCCCCCGCTCCACCGCCGTTCCGCGTGTTCTGATCCTGCGTGCACGGCAGTTCATGTCTGCCGTGCCCTCTTTACCGTCTTGGCTACGAAGAAAACTCTAGCCACACTGGAAGCCGGATGTCTACCTCGACCACAATAGATTTTCTCCGGAGCGGGATGAGGGGCTTCCTGCTGCAGTTATGTGAGGAAACTGCTTCGCCGGCGGGGTGGGAAGCGTGAGCCGCGCGAGGCGGCGAGGCGGCGAAGCGGTGAGACGGGTCGGGAAAACAAGGCGACCGCGTCGGGCCGGGGCGGGCTCGTGTATTGCTCCTTCCGCCTGTCCGGCCAGGCTGCCACGCCGCGGCGCGGAGGGGCCCGGAGCAGGGCGCCCCGCCCTGTGTCTCCGGACTCAGGGCCGTGGCCAGGGGCGGCCGCCGAGGCGTTCGAGGTCGGTGTTGAAGCGGCGCAGATAGCCGGCGAAGGCGGAGATGTCCTCGTCGGGCCAGTCGGCCATGACCCGCTGCAGTGAGCTGACCATGCCCTCGCGTTCCGCGTCGAGAGTCCTCGCGCCCTCCTCGGTGATGCGGAACTTGCGGGCCATGCCCCCGTCCGGATCCGGGATGCGCTCCACGAAGCCGGCGCGCATGACCGCGGCCGTCTGCCGGTTGAGGGTGGAGACGTCGAGATCGAAGGCTTCGCTGAGCTCGCCGACGGACATCGGGCCCTGGACGCGGATGCGGCTGAGCAGGACGTACGCGCTCCGCTCCAGGAGGCCGTCCTTGCGGCGTCCCTTTCTGTGGGTGAGCAGGCCGTGACGGCTGAGCAGCATCTGCTCGTACTCGACCTCTTGCGTTGCCCTGTTCATGCGCGGGCACCTCCTGCTTCCTGCCGGGCGAGGCCGGTGTCTCGTCGTGCCGTTGTACGTGCCGACTTCATCGTATGGTCATGGCAAAGTGCATAGGCCACATCGTGTGCGTAATGCAAATCGGCAGGCGTCGCGCCGACGCGGCCGGCCCGGGGTGCCTCTGGTCGGCGTGCGGGGTCCAGGAACTTTCTGCTGCACGGGCATTGACCCTGGGAGCGGGCCGACTTTACGTTCTTCGCGTTGTCTTCGTATGTCATATATGAGACGCGATATGAGAGCCGAGCGTCCTCCCCCACGGCTACACGTTGCGGCGGCATGGTGCCGAGCGCCCCGCAGGTGAGCACTCAGAGAAGAGAGCCGACCATGATCAAACCCCGCAACAGCCGTCTCGCCGCCGCGATATCCCTGGTCTCCGCCCTGGCCCTCACCGCCACCGCCTGCGGTGACGACGGCAGCGGGATCACCGGCGCGAAGGGCGCGGAGGGCTCGGGCACCGGGAAGATCGTGTTCTGGGACGAGAACGGGGGCGTCCGTACGGCGATCTGGAAGGAGATCATCGCCGACTTCGAGAAGGCGAACCCGGACATCGACGTGCAGTACGTGGGGATCGCGTCCACCGAGGCCCAGTCCAAGTACGACACCGCCATCCAGGGCGGCGGTCTGCCGGACGTCGGGGGCGTGGGCGCCGCGATGGTCGCCGGGATCACCGCGCAGGACGCGCTGGAACCGCTGGACGACCGGGTCGAGGCGAGCTCCCTCAAGGGCAAGCTCAACGAGGCGATGGTCGAGAACGTGCGGAGCGCCGCCGGCCGGGACGAGATGTACACGGTGCCGATCTCCGCCACCAACGGCGTCCTCTATTACCGTACGGACCTGTTCAAGAAGGCCGGGCTGGGCGAGCCGGACACCTGGGACGACTTCTACAAGTCCGCCGCGAAGCTGACGGACCGGCAGAAGAACCGGTTCGGCTACACCATCCGCGGCGGCCCGGGCTCGATCGCGCAGGCGCTGGACGCGATGTACGGGCAGTCGGGCATCGACTCCTTCTGGGACGCCTCCGGCACGAGGACGACGGTCAACGACCCGAAGAACGTGGCGGCACTGGAGAAGTACGCGGGCCTGTACAAGAAGGCCACCCCGGAGGCCGACCTCAACAACGACTTCACCAAGATGGTCGCCCAGTTCGACTCCGGCAGCATCGCCATGCTCAATCACAACCTGGGGTCCTACCAGGACCACGTGAGCTCGCTCGGCACCGACAAGTTCCGCGGTATCCCGCAGCCCGAACTGGCCGACGGCACCCGGGTGATGGTCTCCAACCCGGTCTCCGGCCTGGGTCTGCTCAAGTCGTCCGAGAACAAGGCGGCGGCATGGAAGTTCATCGAGTTCGCGGCGTCCCACGCCTCGAACTCCAAGTTCAGCGAGTCCGCGGGCCTGATCCCGGCCAACAAGGAGGCCGCCGAGGACCCCTGGCTCGACAAGGCCGAGACCACCAAGCTCGGTGCCGAGGCGCTGTTCTCGGGCGACACCAAGATCGTCCAGCTGCCCTACTACCTGCCGGACTGGAACACCCTGTCCAAGGCCGACAGCGAATCGGGCTTCCAGAAGGTGCTGCTCGGCAAGACGAGTGCCAAGGACTTCCTGGACACGTTCGCCGAGGCCCTCGACGAGGCCCAGGCGGAGTGGAAGGAACAGCAGGGCTGACGGGCCGGAGGCCCGCCCTCCCTCTCAGTCCAGGCCTTCCTCCCGCAACTGGTACATCAGGAGGAACGTCCGGTAGGTCTCCGCGGACACGTCCAGGCAGACGTCCGGCCGGAAGGTCCACGTCGACGTGTTGTCGAGGGCCCGCCGGCAGGCCGCCTCGGTCTCGGCCTCTGTCGGGATGTTCGAGATGAACGCGGCGATCAGCAGGACCACTGCGAGGACGACCACGCCGATACGGATGCGCATGGTCTCCCAACGACCGTGCGGCCGTACCGGTCACTCGGGCCGGCCGCTCGGGGACGGACTCGCGGGGCCGGTCACGGCAGCCCGGTCATTCGGGCTCGTCGGCGACCGGGGGCAGGTCGGGCTCGATGAACAGGCCCGCGTACTGCGGAGTGGGCAGCGGCGACGAGGCGCCCTTGTCGGCGGTCGTGGCCGCGGAGGCCGCGTCGGGGTGGCGCTGGGTCGTGCGGGCAGGCATGTCGGTCATCTCAGGTGTCCTGTACGTAGGTGTGCGGTGAGAGCCCCGTGACCGAATCGCTGCTGCGCTGCATGCCGGACCGGTCCTGACCGGTAGGGCGACGAGGTGCCGCTACCGGTGCCGCGCCGCTCCGGGGGCGTCCGGATCATCGTGCGGTGCATGCAGACTGTAACCCTCCCAGCACGGCTTTCCCCCGGTATTGCGAGCCCGGCGTGACGGTCAGTGTGGCGGTGCGGGCTCGATGTTCTGGTTTGCGTGGAAGAGGTTGTGCGGGTCGTAGGACCGCTTGATCTCCGCGAGCCGGTCGTGGTGGCCTCGGTAGGTGGCCCGGACCCGGTCCTGGGACTCGCCCGCGCCGAGGAAGTTCACGTAGCCGCCGCCCATGGAGTGCGGGTGCAGCGCCTCCCAGTAGCCTACGGCCCACTCCCGCAGCGCCGCTGCGTTGGCCGGGTCGGGATCGATGCCGGCGATGACGCCCGACCAGAGCGCGTCACGGTAGGCCCAAGCGGTGTCGTCGGGGCCGACTCGGCCGGCGGCTCCGTCGACCGGGTACAGGTGCATGGTCGACAGGCCGGTGGGGAGTTTCTCGGCGAAGGCGGTGTGCACGTCGACGGCGTCGTCCGTGATGCCGTCGAAGAAGTCACCGCGCCAGTACCACTGGAGGCCGGACGGCATCAGCGCGTCGAACATCGACTGCAGCGCCGGATAGGGCATCGGCGCGGTGAAGTGGAAGGCGGGCGGCCCCGGTTCGTTCACCACGGCGAGGGTCTCGCCCAGGGAGTCCGGGTCGGCCGTCGAGGACCAGACGACCCCGCACATCTTCTGTCCGTGTATCTCCTCGGGGAAGGGCGGCCCCGGCGGGACGCTCAGTGAGGCGAAGAAGCCGTACAGGTCGTCCGGTGCCTGCGGCAGGAAGTCGCGGTACCAGCGCATGACGTCCTGGAAGAGCTCCAGGGGCCATACGGTGATGCCGACGCCCACCGTGTCGACGGGGTGCAGCTCGAAGTCGAACGACGTGACGACGCCGAAGTTGCCGCCGCCGCCACGCAGCGCCCAGAACAGGTCGGGGTGCTCGCTCGGGTTGGTGGCGACGAAGCTGCCGTCGGCCAGGACCACGTCCGCGGAGACCAGGTTGTCCACCGAGAGGCCGTACTTCCGGGTGAGATAGCCGTGACCGCCGCCGAGGGTGAGCCCGCCGACGCCGGTGGTGGACATGATCCCCGCCGGGGTGGCGAGGCCGAAGGCATGGGTGACGTGGTCGAGGTCGCCCAGTGTCGCGCCGCCGTCCGCCTGTGCGGTCTGGGTGGCCGGGTCGACCCGTACGCCGTGCATGGGCGAGAGGTCGAGCGTCACGGCGTCGTCCCTGAGGCCGAGGCCGGGACCGCTGTGCCCGCCGCCCCGGACCGCGACGTCCAGGCCGTTGTCGCGGACGAAGTCGACGGCAGCCATGACATCCGCCGTGTCGCGGCACCGGACCACGGCCGCCGGCCTCTTGTCGATCATGGCGTTGTAGACCGTGCGGGCCTGCCCGTACTCCTGGTCGTCCGGGCCGATGACCGGGCCGCGCAGAGCTGTCCTCATCGTTTCGAGCAGGGTGCCGTCCATGGTCGTCTCCTAGCGCATGCATGCGCCCGGCCTCCCCTGGCACACCCCCGCATCGGGTGAGGCAGCTGGGCCGACGCCGGCACCTGGGATGCCGCGCAGACGGGACCGAACACCGAAAGGCTTGCCCTCCCAGCGTCCCGCCGCTCCGGACGCCGTGCAATCGCGGAGCCGTGCCCCGGTGCCGGCCCGGGCACGGCGCGGGCTCAGCCCTGCGGCGGTGTGCCGGGGGAGGCCGGGGCGGGTCTGTGCGGTGTGGGACTTCGGTAGCCCTCCAGACAGGAAAAACGCAAGATCGGGGGGTGCGGCAACACCCTTGAGCACGTCACTGCGCCTGGCAACTGCACAGTCCGCACGCTGTGTTGACGTATGGGGCCGGGGGTGAGGGGCCCCCTGTCGCGGGGGGTGCGGGGCAGGTGCGGCCATAAGTGGTCGGAGCACCGTCCCGGATGGCGTAGAGTTGCAATCACAACGGCGCGGGGTGGAGCAGCTCGGTAGCTCGCTGGGCTCATAACCCAGAGGTCGCAGGTTCAAATCCTGTCCCCGCTACTGAAGACAGAGGCCCGGATCCTTTCGAGGATCCGGGCCTCTGTCATGTGCCGTCACCCGCCCGTCCGGTGCGGGGCTTGACCTTGACGCTGCGTAAAGATCTAGCGTTTCCGGCATGGAGTGGTCCATCCAGGAAATCGCCCGGCGCGCCAGCACCACGAGCCGGACTCTCCGGCACTACGGCGACATCGGTCTCCTCGTGCCGAGCCGCACGGGCGCCAACGGCTACCGCTATTACGACCAGGAGGCCCTGGTCCGGCTCCAGCGCATCCTGCTCCTGCGGGAGCTGGGGCTCCCGCTGCCCGCGATCAAGGACGTGCTGGAAGGACAGCGGGACACCTCGGCGGCGCTCCGGGCCCATCTGCGCCTGCTGGAGCAGGAGCGCGAGCGCATCGGGCGGCAGATCGCCTCGGTGCGGACCACTCTCCGCAGGACCGAGGAAGGGGAGGAACTCATGGCCGAGGAAGTGTTCGACGGCTTCGACCACACGGTGTACGAGCAGGAGGTCACCGAGCGCTGGGGCAAGGAGGCGTACGAGCGGAGCGGCCGGCGGTGGCGCGGGCTGAGCGAGGACGGGCGCGCGCGATTCCGGGGCGCGCACGATGCCATCGCCCGGGACTACGGGGAGGCCAGGGCGGCCGGCCTGGAGGCCGGCAGCGACGAGGTGCAGGACATCGCGCGCCGGCACTGCGAGTGGCTGTCGGCGACCATGGAAGTCACGCGTGCGTATGTCACAGGCATCGGGGAGATGTACGTCGCCGATCCCCGCTTCGGGAGGAACTACGATCGCCACGGGGACGGAACCGCCGTCTTCGTACGGGACGCACTGACGGTCTACGCGCAGCACCGGCTCCCCGGCTGACCACCGGCGGGCGGGCGCTGCGGGGCGCTCCTCCCTTTGGCCGATGACGAGTCGCCGTTCGGCGCGGCTCCGGACGGCCCGGGTGGGGCGCGGTACCGTCCGCACCCGTGGGTGGAGCGGGCAGGAGCGCACAGGTGGGGAAGCGGGACGGACGGCGGGGGAGCTCACCTGGGAACTCCCGTTCCCGGATTTTCGTGCGCGCGCTGCCGGCTCTGATGATCGGTGCCGGCGTCGTCCTCGACCTCGCGACCCCGGCCGTGGTCTCCGCTGTTCCGCTCTTCGCCGCGGCGCCACTGATCGCCGCACCGTTCTTCTCGCTGGCCAGCACCGTCCGTGTCGGGGCGGCCGCGATCCTCGTGGTGCTCGCCATCCGGATCTCGGACGGCGCGCTCGGCAGGGTCGTGCCGGTCACCGATCTGCTCACCCTGGTCACGGTCGCCGCGCTCTCCCTCGTCATCAACCGCGTCGTGCGCCGCAGGAACGAACAGCTGGCCTCGGCACGGGTCATCGCGGAGACCGCGATGCGCGCGGTGCTCCCGACGCCCGAGGAGCGGATCGGCGGACTGCAGGTCGCGGCGCGGTACGAGGCGGCCCAGGCGGACGAGTTCGTCGGCGGCGACCTGTTCGCGGTCGCGGACACGCCGTACGGGGTGCGCCTGGTCCTCGGGGACGTACGGGGCAAGGGGCTGGACGCCGTGGCCGCGGTGGCCGTCGTGATCGGTGCGTTCCGGGAGGCCGCCGAGCAGGAGAGGTCGCTGGAGGGGGTCGTCCAGCGGCTGGAGCGGGCGCTGGCCCGTGAGGCCTCGCGACGGGGCGGGCTCGACTCGATGGAGGGGTTCGTCACCGCGGTCGTCGCGGAGATTCCGTCCGGGTCGGATGTCCTGCGGGTCGTCAACCGCGGGCACCCCGAGCCGCTCATCCTGCACGCGGACGGGGCGCTCGACGTGCTGGCGCCGACGGCTCCCGCGCTGCCGCTCGGGATGGGGCTGGACGCGTGGCCGGACCGGTCGGACGAGTGGACACTGCCGGCCGGGTCGATGTTCCTGGCGTTCACGGACGGGCTCTCCGAGGCGCGGGACGCGAAGGGCGTCTTCTACGACCCGGCGGCCCGGCTGCGCGGCCGGCTCTTCCCGGGGCCCGAGGAACTGCTCTCCGCGCTCACCGACGACGTACGGCTGCACACCGGCGGCCGGTCGACGGACGACCTGGCGCTCCTCGCGGTCGGCCGTCCGGCTCGGGGTCAGCAGGAGCGTCGGACGACGGTGAAGATCGTGGGGCGGGACCGTGGATGACCGGTCGCGACCGTCGGTAGTCGAAGGACCTCGCTCCGCATAACATTTGACGCACCGTCAGAAACTGCTGGCTGGATGAGGGGTGCTCAACTCGCCCGTTTGCGCCCGTTTGACCCCTGAAAGTCCAGGCCGGAGTCATGACTGATCCCTGGGAACAGCTTGGAATCGGACCCGGGTGTCTATTAACGTTCGATAACGCAGCGCGGTTGTACCTGCCGTCGCAAGAGACGGCACCGTGCGCAGCGCCGAATTCCGCAAGGGAACCGGGGAACCACCTACATGGGGTGAATCGGACACCTGTGTCTCGCGAGGGACGAAGGGGTCCGTAGGAGACCTTCCTGCTCCGAACCCGTCAGCTAACCCGGTAGGCGAGAAGGAAGGAAAGGAGTGCGCCCACGTGGCGTCCAATCAGCCTGCCCCCGAGGCCCCGTCATCCTTCAGGACCGGAAGCTTCGGTGATGAGGACAGGACTTGGGATGAATGGAACCCCACCGAGGAGTCCATCCGTCCCGTACGCGGCCGGCACCGCGTAGCCAAGCAGCGCGGTCTCGCCCGTAGCTCCACCGTCCTCGGCGTCGGCGTCATCGCGGCCGTCGGAGCGGGTGGCATGGCCACCGCGCAGAGCAAGCCGCCGGTCTCCATCTCTCTTCCCGATTCCATCGCGGACAATCTCCCTGACGCCAAGTCCCTTCCCGGCGTGGGCGCCTTCATGTCCGGCGACTCCGACTCGGACCACGAGACCGTCGCCGCGTCCTCCCCGCTGACCAGCGCGGGCATCACCGCCGCCGAGGCCGAGCAGGGCACCACCGACGCGGGCGAGGCGCTCCGCGCGCGCATCCTCCAGCAGGCCGAGCAGCAGCAGGCCGGAGCCGAGGCCGAGGCCAAGGCCGCGGAGGAGCAGGCGGCGGCCGAGGCGGCCGCGGCCGAGGCGGCGAAGCAGCAGAGCGAGGCGGAGGCCAAGGCCGCCGCGAAGAAGAAGGCGGCCGAAGAGGCGGCGAAGAAGAAGGCCGAGGCCGAGCGCCTCGCCAAGCTCGCCGCCAGCTACGCCATTCCGACCTCCTCGTACACCATCACCTCGACCTACGGGCAGTCCGGTTCGATGTGGTCGTCCGGTCACCACACCGGCCTGGACTTCGCGGCTCCGACCGGCACGCCGGTCAAGGCCGTGCACAGCGGCACCGTGAAGTCGGCCGGCTGGTCCGGCTCGTACGGCTACCGCACGGTCCTGGAGCTCGATGACGGCACGGAGATCTGGTACTGCCACCAGTCCTCGATGGACGTCACCGCCGGACAGAAGGTCACCACCGGCGAGACCATCGGCCGCGTCGGCGCCACCGGCAACGTGACCGGACCGCACCTCCACCTGGAGGTGCACACCCCGGACGGCACCGGCATCGACCCGATGGGCTGGCTGGGCAGCAAGGGTCTCTCGGTCTGATCCCGCTCGGACGCTGACTGATTCCGTTCGGGCACCGGCTGATTGCGTTCGGGCACCGCCTGATCCTGGGCGGACGCTGACTGATCCCGTTCGGACGCTGACGCCGCACGCGGCGTACCGGAACCCCGGCGGCCCTGACGTACGACCCCCCGACGTCAGGGCCGCCGGTCTGTCCGGGGCCGTAAACGGAATAGTGGCCTCAGTCGGATCGTTGTCGCCGGGTATGACTTCTCTGCGCCCGCTCGGTTCCTCGAGCCTTCAGGTCTTCCCCCTCGCCCTCGGCGGCAACGTCTTCGGCTGGACGGCCGACGAGGACCGCACCTTCGCCGTTCTCGACGCGTACGTGGCGGCCGGAGGCAACTTCATCGACACGGCCGACTCCTACTCCGCCTGGGTCCCGGGCAACGAGGGCGGTGAGTCGGAGACTCTCATCGGCAAGTGGCTGGCGGCCCGCTCCCGCCGCGACGATGTCGTCATCGCCACGAAGGTCGGCGCACATCCCGCGTACAAGGGCCTCTCGCCCACCACGATCAAGGCGGGGGCCGAGGCCTCCCTGCGCCGGCTCGGCACCGATCACATCGACCTCTACTACACGCACTTTGACGACGAGAGCGTCCCCGTCGAGGAGATCATCACCGCGCTCGACCAGCTGGTGAAGGCCGGCACGGTCCGGGAGATCGCCGCCTCCAACATCAGCCCCGAGCGGCTCCAGGCCTCCCTGGACTTCTCCGAGCGCGAGGGCCTCGCCCGGTACGTCGCGCTGCAGCCGCACTACAACCTCGTCTCGCGCGACACCTACGAGGGCGCGCTCCAGGACACGGCGGCCGCTTCCGGTCTCGCCGCCGTCCCGTACTTCGCGCTCGCCTCGGGCTTCCTCACCGGCAAGTACCGGGTGGGCGCCTCGGTCGAGAGCGCGCGGGCCGAGGGTGCGGCCAAGCACCTGGAGACCGAGCGCGGGCGCAAGGTGCTCACGGCGCTCGACAGGATCGCCCAGGAGCACGGTGCCGAGATCGCCACCGTGGCCCTCGCCTGGCTGGCCTCGCAGCCGACCGTGACCGCGCCCATCGCCTCCGCGCGTACGGTCGAGCAGCTGCCGGCGCTGGTGGCGGTGGCGGAACTCCGGCTGACCGACCAGGAGCTGGCGGAGCTGACCGAAGCATCCGCCTAGGACGGACCGTCGGGGCGCCCGCCGTCCTCCAGGTACGGGTTGTGGCCGCCGTAGTGCCGGTGCGGTGCGGGGAGGTGCTGCGGCGGGCCGCTGTACGGGAACTGACGGGGGAACGGCGGCGGGGCCGGCGGGCGGAAAGTGCGTAGCCGCCCCGTCGCGTGGGCCGCGTACGTCAGAGCCGGCGCCGCGATCTCCCGGCGGTGCCACAGATGGTGCAGCAACTCCTGCTCGCGGAGGGCGAAGTCCGGGCCGGCGCCGTCATGGCGTGCCCTCCGGCGCAGCATGGCCAGGGACGTGGCGAACGACTCGTACTCCGCGACGGCGCGGGCCGCGGCCCTGCCCCGGGCGCGGTCCGGGTGGCTGTTCCAGTGCCTGGCCATGTCGCGGGCCATGCCCCGCGCCCGCATCGAGGCCAGCGCGAGCGGCTCGGCGGGGGTCAGCCAGCCGGCCGCCGCGTACACCGGCAGCTCGGTGGAGAGCGTGCGCAGCTCCCGCTGGCGCGACCAGACCGCCAGCCAGGTCACCAGCCCGAAGCACGGCACCATGAACGCGCCGTACACCGCGTAGAAGCCGTACGGTCCGAAGGCCGACGAGCCGTTCCACAGGGCGTGCATGCCCATGGCGAGGGTGAGCCCGAGCAGGGGCAGGACGACCCGGCGCACCCGGTGGCGCGAGCCGCCGAGCGCCGCGATGCCGAAGCCGATGCCGGAGAGCACGGTGAACAAGGGGTGCGCGAACGGCGACATGACCACGCGGACGAAGAACGTCCCCGCCGTCACCGAGGCGAAGCCCGTGGTCCCCATCTGCTGGTCCTCGCCGAAGGCGTTGCCCAGGTAGAGGATGTTCTCGGTGAAGGCGAAGCCGGTCGCGGTGAACCCGGCGACCACGATGCCGTCGACGATCCCGCCGAACTGCCGTCTGCGGAAGAGGAAGATCAGCAGGACCGCGATGGCCTTCGCGCTCTCCTCGACGACCGGGGCGACGACCGTGGCCCCGAGGGTGTCGGCGCTCGCCGGATCCGCGGTGGCCGTCGCTATCCACCGGGTCGCGAAGGAGTTGGCGATGATCGCCACGAGCGCGGCGGCGCACGCGCCCCAGGAGAACGCGAACAGCAGATTCCGCCAGGGGCCCGGCTCGACCCGGTCGAGCCAGCGGAACGCCGCCATCAGCAGCGGCACGGGCAGCACGGCCAGCCCCAGCCCCACCAGGAAGCCCTCGGTGCCCGTCTGCCGGCGCACCAGGGCCAGGATCACCAGACCGCAGAGCGCGAGCACCGTGATCAGCGCACCGGCGCGGAACGCCTTGCTGCGCCAGACCATGCCGACGCGGCGGGGCCGGTAACGCCACTGGCCTCGCTCCGGGACGGCGCCCAGGAACTCGTCGAGCTTCTGCTCCTCGAGAACCGGGACGTCCGGCTGCTGGTGCTGCACGGACCCCTGGTACACCCGACGAGCCTAACGAGGGTCACTGACACCTGGCCATGCCGCCGTGACCGAGCTGACGGGTCGTGGCTGATCAGCGACGGGTGAACAGCACGTCGTGCACGACGTGGCCCTTGTCCAGGCCCTGGCCCTCGAAGCGGGTCAGCGGCCGGAACGCGGGCCGCGGCGCGTAGCCGCCGTCCGCCTGAGTGTTCTCGAACAGGGGGTGGGCCGTCAGGACTTCCAGCATCTGCTCCGCGTACGGCTCCCAGTCCGTCGCGCAGTGGACGAGCGCGCCCGGCTTCAGCCGCCGCGCCACCAGGTCGAGGAACTCCGGCTGGATCAGCCGCCTCTTGTGGTGCCGCTTCTTGGGCCATGGATCGGGGAAATACACGCGGAGCCCGTCCAGAGCGGCCGGCTCCAGCATCTCGCGGAGCAGGATGATCGCGTCGCCGTTGGCGACACGGACGTTGGACACCCCGGCCCGGTCCGCGAGACCCAGCAGGTTGCCCTGGCCGGGGGTGTGGACGTCGACGGCCAGGATCCCGGTGCCGGGGTCGTCGGCCGCCATCTGCGCCGTCGCCTCGCCCATGCCGAAGCCGATCTCCAGGACCACCGGGAGGCCGTCGAACAGGGTGGGGAGGTCGAGCACGCCCTTGCCGTCGATGTCCAGGCCCCACTTGGGCCACAGCCGCTGCAGGGCGTCCTCCTGGCCGGCGGTCACCCGGCTGCGGCGGGGCTGGAAGCTGCGGATCCGGCGCTCGTGGTGCGAGCCTGCCGGGTCGGCGGCCGGGCCGCCGGGGAAGCGGGGCTCCTGGCGCAGCCTGCGCTGTCGCTCGAAGGAGGCGGCGCGCCGCTCCGCGGCGTCCGCGTCCGTCGTGGCACCGGGGCCGGTCTCCGGCGTGGCGCCGGCCGTCTCCGCGGCGGGGCGGGGCGTCTCTGGGGTGGGGTTCAGGGGCTCAGACACAATGACCCGATTCTACGGCGGGAGGCGCCCACCCCGTCGCGCGAGCCCGCAGCAGGGCCCGGCGTGCCACCTCCCTCCCGATGGGCAGGGACGCGGTCGCGGCGGGGGACGGGGCGTTCAGCACGTGCACGGTGTGCGGGGCGTCCCGGATCAGGAAGTCGTCCACCAGCGTGCCGTCCCGCAGGACCGCCTGGGCCCTGACCCCGGCCGGGGAGGGCCGCAGATCGGCCTCCGTCACCTCCGGCAGCAGCCGCTGGACGGCCCGGGTGAACGCGCTCTTCGACAGGGATCTGTGCACCTCGCCCGCCCCGTACCGCCAGTGCCGCCGGGCGATCCGCCAGGAGCCGGGCCAGGCCAGGGTGCCGGCCAGCTCGCGCGGGTGGACGACCGCCCGGCCGTATCCCTCGCGGGCCAGGGCCGGCACGGCGTTCGGACCGACGTGGACCGTGCCGTCGACGCCCCGGGTCAGATGGACCCCGAGGAAGGGGAACGCCGGGTCCGGCACCGGATAGACGAGCCCGCGCACCAGCTCCGGCCTGGCCAGCTCGTAGTACTCCCCGCGGAACGGCACGATGCGCGCGCCCGGGTCGTCGCCCGCGAGCCGCGCCACCCGGTCGCTGTGCAGCCCCGCGCAGTTCACCAGCACACGGGCCCTGACCACCTGGCCGTCGGCCGTGCGCACCGCGACACCCCAGGGGCGTCGGTCGACGGCGACGACCTCCGCGCCGTAACGGATCTGTCCGCCCGAGGCGCTCACCTCCGCGGCGAACCGGACGGCGACCGCGGTGAAGTCGCACACCCCCGTCGTCCCCACCCGGATCGCCGCGAGGCCGCGCACCCGTGGTTCGTACTCCGCGATCTGGGCGGGGCCGAGCTCCCGGACGGGCAGGCCGTGCGCCCGTCCGCGCTGCACCAGGGCGTGCAGCCGGGGCAGCTCTCCCCTGTCGGTCGCGACGATCAGCTTGCCCGTCACCGCGTGGGCGATCTTGTGCTCCGCGCAGAAGTCCACCAGCTCGGCGGCGCCCCGCACCGCGTAGCGCGCCTTGAGCGAGCCCGGCGCGTAGTAGATGCCGCTGTGGATCACCCCGCTGTTGCGTCCCGTCTGGTGCTTGGCCGGGCCCCACTCCTTCTCCAGCACCGTGACCCGGGTCCCGGGCGCGGTGCGCGTGATCGCGTACGCGGTCGACAGACCGACGATTCCGCCACCGATCACCAGCACATCGCAGTCGTACGCCGCGTGCGTCATCATCACGCCACCTCCCACCCCGATAGTGCACTGACCCACTGACAACGGGCTCAAACCAGGGAAGGCGTCTGCGTGGCGGGACGTTTCTCCCACAAGCTTTCCCCGGATCCGGCGAAGATCGGGTGAAACCGGGGCGTAACGGTGGAGCCTCGGGGCCCCGCCCGTGAAGGGCCTATGCCGGGGCGACGAGGAGCGGACGGGCCCGTTCCCGTAGCTCGGCCACGCGGGGCTCGTCCCCGTACGGCTCCAGGCGGTGCAGCAGGTCGCGTACGTACTCGGTGGTGCGCGCCGAGGAGATGCGTCCGGCCACCTCCACCGCCCGCGTCCCGGCCGCGCAGGCGGCGTCGAGGTTGCCCGACTCCAGCTCGGCGACCGCGGACACGACGAGCCGCAGCCCGTGCGAGCGGACGAACTCGTCGGTGGGTTTCGACAGGGCCTGCTCGGTGAAGCGCCGTACCTGACGGGGCGCCTTGAGGTCGCGGTAGCACTCGGCGGCGTCGGCGGCGAACCTGTCGTACGAGTAGAACCCGAGCCACGCCGGGTCGGAATCGCCGGCCCGGGAGCGCTCCAGCCAGCTCTCGGCGGCCCGGAGAGCGGCCCCCGCGGCCGGTGCGTCGCCTGCCTTCGCGTGGGCGCGCGCCTCCACGAGCCGGAAGAAGCTCATGGTCCGCGCGGTGGCGAGCCCACGGTTGCGCTCGACCGCGGCCTGCGCGAGGTCGACGCCCTCGTCGGCGAAGCCCCGGTACGTCGCCTGCAGGGACATCGACGCCAGGACGTATCCGCCCAGCGGTACGTCGGCGGCGGCACGGGCCAGGCGCAGCGCCTGGATGTAGTAGCGCTGGGCGGCTTCCTGCTGGCCGGTGTCGAAGGCCATCCACCCGGCGAGCCTGGTCAGCTCGGCGGAGGCGCCGAAGAGCGCCCTGCCCACCTCGTCGCTGTACGAGCCCAGGAGGAGCGGGGCGGCGTCGACCCGTAAGCACTCCGGGACCATGGAGGAACGCCAGTCGCCGCCGCCGTACTTGGAGTCCCACCGGCGCGCGTCCTGGGCTGCCTCGCGCAGCTTGGTCACGTCGCTGTGGCCCACGCGCAGCAGCGGGCCGTCGACGGCGGTGTCCGGGCCGGGCTGGACGGGCACACCGACCTGCGCGCCGGGTGCGCCCTCCGTGCCGAGGATCGCGGCCTGGGCGGCGGTCGGGTCCCGTGCGACCGACGGATCGGCGGGGGTTATGAGCCAGCGGGACGCGGGGGTCGCATAGGCGCTCACCGCGAAGGAACCCGCCAGCGACTGCCAGATCCCTCCGCCGCCCCGTCGGCCCGCCAGATCCAGCCGGTACAGATCCGTCGCCGAGCGGACCGCCTCACCCACGTCGCGGGGGAAGGCGAGACCGACCTCCGGCGCCGGATCGGCGTCGGCGAGCCCTATCTCGTGCAGCGGGACGGGACGGCCGAGTTTGGCCCCTATCGCCGCCGCGATGAGATGGGGCGCGGCACCCTGCGGCACCATGCCCTTGGCGACCCACCTGGCCACCGACGTCTTGTCGTAACGAAGTGTCAGCCCGCGCTGTGCTCCGAGGTCGTTGACCCGCCGGGCGAGCCCGGCGTTGCTGATTCCCGCGAGGGCGAGAACTGTGCCGAGCTTCTCGTTCGGCCCGCGTTGCTCCCTGGACATGCGCCACCCCTCGACACACAGACGGCCGCCGCGTCACCCTCAGGCGCGCGGCATTCGTACCGTGTTCTCCCCAGGTACGGTCCCGGGCACTCCGGCCGCACACGCATTTGGCCGAGCCCCGTGGAATATGCCGCCCTGCTGAGAACATCGGTAAACCCAGCGTAGTTCGCCGCATCCCCACCGTTAAGGGGCAGACCTCCGTATGGCGGGAATGTTGTCCGTGCGGTGCGGGGCGTGTGTGCCGTGCTCCTGATGTGTGGCCGTGCGCCCGGCCGTGCGCTCTGGTCCGGCCGTCGCGCAAGCGCTTCGATGGATCCTGCGTGGGTCGGCCCGCTGAACTGGACTCGGCGGGCTGGGGGAGACCGCCGCCCCAATCCCCGCGGGCGGCGAACCGGTCCGGGAGGTGACGAACACCTCCCGGACTGTGCGCCGCACGGGCGGGGTTCGAGGAAGCGGTCGTGCGGGCCGGCGCACCGGGGGGATGCGCGGGCCCGCACGTCGCCGCACCTCGGACGGTGATCCCGGGCGGAGCCGTGGACCCCCGGGACACCCGCACGCGGCCCCTGGGAGGGTTGCGCGGTGTGCGCCCCCGGCACGCTGTCCTGAGCGAAACACCCGGTTCCGTCGCGATCCGAGAATGGCCGAATAGCGCCGGTCGGGCGGAGCGTGGCGAAGCCGCCCGACTATGGCCGGATCGCGTCTGTTCCGCGCCTCGGCCGGGGCAGGGGCGGCGCTCAGGGCCGGACGCCGCAACTCCCGGAAGATCCGCTTCCGTTGTGGAGGGCCGGGCAGAGCCGTGGCCAGGCTCTTGCCAGGGGCGCATGCGCATCCGGTGTGCGCCGCCCGTACCCCCTCCCGGGCGCCGTTGTCGTGGCAGCATGTCCCGCAACGGCGTTTCCGTGTCCTGGTACGCCGGTTCGTCCACAGCCTGTGGAGGCGGCGATGCGTTGGTTGGTGGGGTGGAGCAGTATCGCCGCGAGTTTCGGCACTGTGGGCGCGGTCGGCCACCACGGGGAGGGGCGCACCGTCCAGCCGGTGGGATCCCAACTCCTGTGGGGGGACCCGGATCCGCTCTGGGCCGTGGGGGACTGGCGCCCTGACGAGATCCGCATCATCACGGTCGCGACCCCCGAGGGGGCGCCCACCACCCGCCTCGCCGTCCTCGGCTGCTGCGGGGCCACCGACGAACAGCTCCGCGTCGGGCTGCTGGCCGCCCGTGGCGGGGCGCTGCGGCATCTCACCGCCTGGTCCGGCAGTTACACGGCCGTCGTGCAGATCGGCCGCCGCATCACCGTCGCCGGCGACCTCGCCGGAGCCCGCCCCGTCTTCCACACGCCCTGGGCCAACGGCACCGCGTACGCCACCGCCGCCCTCCCGCTCGCCGACCTCATCGAGGCGCAGCTGGACATCGGCCACCTCGCCGCGCTGCTGGCCTGCCCCGAGACGCCGGAGGCGCTGGGCGACGGCACACCGTACGCGGGAGTGAAGCGGATCCCGCCCGGGCACGCGCTGATCCTCCGCGAGGGCTCGCGCGAGATCACCGGGTACGAGGCGGTGGCCTCGCTGGCCGTGGCGGCCGCCCAGACCGATCCGGTGAGCGCCGTCGAAGGCGTGCGGGACGCGCTCGTCGACGCCGTACGGGCACGGCTCACGGCCCCCCGCCACGCCCCGGAGACCATGCCGCCCGATCCCGGGCCCGTCCCCGGCATGGGGCCCGCCGAACGCCGCGCGGCCCGTGGGGCGCCCGTACCCGGCATCGGCGCGGACCTCTCCGGCGGCAGCGCCTCCGCCACGCTCGCCCTGCTGGCCGCGGGGCTGCCCGGGCTGCCGGGCACCGTGCTGGGCCATGGCACGGGGGCGGGCGAACGGCTCCTCGCCGTCACCTTCAACGACCTGTCCACGCAGGGCCGTGAGGACGAGCTGGAGCGCGCCCGGGTCATCGCGGCCAACCCCCGCCTGCACCATGTGGTCGTGGCGGCGGGCGAGGAGGCCCTGCCGTACGCGTCCCTGGAGAGCGGCCCGCTCACCGACGAGCCCGCCCCGTCCCTCGTCGTCGCCGAACGCCACCGCCGCCGACTGGCCGCGGGCAGCGCGGACCACTTCGTCGGCCACGGCGCCCGTCAGGTCCTGGACGCCCATCCGGCGCGGCTCGCCGACCTCCTCATGGACCGGCGCAGACGCCACCTCCTGCGGCCCGTCGCCGCGCTCGCCAGGGCCGAAGGGCCCTCCACGCACTCCCTGTTCGTGCCGCTGGCCGTCTACCGGGCCGCCCGCAGGCTGGCCCGTACGTCGTACCGCACCGGGCTCGAGACGGCGGCGTCCCTGCTGCCCGACGCCAATCGTGACGCCCCCGACCTCGACACCCCGGCCGACGCCTCGCTCGCCTCCCTCGCCTGGTCCCGGCCGGGACCGGCCGCGCGCTGGCTCACCGGGGAGGCGCTCGCGGAAGTATCGGTTCGCCTCCAGGAGGCGGCCATCCGGCCCGCCTCGGTCCAGCGCCCCGGGGAGGCCAGGGCCCGCGCGGCGCTGGCCCGGCACGCGGCCGACCAGCGGATCCTGGAGCAGGCTGCGGAGATCCGCAGCCAGCGGCTGCACGCCCCTTACCTCGACAACCAGGTCGTGCGGGCCGCCCGCGCCCTCCCGGAATCGCTGCGGGTCCAGCCGGGCGCCCGCGCCGCCATCCTGCGCCGGGTTCTCGCGGGCGCCGGTATCCACGAACTGCCGCCCGGCTGGGGCACGCCGTCACAGGCCACCTCGAACGCCGCCGGACGCATCGGCCTGCGTGCCGCCCTTCCGGATCTGATCGCCCTCTTCGACGCCCCGTTGCTGGCCGACGCGGGCCTGATCGAGGCACGCGTCGTGCGCAAGGCACTGCGCGCGGCCTCGGAGGGCGAGCCGCTCCCCCTGGACGGCCTGGCCGAGCTGGCGTCCACGGAACTCTGGCTCCGCCGTCTGGTCACCCGCCGGGGCACCTGCTGGACCGGCACGGCGGCCCCACGGCAGCGAGCGGTGGCGGGCGGCGTCGTCCCGGCCCGCCGCACCTTGCAGCCCTGAGGCCTTTCGTCCGGATCAGGCCGGGCTCGCGGGGGACACAATGGCCAGGTGCGGTATCTGATCCTGGGCGTCACCGAGGCGCGCGACGAGCACGGCGGTGTGCTGCCCGTGGGCGGCGCGCGGCTGCGCACCCTGCTCGCCGCCCTCGCCCTGCGTGCGGGGCGCCCGGCGACCGTCGCCGGGCTCATCGACGACGTATGGACCGACGATCCCCCGCAGGACGCCCCCGGCGCCCTCCAGGCCCTCGTCGGACGGCTGCGGCGGGTCCTCGGCCGGGAGGCGGTCGCCGGCACCCCGGGCGGCTACCGGCTCACCGCGGGGCCCGACGACATCGACCTGTACGTCTTCGAGCGGCTCGCCCGCCGGGGCGCAGCCGAGCTCGACGCGGGCGCTCCCGAGGACGCCGCCCGCACCCTGCGCACCGCGCTCGCCCTGTGGCGCGGCCCCGCGCTCGCCGACCTCCCCGGGCACGAGCACGGGGTCAGGGCCGAGGCCCGTCGGCTCACCGCGCACCAGCAGCGCATCGAGGCCGACCTCCGGCGCGGGGCCACGGCCGGCCTCGTACCGGAGCTCAGGGAGCTCACCGCCGCCCACCCGTACCACGAGCCGCTGCACGCCCAACTGCTCCGCGGCCTGCGCGCCGAGGGCCGGCAGGCCGACGCGCTCGCCGCGTACGAGGAGGCCCGCCGGGCCCTCGCGGACGGTCTGGGCACCGATCCGGGACCGGAGCTCACCACGCTCCACCGGGAACTCCTCCACGGCGCCGAGCACCCCGTGCCGGCCCCGGGCGTCCGTACGCCGGCCGAGGGAAACCTCCGCCCCCGGCTCACCTCCTTCGTCGGCCGCGAGCCCGAACTCCGCCTCATCCGCTGCGACCTGTCGCGGGCCCGCCTCGTCACGCTCACGGGCCCAGGCGGCTCCGGCAAGACCAGGCTGGCCGAGGAGTCCGCGGCGGGGCAGGGCGCCGCCTGGATCGTCGAACTCGCCCCGCTCGACGACCCCTCCGCCGTGCCGGGTGCCGTGCTCTCCGCCCTCGGCCTGCGCGAGACGACCCTGCTGCAGAGCGGTTCCCGCGACGGACACCCCACGTCGGCGGACCCCACCGAGCGGCTGGTCGAGCACCTCGCCCACCAGTCGCGCCGGCGCCCGTTCCTCCTCGTGCTCGACAACTGCGAGCACGTCGTCGACGCGGCGGCGGTCCTCGCGGAGGCACTCCTCACGCGCTGTCCTGGACTGCGGATCCTCGCCACCAGCCGCGAGCCCCTCGGCGTGCCCGGCGAGACCGTCCGCCCCGTCGACCCCCTGCCGCCGGAACCCGCGCACCGCCTGTTCGCCGAGCGGGCCCGCGCCGTGCGGCCGGACTTCGACCCGGGCGCGGACGCGGCCGACAACCCGGCGGCCATCGCCGAGATCTGCCGCCGGCTCGACGGTCTCCCGCTCGCCATCGAGCTGGCCGCCGCCCGGCTCCGGCTGCTCACCCCGCGCCAGATCGCGGACCGCCTGGACGACCGCTTCCGGCTGCTCACCAGCGGCAGCCGCACCGTACTGCCCCGCCAGCAGACGCTCCGGGCGGTCGTGGACTGGTCCTGGGAACTGCTGTCCCAGGACGAGCGGACCCTGCTGCGGCAGGTCTCGGTCTTCGCGGGCGGATGGGACCTGGCCGCAGCCGAAGCGGTGACCGGTCCGGACGCCGCCGACCTGCTCGGCGCCCTCGTCGACAAGTCACTCGTGGCCGCGGCCCCCACGGACGGCACGGAGATGCGCTACCGCCTCCTGGAGACCATTCACGAATACGCCGTGGAGCGGGCCGCCGAGACGCCCGGCATCCGGGAGGCAGCCTCCTCGGCCCACACCGCCCACTTCACCGCGCTCGCCGAGGAGGCCGACCCCCAGCTGCGCTCCGGGGGACAGCTGCCCTGGATCCGGCGCCTGGAGACGGACCTCGACAACATCCGCGCCGCCCTGTACCGCACGGTTGTGGCCCACCCCTCCGAACAGGAGGCGCTGCGTCTGGTGCTCGCCATGGGGTGGTTCTGGTGGGTGCGTAACTTCCGCACCGAGGGCATGTCCTGGGCCAACCGCACCGTCGCTCTCGGCGAGGACCCGCAGGACCCGGCCGACCCGCGCTACTGGCCACGCATGCGCGCCCACATGCTGCGGTTCTTCCTCGCCGTGGAAAGCCGTCCGGTCGAGAACATGCACGAGGACGAGGAATTCCAGGCACTGGTCAGCCGGGTGGCCGAGGTCTTCGGCTCGGGCGGCCCGGAATCCGCCCGCTTCCCCGGGCTGCTCTGGCCGATGACCTCGCACATGCGCCGTGAGCACACCGTCGACATGACTCACCACGACCTGGCTGTCGCCAACGCCCGGGCGTACGGCGGCGACTGGGAGTACGGCGTCGCTCTGATGGCCCGTACGCACATGCTGATCGACACCCCTCAGGGCATGGACGGCATCGACGAGGACATCGCCGAGCTGCGCGTGCTGAGCCGTCGCGTCGGCGACCGCTTCCTTCTCGCCCAGGTCGCCAGCGCCGTCGCCGAGGCGGGGATGAACCGCGGCAGGTACGAGGAGTCGCGCGCCGCCTACCAGGAGGCACTGGAGCTGGCCCGGGAGGTCGGCGCGTACGCGGAGACGCCTTTCCTGCTCGCCCGCCTCGCCGAACTCTCCTACCGCGCCGGAGACCTGGGCACCGCGATGAAGAGCCTGGACGTGGCGGAGGCGGAGGCGGAGCGTCAGCACGTGCTGGACGCCCTGGCGTACGTGGACTTCCTGCGGTCCTCCGTCGCACTGACGGCGGGCGACATCCCGAAGGCGCGCAGGTACGCCGACGCGGCGCTCGACGGCCGGTCGTACGGCGCGCGGCCGCCGCAGTTCGCCGCAGCCGTCCTCGGGGTCTCGGCGCGCGTCAGGGTGCACGAACCGTCCGGCGGGCCCGCCGAGGGACTGCGCGGCGTGGCCGAGGCGCTGCACCTGGCCGTGACGTCCGGATGCGCGGACAACTTCACCGCCCACCTGGCGGAAGCGGCCGGCACCATCCTGGTGCGCCTGGACCTGTTCGCGGCGTCGGCCCGGATCCTCGCGGCGTCCTCCACCTGGCGGGCGAACGGCCCCCGCTCGGCGGTGGAGGAGAGCGAGGTGGCCGCGGCGGTGGAGCGGCTGCGCGAGGAGCTCGGCCCCGGGCGGTACGAGGAGGAGAACGCCCTGGGGCTCGGACTGACACCGGACGAGGTCCTCGGCCTCCTGACCGAGGCCGCCGAGGGGCTCAGCCGCAGCTGATGCGCGACTGCGCCCAGTCGGCCAGCGCGACCCCGCCGAGCGGCCCCGACGGCTCCACGACGAGCCTGATGGTCTCCCGGCCCGCGAGGGCGACGCTCACCGGTACGGCGGGCTCACCGCCCCGCAGCACCGGGGACTGCCACAGCGCCGTCCCGTCGTCGTCACGCACGGAGAAACGCACGGCGCCGGTCCCCAGGGTCAGGTCGTCGACCCCGGCCATCGCCTCGTAGCGGCTGCACGCCCGGTTGAGCTGGACGGCGACCGAGGAGGCGGAGGGGGCGGTCACCCCGTGAGCGTACGTCGTGGAGGCGATCGACAGCCCGTTGCGCTGCCAGAACACACCGCTGCTCCGGGCGAGCAGGATCTCGGGACCTGTGTGATCGCCGGTGAGGGAGTACGCCAGCTCGTTGACCTGGTAGATCTCCGGGTCGGGCGGCGGTGGTTCCTTCGGGGCGGAGGGGGTCGGGGCCGGGGTGGGCGTGGGGGTCGGTGCCGGCTTGTTCCCAGGGGGCGGCGTCGGTGTCGGCGTGGGAGTCGGCGTCGGGGTTGGCTCCAGGGCGGGCTCCGGGGCGGGCGGTGCCTCGGGCGCCGGTGCGGCGGGCGGGGCCGGCGGCTGCGGGCTCGGTGTCGGCTCCGGCGGGGGAGTGGGGGCGGCGGGTGCCGCGACCGGCGGCCTGGCCACCGTCTTCTCCTCCGGCGCGGGCCGGTCCTCGCCGACCAGGGCCCATACGAGACCGGCGGCGGCCACCACGGCCACCGCGGCCGCGATCCCCGCCTTCAGCGGAGCGCCGATCCCTTCCGAGGCAGCGGCGCCGCCGGCCGTGCCTCCCCCGGAGGACGCACCGCCCGTGGCAGCGGCGGCGGCTCCTGCGCCGGCCGCCCCCGCCGCGCCGCCCGCCACGATGCCGGCCGCCTTGAGCGAGTAGCCCGCGGCGAACCAGCCGATGACGGCGACGGGAAGCAGCGCCGGGATGCCTGCGTTCACACGGTCCAGCTCACCGGCGGCGATCCGGCACTTCGCGCACTCGTCCAGATGCTTGCGCAGCCCGCGCTCCGCCCGGGTCCGGAGGCCGCCCCGGGCATGGGCGCCGAGCCTGTCGGCGTACCGGGCGCAGTCGCCGCCGGCTGTCAGCGACTGGCTCACATGGGCCTGCAGATAGGCCTGCTTGAGCCCTTCACGGGCCCGGACGGCCAGCACCGCGGTGGCATTGGCCGTCAGGCCGAAGAGGGGGGCGACCTCGCTCGGCGACTCCTCCTCCACGGTGGTGTGCCACAACACGGCCTGCCAGCGCTCCGGCAGGCTGCGGAACGCCTGCATGGCCATCGACCGGTCCGCCTCGTGCATGGCCAGCACATCGGCGCCGAGGTCGAGGGTGTCGGTCTCCGACAGATCGGCGGAGCGGGTGGCCTGCGCGGCGAACACCGCGAAGTCGTCGACGAGATGCTCGCGCTTCGCGCTCTTGGTCCATGCCGCGGCGACATGGCGGACAGCCGTCATGAGGTAGGCGCGGACGGCTTCCTCCGGCCCCTTCCCGCCGCGCACCGCCTGCAGCGTCCGGGCGAACACCTCGGCCGTCAGGTCGTCGGCGGTGTGCGCGTCCCGGCAGCACGTACGGGCGTAGCGTCGCACCGCACCGGAGTGGCGCCGGAAGAGCTCCTCGTACGCCTGGTCGTCGCCGGCACGCGTGCCCTGGATCAACTGCGCGTCGGAGGGGCCGAGATCGGCCGACCCGGCGCGCCCCTCGCGCTGCAGAGGGACCGCGTACGCGGCATCGGTCTCCGCGGCGGGCTCCGACGGCGCCCCGTCATCGGCGGACGCCGGCGGCCACGGACCGGGCAGCACGGTGCCGCCGCCCTCCTTGTTCGCGGCGGCGATACCGTCGGACGGTTCTTCCTGCTGCGCTTCACCGCTCATCGCGGAAGCCCCCGTAACACACCTGCGGACCCGAATACCGGGGCAACAGTGCCACAGAGCCACGCGGCGACGAACCCCGGAGCGGGAGCAACCACTCGTCCGGGGTGTCTTCTTCCCTGCCCCGGGGTGACATGGCCCTGGCGGGGAAGGAGCAACGCCCCCCCCCGCCGCCCAGGTGTCGGCCGACGGGGAGCGTGCCTCGCGGTCCGCCCCTTCTGCCGGGGTGGCCACACGGTGCGCCTACGGGTGGCCGCGCCTACGGGTGGTCGCGCGGCGCACCCGCGTCCGAGCGTCTACGCCGGGCGGGAGCGGAGCCCCTCCAGCAGGATGTCCAGCAGCCTGGCCGAAGCGGCGGCCTGGTGGGCGGGGTCCGGCAGAGCCGGAGCCGCTGTGGCGATGACCAGCAGCACATCGCCCACCGTCACATCGCCCCGCAGCTCACCCGACTCACGGGCCCGGTCCACCAGCCTGCCCACGACCTCGAGCAGCTCGACCGCCCCGGGATCGTCGCCGAGCCCGTCCTCGCCGGCGGAGTGTCCGCCGGCCACCTGGAAGCCGGGCTGTGCCACTCCCTGCCGCTGATGCGGGACGCGCGTCCCGCTGTCGGCCGCATCCGGTATCGCGGCCTCGTCCTGCTCCGCCCCGACGCGCAGCACCTGCGGCGGCAGCAGCCGGCCCGCGCCCGACGCCACCGAGGTGCGCAGGAAGCGGGAGAGCGCCGACCACGGCTCGTCCTCGTGACCGAGGGCCGAGCGCGCCTGATCGGTCAGCCGCGCCGTCTCCTCCTCGGCTATCCGGCGCACCAGCACGTCCTTGCTCGGGAAGCGCCGGTAGACCGTACCGACGCCCACCCGTGCGCGGCGCGCCACGTCCTCCATCGGTGCGCCGTAACCCAGCTCGCCGAACACCTCACGCGCGGCGCGCAGGACGTGTTCGAGATTGCGCTGTGCGTCCACGCGGAGCGGCGCGGAACGGACCGTGCCGCCCGTCGCTCCCGCGACCGTACCGACCGCTCCCACAGGGCTCAGCCGCCCGTGGTCCTCACTGGAAGAGGTGACAGCGCTCGGCCCATGCAAATCCTGAATGTGCATAACTTCCCCCGGTTATGACGTCTCCCCCCGGAGACTTCCCCGCCGTATCGGCCGGCGTGTGGACCTTCGTCCGAAACCGGCACCCCGACGGGGTACGAACATAGTTGAGCCCGGGTCAATTCAGAAGGGGGTAGTTCCGCACGGAGCGCCCCCCGATCGGAGCAAGGACCGGTTGGACCCTGATTCGCCCCCTGCGGACCCGCCCTGCCGCCGCATCTGACCTGCGCAACTCCGGAAACGGGCAGAGGCCGGGGGCCGCCCGGTGATCGAAGAGTTCCGGTCACACAATTTGCCGGGCCTGTGGACAAACACCGGACTCCGTTGCGTCATGGGAAGGTGATGGCACCAGATTCCCGGGGGGCACCCCCCGGCACCCGGCCAAGTGTGCGCATTCTCGTCGTCGGCGGCGGCTACGTCGGGATGTACACCGCGCTGCGTCTCCAGCGGAAGCTGCGACAGAGACTGAAAAGCGGCGAGGCCGAGATCGTGGTGGTCACGCCCGAGCCCTACATGACGTATCAGCCCTTCCTGCCGGAGGCCGCAGCCGGTTCGATCTCGCCGCGCCATGTCGTCGTGCCCCTGCGCCGGGTCCTGAAGAACTGCACGATCGTCATCGGCGAGGCGGAACGCGTCGACCACGCCAAGCGCACCGTGACGGTCACGACGCTCGCCACCGGCGAGGACGGCACCGGCGCCCTCGAGATCCCGTACGACGAGATCGTCCTCGCGCCCGGATCCGTGTCACGCACGCTGCCGGTCCCCGGCCTCGCCGACTTCGGCATCGGCTTCAAGACCGTCGAGGAGGCCATCGGACTCCGGAACCACGTCATCGAACAGATGGACATCGCCTCCGCCACCCGGGACCCCGCCATCCGCGACGCGGCGCTCACCTTCGTCTTCGTCGGCGGCGGGTACGCCGGTGTGGAGGCGCTCGCGGAGCTCGAGGACATGGCCCGCTACACCTCGCGGTACTACCACAACATCAAGCCCTCGGACCTGCGGTGGATCCTGGTCGAGGCGACCGGGCGGATCCTGCCCGAGGTCGGCGAGGCGATGGGCAAGTACGCCGTCAGGGAGCTGCGGGGCCGCAACATCGACGTACGGCTCGACACCCGTCTGGACAGCTGCGAAGGCCGGGTCGCCGTCCTCAGCGACGGCTCGCGCTTCCCGACCCGCACCCTGGTGTGGACCGCGGGCGTCAAACCCGCGCCGATCCTCGCCGCCACCGACCTCCCGCTCACGGAACGCGGCCGGATCCGCTGCACCACCACGCTCTCGGTCGACGGCGCCGAGCACGCCTGGGCCGCCGGTGACGCGGCGGCCGTCCCCGACCTCACCTCGTCCGAGCCCGGCACGGACACCGCGCCGAACGCCCAGCACGCGGTGCGCCAGGCCAAGGTCCTCGCGGACAACATCGTGGCCACGCTCGCCGGCCGGCCGGCCGAGGACTACCGGCACTCGTACGCGGGATCCGTCGCCTCGCTCGGCCTGCACAAAGGCGTGGCCCACGTCTACGGGCGCAAGCTCAAGGGCTATCCGGCCTGGCTGATGCACCGCGTCTACCACCTCAGTCGCGTACCCACGTTCAACCGGAAGGCGCGTGTTCTTGCCGAGTGGACCCTGGCCGGACTCTTCAAACGAGAGATCGTCTCCCTCGGCTCGCTCGAACACCCGCGCGCGGAGTTCGCCCTCGCGGCCCGGGGACACGCGCACCCGGGACCTCCCGGAGACACCCTGCCGAAGAACGGCAGGCCACCGGACACGTCCGGCTGATCCACGGTTCCCCGCGCACCGGAACGCCCCGGGAGGGGCCGTAATTCAGCGGATGTACCGACTGCCGTACGGCAACTGTCAGTACGGTCGGTCACACTGGGCGTGTGACCATAGGTGGGCTCACACCTGCACAGAGTCACCCGGCAGGCAGTCACCTGCAGTGACCGGCAGCGAAGACCACCAGCACGAAGAGGCCCGGCCGCGCGTTCCCGGAAGCCGGGACCCGGCGCCCCGACCCGGCATGCGAGCCGGCAGGGGACCACCGGCCACAGGACCAGCAGAAGAAGCAGCTCGCCCGAGCGGACCAGACCGACACACGAGGCCAGAAATTCCGTGAACTTCACGCGCTGGAGCGCCCGCCTTCCCGGAACGCAGCGTCGAGCCGCCGCGCGGGACGACCACAGTTCCGTACCCGCCGCCCGCGCCGAATCCGTACGGCCGAAGACCGCGGTCACTCCGCCGGACGACACCTCGGAAACCCCCTTCCCCTCCACGGGTCCCTCCCTGGAAGCCCTGCCCGCACGCGAGATCCTCGGAAGGCTCCCGGCCCCCGTCGCGCTGCTCCACGGCCCCGAGTACCGCATCACCTACGTCAACCCCGCCTACACCTCGGCGTTCGGCCCACGCCCCTGCGGCGCGCCCGCGGCCGAGGCCATGCCCGAGCTGGGCGAGCTCAGCCTGCTGCCCCTCATGGACCAGGTCCTGCGCAGCGGCACTCCGCGTACGGTCAAGTCCCGCAAGGTATTGGCAGGCAGCTCCTACACAGTGACCTGCACCCCCGTGGCCATCAGTGACCCGGACGGCCCGGACGGGGAGGCGGGCGTCCTCGTCTATGCCACCGATGTCACCGACCACGCCGAGGCGGCGGAGAGACTCCGCGCCAGCGAGCGCCGTCACCGTGAAACAGCCGTCACCCTCCAGCGCTCCCTGCTCCCGCAGGAGCTCGAACAGCCGGACGACCTGCGCATCGCCGCCACCTACCAGCCGGGCGGCACGGACGCGGCGGTCGGCGGCGACTGGTACGACGTCATCACCCTGGGCGCCGGCCGCACCGCGCTCGTCATCGGCGACGTGATGGGGCGCGGTGTGCGGGCCGCCGCCGTCATGGGCCAGCTGCGCACCGCCGTCCGTGCCTACGCGCGCCTCGACCTTCCGCCGCACGAGGTGCTCCAGCTCCTCGACGTGCTCGCCGCCGAGATCGACGCCAGCCAGATCGCCACCTGCGCCTACGCCGTCCACGACCCCAACGAGGGGCACCTCGTCTACGCCTCCGCGGGACACCTCCCGATCCTCGTGTGCGACGCGGCCGGCACGGTCCACCGCGCCGAGGACCCGATCGGACCACCGCTCGGCACGGGAGGGTGGGTTCATACCTCGGGGACGATCCCCCTGCCGCCCGGCTCGACGGCCGTGCTCTACACGGACGGTCTGGTCGAACGCCGTAGCGAGGACATCGACGAGGGCGTGGCCGCCCTGGAGCGCGCCCTGTCGGGCGCCAAGGGGTCGCCCCAGGTGGTCTGCGACCGGCTCATCCGCTCCCTGGGCGTCACCGCGGAGCACGACGACGACGTGGCGGTCCTCGTGGTCCAGCACCCCGCCCGCACGGGAGCGAGCGCGGAGCTCTTCCACAACGCCTCGCTCGAACTGCTCGGCGGCATCGAGGCCGCTCCCAGGGCCCGCGCCTTCGCCACGGGTGTCCTGGCGTCCTGGCGCTTTCCCGTGGCCCTCTGCGACCTGGGGGTTCTCGCCGCGAGCGAGCTCGTGGCGAACTCCCTCCAGCACGGCACCCCGCCCATGCGCCTCGGCCTGCGCCGGACGGACCGCCGCCTGATCATCGAGGTGACGGACGGGGACGACCACCTGCCGCGCCGCCGTCGCGCCGAACCCGCCGACGAGGCGGGACGCGGCATCTCCATCGTGGCGACGATCGCCACGTCCTGGGGCAGTCGCCGCACCCCCGGCGGCGGCAAGGCCGTCTGGTGCGAATTCGCGCTCCCGGACTGACCCCGGCTCAGCGCACGACGGGTGCGGTGACCGGCTCGCTCTCCGGCAGCGACACGGCGACCACCCGGGACGGCACCGTCTCGAGCGATGGCTTGTCCTGCACGGGAGTGAGGTGACGGCCCAGCTTGAGCGCCAGCACGGTGATGCCCAGCGAGAACAGCACGAAGGTCACGATGTACGGCCCGGGCAGCGCGGCCCCCATGGGACCGCCCACGGCGGGCCCGACGGCCAGGGCCAACTGCTTCACCAGGGCGAACGCCGAGTTGTACTGACCGACCATGGCCTCCGGCGCCAGATCCGCGACGAGCGGCGCCACCGTCGGCGACAGCATCGACTCACCCAGCCCGAAGAGGGCGTACGTCGAGATCATCGCGGCCGTCGCCATGGTCTGGCTGCCGTGCCCGAGGCCCGCGTACCCCGCCACGATCCAGGCGAAGGCCCAGATCAGACCGACCCACGCGATGACCCTGCTGCGTCGCCGCCGTTCCACGAGACGGAGCACGACGAACTGTGCGACGACGATGACCGCGGTGTTGGCGGCCAGCGCGATCCCCAGGGTGGACGGGTCGATCCCGGCGGCCTCGGTGCCGTAGGCGGCGAGGCCGGACTCGAACTGTCCGTAGCAGGCGAAGAAGATCACGAAGCCCAGCACGCACAGCTGCACCATGGCCCTGTGCGAGAGCAGTACCCGCAGTCCCGCCTTGGGCGTCGTGCCGTCGGCGGGCACCGCCTCCGCGAGGGAGGGGGAACGCGGCATGCGCACCGTGGCCGCGACGACGCCGAGCACCAGGAACATCGCGGCCTCGATGAGGAACAGCAGGGTGAAGCTCGACGGGCTGTCGACGTCCACGAGCTGCCCGCCCACCAGGCCGCCGATGCCGAGGCCGAGGTTCTGCAGGAAGAACTGCATCGCGAAGGCACGGGTACGGGTCGAGGAGCTCGAGCACCACACCAGCATCGTCGCGAGGGCCGGCTGCATGACGGCGGTGCCGGCACCGAGGACAGCGGCGGAGAGCACGGCGGAGGTCACGCCGTTCGAGACGCCCAGGGCGCAGGCGCCCGCAGCGGCCGCGACGGCGGCGACGATCAGCACCGGCAAGGGGCCACGCCGGTCGATGGCCCGCCCGGTGAAGGGCAGTACGGCCAGCGCCGCCATGGCGAAGACGGCCAGCACGACACCTGCCGTACCGGCACCGAGATCCCGCACCTGCGCCACGTAGACGTACAGATACGGGACGGTGAACCCGAGGCCGAACGCGCTCAGCGCGCTTCCCACCTGGATTCGGCGCAGCGCTGCACCCATTTCCCTGGTCACACTCACCTACCTCAAGACACGACTTTCCAGAACACAGACTCGTAGACTTTAGCACTAAAGTTAGATGCTGAACTCTTCACCCTGAAGGACTTCGAAGGCGATGGAGGGCGTGCGATACTGCCCGCCATGTCTGACACCACCGAGCAGCCCGAGCTCCAGGAGCCGAGCCTCGACGAGCAGATCGCCGCCTACCAGCGCGAGTTCCGCGACCTCGACCCGCAGGTCGAGCAGATCGTCTCCGCGCTGGGCAGGCTGAACCGCCGGATGAACGTCGCCTACGGCAGACAGGTCGCCGCTCTCGGCATCAGCAACGCCGAGTGGGAGGTCCTCAAGACCCTGGTCCTCTCCGGCACCCCGTACCGGCTGGGCCCGGGTGAGCTCGCCAAGCGCCTCGGGCTCACCCCCGCCGCGATGACCCATCGCATCGACCGCATGGCAGGCGAAGGCCTGGTCACGCGGGACCGGGACGAGAACAACCGGGTGCGCGTCATCGTGGAGCTCACCGACGAGGGACGTACGAAGTGGCTCGAGGCGATGCGGATGGCCACCACCTTCGAGGAGGACCTCCTCCAGGACCTCTCGGGCGACGAGCGCGGAGCTCTGGGCGAGATCCTGATCCGGCTCCTGCGCCGCGTGGAACACGAACAGCCGGACGCCGGCGGCCGGCTCACCGACCTGGACTGACGGTCAGCGGCGGGGCCGTGAGGGGGGGGCTTGACACGCCTCCCTCACGTCCGTAAGGTTCTTCGAGTTGTCACGGAGCCGGTACGGTTCTGCGGCAGCCGATCCCGCCGCGAATGCGGCAACCAAACTCAGCACGATCTCCCACCGGGGAGAATTTCGGCATGCCGAAATTCAATTCGCAGGCTCGATTATGAGTCGCCGGGAGAATCCGCTAGAGTTTGAGCGTCGGAACGGCCCAAGGGCTGGGAAGGCAAACCCCGCTGACTGGGAATCAGGCCCGAAAGGATCTGATAGAGTCGGACTCGCCGGAAAGGGAAACGCGAAAGCGAAGAACTGGAA
>NZ_JBITFK010000005.1:0-676382 GCF_044455985.1 Streptomyces sp. NPDC051064
TGGGGGTGTTGTTTGTTTGGTGGTTTTGTTGTCTTGTATATGGGGGGGGGGGGGGGTGTGGGGGGGGGGGGGGGGGGGGGGGCCCGGGGCGCGGCGGGCCGGGGGGGGGGGGGGGGGGGGGGGGGGGGGGGGGGGGGGGGGGGGGGGGGGGTCGGGGGGGGGGGGGGGGGGGGGGGGGGGGCCCCCCCCCCCACCCCGGTCTTTCCATGACGTGCCGTCACGATGCTGTCGCCGAGCCCTCGCTCTCCCCAGGTCGCGGACTTCATCCAACGTCGCCCGGCGCCCCCTGCCTCGTCCTCATACCGGTCGTTGTCCTCGGCTCATCCCGTGTCCGGCAGGTCGAACAGGCGCTGTGAGCGCCAGCTGTTGTACTGCCGAAGAGCTGTGACCCACGGCCAGTGGTCCTCGGGTTCGAGCCAGGGACAGACGATGCGGTGCGGGATGCGGCACTTGGCGCCGGGGAGCGGCTCGGCGTCCCATAGGTTCATGGCGGTCCCGGTCGAGGTGATTATCCACCGGCGCCGCGGGGGGACGGTGTGGGCCGGTACGAGGATGCGGGGTTCCAGCAGGACCCAGTGCCCGGTGTACGAGGTGGCGTACCGGTCCTGGAGGAGTTCACAGAACGGGCACTCGGGCGGTGCCGGCGGCCGTGGCGCAGTGGCGCCTTCGAGGAGTACCTGGAAGAAGTCGCCGTCGGATCGGGCCGGGCCGGGTGAGGTGCTCTCGGTGTCCCCCATGGGCCAAGGATCCGGGGCACGTCGTCGGTGCGGGTAGGGTGCGATCCGGCCGTGGCGAGCGGTGCGGGGCCGCCCCCATGAGCTCGTCGACACCACATGAGGCGCACCCGGACACAGGCGGCCCACACCGCGTGACCGGCCGGCGTCCCACGGACTGCTTCCGCGAGAAGGCGCCCCGGGACCCCCGCACCGATCTGGCGCACTTCAGCACGGGAGCGGATGGTCACCGCCACCCCGTCACGACGATGACCGTACGACACGGGCCGTCGTGCGCGCCTGCGGCGAGAACACGCGATGGCTGGACCGGGCGCCGCCGCAACGGCACCGCGCCCGGACATGACGCCGGCCTCCACGACCGCACGGGTCGTGGAGGCCGGCGTCGGCGCGGGTCAGGACACCGTCAGCGGGACGACCGCCGTCGGCGCGTGGCCCGGCTCGGAGGCCACGTCCTCGAACTCGTTGACCGACGCGATGTCGGTCCCGCTCATCGAGATGTTCGTGACCCGCTCCAGGATCGCCTCGACGACGACCGGGACCCGGTGCTCGGCCGCGAGCTTCTTGGCCTCCTCGAAGGCCGGCAGCAGCTGGTCGGGCTCGGTGACGCGGATCGCCTTGCAGCCCAGGCCCTCGACGACCTTGACGTGGTCCACGCCGTAGACGCCCAGCTCCGGTGAGTTGAGGTTCTCGAACTCCAGGTTGACCTGGAAGTCGATGTCGAAGTTGCGCTGCGCCTGCCGGATGAGCCCCAGGTAGGAGTTGTTCACCAGCACATGGACGTACGGGATGCGGTGCTGCGCGCCGACGGCGAGCTCCTCCAGCATGAACTGGAAGTCGTAGTCGCCGGAGAGGGCGACCACGGAGCCGTCCGGGTCGGCCGTGGCGACGCCCAGCGCGGCGGGGATCGTCCAGCCCAGCGGCCCGGCCTGGCCGCAGTTGATCCAGTGGCGCGGCCGGTAGACGTGCAGCATCTGCGCGCCCGCGATCTGGGAGAGGCCGATCGTCGTCACGTACCGGGTCTCGGGGCCGAACGCCCGGTTCATCTCCTCGTACACCCGCTGCGGCTTCAGCGGCACGTCGTCGAAGTGCGTGCGGCGCTGCAGGGTCGCACGGCGCTCCTGCGTGGACGCGGCCCACTGCGAGCGGTTCTTCAGCTTGCCCGCGTCCTTCCGCTCGCGCGCCACCTCGACGAAGAGCTCCAGCGCCGCCTTCGCGTCGGAGGCGATCCCGAGGTCCGGGGCGAAGATCCTGCCGAGCTGGGTGGGCTCGATGTCGACGTGGACGAAGGTGCGGCCCTCGGTGTAGACGTCCAGCTTGCCGGTGTGGCGGTTGGCCCAGCGGTTGCCGATGCCGAGGACGAAGTCGGACTCCAGGAAGTTCGCGTTGCCGTAGCGGTGCGAGGTCTGCAGGCCGACCATGCCCGCGTTCAGCTCGTGATCGTCGGGGAGGATGCCCCAGCCCATCAGGGTCGGGACGACGGGGACGCCGGTCAGTTCGGCGAACTCCACCAGGAGTTCCGAAGCGTCGGCGTTGATGATGCCGCCGCCCGCGACGAGCAGCGGCCGCTCCGACGCGTTGAGCATCTCGACGGCCCGCTCGATCTGCTTGCGGCTCGCGGCGGGCTTGTGGACGGGCAGCGGCTCGTACAGCTCGGGGTCGAACTCGATCTCGGTGAGCTGCACATCGATCGGCAGGTCGATGAGGACAGGACCCGGCCGGCCCGTGCGCATCAGGTGGAAGGCCTGCTGGAAGACGCCCGGGACCTGCGCGGCCTCCAGGACGGTGGTCGCGGCCTTGGTCACCGGCGCGGCGATCGACGCGATGTCGACGGCCTGGAAGTCCTCCTTGTGGAGGACGGCGGTGGGCGCCTGGCCGGTGATGCAGAGGATCGGGACGGAGTCGGCGATGGCCGAGTAGAGACCGGTGATCATGTCGGTGCCGGCGGGCCCCGACGTACCGATGCAGACGCCGATGTTCCCGGCCCTGGCACGGGTGTAGCCCTCCGCCATGTGGGAGGCGCCCTCGACGTGGCGGGCGAGGGTGTGCTGCACCCCGCCGGAGGCCTTGAGAGCCGCGTAGAACGGGTTGATCGCCGCACCCGGCACACCGAACGCGTTGCTGACGCCTTCGCGCTTGAGGATCTCAACTGCCGCTCGGGCAGCGGTCATACGAGGCATGAGTGCTCCTGCTCGGACCTGGTGGAGTCGGGCTCTGTCGCGCCACCTGAGAGCACTAATTCCACATTACGGAAATTTCTTTCTGCTATGTGAAAACAATTTAGGACGGTCCGGGACGGCCGTCAAGGGAGGACGGGGAAAGCGGCGGAGGCCATCGGCCCGAAGTGTGCGAATCGCCCCCCGGAGCGTCGCTCCTGGTGGACGATGGAGGTACGGAACGCAGTCGCCGCCACAGGGGCGGAAGAAGGGGGCAGCACGTGGAATCCGTACCGGTGCGCTGCCCGGCCTGCCGCCGGGATCACGCATACATCACGCCGGTATACCCCTGCCCCTGCGGCTCCCCGACCGCCCCGCCACTGATGCGCGGCGCGCCGCCCGTGCTCATCACGCACCGCACCTGGAACGACGACTGGGTGAGCGTGCGATGCCACTCCTGCGGACGCCGCAACCAGTGGCCGCACCCCGAACTCTGCTGCCCCTGCGGCGCTGTACTGCGGATCCCCGTGCGCCCGGTGGCCACGCGCGGCACCACCCCGCCGTCCACGGCGGGGGGTTCACCCGGCCCGGCCCACATACCGCTGCCGCGCACGGCCGCACATCCGCGTCCGTCGTTCAGGCCCCTGGTGATACGGACGGCCCGCGACGCGGTGAACACCGCGGCGCTCTATCTGAGATGGCTGGGCTTCCACGACGTCGTCCAGCCCGAGGTGCGGCCCAGCTCCCGGATCGACCTCAGGGCGGCCGGCCTCATCGCCCAGGTCGACGCGACCACGCGCCCGACCGCCCTGCGTGACGTCGAGTGCCTCTGGCTGAACGCCCTGAACACCTCGGTGTCCGGCGTGCTGTTCTCCCTGGCCGGTTACACGGACGAGGCGCGTTCACGTGCCGACGGCCTCTCCATCCCGCTGTTCGTCCTGGATCTCACCGGCACACCGCAGCCGGTGAACGGCCCCGCCGACGAACTGATCAGCGTCGGCCCGGCCCCCGCCGAATGATTTCGGTCACCTGTGCCCTGCCAGCCGCATATGTTCGAGCTGTTGTCAGAATGAGGACGTAGAGTGAAGGCATGGTCTTAACTCCTCGGCTTCCCACCCACCCCGCCCCCGTTTTTCTGACCCAGCCCGTCCACCCGTCCGTCGTCGAGGCCAACGACGCCATCCGCGCCCTCGTCGACTCGCGGGCCGGCCAGGACTGGACACCGGTGGAAGCCGCGGAGTACGAGATCCTGCTCATCGAATGGGCGGCGGCGACCCAGGGCATAGGCTCCGGCGTCATAGAGGCCGCCTGACCCCGCGGCCCCCGGCGCGGGCTACGCGCCGTATCCCTCCCGCAGTTCGACCTTCCGGACCTTACCGCTGACGGTCATGGGGAACGCGTCCAGAATGCGCAGCCCACGCGGGATCTTGTAGTGCGCCAGCTGATCCCGGCAGTACGCCGTCACCTCGTCGAGCGTCGGCGGGTCGGCCGGGTCGCGCGGAATGACACAGGCCAGGATCTCCTCGCCGTACCTCTCGTCGGGCACTCCGACCACCTGGACGTCGGCGATCTTCGGATGACCGTAGAGGAACTCCTCGATCTCGCGCGGATAGACGTTCTCTCCCCCGCGGATGATCATGTCCTTGATCCGGCCGACGATCTGGACGTAGCCGTCCTCCCGCATCGTCGCGAGGTCCCCCGTGTGCATCCAGCGCCCCGCGTCGATGACTTCGGCGGTCCGTTCCGGCTGGTCCCAGTAGCCGAGCATCACGCTGTACCCCCGGGTGCACAGCTCACCGGCCTCTCCGCGCGGGAGGGTCACGCCCGTCACCGGGTCGACGACCTTCACCTCGATGTGCGGCATCACCCGGCCGACCGTGCCGGTGCGGCGTTCCAGGTCGTCCTCCCGCCGGGTCTGGGTGGAGACCGGTGAGGTCTCCGTCATCCCGTAGCAGATGGAGACCTCCTCCATGTGCATCTGGGCGACGACCCGTTTCATCACCTCGACCGGGCAGGGCGATCCGGCCATGATCCCGGTCCGCAGCGAGGAGAGGTCGTACGAGGCGAAGTCGGGCAGGCCGAGCTCCGCGATGAACATGGTGGGTACGCCGTAGAGCGAGGTGCAGCGCTCCTGCTGGACGGCGGCCAGCACGGCGGCGGGCTCGAAGGACGGCGCGGGGATCACGATGCAGGCGCCGTGCGAGGTGATGCCGAGGTTCCCCATGACCATGCCGAAGCAGTGGTAGAACGGCACGGGCAGACAGACCCGGTCCTGTTCGGTGTAGGCGACCATCTCCCCCACGAAGTAACCGTTGTTGAGGATGTTGTGGTGGGAGAGCGTGGCGCCCTTGGGGAATCCGGTGGTGCCGGAGGTGTACTGGATGTTGATCGGGTCGTCGCACGACAGTTCCGCCTCGCGGTCCGCCAGTTGCCCGGCGGTCACCGATCCCGACGCGGCGGTCAGCTCGTCCCAGGACGGGTCGCCGATGTGGTGGACGGACCGCAGTGCGGGGCAGTTCGCGCGGACCTGGCCGACGAGCGCGCGGTAGTCGCTGGTGCGGTGGGCGAGCGAGGCGACCAGTACGGAGATCCCGGCCTGCTTCAGCACGTACTCCAGCTCGTGCGCGCGGTAGGACGGGTTGATGTTGACCATGACCGCGCCGATGCGGGCCGTGGCGTACTGGACGAGGACCCATTCGGGGCAGTTGACCGCCCAGATCCCGACCCGGTCGCCCTTGGCCACCCCGGAACCCATCAGGCCACGGGCCAGCTCCTCGACGGCGGCCCCGAACTCGGCGTACGTCCACCGGCGTCCGGACACCACGTCGACGAGGGCCTCCCGGTCCCCGTGCGCCTCGACCGCCCGGTCCAGGTTGCGTCCGATGGTGTCGCCGAGCAGCTCCGTGCCGCTGGTGCCGTGCGCGTAGGAAAGGCCGCTCATCGCAGGTCCCCCTCGTCGAACTCGGTGCCGGCGCCCTGCGCGGTGCGCTCACGCAGCTCGATCCTGCGGATCTTCCCGGAGACGGTCTTGGGCAGCTCGGCGAACTCCAGCCGGCGGATGCGCTTGTACGGGGCGAGAACCGCCCGGGAGTGCTCGAACAGCACCTTGGCGGTGGCGGCGCCGGGCTCCCAGCCCGCGGCGAGCACGACGTACGCCTTCGGGACGGAGAGCCGCACCGGGTCGGGGGCGGGGACGACCGCCGCCTCGGCCACCGCCTCGTGCTCCAGCAGGGCGCTCTCCAGCTCGAACGGCGAGATCTTGTAGTCGGATGCCTTGAACACGTCGTCGGACCGGCCCACATAGGTGATGTAGCCGTCCTCGTCCCGTGCGCCGATGTCACCCGTGCGGTAGTAGCCGCCCGCCATGGCCTCGGCCGTGCGCTCCGGGTCTCCGTGGTAGCCCGTCATCAGGCCTACGGGGCCCGTGGACAGGTCGAGGGAGATCTCGCCCTCCGCCGCGCCCGGTTCACCGGTGACCGGGTCCAGCAGCTCCACCTTGAATCCGGGACTGGGACGTCCCATGGAGCCGGTCTTGAGCCGCTGCCCCGGGGTGTTGGCCACCTGCACCGCGGTCTCCGTCTGCCCGAAGCCGTCCCGGATGGTGACGCCCCAGGCGCGCCTGACGCTCTCGATGACCTCCGGGTTGAGCGGCTCGCCGGCGGCGACGACCTCACGCGGCGGTTTCCTCAGCTGCGCGAGGTCGGCCTGGATGAGCATCCGCCAGACCGTCGGCGGGGCGCAGAAGCTGGTGACGGCCGAGCGGTCCATCTCCGCCATCAGCCGGGCGGCGTCGAACCGGGTGTAGTTGAAGATGAAGACGGTGGCCTCGGCGCTCCACGGCGCGAAGAGGTTCGACCAGGCGTGCTTCGCCCAGCCGGGCGAGGAGATGTTCAGATGGACGTCGCCGGGCTTGAGCCCGATCCAGTACATCGTCGACAAGTGGCCCACGGGGTATGAGACATGGGTGTGCTCCACGAGCTTGGGACTGGCCGTGGTGCCCGAGGTGAAGTAAAGCATCAGGGGCTCGTCGGCGTCCGTCCCGCGGTCCGCGGTGAAGGTCTCCGGCGCCTCGTCGGCCCCGCCGTAGGAGATCCAGCCCTGGACGTCGGCGCCGACCGAGATCCGGGTGTAGTCGCCGGGTACCTCCTCGAACTTGGCGGTGTCCGCCGACCGTACGAGCACATGGCGGACCCTGCCGCGTTCGACCCGGTCACGCAGGTCGGCCGGCCCCAGCAGGGGGGTGGCGGGGATGACGACGGCGCGCAGCTTCATCGCGGCCAGTGCCGTCTCCCACAGTTCGGTCTGGTTCCCGAGCATGACGAGGATCCGGTCGCCCTCGGCCACGCCCTGGTCCCGCAACCAGTTGGCCGCCCGGTTGGAGCGGGCGGCCATCCGGGCGAAGGAGACCTCGGTGCGGCCGCCGTCCTCCTCGACGATGTGCAGGGCGGTGCGGTCGTTGTTCTCGGCGATGACGTCGAACCAGTCGAGCGCCCAGTTGAAGTGGTCGGGGCGGGGCCAGCGGAAGCCCTCGTACGCCGTGGTGTAGTCCTCACGGTGCTCGATCAGGAAGTCCCGGGCCGCCCGGAACGTCTCCGTCGCATTCTTTGCCGGCATGTGCTCTCCTCGTCGCGAACCCGTCCTTCGGCCGTAACATCATGTAAACAGTGACCCAGATCTCACCACCCCCGGACGGGGGTAGGTCCGACAGGGCTCCGACGGGACGGAGAGTCATGGGCGTACCGGAACCGGGCGAGGCGACCGAGCTGCGGGCGGCCATGCTCAGGCTGCGCAGGACGAGCGGGCTGCCCGTGGTCTTCGGCGGGCTGCTGTCCGACGCCCGCCACGCCCGGATCGCCGAGCTGAGCGGGGCGCAGACCCCCGCGCTGCGCGGGCTCGTCATCTCGGCGGGCAGCGGGCTCGGCGGAAAGGCGATCGCCCTGTCACGGCCGTGCGCGGTCACGGACTACCCGTCGTCGCGCCACATCAGCCACGAGTACGACGCGGCCGTCGCGGCGGAGGGCCTGCGCTCCGTCGTCGCGGTGCCCGTCGTCGTACGCCGGACGGTGCGCGGTGTGCTGTACGGGGCGCTGCGCGAGCCGCTCACGCTCGGGGACCGTACGTTCGACGCGGCGGCGTCGGCGGCCCGCGACGTGGAGCAGGCCCTGGCCGTACGGGACGAGGTGCAGCGGCTGCTGGCGGCCACCCGGGAACAGATCGCCGATCCGGGCGTGGGCCCCGGCACCTGGGAGGACGTCCGCGAGGCTCATCGTGAGCTGCGCGCCCTCGCCCCGAAGATCGTGGACCCGGCGCTGCGCGGCGAACTGCTCACGGTGTGCGGGCGGCTCGCGTCGGCCGCGGGGGCGGACCGGCTCCCGGCGTCCGGGCGGGTGCGGATGGCGCCGCGCGAGGTCGATGTGATCGCCTGCGTCGCGTCGGGTGCGACGAACGCCGTGGCGGCCGAGCGGCTGGGTCTGCGGCCGGAGACCGTGAAGAGTTATCTGCGGTCCGCGATGCGGAAACTGGGTGCGCACACCCGGCTGGAGGCGGTGGTGGCGGCCCGGCGCGCGGGGCTGCTGCCGTGAGCCGGGCCGTGCGGACCGGGAGGCTCAGTCCCCGAAGTCGACGAACGTGCCGAACCGGACGTCGTGGGCGGTCGCCGGGGACATCACCGTCAGCATCTCCACGGCCTCCTGGGTGATCTCCTCGCGGGTGGCCTGGTCCGGCGTGCCCAGGGCCTGCACCGTGACGGTCGCGGTGTCCCGGCTCTCGTCGAGGCGCCAGAGCGCGGCGAGGAAGCCGTCGGCCAGGACGGTCCCGTAGGACTGGTTGCCCACCCCGTTGCGGCCCTTGTACGCGAACGGGATCACCCGGGTCCGGTCGGCGTGGCCGAGCAGGACGTTGTCGAACTCGGGGAGGAAGCGGGGCGGTGCCGGGGTGTCGGGGTCGGGGCGCGGGGCGTCGGGCAGGTCGAAGAGTTCGACGCCGTTCTCGTCGCGGAAGGTGACGAGCCGGGGCCGCAGCCGTTCGAAGACCTCGCGCATCCGGGTGAGTCCGGCCCACATCTGCATGTCCTTCACCGAGGCCGGGCCGAAGGCCCCGAGGTAGCGCAGCACGGTCCCGTCGGGCGAGGCCGCCGGCTGCGACGGGGTGCCGAGCCAGTGCTCGGCGGTCGTCAGGGCGACCTGCCCGCTGCGCCCCCACAGCCCGCGCGGGGTCACCTGGACCAGCGGCAGCCGGCAGCGGGCGGCGACCGCGAGTGCCCGGGGGTCGGCGTCCGGCCAGTGGAGGAGGAGTTCCTCCCGCAACTCCTTCATGGTGCGGGGCCGTTCCTCGACGAGCTCCCTGGCGAGCGAGGAGAGCCGGTCCAGATCCACGCCCGTGAGCCCGCTGCGGAACATGTTCAGCTCCCGGTCCCGCGCCGGCTGGACCAGGGGGCGCAGCGTGAGGGCGTCCTCGGCGGTGTGGGTGTGGATGGTGGAGCGCAGGCTGACGATCCTGACGACCTCGCGGGACTCCATCAGCTCCGAGAGCGCGGCCGGGGCGAAGCCCTCCAGCCGGGAGCAGAGCTGGAAGTACGGCGGCCTGGTGTTCTGCGCCTGCAGGCCGACCAGGCGGCTGACCGCGTCCTTCACCGGCACGGCGGTGCGGCGGAGCAGCAACTGGCGTTCCATCGTTGCCCTGTTGAGCGCGCGGGTGGAGAGCACGGGAGCGTATCTGGCGGCCATGGTCCGCAGACTACGCGTGCCTGTGGCACAGGCCCGGAACGGGCGACACTCGCGCGGGTGCGGGGCACCGCTGCCGGGAGGGCATCGGCCCTCATGATGGGGCGGTGATCAGCGTCCTGTTCGCCATTCTGACCGCGCTCAGCAACGGCACCGCGTCGGTACTGCAGCGCCGCGCCGCCCTCGAGGTGCCCGACAGCGAGGCGATGCGCCTGTCCCTGATCGGGCATCTGCTGCGGCAGAAGGTGTGGCTGGCCGGGATCGGTCTCGTGATCGTCGCCGCCGTCTGCCAGGCGGTGGCTCTGGCCACGGGCCCCATCGCCGTGGTCCAGCCGATCTTCGTGATCGAGCTGCCCGCGGCGCTGGTGGTCGCCGGCTTCGTCATGCGGGTCGGGGTGGAGCGCCAGGTCTGGCTGGGGGTGGCCGCCGTGACCGTGGGCCTGGCCCTCGGCATGGCGGCCGCCGCCCCGGTCGGCGGCAGCGAATACGTGCAGGGGGCGGCCTGGATCCCGGCCCTGGTGGCCACCGGTATCTTCGAGGCGGCGATCGTCGCGGCGGCGCTCGGTACCTCCGGCAACGCCCGGGCCGCGCTGCTGGGGCTGGCCGCGGCGTGCGGGTACGCGCTCACCGCCGCGCTGATGAAGGATGCCATGTCGCGGCTGGACGCCGACGGTGTGGCCGGCCTGCTGACCGCGTGGCAGCTGTACGCCACCGCGGTGGCCGGCGTGGGCGCGCTGTTCCTCCTCCAGAACGCGCTCCAGGCCGGCTCACTGGTGGCGGTGCAGCCGATGCTGACGCTCGGGGACGCGCTGATCAGCATCTGCTACGGGGTGACCCTGTTCGGGGAGGAGCTGCGGACCGGGTGGTGGCTGCTGCCCCAGCTGATCGGGGTGGCGTTGATCGCCTTCGGCTGTGTCGTCCTCGCCCGCTCGCCGCTGGCGACCGCGAAACCGGCGCCGGCACCGCGCGTGAGCTGACCGGGGCGGTCAGGGCCGCCCTCGCGCCGGGACCTCCTCGCCCGGCGGCACCGGTCCGGGCGGGGTGCCGTCGCCGAACGGCCGGCCGCCCAGCTGCTCCCGGTGGTGCGGGGCCGTCCAGCCCGACAGATCGGGGCCGAGCGGCACGATCCCGGTCGGATTGATGCCGGTGTGCACCTGGTGGTAGTGCCGCTTGATGTGGTCGAAGTCGACGGTGTCCCCGAAGCCCGGGGTCTGGTAGAGGTCACGGACGTACGCCCACAGGACGGGATCCTCGGCGAGCTTCGAGCGGTTGCACTTGAAGTGGCCGTGGTAGACGGCGTCGAAGCGCACCAGGGTGGTGAACAGCCGGATGTCGGCCTCGGTGAGGGTGTCGCCGACCAGGTAGCGCTGCCCTGCGAGGCGTTCGGAGACCAGGTCCAGGCGGCGGAACACATCGACGTACGCCGCCTCGTACTCCCCCTGCTCGGCGGCGAACCCGGCTCGGTAGACACCGTTGTTGACGTCCCGGTAGATGCCGTCCATCACCTCGTCGATCTCGCCGCGGAGCCGCTCCGGGTAGAGGTCGGGGGCGCCGGGGCGGTGCAGGCCGGTCCATTCGGTGGCCAGGTCCAGGGTGATCTGCTGGTAGTCGTTGGTGACCAGGGCCCGGGTCGGTACGTCGACGATCGCGGGCACGCTCACCCCGCCGGGGTAGCCGCGCTCCCGTGCGTCGTAGGCCTCGCTCAGGTAGCCGATGCCGAGCACCGGGTCCTTGCCGCCCTCGTCGAGGGTGAAGCGCCAGCTGCGGTCGTCCTGGATGGGGTCGGCCACGGCCAGGGAGAGGGCGCTCTCCAGACCGAGCAGCCGCCGTGAGACCAGGGCCCGGCTCGCCCAGGGGCAGGCCCGGCTGACGACCAGGCGGTAGCGCCCGGCCTCGACGGGCCAGCCGTCCCGGCCGTCGGCGGTGATGCGGTCGGCGAAGTGGCTGCGGGAGCGCTTGAACGGCTTGTGCCCGTACGAGGTGTTCCCGCCCTGCTCCCTGTCTTCGGTGCCGCTCATGGTGTTCTCCTGTCGGCGTCGGTCGTGTCGGACGTCTCGGGACGTCTCCTTCCCCGTCTGCCCGCCGCGACATCGGCCAGAGCCACGATCAGCCCCGCGAGGACGAACGCGACCGATACGAGGAGCCCGTGGTCGTAGGCCGCTGCCCAGTCGCCGTCGCCCAGCTGGGCGAAGAAGAGCGAGCCCACCGCGGCGATCCCGATGGACGAGCCGACACGCTGGCTGGTCTGGAGGGTGCCGCCTGCGCTGCCCCCGTTCTCCACCGGCACCTCGGAGAGGGTGAGGGTCTGGTTGGGCGCGATGACGAGTCCGCTGCCCAGGCCGGCCAGGAGCAGCGGGGCCGCCATCGCGAGCCCGGCACCCCTCCCGGGCACCAGGTGCGCGGCCAGTGCGGTGAGCCCGAGTCCGACGGCCACCATGGTGAGGCCCACGACGATGAGGGGCCGCCCGAAGCGGCCGACCAGCCGGCCGCCGATGCTCGCCGACGCGCCCGCGCCCAGGGCGAACGGGGTGATCGCGAGACCGGCCTCCAGTGCGCTGTAGTGCAGCCCGGACTGCAGGTACAGCGTGCTGATGAAGAAGATCGAGGTGAAGCCCGCGAAGTAGAGCAGGATCATCAGGCAGCCCAGCCAGAAGGACCGGAGCCGGAAGAGTGACAGATTCAGCACCGGCTGGACGTTCCGTCGTGCGCAGCGGGACTCCCAGGCGACGAACGCCGCGAGGAGAGCGGCGGCCACCGCCACGAGCAGCCACTTGGCGTTGCCCGGCCACTGCTGGGCCTGGACGAACGGCAGCAGCAGGGCGAGCACCCCCGCCCCGAGCAGCAGGACTCCGACGGGGTCCAGGTCGCGCGGGCGTACGCGGCCCGCCGACGGGGTGTCGGGGAGCAGCCGCCGGGCCAGCAGGAGGCAGACGACACCGATCGGCAGGTTGACGTAGAACACCCAGCGCCAGCCCTCCTGTGCTCCGGCCCCCTGGATCAGGAGGCCGCCCAGGAGCGGTCCGACGGCGGTGGAGATGCCGACCACGGTGCCGAACATGCCGAAGGCGCGGCCCCGCTCGCGGCCGGAGAACATCTGCTGGATCAGCGCGGAGATCTGGGGCGAGAGCAGCCCGCCCGCCGCGCCCTGGAGGAGCCGGGCGATGACCAGCCAGAGACTGGACTGGGCGGCCCCGCAGGCTGCGGAGGCCAGGGTGAAGAGGGTCAGTCCCGCCATGAAGACCGCGCGCCGCCCCCGTGCGTCGCCGAGGCGTCCGCCCGGGACGAGGACGAGGCCGAAGGCGAGCGCGTAGCCGGACAGCACCCATTGGAGGTCGGACTCCGGGGTGTCGAGGCCCTCCTTGATCGACGGCAGCGCCACGTTGACGATGGATACGTCGAGCAGCGTCATGAAGCCCGCCACCAGACAGACGGCGAGGGCACGCCAGCGACGGGGGTCGGAGGGGCCGGGGCCAGGCATGCCCGTGGGCCGGTGCTCCGTGCTCTCTGCCATGTCCCGCACCCTAGTTCGCGTCCGCCCGGTCATCGTCCCGGGCGCGCCGTGCGACGGTGTGGTGAGCCCCCGTCAGCCCCGGAGGGCGCCGGTGCGGCTTGCCCTGCCCCATCGGGGGTAGCCGTGGGGCATGACTGTCGGGAAAACGAGCGTTCTGGTCCTGGACTGCGGCGAGCCGGTCGAGCTCGCGGACTTCTATGCGAACCTCCTCGGCGGGGAGACGCGGATCGGGAGCGATCCCGACTTCGTCGAGATCGTCGGCAACACCGGTGTGCACCTGGCCGTCCGCCGTGACCACGGCTACGCGCCGCCGAGCTGGCCGCGCCCGGAGGACTCCCAGCAGGCGCATCTGCGCATCCTGGTGGACCCGGGGGACATGGACGAGGCCGAGCGCGAGGCGATAGGCCTCGGCGCCCGGCCCGTGGACACGGGGGACAGCAACAGCGGTCCCCGCGATGTCCGCGTCTACAACGATCCGGCCGGGCACTCGTTCTCCCTGGCCGTGTATCCGGCCCGTCGGGCGGAGAACCGCTAGGCCGTCACCCCCCGGGCCGTGCGGCGACGCAGCGCGGAGTCGGTGAGTGACGGCGGGGGGTAACCGGCGTCGCGCGCCGAGAGGTTGGTGGGGTGCGGTACTCCGTCATCTCCGTCATCCCGCGTTCGCCCCGACGAGTCCGGCGAGGCCGATGCCGGTGTGGCCCTCATGGGTGTCGACGGTGTCGAACAGCCGGTTGGCCGGCCTCGGCAGGCCGTAGTGCTCGCGCAGGGTGGCTCCGGTGTACTCGGTGCGGAAGAGGCCCCGCTCCTGGAGGACCGGGACGACCCGCTCCACGAAGACCTCCAGCCCGGAGGGGAGCACCGCGGGCATGATGTTGAAGCCGTCGGCCGCCCCGCTGTCGTACCAGTGCTCGATGGTGTCGGCGACCTGCTCGGCCGTTCCGGCGAAGGTGCGGTGTCCGCGCCCGCCGCCGAGCCGCCCGATGAGCTGTCGCACTGTCAACTTCTCGCGCCTGGCGAGCTCCACGACCAGTGTGTAGCGGCTCTTGGCGCCCTCGATCTCGTCCTCGTCGGGAAGGTTCTCCGGAAGCTCCCGGTCGAGGTGCAGCTCGGCCGGGTCGAGCTTCAGCGTTCCGGCGAGCTGGCGCTTGGCGTACTCGGGGACGATGAGCCGGTCGAGTTCGGCGTCCAGTTCCCGCGCCTCGGCCTCGGTGTCGCCGATGACCGGGACGATGCCGGGCAGGATCTTGATGCCGTCCGGGTTGCGGCCCAGCGCCTCGGCGCGCTGCTTGACGTCCTTGTAGAAGGTGATGCCCTCCTCCAGGGTCCGCTGCGCGGTGAACACCGCCTCGGCGTAACGGGCCGCGAAGTCCTTGCCGTCCTCGCTGGACCCCGCCTGCACAAGCAAGGGGTATCCCTGGGGCGGCCGTTGGACGTTGAGAGGCCCGTCGACCCGGAAGAACTCACCGGTGTGGGCGATGGTGCGGACCCGGTCGGCCAGCGCGTGGACACCGGCCTCCTTGTCGGCCACGACCGCGTCGTCCGCCCAGCTGTCCCAGAGCTTCGTGGACACCTCGACGAACTCGGCGGCGCGCCGGTAGCGGTCGTGGTGGAGGGGTGTGTCGTCGAGGCCGAAGTTGCGGGCCGCGTCGGCACCGGCGGTGGTGACGATGTTCCAGCCGGCCCGGCCGCCGGAGACGTGGTCGAGGGAGGCGAACCGGCGGGCCAGGTTGTACGGCTCGTTGTAGCTGGTGGAGGCGGTGGCGATCAGGCCGATGCGCTCGGTGACCCCGGCGAGCGCGGTGAGCAGCACGGTGGGTTCAAGCTTGGCGGCGGGCCGCCGGCCGGGGTCGCCCATGAGGACGGGTCCGTCGGCGAGGAACAGGGAGTCCAGGAGCCCGCGTTCGGCGATGCGGGCCAGGGTCTTGTAGTGCTCCAGGTCGGAGTCGGCCTCGGCGTGGCTCTCGGGGAGCCGCCAGGACGCCTCGTGGTGGCCGGTGGACATCAGGAAGGCGTTCAGATGGAGCTGCTTGCGTGGCATGGGCGTCTTCTCCTCGGAAGATCAGTGCGTGATCTGGGGCTGTGCCACGCCGAGGGCGGCGAGCAGGGTGTCGCGGTACTCCTGGAAGCGCGGTTCGCGGCGGGAGCGCGGGGAGGGCAGGTCGATCCTGAGATCGACGGAGATGAGGCCGTCCTCCAGGACGAGGACACGGTCGGCCAGCTCCACGGCCTCGTCGACGTCGTGGGTGACCAGCAGCACCGCGGGGCGGTGGCGTTCGTACAGCTCGCGCAGCAGGTCGTGCATCTTGATCCGGGTCAGCGCGTCGAGGGCGCCGAACGGCTCGTCCGCGAGGAGGAGCTCGGGTTCGCGTACGAGGGCACGGGCCAGGGCGGCGCGCTGCTGTTCGCCGCCGGACAGCTCGTGGGGCCAGGAACCGTCACGGCCCTCCAGGCCCACCTCGGCGAGCGCCGTCAGACCTCGCTCGCGGGTTCCGGGGCCGCGCAGTCCGAGGACGACGTTGTCGAGCACCCGCAGCCAGGGCAGCAGCCGGGAGTCCTGGAAGGAGAGCGAGACCCTGTCGGGTACGGAGAGTTCGCCGGACCCGTCGACGGTGTGGTCCAGGCGGGCGACGGCCCGCAGCAGGGTGGACTTGCCGGAGCCGCTGCGTCCGAGGAGCGCGGTGAACTCCCCTTGGGCCACGGTCAGATCGAGCTTCTTGAGGACCTCCCGGTCGCCGAACCGCCGCACCAGACCGGAGGTGCGGACCGCGGGCCGGGTCTTTGTCAGCCCGCCAGTGTGCGTCGCCATGACAGGACCTTCCTTTCGACTGCGCGTACCGCCGCGTCCGAGGCGAAGCCGAAGATCCCGTAGGCCACAAGACCCACGATGATCACGTCGGACTGGGCGTACTGCTGGGCCTGGAACATCATGTAGCCGATGCCACTGGTGGCGTTGATCTGCTCGACCACGATGAGGCCGAGCCAGGACGAGGTGACACCGAGCCGCAGTCCGACGAAGAGACCGGGCAGCGAGCCGGGCACGACGACCTTGCGGATGAACGTCGCACGGCTCAGGTCGAGCCCCTCGGCGAGTTCGACGTACCTGCTGTCGATGCCGGTCAGCGAGGCGTACGTGTTGATGTACATGTTCACCGCGACGCCGAGAGCGATCACGGTGACCTTCATCTGCTCGCCGATGCCGAGCCAGAGGATCAGCAGCGGGAGCATGGCCAGGGACGGGATGGCCCGCTTGATCTGGAGCGGGCCGTCCAGCAGGTATTCACCGCTGCGGCTCAGCCCCGCCGCCACGGCCAGGATCACACCGGCGGACACTCCGAAGAACAGGCCGAGACCGGCGCGCTGGAGCGAGATGAGGACGTTGTCCTGGAGACGGCCCGTGGTGACCAGGTCGACCGCGGTGGCGAACACCGTGCCGGGCGACGACAGGATCCGCGGGTCGAGGTAGCCGGACGCCGAGGCCGCCCACCACGCGAGCACGAGCAGCGCCGGGCCGATCAGCCGTCCGAAGGGCAGCGCCCGGCCGGGGCCGAGACGCCGGCGGGTGCCCCGGGAGACATGTGCCGTCCCCTCGCCGCCCAATGGTCCGGCCGGCTGCGGCTCCGCCGTCTCCGTACCGGTCGTCCGTGCTTTCGCCAGCAGGTCCGTCATGACCCCTCCCGGTACTCGGCGGCCACGGCGTCGGCCGCCAGCCTTTCGAATCGGCGGTCGAACAGCTCGGAGGCCTTCTGCTCCGGCACGAAGCCCCCCTCGGCCAGCAGATCGGCGGTCTTCTGCTCCCAGTCGACGGCCTCGTCCCAGCTGACCGGGAACTGCGGCTTCTGATAGGAGTCGACGATGCGCCGGCCGTCCTCCTTCGACACACCCTGGTCCTTCACGTAGTACGTGTCGATCCACTCGTCCTGGTTCTCCCAGGCCCATACCTGACCGCGCGCCCACAGCGGTACGAAGCTGCGCACGGCCTTCGCCTTCTCCGGGTCGTTGAGGACCTCGTTCGGCGCCCAGAGCACGGTCAGCAGGTCGACGACGTTCGTCTTCACCCCACGGGCGCCGTCCTTGCCGTACTGGTCGAGATACTTCGTCAGGGTCGGCTCACTCAGCGGGGCCACGTCGACCTGCGCGGACTGCAGGGCGGTGAGGAACTGGGTGCTGGGCAGGTCGACCAGTTCGACGTCGGAGTTCTTCAGGCCCGCCTCGTCGAGCGCTCGCAGGACGACGACGCCCTGTGCCTGGCCCTGGGAGAACCCGATCTTCTTCGCCCGGAAGTCCTCGGCCCTGGTGATGGACGAGCCGGGGGCCGTCGCAAAGGTGTAGAGCGGGTGCCGGCGGACCTGGACGGCGACGATTTTCGCCTGGACGCCGATGGCGTGCGCCTGGATCGGCGGAATTCCCGCGTTGGTGGCCAGGTCGATCGATTGGGCGCGGAACCCCTGAATGACATCGGGTCCGGCGGAGAGGTTCGGCCACTCGGCGACGGTGAAGGGCAGTTCCTCGGCCAGCCCCGCCGGCTCCAGCTGGAGCTGTGTCGTACGGGCGGCGATCTTCAGTTTCGTCCCGGACGCCGGATTTCCGGACGGAAGGGCGCCGGCGGGTTCCGCGTCGGCGACGGATTTCACCTGCGGCGAGCAGGCGGCGAGGCTCAGTACGGTGCCTCCCGCGAGGGCGAGGAATGACCTCCGGGCCAGGGCCCGCCTGTTGTCGTGGCGTGTCATCGTGAATTCCTGATCACTGGTCGGGCGCGGGGCGGATGGAGTGGTAGGAGCCGTCGTGGAAGAGCAGCGGGCTGCGCCCCTCGTCCAGCCAGGACTCCTCGACCCTGGCGACGACGATGCGGTGGTCGCCGGCCGGGACGATGCTCTGGAAGGTGAGCCGCAGCCAGCCGGTCACCCCGTCGAGCACGGGTTCCCCGCCGGGCAGCCGGCGCCAGCGGGTCGGGGCTGCGAACCGGTCGATGCCGCTGGTGGCGAATGTGGTGGCCAGCTGCTGCTGCTCGGCTCCGAGGAAGTTCACCACCGCCGTCGAGGCCCGCTCGATGTGCGGCCAGGACGAGGTGGAGGTGCCGATCCCGAAGGAGACCAGCGGCGGGTCCAGGGACAGCGAGCTGAGCGAGGTGGCGGTGAATCCCACCGGCCCGCCTCCGGCGTCGGCGGTGACGACGACGACGCCCGCCGGATACCTGCGGAAGGCCTGTTTGAAGCGCTCCGGCGCGATACCGGGGGCGGCTGGGGGCGTGGCGGGTTCGGAGGGGCGGACGACGGCGTACGAGGACACGGTGACGGTCAATGTCTCTCCCCGGTCGGAGGGTGGAATTCGGGCATGCGCAATCGCACGAGGCCTGCGGGAGCACGCGAAGGCGTACGGGCGTGAGGACATCAAGGGGAATCACACACGGATGCGGACCGCCCGGAAATTCAGCTGGGGTTTGTCGGATTCCCGGTCAGGGGCGACAACAGCAGCGCCGGGCGTATTCGCTCGACGGCGCGGCCGCGCGGCAGGAGCGTGCCGCTGTCGGCGCGTTCTCCGAATTCCGCTGTCGGCTGGTCATGAATCCATTTTCCCGTCGGGGTGGGGCCGGGTCAACAATGCAACGTTCTGAATTAAAGCGGGTATCGGCGGAGTTCAGGACACCGCGGGCAGCGCGGGCCACGGACCCAGCGGGTCGGTGTGGAGTGCTCCAAGAGCCACCGCGCCGCCCGCCGTGGCGAGCACCGATCCGGTGAAGCTGCTGGGCACCACGGCCCGTTCGGGGTCGTCGCAGACCGTGGAGCGCATGCCCACCTCCTCGCGGAGGTCGGCGAGGCACTCGGGCAGCCGGTTCGCTCCGGGCTCGACCACCACCAGGCACTCCGGGTCGAACATGTCCAGGAGCAGCGCGGCGGCCCTGCCCACCAGCCGGGCACGGCGGCGGAACAGCGCCACGGCGCGCGGCTCCCCGGCCATGGCATGGTCCAGCAGCTCCTGGAAGGTGCTGACGTGGAGGCTCCGTGCGGCGGCGCGGAGGATCATGGCCCGTTCGGAGACCTCTGACTGCAGGCACCCCGTACGCCCGCAGCTACAGGACTCCGTGTCGCCCGATCCGCCCGGTCCCAGGGGGAGATGGGCCACGCTGCCGGCGCCGGAGCGCGGCCCCCGGTGCAGTTCACCGGCGGTGGCGAAGGCACCGTCGACGACCGCGCCGATGAAGAGCAGCACCGTGCTGCGCCGGGTCGAGACCTCGCCGAACATCTGCTCCGCACGCGCCAACGCCCGTGAGTGGCTGTCCACATGGACCGGGAGGCCGGTGGCGGCGGACAGGATCTCGCGTACGGGAACGGCGCGCCAGCCGAGGTGCGGATGCTCCACGACGACTCCGGCGGCGGGGTCCACCCGGTGCCCGGTGGCGAAGCCCAGCGCGAGCACCTGCCGGCCGCCGGCGTGAGCCGCCGTCAGCGGCGGCAGCCGGGCGGCCAGGTCGTCGAGGATACGGCGCGGGCCGTTGTCGAGGTGCGGTCTGCGGTCCTCGGCGACGACCCGGCCACGCAGGTCCATCAGGGAGACCGTCGAGTGGGCGACCGCGACATGGGTCCCGGCCACCAGGAAGCGGGAGGTGTCGATCTCCAGGGGCACATGAGGGCGTCCCAGTCCGCGCGGTCCGGTCGTCCCGGCGCTCTCCCGGACCAGACCGCGGGAGAGGAGCTGCGCCACGTGGCCCGTCACCGAGGCGGGTGAGAGGCCGGTGAGCCGGGCGACGGTGGAGCGGGCCACCGGGCCGTGGTCGAGGATCGCGCCCAGCACGGACCCCGCGCCGGAGGCACGGCCGGCGTGTCCGGACGGGGGGATCTCGGAGCGGCGCGGGGGCCGGGTTCGGCGGGTGGGCGCAGGCAGACGTGTCACAGGTCTTCCAGGTCCTCGATGGCAACGGGCATGGAGGTGGGCGCCCCGGAACGGGGGCCTCCTGACGGAACCCGGCGGCATCGTGCCGACCGGCGTCCCGCTGAGCCGTGACGGGGCGTCCCGCGCGTGGCCGGGGAGGAGTCGAATCCTCCAGGGGCGCGTGGACTACGGGGTGTTCAGCCCCGGTGACACGCCGCGGAGCACACGCGCTTCAGGTCGACATGACCTCGCGTCGTCAGGTGTGCGGATCGCTGCATGTCACGCAACGTATCCGGAACGCCGTGAGGCGGTCAAACACCTGACCGCATGGTGGACTCCCGCATCGCCCGGCCGACTGCCGTCCTCCGTGCGCGGCCTTACGGATCATCACAGGTCGCCGGGCCGGCCGTCGGACGCGTTCCGTAGAATCCGACCGTGATGACGGGGACAGGGACGACGGGGACGCCGGCGCCAGGAACCACAGCGCCCGCGGCGGGCTGGGCGCCGCCGACGGAGACGGAACGACTGCTCCACGAGACCGCGGCGGCCGGCGACCGGGGCGCGCTGCCGGCCGCGCTGTCCCGGAGCAGGCTGTTCGTACGCGTCGCCAGGCTGCACGCGGACACGCCCGGCTTCACTCCCCCGCTCCCCACGCAGCCCGACCCCTCGGCGCCGGGCCGTACGTGTGTCGCGGTGCTGACGTCCGGCATGCTGCCTCCCTGGCACCCCGACTGGGTGTTCGAGGCGACCGCTCTCGACGATCTCGCGCGCCGCTGGCCGAACGGCGTGCGGTGGCTGGTGGTCAATCCGGGCACGCCGTACGCCGTCACTCTGGAGGCCGGGCCGGGACGTCGCCGGGCGTGGCTGAAGGCCCACGCGCGGTCCGGCGGGCCCCAGGCCGGCCGGCTGCTGACCCATCGGGCCGGTCCGCTGCACGGGCCGGTCGCGCACGGTCTGGCCCTCGGCGCCCATCTCGCCGTGCACAACGGTCTGGTCTGGAACGACCTGGGCGCCGCCTACGAGGGGTACGGGACGGATCGCGCCCGGCTCCGCAGTCCCTGGAGGGTGCTGGACCGCGCCGGCTACCACGGGACACTCGAAGCACTGCTGGCCACCCAGCTCGTCGGCCGTACGTACGAGTCGGTGCTCGGGATGCGTCGCGCCCTCGCCGGGCGGCTGGGGCGCACCCCCACCGTCCCGGAGTGGTCCGCCGCGCTCACCGACGCGCTGGCACGCCGCCGGTCCACCCCGTCGGAGTCGGCCGAGGCCCATGAGGCACTGCGGCTGGCCGTCACGTACGAGGACCGGTTCCGGGCGGACGGCGCTCTCGGCCCCGGCGAACGGGTCGACACGCTGGCCGCCTTCGACTACGGGCGGGCGGTCAACGTCGTACGGCTCGCACTGGGCGCCCGCCTCTGCGATCCGCACGAGGCCGAGCAGGCCGTGCTGCGGATCGGTGCACTGGCCAGGCAGGCCTACGGCTCCTGGGCGCAGTTCTCCCTCGGCTACTCGCTGACCCGCGTGATGCACTTCGACGAGGACGATCCGTCCGGGGTGAAGTACGAGCAGTCACTCGCCCAGCACCGCGTCCTGACCCAGGACCCCGACAGCCCCTACCGGAACATCGCCTGGTCATGAATCAACTGCCCCCCTACCCCGGCCAGGGCGCCCCCTGGGCCCCGCCGTCCGTGACGGAGCACCTCCTCCACGAGGCGGGAGCACGCGGTGACGCGGAGGGCCAGCTCCGCGTGCTGGCGGGCGAGGAGCTGTTCATCGCCGCGCCGAGGGCCGAAGTCGACGCGGCTCCCGACATGGTCACGTGGCGCTCGCACCGGGACGAGGCCGGACGGAGCTGCCGGCCGGTGCTCACCCGGGGGATGCTGCCGCCGTGGCACCCGGAGTGGGTGTTCCACGCCGTCTCCCTCAAGTGGATCGCCGAGTTCGGCTGGCGGGACCCGAAGCAGTTGCTGGCCGTCAATCCGGGTACACCGGCGGGGATACTCTTCCCGGCCACACCCCCGCACCGCGCGATGTGGCTGCGCTACCACGCGGAGAACGAGCGCTCCCGGACCGACCGGCTGATCGCGCTGCGCCACGGGGCGCTCCACGGCCCACTGGCCTACGGGCTGGCCTGCGGGGCACATCTGGCGGTCGGCAACGGCGTGCCCTGGAACGAGGTCGGCACCGTCTACCACGAGTACACGTGCGAGCGGGAACTGCTCCGCGACTCCTGGGGCATCACCGAACCGACGGGCTGGCGCAAGCAGTTGGACATCCTGCTGGACGCGCACAACAGTCCGCCCGAACCCGACTTCGTACTGCGGGTGCGTGAACAGCTCGCGGCCGGGCTCGGTGAGCAGCCCTCCGCGGAGCTGTGGCGGGAGACGGCCGCCGGGCACGCCCAGGACATCGGGGTCGGCCACGACACGGTCAGCGACATCGAGGCGCTGGTACGGCGCATCCTCAGATACGAGGCCAGGTTCCGCGCCGACGGGCTGCTGCCGCCGGACGGCCGGGTCAGCACGACGGTCGCCTACGACTACGGTCGCGCCGTGAACCTGGCCCGGTGGGGGCTGTCCGCCCGTTTCTGCTTCCCTCCCGAGGCGGAACAGGCCGTCGTGTACGCCGGTGCGCTGAGCAAGTCGGCCTACCGGTCCTGGGAGGACTTCTCCGCGGGGTACGCGCTGGGCCGTGTCCTGCGGTTCGACGGTGAGGACTACGGCGATTACTACACGAGCAATGTCACGGCGCACCGTCTGCTGACGGAGAGCGAGGGCAGCCCGTGGCGGAACATCCCCTGGCGCTGAACCGGCACCGCGGCACCGGACGGTACAAACGGCGGTAATGACGCCCGGAATTAACCTCCGGTCTCTTGCCACGGCCGTTCTACGCGCATAGTTTTTGGCCCTCACTACACAACTGGGGGCAGTTCCCGTGCACATAGCCAGACCCGGCTCCGCCCTGCTGGCCGCCGCCGTCGCCGTGACCCTGTCGGTGACCGCGCTGCCCGCCGCCTTCGCGGCACCCTCGCCGTCGGCCGTCATCTCCGAGGTGTACGGCGGCGGGGGCAACTCCGGCGCGACGCTCACCCGTGACTACATCGAGCTGGCCAACGCCGGCGGGACCTCCTTCGCGCTGTCCGGCTTCAGCGTCCAGTACCTCCCGGGGACGCCCTCCGCCGGATCGCTGTGGCAGGTCTCCGCACTGTCCGGCGCCGTCGCACCCGGCGGCCGCTACCTCGTCGCGCAGGCCGCGGGCACCGGTGGCACGGTGGCCCTGCCCGCCCCCGACGCGACCGGCACGACTCCGATGTCCGCGGCCAGCGGCACCGTCGCGCTCGTCTCCGGCACCACCCCGCTGACCTGCAGGACCGCGGCGGACTGCGCCGCCGACACCCGGATCGTCGACCTCGTCGGCTACGGCTCCGCGGTCGTGCGCGAGGGCGGCGGCCCGGCGGCGGGTGCCTCCGCGACCGCCTCCGTGGCGCGCGGCACGTCCCTCGCGGACACCGACGACAACGCGGCCGACCTGACCGCCGGCGCCCCGACGCCGGTCAACGCGGCCGGCGAGACCTCCGGCGGCTCCGGACCGGGCGAGCCCGGCGGACCGACCGAGCCCGGCACGGTGCGGGTGCACGACATCCAGGGCACGACCCGTCTCTCCCCGCTCGCCGGGCAGCCGGTCTCCGGCGTCCCGGGCGTCGTCACCGGCGTACGGACCACGGGCTCCCGCGGCTTCTGGATCCAGGACACGGCACCGGACGACGACTCCCGTACGAGCGAGGGCCTGTTCGTCTACACCGGATCCTCGGCCCCCGCCGTCGCCGTCGGCGACTCGGTGCTGGTCAGCGGCAAGGTCGCGGAGTACTACCCGGCCACCGGCGCCCAGTCGCTCACCCAGATCACCGCCCCGCTGACCACGGTCCTGTCCTCGGGCAACCCCCTGCCGGAGGCGGTCGTCCTCGACGCCTCCTCGGTGCCGGACGCCTATGTGCCGACGGCCGGCGGCGGTTCGATCGAGGCCCTCGCCCTCGACCCGGCGGCCTACGCCCTGGACCTGTACGAGTCGCTCGAGGGCGCCCGCGTCACGATGGCGGACACCCGGGTGACCGGCGCGACGACCGCGTACGACGAGGTCTGGGTGACGGTGAAGCCGCAGGAGAACCCCACCCGGCGCGGCGGCACGCTGTACGCCTCGTACGAGGACCAGAACACCGGCCGCCTCAAGGTGATGTCGCTGGACGCCGGGCGGCCCGTCCCGGTCGCGGACGTGGGCGACGTGCTGTCCGGTTCCACCACGGGTGTCGTCGACTACGCGTCGTACGGCGGCTACAACGTGCAGGCCACCGAGCTGGGCTCGCTGAAGGACAACGGCCTGGAGCGCGAGGTGACGCGCAAGCAGAAGCGCAAGGAGCTCGCCGTCGCCACGTACAACGTGGAGAACCTCGACGCGGCCGACGAGCAGGCCAAGTTCGACACGCTCGCCCAGGGCGTGGCGGTCAGCCTCTCGTCCCCGGACATCGTGTCGCTGGAGGAGATCCAGGACGACAACGGTGCGGTGAACGACGGCACCGTGGGCTCCGAGGCGACGCTGAAGCGCTTCACGGACGCGATCGTCGCGGCGGGCGGCCCGCGCTACGCGTGGCGCTATGTGGCGCCCGCCGACGGCCGGGACGGCGGCGAGCCCGGTGGCAACATCCGTAACGTCTTCCTCTTCAACCCCGACCGGGTCGATTTCGTGGACCGCCCGGGCGGCGACGCGACCACCGCCGTGAAGGCGGTGAAGACGAAGAAGGGCGCCACGCTCTCGGTCTCGCCCGGCCGGATCAACCCGACGAGCACGGCCTGGGACAGCAGCCGCAAGCCGCTGGTGGGCGAGTTCCGCTTCCGTGGCGAGCCGGTCTTCGTCATCGCCAACCACTTCGCGTCGAAGGGCGGCGACCAGTCCCTGCACGGCCGTTACCAGGAGCCGGTGCGCAGCTCGGAGACGCAGCGCGTGCGGCAGGCGGCGGAGGTCAACACCTTCGTCACCTCACTGCTGAAGGCGGACACGTCGGCGAGGGTCGTCACGCTCGGCGACCTGAACGACTTCGCCTTCTCCCCCACGATGAAGGCGCTGACCGGTGGCGAGGTACTCAAGCCGCTCATCACGACGCTGCCTGCGGGCGAGCAGTACAGCTACGTCTACGACGGCAACTCGCAGACGCTAGACCACATCCTGACCAGCCCGGCGATCCGCCGCTTCGACTACGACGTGGTGCACATCAACGCGGAGTTCGCCGACCAGGCGAGCGACCACGACCCGCAGATCGTGCGGATCGACGTGAAGGGCCAGGGTCACCGGCACTGACCCACCCCGGTGGCGGCCCCGTGCGGGCCGCCACCACGGGGGCTCACCGCGATGCGTACGAACCGGCCTCCGGAGGAGGTACGGGTGCGGATTCCGGCGGTACGGCCTCGCCGGCCCGTGCCTGGTGCGGGAGCCGGGCCGTCGCCGGTTCGAGCGGCTGGTCCGTGAAGAACCGGGTCACCAGGGCGGCGACCTCGTCGGACCGCTCCAGCACGACCCAGTGGTCGGATTCCGGGAGGGTGAGGAAGCGGCTCCCCTCGATGGTCCCGGCGAACTCCCGCTGGAGCTCGGGCGAGGTCACCGTGTCGTGCTCCCCGGCGAAGACCAGGGCCGGCACGCCCGACAGTCCGCCGGAGAAGTCCGGCCGGTCCCCCAGCGCCCGTCGCAACGAGTCGGCGGCGTGCTCCGGGTGGGCGAGCGCGTGCAGGAAGGAGCGCCGCACATAGCGCCGGGCCAGCTCCCTGCGGTGCACGGGGCGCTCCGGGTCCAGGCACATCAGCCCGTCGGCGGCCAGCGTCGCGAAGCCCTCCGCGTCCCCTTCGGCCAGGGCCTGCGTCGCCCGCCGCCAGTGGATCCGCCGGTCCTCACCGATGTGGGTGGGGACGCCGCCGAGGACCAGCCGGGCGATGCGCCCCGGATCGTGCCGCGCGCAGCCGAAGGCGATGGCGGCGCCGTAGGAGAAGCCGAAGAGGTTGATCCGGGAGGCGCCAAGATCGTCGATGATCCCGGTGACCGCGGCGCGCAGGACCGGGGCGCTGGGGCCGGGCGGCAGGGGGTCGGCGGAGCCCATGCCCGGCAGGTCGGCCGTCACCACGTCGGCCACCGGGCCCAGATGGTCGTCCATCTGCGGCCAGCCGAACATGCCCTGCAGCGCCCCGCCGATCACGAGGACCGGTTCGGTGACATGGGCTCCGCCCGCTGCCGGATCACGGGGCAGGAGGCGATAGCCGTAACGCAGTCCGTCCACGGTGAGGGACCGGATGATCTCCTCGGGCATGGTGCTCCTCGCTTCCCGTCAGGCCCTGGTGAGCACGAGCGCCGCGTTGTGACCGCCGAAGCCGAGCGAGGTCTTGACGGCGCACTCGAACACGGCACGCCGGGCCTCCTTGCTCACCACCTCGACGGGGATCGCCGGGTCGGGGGCGTCGAGGTTGCCGGTCGGCGGGACGAGCTGGTGCTGGAGCGCCAGCACGGTCAGCGCGGTCTCGATGCCGCCCGCGGCTCCCAGGGTGTGCCCGGTCATGGCCTTCGTCGAGGTGACGAGGGGATGCTCGCCGAGTACGCGGCGCAGCATGGTCGCCTCGATGAGGTCGTTGGCGACGGTCGACGTCCCGTGGGCGTTGACATGGCCGACGTCGAGGGCGTCGATGCCTGCGTCGGCGAGGGCGGTGCGCAGGGCCCGCTCGATGCCGAGGCCGTCGGGGTCGGGGGCGACGGCGGAGTGGGCGTCGCTGGAGGCCCCGTAACCGGCGACACGGGCGCGGACGGTGGCGCCCCGGGCCCGTGCGTGCTCCGGGTGCTCCATCACGAGGAGGCCGGCGCCCTCGCCGACGACGAAGCCGTCGCGGTGCGTGTCGAAGGGGCGGCAGGCGGCCTGGGGGTCGTCCCGGCGTGTGGAGACGGCCCGCATCTGGCAGGCGCTGGCGATCAGGAGCCGGGAGCGGACCGATTCTGCGCCGCCCGCGACGACGATGTCGCAGGCGCCGGTGCGGAGCATCTGGTGGGCCGTGCCGATGGCCACGGTGCCGGAGGAGCAGGCCGTGGAGACGGCCTGGCTCGGGCCGTGCACACCCAGGTCCATGGCGACGCTGCTGGCGGCGCCGTTGACGACGCTCAGCGGGGCGAGCTTCGGGGAGACACGGCGCGCGCCGCGCTCGGTGAGGGTGGTGTGCTGCTCGTCGTAGAAGGACAGGCCGCCGTGGGCGGAGCCGATGACGACGGCGACCCGTCCGCTGTCCCAGACCGAGGGGTCGAGCCCCGCGTCGGCGACGGCCTCACGGGCGGCGACGACGGCGAGCTGCGAGAAGCGGTCCATCAGCCGCTGCGCGGCCACGCCCAGTGCGGCCCTCGTGTCCAGGGCGTCGACGGTGTACATGAAGTCGCAGGGCAGCCCGTCGAGTTCCGGCAGGTGCGGTACGGAGGGGGCGACCGCCGTGTCGCACACGCCGCGCCAGGCCTCCTCGACACCCACCCCGACGGCGGTGACCAGGCCGACGCCGGTGACGGCGGCGCTGAACGGCTCGATGCCCGGCCGGGCGGACCTGCGTGCGAACGGCCCCCGGCCCGTCACGCGCCGGCCTTGGTGCGCACGGCCGCGACCAGACTTCCCACGGTGTCGCGCGACGACAGGACGACGTCCTCCAGATCGATGTCCATCCGGTCCTCGATGAGGAGCCGGAGCTCCTCCAGGGCGAGCGAGTCCAGCCTCAGCTGCCTGAGCGGCACCTCGGGCCGGATGGCATCCGGATCGGTCCCGAACCTGGTGACGAGCAAGGCGCTGATCTCTTCCGAGGTGCTCATGGGACGCTCCTCCGCTCTCGGTACGCGGTGACGCCGGCCGCGTGGGGGGTGAGATGGCCATCGGGGACGCCGGCTGCTCGGAGGGACCCTTTATACGCCTTCGCGGCCGCTGTTCCCGACCCCGTTCCCCCGTGAGGAGGGGGGACGACCAGGTGTGCGATTCCGGCGCGCCGCGGCGGCGGGTGACACGATGGGCACCACTCCGGCGGAGGTCTTCCCCCGGTACGCCGAGTACCGGGCGAAGACCTCCCGCGACATTCCCGTGGTCCGCCTCCGACGGCGCTGACCTGCGCGGGCCCGGGGAGGACGGGGCGTCCAACGGGGCTGCCCGTGCCGGGCCTTGAGCCGTACACTCCGCGATCATGACCTTCGAAACGGTGTACGCCGACGCACCCGCCCCCGACGGGCCCGCCCTCTTCCCGACCATGTCCACCATGCGCGCCATGCGCCGTCTCAAGCCGGACGCCGTCCCGGACGAGACGATCGACCAGCTCATACAGGCCGCCGTCTGGGGGCCGAGCGGCGGCAACATGCAGTGTTACGAGTACGTGGTCGTCACCGACCGCGCGGTGATGGCCGAGCTGGCCCCGCTCTGGAAGCGGTGTGTGGACGCCTACCTCGCGACGACCGGCAAGCACGCGCCGAAGGGCATGGACGCCGCGGCGTACGGCCGGATGGTGGCGGCGATCGAGCACCAGCGCGACCACTTCGCGGACACCCCGGCGCTGATCATCCCCTGCTACAAGTTCCCGGAGCCGGAGTTCGACGAGGAGGGCCTGGGGGTCTACGCCGAGTCGCTCGGCCCGGCGGGTCTCGAGCACATGGGGAACACGCAGACGCGCTTCCAGGCGCTCGCGGAGGGCTCCTGCGTCTATCCGGGTGTCCAGAACATCCTGCTCGCGGCGCGGGCGCTGGGGCTCGCGGCCAACCTCACCATCTGGCATCTGATGCTGGAGCAGGAGTGGAAGAAGGCCCTCGGGATCCCGTCGGACACGCACACCTTCGCCGCCATTCCGGTGGGGTGGCCCCAGGGCAACTTCGGGCCGGTCCGCCGCCGCCCGGTGGCCGACGTCATCCACCGGAACCGCTGGTAACGACACCCGCGCGCCGTCACCCGCCGTGGGGGGGTGACGGCCCACCGGACGTCCCTCCGTGGACGCCTCAACTCCATTGGAGTGAACGGAATTTGGACACACGGAGGTGTCATTGTCATGCCCTGGGCAGATGGATAGCCTGTGCGGACTCAGCGGCCCTCGGCCCACCCCTACGGGACCGGCGGCCCCCTCTCCCCCACAGACCTGGAGCAGGTATGCCCCCACGTCCCGCCGGCCACACCCGTGGCCGCGCAGCCGTTCTGGCCTCTCTCACCGTCACCGCACTCGTCGCCACGGGCCACCCGGCGGGCGCCGCTCCCACGGACACGGACCCGATGAACCGGGCCTTCGCGCAGGCCGCCGAGGAGTACGGCGTACCGCGTGACCTGCTCGCCGCCGTCGGCTACGGCGAGACGCATCTGAACGGGCACTCCGGGCGCCCCAGCCAGGACAACGGCTACGGCGTCATGCACCTCGTGAGCAACCCCGTCAACCACTCCCTGGAGCAGGCCGCCGCGCTGACGGGCGAGTCCACGGCCGAGCTGCGCAAGGACACCGGGGTCAACATCCTGGGCGGCGCGGCCGTGCTGCGGAGCCACGCCGACGCGCTCGGCCTGGACACGGCCGAACGGGCGGACATCGACGCCTGGTACCCGGCCGTGGCCCGCTACAGCGGCACCGACGGCGCCGTCGCCGCGCTCTACGCGGACACCGTCTACACCTTCCTCGCCCAGGGTCTGCGGGCCGCCGTGGCCGGGGGCGAACTGGTCACGGTCACCTCCCGCCCCGTCTCCCCCGAGAAGGGCCCCCTCGCGAAGGCCGACGTCACGGCCAAGAGCCCGGACTACCCCGCGGCGCTCTGGGTCGCCGCGAACTCCGCCAACTTCGCGGCGGGCCGCACGGCCACGGTGGACAAGGTCGTCATCCACGTCACGCAGGGCTCGTACGCCGGGACCATCAGCTGGTTCCAGAACGCGACGTCGAAGGTCAGCTCGCACTACGTGGTCCGCTCCTCGGACGGCCAGATCACCCAGATGGTGCGCGACTCGGACACCGCGTACCACGCCAAGAGCGCCAACGCCTCGTCCCTCGGCATCGAGCACGAGGGGTTCGTCGACGACCCGTCGTGGTTCACCGACACGATGTACCGCTCCTCGGCCGCGCTGACGACGTACCTGTGCGACCGGTACGGCATCCCCAAGGACCGGTCGCACATCATCGGGCACAGCGAGGCCCCCGGCAACGACCACACCGACCCGGGCGCCAACTGGAACTGGACCTACTACATGCAGCTCGTCGGCGGCTCCGGCAGCGGGGCCGACGGGCTGAGCTTCCCGTCGTACACGACCCAGAAGACGGGTTCGACGGGCACCCAGGTCAAGGCCGTCCAGACACTGCTCAACGGGCAGGGTTACGACGCGGGCACCGAGGACGGCATCTTCGGGGCGAAGACGGAGAGCGCCGTGCGGTTGTTCCAGACCGCCCGCGGCCTCGACTCCGACGGCGCGGTCGGCCCGAAGACCTGGACCGCGCTGCTCTCGGCCGGCACGACGCCGACACTCGTCACGGGCGCCTCGGGCGAGGCGGTGAAGCGGCTCCAGCGGGCACTGACCGCCGCGCTGGGCAGAACCGTGGCAGTCGACGGGACCTTCGGCACGGACACGGACAGGGCCGTCCGCGACTACCAGAGCACACGGAAGCTGTCGGTGGACGGCAGCGTCGGCCCCGACACCTGGAAGGCACTGCAGTCCGGAAGCTGATCCCCGCCGTACGGGACCCCCGCCGCGCCGGACGTCCGGTAGGGGCATTCCAGTGGCGTTGGAGAGTGTCACTCTCTAACATAGAAAGCAGACAGCACCACTATCTATATCGAAGGTGAGTAGTGCGATGCCGACTCTGCCGTGGGTCACCCCCCAGCCGCCTCCGTCCGAAGGCGCGACCGTGGTCATGGCCTCGCGCTTCGAGGTCCGTTCCCTGCTCGATGTGCCGCGTTTCTTCCTGAAGTCGATGGCCGCCTGGAAGCAGGTCCGGTCCGCGCCGGGCGCCTTCGGCGCCTCGCTCGTCGCCCAGCCGGCGAAGCGGGTGTTCTTCACGCTCTCGGCCTGGGAGAGCCGCGACGCGCTCTACGCCTTCGCCAGGACGGAGCCGCACCGCGGCATCATGACCGCTCTCAAGCCCACGATGCGCTCCTCCACGTTCACCTTCTGGGAGGCGCCGGTCGGACAGCTGCCGATCACGTGGGACGAGGCGAAGCGGCGCATCGAGGAACAGCGGGAGACGGACGCCGCCGCCGTGGGAGACGCGGCGCCCTGACGCCGTCCGGGTGCGCTCCGGAGCGCACCCGGACGGCACGGGTGCGCCTTCCCGCACACCGCCCCCGCGGGTGAACCCGGGCTCTGTCGGCACCCGGCCGACAGTCCCGGAGGGCGGTCGGACATGGCTCGTACGCAGTCGAGATGCGGGGCACTCACCCAGAAGGGCACGCGCTGCCGACGGCTGGCGATGAAGGGTGCCTCCCGGTGCGACCGGCACCGGGGTGACTGGTCGAACTACACCGTTTCGCGGCGCAAGGGGCGGTAGACCGCGGTGTGGCACCTGCTGGCACGCTTCGGCCGGTGAGGCCGGCCGGGCCGGCGGCCACACCCATGCCCCGGGTGACATCAGGAGTACGCGGAGAAGAGGTGGGCCCGCATCCCGCACAGGGATGCGGAACCACCTCCCCCAGGTGTGCCGGCAGGTGTCGTCAGAGGGTCACTTCAGGCCGAAGGCCTTGATGATCTCCTGGTCGACGGCCAGGCCGCCGGGGCCCTCGGCGTGCGCCTTGAGCGAGACGGAGCCAGCGTGCTTCGGCGTCCCGAACTTCGCTGTCCACTCGCCCGACGACCCCTTGCGCAGCTCCACCTTGCTCCAGGTGGCGCCCTCGTCGTAGCTGACCGACAGCGAGGCCTTCGTCGCCTTCACGGCGCCGTCCAGCCACGCTTGGGTACCGGATGCCAGGCCGACCTCGACCTGCTTGCCGGCCTCGACGTCGCCCGCGAGGTCCGTGTCCACGTCGTAGTCGAGCTGGAGCAGCGGGATGTCCGCCCGCTCCGTTCCCTCGGGCAGGGCGCCGGAGACGAACTCCCACGCGGTGTGGGTACGCGTCGAGGTCTTCCAGACGGCCTCGTCCCGCACCGAGTCGATGACCAGGCGGTAGGGAAGCGGTTCGGCCGACAGGTCCCAGGCGTAACCGGCCCGGCCCGCGCCCTTTCTGATCAGGGTGTCCCCCTGGTAGAAGGCGTAGGACGTGGTGTCGTACTCGTCCGCGGGCATCGCGCCGGAGTGGCCCTCGCCCGCGTCGGTCCACGGGGTGATGTTGAACTGGACGTCGTTGTACGAGGTGCGGAAGGGCCCCCAGTAGCCGGTGCCGAGGCGGGGTCCGGTCACCGGGGCGAACCAGTCGGCGCGGTAGGTCCCGCCCGCCGTGTAGTCCAGCTCGGCGCTGCGCATCTCCAGCGCCCGGTCGGACGCTTCGGCGTTCAGCACCGAGTGGTTCTCGTACCAGAAGGAGTCACCGGGCAGCGGGTTGACCCACTCCGTACGGGTCCCGGGGAACTTCTCGTACTCCTCGAATCCGAGGCCCGGCCCGTAGTCCGGGATGTCGTAGCGGTAGCCGCCGCCGAGCGTCGCCTTGTGGCCGTAGAAGGTGTTCTCCACCTTCGCGAGCTGACGGGCCGACGGGGTGAAGGCCAGCGAGCGGTCCGGGACCGTGCCGTCGTGACGGTCCACCAGGTCGTAGATGTAGGAAGCGAACTTCCGCTGGTCGACGGAGAGCTTCTTGCCGCGCTGGGCCGCCTTGATCAGCGTCTCGCCCGCGATCTTCTGCACCGAGGCGACCGGGATGGTGGTCTCCTCGCCGTACGGCACATAGCTCTCCAGCGCGACTCCACGGCCGTCGTTGACGACGAAGAGCGCCTTCGCGCCCGCCGCGAGTGCGTTGGCCAGCCGCTCGGCCGGCGGGACGGCGTCACTGCGGGTGACGACGACGGCCTTGCCCTTGACGCTGCGGCCCTTGTAGTCGGCCACGGCCCCGTCGCCGGCGTAGGCACCGGTGAGCTTCTGCTCGCTGTCCTCGGCGACGACCGAGCCGTTCTGCACCGTGACGGGGACGTCGTGGCCGTCGGCCGTCAGGTCGAGCAGCTCCTCGCCCTGGCGCCAGCGGGTGAGGAAGCTGAAGCTGCCCTGGGTGACCTTCTTCGTCGGGCTGACCCACAGCTGGTCGTAGGTCAGCGGGATCTGGAAGGCGTCACGCTGGACAACGCCGTCGGGCGAGGTGCGTGCCATGTCGTACCGCAGCTGCCGCTTCTCGGTCTCCTTCGGGGTGCGCACGCTGACCTTGCGGGCCTTGGACGCGTCGAGGGTGACGGTCGTGGCCTTGTCGAGGATCGTCTCGGGTGCGGCGAGGAAGGCGACTGCCTTCGAGTCGGCGCGGTCCCCGTCGATGTCTGCGGAGGTCCAGGCGGTGTAGTTGCCCGGGGGCAGCCGCAGTGTGGTCTCACCGGAGACCTGGACGAGACCGAGCTGCGGGTCGCCGAGCTCGGCGAGAACCACGATGCCGTCCATCGGCCCGCCCGCACGGTCGCGCAGCCGGAGCGTCAGGTCGTAGAGCTCCTGTTCCTTGTTCAGGGCGAAGCCGGTGTGTGCGACGGTCGTGCCGGCCGCGTCCCGGGCGATGACCTGGCCGGAGAACTGCGTGTCGTTCGGGACCGCGGAGGGGTCCAGCGACAGCACCACGTCGGCGGTGGAGCCCGCCGGGACGGTCAGCGTGGACGCGGAGAGCGTGTACGCCTTGGAGTCCGTGTCCGTGTCCGTGGCCAGGTTCAGGGTGACGTCGTCCGCCCCGGTGTTCCGGTAGGTGATCGTGCGCTCTGCGACGGGGTCGGAGGCGGCGTGCGGCCAGTCGTACGACGCGACCTCGACGGAGCCGGTGGCCTCGATGGTCGTGTCGATCGCCGCCTTCACGTCCAGGCGGCCGGTGCCCTGCTCGTACGGCGTGTGGCCGGGCAGCTCCTTGGAGGAGCTCATCAGCGCGTCCTTGACGCGCTCGCCGGACCACTCCGGGTGACGCTGCTTCAGGATGGCCGCCGCTCCGGCGACGTGCGGGGTGGCCATCGACGTACCGTCCATCGACTGGTACATGCCCTCGATGCCTGGCACCGACTGGGAGGCGGCGGCGTTGATGCCGACGCCGGGCGCGGAGAGGTCCGGCTTCAGGCCGTAGGAGCGGACGAGCGGGCCCATGGAGGAGAACTCGGCGCGGTTGTCGCTCTTGTCGACGGCGGCGACGGTGAGCGCGCTCGCCGCGGAACCGGGCGACCCGATGGTGCCCGCGCCGTAGGCGTTGCCCGCGGCGATCACGAACAGCGGGCCGCCGTCGGCGGACAGCGCGTCGACGGCCTGTGCCATCGGGTCGGTGCCGTCGTCGGGGATGCTGGATCCGAGGCTCATGGAGACGACGTCGGCGCCTTCGGCCTCGGCCCACTCCATGGCCTCGATGATGCCGGAGTCCGCGCCGGATCCCTCGTCGCTCAGGACCTTGCCGACGATCAGGTCGGCGCCCGGGGCGACGCCCTTGTTGACGCCGTCCGACGCCGCGCCCGAACCGGCGATGGTGGAGGCGACGTGCGTGCCGTGGCCGTTCCTGTCGACGACCTCCTCACCGGGGATGAAGCTCCTGGACTGCGTGACGCGGTCCTTGACGTCCGGGTGCGTCGCGTCGATACCGGTGTCGAGGACGGCGACCGTGGTGCCCTTGCCGTCGTACCCGGCGGCCCAGGCCTGCGGGGCGTTGACCTGCGGCACGGAGTCCTTGAGCGCCGCCTCGACCTTGCCGTCGAGCCACAGCTTGGCGATGCCGTTGTCCAGCGAACGACTTTTCTGCGTACGGGAGATGTCGCTCCAGAAGGCGCGGGCGTCGTCCTTGTCGGTCTTCAGCGCCGCACCGTTCACCGACTCGAGGCGGCGGACCGTCTCACTGCCGCGCGGGGCGGCGGGCAGCGAACGCGCCGTGCTCGCGGGGTAGGTGGCGATCAGCGGGATGCCGCCGGACCGCGCGTCGTCGTAGCCCATCTCGACCAGCGTCGAGATGTTGAACAGCCGCCGGTCCAGCTTGTCGGCGGCGATGAGGGCGCTCGCCTCGTCGGGGATGACGAAGATGTCCTCCCCGGCCTGCTGCACATGCACGCCGCCCTGCGCACCGTCGGGGCGGTCGACGGTGACGGTGTCCTGGCCGCCCGCGCCGTCCGTGTAGTGGACGACGTCACCGGTGACCAGCGTGATGTCGTAGTCGCGGGCCTCGGATCCTTGACGGTTTTCGGCGGTCGACGGCTTCGGGGCGGCGGTGGCGGAACCCGCTGCGGGAAGCATGACGCCGCTCACCAGGGCGACCGAGGTCGCTATGAGCAGAGCCCTGCGTCCCGCGCGAGCGGGTCTCGCCCGGCCGGAAACGGAGGAGGGGGAAAATGTCATGCAGCTGATCTACCGGTAAATCCGGGGCTGCGGACGGCTTCTCTCCTGGCGTGAAACCGCCGTGGCGGCAACCCGCCCGCCGTGATCAGCTGGCGATGGTCCGGATCAGGCCACCGAGACCAGCGGGGTGCCGCTCTCGTGGTGGATGGGGGTGTGGGCGCCCTTCAGCGGCAGGCCACTGCCGCCGCGCCGCGCCGCGACGATCTCGGCGGCGACGGACAGGGCCGTCTCCTCCGGGGTACGGGCTCCGAGGTCCAGCCCGATCGGCGAGTGGAGCGCGGCCAGTCGGCGCTCGCTGACGCCGGCCTCGCGCAGCCGCTCGTTGCGCTCCAGGTGGGTGCGGCGCGAGCCCATCGCGCCGACGTAGGCGACCGGCAGCCGCAACGCCAGTTCCAGCAACGGGATGTCGAACTTGGCGTCGTGCGTGAGGACGCAGAGCACCGTGCGCGCGTCCACCTCGGTCGTGGCGAGATAGCGGTGCGGCCAGTCGACGACGATCTCGTCGGCGTCCGGGAAGCGGGCGGCCGTGGCGAAGACGGGGCGGGCGTCGCAGACGGTGACGCGGTACCCGAGGAAACGCCCGGCCCGCACCAGGGCGGCGGCGAAGTCGATGGCCCCGAAGACGATCATCCGGGGTGGCGGGACGCTCGATTCGACGAGCAGGGTGACCGGGCTGCCGCAGCGGGAACCCTCGGCGCCGATGACGATCTCTCCCGTACGGCCCGCGTCGAGCATCGCGCGGGCCTCTGCACCGGCCGTACGGTCCAGCTCGGGATGTCCGCCGAGCCCGCCCTCGCGGGTGCCGTCGGGGTGGACGAGCAGGGGGCGGCCGAGGAGCTCGTCCGGCCCTTCGGTGACGCGGGCGACCGCGGCCGCCCGGCCTTCCGCCGCGGCGGCGACCGCGGCGGCGAACACCGGGCGCGCGGGGTCGTCCGCGCGCACCGGTGTCACCAGGATGTCGATGACGCCGCCGCAGGTCAGGCCGACCGCGAAGGCGTCGTCGTCGCTGTAGCCGAAGCGCTCGCGCACGGTGGTGCCGTCCTCGAGCGCCTGCCGGCACAGCTCGTACACCGCGCCCTCCACACACCCGCCGGAGACCGATCCGATGGCGGTGCCGTCGCTGTCCACGGCGAGGGAGGCGCCCGGCTGCCGGGGCGCGCTGCCGCCGACGGCCACCACGGTGGCCACGGCGAACGCGCGTCCCTGCCCGACCCACCGGTGGAGCTCCTCGGCGATGTCCAGCATGGCGTGTCTCCTTCTGACTGAGGTGAGGGGCGCGGCGGGGGTCAGCTGACGCCCAGCCAGCTCTCGATGGGGTGGAGGGCGAAGTACACGATGAAGACCAGCGTCAGGACCCACATGAAGACGCCGACCTCACGGGCGCTGCCCTGGGCGAGCTTGATGGCGGAGTACGAGATGACACCCGCGGCGACACCGGTGGTGATGGTGTACGTGAACGGCATGAGGACCACGGTGAGGAAGACCGGTACGGCCACCGAGCGGTCCGCCCAGTCCACGTGCCGGGCGTTCTGCATCATCATGGCGCCGATGACGACCAGGGCGGCGGACGCCACCTCGGCCGGCACGATCGCCGTGAGCGGGGTGAAGAAGAGGCAGGCGGCGAAGAAGATCCCGGTGACGACGGAGGCGAGCCCGGTGCGGGCACCCTCGCCGACGCCGGTCGCCGACTCGACGAACACGGTCTGGCCGGAGCCGCCGGCGACACCGCCGATCGCACCGCCCGCGCCGTCGATGAACAGAGCCTTCGAAAGGCCCGGCATCCGGCCCTTGTCGTCGGCGAGCTTCGCCTCCGTGCCGACGCCGATGATGGTGGCCATCGCGTCGAAGAAACCGGCCAGCACGAGGGTGAACACGATCATGCCGACCGTCATCACACCGACGTCGCCCCAGCCGCCGAACTCGACGTTCCCGAAGAGCGAGAAGTCCGGTGAGGAGACCGCGCTGCCGCTCAGCTCGGGCGGGCCGCTGCTCCACGCCTTGGGGTCGATGTCTCCGACGGCGTTGACGACGATCGCGGCCAGGGTACCGACGACGATGCCGATCAGGATCGCCCCGGGCACGTTGCGCGCCTGCAGCATGAAGATCAGGAGCAGGGTCACGGCGAAGACGAGGACCGGCCAGCCGGCGAGTTCGCCCGCCGGGCCGAGGGAGAGGGGCGTCGCCGTCCCCTTGTGGACGAATCCGGCCTTGAAGAGGCCGATGAGGGCGATGAAGAGCCCGATGCCGATGGTGATGCCGTGCTTCAGCGCGAGCGGGATGGCATTCATGATCATCTCGCGGAGGCCGGTGACGACCAGGAGGCAGATCACCAGCCCGTAGATCACGCACATGCCCATGGCCTGCGGCCAGGTCATGGCCGGTGCGACCTGCGAGGCGAGCACCCCGGAGACGCTCAGTCCCGCCGCGAGCGCGAGGGGCACCTTGCCGACGAAGCCCATCAGCAGGGTGGTGGCCGCCGCCGCGAGCGCGGTGGCGGTGATCAGCCCGGACTGGCCGAGGAGCTGGCCGTCGACGTCCTTGCCGCCCAGGATGAGCGGATTGAGCAGGAGGATGTACGCCATGGCCATGAAGGTCGTGACACCGCCGCGCACCTCGCGCGCGACGGTCGATCCCCGTTCGGATATGTGGAAGTACCGGTCGAGCCAGGACCGTCCGGCGGGGACACGCGAGCCGGGGCCCGCGTCCTCCGCGCTCGTCCTGGGTTCCACGGACTGCTGGGTCATGTTGCCTGACTCCCAAGGTTCACAGGGGCACCCGCGTGGAGCTCTGGAGACTGCGGGGTTTGGGATGACTGCGAGGCGCACGACCCGGGGGACGGCCCGAGACGAACTCTTCGTGCAGATGGAGCGGTTGTGCGATGGCTCCGGACGGTGCGCGGCGCGGGGAAGTGTGACGTTCACGGCAGGCACGCACCGCCCGGAGGGTCTTGAGGAGCCGTCAGCTGCCGGTGATGTGCTCGGGGCGCACCGGCGTCCTGTTCAGCTCCAGGCCCGTCGCGTTCCGGATCGCCGCGAGGACGGCCGGGGTGGACGAGAGGGTCGGGGCCTCGCCGATGCCACGCAGCCCGTACGGGGCGTGGTCGTCGGCGAGTTCGAGCACGTCGACCGGGATGGTCGGGGTGTCGAGGATGGTGGGGATCAGATAGTCGGTGAAGGAGGGATTGCGCACCTTCGCCGTCTTCGGGTCGACGATGATCTCCTCCATGACGGCGACACCCAGCCCTTGGGTGGTGCCGCCCTGGATCTGGCCGACGACCGACAGCGGGTTGAGCGCCTTGCCGACGTCCTGGGCGCACGCGAGCTCGATGACCTTGACCAGGCCGAGTTCGGTGTCGACCTCCACGACCGCGCGGTGCGCGGCGAAGGAGTACTGGACATGGCCGTTGCCCTGTCCGGTGCGCAGGTCGAAGGGTTCGGTGGGCCTGTGGCGCCACTCCAGCTCGACGTCGACCGCCTCGTCCTCCAGCACGTCGGCCAGCGAGGCGAGCACCTCGCCGCCGTCGGTGACGACCTTGCCGCCTTCGAGGAGGAGTTCGGCGGTGGCCCAGGCGGGGTGGTACGTGCCGAACTTGCGGCGGCCGATCTCCAGGACCTGTTCCCGGACGGCCTCGCAGGAGTTCTTCACGGCGCCACCGGTGACGTACGTCTGCCGTGAGGCGGAGGTGGAGCCGGCCGAGCCGACCTGGGTGTCCGCCGGGTGGATGGTCACCTGGTTGACGCCCAGTTCGGTACGGGCGATCTGGGCGTGGACGGTGACCCCGCCCTGCCCGACCTCGGCCATCGCGGTGTGCACGGTGGCGACCGGTTCGCCGTTGATGACCTCCATCCGCACCCGGGCGGTGGAGTAGTCGTCGAAGCCCTCGGAGAAGCCGACGTTCTTCAGCCCGACGGCGTAACCGACACCCCGCACCACGCCTTCGCCGTGGGTCGTGTTGGACAGCCCGCCGGGCAGGGCGCGTACGTCGACGGAGCTGCCCTCCGCGTCGGCCGAGAGCCACTGCTGCTCGGGCGGCAGGGGCCTCGCCTTGACGCGGCGGAGCAGTTCGGCGACCGGAGCCGGCGAGTCGACGCGCTGGCCGGTGGGAAGCAGGGTGCCCTGCTCCATGGCGTTCAGCTGGCGCAGCTCGACCGGGTCCATGTCCAGGGCGGCGGCGAGCTTGTCCATCTGCGCCTCGTAGGCGAAGCACGCCTGGACCGCGCCGAAGCCGCGCATGGCGCCGCAGGGCGGGTTGTTGGAGTAGAGGGCGATCGCCTCGATGTCGACGTCCTCGACGGCGTACGGTCCGACCGCGAGCGAGGAGGCGTTGCCGACGACGGCCGGGGACGCGGAGGCGTAGGCGCCGCCGTCCAGCACGATCCGGCACTTCATGTGGGTGAGCTTGCCGTCCTTGGTGGCCCCGTGCTCGTAGTGGAGCTTCGCGGGGTGCCGGTGGACATGGCCGAAGAAGGACTCGAAGCGGTTGTAGACCATCTTGACGGGCTTGCCGGTGCGCAGCGCCAGCAGGCAGGCGTGGATCTGCATCGACAGGTCCTCGCGTCCGCCGAAGGCGCCGCCGACGCCGGAGAGCGTCATGCGGACCTTCTCCTCGGGGAGGCCGAGGACGGGGGCGATCTGCTTGAGGTCGGAGTGCAGCCACTGGGTGGCGACGTACAGCTCGACGCCGCCGTCCTCGGACGGCACGGCGAGGCCGGACTCCGGGCCGAGGAATGCCTGGTCCTGCATGCCGAAGACGTAGTCGCCGGTGACGATCACGTCGGCCCGCGCGGCGGCCGCGGCCGCGTCACCGCGGACGACGGGCTGGCGGTGGACGATGTTGGGGTGCGGGACGTGCCCGATGTGGTGGTCGTCGCGGCCCTCGTGGACCAGGATCGCGTCGGGGGCCGTCGCGGACGCCTCATCCGTGATCACAGGAAGTTCGGCGTAGTCGATCTTGATCTTGGCGGCGGCGCGGCGCGCGGTCTCGGGGTGGTCGGCGGCGACGAGGGCCACGGGTTCGCCGTGGTGGCGGACCTTGCCGTGGGCGAGCACGGGGGTGTCCTGGATCTCCAGCCCGTAGTTCTTCATCGCCGCGGGCAGGTCGTCGTAGGTCAGGACGGCGTACACGCCGGGGGTGGCGACGGCCTCGCCGATGTCGATGGAGCGGATCTCGGCGTGCGCGACGGTGGAGCGGAGCGTGTGGCCCCACAGCATGTCCTCGTGCCACATGTCGGAGGAGTACGCGAACTCACCGGTGACCTTGAGCGTGCCGTCGGGGCGCAGGGTGGACTCGCCGATGCCACCCCGGGTCTCGGAGCCCTGGGTGATCCTGGTGGGGGTGCCGGCCGGTACGGACGCGGCTCGTGGGTGCGGCGTCATGGCTATCGGACCGCCTCTTCCTGACGGGCGGCCGCGAGGCGGACCGCGTCGAGGATCGTCTCGTAACCGGTGCATCGGCAGAGGTTCCCGGAGAGCGCCTCGCGGATGTCCTGGTCGGACGGGGAGGGCTGCTTCTCGAGCAGCTCGTCGGCGGCGACCAGCAGGCCGGGCGTGCAGAAGCCGCACTGCACGGCGCCCGCGTCAATGAACGCCTGCTGGATCGGGGCGAGTTCGGCCCCCTCGGCGCTCAGCGCGGCGGTGGGCCTTGCCTGCCACCGCTGGGCGGCGTCGAGCGAGGTGCCGCAGCTGCCGGCGGCGCAGCCGGTGCCGGGGTGGGCGTCGTCGCGGTGCCTCGCGTAGTCCGCCAGGCCCTCGACGGTGACGACCTCGCGGCCCTCTGCCTGGCCTGCGGCGACGAGACAGGAACAGACCGGCACACCGTCGAGGCGCACCGTGCAGGAGCCGCACTCGCCCTGCTCGCAGGCGTTCTTGGAGCCGGGGAGGCCCATGCGCTCGCGCAGGACGTACAGGAGGGACTCGCCCTCCCAGACGTCGTCGGCTTCCTGCTTCCGGCCGTTGACCGTGAAATTCACTCGCATGGTTAAGCAGCTCCTTCGAGGGTGCGTCCCGCTCCGCGGTACTGCTCCCAGGTCCAGCCCAGCGTGCGGCGGGCCATGATGCCGACGGCGTGCCTGCGGTAGGCGGCGGTGCCCCGTACGTCGTCGATGGGGTTGCAGGCCCCGGCGGCGAGCTGGGCGAACTGCTTGGCCACGGAAGGGGTGATGATCTTTCCGCTCTCCCAGAACCCGCCCTCCTCCAGCACGGCGTTCAGGAACGCCTCCGCCTCCTTCGCCCGGACCGGGGTCGGGGCGGCGGAGCCGATGCCGGTGCGCACGGTCCGGGTCTCCGGGTGGAGCGCGAGGCCGAAGGCGCAGACGGCGATGACCATCGCGTTGCGGGTGCCGACCTTGGAGTACTGCTGCGGGCCGTCGGCCTTCTTGATGTGGACGGCCCGGATCAGTTCGTCCGGGGCGAGGGCGTTGCGCTTGACACCGGTGTAGAAGTCGTCGATCGGGATCATCCGCGTCCCCCGTACGGACGCGGCTTCGACATCGGCTCCTGCGGCGAGCAGCGCCGGGTGGGCGTCGCCGGCGGGCGAGGCGGTGCCCAGGTTGCCGCCGACACCGCCCCGGTTGCGGATCTGCGGCGAGGCGACGGTGTGCGAGGCGAGGGCGAGACCGGGCAGCTCGGCGCGCAGGTGGTCCATGACGGCGCTGTACGGCACGGAGGCGCCGAGGCGTACGGCGTCAGGGCCCACCTGCCACTCGGACAGCTCACCGATGCGGTTGAGGTCCATGAGGTACTCGGGCCGCCGGTGGTCGAAGTTGATCTCGACCATCACGTCGGTTCCACCCGCGATGGGCACAGCCGTCGGGTGCTCGGCCTTGGCGGCGAGCGCCTCCTCCCAGCTGGCGGGGCGAAGGAAGTCCATGAGTGGCTCTCTTCTTCTCAATCGGGTCGTTCGGCTGGGCTGGGGACGGCCGGCCCTGGATGGGTCGTTCATGTGTTGTTCTCGCGGTGTGTGGCCCAGTACACAAGCCTTGCTCCACTCGGTGCAGTCACCGAAACCATGAAGGAATTGGCTGGTCCCCGTCCCGGTCTTGTAGATTCGAACGAATGGCGGGTATCGGTAACCTCACCGCAATTCACAGGTGACCTCCGCCCTCCCCCGCACCAACGAAGAGATCGGCGGCAATCGACGATGCGGCTGCGCGCACTGCTGGACACCGAGGTGCTGGGCCTGCGGCTGCTCGGCGGCGAGGACGAGCTGGACCGTTCGGTCCGGGGCGTCATGACGACCGACCTGCGCGACCCCAGCCGCTATCTCTCCGGCGGTGAGCTGGTCCTCACGGGTCTGGCGTGGCGCCGGGACGCGTCGGACACGGAACCGTTCGTACGGATCCTGGCGAACGCGGGCGTGGCCGGCCTGGCCGCGGGCGAGGCGGAGCTCGGGGCCGTCCCCGACGATCTGGTCGAGGCGTGTCTGCGGCACCGGCTCCCGCTCTTCGCGGTCGACGAGACCGTTGCGTTCGCCACGATCACCGAGCACGTGGTGCGCCAGGTCTCCGGAGAGCGTGCCGGTGACCTCGCCGCGGTCGTCGACCGCCACCGCAGGCTCATGACCTCGGGTCCCGCGGGCGGCGGCCCCGAGGTGGTCCTCGACCTGCTCACCTCCGACCTGGACCTGCGCGCCTGGGTCCTGTCCCCGACGGGCCGGCAGATCGCCGGGGCCGGTGAGCCCCTGCCCCCACGCGTGGGCGCGGAGCTGGCGGGCCGGCATCTGGCGGCGACCCGCACCGGACGCCCGGGGCCGCACCGCGCCGAGGTGGACGGCACCGCCTACTCGCTGTTCCCGATCCGGAACACCGGCCGGGGAGCCCTGCCCGCCCCGTCCCGCGATGTGCGCGAGTCCGTGCTCTCGGACTGGCTGCTGGCCGTGGCGGCGGACGCCGGCGACTGGCCTGCGGCCCGCCTGGACCTGCTCCAGGGTGTCACCCAGCTGATCGCCGTCGAACGGGACCGCCGCGACGCCGCCCGAGCGGTACGCCGCAGGCTCGCCCAGGAGGTCCTGGAGCTGGTCCAGACGGGCGCCGCCCCGGCCGAGATCGCGGCCAGGCTGCGGGTGGCCGCCCCGGTCCTGCTGCCGGGCCTCGGCACAGCGCCGCACTGGCAGGTCGTGGTGGCCCGGGTCGAGTGGTCGGCCGAGGGTACGGAGCCGGCGGGCGGCCAGGCCGCGCAGGCCCTGCTGGAGGAGATCCTGGTCGACCCGGCGGTGACGGGCCCCGACTCGACGGACCGGATCGCCGTGGCGCAGACCGGTGAGGAGGCCATCGCCCTCGTACCGCTGACGGCGCTCCCCCCGTCGGGGGCCGACGGGTCCGACGCGTCCGGGGACTCCGAGGATCCGGAGCGGCACGGCACCGCCCTCCACGCCGACACCCTGCTCGACACCGTCCGCGCGCCGCTCTCGGCCGGCCTCGCGGACGACGGGCGCCTGACACTGGGTGTCAGCGCCGCCGTGCATTCCGCAGAGGGGCTGCGCGGAGCGCTGGAGGAGGCCCGGCACGCCCGCCGGGTCGCCGCGGCCCGGCCGGGGCCGGTCTGCGCGGCGGGCCACCACGAGCTCGCCTCCCACGTCCTGCTGCTGCCCTTCGTCCCGGACGACGTGCGCCGCGCCTTCACCGCCCGGCTCCTCGACCCGCTGCGCGACTACGACCGGCGGCACCGCGCGGAGCTGATCGAGACGCTGGAGGCCTTCCTGGACTGCGACGGGTCCTGGACCCGCTGCGCGGCCCGGCTGCACCTGCACGTCAACACACTGCGCTATCGCGTCGGACGTATCGAGCAGTTGACGGGACGTGACCTTTCGCGCCTGGAGGACAAGCTCGACTTCTTCCTCGCCCTGCGTATGAGCTGACTTCGAGGGCGTAACACCGCCCTCCCGGGCTCCAGGTGATTGTGAAATCTTTCACCTGACATTGATCCCACCCCTTGGCCCGGCGTGCCATTCCGTGCTGAGATGCGCGCAGACCCTGGCCGACCCCGGCGCTCGCCGGCCGGCCTCCACAGCTCGATGGCGCGCTCGGGGAGGGCAATGTGGCGCATACCGCCATGTCTGGTTCCGGAACGACCGCAGATGACGATCCGCCGCTCCAGACCGCGGTATGGCGGCTGCGTTCACGAGCCTGCTGGACGGACGCGGCCGCGCTGCTCGAACCCCGGGCGGCCACCGACCCCGCGGCAGCCCTCCAGCGGACCTCGCTGCTGACGGAGCGGTGCCTCTACACCGGCGTCGGATGGACGGACGCCGAGGACGCGCTGCGCACCGCGGAGGCGCTCGCCCAGGACGACTCCGAGCGCGGGGCGGCCGCCTGCGAGCGCGGCTATCTCGCCTACGCCTCGACCCTGCTGGGGGCACGCGACCGGGCCGACGAGGCCAGCGTGGCGCTCAGCAGAGCCGCCGCCCTGCTCTCCCCCTCGGCCGCCGGCCGCCCCCTGCTGGACTTCCGCCGGGGCCTGATCGCCCAGAACATCGCCGATTCACCCCAGTCCGCCCGCGCCGCCTACCGCAGGGCGCACGCCGGTGCCACGGCCCGGGGCGACGAACTCCTGCTCTCCTTCACCTGGCGGCATCTCGCCTCGCTCGCCCTGGGCGAGGGGGAGCTGGCGGAGGCGCGGCACGGCTTCGCGGAGTCGCTGCGGATAAGGGAGGAGCTGGGCTATCTCGTGGGCACGGCTCCGGCGCTCATCTCCCTCGCGGACGCCGAGCCGGAACCCGAGGCGGCGGCCCGGCTGCGCGCCGAGGCGGGCCGGCTGTTCCGGCTGCTCGGCGGCGTACCGACCTGGCTCGCGCCCCGGCTGGAGCCGCCGTCCCCGGAGACCGTCGAGGCGAACTGAGCGCCTCCTCAGACGTCCGCGCCGTTGAAGTGTTCACGTACGAGGGACTGCACCACCGTGAGGTCCCGGGCGACGAGCGCGTCCAGCAGCGCGGTGTGTTCCGAGGCATCGGCGAGGAGGTCGGCCCGGCGGCCCGCGGGGCTGTTGACCAGGGGCCACTGGGACCGGCGGTGCAGGTCGTCGGCGACCGCGACGAGCTGCCGGTTGCCCGACAGGGCGAGCACGGCGCCGTGGAAGGCGCGGTCGCTCTCGGCGTACGCCGCACGGTCACCGACGGCGGCCGCCGCGACCGTGGCCTCGGCCAGCGGCCGCAGCGCGCACCAGCCGGACGCGGGGACGGCGCGGGCGAGCCGCAGCACGACGGGCACCTCGATCAGGGCGCGCACCTCGGCGAGCTCCGCCAGCTCGCGGGGGCCCCGCTCGCTGACCCGGAAGCCGCGGTTCGGCACGACCTCGACGGCGCCCTCGACGGCAAGCTGCTGCATCGCCTCGCGCACCGGGGTCGCGGACACGCCGAAGCGGGCGCCGAGCGCCGGGGCGGAGTAGACCTCCCCGGGGGCCAGCTCCCCGCCGACCAGCGCGGCGCGCAGGGCGTCCAGGATCTGGCCGCGCACGGAGTGCCGCTGGACCACGCGGGGCACGGGCGGCTCGCTGTGGGTGTGCTCGCCGCGCGCCTGCTCGGGCACGCGCACATCCCGCGGGGGGACCGCGGACGCGTACGGCCGCACGTTCTCACGCGCTCCGCCTTGCTCCACCGGACCCTCCTCCCACTGCCGGGCCGGCTCTCGCACGTCCGGCCCCTTGTGCACGATAGGCGGAGCGGGCCTCAGTTCAAACACCGGTCAGTTCGGGTAAGGTAAGGCTTACCTGTAAAAGATCGTGATTCGGTGGTCCCTGAATGACCGTGCCCGCCCTGCTCGCCGCCACCGCCCCGTCCCCTCTGACGGCGGCGTACGAACGTCTGGCCGAGGTCTTTCCCGGACTGCGCGCCGAGGTGCTCACCGACGACGTCGCGGCCCCCTCGGACAGCGGCTGGGTCGGCGCCTCCGAGCTCGCGGCGGGCGGCGCCGCACTGGACGCCTTCCTGGCCTGGGACGAAGCGCAGGTGCTGCGGGACTACGGCACCCGGGCCCGCCCCGACGTGATCGCGAGCTTCGGACTCCACCGCTACGCCTGGCCGGCCTGCCTCCTGGTGACCCTGCCGTGGTTCACGCAGCGCCGGGTGCCGAGGATCCCCGTGGCGGACGTCTCCTTCCACCGGGGACTGGGCCATCTGACCCTGCGCGTGAGCGAGTTCGCCTGCCTGCCCGACGACCCGGCGGCAGGACTGCCCGGCGCCCGGATCGTCCCGGACGAGTCGGCGCTCCGGGCCGAGGTCCTCGACTCCGTGGCCGAGCACCTCCGCCCGGTGCTGGACGGCTTCCGGCCGCGCATGCGGCGCGGGAAGCGGGCCCTGTGGGGCATGGCGACCGACGAGATCGTCGAGGGCCTCTGGTACATCGCCCATCTGCTCGGCGAGGAGAGCCGGGCGATGAGGGAGCTGGAGCTGCTGCTGCCGGGCACCACCAAGCCGTACGTGGGCACGGCGGGCTTCCGTGAACTGACGGGCCCCGACGGCGAACCGCTCCCGACGCGCGACCGCGCCAGCTGCTGCCTCTTCTATACGCTGCGGCCCGAGGACACGTGCGTGACCTGCCCGCGCACCTGCGACGCCGACCGCGTCCGGAAGCTGACGCCGGCCGTCTGAGACGCACCGCGGTCCGCACCACCCGGGCAGGCGACGGAAATTCGAATGCAACTCGCCGTCCACGAGAGGGCGTTCGAAAAGAATCCGCCCAACGATGAGGCCGGTCACCCCAATCGCGTCCACTTGCCCCGAAACCCCCTGAGCGCGGCAGTATTTCCGCCACGATGGCGCCCGAAACGCCCTACGTGACGCAAGGGACCGCGCATGAGACTGACCGACATATCGCTTGACTGGCTGCTTCCGGGCGCCGTGCTGCTCGTGGGGGTCATGGCGGCGGTGACGGTGGTCGCGCGCGGCAAGCGCGCCGCTGGGAAGGCCGCGGCCGACGACAGCTGGGAACGCAGCGAGGAGCGTCGCAGGCGCAAGGAGGCGCTCTACGCCACCGCCTCGTACGTCCTGCTGTTCTGCTGTGCCGCGGTCGCCGCCGCCCTCTCCTTCCACGGGCTCGTCGGCTTCGGCCGGCAAAACCTCAGCCTCTCCGGGGGCTGGGAGTACCTCGTGCCGTTCGGCCTCGACGGGGCCGCGATGTTCTGTTCGGTGCTCGCGGTGCGCGAGGCCAGCCACGGGGACGCCGCGCTCGGCTCCCGGCTGCTGGTGTGGACGTTCGCCGGCGCCGCCGCCTGGTTCAACTGGGTGCACGCGCCGCGCGGGATGGACCACGCGGGCGCCCCGCACTTCTTCGCGGGGATGTCGCTCTCGGCGGCGGTGCTGTTCGACCGCGCGCTGAAACAGACCCGCCGTGCGGCGCTGCGCGAGCAGGGTCTGGTGCCCCGCCCGCTGCCGCAGATCCGGATCGTACGGTGGCTGCGCGCCCCAAGGGAGACCTTCGGCGCCTGGTCGCTGATGCTCCTCGAGGGCGTACGCACCCTGGACGAGGCGGTCGACGAGGTACGCGAGGACCGCCGGGAGAAGGAGCAGGACCGGCACCGCAGAAGGGACCAGGCGAAGCTGGACCGCGCCCGCATCAAGGCCCTGAACCGGCAGAACCGGGTATGGAGCCGTGGCAGCCGGACCGGCCGCCAGGTGGACGCCCAGGCGATCGCCCCGGCACCGGGCGGCGGTCCGCCGGCCGTCGCGGAGCCTGCCATAACAGAACCGGGGCAACTGCCACTGCGCCCTCGGCCATCCCTCCAAGCCGTGAACGGCTCGAATTCCAGGAGCACTTCGGCACAGACCACCAGCGGTGAACCCGCGACCGTCGACCTCACGGCCGAGGACGACACCCAGGCCCTGCCCCGGCTCGATTCGCTGGAGCAGAAACTGAAGAACCTGGAGCAGCAGTTCGGCTGAGCGTCAGGCCTTCCCTGCGTTCAGCTCGAACCAGACCACCTTGCCCAGGGCCTGCGTCGTGACTCCCCAGGAGTCGGCCAGGCTCTGGACGAGGATCAGTCCCCTGCCGTGCGTACCGTCGTCGGCGTTCGGTACGTACGGGGCGGGCTCCTGTCCGGTCACGAAGTCACGCACCTCCACCCGCACGCGCGCGGGCGCGGAGGTCACCGTGACCACGGCGCCGTTCCTCGTGTGGATGAGCGCGTTGGTCACCAACTCGCTGAGCAGGAGCTCCGCCACCTCCGTCTCCTCCGGGCGTCTTCGGCTGCGCAGGAACTCCCGCAGCGCTCCACGCATCTCCCCCACGGCCGACAGATCGGCATGGCCGACTCTGCGGTGCAGCCGCAAGGGCGGGCTCTCCTGTCGCTTCGTCATGTCCCCCGCACGCACGCTGGATCGGCCTCCCTGAGTTCCGTTTCATGACGTCATGTCTCGAACACCGTCACGGGATGCATGCCCCACCGGGCAGCGGTCACGCGTCCCGAGGCATCAACATATGAACGGGCGGTCGCGCAACCCCCGATCGACAGCCGGCACGTTACGTTTTCCGTACTCGCCGTTAACTTCCCAAAAATTCACTGGTGTTGGCGTTGACGGATGGGGATCTACGCGCGTCATCATGGTGGACATGCGAATCCCCCCACGGATCACCACGCTCGGCGGCATCGCCGCCCTCCTGTCCGTACTCTTCGTCGGCGGGCCGGTCGCCGCATCGGCCGCAACGGCTCCCTCGACCGCCGCGGTCGGCAGCGTCTGCTACTCCGCGCTGCCGTCCCAGGCCCACGACACACTCGACCTCATCGACGCGGGTGGCCCGTTCCCGTACGAGCAGGACGGCACCGTCTTCCAGAACCGGGAAGCCCTGCTGCCCGGTCAGAGCACGGGCTACTACCACGAGTACACGGTCATCACGCCCGGCTCCTCGGACCGCGGCGCCCGCCGGATCGTGACGGGCGAAGAGGTCGAGGAGGACTACTACACCGCGGACCACTACGAGTCCTTCGACCTGGTCAACCACGACTGCTGAGCCGTACACCCACGGACCGGTCCGCGCCGCAGTCCCCCACCTGCGGCGCGGGCCACCGGACCGGCGTCGGGAGAGCACGCGCTTGTACGCTCCACGCATGACCGTGACCTATGTGATCGACGGCTCCGGGATCGGCGGCCTGGACGGCTTCTGGGATGCGGTCGGCGAGGCGGTGAACGGCCCCGGCGGCTACTTCGGCCGTAGTCTCGATGCCTTCGCGGACTGCCTCGGCGGCGGTTTCGGCACGCCGGATGACGGTTCCTTCGTCATCGAGTGGCACGACCACACCCGCTCCGCCCGCGCCCTGGGCCACGAGGAGACCGCCCGCCGGCTGGCCGGTCTGCTCCCCCGGGTCCACCCCACCAACAGGGGGCGCGTCGAGCGGGAACTGGCCGAGGCCCGGGCGGGCCGGGGCCCGACGCTCTTCGACCAGCTGGTCGACATCATCAGGGAGCGGACCGGGCCCGGGACCCTACGGCTGATGTGAGCCCGCACCGGCCACGCCGGTCTCCTCCCGTACGTGGTGCCGGCCGATGGGAAGCATCAACGGCCTGCCGTAGAGCGGGTCCTCGATTGGCCTACGCGGCCGGGATCCTGGCCCGCCGGCTGTCCCAGGCGGACACCGAGATCACCGTGGTCAACGCTGAGCCGTACTTCGTCCAGCGGATGCGTCTGCACGCGTTCGCGGCCGGCCGGGAGATCGAGGCTCCGAAGCTCGCCGACGTGTTCGCGGGCACGGGGATCCGGCTGCGCCTGGCCCGTGTCACCGCCGTCCACCCCGAGCGCCAGGTCGGGCCGGGTTTCACACCCACACCCGCGAAGCGGCGACTGGCCGGAGGCATGCCGGCCATCCACTACGCGCTCGTCAATGGCGCCCCCGCCATCCTCTTCGTACTCGGCGACCAGGTCATCGGCGCCGTGACGTTCGACGTCGCAGGCGGCAGGATCGCGACCGTGCGCGGCATCGCCGCCCCCACCCGTCTCGTCCGCCTCACCGAAGCCTGGCGGCAGCACGGACCGGACACGCCGCTCATCGCCCAGTGGTGACCCGACGCCGAAGGAATCAGGAGATGAGCCTGCCTGACATCGCCGCCCGGCTCGTCATCGCCACCGGTGACAACAAGGGCGCGACCGCGCCCCGGTCACGCTCAGGGCCGCGGGACGTTACGGAGGTTGGAGCGGGCCATCTGGAGCATCTTGCCGACCCCGCCGTCCAGGACCATCTTGCTGGCGGAGAGCGCGAAGCCGGTGACCATGTCGGCGCTGATCTTCGGCGGGATGGATAGGGCGTTCGGGTCGGTGACCACGTCGACGAGCGCCGGGCCCTTGTGCCTGAAGGCTGCCTTGAGCGCGCTCTCCAGCTGCTTGGGCTTCTCGACCCGCACCCCGTAGGCCCCGGCGGCCCGCGCGATCTCCGCGAAGTCGGGGTTCGTGTTGGTCGTGCCGAACGAGGGCAGCCCCGCGACCAGCATCTCCAGCTCGACCATGCCGAGCGAGGAGTTGTTGAACAGGACGACCTTCACCGGCAGGTTGTACTGGACGAGCGTGAGGAAGTCGCCCATCAGCATGGTGAATCCGCCGTCGCCGGACATCGACACGACCTGCCGGTTCCGGTCGGTGAACTGGGCCCCGATCGCCTGTGGAAGGGCGTTGGCCATCGAGCCGTGGCTGAACGAACCGATCACCCTGCGCTTGCCGTTGGGCGTCAGATAGCGGGCGGCCCACACATTGCACATGCCGGTGTCGACGGTGAACACGGCGTCGTCGTCCGCGAGTTCGTCGAGGACCGAGGCGACGTACTCGGGATGGATCGGGACGTGCTTCTCGACCTTGCGGGTGTACGCCTTGACCACGCCCTCGAGCGCGTCGGCGTGCTTCTTCAGCATCCGGTCGAGGAACTTGCGGTCGGTCTTGACCTTCACGCGCGGGGTCAGGGCGCGCAGCGTCTCGCGCACATCGCCCCAGACGGCCAGATCGAGCTTGGACCGCCGGCCCAGGTGCTCCGGGCGCACGTCGACCTGGACGATCTTCACGTCGTTCGGGAGGAACGCGTTGTACGGGAAGTCGGTGCCCAGCAGGATCAGCAGATCGCACTCGTTGGTGGCCTCGTAGGCGGCGCCGTAGCCGAGCAGTCCGCTCATACCCACGTCGTACGGGTTGTCGTACTGGATCCACTCCTTGCCGCGCAGCGCGTGGCCCACGGGGGACTTCACCCGCTCGGCGAACTCCATGACCTCGGCGTGCGCGCCCGCCGTTCCGCTTCCGCAGAACAGCGTCACCCGTTTGGCCTCGTCGATCATTCCGCAGAGCTTGTCGATCTCCTCGTCACCGGGCTTCACGGAGGGCCGCGAGGTGACCAGGGCGTGCTCGATCGACTTCTCCGGGGCCGGCTGCGCGGCGATGTCACCCGGCATCGACACGACGCTGACGCCGCCTCGGCCGATCGCGTGCTGGATCGCCGTCTGGAGGAGCCGCGGCATCTGCTGCGGGTTGGAGATCATCTCGTTGTAGTGGCTGCACTCCTGGAAGAGCAGCTCCGGGTGCGTCGCCTGGAAGTAGCCGAGGCCGATCTCGCTCGACGGGATGTGCGAAGCGAGGGCGAGCACCGGAGCCATGGAGCGGTGGGCGTCGTAGAGGCCGTTGATGAGGTGGAGGTTGCCCGGCCCGCACGAACCGGCGCACGCCGCGAGGGTGCCGGTGATCTGGGCCTCGGCGCCGGCCGCGAACGCGGCGGTCTCCTCGTGCCTGACCTGGACCCACTCGACGGCGGGGTTACGCCGGACGGCGTCGACCACGGGGTTGAGGCTGTCGCCCACGACGCCGTACAGCCGCTTGACCCCCGCTCGCACGAGGATGTCGACGAACTGTTCCGACACGTTCTGCTTGGCCATGGGTGCGCACCCTCTCTGCCTCCGGCTGTCCGTGCCTCCATCAACCCATGGCGTGCCGGGTTACGCCTCCCAGACCGCCGCGCTCGTACGGTCGTCGGCGTACCCCTTGACCCTCAGCTGGGTGTCGGCCAGGTAGGCGGGCAGGCCGGGCGGGCCGTCGGCGGCCCAGCGCCGCGCGAGCTCCTCGGCGAACGCCGGCTCTCCGCGCATGGGTTCGGCCAGGCCGTTTCCGCAGAGCAGCAGCGTGTCACCCGGCCGTGCCACGGTGGCACGGAAGCGGAAGGGTTCCGCGGGCGGTGGCGGCGGGCTCCCGGCGTACGGGGGCCGGGAGGTGGTGATCTGCAGATCCATCGTCAGCCGGTCCCCGCCTGGACTCTCCTCACTCGCCTCCCGGCCGGTCGCGGGGAGCGCGGGGTCGAGGTCCTGCCAGACCCCGTCGCGCAGGCGGAAGAGGCCGCCCCGTCCGATGCCGAAGAAGACCCGGGTACGGCACTCCGGGTCGGCGGACAGCAGCAGACAGCGCAGGTCGGCGCTGTACGCGGACGGTTCGAGGCCGAGCTCGGCGGCCCGGCCGCGCAGCTTGCCGTAGGTGCGGTCGGTGAGGCGTTGCAGCCCCGACTTGAGGTCGCCCCTGCGTCCAGCCCTTATGTCGTCGGAGAGCCGGGCATGACTGCGGGCGACGGATCCGCCGATCCAGCGACAGGCGTCGGCGGCGGCGAGGCGGGTCTGTTCCGTGCCCCGGGCGCCGCCGGCCACCGCGACGAGGACCAGGGCGCTGTCTCCGGCGCCGAAGCGCGCGGTGAGCAGGGCGTCGCGGCGGGGCTCGCCCCGGAAGCGCGCCGAGTCGCCGCGTACGGACGCGGCCCGCAGGGTGTACGTCCCGTACCTGGCGCCGTCGAGGACCGTGTCGGAAACGAGGCCGTCGAGGTCGTCGGGGCCGGAGGCTGGCAGTGCGGCGGGCTCGGCGTCGTAGGTGGGGGGCCGGTCCCCGATGTGGCCGACGGCTGGGCGTACGGGCGGGGCCCCGGGCGGCTCCGGCACGGCGGGTGGGTCGGCGGCGGGCGCCCGTACCGCGAAGGTACGCGGCTCAGGAGGTCCGGTGGGGGCCTCCCAGGGGGCGCGCCCCACCGCGACGGTGGGCGCGGGCGGGGGCTCCGGCGCGGGCGGTGGTGTCGGGGTTTCCGGCGCGAGGTCCGCCTCCGGCAGGCGCGGGTCGGGCAGCGGCACCACCGTGACCGGGTGGTCCACCTGCTCCGCCCGGTCGGTCTCCGGCCCGCCCACGGCGTCCGACGCCGAGTCGAAGCGGTCGTCGAGGCTGTCGGCCGCGCCGCTCGGCCCGGTGTCCGGCGCGGCCTCGTCGTACAGAGCCCGCCACCAGTCGTCCTCGTGGGCGGCGGGCTTCTCCCCCTGCTGGCTCATGCCCATATTGTCGACCGCTCGGGGCGTACGAAACCGGGTCATCCGGAAAAGTGGCCCGGAAGTGGCTCCGGGAGGTGGCCCGCCAGGCGTCCCCACCCCCCACGGGAAGGTCGCCCGGCGGGCCGGTCTGTGTGCTCAGCCCGCCGCCCATGGCGCGGACGTCGCCGCGGTGGCGCCAGATTGTCAGAGAGACGGGTACGACGGGGCATGATGGGCCCGGCGGGTTTACGCCGTGGCTGTTTCCCGCCACCGCGCACCCCGCCCGACGGGCGCGGGAACGCGCGAGCACGGAGCCGGGGAGGGCCGAGGATGCTGTCAGCGATAGGTCTCGACGAGAGACAGGAAGCGGCCTACCGGGCACTGGTCGCGGCCGGCGCCGCGGAGCTCTCCGACCTCGCGCGCCGGCTCGCCCTGCCGGAGGCGGACACCGAGCGTGCGCTGCGCCGGCTGGAGCAGCAGGGGCTCGTGGCCCAGTCGTCGTCACGGGCGGACCGCTGGGTCGCCGCGCCGCCCGGGGTCGCCCTGGGCGCGCTGCTGACCCAGCAGCGCCATGAGCTCGAACAGGCGGAGCTGGCGTCCGCGCTGCTCGCCGAGGAGTACCGGGCGGAGGCCGCCGAACCCGCGGTGCACGACCTGGTGGAGGTGGTGACGGGCGCGAGCGCGGTGGCCCACCGGTTCCACCAACTGCAGCTGGGCGCCACGTCCGAGGTCTGCGCGCTGGTCACGGGGAAGCCGATCGCGGTCACCGGGATGGAGAACGAGTCCGAGGAACGGGCGGCGATGCGCGGTGTGTCCTACCGCGTGGTCGTCGAGCGCGACGTGCTCTCGCTGCCGTCCGGGATCGTGGAGCTGTCCGCGGCGCTGGGCCGCGACGAGCAGTGCCGGGTGGTCGACCGGGTACCGACGAAACTGGTGGTCGCCGACGCCGCGCTGGCCATGGTGCCGCTGACCGGCCGGGGGGCCGAGCCCGCCGCCCTGGTGATCCACGCCAGCGGGTTGCTGGAGTCCCTGATGGGCCTCTTCGAGGCGGTGTGGCGGGACGCGATGCCGCTGCGGCTCGGCGGGAGCGGGATCCGCGAGGAGAACGGGCCGGGCGCCGATCCGACCGATCTGGAGATCCTCTCGCTGCTGCTGGCGGGTCTGACGGACGCGAGCGTGGCGAAGCAGCTGGACCTGGGGCTGCGGACGGTGCAGCGGCGGGTGAAGGGGCTCATGGAGCTCACCGGGGTCACCACCCGGCTGCAACTCGGCTGGCACGCGTACGAACGTGGCTGGGTGGCCCGCGCCCCGCGCTGACCGCGGCTTCGGCAGCTCGTGGGGACAGCGCTGACGGGCGGGACCCGGCGTACTCCGGCACGCTGGTCGAATGAGTGTGTGGCAGCTCGTTGCCGTCGGGGCGGTGATGCTGCTCGGCCTGGTCGGCGTTCTGGTGCCGGGCGTGCCCGGGCAGGCGATCGTCTGGGCCGCGGTGCTCTGGTGGGCGCTGACGGACCCGACCCCGGTCGCCTGGAGCGTGCTGATCGGCGCGACCTGCCTCCTGCTGCTGAACCAGGCGCTGCAGGCGCTGCTCCCCTCGCGGCGCCCCCGCGAGTCGGGGGCGCCGCGCAGGACGCTGACGGCCGGCGGCCTCGCGGCGATCGTCGGCTTCTTCGTCGTCCCGGTGGTGGGCGGGATCCTGGGATACGTGGGCGCGATCTACGGCGCCGAACGGCTGCGGCTCGGCAGCCGGGCGGCGGGCTGGACCTCACTCCGGTCCGTGATGCGGGCGACGGGGTACTCGGTGCTCCTGGAGCTCTTCTGCTGTCTTCTGGCGGTGGGGGCATGGCTGGGCGCGGTCATCTGGGGCTGAGGGCGGGAGGGGGCCGGAACGGCGACTGCGCCCCGGCCTCCTCCCGCCGTTCTCGCTAACGCGTCCTGCCGCGCTTCATCGCCATGGCCGCCCGGCCCTCCGCTCCCCTGCGCTTCCACTCGCGCAGGGTCTCGGTGCGCAGCCGGGCGTCCGTCTTCGCCGCGATGCGGTGATTCTCCCGGAGCAGCTTGCGGTAGCTGTCGAGACGCCGTTCGGGCAGCGACCCGTCCTCGACGGCGCCGAGCACGGCACAGCCGGGCTCGGCCTCGTGGGCGCAGTCATGGAAACGGCAATGCCGGGCCAGGTCCTCGATCTCCGAGAAGACCTGGCCGACGCCGGCCTCCGCGTCCCAGAGACCGACCCCCCGCAGCCCCGGGGTGTCGATCAGGACGCCACCCCCCGGCAGCACGAGGAGGTTGCGCGTGGTGGTGGTGTGGCGGCCCTTGCCGTCCACGTCCCGCGCCGCCCGCACATCCATCACGTCCTCGCCGAGCAGGGTGTTGGCGAGGGTCGACTTGCCGGCGCCGGAGGTTCCGAGCAGCACGCTCGTACCGCCGCCGACGATCGCCCCGAAGACGTCCACACCCTCCCCCGTGGCGGAGCTGACGGGGAGCACCTGGACCCCGGGGGCGATGCGCTCGATGTCCTCGACGAGGTGGGACAGCGTCGTGGCGTCGGGGACGAGGTCGGCCTTGGTGAGCAGCACGAGCGGGTGCGCCTCGTACCCCTCGTGACCGGCGGGGCGGCTCGCGTCGCCGAGCAGAGCGGCGCCGGCGGTGCTGGACATGGCCAGCGCCAGGAACCGTTCCAGCCGTCCGAGGTCCAGCTCGACGGCGAGCGAGACACAGATGACGATGTGATCGATGTTGGTGGCGAGGACCTGGCCCTCGGAGCGCTGCGACGACGTCGAGCGTACGAAGGCGGTGCGGCGGGGCAGGAGCGTACGGACGAACTGCGGGTCGCCGTCGGGGTCGACGGCCACCCAGTCCCCCGTGCAGACGATCCGCATCGGGTCCCGGGGCACCACGAAGGCGGTGTCCGCCCTGAGGGTGCCGTCCGGAGTGACCACGTCGCACTGCCCGCGGTCGACCCGCACCACGCGTCCCGGCAGGAGCCCCTGCTCGGCGTACGGGGCGAAGGTGTCGGCCCATGCGTCGTCCCAGCCGTACGGGGCCAGCGGGTGCGACGGGGTGGAAGCCTGGGAAATGGAGGAAGACAAGGGAAACCCTTCACAAGGGTGGCCCCGGCACCGCGCGTTCAGGCGCGGAGAGAGAAGGTCAAGGTCAGCCGGCGGCCACAGGGGTGGGAACGATGCACTTCGGGTCGTGGGCAGCGCCCACCGCAACGACAGTCATCAATGTCCTCACCTCCTGATTCCTCGAACTGGCCACACCCTAGCCCGTGGTCACCCGGTGGCGTCAACGGGTTTTCCGCACACCGCCCCCGTACCGGCCCTGTACACCGGACTTCGCCCCTGATATCCCTCGATCAGGTGATACACATGCACAACCACCGGTCCGGGGCCGTTAGGGTGCCGGACATGACCTCACTCCAGACCTCCACCGGCGCCTTCACACAAGCCCAGTTGGGCACGCAGATCCTGCTGGGCTGGAGCGGCGGACACCCCGACCGGCAGCATGACGTCGCCTTCCTCCTCACCTACGCGCTCGGCGACGGGCAGGACGGGCCGGAGGCCGGCGAGCGGGCCATGCGCACGGCTCTCGGACGCAGCGGGCTCCAGGTGGGGGGCGAGACCTTGGACGCCACGGAACTGCCGAACCTGCCCGTGAAGCTCCTGGTCCAGGCCGGCCAGGCGGTCCTGACGCTCCCTCACTTCAAGGCGCAGTACACCGTGCCGCCGGAGTGGCTGGCGGCCGCCCGGGCCGAGGGCACGGTGCACGGGATGTTCGCCACGCGCCCGTGGCCCGAGGCCGTCCCAGGCCGCCCGGTGAGCGAGGAACTGCTGCGGTCCTTCGTGGGTGACCCGGAGGTCATCGGGACCTCGGCCCACTGTCTTCTGCCGGTCCGCAGCCTGGGCTGACCTCCCGCGAGGTCCCGGCCCCCTTCGCACACGACGATGCCCACCACCCCCCGTGGAGTGGTGGGCATCGTCGTGACACGCTGCCTCACCAGGCGGGTGCGCACGGTCCATGGCCGTACGCACCGGGCCGTGACGTCAGTGGTTGGCGACGCCGTTGCCGGAGAGCACCGGGATGTCCGACAGGATGTGCGACAGCGGCTCGTCACCCTTGGCCTGGGTGGAGTTGTCCGTGCACTGCTGGTTCTGCGGGGAGGACAGGACGTTGAGGTCCTGGACCGCGATCGGAGTGGCACCGGCAAGCGTAGCCACGTTTGCCTTGACCGGCAGGGCGATGCAGGGCTTGTTCAGCGAGCCCTGGACGAGGCTGAGCTGCGGGCTCTGGTCGCCCTTGGTCGTGGAGTTGCCGAACACCGACTCGGCGCCGTTGCCGTTCACCACGGTCGTCCCGTGGTCGTTGCCGATGGCCATGGCGGCGGGGGCCGCAGCGGCGGAGACACCGATCAGGGAAACGGCCGCGGCAGCGCCGGCCAGGATCTTCTTCATCAAGCTGTACCTTTCCTCGTGATCCCGTTGTGGGACGTACTGATAACCGAAAGCGGACGACGAAGTTCCGCTACACCACTCAATCGGGTCCGACGCGGCGCGAGGTCGACATAGCGCCGCCGGGAGCTTGGCTCAGCACCCGCCGTCCGTACCGTCCGCCGTGCGGGCCGCCGGAACGAAGACACCGGCCCGCTCCAGGTCCGGCGCCCGGGGCGCCTTCTGCCCGACGTCCCGGCCCGCCTCGTGCCATTCGGCGAGCAGCCGGTCGTAGATCGGGGTGGAGCGGTTCGGCGGCCCGTCGGCGTTCCGGCGGGACTGACTGTCGTACTGGTCCATGAGGGGGCCCTACCCGACCGGCGCGGACGAGTCGGCCTGCGGTGCGGCAAACGGGCCAATCTCCGCACTATCGGGCTACCCGACCGGCCCGGGGCACACGGAAAAGGGCCGGTCCGCCCCAGCTGCCGCTCCCCCGGGAGAGCAGTCACCGCGCCGACGGACCGGCCCCGTCGCACCGCGCGAGGTCAGCGGTTGCCCGCGCCGTTCGCCGACAGGATCGGGATGTCGTTGAGGATGTGCGACAGCGCCTCGTCACCCTTCGCCTGGGTGGAGTTCTCCGTGCACTGCTGGTTCTGCGGGGAGGACAGGACGTTCATGTCCTGGAGCGAGATCGGCGCGAGTCCGAGGAGCGTACCGATGTTGGCCTTCGCCGGCAGGGCGATGCAGGGCTTGTTGAACGAGCCCTGAATCAGGCCGATCTGGGGGCTCATGTCACCCGTGGTGCTGCTGTTGCCGTAGTACTGCGCGGCACCGTTGCCGTTGACCGCGGTGGTGCCGTGGTCGTTGCCGGTCGCCATGGCGGCGGGAGCCGCGGCAGCCGAGATGCCCGCGACGGAGGCTGCGACCGCAGCCGACGCCAGAACCTTCTTGATCATGAAATCGCCCTTCTGGATTTTCTGTTGCCCGCCTGTCCGGAGCATTCTGAACAACTCGTTCCGGCGGGCTCGGTTGCGCCAATTCACTCGAACGGTGCGTATGTCTCCGGTCGGCCATGGAATGCGCCGGACCGGGCACCGGAGAAAATGCGCTGAATGGAGAACACTTCCGCGGTGCGGCGGATCAGCCGCCGACCGGCAGGCCGCCGATCAGGGGGGCGGCCCCGGCCGCCACACCGGTCGCCTCGCCCGCCAGCTTGCTCACCGTGCCGTCCTCGTGAACCTTCTTGGTCGCACTGCCGACCGTGTCGACCACGGGGTCGATGATCTGCGGAGTGCTGGCCATGAGGTGGTTCACACCGGTGGTGAGGCTGAGCGTGGGGGACGTGGCAGGAGCAGCGAAGGCGGGCGCAGCCGTTCCGAGAGCGACCACGGAACCGGCAACGAACGCGGCGGTCTTCGCGTACTTCACTTTCGAATTCCCTTCTGCAGCGGCGTGGGTTTCGGTCGCGTTCCCGCGCCGCACAAGCTTTCTTCGCCTGTGACTTCCACCGCTTCCACCAGGCCTAACGAGCCGTACGCGAACCGGCAACTGCACAAGGGCGGCTTTTTACCGCGGAGCTCTTCCCCATGTCCACCGGCTCTCCCTCTCCCGGACTTCTCCCGGCCCCCGTCCCGCAATTCCCGGGACATCCCCCGGGCCTTTCCGTGAGTCCTCCCCGGTCCCTTCACGGACCCCCTGCCCGGCGCCCCGCGTCGCGTGCGCGGAGCCGCACGCGACAGGAAGGCCCCGGACCACAGGGTGCGGTCCGGGGCCTTCCGGTGATGAGCGATCAGCTCCGGGTCAGTGGATCAGCGGTTGACGCAGACGTTGCCGAAGGCCGGGCTCAGCAGGCCGAAGCTGTGCAGGGTGTTGCCGCAGAAGTTGACCTGGTGGTGGATCGGAATCTGCACGACGTTGCCGGACAGGAAGCCCGGGGAACCTACGGCAACGGCCCCGGCGCCGGCGTCAGCCATGGCCGGGGCAGCGGCGCCGAGCGCCATGAGGGTTCCGGCGGCGACGGCGGCAACCTTGGTGTACTTCACTTTCATCCCTTTCTGCAGCGGAGTCCTGGGCGGGCACGTCTTTCGTGCCGCACGAGCGATTACGTGAATGCGCTCGTAACTCCGGAGCTGTAATCCGTAACAATTGGCGGGCGACATCGAAATACTATGGGAGCCGTTTCGCGGAAAACCGCCCGAATGCTGCAGGCCCGGGCCGCACGATGGAGGAGTGTCGGCGGCCCGGGCCGGTCGTTGAGGCTCGGTCAGCCGTTGTCGGCACCGTTGCCTGAGAGAACCGGAATGTCCGACAGGATGTGCGACAGCGGCTCGTCGCCCTTGGCCTGGGTGGAGTTGTCCGTGCACTGCTGGTTCTGCGGGGAGGACAGGACGTTGAGGTCCTGGACCGCGATCGGAGTGCCACCGGCAAGCGTAGCCACGTTGCCCTTGACCGGCAGGGCGATGCAAGGCTTGTTCAGCGAGCCCTGGACAAGGCTGAGCTGCGGGCTCATGTCGCCCTTGGTCGCGGAGTTTCCGAACTCCGACTCGGCACCGTTGCCGTTGACCACCGTGGTGCCCGTGTCGTCGCCGATGGCCATGGCGCTCGTTGCCGTGAGCCCGAGGATGGAGGCGGCGACGGCGCCCGTGGCCAGAACCTTCTTGATCACGATGAACCCTTCTTGTACCGAGTGCCCCGCAGCGGAGCGCCCTGATCAACTCGCCTCCGGGCGGTTGGTTCCGCCCGTTCACCCGAATGCCAGGAATCCATCTGTCAAGCGAACACCCGCGCACAACCCTTTCGAGTGGTTACAAGATTTCCACGGTTCTCCGAGTTTCCCCCGCAACCCCCAGGTCGTTAGGAAGTCGTCCGCGTAGCCGGAATGACTCCCTATCGGGGTCACCGCCCACGCGAATTTCCCGGAGAAGGGCATGTAATGCGACAGGTTCTGAATAAAAGCATGATCGTCATGGCGGCTGCGTCGGGCATCCTGACCGCCGCCGGGGGTTACGCACACGCCGACGCCTCGGCCGACGGAGTCGCCGCGGGTTCGCCCGGTGTCGGCTCGGGCAACGCCGTTCAGGTCCCGGTGCACGTCCCGGTCAACCTCTGCGGCAACACCGTCGACGTGATCGGTCTGCTGAACCCTGCCTTCGGCAACACCTGCGCGAACGTGGACTCCGGCAAGGACCACGACGACGCGGGGTCCGGCGCGAGCGCCGAGGGCGCGGCCACCGGCTCGCCGGGGGTCCTGTCGGGCAACCTCGCCCAGGTTCCGGTCGAGGTCCCGGTGAACGCCTGCGGCAACAGCGTCGACGCCGCGGGTCTGCTGAACCCCGTCTTCGGCAACAGCTGCGTCAACGAGAGCGGCCACGGGCACGGGCACGAGCACCCGCCGGTCGAGCCGCCGGTGGACGAGCCGCCGACCTCGAAGCCGCCGGTGGACGAGCCGCCCACCTCCAAGCCCCCCGTGGACGAGCCCCCGGTCTCGAAGCCGCCGGTGGACGAGCCGCCGGCCGCCCAGCCGCCGGCCGGCCACCACAGCCCGAACACCCCCGACACCCAGCTCGCCGAGACCGGTGCGGCCGGCATCGGCATGGCCGCCGGCGCGAGCGCCGCACTGCTTCTCGGCGGAGCGGTCCTGATGCGCCGCACCCGCCGCAACTGACACAGGACACGTAGGGGCCGGTCCGGCAGCTCGGCTGCGGGACCGGCCCTTCGCCGTGCGGGCGGCCTGCCCCGCAGGGTTGCGGCGTACGCGCTGACGCTGCTGGCCGCGCCGGCCTTCGTCTGCCCGGTCTTCGCGGTGCAGGACGACCTGCTGGTGCTCGGAGGCCACTTCCCGACCGCGAACCGTGGGGCCGCGCTGGGCTTCACGTACAACGTGGGGGCGCTCGGCGGGGCCGTCGCGCCGGTCCTCGGCGCGCACCTGGCGTCGGGGATGGACCTGGGGCAGGCCCTGGCGGTGCTGACCTTCGCGGGGACGGTGATCGTGGTGCTGCTGGTCGGCTTCGACATACCCGCCCGGCTGAACCGGCTGACGGACCCCGACGCGCCGAGGGACCATCTGGCCGCGCCCACCGAGGCGGTAGGGACCGAGCGGAAGGACCCGGTGGGCCGGGACGTGGCCTGAGCTCTTCCCCACGCGGTTCCGGTCCACCGGTTTCTCCTTCCCCTATGCTCTGGCCATCGCGTTCACCACGAGCAAGCCCGGAACCGTCGGAAGTGGCCTTGTCGACGACTGAGCCCCGCCCATCCCGTCTCGGCGCAGCGGTCCGCACCGACCTGCGCCGAGCGGGCGTCCGCGACGTCCTCACCGACACGACGTCGCGGGCCACCCACTCCACCGACGCCTCCCTCTACCGTGTGCCGCCGCTCGTCGTCGTCCGGCCCCGTTCGGCCGAGGAGGCCGCCGCGACGCTGGAGGTCTGCCGGCGGCGGGGGGTCGCCCTCACCTCACGGGGCGCGGGGACCTCGGTGGCGGGAAACTCCATCGGGCCGGGCGTCGTCATGGACTTCAGCCGCCACATGAACCGCGTACTGGAGATCGACCCGGCCACCAGGTCCGCGACCGTCGAACCTGGCACGGTGCACGCCACCCTGCAGAGGGCCGCTGCCGGTCACGGTCTGCGCTTCGGCCCCGACCCGTCCACCCACACCCGCTGCACGATCGGCGGGATGATCGGGAACAACGCGTGTGGCTCCCGGACGCTGGCGTACGGCCGGACGTCCGACAACGTCCTCGGGCTCACCGTGCTGACGGGCACCGGCAGCGCACTCGCCCTCACCTCGCCGCCCGGCCGGATGCCCGGGAGTACGCAGCTGGCCGCGCTGCGGAGCATCGTCGGCGCGGGCCTGGCCACCATCCGGACCGAGTTCGGCACGTTCGGCCGCCAGGTGTCCGGGTACGCGCTGGAGCACCTCCTGCCGGAGAACCGCTTCGACGTCGCCCGGTTCCTCGTCGGCAGCGAAGGAACGCTGGCCGTGTCCACACAGGCCACCGTCCGCCTGGTCACCGACCCCCTCCACCGCGTTCTCGTGGTCCTCGGCTACCCGGACATCGCCACGGCGGCGGACCACGCGCCCGCGGCGGTGGCACACCGGCCGACGGCGTGCGAGGCGATCGACTCACGCATCGTCGACGTGGTCCGGGCGCGCCACGGAGCCGGTGCCGTGCCTCCGCTGCCGGCGGGCGGGGCGTGGCTGTTCGTCGAGGTGTCGGGCGACTCCCTCGGCGAACTCACCGACAGGGCCCGCGCGGTGGGCCGGGAATGCGGGGCGCAGGACAGCCTGGTCGTCTCCGACCCCGCCCGGGCGGCGGCGCTCTGGCGCATCCGTGAGGACGGTGCGGGCCTGTCGGGACGCAGCCCGGCGGGCCTTCCGGCGCATGCCGGGTGGGAGGACTCGGCAGTCCCCCCTGCGGCACTCGGCGGCTATCTGCGCGACTTCGAGCGGCTGATGGACCGGTTCGGCGTCACCGGGCTGCCTTACGGCCACTTCGGCGACGGCTGTCTCCACATCCGGCTGGACCTGCCTCTCGACAGACCCGGGGGCAGCGCCGTTCTTCGCGCGTTCCTCGGCGAGGCCGCCGAACTCGTCGCCGGGTACGGCGGCTCGCTCTCCGGTGAGCACGGGGACGGGCGGGCCAGGAGCGAACTGCTGTCCGCCATGTACTCGCCCGAGGCCCTGGAGCTGTTCGCCGGCGTCAAGGCCGTGTTCGACCCCGACAACATCCTGAACCCCGGTGTCCTCGTCGATCCCCGGCCCGTCGACGCCGACCTGCGCTTCCCCGCCGCGCGACGGGTGAGTCGCCGGCTCGCCCTGCTGTACGAGGAGGACGGCGGCGACTTCACCCAGGCGGTGCACCGCTGCACGGGCGTCGGCAAGTGCCGGGCGGACAACACCTCCGCCGGGGGTGTGATGTGCCCGTCGTACCTGGCGACGAAGGAGGAGAAGGACTCCACCCGCGGCCGGGCCCGGGTTCTCCAGGAAATGGTCAACGGGACGCTGGTCGGATCGGGTTGGCGGTCGCCGGAGGTCCATGAGGCCCTCGACCTGTGTCTGTCGTGCAAGGGCTGCCTCTCGGACTGCCCCACGGGCGTGGACATGGCCGCGTACAAGTCCGAAGTGCTCCACCAGAGCTACCGGCACCGGATCCGCCCCGCCATCCACTACTCCCTGGGGCGGCTTCCTCGTTGGGCGCGCCTCGCCGCTCACGCCCCCGGCCTGGTCAACCGGGTGGCACGGCTTCCCGGCATCGCCCCGCTCGCGCTGGCGGCGGCCGGCGTGGACGGCCGGCGGACCGTGCCGTCGTTCCCGCGCGAGACCTTCCGGAAGTGGTTCGAGCGGACCCGGCCCGGGCGCGACGCCGGCGGCAGACCCGTGCTGCTCTTCGTGGACTCCTTCACCGACCACTTCTCCCCCGGAGTGGGCGTCGCCACCGTCCGTGTCCTGGAGGACGCCGGGTACCGGCCGCAGATCACCCGGGAACAGCTCTGCTGCGGTCTCACCTGGATCTCCACGGGGCAGCTCGACACCGCACGCAGACTCCTCGGAAGGACGGTCGACGTCCTGGGGGCCGCGGCGGCCCCGGGCACGCCCATCGTCGGCATGGAGCCGTCGTGCACCGCCTCGATCCGCTCGGACTCCCTGGAGCTCCTGGGCCGGGACAGGGCCCGGCCGGTCGCCGAAGCCACCCGCACCCTCGCCGAACTGCTGGCCGCCACCCCGGCCTGGGCGCCCCCGGATCTGGGCGGACGCGAGGTCGTCGCCCAGCCCCACTGCCACCACCACGCGGTGATGGGATGGGACACCGACGCGGAGCTCCTGGAGTCCGCGGGTGCCAGGGTCCGGCGCCTGGGCGGATGCTGCGGGCTGGCCGGCAACTTCGGTGCCGAGAAGGGCCATTACGAGGTGTCCGTCGCGGTGGCCGAGCACCAGCTCCTGCCCGCCCTGCGCGGTGCGCGGGAGGGCACGGCCGTCCTCGCCGACGGTTACTCCTGCCGGACCCAGATCGCCGATCTGACCGGCCGGACCGGTCTGCACCTGGCCGAGCTCCTCGCGCGCGAACTCCCCCGGGCCGCCCCTGACGGGACGTACGGCCGTCAGGGGTAGTAGTGCGTCAGCGACTCCGCGACGCAGGCCGGCTTCTGCGACCCTTCGAGCTCGAAGGTGAAGGCCCGGGTCATCTGCACGCCGCCCCGCGCGACCTCCGTGACCTCCGCGACGGACGCGTGCAGCCGTACGCGGCTGCCGACGGGGACGGGCGCCGGGTACCTGACCCGGTTGACCCCGTAGTTGAGCGCGCGTCCCACGCCATGGACCTGGAGCAGCTCGCCGAGCATCGGGATGCCCCAGCTGAGCACCATGTAGCCGTGGGCGATGGTGCGCCCGTACGGGCCGGCGGCGGCGCGTTCCACGTCGGTGTGGATCCACTGGTGGTCCCCCGAGACGTAGGCGTAGGCGTCGATCAGCTCCTGGGTGACCTCCTTCCACTCCGAGTGCCCGAGGTCGCGCCCGCCGAGGGCGAGGATCTCCGGGACGCCGTTGACGGTCAGGGGCATCGGTGGTGCTCCGTTCTGCTCGTACGGGGGTGTGGTCAGGCGGTGACGGGCGCGGTGCGGGGCGTGGCGACGGGCTCCGCGGCCTGCTCGTCGTGGTTGGGGCGCTTGAGCAGGAGGAGCATGCAGCCCAGGGTCAGCGCCACCTGGAAGACGGCGTACGCGATGACGGCGGTGATCGAGCCGGTGCGGTTGAGCAGGAACTGGCCGATGATCGGGGTCGTGCCGCCGAGCAGGGTGCCGCAGAGCTGGTAGCAGAGCGAGATGCCGGTGTAGCGCAGGTGGGCCGGGAAGCGGCTGGCGAGCATGCCGGCGAGGGCCGCGTAGTAGAGGCAGTGCGGGATCGTGGCGACGGCGACGCCGAGCATCGCGAGGCCGTAGTTCTCGGTGCTGATGAGGAGGAACATCACCGGCATCAGGATCAGCTCGGGAAGCAGCATCACGGTCACCGCGCGGGACCAGCTCTTCATCCGGGTGGCGATGAGGGCGCCGAAGGGCTGGACGATGATCTGGGTGATGTTGGCGACGAGGATGATCGTCAGGAACGAGCTGCGGTCGAAGTCGAGGGACGTGGTTGCCCAGGACAGGGCGAACGTCGACTTGAAGTACGTCGCCGAGAGGCCGATGGTGCAGGCGCCGATGCCGAGGACGATCAGCATGGGGTGGCTGCGCAGGACCTCGGTCAGCGGGAGCTTGACGACTTCCTTCTTCTCGATGAGCTTGGCCATCGCCGGGGACTCGGTGACCTTCAGGCGGACCAGCAGGCCCACCATGACGAGTGCGGCGGAGGCGAGGAACGGCACCCGCCAGCCCCAGGAGACGAAGGCGTCGTCGGGCAGCTGGCTGATGGCGAGGAAGCTCACGGTGGAGAGGGTGTTGCCGACGGGCGAACCCTGCTGGGCGAACGCCCCGTACAGCACGGACTTGCCCTTGGGCGCGTGCTCGGAGGCGATCAGGACGGAGCCGCCCCACTCCCCGCCGAGGCCGATGCCCTGGATCATGCGGATGCAGACCAGCAGGATCGGGGCGGCGATGCCGATGGAGGCGTAGCCGGGCAGCAGACCGATCGCGGTGGTCGAGACGCCCATCATCAGCAGGGTGATGACGAGGGTCTTCTTCCGGCCGAGCTTGTCGCCGTAGTGGCCGAAGATGATGCCGCCGAGGGGACGGGCGAGGAAGCCGACCCAGAAGGTGGCGAAGGCGACCAGGGTGCCTATGGAACCTTCGAGTTCGGGGAAGAACACCTTGTCGAAGACGAGCGCTGCCGCGGTTCCGTAGATGTAGAAGTCGAACCACTCGATGGTGGAGCCGATGAAGGCTCCGAACCCTGCGCGGTTGGCGGCTTTCGTTCGCTCGCGTGCGGTTGCGGTGTTCGCACTCATGGTGGCTCCCGTGAACATCGTTGATCAAGCGGATGAGGGCACGGCTGACCCGGCGTCGCCCGAGACGCCCTGGGTCGCGTGGTGGAGAGGGGACGGAGAAAGGGAACGGGGAGGGGTCAGGCGGCGATGCGTTCGAAGACCGCGGCGAGGCCCTGGCCGCCGCCGATGCACATGGTCTCCAGGCCGTAGCGTGCCTCGCTGCGGTGCATCTCCCGGCTGAGCGTGGCGAGGATGCGGGCGCCGGTGGCGCCCACCGGGTGGCCGAGAGAGACGCCGGACCCGTTGACGTTGACGCGCTGCTCGTGGTCCTTCTCGCCGAGTCCCAGCTCCCGGGTGCAGGCCAGGACCTGGGCGGCGAACGCCTCGTTGATCTCGATCAGGTCGAGGTCGGCGAGGGTGAGACCGGCACGGCCGAGGGCCGCGCGGGTGGCCGGGACGGGGCCGATGCCCATCGTCGCGGCGGGGACACCCGCGCGGGCGAAGGAGACCAGACGGACGAGCGGGGTGAGCCCGAGCCGTTCGGCGGTGGCGGCGCTGGTGACCAGGCAGGCCGCGGCCGCGTCGTTCTGTCCGCTCGCGTTGCCCGCGGTGACGGTGGCCTCCGGGTCGGCCTTGGACATGATCGGGCGCAGCGCGGCGAGCTGCTCGGCGGTGGTGTCGGGGCGGGGGTGCTCGTCGGCGGTGACGACCGTCTCGCCCTTCCTCGTGCGTACGGTCACGGGGACGGTCTCCGCGTCGTAGCGCCCCTCCTGCGCGGCGCGGGCGGCGCGGGCCTGCGAGCGCAGGGCGAGGGCGTCCTGGTCGGCCCGGCTGATCCCGTACGCGCGGCGCAGGTTCTCGGCGGTCTCGATCATGCCGCCGGGCACGGGGTGGTGGACGCCGCCGGCGGTGACCCGGCCCCGGGCCAGGGAGTCGTGGAGCTGGAGGCCGGGGCCCTTGATGCCCCAGCGTCCGTCGTGCGTGTAGTAGGGGGCGGCGCTCATGACATCGACGCCGCCCGCGACGACGACGTCGCTGAAGCCGGCCCGGATCTGCATGGCCGCGTCGAGGACGGCCTGCAGCCCGGAGCCGCAGCGACGGTCGATCTGGGCGCCGGTGACGGTGTCGGGGAGTCCGGCGTCCAGGGCGGCGACGCGGCCGATGGCGGGGGCCTCGGACGAGGGGTAGGCGTGTCCGAGGATCACCTCGTCCACCCGGTCCGGGTCGATGCCCGTACGGGCGACGACCTCGGCGATGACGCGTGCGGCGAGCGCGGCGGGCGTCTGCTGGGCGAAGGCTCCGCCGAACCGCCCGATGGGGGTGCGCAGCGGTTCGCAGATGACGACATCGGTCTGGTCGGGCACGGCGGAACACCTTTCGGCGGCTCGGGTGTGTGGGGTGACCTTCGCACTGGACCACTGAGTCGGTCCAATATCGAGTTACCGCACATTCAAGACGCCACGCGTCTCAATCAGACCTTCAGGGCGTGGGCAGGGCCTCCTCGGCGACCGCGAGCACCGCTCGGAGCGCGGCCGAGGGGTTGTCCGTGCGCCAGGCCAGCGCCGCCTGACGCCGGACAGGCGGGCCGGCGAGGGACCGGTAGACCAGCCCGTTCTGCTGGATGTGGCGGACGGAGGAGACCGTGAGCGTGACGCCGACGCCCGCAGCGACGAGGGCCAGGATCGTGTACGAGTCGGGGGCCTCCTGCACCACGCGCGGGTTGAAACCGGTGGCCTCGCAGACCTGCACCATCGCGTCGCGCACCGTGGAGCCGGCGTTCGCGGGGAAGGAGACGAAGGGTTCGTCGGCGAGGATTCCGATCGGGATGCTCTCCAGGCGGGCGAGCGGGTGGTCGGAGGGCAGCGCGCAGAGCAGCTCCTCCTCGTCGATCACCCGGTAGGCCACCCCGGGCTGAGTGACCGGCAGCCGGACGAATCCCAGGTCGAGGGAGCCGTCGGCGACCCGGGACAGGGCGACGTTGGCGTAGGTCTGGCCCTTCATGGCCAGCTCGATCCCGGGATGGGCGGCCCGTACGGCCCGGGTCAGCAGGGGCAGCGTCTCGTGGCTCGACGCTCCCGCGAAGCCGATGGTGACCCGGCCGTACTCCCCGCGCCCTGCGGCCTTCGCGGCGCGTACCGCGATGTCGAGGTCGTCGAGCACGGTCCGTACGGGTTCGAGGAAGGACTCCCCCGCGCTGGTGAGCCTCACCGAGCGGGTGTTGCGCTCGAAGAGCTGGACGCCGAGCTCCTTCTCCAGCTGCCGGATCTGCTGGCTGAGCGGGGGCTGCGCCATCTGGAGCCGCTTGGCGGCGCGGCCGAAGTGCAGCTCCTCGGCGACGGCGGTGAACGCGGTCAGATGACGCAGTTCCATCGAGGCTTCCATTCATTAACCATGAGTCTTGATCCGACCTTAATTTGGTATTGGACAGCAATCAATGGCCGCTGACACGGTGAGGGCGACCAGCACGCACTCGCCCGAGGAGCACCGTGGAGCGGACGGATACGGCCGACGGGGCCGGCAAAGTCATGTCGATGAAGGAGGCCGTCGCCTCCTTCGTGCACGACGGGGCCACCGTCAGCCTCGAAGGGTTCACCCATCTCGTGCCCACCGCCGCCGGGCACGAGATCATCCGGCAGGGCCGCAAGGACCTCACCGTCGTACGGATGACGGCGGACATCGTGGTGGACCAGATGATCGCGGCGGGCTGCGTCTCGCGGCTGGTCTCCTCTTTCGTGGGCAACTCCTCCGCCGGTTCGCTCGGCGAGCTGCGGCGCAGGATCGAGCGCGCCGACCCGGCTCCGCTGGCCTTCGAGGAGTACAGCCACTACGGGATGGTCTGCCGCTACCTCGCGGGCTCCCAGCGGCTGCCGTTCTATCCGCTGCGCAGCTACGGCGGCAGCGATCTGCCGTCCGTCAACGGCGATCTGCGCAAGGTGACGTCGCCCTACCCCGGGCCCGGCGGGGAGCCGGAGCAGATCTACGTCGTGCCACCCGTGAACCCGGACGTGACGATCATCCACGCACAACGGGCCGACCGCCGGGGCAACACCCAGATCTGGGGGCTGACCGGCATCCAGGCCGAGGCGGTGTACGCCGCGGACAAGGCGATCGTCGTCGTCGAGGAGATCGTCGGGGACGAGGTGGTCCGCTCGGACCCCAACCGCACACTCGTCCCGTCCCACGCCGTGGACGCCGTCGTCGTCTGCCCGCGCGGCGCGCACCCGTCCTTCGCGCAGGGGTACTACGACCGCGACAACGCCTTCTACCGGGCCTGGTCGCACATCAGCAAGGACCCGGAGCGGCTGCGGGCGTGGCTGGCAGAGTGGGTGTACGGAACGGCGGACCACGCCGAGTACGTCGACAAGCTGGGCGAGGACTTCTGGGCGGGGCTCGCGGTGGGCGAGGCGCTCAGCGAACCGGTGAACTACGGGCGGCGGCTGTGAGCGCGCCGCAGGGGAAGGAACGGACCATGACCACCACCGCACCGGGGACCGTCACCTCGTCCGAGTTGCTCTCCGTCGTCGCCTCCCGCGAACTGGCCTCCCGCCGCACGGTGTTCGCCGGCATCGGGCTGCCGACGCTCGCCACCGAGCTCGCCCGTCTGACCGTCGCGCCGCACATCGAGGTCGTGTACGAGTCCGGGGTCTGCGGGGCGCACCCCTCGCATCTGCCGGAGACCATCGCCGACGCGGTACTCATCTCGGGCGCGGAGGCCGTGCTGTCGATGCCGGCGCTCTTCGGCTGCGTGCTCCAGGGCGGCCACATCGACGTGGGCTTCCTCGGCGCGGCACAGATCGACCGGTGGGGCAACCTCAACGCCTCCGTCATCGGCGACTGGGACAGTCCCACGGTGCGGCTCCCCGGTTCCGGCGGCGCGATCGAGGTGATGGCCAACTCCCACGAGGTGTTCGTGGTGATGCGCCGTCACAACCCGCGCTCCTTCACCGGGACCCTGGACTTCTGCACCACCCCGGGACCGGACCGCGCGCTCGCCGACGGGATCAGGCCGCTGGGCGCGGGAGTCACCCGGGTCATCACCGAACTGGGCATCCTGGCACGCGAGGGTGTCGGCGAGGAGCTGAAGCTGATCGCGGTCCACCCGGGTGTCACGGTCGAGCAGGTCCGGGAGGCGACCGGCTGGGACCTGAAGGTGTCCGACGCGGTCGGCACCGTGCCGCCGCCGACCGCCGCGGAGCTGCGGCTCCTCCGGGAGGACGTCGACCCCGGCCGCGTCTATCTTCGCTGAGGGCACCCTCGATTCCGGGGAGCACTTCCCCGATCCCCACCCCGAGAGGACCGTAACTGCCATGCGTATCAGGATCGTCGGCGCCGGAGCCATGGGACGCGGTATCGCCCAGTGGGCGGCGGCCGGCGGACACACCGTAGAGCTCTGCGACGTCCGGACCGAGGCGGTGACGGCGGCGGTCGGCTTCGTCCGGTCCATGCTGGAGCGCGCGGTGGACAAGGGGCGGATGTCCGCCGGGGACCGGGACGCGGCCCTGGAGCGGCTGGTCCCGCTGGACGACCCGTGGGCACCCGGCCCGGAGGTCGGGCTGGTCATCGAGGCCGTACGGGAGGACCTGGACACCAAGGCCGAGGTCTTCGGGAAGCTGGAGCAGGTCCTGCCGGAGTCGGCGGTCTTCGCGACCAACACCTCGTCCCTGTCGGTGACCCGGATCGCCGCGTCGCTCCGGGATCCGGGGCGGCTCGCGGGGCTGCACTTCTTCAACCCCGTGCCGCTGATGAGGATCGTCGAGGTCGTGCCGGGCGCCGCCACCCGTCCGGGGATCCCGGCGGTTCTCACGGAGCTGGTCGAGAGCTGCGGCCACCGCGCGGTCACCGTCGCCGACACCCCCGGCTTCCTGGTCAACCACGCGGGCCGGGGGCTGGTGACCGAGGCCCTGGCGCTGCTGGAGGAGTCCGTCGCCGACCCTGCCGGCATCGACCGGATCGCCCGGGACGTCCTGGGGCTGCGCATGGGCCCCTTCGAGCTGATGGATCTCACCGGCCTCGACGTCACGGCTGCCGTGATCGACTCGATCTGGCAGGGCTTCCGTCACGAGGACCGGCTCCGCCCCTCCTACCTGACGCCGAACCGGGTGACCGCGGGCCTGCACGGCCGCAAGACCGGGCAGGGCTGGTTCGCGTACGGTCCCGAGGCGTCCGCCCCCGCCCCGGAGGCGCCGGTGACGGGTGACGCGGACCGGCCGGTGTTCGTCGCGGGCGGCGAGGGCGCAGAGGACACGGCAGCCCTGCGGTCCGCGCTGTCCGCCGCGGGAGCGACGGTCGAGAGCGGTGCCGAGCCCTCCGACCGCGCCCTCGTCCTCGTCCCGGTCTGGGGTACCACGGTGGCGGCCTCCGTCGCCTCGCTGGGACTCCCCGTCGCACGCACCTTCGGCGTCGACCCGCTGGCCCCGGCGGGCCGCCGGCGGGTACTCGCGGTGACGCCCGCGGCCGACCCGGCCGCCGCGCGGGACGCCCGCGCCGTCCTGGCCCGCGCGGCGGACGGCGAGGACCCCTGGGCCGTGTCGGTGGTGCGGGACACCGCGGGCTCGGTGGCGCAGCGGCTGCTCGCGTCGATGGTCTCGGTCGCCGCATCGATCGCGGAACGCTCGCTGGCCACCCCGGCGGACATCGACCTCGCCGTCACGACGGGCCTCGGGTACCCGGCGGGGCCGCTGGCCTGGGGCGACCGGGTCGGCGCCGCGCGGATGCTGGAGCTGCAGCGGTCCCTGCACGCCACGACCGGCGACCCGCGTCACCGGCCGACCCGCTGGCTCACCGAGCGCGCTCAGCTGGGGCTGGCGCTGACGGACCCCGGCACCTCGCCGGCCGACTGCGCCTGAGCCGTACGCCGGGAGCCGTGACCGTTTCGTACAAGACCTGCTCACGGCCCCCGCCGTACGGTCGTTCCATGACTCCACGACTCGACGCGATCTCCGTCATCACCGCCGACATGGCCGCATCGCTCGCCTTCTACCGAAGGCTCGGGCTCGACATCCCCGCCGGGGCCGAATCGGCACCCCATGTCGAAGTGACCCTTCCGGGCGGGCAGCGCCTGCTGTGGGACACCGAGGACGTCATCCGCTCGTTCGACCCCGGCTGGACGGCTCCGAAGGGCGGTGAGCGCCTCGGGCTCGCCTTCCTCTGCGACAGCCCGGCGGAGGTGGACGCGGTGTACGCCGGACTGACCGCCGCCGGTTACGAGGGCGGTCTGGAGCCCTGGGACGCCGTCTGGGGCCAGCGTTACGCGGTCGTCCTCGACCCGGACGGCTGCGGGGTCTCGCTGTTCGCCGCCAACCCCTCGTGACCCGTCACGGCCAGATAGCCGCCGAGGGTCGTCCCGGCCAGGTCCCGCATCTCCCGGGCCAGGTGCGCCTGGTCCGTACAGCCCGCGGCGCACGCGGCCTCGGCGTACGGCGTTCCCGCCCGTACGAGGTCCAGGGCGCGCTGCAGCCTGAGGACCCTGGCCAGCGTCTTGGGGCCGTAGCCGAACGCGGCCAGCGAGCGCCGGTGCAGCTGGCGGGCGCCGAGCCCGACCTCCCGCGCGGTGGCGGCGACGGAACGCCCCTGCCGCAGCTGTGCGGCGACTGCCGCCGTGAGCGGGTCCGGGGGCTCGGTGCCGGCTGCCCGGCGCAGGGCGATGTCCTCCAGCGCGGCGGCCGGGTCGTCGGCCTCGCCGGTCCGCTCGGTGAGCCCGCGGACCTCGGGGCCCGGCCAGAGGGCGTCGAGCGCGACCCGCCGGTCGCGCAGCTCGTGCGCGGGGACGCCCAGGAGCGCGGGTGCCGTGCCGGGGGCGAAGCGGATGCCCGCGCAGCTGCCGGAGAGCGCCGCGGCGGGGGTGAAGGCGTGGGTGTCGGGGCCTGCCACCAGCAGCCGCCCGCCGGCCCACAGCAGGTCCATGCAGCCGTCGGGCAGGACGGGCCGTGAGGGTTCGCGCGGCCCGGACCAGGTCCAGAGGACCGCGCCGCCGAAGCGCGATGCCCGCTCCTCGTACCGTGCGCCCATGTCACCAGGCTATCGGGAGAGCCCCCGGGTCCTCAGGGGGAATCCTTGTCCCGGTTCCCGTGCAGGCGGGACTTCACGTCGTCCGGGGGCAGGAAGCGTGACCAGCGCTCGGGGAATTCGGACGGCATGAACACGTCCTCCTCGTCGTCCTCGTCGGCGTACACGTCCCAGTTCGCGGCCCGTGCCACGAGCTCCGCGGCCTGGGCGGCCTTGATCCGGTCACTGGCGGCGCGGGCCGCGGCGGTGGCGAGCGAGGGCCAGACACGGTCGATCGCCGCGTTCACCGCGGCACCCACGAGTACGGCGAAGGCGGAGATCCCTATCCAGAGCAGGACCGCGATGGGCGCGGCCAACGAGCCGTAGATGGTGGGCCCTTCGACGGTGCTCGTCAGGTAGATCCGCAGCAGGAAGCTTCCCACCACCCACATCCCGAGCGCCACGAGCGCCCCGGGCACGTCCTCTATCCACGGCGAACGGACGGGGACGGACACGTGGTAGAGCGTCGTCAGGAACGCGATGGACAGCAGTATCACGAGCGGCCAGTACATGACCGCGAGCACCTCGGTGCCCCACGGGACGAACTCCACCACCCGGTCGGGACCGACCACCAGCAGCGGCAGCACCACCGCGCCCAGCAACAGCGCGACCACGTACAGCAGGAACGCGAGCAGACGGGTCTTGACGATGCCGCGGTGGCCGTCGAGCCCGTACATCACGGTGATGGTGTCGATGAAGACGTTCACCGCGCGCGAGCCCGACCAGAGCGCGATCGCGAAGCCGAGGGAGATGACGTCGGGGCGCGCGCCCGTGGTCACGTCGGCTATGAGGGGCTCGGCGATCTCCTTGACGCCCCGCTCGGAGAGCACCGTGTGCACCGCGCCCAGGATGTTGCGCTCGATGGAGGCGACCGTGGTGGTGGCTGTCCAGTCGTCGACGTAGCCGAGCAGCCCGATCAGGCCGAGCAGCAGCGGTGGCAGGGACAGCAGGGTGAAGAACGCCGCCTCGGCCGCGAGGCCGAGGATGCGGTACTCGATGCACGAATTGACCGTGTCCTTGAGCAACTGCCATGCCATCTGCCGCTTCGAGACGTTGCGGTAGAGGACTCGAGCCCGGTGGAGCCGACCCGGTGGCCGCTCGGGTGTTTCATTTGCTGCCTGCACCTCCTTACCGTATCGGCATGGCACCTAGCACCCACACAGTGACCAACCAGGTTCCGCCGCTGGTCGGCTATGACGTCTTCGCAGCCGACCGGGCACTGGCGGAGGCTGTCGAGCGGCATCTCGCGCCCGGAATCCGCGACGAGGCCCGGGAGGAGCTCAGCGGGCTGGGCCGGTCCGCCGGCTCCCTGCAGGCCCAGGAGTGGGGTGCGCAGGCCAACGAGAACCCGCCGAAGCTGCGTACGCACGACCGCTACGGGCACCGCATCGACGAGGTGGACTTCCACCCGGCCTGGCACCGGCTGCTGGGTCACGCGGTCACGGCCGGGCTGACGGACGCCTGGGGCAGGCAGGGCGGCCATGTCAGGCGCGCGGCCGGGTTCCTGGTCTGGACGCAGGCCGAAGCCGGCCACGGATGCCCGCTGTCGATGACGCACGCGGCGGTCCCGGCGCTGCGGACCGACCCCGCGCTGGCCGCGGAGTGGGAGCCGCTGCTGACGTCGCACGTGTACGAGGAGGGGCTGCGTCCCGCGTCACAGAAGGCCGGTGTGCTCTTCGGGATGGGCATGACGGAGAAGCAGGGCGGCACCGACGTGCGGTCCAACACCACCCGGGCCGAGCCGCTGGCCGGCGACGGGGAGTATCTGCTCACCGGCCACAAGTGGTTCTGTTCGGCGCCCATGTCGGACGGTTTCCTGGTGCTGGCGCAGGCGCCGGGCGGGCTGAGCTGCTTCCTCGTGCCGCGGGTCCTGCCGGACGGTGCGCGCAACGTCTTCGCGATCCAGCGCCTCAAGGACAAGCTGGGCAACAGGTCCAACGCCTCCAGCGAGGTCGAGTTCGACGGGACGTGGGCCCGCCGGGTCGGCGAGGAGGGGCGGGGGGTGCGCACCATCATCGAGATGGTGGCGGCGACCCGGCTGGACTGCGTGGTCGGTTCGGCGGCTCTGATGCGGCAGGCGGTGGCACAGGCGATCCACCACAGCGCCTACCGCAGCGCGTTCGGCGGGCTGCTGATCGACAAGCCGCTGATGCGTAACGTACTGGCCGACCTGGCCCTGGAGTCGGAGGCGGCGACGACGCTCGCGCTGCGGCTGGCCGCCGCCTACGACGCGGACACGGAGGAGGAGCGGGCCTTCCTGCGGATCGCGGTCCCTGCGGCCAAGTACTGGGTGACGAAGCGGTGCACCGCGGTGGTCGGGGAGGCACTCGAATGCCTCGGCGGCAACGGTTACGTCGAGGAGTCCGGAATGCCCCGGCTGCTGCGGGAGGCGCCGCTCAACTCGATCTGGGAGGGCTCGGGCAACGTACAGGCCCTCGATGTGCTGCGGGCGCTGCAGCGTGAGCCGCAGGCGCTCAACGCCTTCCTCCAGGAGGTCGGGAAGGCGCGGGGCGCGGACCACCGGCTCGACGCGGCGATCAAGGACCTGCTGACGGAGCTGGCCGACCTGGACGCCGTCGAGGCACGTGCCCGGCGACTGGTGGAGCGGATGACCCTGGTGCTGCAGGGCTCGCTGCTGCTGCGCTGGGCGCCGGCGGAGGTCGCGGACGCGTTCTGCGCCTCACGGCTGGGCGGGGACTGGGGCTCGGCCTTCGGGACGCTGCCGCACAGTCTGGATCTGGCCACGGTCGTGGAGCGGGCGCGGGCGCAGGAGGGGTAGTGATTCTGGCGGAACGGTGACAAACGACGGAGGGTGGTGCTGCGCCGACACGGCACCACCCTCCGCTTGTGCACCACCGCACGGCGGGTCGAGAACTCCCCGCACGGTGTTCTGCCACTCTCGTACGGTCTGCGGCCCGTTCACCAGAGTTGCAAAGGGTTGCAACCATTGCGCGGAGTACGAGTCAACGGGCACCCTGCACGGCAGGATGTGTCCTTTGGGCTGGGTTTCTCTCTTCCGGACCGGGCCCACGCTTTGTTGGGGGGACCGTCATGGGAACAGAGCCTGTCGCGCGACCGCGGCCGGAAGACGCCTCGTACCCGGCGCTGACCGAGCGCTTGGTCCACCGTGCACGGGAGGCCCGGCTGGCGGGCGAGCGTACGGCGGCCGCTCCGCGCGAGGAGATCGGCGCGTCCTGGGACCGTGCACTGCGCAGCGGGATCGATCCCGAGCAGTCGCCGGAGAGCAGACTGCTGGAGACCGACGAGATCGAGCACCGGCGCAGGGCCACCGCGCTCGGCATGGTCATGCCCGTGCTGCGGGAGGGACTGGCCACGATCGCGGACGCGGCGCAGCAGATCATGGTCGTCACCGACACGGAGGGCAGGATCCTGTGGCGTCAGGGACACTCGGCCGTGATGCGCCAGGCCAAGGACATCTGTCTGGAGGAGGGTGCCGCCTGGGCGGAGTCGGCGACGGGCACGAACGCCATCGGTACGGCACTCGCCGCACGCACGCCCATCCAGGTCCACTCCGCCGAGCACTTCATCCGCGCCCTGCACACCTGGACCTGCGCGGCGGCCCCGGTGCGAGACCCCCGGGACGGCCGTCTGATGGGCATCGTCGACATCAGCGGGCCCGCCTCCACCTTCCATCCGGCGACGCTGGCGCTGGTGGGTTCGGTGGCGGCGCTGGCGGAGAGCGAGCTGCGCGGCCGGCATCTGGTGGCGATCGAGCGGCTGCGCTCGGTGGCCGCGCCGCTCCTGTGCCGGCTGGGCGGCCGGGCGCTGGTGGTGGACACCCACGGCTGGCTGGCCGCCGTCAGCGGGATGCCTCCCGTGGACCGGCTGCCGCTGCCGAAGTCGCTGCAGCCGGGCACGGTGTGGCTGGCCGCGCTCGGGATGTGCCGGGTGGAGCCGCTGCCCGGCGGCTGGCTGGTCCAGGTCGCGGAGGGTACGCACGACCGCCCGCCGCGCCGGGTGGTGCTGGACCTGAGCCGGGAGCGGGGCCTCACGATCCATGTGACGGGCCCCGTGGGCAGCTGGACGCACCCGCTCTCGCCCCGTCACGCGGAGCTGCTGTACGCCCTGGCCCGGAACCGGGAGGGGCGCACCGCGGCCGAGCTGGCCGAGGACGTCTTCGGTGACGCCTCCAGGACGGTGACGGTGCGGGCCGAGATATCCCGGATACGCCGTCACCTCGCGGAGGTGCTGACCCATCGGCCCTACCGCTTCCGCGAAGGCGTCGAGGTGGAGGTGGTCCATCCGGACGTGCCGGCCGATCTGCTGCCCCGTTCGACGGCTCCGGTGGTGCTCAGGGCACGTATGCCCGCGGGGACGCTCTGACCCGGCCGGGTTTGGCCGGAGGTCGCGGCCGTGGTTTTCTGACCGCCATGAGCGACTCCACCCACTCCGCCACCGCCGTCTCCGACGTGACCGTCTGGTATCTGGAACAGACGTCGCCCGCCGACCTGAGCCCCGCCGCCCTCCCCGCGGACGGAGTGACGGTCGCGCGCTCGGAGATACCGCTGCCGGAGTTCAGCCGGTTCCTCTACACAGCGGTGGGCGCGGATGTCCGGTGGACCGACCGGCTGGACCACACCCACGCGCAGTGGCGGGCCTTCCTGAAGCGACCGGGGGTCGAGACCTGGGTGGCGTACGAGAACGGGACCCCGGCGGGGTTCATCGAGCTCGACGCCCAGGAGGACGGGGCCGTCGAAATCACGTACTTCGGCCTGATCCCGGCCTTCCGGGGCCGCCGGATCGGCGGGCACCTGCTGTCGTACGGCGTGGCGCGCGCCTGGGACCTCGCGGAGCGCCACCCGGAGCGGACCCCCACCAAGAGGGTGTGGCTGCACACCTGCTCCGACGACGGCCCGCACGCGATGGACAACTATCTGCGGCGGGGGTTCCGGCTGTTCGACACGAAGATCGAGCAGGAGCTCCAGGTCGCCCACCCCGGCCCCTGGCCCGGCGCGCACGCCTGATCGCACGCCCGACCACACACCCTCAGGTCGCTTTGTCGACAGCGAGGGCGTGACCGACACCACAGCGTCTCACGTATCGGGACCATCCCGTCCACATATTGGATCGTGGTGGACTGGCCCGAGATTCGCGTGACACGCTTCCGTCATGTCTGGAACTGGAATTGCCTTGGTGAGTCGGCGGCACGTCGACCTCGGCCGCATGTCCAGCGCCATCTGTCCGGTCCGCTGAGAGTCTCCAGCACCGCGATTTCCTGAAGTCCGCTCCACCCCCTGCGCACCGCCGCGCCTCACGCGAGTGTGCAGTTCAGAGCCGCCCTCCTGCAGTCCCGAAGGACGTATAGCCATGGCCGCCATCCCCGAGAAGCCTGCTACCGCCACGCCCCGCCGCAAGGCCGGACGTCACCGTGGTGAAGGTCAGTGGGCGATGGGTCACTACACCCCGCTCAACGGGAACGAGCAGTTCAAGAAGGACGACGACAGTCTCAACGTGCGGACGCGCATCGAGACGATCTACTCGAAGCGCGGATTCGACTCGATCGACCCGAACGACCTGCGCGGACGTATGCGCTGGTGGGGCCTGTACACCCAGCGCCGGCCCGGCATCGACGGCGGCAAGACCGCCGTCCTGGAGCCAGAGGAGCTGGACGACCGCTACTTCATGCTGCGCGTCCGCATCGACGGCGGAAAGCTGACCACCGCGCAGCTGCGCGTCATCGGCGAGATCTCGCAGGAGTACGCGCGCGGCACGGCCGACATCACCGACCGCCAGAACGTCCAGCTGCACTGGATCCGCATCGAGGACGTCCCGGCGATCTGGGCGAAGCTCGAAGCGGTCGGCCTCTCGACCACCGAGGCCTGCGGTGACTGCCCCCGTGTGATCATCGGTTCGCCCGTGGCCGGCATCGCCGCCGACGAGATCATCGACGGCACCCCCGCGGTCGAGGAGATCCACGAGCGCTACATCGGCAGCAAGGAGTTCTCCAACCTGCCGCGCAAGTTCAAGACCGCGATCTCCGGCTCGCCGGTCCAGGACGTGGTGCACGAGATCAACGACATCGCGTTCGTGGGCGTCGACCACCCCGAGCACGGCCCCGGCTTCGACCTGTGGGTCGGCGGCGGGCTCTCCACCAACCCGCGGTTCGCCGAGCGCCTGGGCGCCTGGGTGCCGCTGGACGAGGTCCCCGACGTCTGGGCCGGTGTCGTCGGGATCTTCCGCGACTACGGCTACCGCCGACTGCGCACGCGCGCCCGCCTGAAGTTCCTGATGGCCGACTGGGGTCCGGAGAAGTTCCGTCAGATCCTCGAGGACGAGTACCTCAAGCGCCCGCTCCTGGACGGTCCGCCGCCCGCGCAGCCCTCCTCCCGCTGGCGCGACCACATCGGTGTGCACCGGCAGCAGGACGGCCGTTTCTACGTCGGCTTCGCCCCCCGCGTGGGCCGGGTGGACGGCTCCACCCTCGCCAAGATCGCCGATCTGGCCGAGGCGCACGGCTCCGGCCGGGTACGCACCACCGTCGAGCAGAAGATGCTCATCCTCGACGTGGAGCAGGACCGGATCGAGTCACTGACCGCCGGTCTGGAGGCACTGGACTTCCAGGTGAACGCCTCCCCGTTCCGGCGCGGCACGATGGCCTGCACCGGCATCGAGTTCTGCAAGCTGGCGATCGTCGAGACGAAGGCGCGCGGCGCCGCGCTCATCGACGAACTGGAGCGCCGCCTGCCGGACTTCGAGGAGCCGCTGTCCATCAACATCAACGGCTGCCCCAACGCCTGCGCCCGCATCCAGACCGCGGACATCGGCCTCAAGGGCCAGCTCATGCTGGACGGCGACGGCAACCAGGTCGAGGGCTACCAGGTGCACCTCGGCGGCGCGCTCGGCCTGGAGGCCGGCTTCGGCCGCAAGGTCCGTGGTCTGAAGGTCACCTCGGCCGAACTCCCGGACTACGTCGAGCGGGTGCTCGGCAGGTTCCAGGAGGAGCGTGAGGAGGGCGAGCGCTTCGCGACCTGGGCGGCCCGCGCCAGTGCGGAGTCGCTGTCATGAGCGAACGAGCCGCGCCGTTCTACTGCCCCTACTGCGGCGACGAGGACCTGCGCCCGCACGAGGCCGGACACGGCGCCTGGGAATGTGCTTCCTGCAACCGCGCGTTCCAGTTGAAGTTCCTGGGCCTGCTGGCCCATGGGCTCCAGCGCGACGATTACGTCGAAGGGGACAGGACATGACGGACACGCTGCACGCTGCCGAACTCACCGACGAGGCCCTGAGGGAACTGGCCGAGCGGGCCGGGCGCGAGCTGGAGGACGCCTCCGCGAGCGACATCCTGAAGTGGGCCGCCGACACCTTCGGCAAGCGCTTCTGCGTCACCTCCTCCATGGAGGACGCGGTCGTCGCGCACCTGGCCTCCCGGGTCTTCCCCGGAGTGGACGTCGTCTTCCTGGACACGGGCTACCACTTCGAGGAGACCATCGGCACCCGGGACGCGGTGGACGCCGTGATGGACGTCAACCTCATCACGCTGACCCCGCGTCAGTCGGTGGCCGAGCAGGACGCCGAGTACGGACCGAAGCTGCACGACCGCGACCCCGACCTGTGCTGCGCTCTGCGCAAGGTCAAGCCGCTGGAGGAGGGGCTGACGGCGTACGCGGCCTGGGCGACCGGGCTGCGCCGTGACGAGTCCCCCACCCGGGCGAACACCCCGGTCGTGGGCTGGGACGAGAAGCGCCGCAAGGTCAAGGTCTCGCCGATCGCCCGCTGGACCCAGGACGACGTGGACGCGTACGTCGCCGAACACGGCGTACTGACCAACCCGCTGCTGATGGACGGTTACGCCTCCGTCGGCTGCGCGCCCTGCACCCGCCGGGTGCTGGAGGGTGAGGACGCACGGGCCGGCCGCTGGGCCGGACGGGGCAAGACCGAGTGCGGGCTGCACGGCTGATGACGACTGATCAGGAGATTTCGATGAGCGTGACGGAGACGGGAGCCACCGTCTGGCTCACCGGTCTGCCGAGCGCGGGCAAGACCACCATCGCCTACGAGCTGGCCGGCCGGCTGCGTGCCGACGGGCACCGGGTCGAGGTGCTCGACGGTGACGAGATCCGGGAGTTCCTCTCCGCGGGCCTCGGCTTCTCCCGCGAGGACCGGCACACCAACGTCCAGCGGATCGGCTTCGTCGCCGAACTGCTGGCAGCCAACGGTGTGAAGGCCCTCGTCCCGGTCATCGCGCCGTACGCCGACAGCCGTGACGCGGTGCGCAAGCGTCATCAGCAGGAGGGCACCGCGTATCTGGAGGTGCACGTCGCGACCCCGGTCGAGGTGTGCTCCGAGCGCGATGTGAAGGGGCTGTACGCCAAGCAGGCAGCGGGCGAGATCAGTGGTCTCACCGGGGTCGACGACCCCTACGAGGCACCCGAGTCGCCGGATCTGCGGATCGAGTCGCACCAGCAGACCGTGCAGGAGTCCGCAGCGGCGCTTCGTGCGCTGCTCACCGAGAGGGGCCTGGCGTGAGCACTGTCGCCACCGTGCCGGAAGGCACCGTCAACCCGTACGCACTGAGCCACCTGGACTCCCTGGAGTCGGAGGCGGTGCACATCTTCCGTGAGGTGGCGGGTGAGTTCGAGCGGCCGGTGATCCTCTTCTCCGGCGGCAAGGACTCGATCCTGATGCTGCACCTCGCGCTGAAGGCGTTCGCCCCCGCCCCGGTCCCCTTCACGCTGCTGCACGTGGACACCGGGCACAACTTCCCCGAGGTACTCGAATACCGCGACCGCACCGTGGAGAAGCACGGGCTGCGCCTGCATGTCGCCTCCGTCCAGGAGTACATCGACGCGGGCAAGCTCCGCGAGCGCCCCGACGGCACCCGCAACCCCCTGCAGACGGTCCCGCTGACCGAGGCCATCCAGCAGCACCGCTTCGACGCCGTCTTCGGCGGCGGACGCCGCGACGAGGAGAAGGCCCGCGCCAAGGAACGCGTCTTCTCCCTGCGCGACGAGTTCTCCCAGTGGGACCCCCGCCGTCAGCGCCCCGAGCTGTGGCAGCTCTACAACGGCCGCCACGCCCCCGGCGAGCACGTCCGCGTCTTCCCCATCTCCAACTGGACCGAGCTCGACGTCTGGCAGTACATCGAGCGTGAGGGCATCGAACTCCCGGAGATCTACTTCGCCCACGAGCGCGAGGTCTTCAGCCGCTCCGGCATGTGGCTCACCGCGGGCGACTGGGGCGGCCCCAAGGACCACGAGAAGGTCGAGACCCGCCAGGTGCGCTACCGCACCGTCGGCGACATGTCCTGCACCGGCGCCGTCGACTCCGACGCCACCACCCTGGACGCCGTGATCACCGAGATCGCCGCCTCCCGGCTCACCGAGCGGGGTGCCACCCGCGCCGACGACAAGATGTCCGAGGCCGCGATGGAAGACCGCAAGCGCGAGGGGTACTTCTAACCATGACCAGCACCACGACCGAGCAGCTCTCGGCCACCACCCTGCTGCGGTTCGCCACCGCGGGGTCCGTCGACGACGGCAAGTCCACCCTCGTCGGACGCCTCCTGCACGACTCCAAGTCGGTCCTCACCGACCAGCTCGAAGCCGTCGCGCTGGCCTCCACCAACCGCGGCCAGGAGGCGCCCGACCTGGCGCTGCTGACCGACGGACTGCGCGCCGAACGCGAGCAGGGCATCACCATCGACGTGGCCTACCGCTACTTCGCCACGCCCCGCCGCCGGTTCATCCTGGCCGACACCCCCGGCCATGTGCAGTACACCCGCAACATGGTCACCGGCGCCTCCACCGCCGAGCTCGCCGTCGTCCTGGTCGACGCCCGCAACGGCGTGGTCGAACAGACCCGCCGCCACGCCGCCGTCGCCGCCCTGCTGCGCGTCCCCCACGTCGTCCTCGCCGTCAACAAGATGGACCTCGTGGAGTACGCGGAGCCCGTGTTCGCGGCGATAGCGGAGGAGTTCACCGCGTACGCCGCCTCGCTCGGCGTCCCGGAGATCACCGCGATCCCGATCTCCGCGCTGGCCGGCGACAACGTCGTGGAGCCGTCCGCGCACATGGACTGGTACGGCGGCCCGACCGTCCTGGAGCACCTGGAGACGGTGCCGGTCAGCCATGACCTGACCGAGTGCCACGCCCGCTTCCCGGTCCAGTACGTGATCCGCCCGCAGACCGCCGAGCACCCCGACTACCGGGGGTACGCCGGTCAGATCGCCGCCGGGGTGTTCCGGGTCGGTGAGACGGTCTCGGTGCTGCCGTCCGGGCGCACCACGACGATCGAGGGCATCGACGCGCTCGGCGAGAGCGTCGACATCGCCTGGGCCCCGCAGTCGGTGACGATCCGGCTGGCCGACGACATCGACGTCTCGCGCGGCGACCTGATCGCACCGAGCTCGGACACGCCCGCCACCACGCAGGACGTCGAGGCGACCGTCTGCCACGTGGCCGACCAGCCGCTCACGGTGGGCCAGCGGGTGCTGCTCAAGCACACCACCCGCACGGTCAAGGCGATCGTCAAGGAGATCCCGTCGCGGCTCACGCTGGACGACCTCTCCCAGCACCCGGCCCCCGGGCAGCTGGTGGCGAACGACATCGGCCGGGTCGTCGTACGTACCGCCGAGCCGCTCGCGCTCGACGCCTACGCCGACTCGCGGCGCACCGGCTCGTTCCTGCTGATCGACCCGGCCGACGGCACGACGCTGACGGCCGGCATGGCGGGCGCCTCGTTCGCCGCCGTGACCGACGGGGACGCGGACGCGGACACCTCCGCCGAGGACGCGGAGTGGGACTTCTGATGATCGCCGACTTCTTCTCGACCTTCGCGAAGGAGGGCGGCCGGGTCGGCAGCGGCGCCCTCGGCAGCGGCCAGGGCGGGGTCGGGCGATGTGCGTGATGACGTACGCGCACTGCCTGCGCGCCCGCTCGCACCGCCAGTTCAGACGAAGACCTGCCGATCGCCCGGCCGCGCCACCTGGTCCCATGGGGACGTGAGCACCGGGCCGACGAGAGGAATGCCTCCCGTGCCTGCCACCCGTACCACTCTCCGCCGCAGCCTCGCCGCTGCCGCCGCTCTGCCGCTGCTCGCCGTGGCGGTCACCGCCTGCGGCTACGGTTCCGAGGCGAAGGACGACGACTCCGCGAAGTCGAACGTCTCCGCCGGCGGGAAGAAGCTCTCGGCCGACACCGTGAAGATCGGTTACTTCCCGAACCTCACGCACGCCACCGCCCTGGTCGGTATCCAGGAAGGCCTCATCGCCAAGGAGCTGGGCGGCACCACGGTCAAGCCCTCGACGTTCAACGCCGGGCCCTCCGAGATCGAGGCGCTCAACGCGGGTTCGATCGACATCGGCTTCATCGGCCCCTCCCCCTCGATCAACGGCTACAGCAAGTCCAAGGGCCAGAGCCTGCGGATCGTCGGCGGCTCGGCCTCCGGCGGCGTGAAGCTCGTCGTGAACCCGAAGAAGATCAAGACCCTGGACGACATCAAGGGCAAGAAGATCGCCACCCCGCAGCTCGGCAACACGCAGGACGTGGCGTTCCTCAACTGGATCTCCGAGAAGGGCTGGAAGGTCGACGCCCAGAGCGGCAAGGGCGACGTCTCCGTGGTCCGTTCGGACAACAAGGTGACTCCGGACGCCTTCAAGTCGGGTTCCCTGGACGGCGCCTGGGTCCCGGAGCCGACCGCCTCGAAGCTGGTCGCCGAGGGCGGCAAGGTCCTGCTCGACGAGTCGACTCTGTGGCCGGACGGCAAGTTCGTCATCACGAACATCATCGTGTCGCAGAAGTTCCTCTCCGAGCACCCGGACGTCGTCGACGCGGTGCTGCGCGGCACGGTGAGCACCAACAAGTGGATCAACGCCAACCCGGACAAGGCGAAGGCCTCGGCCAACGCGGCGCTCAAGGAGCTGGGCGGCAAGGCCCTGCCCGCCGAGGTCCTCGACCCGGCCTGGGAGTCCATCCAGATCACCGACGACCCGCTGGCCGCCACGCTCGAGGCCCAGGCGGCCCACGCGGTCAAGGCCGGCCTGCTGGAGAAGCCCGACCTCGACGGCATCTACGACCTGAAGCCGCTGAACAAGATCCTCAAGGCCGCGGGACAGCCCCAGGCCGCCGACGCCGGTCTCGGCGTCAAGTAAGCCCGACCGCATCAGGATCACTGACGACTCCCAGGAGGTGACGACCATGGCGACCACCACCCTCACCAAGGCCGAGGACCGTGCAGCGGTCGAGCACGCCGCTCGCATCACGAACGTGTCCAAGTCCTTCGCCGGGCCCACGGGGCAGCAGCTCGTCCTGGACGACATCACGCTCGATGTCGCTCCGGGCGAGTTCGTCACCCTCCTGGGAGCATCCGGGTGCGGCAAATCGACCCTGCTCAACCTGGTGGCCGGACTCGACCGCCCGACCGCGGGCTCCATCGAGACCCCCGGCGGGCGGCCGGCTCTGATGTTCCAGGAGCACGCCCTCTTCCCGTGGCTGACCGCGGGCAAGAACATCGAACTCGCCCTGCGGCTGCGCGGGGTATCGAAGTCGGACCGCCGCCCGGAGGCGGAACGGCTGCTCGAACTCGTGCGCCTCGGCGGGGCGTACGGGAAGCGGGTGCACGAGCTCTCGGGCGGGATGCGCCAGCGCGTGGCGATGGCCCGGGCGCTCGCCCAGGACAGCCGGCTGCTGCTGATGGACGAGCCGTTCGCCGCGCTCGACGCGATCACCCGCGACGTGCTGCACGACGAACTGACCCGGATCTGGCGGGAGACGAACGCCTCCGTCCTCTTCGTCACCCACAACGTGCGTGAGGCGGTGCGACTCGCCCAGCGCGTCATCCTGCTGTCGTCGCGTCCCGGCCGGATCGCCCGGGAGTGGACGGTCGACATCGAGCAGCCTCGCCGCATCGAGGACACCGCCGTGGCGGAGCTGTCCGTCGAGATCACCGAACAACTGCGTGGGGAGATCCGCCGACATGGCCAGCACTGAAACGAAGGCCGACGACCTGGCGGGTCTCGAGGCGGGCCTGGACGCCCTCGACGCCGTACAGGTACGCAGGACGCCGACCCGCGAGATCCTGCTCAACAAGGTCCTGCCGCCGGTCGTCGCGGTCGTCCTGGTGGTCCTCGTCTGGCAGCTGCTGGTCTGGGCGAAGGTCACCGACGACTACAAGCTCCCGCCGCCGGCGGCGGTCTGGGACAGCCTGACCGACATGTGGCTGCAGGGCACCCTGCTGGAGGTCATCTGGACCAGCGTGTCGCGCGGTCTGCTCGGCTTCGTGATGGCCGTCGCGATCGGCACCCCGCTGGGTCTGCTGGTGGCACGGGTGAAGGTGGTCAGGGCGGCGATCGGGCCGATCCTCTCCGGGCTGCAGTCCCTGCCGTCGGTGGCGTGGGTGGCTCCGGCCATCATCTGGCTGGGGCTCGACGACAAGACGATGTACGCGGTGATCCTGCTCGGCGCGGTCCCCTCGGTCGCCAACGGCCTGGTCTCCGGCGTCGACCAGGTACCCCCGCTGTTCCTGCGCGCGGGCCGCACGATCGGTGCGACGGGGCTGCGCGGGACGATCCACATCGTCCTGCCGGCGGCGCTGCCCGGTTATCTGGCGGGCCTCAAGCAGGGCTGGGCGTTCTCCTGGCGCTCGCTGATGGCCGCCGAGATCATCGCGTCCTCGCCCGACCTGGGCCTGGGGCTCGGCCAGTTGCTGGAGAACGGCCGGAACAACTTCGACATGCCGGGGATCTTCCTGGCGATCCTCCTGATCCTGTTCGTCGGCATCGCGATCGACCTGCTGATCTTCAGCCCGCTGGAGCGGCGGGTGCTGCGCAGCCGCGGTCTCCTCGTGAAGGGCTGATCTCCCATGGCCTCCCCCGTCCTGCTCGTCATCGCCCACGGCAGCCGCGACCCGCGGCACGCGGCGACCGTCCACGCGCTCACCGCGCGGGTACGGTCGCTGCGGCCCGGGCTGCGTGTGGAGACGGGCTTCCTGGAGTTCAACGCCCCGTCCGTGCCCAGGGTGCTGGAGCGCCTGGCCGCGGAGGGGGCGGGCGAGGTCGTCGCGCTCCCCCTGCTGCTGACCCGGGCCTTCCACGCCAAGTCGGACATCCCCTCGGTGCTGCGCGAGGCCCGCGCACGGCTGCCGCGGCTGCGGATCGGCCAGGCCGAGGTCCTCGGCCCGTCCCCGCTGCTGAACGCCGCACTGGAACAGAGGCTGTACGAGGCCGGGGTCTCCCCCGGCGACAAGAGCTCGACCGGGCTGGTCCTGGCCTCGGCGGGCTCCACAGACCCGGAGGCGATCGCAGTGATCGCTGAAATCGCGCGGGAGCTGCGGCACACCGGTTGGTGCGCCGTGCGGCCTGCGTTCGCCTCCGCATCCCTCCCCCGCACCGCCGACGTCGTACGCGCCCTGCGGGCCGACGGCGTACGGCGGGTCGCGGTCGCGCCGTACGTCATCGCCCCCGGCCGTCTCCCCGACCGCATCGCGGCGGGGGCGGAGGAGGCCGGGGCGGATGTGCTGGCCGGCGTCCTGGGGCCGTCCCCCGCGCTGGGCCGGCTGCTGCTGACCCGGTACGACGAGGCCCTCGTTCCGGTCGACGGGGCGTTGAGCGCTTAAGGCCTCTCACCGAGGTCCAGGCTCCCGGTGCGCTCGCGCTTCAGCTCGAAGAAGTCCGGGTGGCCGACGAGAACCCGGAAGCTGTCGAAGAGCAGCGCCGCCTCCTGGCCGCGGGGCACGGAGTTGAGTACCGGGCCGAAGCAGACGGTACCGTCGACGTGGATCGTGGGAGTGCCGACGTAGGAACCGGCAACGGGGTCCTTCCCCCGGTCATGGCTACGGCGTACGGCCTCGTCGTACGTGTCGGTGTGCGCGGCCTCTGTAGAGGTCCCTGAGGACGCCGGGCCCGTGGTCCGCCGCTGCGGCGGCGACCCGGACGGGGCCGATCGACCGGTCGACCAGCTCCCGGTACCACGCGGGGAGTTCGTTGCCGGTGTTGTGCAGATGGAGGCTCATGACGTGGAAACGGAGCTCGATGTCGCGCTCGCGCTCCACCTCCAGCATCCATCGGGAGGCGATCCAGGCGAACGGGCAGGCGGGGTCGAAGGAGAAGTCGACCGCCGTCCTGCCCGCTGTCTCGTTCACGTGAGTGCTCATGCGAGGAGCCCAGGGAGACCGTGGCCCACGGTTCTGGGCCATTCGGACGGCATTGTGCTGGGCCACCGGTGCCGCGTGACGCGTCAGACCACGGCGGCTCGGCGCGGATCGCGGCCGCTGAGAGCCAGCGCGCGCTCGAAGTCGGACGCGGCGGCGGGCGGGGTGACCTCAGCGGCGAATCCCTCGTACTGCCGGTAGAGCGCGGCCGTCCCCTCGACCGTTTCGAGGAGGCAGGCCGCCGCAGGCCCGGAGAGTCGGAACTCCTGTCCCGTGGCCCGGGCCACGTCCCAGCCGTGCAGCACCGTCTCCATGAGAAGCATCGCCGCCATCTCCCGGGCGGGTGTGGAGCCGTGCCCGGTGTCGACGGTGCCCTCCCGGGCCGCCGGGTCGGACCAGGCGGCGACCGCGCGTTCCAGTTGGGCCGCGTACCGCTCGGGCCAGTCGGGGTCGGCCGTGAAGTCACGGGCCGTCAGCTCGTCGGGGATGGGGGTGCGCAGGGCCCGGTGCTCCAGTCCGTACGCACTGTAGAGCACCCAGTGGTTGATCAGTTCCCGCAGGTCCCAGCCGTGGCAGGCGGTCGTGGAGGTGAGCGGCAGCGTGGCCCCGATGCCCCGGGCGACCCGGGCGGACTCCGTGGCGCATTCGGCCATGTGTGTGTACGCGTTCTGCATGCACCCATCGTGCGTTCCGCCCGGCGGCCGGGTCTTGAAGAAATGCGACAAGGTGCTCGGGTCTCAGGACGCCGCGTCCGCCAGGGCGGTGAGTTCGGCGACCGTCATCGAGCCGGCGGCGCGCCGCTCCCGGGCGAAGGCGTTCGCGGTGCGCCGCAGCACCTCGTTGACCGGTGTCGGGATGCCGTGCAGCCGGCCGAGCACGACGATCTCGCCGTTGAGGTAGTCGGCCTCGATGGTGCCCGTGCCCCGGCTGAGACTCTGCCAGGACGAGCCGCCGCCACGCTCGGACCCGTCGAACGGGTCGAAGCGGATCCTGCCGCCGCGGGCCTCCTCCTGCTCCCCGCTTCCCGTGGCCTCGATGCTGGCCGCCGCGAGCACCGCCCGTCCTTCCGCCCGGGCCCGGTCGAAGAGGGCGAATCCGTCGGGGCCGTCGAGCACACCGGCGACCGCCTCGATCGCGTTGGCGAGGTTGGAGAGCAGCTTGGCGTACTTCCAGCGCATCACGTCGGGGACAACGGGGGCCTCCAGCTTCGCCTTCTCCCAGTCCGCGGAGACGGCGCGCACCGTGTCGTCGGCACCGGACGGATACCGGCCGAGGTGGAGGATGCCGGTGAGCGGGGCTCCGGCGGCGAGGACCCTGCCCGGTTCCACGAAGCTCGCGGGGAGGTAGACGCAGCAGCCGTAGACGCGGTGGAACCGGCGCAGGGCCAGGCGTTCGCTCTCGACGCCGTTCTGCGCACAGATCAGGGGGAGCCGCTCGCCCGCGGTTCCGCCGCCCGCCACGGGCCGTGCGCTCCAGGCGTCGAGGGCGGCGACGCTGTCCTGGGTCTTGACGGCGAGGACGAGGGCGTCGTCCGGACCGAGGTCCAGTGCCTCCGGGCCGTCGACGACGGGGAGGCGGTGGGTGCGGGTGCCCTCGGGTGTGGTGAGGCGCAGCCCGTCCTCGCGCAGGGCGTCGTACTGCGCTCCGCGCGCGACGAGCACCACCTCGTGGCCCGCCTCCGCCAGCCGTCCGCCTATGGCGCCGCCGACGGCGCCGGTTCCCACGATGATGTAACGCATACCCGCGAGCCTGGCACAGCGCCCGCCCGCACGGGAAGCGGCCACGACAACGGGCCGCGCTCGGTGAGCGCGGCCCGTCGGCAGGTGGTGCGGTGCGTGAGGTCTAGAAGACGCTGACGCCGTAGGCGCTCAGCGCCTCGGTGACCGGCTGGAAGAACGTGGTGCCGCCGGAGGAGCAGTTGCCGCTGCCGCCGGAGGTGAGGCCCAGTGCCGTGGTGCCGGAGAAGAGCGAGCCGCCGCTGTCGCCGGGCTCGGCGCAGACGTTGGTCTGGATCATGCCGTAGACGATGTCACCGCCGCCGTAGTTCACGGTGGCGTTGAGGCCGGTGACGGTCCCGCTGTGGACTCCGGTGGTGGAGCCGCTGCGCTTCACGGACTGGCCGACGCTGGGGGTCGCGGCGGAGGTGATGTCCTGGTAGCTGCCGTTGTAGAGGTAGACCCGGCCGTCCGCGGCGGCGGAGCTCGAGTGCCGGATGAGCCCGTAGTCGTTGGTCGGGAAGCTGGAACCTGCCCGCGTGCCGAGCGTGGTGGTCTGACCGGAGTTGGTGTACCAGGTGCTGCCTATCTCGGTGCAGTGCCCGGCGGTCAGCGCGTAGTAGGTGCTGCCGCTGCGGACGTTGAAGCCGAGGGAGCAGCGTCCGCCGCCGGCGTAGATGGCCTGGCCGCCCGCGATGAGCTTGTTGAACGTGCCCTCCGTGCGGTTGATGTCGGCCTTCGCGCCCGAGTCGGTGACCGACTTCTTGATCGTGGCGATCTCGGCGGCGGTGACCGTGCTGTCGACGGTCACGACGACCTTGCCGGTGCTCGCCTCGGTGTACCAGGCGGTGCCCGCGATGTCGGCACCGCGTACGGCGGAACTGGCGTCGGCCAGCTCGGCCTTCGTCACGGTGGTGTCCGGTGCCGCCTGGGCGACCGCAGTGGGCGCCGCGAGCGCCACGGCGGTGACCAGACCTGAGGTCGCGGCGATGAGACGGGCGCGTCTGGAGATCGAGGAGAGAGGGGCGAAGCGCTTGAAGGTCACAGGATCCTCCGTCATTGGGGGGTGTCCGGTCCGCTGGGTGGGCGGGCCGGAGTATGCGGCTGTCCGCGACCAGTGGTTTCTAGTCGTGGACCTGCCAACCGCACGTCTCGAATCCTTGACTCCGCTTGATCCGGTGACAAGGACGTCTTCCGGACCGGGACGGAGAACGGACCCTGAACTCCGATATGCGTGCGGATGGCCTCCGAACAACGGCGTCCGCTCACCGAACGGAGGAGGGCAGCGAATTGCAGCAAAGCCGGTAACGGGGAGCGGACGTCGGCCGCTGTCTACGCGCATCGCGTTCAACAACACCACCCCCGCCCGGAAAGCGCGGCGGCGCGGCTCTCCGCGGCCCGGACCGGGCCCGTCGGGGCACGGCCCGTTCGGGTGGCTTACCGGCGTTTTGCCCGGCGGCTCCAGATGGCCGGAATCAGCCCCTCCGGCGAAAACCGGCCGGGCGCCGGGCATAGATCAGACCGGCGCGGCACTCTTGCGGGGCCGCCCGGGCGTGTGCTGCGGGGGGTGTGAGGGGACCGGCGGGAAGCGCCGGCTCAGACCTCGGCGAACGGATCGTCGATGAAGGGCGTCGCCTGGTGGAAGTAGAGCAGCCAACCGTCCCCCGTCAGCCGCCACAGTGAACTGCGGTGGGACCGCAGGCCCTGGGACTCCGTGTCGAAGGTGAGATGGACCAGGTCCGGTGCGAGCTGGTCGCCCCGCATCCGTGACGCGGTGAGCGGGACGGGAGGCGGAGCACCCGGGTCCGCGTCCGGTTGCGTGAGCATGGCGATGATCGTGTCCCGCTGCCAGAGGCGGCCGCTGGTGCCGATCTCCCGGAAGTCCGGGTGCAGCAGCGTGACCAGCGCATCGGCGGAGGCCCGCACCACGGGGTCGAGGAGGCGGAGCTCGCCCTCGATGGCTGCGGCCACGGCGGGCGAGTGCTCAGTCACGCGTCATCTCCACAAGCTTGACCACGGTGTTCCAGTTGCGGCTCGTGGCGACGAGGCCGCGGATGAAGGCGGGCCGCCCGAGCGCCACGGCGAGCTTGGAGCGCCCGAGCCCGTCGGGCGCGTACAGATAGAGGGCGCGGTCCCCCAGCCGGAACTCTTCGGGGCGGAAGGCGTCGGCGTCGAGCGAGGCGAACCGCGCGGCGTCTACGGCCTGGTCGAAGTAGGTGACGTGCAGCTGCTTCGCCTCGAGCTCGGCGGCCGGAAAGGGACAGGCGTCGGCCACGCCCGCGAGATAGGCGCCCGAGCGGACGAGGCAGTCGACCGGAAAGCCGAACCGTTCCTCGATCCCCCGCTCCAGCTCGGCGGCCAGGGCGCTCTCGTCGCCCGACACACTGCGGAACACGGCGTTGCCGCTCTGCAGATGGGTGGCGACGTCCTGGTGTCCCAGCTCCCCGAGCAGCGCACGGAGTTCCGCCATGGGAACCCGCCGGTGACCGCTGACGTTGACCCCGCGCAGCAGCGCCGCGTACATCGTGCTCATCCCCCCACCCTAGATCTTTTTCCACCGGCGACGGCCGCCGCGCCCCGTGGGGGAGGGCGCGGCGGCCTCCTGCATGCTCTACCCGGCCTGCCCGGCCTATTCCACGATCTTCAGGAGCTTGTTCGCCGTGCCCTCGGTCGCGTTGGAGATGGCGTCCGGGGTGGCTCCTTCGGTCAGTGCCGTGGCGACCTCCTCGGGCGTGGCGTCCGGGTGTCCGCCGAGGTAGACGGCGGCGGCACCGACGACGTGCGGGGTCGCCATGGACGTGCCCGAGATGGTGTTCGTGCCGTCGTCGCTGTCGTTCCAGTCCGACGTGATGTCCGAACCGGGGGCGTAGATGTCCACGACCGAACCGAAGTTGGAGAACGACGACTGCTCGTCGTCCACCGTGGACGAGGCGACGGTGATGGCCTCGGGGACGCGGGAGGGGGAGCCCTCGCCCGCGTCGCTCGACTCGTTGCCCGCGGCGACCGCGAAGGTGACGCCGGAAGCGATGGCCTTCTGTACGGCGGCGTCGAGGGCCGGGTCCGCGGATCCGCCGAGGCTCATGTTGGCGACGGACGGGCCCTCGTGGTTCGCGGTGACCCAGTCGATGCCCGCGACGACCTGCTCGGTGGTGCCCGAACCCGCGTCGTCCAGGACGCGGACGGCCACGATCTTCGCCTTCTTGGCCACGCCGTGGGCCGCGCCCGCGATGGTTCCGGCCACGTGGGTGCCGTGCCCGTTGCCGTCGTCGGCGTCGTCGTCGTTGTCCACGGCGTCGAAGCCCGAAGTGGCGCGGCCCTCGAAGTCCTTGTGAGTGACGCGGACACCGGTGTCGATGACGTACGCGGTGACGTCCCCGCCGGCGGCGTCCGGGTAGGTGTACGCGCCGTCACCGGCGGTCTCGGCCTGGTCGATCCGGTCCAGACCCCAGGACGGCGGGTTGTCCTGGGTGGCGTCGACGTGGAACTTCTTGTTCTGGACGACCTTGGAGACGGCCGGGTCGGCGGCGAGCCGCTTGGCCTCGGTCTCCGAAAGTCCGCTGGCCGAGAAGCCGTTGATGGCCGACTTGTAGTTCCGCTGGAGCGTGCCGCCGTACTCCTCGGCCAGGCCGGCCTTGTCGGCCTTCTGGTCCAGCATCACGATGTAGCTGCCGGAGACGGCTGTCGCCGCGTCCGCGCCGTAGACGGTGCCCGTCGCGGGGGCCGTGGCGGCTCCGGCGAACGGGGTGGTGAGCAGGGTGACACCGGCGGCCGCTGCCACTGCGGTTATCGCGGCGGTGAGCTTGACCGAACGCACACGCTTGTGAATTGCCATGAAGAGGGGTCTCCTCGTCATTCTTTTGTGGGGGGATTGGCCCTCGGCCGGAAGATCTCCGGGGGCTGCCTCGAAACACTGCTCGATTGACGCGCCCAGATCAAGACCTTCATGTAGCCGTCACGCACTCGGCAACCTTTCGTCACAGAAAACCTGCACACTCCCCGCCATGTCGGGCAAACTGCCGGGCCTCCGACCGAACATGAGGACGTACACGGGTTCCGGTCGTGTGAACTTCGCGCGATCGAACACGCATAACCGCACTTCATTGCTATTGAACGCGGGAACGGAATGTCATGTTTCGGTTGTGCACACCCTCAGCAGCCCACCCCATTAGCCGACCCCGCCGCGGTCACGGGCACGGACGCGGTGGTCATCTGCGTGCCGACCCCGGTCGACAGGGAGCTCGTGCCCGATCCGCGCGCGCTGACCGCGGCCTGCGCATCGGTGGTGGCCCACGCGGTGCCGGGGCAGCTGCTGGTCCTCACCTCGACCAGCTATGTCGGCACCACGCGTGACCTCCTCGTCGAACCGCTCGCGGCACGGGGACTGCGGCCCGGCAGCGATGTCTTCGTGGCGTTCACGCCGAGCGGACCGACCCTGGGAACCCCGCCCACTCCCCCGACCGGACCCGCGCGTCATCGGCGGCGTCACTCCCCGGTCCACCGAACTCGCCGCCTCCTTGCTGGCCGGAACCGCACCCTCCGTCCCCCGGGTGGACAGCCCGGAGACAGCGGAGATGAGCAAGCTGTGGGAGAACATCTTCCGGGCGGTCAACCTCGCACTGGCGAACGAACTGACGGAGAGTTGCCTGGAGTTCACACTGGATACGCCCTGACCTTCCGCCGCCGCGACGGCATGGCCGTTCTCAAGCGCAAACACCCGGCGCCGGGCCCGCCCGTGGACGAGGAGGGCGCCTACACCACGCTCGCGACGGCGGATCACGCCCTCGCCGACGGCCGGTGGCACCAGATTTCGGCCACGGTGACCACCCGGGGCGACGACCGGGTCCGGATCGCGCGTCCGTGAAGGGACGGACGGTCCTCGACGCGGAGGACCAGGAACCGGGCCGGCTGACGGAGGCGGGCGGGGTCGGGCTGCGCGGCGACAACACCGAGATGGCCTTCTTCGGCTTCACGGCACGGGACCACACCGGCTGCCGTCCCCCGCACCGCCCGGCAGAAGGAACGTACCCGTGAACGCCCTCCACCAGCCGCAGGCCGGCCCGGTGGAGGGCGGCCGGACCGCGGTCGCCGTCGACGGAGACGCAACGTCTCGCCCAACCTGTTTCGGGTCCGCGGCGGGCCCGGTTCAGCGCTGGTAGCGGGCCAGCACCCTGTTCCCGTCGTCGACCAGGCGTTCCCTCAGCTCTTCGGTGTCGATGGCCCCGCTGTAGTACTCCTGGAGCGCGGGCGTGGCGACCTTGTCCTTCCACTCGGGATAGCCGCGCACCGACTGCGCGGGGGCCGGGCGCAATGACCGGGCGAGAGCGGTGCCCGTCGCCCAGCCGTTCTCCTCGGTGTGCAGTGCCGGATCCGCGAGCGCCTCGGTGCCGGTCGGCAGCATCCAGTCGCCCCTGGCCAGCCGCACCATGTTCGGTGGGCGCAGGAGGAAGTCGATGAACCGCGCGGCCTCCTTCTTGTGCGGGCTGTCCTCGGCGACCGAGAGGGTCTGCGGACTGACCCCCTGGGCGAGCCCTCCGCTGCCTGCCGGGGTGGGCAGCACCGTCCATTCGAAGCCCTCGGGGGCCTGCTCGACGACCTGCTGGCGGTAGGAGAAGCCGAGCGGGACCATGGCGTACTTGCCGCCGAAGAATCCGGGGAGCGTGTCCGAACCCCCCATGCCGAGCGCCGAACGCGCGGCGCTGCGGTCGGAGTTGACCTGATCCCGGACCGTGCCGGGCATGACACGGTCGCCCTCCTCGGACCGGATGGTCACCTTGCCGTCCGCGCCCCGGTGGAAGAGCTGCCCGCCGGCGGAAAGGCCCAGATTGAGGGTGACGGAGACCGGCTCCTTGAGCGGCCAGGCGACCCCGTACGTCCCTTTCTTCGTCAGCTTCTCGGTGACCCGCCGGAATTCCGGCCAGCTCCAGGGCTTCTCGGGGGTGGGGATCCGGACACCCGAGGACTCGAGGATCTTCTTGTTGGCGATCAGGACCTTGGGCTCCTGGAGGAACGGCACTCCGTAGACGCCGTCGCCGAAGGTGGTGGTGGCCCAGGACTGCTGCGGGATGTCCTCGGTCAGCCGGCCCGGCAGCAAGGTCCGCAGATCGGCGAGGTATCCGCCGTACGCGAAGTCCGCGAGGTCGTCGGAGGCGTCGTGGATGATGTCGGGCGCCTCGCCGCCCTCGAAGGAGGTGAGCAGCTGGTCGTGGACGTTGTCCCAGCTGCCCTGGACGTAGTCCACCTGCACATCGGGGTGGGCGGCGTTCCACTCGCGCACGAGCTGCTTGTTGGCGTCGACGGACTCCTTCTGCCAGGCGAGCGACTGGAAGCTGAGCCGGATCGTGCCGTTCGCGTCCGTACCGCCGCCCTCCCCCGAGCAGCCGGCCAGCAGGAGGACGAGGGCGGTGGTCACCGCGGCGAGCGCGGGCAGCCGGCGGCGCATCAGTGCTTCACCGCCCCGGCCGTGAGGCCGCCCGTGATGCGCTTCTGGATGACCGCGAAGAGCACGAGCGAGGGAAGGGTGGCGAGGAACGCGGCGGCGGCGAGCGGCCCGAGGTCGGCCACACCCTCCGCGCCGAGGAAGTGGGTGAGTACGACCGGCAAGGTCTGCTTCTCCGGTGTCTTGAGCAGGACGAGCGCGAAGAAGAACTCGTTCCATGCGGTGATGAACGCGAAGAGCGCGGTGGCGACGATCCCGGGGGCCAGCAGCGGCGCGGTGACCGAGATCAGGATCCGCGCCCTCCCGGCCCCGTCGACAGCGGCGGCCTCCTCCAGCTCGGGCGGCACGGCCCGTACGTATCCGGCCAGCATCCAGAGCGCGAAGGGGAGCGACCAGACGACGTACACCAGGATCAGCCCCCACAGCGAGTTGATCAGGTGCAGGTACTTGAGGACCAGGAACAGCGGAATGATCACCAGGACGAAGGGGAACGCCTGGCTGACCACGACCCACCCGGTGGCGGCCGTGGACAGCCGCCCGCGATGACGGGCCATCACATAGGCCATGGGCGTGGCGATGACGACCGCGATCAGGGCGGCGCAGAGCGCCGCGGTGAGCGAGTTGGCCGCGGCCCGGAGCAGCGGCTGCTCGTCGAAGGCCTGCCGGAAGTTGTCCAGCGTCGGATCCTCGGGGATCCACGTGGGGTGGAGCGAGCCGAGCTCACGGGCCGGCTTGAAGGCGGTGGAGATCAGCCAGAGGAAGGGGAACGCCAGGAAGACGAGGTAGCACAGGAGCGCGGCGTACTGCCCGGCACGCGCGGTTCTGCCCGTACGGAGGCTCATGCGTCCTCGCCTCCTCTGAGCCGGCCGACGAGGTAGAGGGCGAGGAGCACCGAGATGACGGCGACCATCACGCATCCCATCGCGGCGGCGTAGCCGAACTGTCCGTAGCGGAAGGCCTCTTCGTAGGCGAAGAGCATGGGCAGCCGGGTGCGGCCTCCCGGCCCTCCGCCGGTCAGGACGTAGACCAGGGCGAAGGAGTTGAAGTTCCAGATGAAGTTGAGGGCGCTGATGGCCAGCGCCACCGGCCGGATGGCGGGCCAGGTGACCGTGCGGAAGCGGCGCCAGGCTCCCGCTCCGTCGAGGGCGGCCGCCTCGTGGAGTTCGTGCGGGGTGTTCTGCAGCCCGGCCAGCAGCGCCACGGTGGTCTGCGGCATGCCGGCCCAGATGCCGACGACCATCACGGCGGGCAGAGCGGTGGCGAGACCGGTCAGCCAGTCCCTGCCGTCACCGAGCCCGAGATCGCGGATGGTCTCGTTGAGGATGCCCGCGTCAGGGTTGTAGACCAGCCGCCACATGATGCCGACGACGACCTCGGGCATGGCCCAGGGAATGATCGCCAGGGCCCTGGCGAGCCAGCGCATCCGCAGGTTCGCGTTGAGCAGCAGGGCGAGACCGAGGGCCAGCACGAACTGCGGGACCGTGACCCCGACCGCCCACAGCAGGCCGATCCGGAACGAGTCCCAGAACAGGGTGTCGTGGAGCAGGTCCTGGAAGTTGAGGGCCCCGATCCACCGGGTGGAGCGGGTACGGCCCGACTGGGCGTCGGTGAAGGCCAGCAGGATGCCGTAGACCAGCGGGCCGACGCTCAGGATCAGGATCGGGATCAGTGCGGGCAGCACCAGGAACCAGGTGGCGCCGTCCCGTCGGCGGCCCTCACCCCGGCCGCCCTGTGGGCTCTTACGCCCGGACCGCTCCGTTGCGGTCGCCAATATCATGAATTCGACCCCTTTTACTTCTTTGGATCGGTTTCATCCCCGTATCGCCGCCGGGCGGTCCCCGTCATCGTGCTGACGGGCCGCCCGTTCGTCAAGGTGGCCTGCGAGGATGAGAAAATCGAGCCATGGACGACATGCGTGCGCGCGAGGTACTGACGGCCGCCGGACTGCCCGCCGGTGCGGAGCTCCTCGCGCTCGGCGAGAACGCGGTGTTCGGCCTCGGCGACCTGGTGGTCAAGGTCGGCCGGGACTCGACACATCACCCGGAGCTCCGGGAGCGGGCCGAGCGCGAGGTGGCCGTCGCCCTGTGGCTCGCCGACTCGGGCGTACCCGCCGTACGGGCCGCCGAACCGCTGGCCCGCCTGGTCGAGGGCCACCCGGTGACCCTGTGGCACCGGCTGCCCGACGCCGTGCGCCCGTCCGAACCGCGCGATCTGGCCCCGCTGCTCACCCAGGTGCACGCGCTGCCCGCCCCGGAGGGCTTCACGCTGCCGCGGCGTGAGCTGCTCGGCGGTGTCGAGCGCTGGCTGCGTCTGGCGGGCGACGCGATCGATCCGGCCGACGCCGACTATCTCCGCGGCCGGCGCGACGGTTTCGCCAAGGCCGCGGCGGCGCTCGCCCCGCACCTGGCGCCGGGGCCCATCCACGGCGACGCGCTGCCCCGCAATGTCCATGTCGGCCCCGACGGGCCGGTGCTGGTCGATCTGGAGACCTTCTCCGCCGACCTGCGCGAGCACGACCTGGTGGTCCTCGCACTCTCCCGCGACCGGTACGGCCTGCCCGCGCAGGCCTACGACGCGTTCACGGAGGCGTACGGCTGGGACGTACGCGCCTGGGAAGGGTGCGCGGTGCTGCGCGGCGCCCGCGAGACGGCGAGCTGCGCCTGGGTGTCCCAGCACGCCCCGGCCAACCCCAAGGCGCTGGCGGAGTTCCGGCGCAGGGTGGCGTCACTGCGCGAGGACGACCCCGAGGTGCGCTGGTACCCCTTCTGAACCGCGCCCCCGTCGCGCACGGCGCCGGATGCGCGTGGCACAGGTTGACCGCATGGGAATCCTCGACAAGCTCACCGGAACCAGGCACCCCGAGGACGGGGTGGAGCCACGACCGGCCGAGGAGCTGCGGAGTGCCCTGCTCGGGCTCAACCGGCCCGACGTCCCCTACATCATCCGTGACGGCGCGTCGGACGGCGCGGACCTGGTGGCGGAGTGGCGGATCGCCGAGCCCGCCTGGCAGACCTTCTTCATCGGGTCCCAGCTGACGCACGCCATCCGGATCCGGATGCGCCTGGTCGGGGAGAGCCATGAGGTGCGGGCCGTCGAGGAACAGTGGGAGGTCACCCGCGTCGGCAATCCCCCTCGGCTCCGGACGTCGGCGGACTACGGGCGCGGGTCGGGCAGGACCGTCTCCCGTCGCTGGTCGCTCCAGCGCGGGGAGGACGGCCGCCTCCAGGCGACGGAGACCGCCGGCTTCGACAGCGCGGAGCTGACCGGACCGTTGCGGAACACCGCCCTCACGTCCGGCTGGACCTGGCGCGGAGTGCTCTTCGGGAAGCTGTGAGCCGGCCGGATCCGGACGCCCCGTATCGGCCGCACCCGCTCCACGTATGCTTCCGGCCACTGCCTCGGACATCCGGAACTGGAGCTCCCCCCATGGCCATGACCCGCTCGACCGCGGCGACATGGAGCCTCTCGGCCCTGTCGGCCGGCCTGCTGCTCGTCGGCTGCTCGGCCTCGGTCGACGTCGGCAGCTCCGAGCCGAAGATGTCCGCGGACAAGCTGGCCGACACGGTGGCCGAGAAGCTGGCGAGCACGATGAACCAGCCGAAGCCGGACGTCACCTGCCCCAAGGACCTCGCAGGGAAGACCGGCACCACCACGCGTTGCACGCTCACGGCGGACGACGGAAGCACCCTGGGGGTATCCGTCACCGTGACCTCCGTCGACGGCGACCGGATCGACTTCGACATCAAGGCCGACGAAACGGCTTCACCGGCTCCGAACTGACGCCCCCGCATCGCTCTCGCCCGCCTGCGGCTCCCGCCTCCGGGGGATGAGCGGCCAGGCGGCTTCCACGACGGCCGCCGGATCCGCCGTGCGCCGCAGATAGGCCTGCAGGGAGAGCGACTGCTCGGCCGCCGCGTGCACCTGGAGGCCGTGCAGGTCCTCCAGCGGCATCACCCCGACGGGCTGGTGCCTCTCCCCCATACGCCGCACCACCCGGGCCGCGGCCACGGCGTCGGCCCTCGCGTCGTGCGCGTCCTCCAGCGACACCCCGTAGTGCGCGCACAGCGCGTGGAGGGCGCGCTTTCCCTTGCGGTACTTGTCGACATGCTTGTCGATCACCAGCGGGTCGATGACGGGCGAGGGCGCGTTCCCCAGCCGCTCGCTGACCGACTCCACGCCGTACCTCCGGCACTCACGGTCGAGCAGGGAGAGGTCGTAGCGCGCGTTCATCACCACCAGCGGCGTCCCCGAGCGCAGCCCGTCGGCGACGGCCAGGGTGATCTCCTCGATCGCGGAGGCGGCCGGCACCCCGTGCTCGCGGGCGCGTTCGGTCGAGATGCCGTGGATCGCCGATGCCTGCTCCGGTATGGCGACACCGGGATCCAGCAGCCAGGTCCGCTCCTCCGAGACGGATCCGTCCGCCTCCAGCCGGACGACCGCCGCCGTCACGATGCGGTCGGTCTCGACGTCCGTCCCCGTGGTCTCCAGGTCGAACGCCAGCAGCGGCCCGCTGATCCAGCTCATCCCGTACCTCCTTCTGTGGTGCGTTCCCCCAAGTGATGACCACCTTCGCACGCACCACTGACAACGCTGGAAGGGGCGTCAGGAGACGGGCCTGGAGTCCGTCCAGACCGACTCGAACTCCTCGCGGTACGTCTCGAAGAGGCCGTGCTCGCTGTCCTGCCCCGCCCTGACCACCGCACGCCCCCCGCCGCGCAGCACCAGCACGGGCGCCTCCATGCCGCGTGCGCGCCGCAGATACGGCTGGACGACCCCGACCGCGTCGGGTCCGTCGCCGTCCACCAGATACGCCGTGAAGCGCGGCGTCTCGTCGAAGACGTGGATCTGGAAGGCGCCGGGGTCGCGGAGCTTGGAGCGGACCCGGCGCATATGGAGGATGTTCATCTCGACGGAGCGGCTCAGTTCGCCCTTCTTGAGGCCCAGTTCGCGCTCCCGGCGCTTGACCGCGCTGCTCGCCGGATTGATGAACAGCAGCCGGACCCGGCAGCCCGACTCGGCGAGGCGCACCAGCCGACGCCCCGAGAAGTTCTGCGTGAGGAGGTTGAGCCCGATACCGATCGCGTCCAGCCGGCGCGCGCTCCCGAACAGGTCCTCGGCGGGCAGCTGACGCTGCAGCCGCACCCGGTCCGGGTGGACGGAGACCACGTCGGCGTAGCGGTCGCCCACCAGCTCCTCCACGGCGTCCACCGGCAGCCGCTCGGCGGAGGGGACGGCCGCACCGCTGCCGAGGATCTCCAGGAGCCGCGCGGAGGCGCGTTCGGCCTGCGCCAGGACCGCCTCGTTGAGCGCGCGGTTACGGGAGACGACGTTGCGCGCCACCTCCAGCTCGTCCAGTGCCAGCTCCACCTCGCGGCGGTCGTCGAAGTACGGCTCGAAGCAGGGCCAGTGCTGGACCATCAGCTCACGCAGCTGCGGCAGCGTGAGAAAGCTCAGGACGTTGTCGTCGGCCGGGTCGAGCAGATAGCCCTTGCGGCGCGAGACCTCCCGGACCGCCACGGCGCGCTGCACCCACTCCTGCCCCGCGGGCCCCGCGGCGGCCACCACCCAGTCCTCGCCGTGCACCGGCTCGTAGATCGGCCGGATCACGGCGGAGACCACGGCGCGCAGCCGCTGTTCCACCAGATTCAGCCAGATGTACGCCCGCCCGGCGCGCTGGGCGCGTGTGCGCACCTCGTTCCAGGCGTCCGCTCCCCAGTTCAGATCGGCACCGATCTCCATGGGCTGTGCGAGGGAGACAGCCCCTGGCGGGGCATCGGTCGATTCCCCCTCGTGACCCGCGTCACCTGGGGGCAGCTCGAACCCTCCCGAGCTCACCCGTGTACCGCCTTCCGCTCCCCCACCAACGATCAAGGAAGGGTACTCCGGTAGCGGGAGCCGGTGCAGCAGGATGCACAGGCTCCTTACTCAACTCCCCTATGCCGCAGGCCCGTTCCTTGCGGTGAGATCGGGTGGAGTGAGATGGTTCATAGTGATTGCGCACCCCCTCGCGCGCCGCACACCGGACGGAGGAGCCGCCCGGCGGCCCGGGCCCCCTGTCCGGGCGACACCAAGGTGTCCCAGGTTGACCGGCCAGGTGGGATCCCACGACGGAAACCGGCCGCACCGGTCGACGTACTAGGTACGGGACCGTCTTTCGGGGATTATCGGGGCGAAAACCCCCAGCACCCGGATCAGAAGTGGAAGAGTCCTATCTATGCAGGTCTGGCCGGGACACGCGTATCCGCTCGGCGCCACGTACGACGGCGCCGGAACCAACTTCGCGGTCTTCTCGGAGGCCGCCGACCGGATCGAGTTGTGCCTTCTGCACGACGACGGTTCAGAAACGGCGGTGGAACTCCGCGAGACCGACGCCTTCGTCCGTCACGCCTATCTGCCCGGGGTGATGCCGGGGCAGCGCTACGGCTTCCGGGTGCACGGACCGTACGAGCCGCAGCGCGGACAGCGCTGCAACTCGGCGAAACTGCTCCTCGATCCGTACGCACGTGCGATCTCGGGGCAGATCCAGTGGGGCGAGGCGGTGTACGGCTACCCGTTCGGCAAGCCGGACGAGCGCAACGACCTCGACTCGGCACCGCACACGATGAGCTCGGTCGTGGTCAATCCGTACTTCGACTGGGGTGACGACCGCCGCCCGCGGACCGACTACCACCGCACGGTGATCTACGAGGCCCATGTGAAGGGCCTGACGATGCTCCACCCGGGCCTGCCCGAGGAGCTCCGCGGCACCTACGCGGGACTCGCGCACCCCGAGATCATCGCCCATCTGACGGAGCTGGGCGTCACCGCGATCGAGCTGATGCCGGTGCACCAGTTCGTCCAGGACCACCGTCTCGCCGACGCCGGCCTGGCCAACTACTGGGGTTACAACACCATCGGCTTCTTCGCCCCGCACAACGCGTACGCCTCCTGGGGTGACCGCGGTGAACAGGTGCTGGAGTTCAAGCAGGCGGTGAAGGCGCTGCACCAGGCGGGCATCGAGGTGATCCTCGACGTGGTCTACAACCACACCGCCGAGGGCAACCATCTCGGTCCGACGCTCTCCTTCCGTGGCCTCGACAACGCCTCGTACTACCGCCTGGCGGACGACCAGAAGTACTACATGGACACCACCGGCACGGGGAACTCCCTGCTGATGCGGTCCCCGCACGTCCTCCAGCTGATCATGGACTCCCTGCGGTACTGGGTGACCGAGATGCACGTGGACGGCTTCCGCTTCGACCTGGCCGCGACACTCGCACGCCAGTTCCACGAGGTGGACCGGCTGTCCTCGTTCTTCGACCTGGTCCAGCAGGACCCGGTGGTGAGCCAGGTGAAGCTGATCGCCGAGCCTTGGGACGTGGGCGAGGGCGGTTATCAGGTGGGGAACTTCCCGCCGCTGTGGACCGAGTGGAACGGCAAGTACCGGGACACGGTGCGGGACCTCTGGCGGGGCGAGCCACGGACCCTCGCGGAGTTCGCCGGCCGGCTCACGGGTTCCTCGGACCTCTACCAGGACGACGGCAGGCGCCCGCTCGCCTCGATCAACTTCACCACCTGCCACGACGGCTTCACGCTGCACGACCTCGTCTCGTACAACGAGAAGCGCAACGACGCCAACGGTGAGGGCAACCGGGACGGCGAGAGCCACAACCGCTCGTGGAACTGCGGCGCGGAGGGCGAGACCGAGGACAAGGAGGTCCTGGAGCTGCGCAGCCGTCAGATGCGCAACTTCATCGCCACGCTGATGCTCTCCCAGGGCGTGCCGATGCTGAGTCACGGCGACGAGTTCGCGCGGACGCAGCGGGGCAACAACAACGGCTACTGCCAGGACAACGAGCTCTCCTGGGTCCACTGGCCCGACCCGGCCGCCGTCTCGCACGCGGAGGACGACGACGAGGAGGGCGGCTCCACGGACACGAGCCTGCTGGAGTTCACCCGGTCCATGGTCTGGCTCCGCCGCGACCACCCCGTCTTCCGGCGCAGACGCTTCTTCCACGGCCGTCCGGTGGAGGGCACGCACGACGAGCTGTCCGACATCGCGTGGTTCACCCCCAGGGGTGAGGAGATGACCCAGCGGGACTGGCAGGCCGCGCACGCCAAGGCCATGACCGTCTTCCTGAACGGCCACGCGATCTCGGAGCCGGGCCCGCGCGGTGAGCGGATCTCCGACGACTCGTTCCTGCTCATGTTCAACGCGGGTGCCGAGACGCTGGAGTTCGCCGTTCCGATGAACCACGGCAAGCAGTGGCAGGTCGTCGTGGACACGGCCATCCCGGACGGCGTACCACCGGGGGCGGGGCCCAAGGTGTCGGCGGGCGAGCGGGTGACGCTCGTCGGGCGGAGCCTGACGGTGCTCAAGCGTCCGGCGTAGGCGGTCTTCGGCCGTTGGGGTGACCGGACCGACCGGGCGGGGCCGCCCGGTCGGTCCGGGTGGCGCAGAAGGTGGGAGAGGGGCGTCCGGCTGGGTACGTACGAGTCCATGACGCCCACCGCCACGTACCGGCTGCAGCTCCAACCGGACTTCCCGTTCGCCGCCGCCGCGGACGCCGTGCCGTATATCGCCGAGCTCGGCGTCTCCCATCTGCATCTGTCCCCCGTCCTGGAGGCCGTGCCCGGCTCGGGGCACGGCTACGACGTCGTCGACCACCACACGGTGCGAGCCGAGTTCGGGGGCGAGGAGGGGCTGCGGCAGCTGGCCGTCACGGCACGCGCCCACGGCCTCGGGCTGATCCTCGACATCGTGCCGAACCACATGGCCGCAGCGCCCCGGCACAACCTGCCGCTCTGGGAGGTGCTGCGCGAGGGCCCGGAGTCCCCGTACGCCCGCTGGTTCGACATCGACTGGGCGGCGGGCGGCGGGAAGGTGCTGCTGCCCGTGCTGGCGGGGCGGTTCGGCGAGGAGCGCGGCAGCATCGAGCCGGGCACCCGGGACGACGGCACGCCGGTGCTCCGCTACGGCGACCTTGAGTTCCCCCTGCGTGAGGGGACGGCGGACCTCCCGCCGGACGAGCTGCTGGCCGCCCAGCACTACCGGCTCGCCTGGTGGCGGCTGGCCAGGACGGAGCTGAACTACCGGCGCTTCTTCACGATCTCCGATCTGATCGGTGTCCGGGTGGAGCACCCCGAGGTCTTCGCGGCCACCCACGCCAAGATCCTCGAACTTGTCCGCGACGGGGTCGTGGACGGGCTGCGCATCGACCACCCCGACGGGCTGGCCGACCCCGCCTCCTATCTCGGACGGCTCGGTGACGCCACCGGCGGGCGGTGGACGGTGGTGGAGAAGATCCTCACCGGTCCGGAGGCCCTGCCGGCCGGCTGGGCGGTCGCTGGGACGACCGGCTACGACGCGCTGCACCGGATCGACGGCGTGTTCACCGACCCGATGGGCGCGGCCGACCTGCTGGGCCGCTACCGGGACTTCGCCGGCCCTCCCGGGGACCGCGGCGGCTACTGGACCGCGACCGTCCGCCGCGCGGCGTACCGCGTGGTCACCCATGAGCTGGCCGCCGAGACGGAGTGGCTGACCCGCCTCGCCGTCGAGGCGTGCGCCGGGGACGCCGCACTGCTCGACCACGCGCCGTGGGCGCTCCACACGGCGGTGCGTGAGCTGCTGGTGCGGGTGCCCGTCTACCGGCCGTACGTGACCGCGGGCGGTCCGCTCACGGAGATCGCGGAGTCGACGCTCCCGGCCGAGGCCGTGCGGGACGCCAGGGCGGTGTTCTCGGTCGCCCAGGAGGCGGACGCCGTCGATGTGGTGCGGGATCTGGCGCTGGGCCGGCTCGGCGACGGACCGGAGCACGTGGCGTTCTGTGCCCGGTTCGCGCAGACCGCGTCGGCGCTGCACGCCAAGTCGGTGGAGGACACGGCGTTCTACCGCTACGTACCGCTGATCTCGGCGACCGAGGTGGGGGGCGACCCGGGCCGGCCGGCGGTGGGCCCGGAGGAGTTCCACGCCTTCTGTGCCCGGATCGCGCGGGACTGGCCGGCCACCGGCACGGTGCTGACCACCCACGACACCAAACGCAGCGGCGACGTACGGGCCCGGATCGCGGTCCTCTCCGAGTGCCCCGAGCGGTGGTCCGCGCTGGTCGCGCGGCTGGCCGGGGCGGCCTCCGTGCCGGCCCCGGACCCTCAGCTGGCCTGGCAGGCCTGGCAGTCGGCGTACGGCTGCGCGGGCCTTCCCGCCGGTGAGATGGCGGCCAGGCTGGAGCCCGCGCTGCTGAAGTCCGTGCGCGAGGCGGGGCTGTTCACCAGCTGGACGGAGCCGGATCCCGCGTACGAGCGGGCGGTGACCGATTTCGTGGCGGCCGGTCCGGGCAGCGACGCGGGCGAGGCCCGGTCGATGATGACCGGCTTCGCGGACACGCTCGCCCCCTTCGTGCGGGCCAATGTGCTGGGTGCCGCGCTGGTGCATCTGACGATGCCCGGGGTGCCCGATCTGTATCAGGGCACGGAGCGGGAGTACATCGCGCTGGTCGACCCGGACAACCGGAAGCCGTTCAGCAGGCCCTTCGGGGACGAGGACGAGAAGGCGGCGCTGACCACGGCCGCGCTGCGGCTGCGCCGGGAGCGCCCTGAGCTCTTCGGCGAGTCGGGCACCTACGCCCCGCTGGCGGCGCGGGGCCCGGCGGCCGCGCACTGTCTGGCGTTCTGCCGGTCCGGCGAGGTGGTCACGGCGGTGACCCGGCTGTCGCTCCGGCTCGACGAGGAGGGCGGCTGGCGCGACACGGAGCTGGCGCTGCCCGACGAGGGACCGTGGAGCGATCTCCTGTCCGCCGGGCGGGAGATCACCGGACCCGTGGTCCCGGTTGCGGAGCTCTTCGCGGACCGGCCGGTGGCACTGATGGTGAGGGTGGCGCGCTGAACGGGGCGCTCACTCAAGAAGGGGGCAGGGGCAGCGACGCGCAGAGCCGGAAGGTCATCCGGCCGAAGCTCACCTGGTCGCCGTCGCGCACCACGACCGAGCCGACGACCCGCTGGCCGTTGACGCAGGTGCCGTTCGTCGAGCCCAGGTCGCGCAGGATCCACCGGCTGCCGTGCGCGGTCAGTTCGGCGTGCAGGCGCGACACCGTCTCGTGGCTGAGCCGGAGTCCGTTGCCCGGGTCGCGGCCGATGCGCAGCGGGTGCGGTCCGGGCACGGGCAGCAGGAGTCTGGGCAGCCGCTCGGACTGCCACGCCCTGCGCACCCGGGCCGGAAAGGCGGAGACCCCGCCCACCGCGCGGAACAGGCCGCGGGACCAGCGCCCGCCCGACTCCAGGTCCGAGGTGAGCGCCTTCAGCTCCTCTGAGCGCCGGGCGGTCAGGGCGAGTTCCATGCGTCGCAGGAACGTGTCGTGGGAGAGCTTGCCCTGTGCGGCGCCGTCTCTGAGCACACCGAGTACACGGTCGCGCTCGGCGTCCGAGAGCCGCGCGGGATACGTGTAGTGCTCGAAGGAGGACGTCACAGCACCGATTGTCGGGCCGACAGGCCCGAGGTGTCCAGACGATGCCCGTTTCCGGCCACCCTGACCTGCGCCGCAGTGGGTAAATGCCGCTCGCCGGGGGCCCGGGACTTGTTATCCTCGCGCGCTGCCGCCGTGGTAGGCGGCCTCGCGTCGAGGAGACTCTGTGACCCCTGCACCATCGGAACTGACCATCCGTCCGCTCACCGGAGCGGACGAACTCGGTCTCTTCCTCCGGCTGCCCTACGTGCTCGACCATGAGCTCGCCGACGACCTCGCCACGGGCCGTCGCCGCCCCGAGTGGATGTGGGTGGCCCTGCGCGGCGACCGCGTGGTGGGGCGGATCGCCTGGTGGACGGGCCAGGAGGGCGGCAGCCCTCAGCTCCTGGACTTCTTCGACCTGGACGACACCCTGCCGGAGCCGGAGCGCGGGACGATCGGGCTCGAACTGGTCGAGAAGGCGACCGCCGCGGTCGTTCCCGCCGGGTCCGCCCGGCCCGAGTACGGTCGCTACATCCCGCCGGACTGGCGCGAGGACCCCGCCGCCCGCGAGGTCGTCGAGGCCCGGATACGGGTCATGGAGGCGAGCGGCGCCCGGATGCTGGTCGAGCGGCTGCGTCTGGAGTGGCGGGCCGGCACACCGGTGCCCGAGGACACCGGCCGGCTGGTGTTCCGCCGGGTCACCGGACGCGAGGACCTCGTCGCGCTGATGACCCCGGTGATGGAAGGCACCCTGGACGCCCACGGCCAGGCGGACCTGGCCTCCGGCCTGAGTGCCCGCGAGGCGGCGGAGAAGCAGTACGACGAGGAGTTCGCCGGTCTCAGGACGCCTCAGGAGTGGTGGAGGATCGCGGAGTTGCCGGACGGTGAGCCGGTGGGCTTCGTCGTTCCGGCGCGCAACAACTACCACCCGATGATCAGCTACATCGGGGTGCTGCCGGCGCACCGGGGCCACGGCTACATCGACGACATCCTGGCCGAGGGGACCCGGGTGCTCGCCGCGCAGGAGGGCGTGGAGCGGATCAGGGCGGCGACCGACCTCGGCAACGTCCCGATGGCGAGGTCCTTCGAGCGCCTGGGGTACGTCAACTTCGAGCGGGCCTTCGACATGGTGTGGGACCAGCCGTAAACCGGTGGACGTGGGGTGCCGGAGGCCGTAACGTCGGCGCCCGGCACCCGCTCGGGCGCCTGCCCCGGACGAGGAAGGAGGCGAGACACGTGCGTGACACCGGCACCATCCGTAGCACCACGTTCACGCGCTCCCGTCCCGTCCGCAGGACGGTGTCGGACTCGGTCTGACCGGGGGCGCCGAGTCCCGGAGGACACCACCATGACCGTTCCGGTCATCCGTTCGCTCACCCCGAGCGACGCACATCTCTTCGATTCCCTGCAGGGTCCCTCTCTCGTCGGACGTGCCGCGTTCGGCCACCGCTACGCCACCGTGGACGAGGGCGGCGAGTACCGGCCCGAGTGGACCTGGGTGGCCCTGCGCGACGGCGTCGTCGTCGCCAGGGCGGCCTGGTGGGGCGGGCCCGAGGACACCGAGCCCGTGCTGCTCAACTACTTCGACTTCGCCGAAGGCGAGGACGCCGCGGGCACCGAACTGCTGCGCCGTGCCCCGTGGTCCGTCGAGTACGAGCTGATCCTGCCGCCCCGCTGGCGGGACGTGCCCGCGGTCCGGGCGGCGGCCTCGGCGCGGATCGCGGCGGCCGAGGCGGCCGGTATGAAGCCGCTGGTCGAACGCTACCGCTACGAGTGGACGCCCGCCGACGGGCTGCCCGAGCGGCCCGGCCGGCTGGAGTTCCGCGAGGAACCCGACGACGCGGTGGTCCTGGAGGTCCTGCGCCGGGTCCACTCCGAGACGCTGGACGCCCACGCCCGGCGCACCATCGAGGGCCCGGGTGGTCTGGAGCAGGCCGCCCAGGAGGAGCTGGACTTCTTCAACTGGTGCCCGTCTCCCCGCTCCTGGTGGCAGCTCGCGTACACCCCGGACGGCGGTCCGGCGGGCATCCATGTGCCGGCCCGCAACCCGGGCGGGCCCTGCATCGGCTTCATCGGGGTCGTACCGGAGCAGCGCGGTCACGGCTACGGCTACGACCTGCTCGTCGAGTGCACCCACTTCCTGGCGGCCGAGGGCGCGACGTCCGTCGCGGGGGCGACGGACCGGGGCAACACGCCGATGGCGGCCGCGTTCGCCCGGGCCGGTCACCGCATCACGCAGGAGCGTGTCCACCTGGTGTGAGCGCCGTCCCCTGCGAGCCCCCGGTGCGCTGGGCGCTGATCACGTCGCGGTACCAGGCGTACGACTCCTTGGGCGTGCGGCGCAGCGTCTCGTAGTCGATGTGGACCAGGCCGAACCGCTTGCTGGCGCCCTCGGTCCATTCGACGTTGTCGGTGAGCGACCAGGTGAAGTAGCCGCGCACGTCGACGCCCGCGTCGATGGCCGTACGCAGCGCCTCCAGGTGCCCTTCAAGGAAGGCGATGCGGCGGCCGTCGGCGACGGGCTCGTCGACGGCGCAGCCGTTCTCCGTGATGTAGACGGGCGGCAGCCGGTCGCCGAAGCGGTCCCTCAGCTGACCGAGGGTCTCGGCGAGCCCCTCGGGGACGACGGGCCAGCCGAAGTCGGTGGTGTCGTAGCCCTCGATCTCCCTGATGCCGAAGGGAAGTCCCTCGGGCAGGGTGTAGCCGGAGAACGAGCCGAGCGCTTCGGGGCGCGGGGCGCCGACGAGCGTCGGGTTGTAGTAGTTGACGCCGTACCAGTCGAGGGGCGCCGAGATGACCTTGAGGTCGTCCTCGACCGGCCCCGGCATCAGCGCGGCGAAGCCCTCGTCGGGATAGCGTCCGGTGAGGACCGGGTCGGCGAACAGCCAGTTGGTCAGGGTGTCGTAGAGTTCCGCGCCCATGCGGTCCTCGTCCGAATCCCCCGCCGTCCACACGGGTGAGTGGGAGAGCGCGATGCCGATGTTGCCGGCTCCGGCGGCGCGCAGCGCCCGTACGGCCAGTCCGTGCGCGAGCAGTTGGTGGTGGGCGGCCGGCAGGGCGTCGAAGAGGAGCGTGCGGCCGGGGGCGTGCTCGCCGAGCGCGTAGCCGAGCATGGTGACCTCGGCCGGTTCGTTGATGGTGATCCACATGGGGACCCGGTCGGCGAGGCGTTCGGCGACGATGCCCGCGTACTCGGCGAAGCGGTAGGCGGTGTCCCGGTTGAGCCAGCCGCCCGCCTCGTCCAGCGGGAGCGGCGTGTCCCAGTGGTAGAGCGTCGGGGCCGGGGTGATGCCGTGGGCGCAGAGTTCGTCGACGAGCCGGTCGTAGAAGTCCAGCCCCGCCGGGTTGAGCGCGCCGCTGCCGCCGGGGACGACCCGGGGCCAGCTGATGGAGAAGCGGAAGGCGTCCGCGCCGAGTCCGGCGAGCAGGGCGACGTCCTCGCGGTAGTGCTCGTGGAAGCCGGTGCCCCGGGTGGTGTCGGTGCCGTCCTTGATACGGCCGGGCTGGGCGGCGAAGGCGTCCCAGCCGGAGGGCCCCTTGCCGTCGGCGTCGAAGGCCCCTTCCGTCTGGAAAGCGGAGGCGGAGGCACCCCAGAGGAAGCCGGGTGGGAAGGTCGGCACGGTCATCTCGGCCTCCAGCAGCCGTAAGAGGGACCTTGTATTACTGCCCGGGCTCGCCGCGAATGAGCAGAACGCGGTAGGGCAATGATCAGGACCAGACCCTAATCGCCAGTTACGGGCTCGTTCCAGTGTCCTGGGGCCGTGCGTGCGAATTCCGCCGATCGTGGGGCCTGTGGCGAGGCATCAGGTTCATGGACGAGGAGTGCTGAATGCAGTTCGAGGTGTGGGCCCCCGAGGCCGGCTCTGCCGCGCTGTGCGTGGCGGGCGGCCGCCGGCCGATGGAGCGGGACCCGCTGCGTGCGGGCTGGTGGACCGCGGAGGCCGAGGCGGCGGACGGGGACCGTTACGGGTTCTCGCTCGACGACGGCCCCGTGCTGCCCGATCCGCGCTCCCGCCGCCAGCCGGACGGGCCCGACGGCGAGAGCGCGGTCGTCGACCACGGCGCCCACGACTGGCGCACCGTCTGGGCGGGGCGCGGGATGCCGGGCGCCGTCCTCTACGAGCTGCACATCGGCACGTTCACCGAGTCGGGCACCTTCGACGCCGCGGCCGAGCGGCTCGGGAGCCTCGTGGACCTCGGCATCACCCATGTGGAGCTGATGCCCGTCTGTCCGTTCCCCGGCACGCACGGGTGGGGGTACGAAGGGGTGTCCCTCTGGGCGGTGCACGAACCCTACGGGGGCCCGGCAGGGCTGAAGCGCTTCGTCGACACGGCGCACGGTCTGGGGCTCGCGGTCGTCCTGGACGTGGTCCACAACCACCTGGGCCCCTCGGGCAACTACCTGCCGGCCTTCGGCCCGTACTTCACGGACAGGCACCACACCCCCTGGGGTTCGGCCGTCAATCTCGACGCCCCCGGCTCGGACGAGGTGCGCGCGTATCTGCTGGGCAGTGCGCTCGCCTGGCTGCGGGACTACCGCCTGGACGGCCTGCGCCTGGACGCCGTCCACGCGCTGGCCGACGGCAGGGCGCTCACCTTCCTGGAGGAGCTCTCCACGGCCGTCGACGCCCTCGCCTCGGAGCTCGGCAGACCGCTCGGGCTGATCGCGGAGTCCGATCTCTGCGACCCGCGGACGACCGCTCCGCGCACGGAGGGCGGCATCGGGCTGCACGCCCAGTGGAACGACGACTTCCACCACGCCCTGCACACCGCGCTCACCGGCGAGTCCCAGGGCTACTACGCCGACTTCGCGGCCGCCCCGCTGGCGGCCCTCGCCAAGACCGTGACCAGGGCGTTCTTCCACAACGGTACGTACTCCAGCTTCCGGGGCCGCACGCACGGCCGCCCGGTCGACGTCACGCGGGCACCCGCCCACCGTTTCGTGGGGTACGCCCAGACCCATGACCAGATCGGCAACCGTGCCCTCGGCGACCGGCTCGCCGCCGGGCTCTCCCCCGGGCTCCAGGCGTGCGCCGCGGCGCTCGTGCTCACCGGGCCGTTCACCCCGATGCTCTTCATGGGCGAGGAGTGGGGCGCCCGCACCCCGTGGCAGTTCTTCACCGACCACACCGACCCGGAGCTCGCCCGCGCCGTACGCGACGGCAGGCGGCGGGAGTTCGCGGCGCACGGCTGGGCCGAGGAGGACATCCCCGATCCGCAGGACCCGGCCACCCGGGCCCGCTCCTGCCTCGACTGGAGCGAACCGGAGCGCGAGCCCCACGCCCGGCTGCTCGGCTGGTACCGCGAGCTGATCGCCTTGCGCCGCGCCCTCCCGGACCTCTCCGATCCGGATCTGGCGTCGGTGCGGACGGCGTACGACGAGGAGGCCCGCTGGATCGCCTACCGGCGGGGCGATCTGCGGATCGCGGTCAACCTGTCCGGGAAGCCCGCCGCCATCCCGCTGGGAGCCGGCCGCCACCGTGCGCCCGGGGGCAGGGTGCTGGCCGCCTGGGAGCCGGCCGAGGCCCCGGGCGGCGACGGGGTGCTGCACCTGCCGCCGGAGTCGTGCGTGGTGCTGGCCGACGACTGAGACCGCGCCCGGTGCCGGGCGTCAGAATGTCCCTCTGTCCCACGCGTTCAGCATGCCGTCGAAGGAACGGACAAGGGCCAGTACGGCGGCCCCTGACCGCGGGTCCAGGAACGCTTCCTGGAGGTGCACCTGGTTTCCGTGCGCCTTGAATTCCAGGGGCACCCGGCCGCCCTCGCGCCAGATGATGCGGCCCGGCGAACGAGGAAGGTCGCCGCCACCGTTGAACACGGCCGCCAGGAAGAGGAACGGCAGCAGAGGCGAGAACAGCCACCACACGCACCACCAGACGATCCGGCCCTTGTATCCCACAGCGTCGGGTGCGCCGGACCGGCTCACCGTCCACCGGGTGCGCAGCCCTTTCCTGAACGCCTTCTCGCGTACGAGGGTGCACAGGAGCTCCCCCTGCGCGCCGAGTACCTGGTAGACCGAGACGCCCTTCGCGCAGGAGGCGGTCACCACGGTGGCGACCCGCGCCCCGCGGTACTCGTCCGCCCACAGGACGAAGGAGCGTGCGCCGCTGCCCCGGGCCGCGAGATAGGCGGGCACACCGCCCGGCGACAGCTCCCGTTCCACGTGGCCCACGGTCCGGGACGGTCCCGGCTTGACGAAGAGGTCGATCTTGCGGGCGACCGGCTCGGGAGCCACGCCCTCCTGTCGCCGCGGGTGACTCATCGTCAGCATGCCGACCATCCGGCGTCCCCCCTCGTACGGTGCTCGCCGGTGCGAGGACCGTACGGATCCTACGACCGTGAGGGTGCTTCCGCCTCCGGCGACGGGCAACTCATGGCCCGGCCAAGGGCGTTCACTCTCGCGACGCCGTACGACCGGGCGGACGGCTCAGACGACCATGACCCGGCGCCCACGCGAGTGACCGGCCTGGCTGTCGATGTGCGCCGCCGCGGCCTCGGCGAGCGTGTAGGACTTCTCGACCGGGATGTGGAGCTTCCCCAGCGAGATGAGGCGGGCGGCCTCGGCGAGCGCGTCCGGCACGCTCCCGGCCACGCCGGAGAACCGGACGCCGAGCGCCGGTGCGTCGAGGTCGGCGATGGAGACCACCTTCCGCGGATCCCCCGTCAGCCCGACGAGCTCGCGGATCACGCCCGAGCCGGCCAGATCGAGCGCCGCGTCGACATGGCCGAGCCGCCGCACCCGCTCGGCCCAGCCGTCGCCGTATGTCGTGGCGAGGGCGCCCAGGCTCCGCAGATAGTCCTGGTTGGCGGCCCCGGCGGTGCCGATCACCGCGATGCCGCGGTCGCGGGCGATCTGCAGCACCACCGACCCGACCCCCCCGGACGCACCGCTGACCAGCAGCGTCTCTCCGGGCCGCACGCCGGCCTCGCGGATGATGCGCAGCGCGGTCTCGACCACGGAGGGGTACCCGGCGGCTTCCTGGAACGTCAGCCCCTCGGGCATGCGGGCCCAGGCCGACAGGACGGCGAACTCGGCATAGGTGCTGGAGCCCTCGCCGAACACGTGGTCGCCGGCCTCGACCCCCTCGACGCCCTCGCCGACCTCGTCCACCACCCCGGCGGCGTCCAGCCCGACTCCGGCGGGCAGTTCGATCGGATGGGCCTTCAGCATCTGGCCCTCACGGACCCTCCAGTCGACGGGATTCACGCCCGCCGCCCGCACGGCGACGCGTATCCGGCCGGGACCCGCATGGGGCTCCTCGGCATCGATGAGGTGCAGGACGTCCGGGCCGCCGAACTCGGCGAAGCTCACTTTCTTCATGCGGTGGACCGTAGCACTAACGGTTAGCCTTTTGGAACGGTTATGGTTTCCTAGCTGATAGCGTTCGGGCATGACCGAGCCGCCCGGACGCCGTGAGCGCAAGAAAGCCGCGACCCGCCAGAAGATCGCCGACGCCGCCCTGCGGCTCTTCCTGGAACGCGGTTACGACGCGGTGGGCATCCGTGATGTGGCCGCCGAGGCGGATGTGGCCGTGACCACTCTCTTCTCCCACTTCGCCTCGAAAGAGGCCCTGGTCTTCGAGCAGGACGAGGACTTCGAGCAACGCCTCACGCGGGCGGTCACCGGACGGGCCCCGCACGAGCCGCTCATCCCCGCGCTGCAGCGCGAGATCCGGGCCATGGTGCGGCACTGCACGGCGCGCGACGCCGCGCCGATCTGGCGCATGATCGACGGATCGCCCGCCCTGCGGAAGTACGAGGAGTCGATGAGGCTGCGCCACGCGGAGACGCTGGCTACGGCCATCGCCGCCGATCCCGGACTGTCGCGGGGCACGACGGCGAGCCGGGCGATCGCGCGGTTCGTGGTCGACGCCCATGCGCTGGCCCGTGAGGCGGCCGATCCGGATGGAGCGGTGGACGAGATCTTCCGGATGATCGAGGCGGCCTGGGAGGTCACGCGCCCCGCTCGGCTCGTGTGAGCGAGGGCGTTCCGCCGGGACCGGGCCGGGGCCCCGGCCCGGTCCCGGCAGCAGCCGCTACTCGACGACCGCCAGTTCACGCGCGGTGGTGTTCAGCCGCCTGCCTCCGCTCTCCGTGACCGTGACGATGTCCTCGATGCGGACGCCGAAGCGGCCCGGGAGGTAGATGCCCGGCTCGACGGAGAAGCACATTCCGGGGACCAGCGGCTGCTCCTCGCCCTCGATCATGTAGGGCGGTTCATGGGTGGTGACGCCGATGCCGTGGCCGGTGCGGTGGATGAAGCGTTCGCCGTAGCCGAACTCCGTGATGACGGCACGGGCCGCCCGGTCGATCTCCTGGCATGCGACCCCGGGCCGGACCGCACGGCAGCCTGCCTCCTGCGCCTCCCGTACGACATCATGGACCCGCTGTTCCTCGGCGCTGGGTTCGCCGACATGGACCGTGCGGGAGGTGTCGGAGCCGTAGCCGTGCATCAGCCCGCCGAAGTCCAGGACGACCATGTCGCCCCCCTCGATGGTGCGGTCGCCCGCCTCGTGGTGCGGGTTGGCACCGTTCGGGCCGGAGCCGACCACGGTGAAGTCGACCTGGGAGTGCCCGTGTTCCGTGAGCAGGGCGGCCAGATCGGCGGCCACGTCGCTCTCCCGCCGACCGGAGAAGCGGACCTTCAGGATCTGCTCGTACGTCGCGTCGGCGGCGGCCCCCGCGGCGGCGAGCCGCTCCAGCTCGGCCGCGTCCTTGACCGCGCGCAGCATCGGCAGGGCCTCGGTGAGCGAGGCGTAGGAGGAGTCGGGGAGGAGCTTGCGCAGGGCCAGCAGATGCAGCGCCCAGGCGTTGTCGCTGATCCCGAACCGGCCCTTGGCGTGCAGCAGTCCGGCGGTCAGGGTGTAGGGGTTCGCCGCGTCGGTCCACTCCCTGAGGGCGAGCGCGGGGGAACCCGGCGCGCGTTCCGCGTCAGCCGCCTCCAGGGCCGGTACGACGAGGACGGGTTCGTGACCCGCCCGCAGGACGAGCAGGGTGAGGCGCTCGGTGTCCGCGGTCGGCCGGTAGCCGGTGAGGTGGACCATGTCGGGGCCGGGCGCGACGAGCACGCCGGCCAGGCCCGCCGCGTCGGCCGTCTCGGCGGCGCGGGCCATCCTGGCCCGGTAGTCGTCGGCGGTGAAGGGCACGGGCTGGTCGGTGCTGGACATGAGGACCTCCTGGCGGGGCGACGCGGCACACAGCATCCTGCCCGGCCGCCGGGGCGGACGCGAGCAGGATTCCGGGTGTGCCTCGCTCCGCTCAGCGAAGCCGCACGACGAGGTCGGCGCGGTCGCGGTGGCGCTCGACCAGCCGGGCGTTGCGCTCGTCGGAGCCGGCGACCCAGCGCTCCGCGTAGGAGCGCGGCTTCCCGAAACGCACGTGCCGGTCCACGAGCCTGCGCACCCGCAGCCCCGGGTCGGCGTCCAGGAACCACACCTCGTCCAGGAGCCCGCGCACCGGCGCCCAGGACCCCTCGTCCAGCAGGAGGTAGTTGCCCTCGGTCACGACGAGCGGGATGTCCGCCGGGACGCGCACGGACCCGGCGACCGGCTCCTCCAGCGCCCGGTCGAAAGCGGGCGCGTACACCGGGTCCTGGCCCTCGGAGTCGCGCAGCCGCCGGAGCAGGGCCGCGTATCCGGCGGGGTCGAAGGTGTCGGGGGCGCCCTTGCGGTCGGCCCGGCCGAGACGTTCCAGCTCCGCCCCCGCCAGGTGGAAGCCGTCCATCGGGACGAGGACCGCACGGCCTTCGAGCCGTTCGACGATCCGGGCGGCCAGCGTGGACTTCCCGGCTCCGGGCGCACCCGCGATGCCGAGGATGCGGCGGTGGCCCCCGGCGGCGAGGCCCCGGGCGCGGTCCGCCAGCGCGGCGAGGTCGATCGTGTCCATGACGGGCATTGTCCCCGCAGGGGCCCGGGGCACGTTAGTGTTACGTATAACTCACGCAGTGTCCGTACATCGAGGACGAGGTCCCCATGTCTTACATCGCCCTGGTCACGCTGGTCGTCCGCGACTACGACGAGGCTCTCTCCTACTACACCGACGCCCTCGGCTTCGAGCTGGTGGAGGACACGGACCGCGGCGACGGCTCCCGCTGGGTCGTCGTGCGGCCGCGTGGCACCACGGGCACGGGGCTGCTGCTGGCACGCGCCAAGGACGAGGCCCAGCTCGCGAGCGTCGGGGCGCAGACGGGCGGCCGGGTCGGTTTCTTCCTGCACACGGAGGACTTCGTGCGTGATCACGAGCGGATGCGGGCCGCAGGGGTCCGCTTCCTGGAGGAGCCGAGGCACGAGACGTACGGTTCGGTCGCGGTCTTCGAGGACCTCTACGGCAACCGGTGGGACCTGCTGCAACCCGCGTGACCGCCTGGCCGGGACGTCACGCCGGCCCGGCCGCCGCGCGCAGTGCTTCCAGGACCGGCTTGATCAGGGGGTGCCCCTCGGCCCCCTGCCGTACGGCGGCGAAGACCCGCCGGGTCGGGGCGGCGCCCTCCACGGGCCGTACGACGACCCGGCCGAGCTCCGTGCCGCGCAGCGCCGAGCGGGGCACGAGCGCCACCCCGGCACCCGCTCCGGCCAGGGCGACGACGGCGTGGAAGTCGTCCGACGAGTGCTCCAGCCGGGGCTCGAAGCCGGCGTACTCGCAGGCGAGGACCACCACGTCGTGACAGGGGTTGCCGGGGTACGGGCCGATCCACGCGTCCTTGGCGAGATCGGCGAGGGCGACGTGGTCCTGGCCCGCGAGACGGTGGCCGACCGGCAGTACCGCGTCGAAGGGCTCGGAGTACAGCGGCACCCGGGTCAGCCGCCGGTCGTCGTCACCGGGCGCGCCCCGGTACTCGACGGCGACCGCCACATCGGCCTGGCGGTCCAGCACCATCGGCACGCTGGCGTCGCCCTCGGCGTCCTGCACCCGGACCCGGATGCCCGGGGCCGTGCGGGTGAGCTCGGCGATCGCGGGGGCGAGGACGAGCCCGATCCCCGTGGCGAACGCGGCGATGGTGACCGTCCCCGCGACGCCCGCGCTGTAGTCGGCGAGCTCCGCCTCCGCCCGCTCCAGCTGGGCGAGGACCGCGTTGGCGTGGGTCAGCAGGATCTCCCCCGCCACGGTCAGCCGGGCCCCCCGCGCGCCCCGCTCGACCAGCCGGTGGCCGGTCTCCTGCTCCAGGGCGGCGAGCTGCTGGGAGACCGCGGAGGGGGTCAGGTACAGCGCGGCGGCCGCGGCTGTCACCGTGCGGTGGTCCGCCACCGCACGGAGGATGCGCAGCCGCCGTGCATCGATCATGCGCCCATGGTCCCAGATCGTGAGACGGTTCTACGCCTCCAGGGCGGCCCGGGCGTCGACGAACGCGTCCACGGCGCGGTTGACGTCGTCCGTGGAGTGGGCGGCGGAGAGCTGGACGCGGATGCGCGCGGCCCCCTGCGGGACGACCGGGTACGAGAACCCGATCACGTACACACCGCGCTCGAGGAGGAGCTCCGCCATCCGGCCTGCCTTCGCCGCGTCCCCGATCATGACGGGAGCGATGGCGTGGTCGCCGGGCAGGATGTCGAAGCCCTCCTCGGTCATCCGGGAGCGGAAGAGCGCGGTGTTGGCATTCAGCCGCTCACGCAGGTCGCCCGCGGACTCCAGCAGGTCGATGACCTTGAGAGAGGCGGCGGCGATGACCGGGGCGAGCGAGTTGGAGAAGAGGTACGGACGCGAGCGCTGGCGCAGCAGCGCGACGATCTCGGCGCGCGCTGCGACGTAACCGCCGGACGCGCCGCCGAGCGCCTTGCCGAGCGTGCCGGTGACGAGGTCGACGCGGTCCATGACCCCGTGCAGTTCGGGGGTGCCACGGCCGCCGGGGCCGACGAAGCCCACGGCGTGCGAGTCGTCGACCATGACCATGGCGTCGTAGCGGTCGGCGAGGTCGCAGATCTCGGCCAGCGGGGCGACGTAGCCGTCCATGGAGAAGACACCGTCGGTGACGACGAGCCGGCGGCGGGCCCCGGATGCCTCCTTGAGCTGCTGCTCCAGGTCGGCCATGTCGCGGTTGGCGTAGCGGTACCGCTTCGCCTTGGAGAGGCGGATGCCGTCGATGATCGAAGCGTGGTTGAGAGCGTCGGAGATCACCGCGTCCTCGGGGCCGAGGAGGGTCTCGAAGACTCCGCCGTTGGCGTCGAAGCAGGAGGAGTAGAGGATCGTGTCCTCCTGGCCGAGGAAGGCCGAGAGCCGCTGCTCCAGCTCCTTGTGCACCTCCTGGGTGCCGCAGATGAAGCGGACGGACGCGAGCCCGTAGCCCCAGCGGTCCAGTGCCTCGTGGGCGGCGGCGACGACCTCGGGGTGGTCGGCGAGGCCCAGGTAGTTGTTGGCGCAGAAGTTGAGGACCTCACCCGCGCGCGCCCCGGAGGTGACGGCGACGGTGGCGGACTGCGGCGTGCCGATGACCCGTTCGGGCTTCTGGAGTCCGGCCTCGCGGATCTCGTCGAGGGTGGTGCGCAGGTCGTCGCGTACGGAGTCGAACATGGCTGGTGTCTCCCGGGTGGATGTGAGGGCGTACGAGGAGCGTCAGGCGGTCCAGTCGAGCAGGACCTTGCCGCCGAGACCGCTCGCGGCGTCGTCGAAGGCGGCTTCGAAGTCGCGGTAGCCGTACCGGCCGGTGATGACGGGGGCGAGGTCGAGGCCGCCCTCCAGGAGTACGGACATGGCGTACCAGGTCTCGTACATCTCGCGGCCGTAGATGCCCTTGATGGTGAGCATCGAGGTGACGACGCGGGACCAGTCGACGGGGAACTCGGCGGACGGCAGTCCGAGCATCGCGATCCGGCCGCCGTGCGTCATGTTCGCGATCATGTCCCGCATGGCCTCGGGGCGTCCGGACATCTCCAGGCCGATGTCGAAGCCCTCACGCAGTCCGAGGGTGCGCTGGCCGTCGGCGATGGTCGCGCCGCCGACGTTCAGCGCGAGGTCCACCCCGACCTTCCTGGCCAGGTCGAGCCGCGCCTCGCTCACGTCGGTGATGACGACGTTGCGGGCGCCCGCGTGGCGGGCGACGGCGGCGGCCATGATGCCGATCGGGCCGGCGCCGGTGATCAGCACGTCCTCGCCGACCAGGGGGAAGGAGAGGGCCGTGTGCACGGCGTTGCCGAACGGGTCGAAGATCGCGGCGACATCGAGGTCGACCTTGTCCCGGTGCACCCAGACGTTCGACGCGGGCAGCGCCAGGTATTCGGCGAACGCCCCGTCGCGGCCGACCCCGAGCCCGAGGGTGGAGCGGCACAGGTGCCGGCGACCGGCGAGGCAGTTGCGGCACTTCCCGCAGACCAGGTGGCCCTCGCCGCTGACCAGGTCGCCGATCTTGATGTCGACGACGTCCGCGCCGATCCCGGCGACCTCGCCGACGAACTCGTGGCCCAGGACGAGCGGGGTACGCACGGCCTGCTGCGCCCAGCCGTCGTAGTCGCGGATGTGCAGGTCGGTGCCGCAGATCCCGGTGCGCAGCACCTTGATCAGCACGTCCCCGGGGCCGGTCTCCGGCTCCGGCACGTCCATCAGCCACAGTCCGGGCTCGGCCTTGTGCTTCACGAGTGCCTTCACAGCTGCGGCTCCCTGTACCTGGTACCTGGTGAACACCCCGGGCAGGGGGCATGCCGAAGGCAGCCTGCGGCCCGGAGTGGCTGGGGGGGGTGACGGAGCAGGTGAGCGCGTCATCCGCCGCTCGCTGCCGTCACAGAGACCTTGCCGCACCCCGGACCGCAGGTCCATCGAGGATTTCTTAAGCGCCGCCGCAGCTTCGCTTCACACCTCGCCGATCCGGCGGACTGTTGCGCCCGTGCGACAAGCGGGACACGCGCGTGACGGAACGGTCGCCGTTCTCGCTCAGGGCCGGGGCCAGGGCCGTCCGTCGAGGTTCTCGATGTCGCCGTTGAAGCGCTTGAGGTACGCGGCGAAGGCCGCGACCTCGTCGGGCGACCAGTCGGCCATGACCCGCTCCAGGCCGCTGATGTTCGCCGCACGCTCCGCGTCGAGACTGTCTTCACCCGCACCGGTGATGCGGAACTTGCGGGCGATGCCCCCGTCGGGGTCCGGGATGCGTTCGACCAGACCGGCCCGCAGCATGGCGGCGGTCTGCCGGTTCAGGGTGGAGGCGTCGAGGCCGAAGGCGTCGCTGAGCTGCCCGATGGACATCGGGCCTTCCATACGGATCCGGCTCAGCAGGGTGTACGCGCTGCGGTCGAGGTGTCCGCCGCCGCGCCTCGACCGGGACGCGCCCGGCTGGAGGTGCCGCCCGAGCAGCATCGCCTCGAATTCGATCAGGTGCGTCGGCTTGTCCACGGTCCTTCTCTCGACCGCGTGCGCGGCGCCTCGGGGCTCTCTTCACGGCACATATACCACCCGGCGGACCGCCCGATATTTAGGTATGTTGACATAGCTATCTTCCGGTACCTATGCTGCGGGCGTGCCCGACCCCACCGCGCCCGACCAGGACATCGACCACGTAGCCTCCGCGCTCGTGGCGTCCCTGCCTGCGCTGCACCGGGGTCTGGAGCGGAAGGTCGCCCACGATTTCCCGCATCCACGGCTCCCTGACGGCCAGTTGGCGCTGCTGTTCCTCGTCGAGGAGCGCGAAGGGATCACCGTCAGGGATGCGGCCGAAGCGCTGCTGATGAAGCCGAACAACGTCAGCGCCCTCGTCTCCCAGCTCACCGACCGGGGACTGCTGGAGCGCCGGCAGGACGCGACCGACAAGCGGGTCGCACATCTGCACCCGACGGCCACGGCCCGGCAGCGGCTCGCCGAGGCCCGGGGGCTCAAGGAAGCCCATCTGGCAGGCGCACTGCGCACCCTCACCGAGGGGGAGCTCGACGCTCTCGGTGCCGCCCTGGGCGCACTGACCTCATTGAACCGGGGCCTCCACTCCCCCCTCGGCTGACTCCGCCACCTCCGGGCCCGGCCGCGACCGGGTCCCCGGCACGCCTGCGGCGCGGCCGCCGCAGCCGGGGCGCGTCTTCGCGTCGCCCCGAAGTCCCTTCACCCGTACCGAGTTCCACAGACAAGGCTTCCGCATGTCCTCCACCACCGTGGACACCTCCACCCTGCCCGAGAGCAGTCCGCCCGACGTGCTCCGGAGCAGGCGTACCAACCCCTGGCTGACACTGATCGCCGTGGCCATCGGTCTGTTCATGGTCAACCTCGACTCCTCCGTCGTCGCGATCGCCAACCCCGAGATCGGCCGGGACCTCAGCGCCTCCACGGCCGACCTGCAGTGGGTCACCAACGCCTATCTGATCGCCATGGCCGCCCTGCTGATCCTGGGCGGCAAGCTCGGTGACCGTTTCGGGCGGCACACGGTCTACATGACGGGCACCGTCGGCTTCACACTGGCCTCGGTCGCGATCGCCCTCTCCGGTTCGATCGGGGGCGTCATCACCTTCCGGGCGGTCCAGGGTCTTTTCGCCGCCCTGCTGATCCCCAACACCCTCGGCCTCCTGCGCGCGGTGTTCCCGCCCCAGAAGTTCGGCATGGCCGTGGGCCTGTGGGCCATGGTGGCGTCCTGCTCCACCGCCCTCGGCCCGATCGTCGGCGGACTGCTCATCGAGCACGTCAACTGGGAGTCGGTCTTCTACATCAACGCCCCCATCGGCGTCTTCGCGCTGGCGTTCAGCCTGTTCGTCCTCCCCAGGAGCAAGGACTCCACGGGGAACCACCGCTTCGACGTTCCCGGCGTGCTCCTGCTCGCCGTCGGCCTGGTCGCCCTGATCTTCGGCGTCGTCAAGGGGGAGACCTGGGGCTGGACCTCCGGTGGAACGCTGGGGTCGATCGTCGCGGGCCTGGCCGTGCTGGCCGTCTTCTGCTGGTACGAGACGCGCCAGGAGCACCCGCTGCTGCCGATGCGCCTCTTCCGCAACCGTTCGCTGACCATCGGCACGATCGTCACCGCGATCAACTTCTTCGTGATGCTCGGGGTCATCTTCTTCGTGATGCTGTACCTGCAGAACGTGCGCGGCTTCACCCCGGTCGAGGCCGGCGTCCGCACCCTGCCGTTGAGTCTGGCCACCGTGGTGGCGGCACCGCTCGGCGCCGCCCTGACGCAACGCTTCGGCCCGCGGGTGACCATGCCGGCCGGCATGGTCCTCCAGGCGGCGGCCTCCCTGTGGATGCTGACCTGGGACGCGGATTCGGCGTTCACCGCGATGTGGCCGCCGTTCCTCGCCATCGGTCTGGGCGTCGGCATGGTGATGTCCGCGTCCTCCGACGCCATCGTGGGCAACGCCCCGCGGAAGGACGGCGGCGTCGCGGGCGGCCTCCAGGCCACCTCGCTGCAGATCGGCGGTGCGCTCGGCACGTCCGTGCTGGTCTCCCTGATCAGCGGCAAGGTGGGTTCGACGCTGACCGGCGAGCTGGCCTCCGCCGGTGTCCCGACCGAGGCGGCGACCGGCTTCGAAGAGGCCAAGGACGCCGTGTCCATGGGTGTTTCGCCGGTCACCGCCGACATGCCGGCCCAGCTGAGGGCCGCCGTGATCGAGGGCAGCGGCAACGCCTTCATGAACGGCGTCCACGCCGCGGTGGCCGTCACCGCGGTCCTGTGTGCCGTCGGCGCGCTGCTGGCGGGGTTCGGGATGCGCAGTCGCACCGCGGCCGTCGAGAGCTGAGGCTCCTCCTGTCCGCCCCCGGCCGGGTGCTGGAAGCGCGTGTCCGCGTCTCCCGCCCCGGCCGGGGCGCGTTCAGGACTGCGGTACGAACGCCTTGACGGCATCGCTCAGCCGCTGGGGCTGGTCCTCGGGGATGAGCGTGAAGCTGTCGGCGATCTCCACGAGTTCGCCCTTGGGCAGCATCTCCGCCAGCCTCCGGCCGTGGGCGAGCGGCATGACCTTGTCCTCCGTCGCCCAGACGACGAGCGCGGGGCGGTCGAAGGTGCGCAGCGCCTCCGCCCAGGCCAGGAGCTCGTCCTTGGGCGGCACCCCGAGCACGTACGCCCGCAGATCCCGCCGGATCGCGGCGGAGGTCCACAGCGGCCGGAACCACTCGTCCATCACGTCGTGCGGAACCGGCCGTTTGCTCATCCATCCCCATGTCAGGGGGAGCCGGCGCATCCGCTTCAGCTTCAGCAGGGCGAAGGCGAGCCGCAGCCCGCCGGGCGCCTTGGCCGCGGCGTACAGATTGCGGCCGGGCAGTCCTGGCGGAAAGTTGTCGAACGCCTCGCAGGACGTGATCACCAGCCTGCCGATCCGCTGGTCCCGGCCCTCCGCGACGAGGGCCTGCGCCCCGCCCCAGTCGTTCATCACCAGGGTGACGTCCCGGAGGTCCAGCTTCTCCAGGAACTCCGCCACCAGGTGGGCGACTCCGAGCACCGTCAGATCGGCGTCCGGGCGCATCGGCCTGCGGTGGGCACCCAGCGGCAGCGTGGGCACGACACACCTGTAGCCGGTGCGCAGCCCGGCGACGACGTGGCGCCAGAGCGAGCCGTTCATCGCCACCCCGTGCAGCAGGACCACCACGGGCCCGTCGCCACCGGTGTCCTCGTACTCCACCACTCCCGCGGAAAGCGTCACCTCGGTCATACGGTCAACCTAGAGCGTCCTCCGCCTCCGTGGGGCCCAACGGGGCGTCAGGGCTTGATAGCGTCGCCCGCACGACTACGGAAAGCTCCCCGCCGGGGTCGTCGCTCCGCCGGGCCGGGCCGCACCGACAGGGCGGCGAGCGGCGGCCGGTGCGTGTGACGGGGACGCACGTGGCAGGGACGATGAGGGCCTACGCATGAGCCTCCCGCAGTTGCACTACACCTCCGTCGTGTCCGGGGACGGGGTGCCCTCCGGCCGGTTCACCGCCGTGGACCCCGCGATACCCGGGCCGGTGCGCGCGGAGGCCGCACCGATCCTGGCGTACGACGCTCCGGCGGGCACCCCCGAGCGGCTCGCCGATGCCGGACTCCGCGCGCTGCCGGTGGCGTTCGGCTTCGCCCTGCTCTCCGACGGCAGCCATCTGCTCAGCCGTACGGTGCCCACGGGCACGGGCGGGTTCCACGCCCACGCCGTACATCTCCTGCCCGGCACGCCGATACCCGGCCGGGTGCTGCCGGTCGCCGCGTGGGGGGCCGCGGGGTGGCTCTCCGCGACGCCGGACCGTATGCCGCCCGATCCCCTGACCTCCATGCTCACCGCGCACGGCCCTTCGCGGGGGCTCACCCGGGAAGGCCTCGGCGACTTCGCCGTGGCCCGTAGCCCGTGGCTCGCCGCCGTGCTCAGCGATCTGCGCCGGGTGAGCGAGGACCCGTCCGCGCCGCCGGTCGTGCTCGTGGAGCGGCAGAGCGCGGACGTGGCCCGGTGGGTCGCGCTGGCAACCGCCGTACTGCCCCCGGAGCATGCCGAGCGGCTGACCTTCACCACGTACACCCGGCACCCCGGACTCACCACGCACCAGGTCATCGGTGTCCTTCCCGAGGACGCGCCCGACATCAGCGACCCCCGCTTCCGCGTGCACGCCTCCTCCGGCCCGCGCCCTTCCGGGACGGTGGACGACGCGTGGGCGGGGACGGCCGCCCGGATCTGGCGGAGCCGGTCACCGGAGCTCTTCCGGGAGGCGGCGGAGCTGCCGGGCGAGCCGTTCGCCGCAGGGCCGCTCGCCGTCACCGCGCTGGGTGCCGGCATCGCGCTCGGGTCCGACGGGCGGGCGGCGGCGGCCGACTGGGCGGCCGAGCGGCCCTACGCGCTGGACGAGAAGCGGACCCGCCAGCTGACCGACGCCCTGACCGCGCCCGCCGACGACCGTACGGCCGCGGAGTGCGCGGCGGCGCTCCGGCTGCTGACGGCGCTCGACGGCCGCTGTCCCGCCGCCGTCACCGCGCCGCTGGCCGCGCTGCTGGTGACGGAGGCGGTGCGGGGCGGCGATGTGGACCTGGAGCCGCCCGCGCGCTCGGCGTTCGAGGAGCCCGCGGGGGAGCGCGCGCTCGCCGCACTGGTCGAGGAGCTCGGCGACGAGCTGCTGGCCGAGCTCTCGGCCGCGTCGCCCGGGGGCGTCGCCCGGACCGTGCAGCTGATGCGGATCGCCCGGCTGCTCGGCGTCGACCGCGCGGAGCTGTTTCCCGGCGTGGTGGGCCGGCTGGCGCGCGCACTGCTCGACGACCCAGAGGCCGGCGCGTGCCGTGCGCTGCCGGATCTGCTGGACGAGCAGTTCGACGTCCGTACGGCGCTCCTGGGTGAGCTGGACCGGCTCACCCCGGACCGCCCGGCGGACACGGAACGGCTGCTGGTCCGGGTGGCCCTGCCCTTCACCGGGACCCAGACGCTGCCGCATCTGCGGATGTGCGCCGAGGCACCCGGGGCGAAGGCACGGGGCGCCGACCGGGTGGGGGTCCTGCACACGGTGCTGCGCGCGGCGGGCATGTCCCCGTTCGCCGAGCCGCTGGTGCTACGGACAGCCGTCGGCCTGGTGTGGGGCGAGGACACCCCGACGGCGGGCGAGGCCCGGTCGCTGCTGGGCGAGACCACGTCCGACGCCCACCGGACGGCCGGCACGTGGGCGCACCTGGTCGACGCCGCGCTCGCCGCGCCCGTCGGCGACGAGGACGCCCCCGAGCTGGCCCACGACCTGCTGCGCGGCTTTCCGCAGGAGATCGGCGCCCGGGTACGCGGCTGCCTGATGCTGCTCGACTTCGCGCGCGACATGCGCTCGGGAACGGCCGAACCCGGCTGGACGGACCGGGTACGGACGCTGCGCGGCCAGGCCGGACCGGCGGAGCCCCTGGCCCTGGAGCACGCCCTGGGCGCCCTGTCCGAGCGGCTGCTCGCTCCGGACCGGCCCGGGGACGAGCTCTACGCGTTCGTGCACAGCGAGGACGAGGACCTGATCGCGGCGTACGGCAGGGCGGCCCGCCGCGAAGCGGTCCTGGCGCTGCTGCGGGCGGATCCCGCGTACGTGGCGGACTGCTTCACCGTATGGAACGCCCACCCGCACGCGGGCGCCGGCTGGACCCGGACCCGGACCGCGCTGCTCGATGAGGTGCTGCGCCCCGCGGTACGCGCCCTGTCCCCCGAGGGGCTCGCGGCGGTGGAGGAGGCCGTGGAACGCGAGGGAAGCAGCCGCACCCTCGAAGCGTTCCGCACCTGGAACCGGCCGCCCCGCTCCCTGGGGCGCCTCGGCAGACGCATCGCGGGGCGGGTCCGGAGGGCGTGACGAGGTCGCCGGACGCTCCTGGCGGCGGGTACCGTGGGATGTTCTGATCTCGTGTGCCTCCTGGTGGGCTGCGTGACACCCCAGGAGGAGACGGCATGACGACGAACCGCGGACGCAAGGACGTCATCCGGGACCGGATGGCCGCGACCGGCGAGTCGTACAACGTCGCCGCGCGGAACCTCAAGGCGATGAAGGACATGGGCGCCACCCGCGAGGCCCGGCTCGTCCAGCGGTGGCAGCCCGCGGAGTCGCTGGACGTGCCGTGCCCGTGCGGCGGTACGTGTGAGCCGGGCGAGACGTGCGATCACTGCCATGCCCGGCACCGGCACGTGAAGCGTTACCCGGGCAGTGTCACGGACGTCGAGGTCTGGGCGGACCGCTACGAGTGCATGGGCTGCTCGTCGTCGTACACGCTCACCGTCCACCTGGCGGGACGCCCGTGGGGCGTTGCCGAGACGGTGGTGCAGGGCGGTGCGGCCGAGGAGGTCGTACGGGCCAGGGTGTTCCCCGGGGTGGTGCACCCCTTGCTGCGGGCCGAGGCGGCCGCGGAGTCCGGGTCCGGGTCCGACGAGGACTAGGGTCTTCGCCCGGATCGCGCCGGACAAGGCTGCGGATGAAGGCGGCACAGGTGACGGACGGAAGCGACAGCGGTTCACGTGCGCCGGGGGCGATGGCCCTCGTACCGGCGGTCATGCACCTTCTGGGACGCGCGGCGTGGTGGCTGCCCCGCCCCGTGGACCGGGTGTTGCCCGACATCGAGGGCGAGCGGCTGCAGCGGGAGCCGGTCGAGCTCGTGAAGACGTGAGCGCACCGGTGCCCCCGGCCCGAGGGCCGGGGGCACCGGGAGTGCGGCCGCTCAGCTCTCGTCCGGCGCCAGCGTCAGCGAGATCGAGTTGATGCAGTAGCGCTGGTCCGTGGGCGTCGGGTAGCCCTCGCCCTCGAAGACGTGCCCCAGGTGCGAGCCGCAGCGGGCGCAGCGCACCTCGGTGCGGGCCATGCCGAGGGTGTTGTCCTGGAGCAGCTCGACCGCGTCGGTGTCCTTCGGGTCGTAGAAGGACGGCCAGCCGCAGTGCGACTCGAACTTGGTGTCGGAGCGGAACAGCTCCGCACCGCAGGCACGGCAGGAGTAGACCCCCGCCGTCCTGGTGTCGGTGTACTCACCCACGAAGGCGGGCTCGGTGCCGGCCTTGCGCAGCACCGCGTACTCGGCGGGCGTCAGTTCCGCCCGCCATTGCTCGTCCGGCTTCTCGACGTCGTACGACACGGTGGCTCCCTCAGCTCGACAGGTGGTCCAGGATCTGCGGGCCGAGGTCGGTGACATCGCCCGCTCCCATGGTGAGAACCAGATCGCCGGGCTTCGCCATTCCCGCGACGGCCGCGGGGACGGCGGCCTTGTCGTGCACGGCCGTGACATCGGCACCGGCGGCCTTCGCGGCGTCGATGATCAGTGCGCTCGTGACGCCCGGGAGCGGGTCCTCCCTTGCCGGGTAGATGTCCAGGACCAGCGAGGCGTCGGCGAGGGCGAGGGCCTGGCCCATCTCCGTGCCGAGCTCCTGGGTACGGGAGAAAAGGTGGGGCTGGAAGACCACCAGGAGGCGGGCATCGGTCGCCGCGCCGCGCATGGCCTCCAGGTCGGCGGTCATCTCCGTGGGGTGGTGGGCGTACGAGTCGATGACCTGGACACCGGCTGCCTCGCCCTTGAGCTGGAGGCGCCGCTTGACCCCTGTGTACTTGCCGATGGCGGAGGCCAGATTGTGCGCGGGGATCCCGAGGGCGACACCGGCGGCGAGCGCGGCGACCGCGTTGTGCGCGTAGTGGCGGCCCGGGACGGAGACCGTGAAGGTGAGGTACTTGCCGTTGAGGACGACCGTGACCTCGCTGGTCAGGCCGCGCGGGGTGACCTTGTGCACGCGTACGTCCGCGCCCTCGGACTCGCCGTAGGTGACGACGGTGAGGGAGGAGAGCTCGCGGACCCGACGGGTCAGCTCGACGGCGCCGGGCTGGTCGGCGGCGACGACCAGGGTCCCGCCCGGGACGACCTTGCCGACGAAGGTCTCGAAGGACTCGTAGATCTCGTCCATCGAGGCGTAGTTCGCGTGGTGGTCCAGCTCGACGTTGAGGACGATCGCGACCTCGGGGGCGTACTTCTGGAAGCTCCGGTCACTCTCGTCGGCCTCGGCGACGAAGATGTCGCCGTTGCCGTGCGTGGCGTTGGTGCCGGGGCCCTCCAGGTCGCCGCCGATGGCGTACGAGGGGTCGAGGGCCAGCTCGGAGAGGGCGACGGCGAGCATCGACGTGGTGGTCGTCTTGCCGTGCGTGCCGGCGACCGCGATGGCGCGCAGGCCGTCCATCAGGGAGGCGAGCGCGTCGGAGCGGTGGACGACGGGGATGTCCAGCTCGGCGGCGCGGACCAGCTCGGGGTTGTCGGCGCGGATGGCGCTGGAGACGACCACCGAGGTCGCGTCGTCGGCCAGGTGTCCGGCGGCGTGCCCGATGTGGACGGTCGCTCCCAGCGCGCGCAGGGCCTCGGCGGTGGCGGACTCCCTGGCGTCGCTGCCCGCCACCTTCGCGCCGCGCTGGGCGAGGATCTTCGCGATGCCCGACATTCCGGCGCCGCCGATGCCGATGAAGTGCGGCCGTTCCAGGGCGGCAGGAATACCGGGTGCCATACGTGTCTCTCCCGAGCTGTGGGGTGGGTCTGGGTCGGCCCCCAGCCTATTCGCTGTGCGCGAAGAGCTTGAGCACCGGTACGCCGACCTTGTGGCGGGCTCGGGACGCCCAGTCGCGGTGGAAGAACTCCTCGACGTAGTGCGGCGCCGTCAGGACGATCACCTCGTCGGCCCCGGAGTCGTCGACCACGGTCTTCAGCTTGTCCAGGGGGTGGTCCTCGACCACCTGCCCGACAGCCTCCGACCCCGCCTCGCGCAGCTCCCGGAGCGAGAACTCCAGCGCCATCTCGGCGGGCTCCCTGGCCTCCTTCCCCTCCGGCTGCTCCCCTTCACGGACGGCTTCCCGCAACTCGCCGATCGCCACGTCGTCGATCGCGCGCAGCAGCACGTCGGCCTGGTCACTGCGGGGCTGCATCAGCACGACGAACGAGATCCGCTCCTCGCCGTGGAGGGTCGTGACGAATTCCACGTCCTCGGGAGTGAGGGGCTTCTCGATCATCAAAACGCTTGTGAACACGACAGGCGCCCTTCCGCTTCATCTCGTCGGCCGCAGGGGCGACCGCTGTTGCTGAAACCATCCTTCCCCGCAATTGCAGGGGGTAGCAGGACTAAGTGTGCCCACCCGGAGCTAACCGGAACGGGTAATTCCGCTAAGTGTCAGATCTTCCCGTACCGAGTGAAGAGGAATCCTGCCTCTTCCAGGAGCGAGAGGAGGGAGAAACGTTCCGGCACGGTGACTGCGGGACCGCCCGCGATGCGCTGCGCGTCTCCCGCGGTCAGCAGCGGGGACACGGTCAGGCAGAGTTCGTCCAGCACCCCGGCCGCCACGAACTGGCCGAGCAGACGCGGTCCGCCTTCGGTGAGGAGCCGGCTGAAGCCCCGCCGGCCCAGTGCGGCGACCGCACGCGCCGGGTCGACGGCGGCGCCGTCCCCGGCGAACAGCACCTCCGCCCCCGCCTCCCGGGCCGCCCGGACGCGGTCCGAGGGTGCCGTCGCCCCGGTGACCACCAAGGTCGGTACCAGCGGCGAGACGAAGAGCGGGAGCGAGAAGTCCAGGTCCAGGCTCGCACTGACGACCGCGACGGCCGGGGCGGGGCCCTGGCCCGCCGCCTCGCGCCGGGCGGCGAAGGCCTCGCGGGCCCGCGTCGGCCGGTAGCCCTCCAGGCGCACCGTCTCGGCGCCGACGACGACCACGTCGGCGAGGCCCCGCAGGGTGCCGAAGATCCGCATGTCGGTGGGGCAGGAGATGCCCTGGGAGCGGCCGTCGTGCTGGGCGGCGCCGTCCAGGGTGGAGACCATGTTGGCCCGGAGCCAGGGGCGCTCGCCGTCGGGATAGGCGTAGGCGTCCGCCAGCTCGTCGAGCGTCCACTCGCGGTCGGCGGCCGCGGGGGCGGCGGGCGGGGTTGTCAGGTCCGTCACAGGGAGCAGGCGTCGCATGCCCAGCAGTCTGGCACGGCCCTTAGAGTGGATGGTTGTGTCGTCCTCCACAGCCGTGCCGGGGCAGAGCCCCATAGCCGAAACGGCCCCGCAGTCCCTGTGCGCCCTCGAGCCGCGCGTCCCCGCCGACCGTCTGGTCGCGGAGATGGTGCCGCCGCCGCGCTTCGACTCGGTGCGTTTCGATACGTACGTACCCGACCCGAACCAGCCGAGCCAGACCGAGGCGGTCGAGGTCCTCAGCTCGTTCGCGGCGGGGCTCGGCGGGGCGCATGCCACGGGTTCCGGCAAACGGAAGTGGTTCGGCAGGAAGGCGGCCGCGCCCGCGGGCCCGCGCGGGGTCTACCTCGACGGCGGGTACGGCGTCGGCAAGACGCACCTGCTGGCCTCTCTCTGGCACGCCACCCCGGCCGACCGCTCACTCAAGGCGTTCGGCACCTTCGTCGAGCTGACGAACCTGGTCGGCGCGCTGGGTTTCCAGCAGACCGTCCAGACCCTGAGCGGACACCGGCTGCTCTGCATCGACGAATTCGAACTGGACGACCCGGGTGACACGGTCCTGGTGTCCTCCCTGCTCAGCAGGCTCGTCGAGGCGGGTGTCGCGCTGGCCGCGACCTCGAACACCCTGCCCGGCAAGCTCGGTGAGGGCCGTTTCGCGGCGGCCGACTTCCTCCGCGAGATCCAGGGACTGTCCTCGCACTTCCGGCCGCTGCGGATCGACGGCGAGGACTACCGCCACCGAGGGCTCCCCGAGGCGCCGCCGCCGTACTCCGACGACCAGGTCACCAGGGCCGCGTACGCGACTCCGGGATCCTCGCTCGACGACTTCCCCGCCCTGCTCGACCACCTCGCCCGGGTACACCCGAGCCGGTACGGCGCGCTGACGGACGGGATCACCGCGGTCTGCCTCACCGATGTGCAGCCGGTGCCCGACCAGTCGACGGCGCTGCGCCTGGTCGTCCTCGCGGACCGGCTGTACGACCGCGAGGTCCCGGTGCTCGCCTCCGGCCTTCCCTTCGACCGGCTGTTCAGCGACGAGATGCTGAACGGCGGGTACCGGAAGAAGTACTTCCGGGCCATCTCGCGGCTGACGGCGCTGGCGCGTGACGCAAAGGGACTGGTGGCGCAGTAGGTTCGGGGGTTGCAGGGCGTACGCGTGCCTCCGGGTGCCGCGTACGCCCGTACCAACCGCGCACACCGTTTGAAGGGATCCAGCATGGCTACCACGCGTCAGGCGCACACGGTCTGGGAAGGCAACCTGCTCGAGGGCAACGGCGTTGTCACCCTCGACTCCTCCGGGATCGGGGCGTACCCGGTCTCCTGGCCGTCGCGCGCGGAGAAGGCGAACGGCAAGACCAGCCCCGAGGAGCTCATCGCCGCCGCGCACTCCAGCTGCTTCTCGATGGCCCTGTCCAACGGCCTGGCCACGGCGGGCACCCCGCCCACCCGGCTGAACACCCAGGCCGAGGTCACCTTCCAGCCCGGCACCGGTATCACCGGCATCCACCTCACGGTGGAGGGCGAGGTCCCGGGCCTGGACGAGGCGGGCTTCGTGAAGGCCGCCGAGGACGCCAAGGCGAACTGCCCGGTCAGCCAGGCGCTCTCGGGCACCACCATCACGCTCACCGCGTCGCTGGCCTGAGAACCACCCGCACACGGTCCCCCGGGAGGCCCGCCTCCCGGGGGACCGTGTGCGTCCGGCCGGTGCGGCCATCGCCGCGCCGCCCGGATCCCGGCTCCACTCGGGCTGGCAGCATCCTGCACTCGGGGGCAGCGATTTCCTTCCTCGGCACCGCAGTCGGGCTCCTTCGGCAGGAATACTCACTGCCGCAAGGGCGCCACCCCGGGGCCCTGACTTCCGCGCTCACCGGAACGCATCGGTCCCGTGAAGGTGCACTGCCTGAATCGGATCCAGCGGGACAAAGCCGCGCTCGGACTCGCCGTCGCCCGCGCGGCGGTCGTCGCCCGGCGAACCACGGCGGCACGAAGTGCACCTGGCTCGACACCGGTCCCGACCGGTACGCCGGAGACATCCAGTGCTCCTGGGCCAAGAACGGCACCCTGGCCAGGTCCGTGTGGAACGCAGGCACCAGCGGTGAGTCCGGCGTCGCCCACTACTCGGGCACCACGTACACGAACCGCGTCGGACGCACCCCGCAGGGCCGGGGCGGCAACTACACGCAGGGCCGCGCACCGCGCTCGCACCAGTGGATCACCGGCGCCTGCGGGTGACGGGGCACGGCCGCCGCTCGACCGGCGCGCTCCGGCGAATCCAGCCATGTACATGAGCATGACAGTGTTCACGAGGGCGGCCCACGGGGCAGGCCTGACCGAGCACGTCACTTCACCTGTCCGCCAACAGGGAGTTGCCTCATGTCATCCACATCTCGACACCTCGCGACACGACGACAGGTCCTGGCCGGCAGCGCCGCCACCGCAGCCTCGGTCGCCTTCACCGGGGCCTTCACCGAACTCTTCTCCGGCACCGCCGACGCCAGGGGGCACAGCGGCTACGGCCCCCTCCTGCCGGACCCCGACGGCCTGCTCGATCTGCCGAAAGGTTTCCGCTACCGGGTGCTCTCCCGGGAGGGCGACCAGCTCCGCTCCGGCGAGGGCCAGGTTCCCAGCAACCACGACGGCATGGCCGCCTTCGCGGGCCGCAACGGCCGCGTCCACCTCGTGCGCAATCACGAGAACCGCAGCACCGGAAAGATCGGCGTGCCCACGATCGAGGGCCTCACCTACGACCCGATGGGCAAGGGCGGCTGTACATCCCTCGAACTCGACGGCCGCGGCAACGTACACGGCGAGCGCGTCGCCATCGCGGGCACGGCCGTCAACTGCGCGGGCGGGCCCACCCCCTGGAACACCTGGCTGACGTGCGAGGAGACCGAGGACAGGGCCGGCACCAACGGTTACACCAAGGACCACGGCTTCATCTTCGAGGTGGACGGCGCCGATCCGCGCCGCACCGGGGCCGTACCGCTGACCGCGATGGGGCGCTTCCAGCACGAGGCCATCGCGGTCGACCCGCAGAACGGCATCGTGTACGAGACGGAGGACGCCTTCGACAAGCCGTTCGGGCTCTTCTACCGCTTCCTCCCCGAGAAGCCGCTCGGCGGCACGGGCTCCCTGCGGGCCGGCGGCGTGCTCGAGGCCATGCGGGTACCCGGCGTGCCCGACCTCTCCGTGATCCAGGAGACGGGTGCGAGCTTCGACCGGATCGAGTGGGTCCCCGTACCCGACCCGCAGGCGGCGGAGACGCCGATCCGACTGCAGGACTTCGGGCCGAAGGGCATCACGCACGCCCAGAAGCTGGAGGGCTGCTACTGGGGCGGTTCCTCGGTGTACTTCGCCTCCAGCTTCGCGCACAGCTCGGAGGGGTCGGCCGCCGACCACTTCGGCCAGGTGTGGCGGTACGAGCCGAAGAGGCGGAGGCTCACCCTGGTGATCGTCTTCGGCCCGGACACCGACGTCCAGCTGCCCGGTGAGTCCCCGGACAACATCTGCCTCGCGGCCGGGGGCGGGCTGATGGTCTGTGAGGACGGGGGCGGCGCACAGCACGTGCTCGGGGTGACGCGGCGCGGCGAGGTCTACGCGATGGCGCGCGGCCGGCAGAACATCGGGACGGCCGAGGAGCCGGAGTGGGGCGAGTTCGCGGGCGTCACGTTCTCACCGGACGGCGGGACGATGTTCGTGAACTGCTACACGCCGGGGACGACGTTCGCGGTGACGGGCCCCTGGCGCTGACGGGGGTACGGGCAGTCGGGTGATCCGGCTGCCCGGCCGGCCGGCGGCCGGAGCGCCGTGAGCACGATCCGCCGAACCACGGCTAGCGTCCTTCGATGATCAAATCCGTTCGTACGATGATCGTGCTGGCTGTGGTGGGTGGAGTACTCACCGGCTGCGGAAGCTCCGGGGCGACCCGCGCCACGACCGCCGCGCACCCGACGGCCTCGCCTTCACCGGCGACGGAACCCGCGACGGGGCCCACCTCCCCGTCGCGGGCTCCGGAGAGCGAGCCGCCCGTCCTGGCCCCCGGCCCCGGTGGTCTCACGCCGGTCTTCGAACGACGGGCCGGCGGGACCGGCAAGGGCTCCGGCGCCCGGAGCGAGGCGGGCGGGGCCGACAAGGTCGTGGCCCTCACCTTCGACGCGGACATGACGGCGGATCAGGGGCCGCGTGCCGCTGACGGCGAGCGCTTCGACAACCCCGGGCTGATCGCGTCGCTGCGCCGGCTGAAGGTCCCCTCGACGGTCTTCATGACCGGCAGGTGGGCACAGGAGTATCCCGCCCAGGCCCGCTCGATCGGCACCGATCCCCTGTTCGAGATCGCCAATCACTCGTTCAGCCACTACGCCTTCTCCTCCCCCTGCTACGGCCTGCCGGCCGTCGCGAAGGCGGACATGCGGGGCGATGTGGAGCGGGCCTTCACCGCGATCCGGAAGACCGGGGCGCGCAACGTCGTGCCGTACTTCCGCTTCCCCGGCGGCTGCTACGACGACGCGTCGCTGAGGGCCCTGGGCCCGACCGGGGTGACCGCGGTCCAGTGGGACGTGGTCAGCGGTGACGCCTTCGCCACGGACGCGGACGCGGTGGCCGAGCAGGTGCTGGACGGGGTGGAGCCGGGGTCCCTGGTGGTCATGCACTGCACCCGCAGCGCGGCGCCCGTCACCGACGACGCCGTACGCCGGATCGTCCCGGAGCTGCGCGAGCGCGGCTACCGCTTCGTCAAGGTCTCCGAGCTGATGCGCGGCTGAGCACACCCCGCCCGCACGTCAGCCGGAACAGGCGGTACGCCCCGCCTCCTGCCACGCGCAGACCGGGCAGAGGGTGGCGCCCTTCGCCGACTCCGGGTGTTCGGTCGGCTTCCGGCACAGCACGCACTCGGCGTACGGCGGGCCCGCGTCCACAGGTGCGGGGTCCGGCGCGGGCGTCTCGCAGTACGCATCGTCCATACGCCCGAGCGTACTCACTCGCGCAGAGCGGCGATCCGGGACGTGAGTGCGGCCACCGCGACGGCGACGACGAGGGCCCCCGCCAGGGGCAGGACCGGCATCCGCACCGTGCCGGTGAGCGAACCGGAGACCAGGCCCGTCACCGCGGCCTTCGCGGGAGAGCCGTCGGTCACGAGGGCGAGCAGCGCGCCGAGCACGGTGGCGGCGAGCGACCAGCCGTGGCGGTGCAGGACCGGCCGGGCGCAGAGCGCCCCGACCGCGGTTCCCAGCAGCGCGGAGCACCCGGCAGCGAGCAGTCCGGCGAGCGCGGCGGGCAGGAGCGGGACGGCGACGGTGTGGTCGGTGCCGGCGGGTTCGCTGATCAGCAGAACGATCCCCGCACCCGCGGCGCCCAGGGTGAGCGCGCACCCCAGGCCGGTGAGCAGCGAGGCGCGATGGGCGCGCGACGGCCCGACGGCGGAGGCGGTGACGGTCCGGGCGGCGAGCGGCTCCTGGGTGACGCAGAGCCGCACGAACCAGGCGGCCGCGGGGAGCAGCGCCGCGGCGGCGTAACCGAGCGAGTCCAGCAGGGGCTGCCCCGCCCGTACGCCGACGCCGAGCACCGCCGCGTACAGGAGGAGGGGCGCGAGCCAGCGCTGGGAGCGCGCCAGCGTCGCGGCCTGGTACCGGATCACGGCGGTCGTGGCGCCCACCGGCGAACGGACCGTTCGGGCCGGGCGGGAGACCGTCTCCGGCACGGGAGCGACCGTGGCCCCGGGCCCCGGGCCGGGAGCCGGACGGGGCATCAGATCCACGGCCGCCCCGTCCGTGGCACCGGGGACGGGGGCCGGGACCGGTGCGGGGAGCTGTGAGAGCCCGGTGACGTGCCACGGCGGACGGGCCGTGAGGAGGGCGTGGAGCACGGTGTCCGAGTGCGCCGTGGTGGTCGTCAGCCGGACCGCGGCCGGGTTCCCTGCGTCCCGTTCCACCACGGGTGCGCCCGGCAGTCCTGGCGGGAGGGCGGCGGACGGGCGGCCTGTGGCCTCGATCCGGACGTGCGGGCCGGTATCGCCGGGCGAATCCGCCGCCGGGGTGAGCGTGCGGTCCTCCAGCCGGTACGCGAGGTCGGCCGCCCCGGCGAGCCGCCTCGGGTCGTGGTCGACGAACACCACCGTGGCGCCCTCGGCGACCCGCTCTGCGACGGCGCGGTCCAGTTCGTCGCGGGCCGCGGTGTCCAGCCCGGTCCAGGCCTCGTCCAGGACGAGGAGGTCCGGCTCGGCGATGAGCGCCTGGGCGACGGCGACCTTCTGGCTGGCCCCCTTGGAGAGTTCCGCGAGAGGTGTACGGGCGTGCCCGGCGGCCCCGAAGCGCGCCAGCCACTCCTGGGCCCTCACGGCGGCCTCGGCGGTCGGGAGCCCGTGGACGCGGCCCATGTGGATGAGGTAGCCGGCCGCGGTGAACGGCAGTGCCGCGGGGAAGCGTTCGGGGACGTACGCCGTGCGCGGCCGGTCCGTGAGGCGTCCCTCGGTCGGCGCGTCGATGCCGGCGAGCAGCCTCAGCAGTGTCGACTTGCCGACACCGTTGGCACCCTCGATCCGGACCAGGGAGCCCGCGGGCAGCTCCAGATCGAGCCCGCGCAGCACCCAGGGGCCGCGCAGGCCGTACCGGCGGCCCACTCCTCGAAGGATCAAGAGGACGACTTCTCCGGCTTGAGCTCACTCGGGCGTACGATCACGAACCCCTCGCCCTGGAGCATCAGCTGGACCGCCTCTCCGGATCCGCCGCGCACCATGGAGCCGACGCTCTGCGAGCGGTGCAGGGAGGTGGAGAGCTGGGCGCTCCAGCCGACGACCGCGTCCTTGTCGACGTACACCGGCTGCTGCGCCGTGACGGGGATCACGATGGGGTTGCCGTCGCAGATCAGGCCGAGCTTGCCGTATCCGCTGAAGACGCTGTTGAAGAGGCCGCCGCCGGTCATTCCGGCACCCTTCACGGTCTTTATCTCGTAGGACAGACTGGCGTCGAAGCAGAGGACGTTGCGGCCGTTGACGGTCAGGACGTCGCCCTGCTCCATCTCCACGATGAAACAGTTGGCCGCCTCGTGGGCGAACCAGGCCTCTCCCTGGCCGGTGACCGCCATCAGGGCCAGTCCCTCGCCGGTCACGGCCCGCTTGAGCATGCCGCCGATGCCCTGGCCCTTGCGCTCGAACCGGAGATCGCCACGGAAGGCGATCATGGATCCCTGGCGCGCGTGCATCTCACCGTTGACGGCGTACTTGATGGACTTGGCGTTCTGCAGGGTCATGCCGGGGGCGGTGGCCTGCTGCGCCGTGTGCTCGCTGGAAAAGAGGTCGCTCTTCATAGCGCGCATCCTCACCCGGAGCCCTCTGTTCCGCCAAGAACTCGTTGTCGGAGGGGCCTGGCAGACTGGACGCGTGAGCAGCGACAGCATTCCTGAGCCCCTTCCCGCCGCGCCGGAGGCCTCCGGCGACAGCCCGTTCCGTACGGAGCCGACGGCCCGTGACGAAGCCCCGCAGTTCGTCCTGCCGCTGGTGGTGCACCTCGAGAAGACCGACCCTCCGGCGCGCAACGACGCCCTGGTGACCGCGGCCCGCGCGGTGCTCACGATCCTCTCGGACCCCCGCTCGCTCGGTGAGGACGAGGGCGGGGCGGAGGGCGAGTGGGCGCAGGTCATGCGCGACTGGCAGGACGCCCGGATCCGCAAGGTGGTGCGGCGGGCGCGCGGCTCGGAGTGGCGCAAGGCCTCCGTGCTGCCCGGGATCACGGTCACGGGCGAGCACGCCGAGGTCCGGGTGTTCCCGCCTGTGCCCCTGGACGGCTGGCCCAAGGAGCTGGCCAAGCTCCAGGTGTCGGGCACCGACCTGGACGACCCGGAGCCTCCGGCCGCGCCCGATCCGGCCGGTCCGGTGCTGTGGATGAGTCCGGACGTCGACATGTCGGCGGGCAAGGCCATGGCTCAGGCGGGCCACGGCGCCCAGCTCGCCTGGTGGGAGCTGTCGGACACGGAGCGCAAGGCGTGGCGCGAGGCGGGGTTCCCGCTCTCCGTCGCCACCCCGGACGCCGCCCGCTGGCGCGAACTCACCGCCGGCGGACTGCCGGTGGTGCGGGACGCCGGATTCACCGAGATCGCCCCGGGATCCTGCACGGTCGTCGCCGACCACCCGGCCCTGCGCCGCTGACCCGCCCGGCCGGGCGGGTGGCACACCCACTGATTCCCGCCCGGCTGAACATCCCTGCGCCGATATACGTATCTCCCCGTACTGCCGCACCGGCATTACCGCCAAGTAGGTTGAACGCCGAGTCAGTTGGCGGTTGATTCGACCTGTCACGCACCGGCCCGGGAGACATCTTGCTGCGACACGTCAACGGAACGGCCCTCATCATCGCCGCGCTGGTCGCCACGCTCGGCGCGCTCGCCTTTCCCGTGTGGTCGTACGCCGACCGCTCCGGCACCGGCGAGGCCAATCTGAACGCCTCCAGCGTCGCGACCCAGTGGGGCCCGCTCTCCGCGACCGACCGGGACTTCCTGGTCAAGGTGCGTCTCGCCGGGCTGTGGGAGCTGCCCGCGGGGCAGCAGGCCATCGAGCGCGCACCGAGCGAGGGGGTGAAGCTCGCCGGCGATCACCTGGTGGTCGGTCACACGGACCTGGACCGGCGGGCCCGCGACGTGGCCGCCAAGCTCGGGGTGGAGCTCCCGAACCAGCCGACCGAGCAGCAGCAGGGCTGGCTCAGGGAGCTCACCGCCGCGAGTGGCCAGGAGTACGAGCAGAAGTTCGCCAACCTCCTGCGCGCCGCGCACGGCAAGGTGTTCGCGCTGATCGCGCAGGTCCGGCACACCACGCGCAACTCGCTGATCCGGCAGCTGGCCTCCGACGCCAACCAGACCGTGCTCGACCACATCACGATGCTGGAGCGCACCGGTTTCGTCGACTTCGACGGCCTGGCGCGCGAAGCGGCCGGCGCTTCGACGGCCAGCCCCTCGGGGCCTCCCGTGTCCTCCGGTGCGGGTGTCCCGCAGATCCCGGTGCCGGTGACCCCGAGCGGCGACCAGTCCTTCACCTCCCGCCCGGTGCCACCGACGATGGCTCCGCTGCCTCAGCCGTAGGGCCCGTCAGTCACGGTCGCGGCGCTGGACGTACAGGCGGTTGCCCTTCGGACCCGTCCATTCCACCCGCACGACACCGGGCACGGCCGCGTCGGCGAGCCGTGACGGGTTGGACCAGTGGCCGAAATTCGGGTTGCGGAAGAACGTCGCCCACAGGTCGCCGCGGGAATCCTCGAAGAAGTTGTTGTGCCCGGCGCCGACGCCGACCGTCCAGCGCTCGGAGTAGGGGCCCTCGAAGGTGTCCGAGACGGCGGCGACCGCGTCGTACTGGTACTGCACACGGCCCGTGCCGCCCGGGTCGTAGGCCTGGCGCGCGGTGCCGTCGGCCTCGACGGACGTCCGGTCCCAGGCGGCGTGGAGGAGGAAGTACTTCCCCCCGTGCTTGAACACGTACGCGCCTTCGAGATACGGCTCGGGCGCGTAGGGGGTCTGCCGGAACGCGGGGAGGCCCGTCGTCGGGACGATGTCCTCCATGTCGTCGCGGAACTTCGCGTACAGGTTGTTGTGCAGCACGAGCCAGGCGTCGTCGCCCTCGCTGTAGAGGCTGCCGTCGATGTGGTGGTAGGCACCGGGCTCGATGAAGCCCGGCCCCCCGATGAACGACTCACCGAAGGGCTTCTCCAGGTTGCCCTCGACGAGCCGGTACGGGCCCTCGACCCCGCCCTCGCTCACGAGCATGAACGAGCCCACCTTCTCGGAGTGGTCCCCCATGCACGCGACGATGTACCACTTCCCCCGGAAATGGTGCAGCTCCGGGGCCCACGCCTGGCCGCGCTTGCCGAACTCCTCGTCGTACCAGTACTCCTGCCACGGCGCGACGACCGTGCGCCCGGGCCGGTTCTCGTCGGTGAACTCCGGCGACCAGACCTTGCCCTTCTCCGCGCCGGGGCGGATCCCGGTCGTGTCGGCCAGCTTCCAGGGCCCCTTGAGGGAGCGGGCCACCCAGACGAAGATGCCGTCGTTCCACGGGCCGGCCGCTTCGAGGCCGGGCACGCGGGTGGTGCCCGTGGCGACGTAGAGCGGACGGCCGTCCACGACGAAGCAGTTGACGTAGGTGTCCCGCATCCACACCACTCCGCGCTCCTTGTCGCGGGGGCGCAGCTCCAGCGGGAGGACGAACGAGTTGTCCTCACGGGGCCACAGGTCCTGCCGGGTGTCCGCGAGGCCGTAGGGCTCGGGATCGGGCCAGTTCGCCGGGTACCGCCGCTTCCCCGCGGCCGGAGCGGCGGGGCCCGGAGCCGGGGCGGCCGAGGCCTGCGCCGCCGGCGCGGCGGCCACGGGCAGCGCGGCCGCCGCTCCCACTCCGGCGGCACGGGCCAGCAGGGACCGCCGGCCGAGGTGCGGTCTGTTCTCGGTGCTGGTCATATCGCTCACGTTCTCCTTCGTTCGTCCAGGACGCCGTGCCGGTCCGCGAGGACCGTCGGCGGGCACGGCGGATCGTCCGGCCCGTTCCTGGGCCGGTTTCGGTCGGGTCGATTTCGGCTTCTCCGGCGCGGACGTACGCGCCGGTGGAGGCGGAGCCGGGCGGCGGTCCACGCCCGCGTCGGGCGCTACGGGATGCGCGGCGCGGCGGTCGTGCGGTGCCGGCCCGGACACCCCGCCGGGAGTGTGCGGCCGTCCTTGGATGGCATGTCGATCAGCATGCGAAGACCCGTTGATCTCCGTCAACAGACCGTGGAATTAATCCGGAGTGTCCGGCTCGTCGGCAAATCTGTGTTACTCCGCGTTTCCGCAGGTCGGTGGGGTGCCGCTGAGCACTCAAGGAGCATCACGATCAGATAACGGCGCACTTCGGACCTGTTCCGGGAACCTCAAATTCAGCTCTGAACGTCCCCCCTTCCGGGTTCACCGCCGCACGACGGGGCCATGACCCCTGCACAGGACGGGGAGGGGACACCATGAAGCTGGGGATCGGCATCGGATGGCGGCCGGAGATCGCGGGCGCCGTCGAGGCGCTGCCGGGGATCGACTGGGTCGAGGCGGTCGCGGAGAACCTCTGCGCGGACCATCTCCCCGAGTCCCTCGTACGCCTCCGGGAGCGCGGGGTCACGGTCGTCCCGCACGGGGTCTCGCTGGGCCTGGGCGGGGCCGAGCGCCCGGATCCCGGCCGTCTCGCCGGCCTCGCCGCACGCGCCGAGCTGCTGGGCACCCCCCTGGTGACCGAGCACATCGCGTTCGTGCGCGCCGGAGGGCCGCTCACCGCGTCACCGGTCCTGGAGGCGGGCCATCTGCTGCCCGTGCCGAGGACCTGGGACGCCCTGGAGGCGCTCTGCGAGAACGTGCGGATCGCGCAGGACTCGCTGCCCGTCCCGCTGGCCCTGGAGAACATCGCCGCCCTGATCTCCTGGCCCGACGAGGAGCTGACCGAGGGCCAGTTCCTCGCGGAGCTGGTCGAGCGCACCGGCGTACGGCTGCTGATCGACGTCGCCAATCTGCACACCAACCACGTGAACCGCGGCGAGGACCCCGCGACGGCGCTCGACGAACTGCCGGTGGAGGCCATCGCGTACGTCCATGTGGCGGGCGGCGTCGAGAGGGACGGCGTCTGGCACGACACGCATGCCCACCCCGTGACGCGCCCCGTCCTGGAGGTGCTGGGCGAGCTCCGCTCCCGTGTGGACCCGCCCGGGGTCCTGCTGGAGCGCGACGACGACTTCCCCCCGGCCGGCGAGCTGGCCGGCGAACTGACCGCGATCCGCTCCACCCTGGCCGCCGCGGCCCCCGCGCCGGGGGCCGGCCGGAAGCGGCCCTCCCGGCCGCCGGAGCCGGCCGTCCGCGCGGCCGGGGCCCGCGACCGGACCGCCGTGGCGCAGACCGCGCTGCTCTCCTCGCTCGTGGCCGGCACGCCCGCCCCGGACGGCTTCGACCACCGGCGCCTCGGGGTGCAGAGCCGCGCCCTGGCCGCGAAGCGGGCCGACGTCGTCGCCAAGGTCGCACCGGAGCTGCCCGATATCCTCGGCGACGGCTACCGGAAGGCGTTCCTGGCGTACGCCAGGAACCGGCCGATGTCCGGCGGTTACCGCCGTGACGCGCTCGGCTTCGCCGAGCAGCTGCTCGCCACCGGCCGCCCGGCCGACGACGCGGCCCGCCGGAAGCTGACCCGCTGGTGGCAGGAGCGCGCCGCCCCCCACCCGCCGCGCCGAGGGGCCCGCCTGGTCCACGCCGCCCGTACCGCCCTGCTCGGAAGGTGACTTCGGATGAACGCTCTTGCTCTTCTGCTGACCCTGGCCGTGGCCGTCTCCTGCACGCTCCTGGTCGTCGCGACGCGCCGCGCCGGCCTGCGGGACAACGGCACCACCGCGTATGTGCACGACCTCTCCGAGGAGGCCTTTCTCAGCGGCGGCCCGGCCAGGGTCGTGGACACCGCTCTCACCCGCATGCACACGGACGGGCGGCTGAGCATCGGTGGACCCGGCATCGTCGTGGTCCAGCGGCCCGAGGCCCGGGACGCCGTGGAGCGCGCCGTGCTCCAGGAGCTGGCCGCGGCCCCGAGCGGCGCCCTGCACACCCTGCGGGAGGCCGTGATGCGGCATCCGGCGGTGCAGGAGATCGGCGACGGTCTGGCCGCCCGGGGGCTGCTGGTCGCGCCCGGCGAGAGCCGCGCCCGCCGTGCCTGGGCGCTCACCCTGGGCATCGGATGCATCGTGGGATTCCCGGTCGCCATCGCGCTGACCGTCGCGCAGTACGCCCTGCACGACGGGTTCGCGGACCTACCGTTCCCGTTCATCGTGAAGGTGCTGCCCGCGCTCGCGGCCGGGACCGTGGTCGGTCTGGTCACCGCGGCGTCGGCCAGGGCGCGGCTCACCAGGGCGGGACGCAGGGCCGCCGACAGCTGCCGGGCGGCCAACGCCCATGTGACCGACCCGGCCCACCTGGTGGCCACCCGGGGACTGGCCGCGCTCCCCGACCCCGAGCTCCAGGGGCAGTTGGTGGCTGCGGCCAGGCAGCGGCCCGCGGGACGCTCCTCGTCGGTCTCCTCGTCCTCGTCCGCCGCCGCCGTCGCGTTCGTGCCGGTGGTGTGGTGCGCCGGGGCGGGCCCCGGGGGTGGGAGCTGCGGTGGGTCCAGCGGCGGGGGCGGTGACTCGGGGACGGGCTCCACGTGCAGTTCGGGATCGAGCTGCGGCAGCAGTGGGTCGAGCTGCGGCAGCAGTGGGTCCAGCTGCAGCAGCGGATCGAGTTGCGGCGGAGGGTCCAGCTGCGGCGGCGGCTCGTGAGGGAGCGAGGTCGGCAGGGGTATGGATTCAGCCACCGATGACCGTCCGTGACCGAAGTTGGTCCGTATCGTGAACAACCTATGGCGCTTCCCTGCCGGTTTCGCATAGAACTCGGCCATGCTCTGGGTCCTGCTTCTTCTGGTCGCGTGGGGCGCGGCAGCCGTCTCGTGCATCCGGCTGTGCCTCCTCACCGCGGGTGCCGCCCAGCGGCAGCCTCGTGCCGCACGGGCGCCCCACTCCCCCGAACTCAATCTGTACGAGACGGCGTTCCTGGCCGGCGGACCGCAGCGGGTGGCCGATCTCGCGCTGGTCTCGATGCACCTGCGGCGCCGGCTGCTGCTCGCCCACACGGGCTGGGCGACGGTCGTCGACCCGGAGGGCCGGGACGAGGTCGAGCGCACCGTGATCCGCGCGATCGGCCCGGAAGGGCAGTCCCGGATAGGCCCCATCCGGGCCGCAGCGGCGGCGGCCGACGCCGTACTCTCCCTCGCCGACCGCCTTGTCGCGGCGGGCCTCGCCGTGCCGCACGGGACCCGCACGGGTCTGGAGTCGGCGGTGCGGGCCGTGCGGGGCGCGGCGGTGCTGGTGGTGGCCCTGGCGGTCACCGCCATGCTGATGCCCGGTCAGGAGACGGGCGACGCCGGTCCGGTGGCCGCGTGGTTCGGGCTGCCGCTCGTACTGACGCTGGGCTGCCTGGCCATCGCGCGGGTGGAGAACCATCCGTACAGCCCGTGGGCCTCCCCGTCCGGGCAGCGCTGGCTGGACTCACTGCCGGCCCCGGTGCGCGGCGCGGACCGCGATCTCCTGGCGGCGGTGGCGGTGAGGGGCGTGGGAGCTCTGGAGGACCCGGGCCTGCGGGCGGCGATGCTGAGCGGGGCGCGGACCGGCGGCTGAACCCCCGGTCGAGGGCCGTGCAGCACCAGGGCCGCCCGTCGGGGGGCGGCCCTGGTGCCGTCCTATCCAGTTGTGCGGCCCGGGACACATCGGCCGGACCGGCGAGGAGCGGCGGCCCGCGGAGAGGAATGGCTGACTCCCCCGCGGGCCACGACAGTTCGCCGGCCGTCGGCCGATGTGCACCCGGCACCGGACCCGGTGTCGCTGGAACGACGGGCGGCGTCACACGCGCCGTTGCCCGCCAACTGATCTTCCGGGTCGGATGACCGGAAACGCTGGTTATGCGAGTCCGGCCACCAAGTCTGCGACGGCCTTCCTGCGTCCGGTGTAGAACGGGACCTCTTCCCGGACGTGCAACCGCGCCTCGGAGGCCCGCAGGTGACGCATGAGGTCGACGATGCGGTACAGCTCGTCGGCCTCGAAGGCGAGGACCCACTCGTAGTCGCCCAGCGAGAAGGAGGCGACCGTGTTGGCGCGCACGTCGGGGTAGCCGCGGGCCATCTTGCCGTGGTCCGAGAGCATGCGGCGGCGGTCCTCGTCGGGCAGCAGGTACCAGTCGTAGCTGCGCACGAAGGGGTACACGCTGACGTAGTCGCGCGGGGTCTCGTCCGCCAGGAAGGCCGGCACGTGCGACTTGTTGAACTCGGCGGGGCGGTGCAGCGCCATGTTCGACCAGACAGGCTCAAGTGCGCGGCCCAGCTTCGTGCGCCGGAAGAGGTTGTACGCCTCCTGGAGCTCGTCGGAGGTCTCGGCGTGCCACCAGATCATCAGATCGGCGTCGGCCCGGAGGCCGGACACGTCGTACGTGCCGCGGACCGTGATGTCCTTGGCCCCGAGCTGGTCGAACAGCTCCTGGACCTCGTCGGCGTAACCGGCGCGGTCCACGGGAAGGACGTCCTTCAGCCTGAAGACGGACCACAGGGTGTAGCGGATGACCTCGTTGAGGTCCTTGGCCTTCTTGCCTGCGTTCGGAAGCTTTTCTGGCGCACTCATACGGCTATTGTCCCGCCTCGCTCCCGGTGCCCCGAACCCGGGGCGGCGTGTTGTCGATCTCCCCCGTGACCGGACCCGTGAGGTCCTGGGCGATCTCGTCCGCGGCGCGGTGCGCGCTCGCGACGCAGGCCGGGATCCCGACGCCGTCGTACACCGCTCCGCACACCCGCAGACCGGGCAGCTTGGCGACCTCTTCGCGGATCCTGGCGACGCGGGAGAGGTGGCCCACCGGGTACTGGGGCAACCCCCCGATCCAGCGGGTGACCTCGGTGTCCACGGGCCGGGCCGTCAGCCCGGCCGCGGAGGCGAGATCGCCCAGGGACGCGGCGACGAGCTCGGAGTCCTCACGGTGCAGGTGCTCCTCCTCGCCGTAGCGGCCGACGGAGGTGCGCAGCACGAAGAGGTCGGGGGCCGCGTCGGCGACCCACTGCCACTTGTTGCTGGAGAAGGTGGCGGCCTTGATCGTGCGCCCGTCGACGGGCGGTACGAGGAATCCGGAGCGCCCCCGGAGCGCCTCGGTGTTCTCGATGTCGGTGCGCCGGAAGGCCATGGTGACCAGGGCCATCGAGGCGTACTCGACGGCGGCGAGCTCGACCGAGGCGGCCGGGCACTCGGCGGCGAGCAGGGTCGACGCGGACCAGGCGGGGGTGGCCAGGACGAGGGCGTCGGCGGCGATCACCCGGCTGTCGGTGCGTACGGCCCAGCCCTCGCCGGTCCGGGTCAGGCCGAGCACCGGGGTCTCCATGAGGATCTCGGCGCCTCCGGCCCGTACGGCGTCGGCCACGGCCCCCGGCAGGGTGCCGATGCCTCCCTCGATGCCCTGGAAGACCGGTCCGGTCTGCTGCCGGGCGGCGGCCCTCTCCTGGATGCGGAGTACGCCGTCGAGGAGCGGGCCGCCCTCCTTCACGGCCTCGAAGAGCTGGGGCACGGCCGCGCGCATCGAGATCCGGTAGGCGTCACCCGCGTACACCCCGCCGAGCAGCGGCTCGACGAGCCGGTCGACGACCTCACGGCCGAGGCGGTCGGCGACGTACGAGCCGACCGCGACGTCGTCGCCGACGGCGGTCGGGGTGAGGTCGCGCTCCTCGGCGATCCGGGCCAGACCCTCGGGCGAGAGCACGCCGCTGAGCGCCGACGGGTCACCCGGCACGCCCATCACATGGCCCTTGGGCATGGGGCGCAGGGCGTCGCGGGTCCAGACCGAGGCGGTGGCGGTGGCGGGCGGCTGGAGCCGGTCGCCGAGTCCGGCCGCCGTGGCCAGCTCGACCGCCTCGGGCCGGCGCGCGAGCATCGACTCGGCGCCGAGGTCGACCCGGGTGTCCGCGATCTCGCCGGTCATCAGCTTGCCGCCGAGCCGCTCGGTCGCCTCCAGGACGGTGACCCGGAGGCCGGAGTCCAGCAGCCGGTGGGCGGCGGCGAGTCCGGCGATGCCGCCGCCGATGACGACGACGTGGCCGGTACGTGTGGTGTCGCGCTGAGAAGAACCCTGCATGGGTCCACTCTCTCAAACCCGTCCCGAGTCCCGAACGTGACCGCTTCGAAACCGCGGACACGAAACCCGCACACGGACCCTCACGTCGAACGGGCACCATCAACAACGGCCCTGGGGGGACGCGTTATGCCTTTCGACCGACACACGGACAGTCATCCACCCACTCGCCCCGGCCGCCGCGTATCGCGCGTGACGGCGGCCGCCGGCCTGCTCGTGATACTCATGGCCACCGGCGCGTGCGGCGCCTCCGACAGCGGTGGGCAGGGGCTGAACTCCGCGTCGGACGACAAGGCGGCGGCGCCCGCCGATGCCGGTGCCGGCGAGAAGCCGGCCGCGAAGCCAGCCGACGGCGCCTCCTCGGCGCCGGATCCGGGTTCCACGGTCGCGGTCCACGTCATCCGCACGGCCACGCTCTCCATCGAGGTGAAGAGCGTGCCGAAGGCGGTCGCCGCGGCCCGGAGCGCCGCGGAGGACGCCGGTGGAATCGTGGCGGACGAGACCACGGAACGGGTCGACGACACCCACGACATGTCCCATCTCGTCCTGCGCGTGCCGCAGGCCCGGTACGAGGAGGTGCTGAGCGGCCTCGCCGGGTCGGGGAAGCTGCTGTCGCGCACGTCGAACGCGAAGGACGTCACCGGCCAGGTCGTCGACGTCGAGAGCCGGATCGCCACGCAGCGGGCGAGCGTCGCACGGGTCCGTGACCTGATGGACAAGGCCGAGAAGCTCACCGACGTGGTGACGCTGGAAGGCGAACTGAGCAGTCGGCAGTCCGACCTGGAGTCCCTGCTCGCCCAGCAGGCGTCGCTGAAGGACCGCACCTCGCTCGCGACCGTCACGCTCGAACTCAGCGAGCCGTACGAGGACGGGAAGGACCCCGAGGACGAGGACACCGGTTTCCTGGACGCCCTGGAAGGCGGCTGGGACGCGTTCGTGACGATGCTGCGGTGGATCGCGGTGGCGATCGGCGCCATGGCGCCGTTCCTGGCCGCGGCGGCCGTCCTGGTGCTCCTGTGGCGGCTGCTCCGCGGCCGTCTGCCACGACGCCGTACGACGCCCCGGGAGCCGGCGCCGGAGACGCCGCAGGCCCCGCCGGCCCCGTAGGCGTCGTAGCGTGGGCCCCTGACCCTGCATACGGCGGCGAAGGGACCCGGCACATGACGGCGGAGCGACTGGTGGTCGTCGGAGGCGACGCGGCGGGCATGTCCGCCGCGTCGCAGGCCCGCAGGCTCAGGGGGCCGGACGCGATGAGCATCGTCGCCTTCGAACGCGGCGACTTCACGTCGTACTCCGCCTGCGGCATCCCGTACTGGGTGAGCGGGGACGTCGAGGGGCCGGACGACCTCATCGCCCGTACGCCCGAGGAGCACCGGGCCCGTTCGATCGATCTGCGCACCCGCACCGAGGTGACGGAGATCGACGTCGCCGGGCACCGGGTACGGGCACTGGACCGCGACAGCGGCGAGACGTACTGGACGGGCTACGACAAGCTGGTGATCGCCACGGGCGCCCGGCCGGTGCGCCCCGAGCTGCCCGGGATCGACGCCCCGGGCGTCCACGGCGTGCAGACCCTGGGCGACGGCCAGGCGCTCCTGGAATCGCTAGAACGGGCTCCGGGGCGCCGGGCGGTCGTCGTCGGCGCGGGCTACATCGGCGTCGAGATGGCCGAGGCGATGCTCAAGCGCGGCTTCGAGGTGACGGTGCTCAACCGCGGTGCGCAGCCGATGGCGACGCTCGACCCGGACATGGGGAAGCTGGTCCACGACGCGATGGACGGGCTGGGCATCACCACGGTCAACGGCGCCGGGGTGACCCGTATCGGCACCGGTCCGGACGGCCGGGTCACGGAGGTCGTCACGGACGGGGGGACCTACCCGGCGGACGTCGTCGTGCTCGGTATCGGCGTCGAGCCCGAGACCGCCCTGGCCCGCGAGGCCGGACTGCCGCTGGGGCCGCACGGCGGCCTCCTGACGGACCTGTCGATGCGGGTCGTGGGGCAGGACGACATCTGGGCGGGCGGGGACTGCGTCGAGGTCCTGGACCTCGTCGCCGGCCGCACCCGGCACATCGCGCTCGGCACCCACGCCAACAAGCACGGCCAGATCATCGGGTCCAACGTGGGCGGCGGCTACGGCACGTTCCCCGGCGTGGTGGGCACGGCGGTGAGCAAGGTCTGCGACCTGGAGATCGCCAGGACCGGGCTGCGCGAGAAGGACGCACGCGCGGTCGGCCTGCGTTTCGTCACGGCGACGATCGAGTCGACGGGCCGCGCCGGCTACTACCCGGGGGCCGAGCCGATGACGGTGAAGATGCTCGCCGAGTACCGGACCGGCCGGCTGCTGGGCGTGCAGATCGTCGGCCGTGAGGGGGCGGCGAAGCGCGTGGACGTCGCGGCCGTGGCGCTCACAGCCGGGATGACGGTGGAGGCCATGACGGCCCTCGACCTCGGCTACGCGCCGCCGTTCTCCCCGGTCTGGGACCCGGTCCTGGTGGCCGCCCGCAAGGCCGTGTCGGCGGTGCGGGCGGCCGGTGGCTGACTAACGCGCCGTCTGCTGGTGGACGTACTCCACCAGGCGCGTCAGGGCGTCCGGGTCGGTGGCCGGCATGACGCCGTGCCCGAGGTTGAAGATGTGGCCCTCGAGACCGGCCGCGGCGTCGAGCACCTCTCGGGTCTTCGCCTCCACCGCCTCGGTCGGCGCGAACAGCACCGCCGGGTCGAGGTTGCCCTGGAGCGCCTTGCCGGGGCCGACCCGGCGGGCGCCCTCGTCCATCGGGACGCGCCAGTCGACGCCGACGACGTCCGCGCCGGCCTCGCCCATCAGGCCGAGCAGCTCGCCGGTGCCGACGCCGAAGTGGATGCGCGGGACGCCGTACGACGCGACGGCGTCGAAGACCTTCGCGGAGGCCGGCATCACGGAGCGGCGGTAGTCGGCCGGGGCCAGGGCTCCGACCCAGGAGTCGAAGAGCTGCACGGCGGAGGCGCCGGCCTCGATCTGGACCTTGAGGAACGCGCCGGTGATCTCCGCGAGCCGGTCGAGCAGGTCGGCCCAGAGCTCCGGCTCGCCGTACATCATGGCCTTGGTGCGCTCGTGGTTGCGGGACGGGCCGCCCTCCACCAGGTAGCTCGCGAGGGTGAACGGCGCACCCGCGAACCCGATGAGCGGCGTGGCGCCGAGCTCGGCGGTGAGCATCCCGATGGCCTCGGTGACGTACGGGACGTCGTCGGGTGTGAGGTCGCGCAGCCGGGCCAGGTCGGCGCGGGTGCGGATCGGCTCGGCGATCACCGGGCCGATGCCGGGCTTGATGTCGAGGTCGATGCCGATGGCCCTGAGCGGTACGACGATGTCGCTGAAGTAGATCGCGGCGTCGACCTTGTGACGGCGCACGGGCTGCAGCGTGATCTCGGTGACCAGCTCCGGCATCATGCACGAGTCGAGCATCGCGATGCCCTCGCGGACCTTCAGGTACTCGGGCAGCGAGCGTCCCGCCTGCCGCATGAACCAGACCGGGGTGTGCGGCACCGGCTCCCGGCGACACGCCTTGAGGAACGCCGAGTCATGGGTGGCGGGGGTCGTCCGCAGGCCCGAGGACGGGCCCTCCCCTGATCGGACGGAGCTGAGCTCTCGGGGAAGGTCGTTGGCACTCACGCACAGAATCTTCGCACGGAGTGACAACGAGCCGGACGCCGCATGGGTGTCCCTCCCTGCACGGCGCTCCGGTTCCGCCTACTCTTCCCCGCATGGCTCCGGCTCAGGGACAATTTTCCGATCATTCCGATGGCACTGACGGCGAGGAGGGCGCGGACGGCGACGGCGTCCCGCCCGCGTTCCGGTCGGCGGTCGACGCGCTGCGCTCCGCCCGCCTGCGCCCCGAGCTGGAGGTCGAGGCGACACGGCCGCCGCAGCGGCTCGCCCCGCACGCGTATGCCCTGGAGGCCGCCGTCGTGGAGGGCGAGGACGATCTCGCCGACGGCCGCCTGGTCCTCCTGCACGACCCGTCCGGACACGACACCTGGCAGGGCACGTTCCGCTTGGTGACGCTCGTACGCGCCGAACTCGAACCGGAGATGGCAGCCGACCCGCTGCTGCCCGAGGTCTGCTGGTCCTGGCTCACGGGGGCACTGGACGCGCGGGGCCTCTCGTACGGGGAGGCCGGCGGGACGGTGACGCGCGCCGGTTCGCACTACTTCGGCGCGCTGTCCGAGCGCCGCCCGGCGACACAGATCGAGATCCGGGCCTCGTGGACGCCGCGCGAGGGGCGCGGCGGGGTGCCGGACACGGCGGCGCACCTGACCGCATGGGGCGATCTGCTCTGCCAGCTCGCCGGCCTGCCGCCGTCGGGCACCTCCGACGAGGCGGTGGTGACGCTGCCCCAGAGGCGCGGGCCGCAGGTCTCATAACGCTGCGTCATGTTCGTGGGGAGCCGGTCCACGTGGACCGGCTCTCTTTTCGTACAATCGATCACGCGTCCTATTTGCCCGAATTGTTACTAACCAAATCGTGATCTTCCCCTAAAGGAGGACGCACCTGCTGCCGAAGAGGTCAATGACCCTTCAAGCACGGTTCGCCCCGGCTTCATCCCCGAGCCGGCCCGTCCCGCCACTCCCCAGGAGGCCTGGTGTCCGTTCTCCTCGAGCAGCCCGCAAGCCTGGTCGCCTACCGCCCGAACAAGCCGACGGCCATGGTCGTCGTGGCCGACCCGCGCGTCCGTTCCACCGTCACCCGCCATCTGTGGGCCCTCGGAGTTCGTGACGTCATCGAGGCGTCGTCCATCGCGGAGGCCCGCCCCCGCGTCAGCAACCCGCGCGACATCTGCGTTGCCGACGTCCACCTGCCCGACGGTTCCGGGCTGACCCTGCTGTCCGAGACCCGAGCCGCCGGCTGGCCGAACGGCCTCGCCCTCTCCGCCGCCGATGACATCGGCGCGGTTCGCAACGCCCTCGCGGGCGGCGTGAAGGGCTATGTCGTCACCGGCACCCGTACCAACATCGGCCACCCCACCCGTCCCGGCGTCGCCCCGATCGGCGCCAATGCCGCCCGTATGCACCGCAGGCCTCCCGGTTCCCCGAGCCACCCGGGCGGCTACCGCGAACTCTCCGGCCGTGAGGTGGAGGTGCTCCGCCTGGTCGCCGAAGGCCAGTCCAACAAGGCCATCGGCGTCTCGATGGGCCTCTCCGCCCTGACGGTCAAGAGCCATCTCGCCCGCATCGCCCGCAAGCTCGGCACCGGAGACCGCGCCGGAATGGTCGCCGTGGCCCTGCGCACGGGCATCATCCACTGACCCCCCCACCCTGCCGGCACCTGCGCGGATGCGTAACCGGCCGGTTTACGTGCATGGCCGCCCGTCGACGGAACGTTCCGTCGACGGGCGACGCACATACACAGATACCCTTGGCATGTGACCGACGCCCAAGAGACCGCAGCAGACACTTCACTGCGAACCACCGGGGGCGCTCCCCCGGACGACGTCGCCCCGGCGCCGATCCCCTTGCTCGAACCGCGCGAGGGCATCCCTCCGGTGGTGGCGACCGACGACGCGCTCGCCCAGGTGGTCGCGGACTTCGCCGCGGGCACCGGCCCCGTCGCCGTCGACGCCGAGCGCGCCTCGGGCTACCGCTACGGCCAGCGCGCCTACCTCGTGCAGCTCCGCCGCGAGGGTGCGGGGAGCGCGCTGATCGACCCGGTCGGCTGCCCCGACCTCTCCGCGCTCGGCCAGGCCCTCACCGGCTCCGAGTGGATCCTGCACGCCGCCACCCAGGACCTGCCCTGCCTGCGCGACATAGGCATGACCCCGACCTCGCTCTTCGACACGGAGCTCGCCGGACGCCTGGCGGGATTCCCGCGCGTCGGCCTCGGCGCCATAGTGGAGAACGTCCTCGGCTACGCCCTGGAGAAGGGCCACTCCGCGGTCGACTGGTCCACCCGCCCCCTGCCCGACCCCTGGCTGCGTTACGCCGCGCTCGATGTCGAGCTGCTGGTGGACCTGCGCGACGCCCTGGAGGAGGAGCTGGACCGGCAGGGCAAGCTGGAGTGGGCGCTGGAGGAGTTCGCCGCGATCGCCTCGGCACCGCCCGCTCCCCCGCGCAAGGACCCGTGGCGCCGGACCTCCGGCATGCACAAGGTGCGGCGCCGCCGTCAGATCGCGGTCGTACGGGAGCTGTGGACCGCCCGTGACCAGGTGGCGCAGCGCCGTGACATCTCCCCCGGCAAGGTGCTCGGGGACGCCGCGATCATCGAGGCGGCCCTGGCGCTCCCGGCGAATGTGCAGGCCCTCACCGCGCTGCCCGGCTTCGGGCACCGCATGGGGCGCCGCCAGCTGGAGCAGTGGCAGGCGGCCGTCGACCGGGCCAAGGAGCTGCCCGAGTCGGAGCTGCCCCAGCCCGGCCAGCAGCCCGCCGGACCGCCGCCGCCCCGCTCGTGGGCGGACAAGGACCCGGCCGCCGCGGCCCGGCTGTCCGCGGCCCGCACCGCGGTGTCGGAGCTCGCCGAGCGGCTGCACATGCCGCAGGAGAATCTGATCACCCCGGACACCGTGCGCCGGATCTGCTGGGAGCCGCCCAAGGTCCTGACCCCGGACGCGGTCGAGACCGCGCTGGCCGGGCACGGCGCGCGCCACTGGCAGATCGGACAGATCGGCCCGCTGCTGCTGCGCGCCCTGGACACCAGCGCCTGACACCGCGCGACTCACGTACGCCCCCTGCCGGGATCCGGCGGGGGGCGTACGCGTGTCGGGGCCGCACTCTGGGCCGGTCCGTCGAGGAGGATCGAATTCACGCCAGTTAACCGGTCGTGCCGGCCCCCCTCCGCGTGTGACGTTCACCGCTCCGGTGGTGGGGGGTGGGCAGTCCGGTTACCCGCAAGTAGCATGAGGGTCGTGGCGCGCCGATGCGTGCGCCCGCAGCAGTGCCATCCCGCACCCTGGAGGAGAGCCACCGTGCCTCGTACCATCCGGGACGTCGTCTTCGTCGACGGCGTCCGCACCCCGTTCGGCAAAGCGGGCCCGAAGGGCATCTACCACGAGACCCGCGCCGACGATCTCGTCGTGAAGGCCATCCGGGAGCTGCTGCGCCGCAACCCGGACCTGGACCCCGCGAAGATCGACGAGGTCGCCATCGCCGCGACCACGCAGATCGGCGACCAGGGACTCACGCTCGGCCGCACCGCCGGAATCCTGGCCGGTCTGCCGCAGTCGGTACCCGGTTACTCCATCGACCGCATGTGTGCGGGCGCCCTGACCGCCGTCACCTCGACGGCCGGTTCCATCGCCTTCGGCGCGTACGACGTCGTCATCGCCGGCGGTGTCGAGCACATGGGCCGCCACCCGATGGGCGAGAGCGTGGACCCGAACCCGCGTCTCGTGTCGGAGAAGCTGGTCGACGAGTCCGCCCTCTTCATGGGCATGACCGCGGAGAACCTGCACGACAGGTACCCCTCGATCACCAAGCAGCGCGCCGACGAGTACGCGGTCCGTTCGCAGGAGAAGGCCGCCAAGGCGTACGCCAACGGCAAGATCCAGCAGGACCTGGTGCCGGTCTCCGTGCGCCGCACCAACGCCGAAGCCGGGGAGACGGGCTGGGGCCTGGTCACCGCCGACGAGCCGATGCGCCCGGGCACGACCCTGGAGTCGCTGGCCGGTCTGAAGACCCCGTTCCGCGCCCACGGCCGCGTGACGGCCGGTAACGCCGCGGGTCTCAACGACGGCGCCACCGCCTCGCTGCTCGCCTCCGAGGAGACCGCCCGCGAGCTGGGCCTCCCGGTCAAGATGCGTCTCGTGTCGTACGCCTTCGCGGGTGTCGAGCCGGAGGTCATGGGCTACGGCCCGATCCCGGCGACGGAGAAGGCCCTCGCCAAGGCCGGTCTCTCCATCGACGACATCGGTCTCTTCGAGATCAACGAGGCCTTCGCCGTGCAGGTGCTCGCCTTCCTGGAGCACTACGGCATCGCCGACGACGACCAGCGCGTCAACCAGTACGGCGGCGCGATCGCCTACGGCCACCCGCTCGCCTCCTCCGGCGTCCGCCTGATGACTCAGCTGGCCCGCCAGTTCGAGGAGCAGCCGGAGGTCCGCTACGGCCTGACGACCATGTGCGTCGGCTTCGGCATGGGCGCGACCGTCGTCTGGGAGAACCCGAACTTCAACGGAGGCAACAAGTGAGCTCCACCACTGAGCTTCTGAAGGGCGCGGCCGAGCTGTTCCCCGGCGAGGTCGTCACGCAGGCGCACGTGCGCCACCTCGACCTCCCGGCCGGTGCGGGCAACTTCGCCCTCATCACGCTGGACAACGGCCTGGACCACACCAAGCCGACCACCTTCGGACCGCAGTCGCTGGCGAACCTGAACGCCGCCGTCGACCAGGTCGAGAAGGAGGCTGCCGAGGGCGCGATCGTCGGCGTCGGCGTCACCGGCAAGCCGTTCATCTTCGCGGTGGGCGCCGACCTCAAGGGCGTCGAGCTCCTCAAGGACCACAAGGACGCGCTGGCCATCGGCAAGGGCGGCCACGACGTCTTCCGCCGCCTCTCCGGCCTCGCGGTCCCGACGTTCGCGTACTACAACGGCGCGGCCATGGGCGGCGGTGTCGAGGTCGGGCTGCACTGCTCGTACCGCACCGTCTCCAAGGCGCTGCCGGCGTTCTCGCTGCCCGAGGTCTTCCTCGGCCTGGTCCCCGGCTGGGGCGGCTGCGCGCTGCTCCCCAACCTGATCGGCGCCGACCGCGCCGTCTCGGTGATCATCGAGAACTCGCTCAACCAGAACCGTCAGCTCAAGGGCAAGCAGGTCTTCGAGCTCGGGATCGCCGACGCGATCTTCGAGGGCGCGGACTTCCTGGAGCAGTCGCTGATCTGGACCGCCTCCGTCCTCAAGGGCGAGATCGCGGTGGAGCGTCCCGAGGTCGACCGCGGTGACGCCTGGGACCAGGCCGTCGCCCGCGGCAAGGCGATCGCCGACTCCAAGGTGCACGGGGCGGCCCCCGCCGCGTACCGCGCGCTGGAGATCATCGCCGCGGCGAAGAACGGCGACCTGAGCGCCGGCTTCGACGCGGAGGACCAGGCCCTCGCGGACCTGATCATGGGCGGTGAGCTGCGCTCCGGGATCTACTCCTTCAACCTGGTCCAGAAGCGCGCCAAGCGCCCGGCCGGTGCCCCGGACAAGTCCCTGGCCCGCCCGGTCACCAAGGTCGGCGTGGTGGGCGCGGGCCTGATGGCCAGCCAGCTCGCCCTGTTGTTCCTCCGCCGCCTGGAGGTCCCGGTCGTCCTCACGGACATCGACCAGGAGCGCGTCGACAAGGGCGTGGGCTATGTCCAGGCCGAGATCGAGAAGCTGCTCGGCAAGGGCCGTATCAACCAGGACAAGGCCAACCGACTCAAGGCCCTGGTCTCCGGTGTGCTGGACAAGGCGGAGGGCTTCTCCGACGCCGACTTCATCATCGAGGCCGTCTTCGAGGAGATCGGCGTCAAGCAGCAGGTGTTCGCGGAGGTCGAGGCGGTCGCCCCGGCGCACGCGATCCTCGCCACCAACACCTCGTCCCTCTCGGTCACCGAGATGGCGTCGAAGCTGAAGAACCCCGAGCGGGTCGTCGGCTTCCACTTCTTCAACCCGGTCGCGATCCTCCCGCTCCTGGAGATCGTCCGCGGCGAGCAGACCGACGACGCCTCGCTGGCCACGGCCTTCGGCGTCGCCCGCAAGCTGAAGAAGACCGCGGTGCTGGTGAAGGACGCCCCGGCGTTCGTCGTCAACCGCATCCTCACCCGCTTCATGGGCGAGATCCAGAACATCATCGACGAGGGCACCCCGGTCGAGACGGCGGAGAAGGCCATCGAGCCCCTCGGCCTGCCGATGTCCCCGCTGGTGCTGCTGGAGCTGGTCGGGCCGGCCATCGGCCTGCACGTCTCCGAGACCCTGAACCGCGCGTTCCCGGACCGCTTCACGGTGTCCGAGAACCTCGCGGCGGTCGTCAAGGCCGGCAAGCGCGGCTTCTACGTCTACGACTCCGGCAAGCCGGAGCTCGACCCGGAGGTCGCGGCGCTCCTCAAGCAGGGCGACACCGTCCTGACGGAGGACCAGGTCCGCGACCGCGTCCTGGACGCGGTGGCCCAGGAGATCGGCCTGATGCTGGCCGAGGGCGTCGTCGCCGAGCCGCAGGACATCGACCTCTGCCTGATCACCGGCGCGGGCTGGCCCTTCCACCTGGGCGGCATCACGCCGTACCTGGACCGCGAGGGCGTCTCGGAGCGGGTGAACGGCAAGCCGTTCCTGGCGCAGGGCGTGGCTAGCGTCCCGGCGTAACACCTGACGGACAGCGGCGAAGGGCACGGCTCGGCAACGGGTCGTGCCCTTCGCCGCTGTCCGTGCCGGACGGACCCGCCAGGCTCGTGACAGAATGCCGCACCTCACCCCAACGCTTGGACGGCATTCCCGTTCCCGAGAGAATCGACGGTCACGGGCAGGCATGGTCGGCACCGAGGGTCAGAAGAGCCGGAGAGCAGTGCTGGCGGGCGCCGGCACCGCGGTCGCCGCCACCGCTCTCGGCGTGGCATTCGGCCGGACGGAGGGGAGCCCTCCCCTCCCCGCCGGCGCTGTCGGACCGTTCGACGTCGACGCGGCTTCCGAACTGCTGGCCCCTACCCCGCTGCACGACATAACCGGGCCGCAGTCGATCGCCTTCGACGAGCGTGGCCGGCTGTACGCGCTCCAGGTCATGCAGGGTGGCATCCGTCTGCCGGACGAAAAGCGGGCCGCGTCCGGAAAGGCGCGGCGCCTGGCGGGTGACATGTGCGTCACGGCGTACCCCCACGGCGGGGCGACACCACGGCATATGTATCTGCGGGGGTTCGGGCACGGGATCTCGATGGGTGTGGAGCCGTCCGGCGAAGGCCCGCTGCTCTGGGTGGAGTCCGACGCCGACACCCGGACCGGGTACGGGCGCGCAGTGGCCCGGATCCCCTTCCGCCACGGCACGGTGCTGGACAGCGCGTCGCCCTCGGTACGTCACCACCGGCCCCTGCCTCGCAGTCACCGCATCCATCCGGCTGTCGACGTGGCCGGGAACCGCGTCCTGGTGAGCCATCGGTCCGGCGATGCGCACCGCTACACGGTCTACTCCCTCGACGACTTCCTCGCGGGGTCGTACCGGCCACTGTCGGACCTCCCGAACCCTGCCCTGCACAGCGGCGAGGTGCTCCAGGGCTGCGCCGTGCGCGGCGATCGCATCTACCAGCTCACGGGGACGCCCTACACAGAGGCGGGAGGCGACAATCCGCCGGAGTTGGGCGGGAACACCTTCGTGTCGGCCATCGACGTGCACAGCGGAAGGGCCGTGGGGCGGCGCAAGGTCTCCGTCGCGCCCCGCCTGCCCTTCCGTGAACCGGAAGGACTTGCCGTTCGGCCGGTGCCCGAGCAGGCGTTGTGTGTGGCTTTCTCGGTGAAGTCCGGCGGAAGGCGCCTGCTCGCCGTCTACGCGTGTCCGTCGTGACCAGGGGCGACCGAACAGAGGCGACGGTCACCCAGCGTGAGAGTTGACCTGCACACGATCACGAAAAGCAAGCGATTCATAACTGTTCGGCATCCGACCGTCAAATGTTCGACTTTTCCCCTCTGAAAGTTCACTAAATCTTTCATGACTGTCTAAAGTTCGGTCTGATGCCTCACGAGTTCCATACGCACCGTCCGCCTCTCGGATAGATCCTGCGGTTCGGCCCCCACTGTGATGACGTGCGGCACTCCCTGCTCCCGTCGGCACCGTCGCCGTGCGTTCGCACGATCACTGAAGGAGGGGCTGTCCCCAGATGGGCAAGCCACAGCGCCAAGCCGCGCTCGGTATTCTGATCACAGCCGCACTGGTGGGCAGTTTCGTCACCATGATGGTGGCGGTTGTGATGGTTTCCCTCCCTGTCTTCGCCTACGCCGCAGCAGTCAGCTACGGAGCGGACCTCCTCCTTCACACCGCCCAGTCCTCAACGCTGGACCGCCTCAGGGACTCACGTTTCGGCCTCACCATCCGCTTCCTGATCCGCCAGTTCCTGCTGCTCGCCCTCTGCGGCGTCATGATCGATCTCGACTCGTTCGTCGTGCAGATGACAACGGTCGGGCTGCTCCTCCTCTTTGTTCTGCAACTCGTCTACGGGGCTCTGCTCAAGCGGGTCCGGTCCGAACGCGCGGCGCTGCCCTTCACCACACGCGGATTGGATCTGGAGGCGCTGGGGATCCGCCGTCTGCCACACCCGTTCCTCATGAACAAGCACGTCCGCAAGATGCTGCACCTGGACGTCCCCCTGGTCGCCGGCGCCATCGGCACCATCGCCACGGACGACTGGCGCTACGTGACCTTCGGTGGGATCGCGGCGGTCTGGCTCGCGGTCGTCGCGGTGCTGGTCCTGCTGCCGGGAGCCAAGAACGCGCTGATCCTGCCCAGCCCCGACGAGGCACTGGACGAGCTGAACTGGCAGCTCGCGCAGTACCGGCCGCAGGTCGCGCTGTACTTCACCTTCGCCGCGGTCTCCCGCGACTTCATGTACCAGGTGAACATGTGGCTGGAGTCGCTGGAGGCGCTGGATCTGCGCCCCATCATCGTCCTGCGCGAGCGCGCGACGCTGCGCTTCCTGGACGCCACCTCCGTGCCGGTCATCTGCGTCCCGAAGGCCGAGAACCTGGCACGCGTCGAGATGCCCGAACTCCGCGTCACCCTCTACCCGGGGAACGCCGGCAAGAACGTGCACATGCTGCAGCGCCACGAGGTCAAGCACGTTTTCATCGGCCACGGCGACAGCGACAAGCTGGCGAGCAGCAACCGCGTCAGCAAGGTCTTCGACGAGATCTGGGTCGCGGGCCGAGCCGGACGCGACCGCTACGAGCGCATCAAGCACGCCGTGTCAGCCCACCAGATCGTGGAGGTCGGGCGTCCGCAGCTGATGCCTCTGCGCCGGTGGACGGGCTCCGTCAGCAACGAGACGCCCACCGTCATCTATGCCCCCACCTGGGAGGGCTGGACCGACGACGCCTGCTACACCTCGGTCATCCCCGCCGGTGAGCAGCTCATACGCATGCTGCTCTCGCACGAGCGTCAGCTGAGGGTCATCTACAAGCCCCACCCGCTGACAGGCACCCGCTCTCCCGCCGCGGCGGCCGCGCACCGGCGCATCATCGCGCTCCTCCAGGAGGACAACGCCCGCCGGTTCGGCCGGAAGGTCATGGACTCGAAGGCCGCTGCCCGCAGGCTGGCGCGCATCGACAAGCGGCTCGCCGCTCTCCAGGAGCGCGGTGTCCGCTCCAAGTACCCGGACCTGACCGAGGAGGAGCGGACCACCCGGATCCGCAAGTTCCGCGACCAGGCCGGCACGCTGTACTGGGACTCGCTGCCCGTCGACGCCCATCACGTGGTGACGGAGCGGGTGCCCACTTTGTACGACTGCTTCAACCATTCGGATCTGCTCATCGGCGACATGTCGAGCGTGGTCTCGGACTTCGTGGCGACCAGGAAGCCGTACGCGATCTTCAATCTTGAGGGTCTGCCGGACGCGGAGTTCAGGAACGAGCAGCGGACCGCTTACGCCTCGTATCTCCTCGATTCCGAGTGCAACGGCCTGGAGGAGGCGCTCACAGCCACTCTGGAGCCCGCCAATGACGTCATGGCCCCCTACCGGGAGCAGCTCAAGGACTATCTGCTCGGCACGGACCACCCGCCGTCGACCGTGCGCTTCAACGGCGCCGCGAACGACCTCTACTACCGCGGGCTCCAGGACTTCCCGATCGAGTACCCGGTGTTCGAGGAGTTCCCCGACCAGCCTGGTCAGCAGCCGCGCCAGCCGGCCTGACCGCACCGCCTTTCCGCCCTTGTGAAGAGGAAGCAGGACGTCTTGACATCCCGCACGACCCACCGCCGTACCGTCGCCGTAGTCCTCGCCGGCGGTACGGGCCAGCGCATCGGACTGTCCATACCGAAGCAACTCCTGAAGATCGCCGGAAAGCCGATCCTCGAGCACACTCTGGAGATCTTCGAGGCGGCCCCCGACGTGGACGACATCCTGGTCCTGATGACGCCGGACCACGTCGCCGAGGCCGAACGCATCGTGGCTCGCGCCGGGTTCCGCAAGGTATCCCAGGTCCTCGCGGGAGGTGCCACGCGGAGTGAGACCACCACGCTGGCCATCCGTGCGGCGGCCGCACTGCCCGGCAGGGACGAGGAATGCAACCTGCTCTTCCACGACGCGGTGCGCCCCCTGCTCTCACAGCGTGTGATCGCGGAGTGCGTCGAGGCGCTGGAGCGCTACAGCGCGGTCGACGTGGCCATCCCGTCCGCCGACACCGTGATCGTGACGAGGACGCACGGCGACGACGGCGAGTTCATCACCGAGGTACCGGACCGCGGCAGGCTCAGGCGTGGACAGACGCCCCAGGGGTTTCGCCTGTCCACCATCCGGCGCGCCTACGAACGGGCGGCCGTCGACCCGCTCTTCCAGGCCACCGACGACTGCTCGGTCGTCGTCAAGTACCTTCCCGATGTGCCCGTGCATGTGGTCATGGGCGACGAGTACAACATGAAGATCACGCAGCCGGTCGACGTCTTCATCGCCGACAAGCTCTTCCAGCTCGCCTCGACGGCGGCCCCGGCCCGCAAGGGCGAGGAGTTCTACCAGGACCGCTTGGCGGGCCGTACCCTGCTCGTCTTCGGCGGGTCGTACGGCATCGGTGCCGACATCGCCCGCCTCGCGGAAGCGTACGGCGCCCAGGTCTACGCACTCGGGCGTTCCACCACCGGCACCCACGTGGAGAACCCCGACCATGTGGACGAGGCGTTCGCCCGCGCCTACGCGGAGACCGGCCGAATCGACTACGTGGTCAACACCGCGGGCGTGCTAAGGATCGGGCGGCTCGACGCGGCGGACATCGCGACCGTCCAGGAGGCGATGGAGGTCAACTTCCTCGCACCGGTGAACATCGCGCGGACGGCCTACAAGTACCTCTCGGAGAGCCAGGGGCAGCTGCTGCTCTTCACCTCCAGCAGCTACACCCGCGGCCGCGCCGAGTACAGCCTGTACTCCTCCACGAAGGCGGCCATGGTGAACCTGACCCAGGCCCTCTCGGACGAATGGGCCGAGGACGGGATCCGGATCAATTGTGTGAACCCGGAGCGGACGGCCACGCCGATGCGGACGAAGGCCTTCGGGCAGGAGCCCAGCGGCTCGCTGCTCTCGTCGGAGACGGTCGCGCGCAGTTCGCTGGACGTGCTCCTGTCCTCGTTGACGGGCCACGTCATCGATGTACGCCAACAGGACCCCACGGCGCCGGGCAACGCCTCCGACTTCGAGCAGGCCCTGGCATCCGTCCTGCACGAACAGGCCGACGCCTCTTCGTGACCACGTCCGCTGCGTCCAGTTGTGAGGGAGGACGATGAACCACTCGACTGCGCCCTACGGCCGCAGGGCAAGGATCTTCGTGGCCGGCGACTCCACCGCGGTCACCCGACCGGTGAGCCACCTGCCGATGGCGGGCTGGGCCCAGGCTCTCCCCCTGTTCCTCAGCCCTGACGTCGAGGTGGTCAACTGCGCTCGCGCGCGGGCGAGCTCGAAGAGCTTCCGCGAGCGGGGACGGCTCCAGTGGATCCTCGACAACATGGCACCGGGTGACTACCTGGTCTACGGCTTCGGCCAGATCGACTGGAAGCCCGACGCCGGCCTCCACACCGACCCCTTCGGGTCATTCCTGGAACACATGCGTGCCTACGCCGTCGGGACCCGGGCAGCCCAGGGCCACCCCGTGGTGCTCCTGCCCTTCGAGCGCCGCCGGGTGGATCCACACGGCAACGTGTCCCGGTTCCTCGGCGACTACCCCACGGCCATGCGCCGGCTGGCGTGGGAGGAGCATCTGCCCGTGATCGACCTCTACGGTCAGAGCCTCGCCTGGTGGGAGGAGCTCGGGCCGGAGAACTCGAAGCACGCCTTCACCTATCTGCGCCCGGGTGAACCCCTGCAGGAGATCGTGCAGGACGCGGACAACGTCCACCTGCGCGCCGAGGGCGCCATCGAATGCGCCCGGTTCGTGGCCCGCAGCCTCGCGACCCAACAGATCATCCCGGCCCACTGGGTCACCGGGCTGGACCGCCGCTCCTTCTCGTACGACGAGCTCGGCTGGCTCGACGACGACACCTTCGTCCGTCGGACCAAGGAGAGGGTGGCCGCCCATCCCGCACCGGAGGCCGGCGCATGAACCACTTGCTGTGCAGCGGCCGCGCCGTCGGAACCGAGCGTTCGCAGGGCATCGTGTACGCCGGGCTCTACTGCTCGGCGGATCCGAGGACGGGCACCGTGCCGGGCGAGATCGTCCAGTTGGGCCTGTCCGTCGCGGCGGACGAGGGTGCTCCGCGCGGCTGTGCCTACGTCCTGGAGAGCTCCCTGACGGACGCGGCGGAGATCCTCTCCGTCGAAGCCCTGGAGTACTTCCCCCAACAACGCTGGTTCCGCGTGCGCGCGGACCCCGGCGAGACCCGTACCGGCGCGCTCTCCCTCCGCATCCGCCCGCCACGCGGTGCTCCGCGGCTGCGTCCTCAGATCATGGTCGCCGTCCCGGACGCCGGGGGGCAGAAGCTGATCCGCACCGCCCGTCTCACCGGTCACTCCCTGCCCGTGCTCACCCACTCGGTCGCCGGACTCCGCATCACCACGGAACCCGGCGTCAGAGGAACGGCCAACGTCCTGGCGCGTGCCCCCCAGGGCAGCTTCGCGATCTCTGTGACCCAGCCGCTCCACGGCACCGCCCAGCTCTCGCGTGACGGGTGGGTGGCCTACGACCCCGCCCCCGGGTTCACGGGATACGACCGGTTCGAGTACACGGTCGGGACGGCCGACTCGGCCAAGGTCACAGCCGCGGCCAACATCTTCGTGGGTGACCTGGGTCTGGCTCCGGGAGTGTTCCCCGCGGACCCGGCCGAGACCGGATTCCAGACCTGGCAGTGGCCCGAACTCACCGGAGAGATGCCCTGGCCCCGGCCGCAAGAGTCCCCGAGAAACCGGTAGAAGATGTACACCTCGCAACCCGTACGCCCCGCGGATCTGCGGGACGTCACCGTAGTGGTGCGCGTCTGCGACCACGCGGCGTCGATCGACGCCTGCTTCGAATCGCTGCTGGCGCAGTCGATCGGGGTGGAACGCATGGATGTGGTCGCGGTCGACGACGGCTCATCCGACAACGGGCCGTCACTGCTCGCCCGCATCGCGAGCAGGCACCCGACGCTCGTGCGCACCGGCCGGCAGCCCATCGGGGTGCGCCCCGCCGCGGCTCGCACCTGGGGCCTGAGCCAGGCCACCGGACGCTACGTCATGTTCCTCGAGGGCTCCGACCGCCTCGTGCCGGACGCGCTGGAACGCATGGTGGCCTCCGCCGACAAGCACGAGACGGACGTGGTGCTGGGCAGACCGGAGAGCCTCGCGGGGCGGTCCGCACCCGCGGCGTTGTACCGCAGGAGCCGACCGCACACCGGTCTCTACGACTCCCGTGTCTACTGGTCCCTGTCGGCGGACAAGCTCTTCCGCACCGATCTGCTGCGTCGGCGTGCCCTGGAATTCCCCCTCGATTCCGTGCCGGGGGGCGACGACATGGCGTTCACCGCGGCGGCCTGCGTGTCGGCCGACGGCATCTCCGTGGTCGCCGACAGCCCTTGCCTGGTCAACGGCCCCGGAAGGACGACCGCCAGGACACCGATGGAATGGGTGGACCTCGCGGACTACATGATGCGGGTGGTGAGCTCGCTCCTGCCTGAAGGCACACAGCGGGATTATCTTCTCTCCCGGCACTTCGAGATCGAGCTCGGCACAGCGACCGGTGCGCTGCTCGACGGTCTCACGAGCCGGGACGAGCGCGAATGCGTCTCCTGGGCGGCCAGGGACGTCCTGAACACCCATCTGACCCCGGGCACGCTCAGTCTTCTTCCCCGTCCGCTGGCAGTGCGCCTCGCCCTCCTGTCGGCAGGCAGGTTCGGTGAGATGCACCGCATGATCGCCTATGAGACGGACAAGGAGCAGCCGGCACCTCGCAAGACCGTGGAGGGCGGCCGGGTCTTCACCACACTGCCGTTCTTCAGGGACCCCGACACCGCGCTGCCCGACGACCTCTTCGACATCACCGACCGCATGACCGTCAGTCAGCAGCTCACCGGGATCCGGTGGACCGGCTCGATCCTCGGGCTCGACGGCTTCGCGTTCTTCGAGCAGCTCTCGACCCGGGACCGGGCCACCAAGGTGGTGCTGCGCGAGCGCATCAGCGGGGCGGAGGAGCGCTTCTCCGTGACAGCCCGGCGGGACGAGAAGCTGGTCAACTCCAAGGGAAAGCCACGGGCGATGGGCCGGTACTCCGCCCGCGTCAACCTCCGCCAGACCTCCAGCGGGTGGCCGGTCGCCCCCGGCATCTGGGACATCTATCTGTCGGTGAGCTTCGAGGGGATCACCAAGGAGGTCCGGGTCGGCCGCGAGCGCGCCCAGGAGGTCGACCTCACCAGTCGTGCACCGGTGCACATCGCGCCGTCACCGACATCGGCACAACACGAGTTGGTGGCAACGCTGTTCTGCACCGAGGCCGGGGATCTCTCCATCGAGATGGCCGAGCGGCTTCCCTTGCCCGCGGGAAGCCGCGCCGCCTTCGAAGTGGCGCCGTGACGCCGGCCGAGGCAGCTCCGGGCCGCACCGGAGGGCTCGCCCCAGCACCCCGCGGTCACCTGGGCTGGTCTTCAGGCCGCCCTGCTGAACGGCCCGAAGGCGAGCCCTTCCTGCTGCCTGTCCTGCCTGGCCACGAGCAGGGCGCCCGTCTTGTCGAGGGCTGCCACGACGATCCGACCGGCGCCGTCCACGGCGACTTGGGGCGAGTCGCCGCCAGCCCCCTCGATGCGGGCCCACCACATGCCGTAGCCCTCGTTCTCGGTGACGTAGGCGGTGACTTCGATCGTGCCGTCCACGCCCGTCTGGGCGAGCACGGTGCAGTCGTATCCGCCGACGAGCGCGCGGGTCACGCTCGGCGCGCCGGAGCCGCCCGCCCCTCCGAGCGACATCAGCCCGGCCCCGTTCCCCTGTTGCCCCCGGCGCCAGGCCACGAGCGAGCCGTCTCCGGGGTACCTCCAGAAATACGTGGCCCTCTTCGGACCGGTCTCGTGGGCCGTGACGGTGCCGGCCACGATCGGGCTGTCGATGCGGTCGGCCAACTCGAAGCGGCCGTTGGACGTGCCCACCCAGTAGTCGGCTCCGTCCGGGCCGCAGGCGAGTATCTCCAGAGGGCCGCCTTCGGTCATGACCACCCAGGGCTCGGACACGTACGCACGGTCTGTGACCGGCTTCCAGCCACCCCAGTTCCCCTCGGGTTTGCGGCTACGCCTGAAGACACCGCCCTGCCGCATGGACACCAGCACGTGCACCGAGCCAATGGCCGGATTCACTGCGATCAGAGGCCCGTGGACCAAGATGTCGTCCGGTGCTCCGCCTTGCGCGGCGGGAAGACCGAGATCGTGCCAGCCGGACAGTGCCAGGCCGGTCTGGAACTGTGTGGCCACGGCGACCCGGTCCGCACGTCCTCCGTCACCTTGGAGGACAGCGAAGTGCACATAGCCTTCCCGGCTCCGCGCCATCGCGACGCCACCGGTACGACGGGGCACCTCGATCGGCTCGGGCCCTGCCCAACTCCCCCCGCTCCGCACGGGTTCGGTCCAGCGCACGAGTCCGTCGGCAGTGGTCCCGTACGCCGTCATCCGGCCGTCGCGCCCGGTGAAGAGCCATTGGCCCCCGGCCGCTGTCACCGGTCCCGTCGCACCACCACGGAAGCCGGGGGCGCCCACCCAGCCCCCGGAGCCGGTGGCCCGGCCACCACTCCTGCCACGGTTCACGCCCCGTCCTGCCTTTCCGCTCCCTCAGGGGCTCTCAGTTGTTGTCAGACCAGAAGTTTGTCACACGCTTCACTCTGTCTTCACTTTGCAACAAAAAGCCCCACACCTTGTTTCGCTCGAACTGCTGTTTATTATTCACTGAACCCTGCTGTTGACAGGTGGGCTGGTACCCCTCTGCCGCCCGGTCCCTCTCGCGCGCGACCGCGCGTCTCACGGAAGAACCAGACGAGCCCATGACTGACCAGACCACCGGCACCACGTCCCACCGATCCGACGGTCCACCCTCCAGACGCGCCCCCAAGCCCCGCAAGCGCCGCCGCGGCCTCAAGATCACGCTCGGCGTCCTGGTCGTGCTCCTGCTCGCGGGCGGCGGCACCGCGTACTGGATGTACCAGGACCTCGACGGCAACATCAAGGGCGTCGACATCAACAAGGCGCTCGGCGAGGACCGTCCCGAGAAGCTCCCCACCACCGGTCAGAACCTGCTCGTCCTCGGCTCCGACTCGCGCGCCGGGGCGGAGAACAAGGAGCTGGGCGGTGGCGGCGCCGTCAGCGGTGCGCGGTCCGACACCGCGCTGGTGGTGCACATACCCGAGGGCCGCACCGAGGCCGTCGCCGTGTCCATCCCGCGCGACACCCTCGTGACCCGGCCCGAGTGCGTCAAGGGTGACGGTTCCACGATGGCGTCCGCGGAGCGGGTCATGTTCAACTCCGTCTACTCCCAGGTCGGTCCGGCCTGTGTGGTGAAGACCGTGGAGAAGATGTCCGGGGTCCGGATCGACCACTACCTGGAGATCAATTTCGCGGGGTTCAAGGATCTGGTCGACGCGATAGGCGGAGTCACCGTCAAGGTCGAGGAGCCGATCAAGGACAAGTCCTCCGGTCTGGACCTCACCGCCGGTACGCACAAGCTCGACGGCACCGAGTCCCTCGCCTACGTCCGCACCCGGCACGGTGTCGGGGACGGCAGCGACCTGGGGCGGATCGGGCTGCAGCAGCAGTTCCTGCTCGCCCTGCTCACCGAGATCAAGTCGCAGGATCTGCTGGGCAGTCCGACGACCACGTACAAGATCGCCAATTCGGCGACCAAGTCGCTGACCACCGACGAGGGGCTCGCCTCCCTGACCTCGCTCAGCGAGTTCGCCCGCTCGATGAACGGCGTCGATCCCTCCTCCATGGAGACGATCATGCTTCCGGTCGCCTACGACAAGCAGGATCCGAACCGCGTCGTGGCCGCCGAGCCGCAGGCCGGCGACCTGTGGAAGGCGATCCGCAAGGACGGCACGATTCCGGAGTCCGCCAAGAAGTCTCCGGCCACCGGCGGCTGACCTGGCATCCTTCGGGGATGACCGGTGAGAGCACTCTGGTGATCGTCGACGCCGCCAATGTGGTGGGGTCGGTGCCCGACGGCTGGTGGCGCGACCGGCACGGCGCCGCCGAGCGGCTGCGGGACTCACTGGTCCCGTACGCCGCCGAGGGGCTGCCCGGCCACGCCGGTCCCGTCGAGCTCGTGCTCGTCGTGGAGGGCGCGGCGCGGCAGGTCGCTTCCGTGCCGGGCGTACGCGTGGAGGCGGCGTCCGGCAGCGGTGACGATCTGATCGCCGCACTGGCCGCCGCCGCCCACGGCGCGCGGCCCTGCGTCGTGGTCACGGCCGACCGCGGGCTGCGGCAGCGGGTCGAGGCGTACGGGGCCCGGTGCACGGGCCCGCGTACGGTACGGCCGCTGCCGCCCTCACGAGGCGTCTGACGGGGTCAGGAGGCTTTCGCCATACGGCTGTTGTGGCGCCCGTACACGAAGTAGATGATCACGCCGAGCACCATCCAGATGCCGAACCGCAGCCACGTCTCCGCCGGCAGGTTCAGCATCAGCCAGACCGAGGCCGCCACCGACACGATCGGGAGCAGCGGCACCCACGGGGTCCGGAAGGCGCGGTGGAGATCGGGGCGGGTGCGGCGCAGGACGATGACGCCGAGGGCCACGACCACGAACGCGAAGAGCGTGCCGATGTTCACCAGGGTCGCCAACTCGTTGATGCTCGTGAAGCCGGCGACGATCGCGATGATCACGCCGAGCAGGATGGTCGGACGGTACGGGGTCCCGAACCGCGGGTGCGTCTTCGAGAAGAACCTCGGGAGCAGTCCGTCACGGCTCATCGCGAAGAACACCCGGGTCTGGCCGAGAAGCAGGATCATGCAGACCGTGGTGAGGCCGACCGCGGCGCCGAAGCTGATGACTCCCGCGTAGAAGGGGTGCCCCACGGCCTTGAACGCGTCGGCGAGCGGGGCGCTGACCGAGAGCTCCGAGTAGTTCTGCATGCCGGTGACCACGATGGAGACGGCGACGTAGAGCAGGGTGCAGATGACCAGCGAGGCCAGGATGCCGCGCGGCATGTCCCGCTGCGGGAGCTTGGTCTCCTCGGCCGCGGTGGCCACGACGTCGAAGCCGATGAAGGCGAAGAAGACGATGGACGCGGCGGTGAAGATGCCCATGACGCCGAAGTTCGTCGGTTCGTAGCCGAAGATCAGCTGGACCAGGGGGGCGTCCAGGCCCGATCCGCCCTCCTGCTTCTCGGCCTCGGGGATGAAGGGCGAGTAGTTGGCCGACTTGATGAAGAACAGGCCGGCGACGATCACGATGCCCACGACCGCCAGCTTGATGGCGACGACGACCGTGGTCACCCGGGCGGAGAGCTTCATCCCGAGGACCAGGATCACCGTCAGGATCAGCACCAGGGCGAACGCCAGGACGTCGAAGCCGAAGCCGCTCGCCACGTCCGGGCCGGAGAGCGCCTCCGGCATCGTCCAGCCGATGTTGTCCATGAGCGAGCGGACGTAGCCGGACCAGCCGACCGCCACCACCGCGGTGCCCAGCGCGAACTCCAGCACCAGGTCCCAGCCGATGATCCAGGCGACCAGCTCGCCCAGCGAGGCGTAGGAGAAGGTGTACGCCGATCCGGCCACCGGGACGGTGGAGGCGAATTCGGCGTAGCAGAGGGCGGCGAGCGCACAGACGATGCCCGCAGCGACGAAGGCGAGCGCCGTGGCGGGACCCGCCGTCTCCTTGGCGACCTTGCCCGTGAGGACGAAGATGCCGGTGCCGATGATGACACCCACTCCGAAGACCGTGAGGTCCAGTGCGGAGAGGGACTTCTTGAGCGCGTGCTCCGGTTCCTCGGTATCACGGATGGACTGTTCGACCGTCTTGGTCCGGAACAGTCCCTTTCCGCTGGGGGGCGTGTCCTGCTGCGTGCTCACCGGCGTACCTCCACGCACTCGTCGTGCACGCCATGATTCGGAACGGGCCGCCCCCGAATGCGCAGTACGCCCCGATATCACGCGAATGGGCCGGTCGGACCACCCGAGTGGGGTGGCCGACCGGCCCGGAGCGGTGCTGGGGGATCAGTCGCGTACGGGTTCCACGGCGCGGCTCTCGTAACGGCCGTCGAGCTTGGCGACCAGGCCGGTGACCTGGCGGGCGATGTCCGGTGCCGTCAGCCCGATCTCCGCCATGACCTCGCCGCGCGAGGCGTGGTCCAGGAAGACCGGCGGGATGCCGAAGTCGCGCAGCGGTACGTCGACGTCCGCGTCGCGCAGGGACTGGGCGATGGCGGAGCCGACACCGCCTGCCCTGCTGTTGTCCTCGACGGTGACGACGACCCGGTGCTCCGCCGCGAGCGGGGCGAGCGCCTCGTCGACGGGCTTGACCCAGCGCGGGTCGACCACGGTCGTGGAGATGCCCTGGGCGTCGAGCAGAGCGGCGATCTCCAGGCACATCGGGGCGAGGGCGCCGACGGAGACCAGGAGGACGTCCGGCGTGTCCGTGCCGGCCGCCCGGAGGATGTCCATGCCTCCGGCCTTGCCCACGGCGTTGACCGCGGGGCCGACCGCGCCCTTGGAGAAGCGGACGACGGTGGGTGCGTCGTCCACGTCGACGGCCTCGCGCAGCTGGGCGCGGACCTGGTCGGCGTCGCGCGGGGCGGCGATGCGCAGGGTCGGCACGCACTGGAGGATCGACATGTCCCACATGCCGTTGTGCGAGGCGCCGTCGGTGCCCGTGACGCCGGCCCGGTCCAGGACGAAGGTCACGCCGCACTTGTGCAGGGCGACGTCCATGAGGACCTGGTCGAAAGCGCGGTTCAGGAAGGTCGCGTAGACCGCGAAGACGGGGTGCAGCCCGCCCGTGGCCAGGCCGGCCGCGGAGACCGCGCCGTGCTGCTCGGCGATCCCGACGTCGTAGATCCGGTCCGGGAAGGCCTCCTCGAACTTGCCGAGGCCGACGGGCTGGAGCATGGCCGCCGTGATGGCGACGACGTCCTCGCGCTCATGGCCCAGCTTGACCATCTCCTCGCCGAAGACCGAGGTCCAGTCGAGGCCGGAGGTGGAGATCGGCAGGCCGGTGTCCGGGTGGATCTTGCCGACCGCGTGGAAGCGGTCCGCCTCGTCCTCGAGGGCGGGGGTGTAGCCGCGGCCCTTCTCGGTAAGGCAGTGCACGATGACCGGGCCGCCGAATCGCTTGGCCCGCTGGAGCGCGGACTCCAGGGCCTCGATGTCGTGGCCGTCGATGGGCCCGACGTACTTCAGGCCGAGGTCCTCGAACATGCCCTGCGGGGCGATGAAGTCCTTGAGGCCCTTCTTGGCGCCGTGCAGGGTCTCGTACAGCGGCCTGCCGACGACGGGCGTGCGCTCCAGGATGTCCTTGCCGCGGGCCAGGAACCGCTCGTACCCGTCAGTGGTGCGGAGGGTGGCGAGGTGGTTCGCGAGGCCGCCGATGGTCGGGGCGTACGAGCGCTCGTTGTCGTTCACGACGATGACGAGGGGGCGGTCCTTGGCGGCGGCGATGTTGTTCAGCGCCTCCCAGGCCATACCACCCGTGAGCGCGCCGTCACCGATGACGGCGACGACGTGGTCGTCCTTGCCCAGGACCTCGTTGGCCTTGGCGAGACCGTCGGCCCAGCCGAGCACCGTCGAGGCGTGCGAGTTCTCGATGACGTCGTGCTCGGACTCGGCACGGGACGGGTATCCGGAGAGGCCGCCCTTGCTCTTGAGCTTCGAGAAGTCCTGCCGGCCGGTGAGCAGCTTGTGCACATAGCTCTGGTGGCCGGTGTCGAAGAGGACCTTGTCCTGCGGGGACTCGAAGACCCGGTGCAGGGCGATGGTCAGCTCGACCACGCCCAGGTTCGGGCCGAGGTGGCCGCCGGTCTTGGACACCTCCTCGACGAGGAAGGTACGGATCTCCCCGGCGAGCTGGTCGAGCTGCTCGAGGCCGAGCCGGTCCAGGTCGCGCGGTCCCCTGATGCGGGTCAGCAGGTCCACCCGTGCCTCCTTGCGTTTGAGCTGATCGAGCTTGCCGATCCGATGAGTCTAATGTTCCGTCGGCGGCCCGGGTCATCGGGCGGCGCATTCCGTCGCGCCGCACCGGGTCCCGCCGGACGCGCGGGTGCCCGGCATCACGGAGGATGCCGGGCACATGTGCGCAGGTGCGACGGTCAGGCGCGGCCGGCGGTCTTCTGCGTCTTGCGGGTGACGGAGTCGATGACGACCGTGGCGAGAAGCACACCACCGGTGATCATGTACTGGACCGGGGTCTTGATGCCCTCCAGCGACAGGCCGTACTGGATCGAGACGATCACCATCACGCCGAGCAGGGCGTTCCAGGTGCGGCCCCGGCCTCCGAAGAGGCTGGTGCCGCCGATGACGGCCGCGGCGATGACGTTCATCAGGAGGTCACCGGTGCCGGAGCCCTGGTTCACGGCGGCGATCTTGGAGGCCCAGAAGAGGCCGCCGATGGCCGCGAAGGTGCCTGCGATCGCGAAGACCGAGACGCGGATCGCGGTGACGTTGATGCCGGCGCGGCGGGACGCCTCGACGCTGCCGCCGAGCGCGAAGATCTTCCGCCCGTAGGTCGTACGGCGCAGCATGAAGTCCGTGCCGACGAGGACGATGAGGAAGAGGACCAGCGCCAGCGGCAGGCCGCGGTACTGGTTGAACATGTACGCCGCGGCGAAGGCGAACACCGCGAGGACGGCGGTGCGCACCACGATGTCGGTGAGCGGCCGGGAGGGGACGCCCGCGGCCTCACGGCGGCGGCTGTCCAGGAAGGCCGAGAGGAAGAAGGCGATCACCGCGAGAGCGGCCAGACCGTAGGCGGCGGCGACGTCCGTGAAGTAGTACGTGGTCAGCTTGCCGACCACGCCGTCGCTGTCGAGGTTGATCGTGCCCGTGTCACCGAGGAGCTGGAGCATGAGCCCCAGCCAGAACAGCAGGCCGGCGAGGGTGACGGCGAAGGCGGGGGCGCCGATCCTGGCGAAGAAGAAGCCGTGGATGGCACCGATGACCGCGCCGCTGACGATCGCGACGACGAGGGCGAGCCACTCGTTCATGCCGTTGGTCACGCTGAGCACGGCCACGACGGCGCCGGAGACACCACTGACCGAACCGACCGACAGGTCGATCTCACCGAGCAGCAGCACGAAGATGATGCCGACGGCCATCATGCCGGTGGCCACCATCGCCACGGCGATGTCGCTGATGTTCTTCGCGGAGAGGAACTCGGAGTTCAGGCTCTGGAAGACCACGCAGATGATGATCAGGCCGATGACCACCGGGATCGAGCCGAGGTCGCCACCGCGCATCTTGCGCTTGAACTCGGTGAGGTATCCGCCGAAGCCCTGCTCGCGCACGAGCAGCCTGGGGTCGACCGCGGTGTCCGCGCCCTTGGCGGCCTCCGGGTTGACCACAGCCGTGGACGTCTTGTCGGTTGTCACTTCTTGACCTCCGCGTTACGAGCCGCACGACGGGTCACGGCGTTCTCCGTGGCGCCCGTGATGGCGGAGATGATCTCTTCCTGCGAGGTGGTCTTCACATCGAAGACCCCGTTGTTCCGGCCCAGCCGGAGCACGGCGACCTTGTCGGCCACGGCCTTCACATCGGCCATGTTGTGGCTGATGAGGATGACCGCGTGACCGCGCTCACGCAGCCGCTCGACCAGGTCGAGGACCTGCGCGGTCTGCTCGACGCCGAGGGCGGCGGTGGGCTCGTCGAGGATGACGAGTTTGGGCTCACCGAGCATGGAACGGGCGATGGCGACGGTCTGGCGCTGTCCGCCGGAGAGCGAGGCGATCGGTATGCGGACGCTGGGGATGCGGATCGACAGCGTGGACAGGAGCTCGCGGGAGCGGCGCTCCATCTCGACCTCGTCGAGGATTCCGTACTTACGGATCTCCCGGCCGAGGTAGAGGTTGCCGACGACGTCGATGTTGTCGCAGAGCGCGAGGTCCTGGTAGACGGTCGCGATGCCCAGGCTCTGGGCGTCGTTCGGCTTGTTGATCTGGACCGGCCGGCCGTCCCACTCGATGACTCCGTCATCGATCGGGTGTACTCCGGCGATCGTCTTGACCAGCGTTGATTTACCGGCACCGTTGTCGCCCACCAGGGCGACCACTTCACCGGCGTGGACCTCAAGCTCTACATCGGTGAGCGCCTGGACGGCACCGAATCGCTTGGAGACCCCTCGCAACGCCAACACGGGCGTAGCGGACACGTGAACCATCTCCTTCGCCGCCTGACCCGGCGGGGATGCCGCGCCTGGGGGGAGGCGCGGTGGTCGAGCAGAAGAGTAAGAAACCGCTGAGGCGTTCCGTCCGGCGCCCCGCCCGGTAGCGGGACAGTTGGTGGGCGGGGCGCCGGACAGGCTGCGGGTCCGCGCGTCTCCGGCCGGGGGCCGGTCGCGCGGTGGGAGTTAGTTCTTCAGATCGATCGAGTCGCAGGCGGCCTTGTACTTGGCCGTGCAGATCTCGTCGATCGTCCAGATGCCGTCCTTGATGATGGTGTCCTTGATGTTGTCCTTGGTCAGCGAGACGACCGGGACGAGGACCGTCGGAACACCCTTGGTGCTGGCGTTGTCGACCTTGGACGTGGCGATCGAGTCGAGCTTCTCGCCCTTGGCGAGCGCCACGGCCATCTCGGCGGCGACGACGCCCTCCTGCGGGTACGACTTGTAGACGCTCATGAACTGCTCACCCGCGACGATGTGCTGCACACCGGCGAGCTCGGCGTCCTGGCCGGTGATCGGCGGGAGCTTGGTGACGCCGGCGGACTTGAGCGCCTGGATGATGCCGCCCGCCAGACCGTCGTTGGCGGAGTAGACGGCGTCGATCTTGTCCTTGCCGAGGGAGGTGATCGCACCCTCCATGTTGGCGTTGGCGTTCTCGGCCTTCCACTCCTTGGTGTCGTACTCCTTGCCGTACGTCACCTTGCCGTCGAGCACCGACTTGGCGCCCTTCTTGAAGAGCGCGGCGTTCGGGTCGGTGATCGCGCCGTGCATCATCACGACGGTGGGCTTGGTCTTGCCCTTCAGGGCCTCCAGCAGGGCGGTGCCCTGCACGCGGCCGACCTCTTCGTTGTCGAAGGAGGTGTAGGCGTCGATCGGGCCCTCGGCGAGACGGTCGAAGGCGACGACGGGGATGCCCTCGTCCTTGGCCTTCTTGACGCTGTTCTCGATGGCCTTGGAGTCGACGGCGTCGATGATCAGCGCGTCGACCTTGTTCGTGATCATGGTGTCGACCTGCTGCGCCTGCAGCGTGGCGTCCTGGCGGGCGTTGGAGTAGACGACCTCCGCCTTGCCACCGGTGAGCTCGCTGACCTTCTTCTCGATGATCGGCTTGTCGAACTTCTCGTAACGGGCCGTGGCGTTCTCGGGAAGGAGCAGACCGATCTTGAGGTCGTCGCCCTTCTTCGCCGAGTCCGAGCTGGTCTTGTCGCCGGACTCCTTGGCGCTCCCGCAAGCGGCGAGAGAGACAGCCATGGTGGTGGCGGCAACGGCAACGGCGGCACGACGCATACGCGTGTTCATTTCGAACCTCCCTGACGAGGCCGCGACGTTGCGGCCGAGGTGGCTGGAAGTCAACTCGGCCGCGACGTCAGCGTCAAGGAGTAAATACTTAACGAGATGACAACGGTGCCATTCGTTATCTAAGTGAAGGCAGGAGTCGCCGCGGGAAGGGTGCTCTCCAAAAGGGTTGAATCCCCCATCTCGCTGAGTACGAGGGCCAGCGCGCCCAGCACCTCGGCCCGCCCGCCGAGCGCCCCGGGGAGCACGGAGAGCTGTCGCGCGGCACTGGGAATGGCGTACCGCGAGACCGAGTCACGGATGGGCGCCAGCACCAACTCCCCCGCCTCCGCGAGGGATCCGCCGAGCACCACCCGGCTCGGGTTGAGCAGGTTGCACAGGTTCGCCACCCCGCTGCCGATGTGCCGGCCGACGTCCCCGATCACCCGGCGGCAGCCCGGATCACCCTCGCGGGCCAGCTGGACCATCCGCTCCATGGTGAGATCGGGGCCATGGCTGGGCTTGAGCAGGGGCAGGACGTACCGGGCGGCGGTGAAGGTCTCCAGGCAGCCGCGGTTGCCGCAGCGGCAGACAGGGCCCGACTCGTCGAGGGTGATGTGGCCGATCTCGCCGGCCGTGCCTCCAGGACCCCGGTAGATGGTCCCGTCGATCACCAGACCGGCGCCGACGCCGCTGGCGACCTTGATGTAGGCGAGATCCCTGACGCCCCTGCCGCTGCCCCAGACGAGCTCGCCGAGGGCGCCCAGGTTGGCATCGTTGTCCACGTACACCGGGACACCGAGGCGCCCGGCGAGCTCCTGGCTGGGATTGATGCCCGTCCAGCCCGGCAGGATCGAGGTGGAGCCCAGCGTGCCGGATTCGACGTCGATCGGGCCCGGCACGCCGAGGCCCACGCCGATCACCTTCCCGGGGCTGATCCCGGTGGTCTCGACCAGGCGGTTGACCAGCTGTTCCGCCCGGCCGAAGCCCTGCGCCGACGAGGCGTCCACATCGAGCGGCTCGGACTCCTCGGCCAGCACCTGGTGAGCCAGGTTGCCGATGGCCACCCGAAGGTGAGTATGCCCGAAATCTACCCCTATGACGATGCCCGCGTCCCCGCTCAGGGAGACACTCCTGGCACGGCGTCCGCCCGCCGAGGTGGGGGTCACCTCGACCGTGCCGCCGTCCTTGAGTTCACGAACGATGTTGGAGACGGTGGCTGCGGAGAGGCCGGTGCTCCTGGCGATCTCGGCCTGGGTCAGCGACCCTGCCATCCTTACGGCACGTACGACCCGCTCAAGGTTGGCCCGATGCAGAGATGTCTGCGACCCCGGAGTCTCCATCGACTCACTCACTCCTGCCGTTTTCTCTAACATGTGAACCCTAAGCTGAGCGTTTTGGGGTGCCCCCCGTCAAGACCTTGAGCAGTCGCAGCCTCCGATGAGCATGGGGCCTCCACATCCCCACGGGCGCGAAAGCATCGGAAAGGGCACGGAAACCACCCCCCGGCCGATGGCCGAAGGGTGGTTCCCTGCTCGGGGAGCCTGTTCGATTCCGGTGACTCCTGTTACCCGAGTGACGACAAGACCTGACAGCGGAACGCGCGCGCCGCTACTTGAGCGCCCCCGCGGTCAGCCCCGCGACGACCTGGCGCTGGAAGACGATGTACGCGGCGAGGACCGGCAGCATCGCCATGACCAGGCCGGCGAAGAGACCCGACCAGTCCCCCTTGTACCCCTGGCTGGTGGCCAGTTCGACCAGGCCCTGGGAGAGCACCTTGCCGTCCGGGTCGGTGTTCAGCACCGTCGGCAGCATGTACTGGTTCCACTGTCCGAGGAAGTTGAAGATGCCGACGCTGATCAGACCGGGCTTCGCCATCGGCAGCATCACCTGGAAGAACGTCCGGGTGTGCGACGCGCCGTCGAGCATGGCCGCTTCCGCGATCGACGTCGGCAGGGTCCGGAAGAACGAGGTGAGGAAGAAGACGGTGAACGGCAGCGAGTACGCGATGTAGACCAGGATCAGCCCGTGCACCGAGTTCAGCAGACCCATGTTGTTCATGACGAAGAACAGCGGGACCAGCGCCAGGATGATCGGGAAGCTCATCCCCCCGATGAAGAGGAAGTAGATGAAGCGGTTCCCCGGGAAGTCGAACCGCGCCAGCACGTACGCCGCCATCGAGCCCAGCAGCAGGGTCCCGATGAGTGAACCGCCGACCACCAGGATGGTGTTGAGGAAGTAGTCACTCATGTGGGCCTGGTTCCAGGCCCGGGACCAGTTCTCGAAGTGGAGCTTGTCGGGCAGCGACCAGGGCGTCGACAGGATCGAGTCGTCCGTCTTGAAGGACGACATCACCGCCCAGAGCAGCGGCATGACGACGAGTACCGCCCAGATGACCAGCACACCGTGCGAGAAGACGTTGAGGACCTTGCCCTCGCTGCTCTTCGCCGGCTCGCCCGCCGGGATGTCCGTCTTCGTCACCGGCGAGCGCGGGGCCGGGACGGCGGGAGGAGTCTCAGTGACCTTCATGGGTGCTCACCTCGTACAACTGTCGAGCCGGCCGCCGGGACCGAACTGTTCTGCGCGCCGCCGGTCGTCCGGTCGCCGTACCCCGCAACGAACGGCATCAGAACTCCAGCCGCTCGCGCCGGCCCAGCTTCATCACGATGCCCGCGAAGAGCATGGTGACGATGAGCAGGCCGACACCGATCGTGGTGGCGTAGCCGGCCTGGGCGTCCCGGAAGGCCGTCTGGTAGACGTACAGCGGCAGGACGGTGGTGGAGTAGTCGGGGCCGCCCGGGCCCACCGTCATGACCTGTACGGCGGTGAAGGCCTCCACGCCGAGCGCCAGGATGCCCATGTAGACCCATCCGGACTGCACGGTGTCCCAGAGCAGCGGCAGGGTGATCTTGAAGAACGTCGTGATGCGGTCGGCCCCGTCGAGCAGCGCGGCCTCGTAGAAGTCCTTCGGAATGGAAGCCATTCCGGCGGAGAAGAGGACGACGAAGAATCCGACCGTCGACCAGATCAGCACGACCATCACGCAGTACAGCGCCAGGTCGGGATCGCCGAGCCAGTCCGGCTGGAGGCTCTTGAGGCCGACGGCCTTGAGCGTCGCGTTCAGCATTCCGGAGGTCGGGTTGAACGCGAACTGGAAGAGCAGGGCCACGATCACGATCGACAGGACCTGCGGGAAGAAGTAGGCGACCTTGTAGAAGGCGGAGCCCCGCACGCCGGCGACCGCGGCGTTCTTACGCCGCCGGCCGCCGACATTGAGCATGAAGGCGAAGAAGAGCGCGAGGCCCAGCGTCACCAGCGGCAGCAGCAGCGCCAGCAGCACACTGTGCTGCAGCGACTTCCAGAAGATGTCGTCGTCGAGCATCCGGCTGTAGTTGTCGAAGCCGACCATCTTGAAGTCGGAGCTCAGTCCGGTCCAGTCCGTGAACGAGTAGTAGATGGACTGGGCGAAGGGCCAGATGACGAAGATGGCGTACAACGCCAGTGGGGCTACCAGGAACCCCACGATGAACCGGTACTTGCCGTGCTGCATCGTTTACCGACCCCGATTTCCGAGCGGGTGCCGCCGCTGGTGACGGTTGCTCACTGGTGCTTGTAGTGCTTGATGGAATCGTCCTTGGCCGCCGCGTCCGCGAAGGCCTGGATCTTCTTGATGGTCTCCGCCGGGGTCGCGCGGCCGGCCATCATCTCGCCGAGGCCGGCGATACCGATCTGCTCCTTCTGCAGCTTCACGTACCAGTCCTGCATGCGCGGGTTCACCACGTTGTCGCCGGCCTTCGCCAGGACGTCGACGCCGGACTGCAGCGCGGTGGAGAGCGTCAGCCCTTCGGTGCCGCCGTTGAAGGCACTGAGGGACTTGACCGACTTGGTGAAGTTCTTCGAGGAGTCCTCGCTGAGCATGATGCGCAGCTGCTCCATGCCGCCCTCGGGGTTCTTCGACTTCGCCGGCACGATGAACGGCTCGCCGCCGGACGCCCAGAGGGTGCCGAAGGGCATCTTGTCGGAGGAGTCCAGGCTGGACGGCGCCCCGACCATCATCTTGAAGTCCTCGGGCGTGGTGGGCGCGGCCTCGTTCTCCACCCACGAGCCGTTCGGGATGAAGAGCGCCTTGCCCTTGGTCCACTCGGTCTGCGACTGGATGTGCGTCAGACCGGGCGTGCCCTTGAGGATGTAGCCCTTCTGGAAGAGCTCGTAGTACGCCTCGAAGGCGGCCTTGACGGCCGGGTCCTTCCAGGCGTTGGGCTCCAGGTTGTCGATCTTGTCGAGGACCTCGCGGCCGCCGATCTTGGCGATGAAGGGGTAGAGCGAGAACGGCAGGTAGTACGGGTACTTGCCCGGGTACGTCCAGCCGGCGATGCCCTTCTTCTTCGCCTTGGCGCAGAGCGCGAGCATGTCGTCCCAGGTCTCCGGGTACGCCGCGTCGAGCTTCTCGAGGTTGGTCTGGGAGTACCAGACGCCGTAGACCGTGTACGCGTAGTACATGATCCAGACCGGGTCGCCGTCGAACTGGCCCATCTCCAGGACACCGGGGCGCAGCGTGTCGCGGACCTTCTTCGCCGGGTCGTCGTAGGACGGGGCGTCCATCAGCGGCGTCAGGTCGGCCAGCTGCTTCTTGCCGACCAGGACACCCATGTCCATCTGCTCGGCACCCGAGTTGTCGATCAGGTCCGGCGGGGTGCCGCCGTTGAAGCGCGGCTGCAGGATCGACTGGATCTTCTCGGTCGAGGAGTGCTTGACCTTGGGTGCCTTGGGGAAGGCCTCGTTGTACTTCTTCTCGGCGTCGATGGCGTACTGCTCGCCGAAGCCACCGTTGAAGATGACGACCTCGAGGGCCGCGGTCTCGTTGACACCGAGCGGGTTCTTCGCGCTCTTGGTGCCCTTCTCGACCTTGTCGTCACTTCCGCCGTCGCTGCTCGCGCACGCCGACAGGAAGCTCATCGTCGGAACAGCGATCAGGCCGAGTGCGGCTGAACGCTTGATCACATCGCGACGGCCAAGGCCCTCATTCGTGCGGCCGGAGGTGGATCCCATGCTCAAGTCCTCGCCTTCTCCAGGACTCAGGCGGTGTACCGGTCACCCGTAGAGAATTCGCCTCAGGCGAAGGGCCCCGCCACCGCGGTCAGTTGCGCTTGGGTCGTGCAGATTGCCGGATTACCAGGTGCAGTGGGGGAGTTTTGGGGGAACGTACGGCAGACCGCCTCGCGGCGCCCACAGCTGTTCCACCCTCCCCCGTGCCCGCGCGCCGTTGTGAAGCGACTGTGCAGACGCCGACAGGTATAGTCCACTTGCCGCCAACTGAGCAAGATCGAATGCATGGTTGAGCGGCAGTCTTTCCCGAGTTGAGACCTCACGGATACTTCGGCACCGCGTGCCTTCCCGCGGAAACGCCGTTTCTCGCAATACGGTCGAATCACCGGCGTCGCCTCCACGCAACACCCTTGACACGCCCCGGCACTTGGCTCCCTACTGGAACCCGCATCCTGCAATGACAACGTTGTCCAAAGCATGCCCCCAGGAGGAACGGCTCCGTATGCAGCCCCTACGCGGTCCTCAGCACGGCTCTCGCCACAGACACAACCGCTCCGCCGCGGTCCTCGCGGCCTCTCTCGTCCTCGCCCTGGCGGCCCCCACCGCGGCGCTCGCCCAGCCCTCCGGCGCCGCCAAGAAGCCTTCCGGCGACACGTCGTTCACCTCCTCGTTCGAGGCGGACGAAAACCAGCCGGACTGGCGTAATACCGTCGAAGAAGGCGTCGACGGAAAGAAGAGGGCATCGGGTGTCGACGGCGGATTCTCCGCCGGAATACCGGGCAATATCACCGATCGGGTCACGGATCTCCGCGCCAGCGGCGAGAACGCCGGCGGCGGTGAGGTCAAGGAGAACCTGGTCGACGTCGAGCCCGGCACCAAGTGGCTGGCCTTCCAGCCCACGGGCTGGGTCGAGTTCGACCTCGTCGAGCCCACCGAGGTCGTGACCTACGCCCTCACCTCGGCCAACGACCATGACGAGCGGGACCCCAAGGACTGGACCCTGAAGGGCTCCGCCGACGGGAAGACCTGGACGGATCTGGACACCCGTACCGGCCAGACGTTCTCAGAGCGCTTCCAGACCAAGTCGTACGACTTCACGACGGACACCGCCTACCAGCACTTCCGGCTGGAGATCACGAAGAACAACGGGGCGTCCGACGCGCTCCAGCTCGCCGACGTGCAGTTCTCCGACGGCGACACGTCCACGCCCACTCCCGACGACATGCGCTCCCAGCCCGACCGTGGCCCCTCGGGCTCCCCGACCGCCAAGCAGGGCGCGGGGTTCACCGGCAAGAAGGCCCTGCGGTACGCGGGCACGCACAAGCCGGACGGCCACGCCTACTCGTACAACAAGGTCTTCGACGTCGACACGGCGGTCACCAAGGACACGCAGCTGTCCTACCTGGTCTACCCGCAGATGGCCGAGACGGACCTCGACTACCCCGCGACGCACGTGGCGGTGGACCTGGCCTTCACCGACGGCACCTACCTGAGCGAACTGAAGGCCGCCGACAGCCACGGCGGGCTGCTCACCCCGCAGGGCCAGGCCGACGCCAAGCGGCTGTACGTGAACCAGTGGAACAAGGTCGCCTCGCGGATCGGCACGGTCGCGGCGGGCAAGACCGTCGACCGGATCCTGGTGGCGTACGACTCCCCCAAGGGACCGTCGAAGTTCCAGGGCTGGATCGACGACGTCACGATCGCCCCGAAGGCCCCGGAGAAGCGCAAGGCGCACCTCTCGGACTACGCGTCGACCGTGCGCGGCACCAATTCCAGCGGCGGCTTCTCGCGCGGCAACAACTTCCCGGCGACCGCGGTCCCGCACGGCTTCAACTTCTGGACGCCGGTGACCAACGCGGGCTCCACGAGCTGGCTGTACGACTACGCGCGAGGCAACAACGAGGACAACCTCCCCACGCTGCAGGCGTTCAGCGCCAGCCATGAGCCGAGCCCCTGGATGGGCGACCGCCAGACCTTCCAGATGATGCCCTCGGCGGCCTCCGGCACCCCCGACGCCTCCCGCAAGGCCCGCGCGCTGCCGTTCCGCCATGAGAACGAGACGGCGACCCCGCACTACTACGGGGTGACGTTCGAGAACGGCCTCAAGGCCGAGATGACGCCCACCGACCACGCGGCCCGCATGCAGTTCACCTACCCCGGTGACGACGCGAGCCTCGTATTCGACAACGTCTCCAACGACGGCGGCCTCACGCTGGACCCGGAGACCGGTTCCTTCACCGGCTACTCCGACGTGAAGAGCGGCGGCTCCACCGGGGCCACCCGGCTCTTCGTATACGGCTCCTTCGACGCCCCGGTCACCGACAGCGGCAAGCTGAAGGGCGGCGGCGGTGACGACGTGACCGGATTCTTCCGCTTCGACGCGGGCAAGGACCGTACGGTAGGCCTGCGCCTGGCCACCTCGCTCATCAGCGTCGACCAGGCGAAGAAGAACCTCGCCATGGAGCTGCCGGCGAAGGACTCCTTCTCCGAGGTCAGGAAGAACGCGCAGAAGGCCTGGGACGAGATCCTCGGCAAGGTCGAGGTCGAGGGCGCGAACGCCGACCAGCTGACCACGCTCTACTCCAGCCTGTACCGGCTCTACCTCTACCCGAACTCGGGCTTCGAGCAGGTCGACGGGAAGAGCACCTACGCGAGCCCCTTCTCGCCGCAGACCGGCACGGACACCCCGACCCACACCGGCGCGAAGATCGTGAAGGGTGAGGTGTACGTCAACAACGGCTTCTGGGACACCTACCGGACGACCTGGCCGGCGTACTCCTTCCTCACGCCGAAGCAGGCCGGCAAGATGGTCGACGGCTTCGTCCAGCAGTACAAGGACGGCGGCTGGATCTCCCGCTGGTCCTCCCCCGGCTACTCCGACCTGATGACCGGGACCAGCTCCGACGTGGCCTTCGCCGACGCGTACGTCAAGGGCGTCGACTTCGACGCCGAGGCGGCGTACGACGCGGCGGTCAAGAACGCCACGGTCACCCCGCCGTCCTCGGGCGTCGGCCGCAAGGGCATGGACACCTCGGTCTTCACCGGTTACGCGAACACCGAGACGCACGAGGGCCTGTCCTGGTCGCTGGAGGGCTACCTCAACGACTACGGCATCGCGCAGATGGGCCAGGCCCTCTACAAGAAGACGAAGAACCAGCGCTACAAGGAGGAGTCCGAGTACTTCCTCAACCGGGCGCAGAACTACGTCAAGCTCTTCGACGACAAGGCCGGCTTCTTCCAGGGCAAGAAGCCGAACGGCGACTGGCGCCTCCCCTCCGGCCAGTACGACCCCCGCGTCTGGGGCTACGACTACACGGAGACCAACGGCTGGGGCTACGCCTTCACCGCCCCGCAGGACAGCCGGGGCCTGGCCAACCTCTACGGCGGCCGTGACGGTCTGGCGAAGAAGCTGGACACGTACTTCTCGACCCCGGAGACGGCCGGACCCGAGTTCGTCGGCTCGTACGGCGGCGTGATCCACGAGATGACCGAGGCACGCGACGTGCGGATGGGCCAGTACGGCCACAGCAACCAGGTCGCGCACCACGCCACGTACATGTACGACGCGGCCTCTCAGCCCTGGAAGACGCAGGAGAAGGTCCGCGAGGTCCTCGGCCGTCTGTACACCGGCAGCGAGATCGGCCAGGGCTACCACGGCGACGAGGACAACGGCGAGCAGTCGGCCTGGTTCCTCTTCTCCTCGCTCGGCTTCTACCCGCTGGTCATGGGCAGCGGGGAGTACGCGATCGGCTCGCCGCTCTTCACGAAGACGACCGTGCACCTGGAGAACGGCCGCGACCTGGTCGTCAAGGCTCCGAAGAACAGCGCGACGAACATCTACGTCCAGGGCCTGAAGGTCAACGGCAAGAAGTGGACCTCCACTTCGCTGCCGCACGACCTGCTCGCCAAGGGCGGCGTGCTGGAGTTCGACATGGGCTCCAAGCCCTCGGCGTGGGGCACGGGCAAGAACGCGGCCCCGGTCTCCGTCACCAAGGACGACAAGGTGCCTACGCCGAAGGGCGACGTGCTCAAGGGCGACGGCGCGCTGTACGACAACACCTCCGCCACCTCGGCCTCGGTCCAGTCGGTGGACCTGCCGGCCGCCGAGGGCACGAAGGCGGTGCAGTACACGCTGACCTCGGCCACGGCGGCGAAGGCTCCGACGGGCTGGGTGCTGCAGGGATCGGCGGACGGCACGTCCTGGAAGGACATCGACAAGCGGTCCGGCCAGACGTTCGCCTGGGACAAGCAGACCCGGGTGTTCTCGGTGCAGGCACCGAAGGCGTACGCGAAGTACCGGCTGGTGAGCGCAGCCGCTGCGACGCTGGCGGAGATCGAGTTGATCTCCTGACCTCCTGAGGGGAGTTACGGAGCCGGGGGCCGGCCGTCCGCACGAGCGGGTGGCCGGCCCCCGGTGGCATAGTGCTCCGCATGGCTCCACGGATATGGGCACGGATCACCGGACGCGCGGCTCTGGCCGCGCTTCTCGCGACGGCCTTCGCACCGGCCCCCGCGACCGCGTCGGACACCGTCGCGTTGAGCCTGGAGGACGTGCCGCGCACCATGGTCGTCTACAACGCGGACGAGGGCGCCGAGGCCACGAACGGGGACTTCCAGGTGCCGGTCGCCGTCGTCCCCGGCAACAAGGAACCGGCCCGCGACATCGAGGTCGTGGTGGACGCGTCGGGACTCAAAGGCATCGCCCGCGTGGTCAAGGGCGGTTACGGGAACTGCACCGGCAGCGGCTGGGTCTACACCTGCGAGTACGGCACGCTCCGGAACGACGGCGAGAGCAACGCGCCGTTCGACATCCTCGGGCTGGACGGCGTGAAGCCGGGCGACAGCGGCACGGTCACCTACACGGCGAGCGCCGGGAACGCGGCACCCGTCACCGGCACCACGCGCATGGTCGTCGGCGGTCCCACGCTGGACGCGCCCGACGAGGAGCTGAAGGTGAGCGGTGTGGCGCCGGGCCGACCCGCCCCGCTGACACCGGAGTTCGCCAACCGCACCCGGTTCGCCGCGGACCGGGGCGTCGCCCTGCACATCACCACGGCCGACGGCCTCACCCTCGAGGACCGTCACAGCAACTGCTATTACGCGGGCGCCTCCCCCACTTCGGCGTGGTGCGTGTTCCCCACGAAGGCCGCACCGGGCGCCGCGTACCGCACCAGCGCCCCGCTCGCCTACGTCGCCGCGGAGAAGGAACTGTCCGGCACGCTCTCCTACACCTGGTCGTCGGCCCCTGCGAGGCCCGCCGGCCACACCGTGCGCGGTACGGGCGCCCCCGTCACCCTGGTCCGCGCCGCGGACGGCCGGTTCGACGGCGCCAACGGCACCGTCCGGGTCGAGACCACGGTCCAGGCCGACTACCGCCCGGTCACCGGGACCGTCCGTGGACGCGTCGGCGACACGGTGGAGGTGCGGCTCGGGGCGAGGGACCTGGGCCCCGGCGAGCTGCTGGGCGACGAGGCGAAGGGCCGCTTCGAGGTGGTCCCGCCGGAGGGCACCACGGTCACCTCCGTTCCGTACTCCTTCGAGGACAGCGACCTGAAGTGGGGGTGCGAGCAGCCGAAGAAGCCCGGCGGGGCCTTCGTCTGCGACCTCGGCGGCGAGGCGTTCTCCTGGGCGGAGGAGGACGACGGCACGACGGCCATCGTGTTCCACGTCCGTATCGACCGTCAGGTCACGGGTGCCCGGGGCGCGATCCGGACCTACAGCCCCTACGACCGCACCCCCGGCAACGACACCGCGGTCATCCCGCTCGACGCCTCGCCCGCCCCGGCCTACCGGGCCTTCCTGCGCCCCGTCGTCTGGGGCTCGATCGCTGCGGGCGGTGCCGTAGCCCTGGCCCTGACGGTCGCCTACCTGAGGCGTCGGCGCCGGTCCGCCTGATCCGCCCTTCCCTTTTCCGGGTTCTCGGACGGCTTCCACCTGGGGATTCGCTGACCACTATCGGCTAGTCAGGGTACTTTTGGGCGTTTTTACGGTGTCCCGACACACTCTTTTGACGATCCATGTCATTTCTTAGGCGATCAGGTGATCAGTACGACAATCATCTCGGCTTGAAGGAGCCCAGCATGCGCATTTCCACTCCCGTCCGGTCCCGCACCATCCGCAGGGGCACCAAGGTCGCCGCCGCGGTCGCCGTCGCCGGTGCCGCCCTGGGGGCCGGGGCCCCGGCCGCATTCGCCGTCGGCGAGAGCGGCGACATCGACATCCGTTCCGTCAGCTGGCACTCGCGCGGTGACCGTGACGGCGTCGAGGTCTGCAAGTTCGTGCTCGTGGCCAACAACTTCGAGACGTTGGAGTCCGTCACCTGGACGATCACCGAGAAGCCTCTGGGCACCCCCCCGAACACGCTCACGGCCACCCTCCCGCTCGTCGACGGCAAGGCCCGCAGCCAGGAGTACCTCCTCCCGGAGGGCACGTACCAGCTCCAGTGGCCGACAGGGATCACCCCCATCCCGCCCCTGAAGAACAAGAGCTTCGAGGTCGACTGCTCCCGGCCCGGCCGGGGCGGCGGGCAGGGCGGCAACGGTGGGAATGGTGAGGGCCGTGGTTCGTCCGAGACGGGCGGCCAGGCGGACAAGAGCTCCGAGAAGGGCGGCCAGGCGGACATGAGCTCCGAGACGGGCGGCCAGGCGGACAAGAGCTCCGAGAAGGGCGCCGACGCGATCTACGAGAAGCCGTCCGGCGCGGTGCCGGCCGGTGGCGGCGGCGTCCCGGACATGGAGAGCGTCAGCTCCGAGAGCGAGTCGAACGTCGGCGCCTCAGCCGCGCTGGTCGCCGGTGCCGCCGGTATCGCGGGGCTGATCATGGTCCGTCGATCCGCGCGCCGCCGTGCCCGCAACGAGGCATAACCCGCGCGGCCGACGGCGACGACGGGGACCGAGCCGTGCATGCCGGCTCACGATCACCCTGTGCGTGACCTTCTCGCTGGTGACCGGCGTCGTGTGGGCGAGTTCCGACTCGCCGGAGGACGCCTCGTCGGTCACCGCCGCCCGCGGCAGCGACGCCGCGGGCGGCGGGGCACCGCCGTTCAGGAGGGCACCGCACAAGCCGCAGAATGCGGTGCCCGCATCGCACGCCCCGCTGGTGCACTCCCGGCCGGTGAAGGTCGCCATCCCCGCGATCTTCATCGAAGCCCCGGTAACCGGCCTCACCCTCGACAAGAAGGGCAGGCTCGGCGCCCCGCCGCTGAGCAAGCCCAAGCTGGTCGGGTGGTACCGGAAGGGCCCGTCCCCCGGAGAGGCGGGAACCTCACTGCTCGTCGGTCACCGGGACACCGCGACCGGGCCGGCGATCTTCCTCAATCTCAACGCCCTTCGCCGCGGGGACACCGTGAAGGTCACCCGGACGGACAAGCGGACCGCGGTCTTCACCGTTGACGAGGTGAAGACCTACACGAAGGGCGAGTTCCCCGATGACAAGGTGTACGGGGCCACCGGCCGTCCGGAGCTCAGGCTCCTGACGTGCGGCGGGCGCTTCGACAAGAAGAACGGCTACTCCGCCAACGTCGTCGTCTTCGCCCATCTCACTTCTCTGAAGAAGAAGGCGGCCTGAAACCGGGCACGCCGCGCGGAACCGGCCGGTACCTCGGGGGCGAGGTACCGGCCGTCCGCCGTTGCGCTAATCTCCCCGCACGCACGTACACACGTGCGAAGGGGGGACGTATGAGCCGGGCGGGACGAGGGCTGCGACGTGCCGCCTGGGCCTCGGGCGCCATCGGGGCACTGCTACTTGTGGCCCCCGTGGTGCTGTTCGCGACGGGCTACACGTCGGCGGAGGTGTCCGGCAGTTCCATGGAGCCGACGTACTCCATCGGCGAGCGCGTCGTCCTCCAGCGGATCGACGCGGATGAGGTACGGCGTGGGGACGTGGTCCTGTACCGCATGCCGGAGCGCTACCAGGGCCTGGCCACGCTCGGACGCGTGATCGGCGTCGGTGGCGACCGACTCGCACAACAGCCGGGCGCACCCCTCACCTTGAACGGCACCACGCTCACCGAGCCGTACGTCAAGGACGGCGATCCGTCCGGCATGACGTCCGGTTACGACGTGGTGGTCCCCGAGGGACGCCTCTTCGTGCTCGGCGACTTCCGCGCCAACGCCAGGGATTCCCGCTTCTTCCTGGACGACCGGTCGGGCACCGTGCCGTCGACGACCGTTGTGGCACGGGCCCTTGACGACCGAAGCGGCCCCGTGAGGCTGGGGGTGACGATGCTGCTCGGTCTGCTGCTGCTCGTCGCCGCACTCGTGTCGGGGATCGCCGCACGGGGGAAGCGTCGGCCCCCACCCGTCCGGGTGACGCACACAGATACCTGGCATACCGGGGCGGGGTAGCCGATACCTTCCGCAGCATGCCGCTGCCGAAGGACCTGGACCCGTACGCAAACCCCCGTGCCTTCTACGGCGCGGAGCTGCGCCGCCTGCGCGAGGCGGCGGGGCTGTCGCAGAACGATCTGGGCGAGCGGGTCTTCTGCTCGGGCACCTACATCGGGCTCTTCGAGGCGGGCGAGCGGCGCCCGCAGGAGGAGATCTCACGCGCGCTGGACGAGGTGCTGGGCAGCGGCGAGCACCTCCAGCGGCTGTGCCGGCTGGCGCGTACGTCGAAGGTGGCGGGGTACTTCGCGGATGCCGCCGAGCTGCAGTTGCAGGCCTCGTCCATCGGAAGTTTCAACTCGATGCTCGTCCTGGGCCTCCTGCAGACGGAGTCCTACGCGCGGGCACTCACCCGGTCCGCCCACCCGTTCGCCGCCCAGGAGGTCATCGAAGGGCACGTCCGCACCAGGATGGAGCGGACGTCCCTCCTCGACTCGCCCACTGCGCCCGTGCTCTGGATGGTGATTCACGAAGCCGCCTTGCTCGTGCCGGTGGGCGGGCAAGCCGTGATGGCCGAGCAGCTCAACCACCTCGCCGAACAGGCCGCGTCTCGCCCGCGGCTCATCACTCAGGTGCTCCCGTTCTCATCCGGGGCCCACCCCCTGCTCCATGCGTCGATGACTCTGATGCAGTTCACCGAGGCACCTGCCGTCGTCTACACGGAGGCGGCGTACAGCGGTCAACTCGTCGAAGAGCCCGTGCTGGTGGAGCAGCACAGCTCCGCCTACGATCTGGCCAGGGCTGCCGCGTTGTCGCCGGAGGCGTCCCTGGACCGGATCGCCTCGGCGGCGAAGGAGTTCCTGACGCCATGACCACCACGCCCGATCTGAGTACAGCTGCCTGGCGCAAGGCGTCGTACAGCAATGGTGACGGCGGCGAGTGCGTCGAGGTCGCCGACGGCTTCCCCGGTCTCGTCCCCGTCCGTGACAGCAAGGCCCCCGATGGCCCCGCGCTCGTCTTCACCGCCGCTCACTGGGCCTCGTTCGTCGGCGCCTTCAGGAACGGCTCCCTCTGACGGGGCCGCCCGTCACTCCTCGCCGGGAGGACGTCGGTTGATGTTCACGGTCACGTGGATGCCACCGGCGACAGCACCGCCGGCGACTCCCGCCGCCGCGGCGGCCTCGGCGTGGCCGGTGAGCGCCAGGACGACGGCGCCGATGACGGACACCAGGCCGGTGACGGCGGCGAGCCGTCCAGGACCACGCGCGTCGGTTCCGGGTTCCGCCGGGGTGCGGTCGGTGGATGTCATGGGTTCGTCTCTCCTCACAGCGCGTCACGTCCCAGCCTCGCGTGGACGGCCTGCTCCAAAGTGAGTCCGTCCGAGTCCCCGGCCGGCTCCAGGAAGCCGTGGATCACCGCGAGGGCGACCGTGCCCATCAGGGAGCGCTCCCGTTCCGGGTCGACGACCCCGGCGTGCGGGTCACCGATGGAGCGCAGGATCACGCCGTCCGTGGCGGCGGACAGGGCGTTCGCGAGATCGTCGAGGCCGAGCCCCGCCCGTAACCGCAGGCCCCGTGCCTGGAGGACCTCGGCGTAGACCTGTTTCCAGGAGGAGAGGTAGCCCCGGTACGTCTCGGTGAGGGCCCGCTGGACCGTGTCGTCGCCGTCGGCGAGCACCATCAGGGCGAGGCTGAGCCGGACGGACGGCATGCGGGCGCTCTCGGCGGTGTGCTGGTAGGCCGTTTCGTGGACAGCCTGGACGAAGTCCTCACCTGCGACGAGCCTCCTGGTGGTGACTGCCCTCTGCTCCAGGTATCCGGGGTGGTAATTCGTCGGCCACATGGCGAAGTTGATCAGGTCGGCGACGAAGTCCGACTGTGACCGCCATGTGGTCCGCAGCCTCGGTACGCCGCCCCGACGGGGGAACGGGGGCGGGTTCTCGGCGACCGCTGCCGCGACCGCCCGCTGGGAGAGGAATCCCAGCAGGGGGCGTTCGAGCGAGTGCCTGTTCCCGGTGGCGGCGGCGCTCCGCACCGCCCCGGGCCCCAGGTGCTGCTGGATCAGCCGCATGCCCGCGGCCAGATAGCCGGCGGTGCCCAGGCTGTTCGCGAGCTTCTTCCGGCCGGTGGCCGTGATCCTGCTGAGGTGCCGCAGGACATGGGAGATGTCCTGGTCGTAGGGGTGGGGCAGGTGGCTCTTGTGCGCGATGTGCGGCTCGTTGGAGTTGTCCACCCCTCGATGCTGGCGTCACGTCCCCGTTCGGGGCTAGGTGCGCACCCGCGCGAAATTTCCCCGCTCCTGCTCAGTCGATGGCGTTGAACAGCCTTTCCGGCAGCGCCATGTTCAGCGCCGTCACGACCGGCTTGCCGTGTTCCGTGCCGAGGCGGGAGACCGCGCCCGTGGCGAGCTGGAAGAGCTCCCCGCTCGCGGGGGTCAGCCGCAGGTAGCGCGCGGTGAGCACGCGCAGGAAGTGCGAGTGGGCGACCAGCGCGATGTCCGCCTCGCCGAGACGGGACGCCGCCGCGCGGACCTCTGCCAGGATCCGGTCCGCCCGGTCGCCGATCTCCTTCGGGCTCTCCCCCGGGTGCTCCTCGGGGCCGGGCGCGACGCCGTCGGTCCAGAGGTTCCAGTCGGGGCGGGTGCGGCGGATCTCGACCGTGGTGATGCCCTCGTACGCCCCGTAGTCCCACTCCCGCAGGTCCGGTGTCTCGCGGGGTGCGGGCAGACCCGCCAGTTCGGCGGTGCGGCGGGCGCGGAGGTAGGGGCTGACCAGGGTGAGCCCGATCTCGCGTTCGGCGAGGAGCGGGACGAGGGCGCGGGCCTGGCGTTCACCGAGTTCGGTGAGGGGCAGGTCGGTCCAGCTCGTGTGCTGCCCGGACCGGGACCACTCGGTCTCGCCGTGCCTGATCAGGATCAACTCGCCCATGGATGCTTCCGCTCTCTGTGCCGTACTCGTGCGTATGTACCGCAAGTGCCAACCTGCCGGCCCACGATCGCATTCCGCCCGGTCCGCTGCGGCGCGGCTCGCCCCGGCCGGGCGGTCTCCGTACGGCCGTTCACCGTCAGGTGCCGGGGAGGCTCTGCTCGGCCCAGATGGTCTTGCCGGTGTACGTGTGGCGGGTGCCCCAGTCCTGCGTGAGCTGGGCGACCAGGAGCAGTCCGCGGCCGCCCTCGTCGAAGGTGCGGGCCCGGCGCAGGTGAGGGGCGGTGCTGCTGGTGTCGGAAACCTCGCAGATCAGGTTGCTGTTGCGGATCAGCCGGAGCTGGATGGGGGCGGCGCCGTAGCGGATGGCGTTGGTGACCAGTTCGCTGACGACCAGCTCGGTGACCATCGCCGCTTCGTCCAGACCCCAGGCGGCCAGCTGGCGGCACGCGTTCCTCCGGGCCTCGGCGACGGAGACGGCGTCGCACGGCACGTCCCAGGTGGCGACGTGGGAGGCGCCCAGGGCGCGCGTACGGGCTATCAGCAGTGCCACGTCATCGGCGGGGCGGTCCGGGAGAAGCTCCTGGAGGACGGTGTCGCAGGTCGCCTCCAGCGACGGGCCGGACCGGGCCAGCACATCGCGCAGCGTGTCGATGCCTTCGTCGATGTCGCGGCCACGGGCTTCGACGAGACCGTCGGTGTACAGGGCGAGGACGCTTCCTTCGGGCAGCTCCAGCTCGGTGGCTTCGAAGGGCAGGCCGCCGAGTCCGAGGAGCGGGCCCGCTGGAACGTCGAGAAACTCCACGGCGCCGCCCTGGGCCACCAGGGCGGGTACGGGGTGGCCCGCGCGCGCCAGGGTGCAGAGCCGGGAGACCGGGTCGTAGACGGCGTACAGGCAGGTGGCGCCGAAGACGCCGGAGGGGCCCTCCGTGCTGTCGGCCTCGGCGGACAGGTGGATGACGAAATCGTCCAGATGGGTGAGCAGCTCGTCGGGCGGGAGGTCGACGTCGGCCAGCGTGCGTACGACGGTGCGCAGCCGTGCCATCGCTGCCGAGGCCTGGATACCGTGGCCGACCACGTCGCCGACCACGAGGGCGACCCGGGCGCCCGAGAGCGGGATCACGTCGAACCAGTCCCCTCCGACCCCGGCACGCGGGCTGGCAGGCAGGTAGCGGGTGGCGACCTCGACGGCGGCCTGCCGGGGCGGCCGCTGTGGAAGAAGACTGCTCTGCAGGGTGAGGGCGGTCAGGTGCTCATGAGCGTAGCGACGGGCGTTGTCGATGCACACCGCGGCCCTGGCGGTGATCTCCTCGCTCAGGAGCAGATCGTCCTGTGTGAAGGGTTCCGGGCGCCGGTGGCGGGAGAAGGTGGCCACGCCCAGGGTGATGCCCCGGGCATGCATGGGCACGGCCAGCACCGAGTGGAAGCCGTACCGCCGCATCCGCTCGGCCCGCTCCGGGGATTTGCTCTCCCATGCGGCCATCTTGTCGGCGGTCACTGCCTGGATCAGCGGCCGGCCCGTGGCCAGACACTCGGCCGCGGGTGAGGCGTCCGGGTAGACGGCCACCGTTCCCTGCGGGACCACGGCCTCGGGGCAGCCCTCCAGGACGGACCGGCTGGCGGCCCGGCGCAGCATGATGGGGCTGCTCGGCGCGCCGACGGGCGGGTCCTCGCCGCTTTCGATGGAGGGGAGCAGGTCGACGGTGGCGAAGTCCGCAAGCTGGGGGACGGCCACGTCGGCGAGCTCCTGCGCGGTGCGCGCGAGATCCAGGGTGCTGCCGATCCGGCGGCTGGCTTCGTTGAGCAGGACCAGACGCTCCCCGGCCAGATGCGCCTCGGTCACGTCGTACGCGGAGAGAAGGACCCCCCGCACCCCTACCCCGGCGTCCCGCAGAGGGACGAGCGAGACCGACCAGACGGTCTCGGCCTCATAGCCCGCCAGGCAGAGCGTCACTTGCGTCTGCTGCGGTTCGCCGGTTTCCAGCGCCCGGCGCATGTCCACTTCCACCTCGGCGGACTGCGGGGCGAACACGATCTCCGAGACGCGCAGACCCCGTATCACCTCCTCGGGGAGACCGAGCACGCGTTCCATTTCCGCGTTCGCCCGCCGTAGCCGCAGGTCGGCGTCGTAGAGCGCCATCGCGGACCGGGACTGTGTGAAGGCCCCCATCATCAACGCGTCGTCCTCCGAGGGCGACGCCGGGCGGGCCTGAGGGGCCACCAGGAACCACTCCCCGCCGGGGCTGCCCTCGCCGTCCGGCTCACGGCGGTGGCCCAGCACCGTCACGGCGATACGGCGGCCGTCCTGGTGGACGAGCGTCACCGTCCCGTTCCACCGCGCCAGCGTCTTGAGGGAACGCAGCGTCTCGGCAGGCGGCTCTCCGTCGATCAGCCCGAGCGCGGACCTGCCGACGACCTCGGCGGACGGGTATCCGAGCAGCCGGTGCGCTCCCTCGCTCCATCCGGTGACGATGCCGCGCGCGTCCACGGTGGCTCTGGCCGCGTCCGCGGCGGGATCGTCCGGCCACATCTCCCGGTCGTCCCGGGCGGCTCCCGGTCCCGTCATCGCATCCATCTCGCCCTCGCCTCGGTCTCTCCACCATGGGCCGACGTCTGGCCAGGGGCAACCGATGGCTGAAACCGCACAAAGCCTTTCCCGCGCGGGTCAGCGAGCGAGGCGCCGCCGTGCCTGTCACCGGCGTGGGGACGTGGCTGGACCCCGCCGACCGGGCCGGGAGGGGCTGCGGCGAGGGCCGGCGGCGGTCCCGGCCTCGGGCGGCGGCCGCTCACCGGGCCCGACTCGTACAGAACGGGACGCGACACGGGCGGGACGCCCGGCGGCCGGACCGCCTTCCTCCCGGCGGTCCGGCCGTCTGCCCGGGGGCGGGCTCAGGGGCTGACGGCCGTCAGGCCGGTTCGCCGACGACCGTGACCGTGTACGGCCGGTCCGTGTCCGTCGTGACGCGGACCTCGCCGCCCTCGCGGACCACCTCGTAGGTCGCCGCCACCGCGCCCGTGCGGTCGGGGACGGTCACCGTGCGGGTGAAGTCGCCCGTCCCGGCGGGGGCGAAGACGCGGAGTTCGAGGCCGTCGAGCCACTCGCCGTCCGGGCGGGTCTCGTCCGCGCCGAGCGCCAGGACCGCGCCCTGGCGGACCAGCAGGGGCAGGCTGTCGAAGCCGTGGGTCTCGCGGCGCCAGGCGGGGCCGGTGACCGTGTCGCCGGTCAGCAGGTGGGTCCAGGTGCCCTCGGGCACGTAGTACTCGACCTCACCGTCGTCGGTGAAGACCGGGGCGACCAGGACGTCCGGGCCCAGGAGGTACTCGCGGTCCGCCGTGCGGGCCGTCGGGTCGTCCGGGAACTCCAGCAGCAGGGGGCGCATCGTCGGGACGCCCGTGCGGTGGGCCTCGACGGCCACGCCGTAGAGGTACGGCATGAGGCGGTGCTTGAGGCGCGTGAACTGCCGGGCCACGTCCACCGCTTCGTCACCGAACTCCCACGGCACGCGGTACGACGACGAGCCGTGCAGCCGGCTGTGCGAGGAGAGCAGGCCGAAGGCGAGCCAGCGCTTGAAGACGGCCGGGTCGGGGGTGCCCTCGAAGCCGCCGATGTCGTGGCTCCAGAAGCCGAAGCCGGACAGCGACAGGGAGAGACCGCCGCGCAGGGACTCCGCCATGGCCTCGAAGGAGGACCAGCAGTCGCCGCCCCAGTGCACCGGGTACTGCTGGCCGCCGGCGGTGGCCGAGCGGGCGAAGAGGACGGCCTCGCCCTGGCCGCGCTCCTTCTCCAGGAGCTCGAAGACGGCCTTGTTGTAGAGGTGCGTGTAGTAGTTGTGCATGCGCTCCTGGTCGGAGCCGTCGTGCCAGACGACGTCCGTGGGGATGCGCTCGCCGAAGTCGGTCTTGAAGCCGTCGACGCCCTGGTCGAGGAGGCCCTTGAGCTTGCTCTGGAACCAGGCGGTGGCCTCGGGGTTGGTGAAGTCGACCAGCGCCATGCCGGCCTGCCACTTGTCCCACTGCCAGATGTCGCCGTCGGGGGTGAGGACGAAGTAGCCCTCGCGCGCGCCTTCCTCGTACAGGGCGCTCTTCTGCCCGATGTACGGGTTGATCCAGACGCAGATCTTCAGGCCCTTGTCCTTGAGCCGGGCGATCATGCCCTCCGGGTCGGGGAAGACGGCCGGATCCCACTCGAAGTCGCACCACTGGTATTCGCGCATCCAGAAGCAGTCGAAGTGGAAGACGCTCAGCGGGATTCCGCGCTCGGCCATGCCGTCGACGAAGGAGGTGACGGTGGCCTCGTCGTACGACGTGGTGAAGGAGGTGGTCAGCCAGAGGCCGAACGACCACGCGGGAGGCAGGGCGGGGAGGCCGGTGAGGGCGGCGTAGCGGGAGAGGACGTCCTTCGGGGTGGGCCCCGCGATGACGAAGTACTCCAGCGTCTGGTCCTCGACGCTGAACTGCACCTGGCCGACGGCCTCGGAGCCCACCTCGAAGGAGACCTTGCCGGGGTGGTTGACGAAGACGCCGTAGCCGCGTGAGGAGAGGTAGAACGGGATGTTCTTGTACGCCTGCTCGCTGCTGGTGCCGCCGTCGGCCTGCCACATGTCGACGGTCTGGCCGTTCTTCACGTACGGCGTGAAGCGCTCGCCGAGGCCGTGGACGGTCTCGCCGACGCCCAGGGCGAGTTGGGCGAACATGTGGTGGCTGCCGTCGTCGACGGTGGCGAACGCGCTGCCCTTGCGGCCGGCGGAGGTCAGGACCCGGCCGTCCGCGTCGAGGAACTCCAGTCCGAAGGTGCCTTCGGTGGGCAACCGCAGGGTGAGCGGGCCGCTGGTCAGCTCGGCGCTCGCGCCCTCGGTACGGGTGGTGGCGGCGGACTGCGGGGCGGCGCCCGGCAGTTCGAAGTCGGGACCCTTGCGGCGCTTGCCGGCGTGGTGGGTGAGGCGCACCGCGATGACACCTTCGGCCGGCGCGTGGGCCTCCACGGTGATCAGCGGAGCGTTCAGGGTGTCGCCGCGGCGCTCGACGCGCTTGACGGCGGCGTAGGCGGCGAGACGGTCGTCGTCGAGGCGGACATCGCGGACTTCCGTGGCGTACGAGGCGTGCACACCACTGCGCATCTGCCAGAAACCGTCGGTGAACTTCATGGGGGTGGTCCTTAGCCGATCCGGGGGTGCTGGGCGGGACGTCAGGGCGCCTGCGGCGAGCGCGGCTGCGGGTCCTCGATTTTGATCGTACACAAAACAAATTTGGCCGAGAAGGGCGGTGGACAGCAGGAATTCCCGTATTGCCCGGGAAACCGAACCATGGGGCAGCGGCCCGGACCTGCCATGTTGGCGCCACGTAACTGACACGTCACGGAAATGGCCTAGAAACGGTTGGCTGGATGGCGTATTAGTACTGCAAGCAAACAAATTGGCCGCCGGCGGAGCTGTCGGCGGGCCTGACATCGAGCAAGAGGCTGTGCAATGTCGGACCGCTTCACCCCCACTCCCGCGGACAGGTTCACCTTCGGTCTCTGGACCGTGGGCTGGCGTGGCAACGACCCGTTCGGTGAGCCGACGCGTCCCGCGCTGGACCCGGTCGAGTCCGTGGAACGGCTCGCGGAGCTCGGTGCGCACGGTGTGACGTTCCATGACGACGACCTGATCCCGTTCGGGTCCTCCGAGGCCGAGCGTGCCCGGCTGATCGGCCGGTTCAAGGACGCGCTGGAGCGCACCGGGATGAAGGTCCCGATGGCCACGACCAACCTGTTCACGCACCCGGTGTTCAAGGACGGCGGTTTCACCTCCAACGACCGTGACGTACGCCGTTTCGCGCTGCGCAAGGTCATGCGCAACATCGACCTGGCCGCGGAGCTCGGCGCCACCACCTACGTCGCCTGGGGCGGGCGCGAGGGCGCGGAGTCCGGCGGCGCCAAGGACGTGCGTGTCGCCCTGGACCGGATGAAGGAGGCCTTCGACCTGCTGGGCGACTACGTCACCGAGCAGGGCTACGACCTGCGCTTCGCGATCGAGCCCAAGCCCAACGAGCCCCGCGGTGACATCCTCCTGCCCACGATCGGGCACGCGCTGGCCTTCATCGAGCGCCTCGAGCGCCCCGAGATGGTCGGCGTGAACCCCGAGACCGGCCACGAGCAGATGGCCGGCCTGAACTTCCCCCACGGCATCGCCCAGGCCCTGTGGGCCGGCAAGCTCTTCCACATCGACCTCAACGGCCAGTCCGGCATCAAGTACGACCAGGACTTCCGCTTCGGCGCCGGCGACCTGCGCCAGGCGTTCTGGCTCGTCGACCTGCTCGAGACCTCCGACTACACCGGGTCCCTGCACTTCGACTTCAAGCCCGTACGCACCGACGGCATCGACGGGGTGTGGGAGTCCGCGAAGAACTGCATGCGCAACTACCTCATCCTCAAGGAGCGCGCCGCCGCCTTCCGCGCCGACCCCGCCGTCCAGGAGGCCCTGACCGCCTCCCGCCTCGACGAACTCGCCCGCCCCACCGCCGCCGACGGCCTCAAGGCCCTCCTCGCCGACCGCACCGCCTACGAGGACTTCGACGCGACCGCCGCAGCCGAACGCTCCATGGCCTTCGAAGCCCTCGACCAGCTCGCCATGGAACACCTCCTCGGCGTCCGCTGACCCACCCCCGGGGCCCGGCCGACCGGCCGGGCACCCCGCCCCTCACCCGCCGTGGCACCGCCGTGGCACCGCCGGATCCTCGCAGGGGCTTGACGAGCAGCCCGTGGGAGCGTTCCCATGAGCAGGCCCCGCCCCCCCTCTCACCGCAAGGGCACCACCGTGACAGAACCTTCCCCCGACGGGCGGACCGGACGCCGCACCCGTCGCAACAGGCGGATCGTCGTCCCTCTCACCGTCGTCTCCGCGATCGTCGCCGGCACCGTTCTGTCGGGGTGCGGCCAGCAGCGGGACGACGACGTCTACACCGTCATGAACTCCTCGACCGACGAGTCGTACCACCGCTGGGACGGTGACACCCTCGAGCGCTGCAGCAAGGAGCTCGGGATCACCATCGAGCAGCAGAGCGTGCCGGCCGCGCAGCTGATGACGAAGGCGCTGCGCATGGCGTCCTCGAAGTCGCTGCCGGACGTCCTCCAGCTGGACGCCTCCGAGATGCCGACCTTCGCCGACGCCGGTGGTCTGATCCCGCTGAAGGACCTCGGGCTGACGACGACGGACATACCCGAAGGGATCGTCGACTTCGGTTCGTTCGACGGGGAGTACTACGGGGCGGCGCGCACGGTGAACACCCTGGCGCTGTTCTACAACAAGGACACCCTCGACAAGGCCGGCCTGAAGGTGCCCACCACCTGGGCCGAGATGCAGGCGACGGCCAAGAAGCTGACCCAGGGCAAGCGCTACGGCCTGGCGCTGAGCGCGGGCGGCGCGGAGGACGGCGTCTTCCAGTTCACCCCGTTCATGTGGTCCAACGGCGGTGACGAGTCGAAGCTCGACACCCCCGAGGTGGCCGGGGCGCTCGACTACTGGAAGGCGCTCCTGAAGGACGGCTCGCTCTCCAAGTCGACGGTCAACTGGACCCAGGCCGATGTGAACGACCAGTTCATGGCCGGCAACGCGGCCATGATGATCAACGGCCCGTGGCAGGTCGAGACGCTGAACTCCAAGAAGGGGCTCAACTGGGGCATCGCCGAGATCCCGGTGCCCGAGGCGGGCGACGACTCGGTCGGCCCGCTGGGCGGCGGTGTGCTCACCGTGCCCAACACCGGCGACACCGAGCGCGAGAAGAAGGCTGCCGAGATCATCGGCTGCATGTCGGGCGAGCAGGAGGAGATCTCCTACGCCATCAACAGCTGGATGGTCCCGGCCAACACCAAGGCGGCCGACATCTGGCGGAGGAAGACCCCCGAACTGGCGGCGCTGGCCGACCAGGTCGCCACGGCCCGTTCACGTACCGCGAAGGTCGGCGCTCAGTGGTCGTCGGTGTCGCTCGCCCTGCAGAGCGCCTTTCAGTCCGCGCTCACCGGCGAGTCCAGCGAGGCCGCTCTGAAGCGTGCCCAGCAGCAGGTCACGAGCGGGAACTGAGGTAACGAACCATGTCATCCACCACAGCCTCAGCCGCCGCGCTGCCGGCCGACCCGAAGGCCCCCGCGGCCGGTGCGGTCAAGAAGCCCGTGAACCCGCGGAGCGCCAAGCGGCGCAAGTCGCTGGCCCAGTGGGGGTTCATCGCCCCCGCCGTGATCTTCATGGCGCTGTTCTTCGGCTACCCGCTCGTCCGCAACATCGTGATGAGCTTCCAGGACTACTCGCCGTCCACCTTCTTCACCGGCGAGGCGCCGTTCAACGGCACGGACAACTGGAGCAACGTCTTCAACGACGGGCTGTTCGGCAAGGCCCTCTGGCAGACGATCCTCTTCACCGTCGGATCGCTCGTCGGCCAGTTCTGCATCGGTCTCGCCCTCGCCGTCTTCTTCACCCGCCGCTTCCCGCTGAACGGGATCCTGCGCTCGCTGATCCTGCTGCCGTGGCTGGTCCCGATGGTGGTCTCCGGCATCGTCTGGCGACGCATCTTCGACCAGGACACCGGCGTCCTCAACTCCTTCCTGGGCACCGTCGGCCTCCCCGGTGACACGCCCTGGCTGACCAGCACGAGCATGGCGCTGATCTCGGTGATCCTGGTGAACATCTGGATCGGCATCCCGTTCAACATGGTGATCCTCTACGGCGGCCTCCAGGAGGTCCCGAAGGAGCTGAGCGAGGCCGCCGCGCTCGACGGCGCGTCCGCCTGGCGCACGTTCCGCTCGGTCACCCTGCCCATGCTCAAGCCCGTCATCACCGTGGTGCTGGTGCTCGGCTTCATGTCGACGGTCAAGATCCTCGACCTGGTCCTCGCCCTCACCGACGGCGGGCCCGCCGACTCCACGCAGACGCTCGGCACGCTCACGTACCAGAACTCCTTCGTCCAGATGGACTTCGGGGCCGGTGCCGTGGTCGGCAACATCCTGATCCTGATCTCCGCCGTCTTCGCGGTGTTCTACCTGCGGGTCAACCGCAACGAGGGGAAGTGACCGGCATGGCGACCACCACCCAGATCCCCGCCGCCCCGGCACCCGCCGTCCACCGGCCCAAGCGCCGCTGGGGTGCGACCGTCTTCGGCGTCGTCGTCCTCGCGGTCATGCTCTTCCCGCTGTACTGGATGATCAACACCGCGCTGCAGCCGGACGCGAGCCTGGTCGACGTGGGCCCGGTCCCGACCGGTGTCGACTTCTCCGGCTTCACCTCCGCCATCACGGAGCAGGGCGGCAACCTGCTGACCTCGCTGGCCGTGGCGCTCGGCGCCGTGGCCATCTGTCTGGCGATCTCCGCGCCGGCGGCGTACGGCCTGGCGCAGTTCAAACTGCGCGGCGGCAAGACGATCGTCTTCGGCACGCTCATCACCCAGATGGTGCCGGGCATCGTCATCGCCAACGCCCTGTACAGCGCGTACGTGGACCTCGGCCTGGTCAACTCCTACTTCGGCCTGATGCTGGCGGACGCCTCGCTGGGCATCCCCTTCGCGATCGTGCTGATGCGGTCGTTCATGGTGTCGATCCCGCGTGAGGTCATCGAGGCCGCCGAGGTGGACGGCGCGGGCCGCATCCGTACGTTCGTCCAGGTCGTCCTGCCGATGAGCCGCAACTCGCTGATCACCGCTGGGCTGTTCTCGTTCCTCTACGCGTGGAGCGACTTCATGTTCGCGCTCACGCTGAACACGACGGACGACGTCAAGCCGATCACCCTGGGCATCTACCAGTACATCGGGGCGCACGTCGGCGACTGGGGCTCGGTCATGGCCGCGTCCGTGCTCTCGGCGGTGCCCGCCGCGGTCCTCCTCGTCCTGTCCCAGAAGTACATCGCCGCCGGGATCACCGGCGGCTCGGTCAAGTAAAGGTTCTCCATGAGTGACTTCCCGGTCTTCCCGCCCGGTTTCGTCTTCGGCGCGGCCACGGCCTCGTACCAGATCGAGGGCGCCGTGGAGGAAGACGGCCGCGGCCCGTCCATCTGGGACACCTACAGCCACACGCCTGGACGGACGGACGGCGGCGACACGGGCGACGTGGCCTGCGACCACTACCACCGCTACCCGGAGGACGTGGCGCTGCTGCGCGACCTGGGCGTGGAGTCGTACCGCTTCTCCATCGCCTGGTCCCGCATCCAGGCCACGGGCAGCGGGGCGGTCAACCCGAAGGGGCTGGACTTCTACTCCCGGCTCGTCGACTCGCTCCTGGAGGCGGGGATCGAGCCGGCCGCCACCCTCTACCACTGGGACCTGCCGCAGGCCCTGGAGGACAAGGGCGGCTGGCGCGTACGGGAGACGGCGGAGCGCTTCGGCGAGTTCACGGCGATCATGGCCGAACACCTGGGCGACCGGGTGCCGCGCTGGATCACCCTCAACGAGCCCTGGTGCAGCGCGTTCCTCGGCTACTCCGTCGGCCGGCACGCGCCGGGCGCCAAGGAGGGCCGCGGGGCGCTGGCCGCCGCGCACCACCTGCTGGTCGGTCACGGCCACGCGATGAACGCGCTGCGCGCGGCGGGCGTCCGCGAGGCGGGCATCACGCTCAACCTGGACCGCAACGTCCCGGCCACCGAGTCGGACGCCGACCTCGCCGCGGTCGTCCGCGCGGACACCCAGCACAACCTGGTGTGGACCGAGCCGCTCCTCGCGGGCCGCTACCCGGCCACCGAGGAGGAGACCTGGGGCGAGCTCATCACCGGTCAGGACTTCCGCCGCGAGGGGGACCTGGAGCTGATCTCCCAGCCGATGGACTTCCTGGGCATCAACTACTACCGGCCGATCGTGGTCGCCGCCGCCCCGCACCGCGAGGCGGACCCGGCGCTGCGCGTGGCCACGGACAACCGCTACACGGAGGGCCAGTACCCGGACGTGCGGCGCACCGCCATGGGCTGGCCGGTCGTCCCGGAGTCGTTCACCGATCTGCTGACCGTGCTGAAGCAGACCTACGGCGACGCCCTGCCGCCGGTGCACATCACGGAGAACGGCTCGGCGGAGTTCGACAGCGTCGAGGCCGACGGTTCCATCCACGACGCGGACCGGGTGGAGTACCTGCGCACCCATCTGACGGCGCTGCGCGCGGCGATGGACGCCGGTGTCGACGTACGCGGGTACTACGTGTGGTCGCTGCTGGACAACTTCGAGTGGGCGCTGGGCTATGCGAAGCGGTTCGGGATCATCCGGGTCGACTACGACACCCTGGAGCGCACCCCGAAGGACAGCTACCGCTGGTATCAGCAGCTGATCGCGGCGCACAAGGCCTGACCGCACGGATACGGCTTGCGGGCCCGGGACGGTTGAACAGCCGTCCCGGGCCCGTGCGCTCTCTCCCGCGCACCGGTGCCGCCGGACGGTGCCTTAGCGAATCCCGGCTCGACCGGTTTCCGTCCGGCCTGGCCGGTTACCGGACTCCCATGGCACGGATACCGGAACCACAGGCTCACCACACCCACGACGGCTCCGACCGCCACGGAGACCGCGCGGACGACACCACCCGGACGCCGGATCACATCGGTCCGGACCCGGAGGTGGAGCGCGACGCACCCGACGGGCCGGCCGCCATGCCCAAGAGGTCGTGGTGGGCGGTACTGAAGCGCACGGTGCGTGAGTTCACGGACGACGAACTCGCCGACCGGGCGGCCGCCCTGACCTACTACAGCGTCCTCTCGCTCTTCCCGGCACTGCTCGTCCTGGTGTCCCTGCTCGGTATCGCGGGCGAGTCCGCCACCCAGCAGGTGATGGACAACCTGCAGAAGCTCGCCCCCGGGCCGGTCCGGGACATCCTTTCCGGAGCTGTGCAGCAGCTGCAGGGCAACGGTGGCACGGGGTCGCTGATGGCCGTCGTCGGTCTGCTGCTGGCGGTGTGGTCGGCCTCCGGCTACATCGCGGCGTTCATCCGCTCCTCCAACGTCGTCTACGACATGCCCGAAGGACGACCGGTGTGGAAGGTGCTGCCCCTGCGCCTGGCGCTGACCGTGACCCTGATGGTGCTGGCGGTCGTCAGCGCCCTGATCGTGGTGTTCACCGGTCCCCTCGCCCAGCGGGCCGGTTCCGCCCTGGGTGTCGGCGGCCCCGCCATGACGGCCTGGTCGATCGCGAAGTGGCCGGTCCTGGTCCTGCTCGTCATCGTGATGATCGCGCTTCTGTACTGGGCCGCGCCCAACGCCCGGGGACGGGGCTTCACGTGGGTGACCCCGGGCAGCTTCCTCGCCCTGCTGCTCTGGATGATCACCTCGGCCGGCTTCGCGCTGTACGTGGCGTACTTCTCCTCGTACAACAAGACGTACGGCGCCCTCGCCGGCGTGATCATCTTTCTGGTGTGGCTCTGGATCACCAACCTGGCGATCCTGCTCGGCCTCGAATTCGACGCGGAGATGGCCCGCCAGCGGGCCGTCGACGGCGGCCACCCCGAAGCCGAGGAGCCGTACGTGGAGCCGCGCGACACCGCCAAGTGGACCGAGGAGGACCGCCGCCACCTCGGCTGAACGGCCTCCGGGCGGCTGCGGGGCGGCGTGCGGCGTACGCCCTCACCGCAGGGCGTACGCCGCCGGGTTCTCCAGCACCTCGTACATCACCCGGGCCGCCGCGCCCCGCGCCGCGTCGCCGGAGACGGACGAGGCCCGCAGCCGGCTGCCGTTCGCGTGCCAGCGGCCCGACACCACCCGAGCGGTGAGCTGGGCGTCCGCAGACTCCTCCAGCCAGGGCATCAGGTTGCGGTAGATCCCGCCGAGGACGACCGCCTCCGGGTCGAAGAGGTTCACCGCGCCGGCCAGCACCACGCCCATCCGGTCCCCCGCCTCCCGGAGCGCCGAGACGGCCCGCTTCTGGCCGGCCGCAGCCCGCTGCTCCAGCTCGTCGATCCCGCGCACACCCGTGCCCGGGTCGATCCCTGCGGCGCGCAGCAGGGCCGCCCGGCCGGCGTACTGCTCCAGGCAGCCGTGCGCGCCGCACCGGCAGAGGGGGCCCTGCGGGTCGACGACGACGTGCCCGATCTCGCCGGCGAACCCGTGGGCGCCCCGGAGCATCTCGCCGTTCACCACGAGAGCGCCGCCCACGCCGATCTCACCGGTGAGATAGAGGAAGGTGCGTACGCCTCCGAGTCCGCCGAACCACAGCTCGGCGAGGGCCGCGAGGTTGGCCTCGTTGTCGGAGCCGACGGCCAGCGCCCGCCCGGCCGGGCGCAGCGTGCTGAGCGCCTGTCCGAAGATGCCCTCGGCCGCGACCCTGCTCCAGCCGAGATTGGGGGCCTGCCGGACGACGCCGCCCGAGACGAGGCCGGGCAGCGCCAGCTCGACGCCGACCACCCGCAGTTCCTGTTCCCGGGTGGAGGCGATGACCCGGTTGGTGAGCCGGGCGGCGTGGGCCAGGACCTCGGCGGGCGGGACGTCCCGGTGGTCGGTGTGCTCGGTGACCCGGACCCGGTCGGTGCCGGTGAGGTCGACGGCGCACACGGAGACGTAGTCGATGTTGATCTCCACGCCGAGCCCCGCCGGACCGGTGCGGGAGAGCTTCAGCACGGTGCCGGGGCGGCCGGCCGATCCGCTGGAGGTCTTGCCTGACTCGCTGAGGCAGTCCAGCGCGAGCAGCTCCTCGACGAGCGAGGAGACGGCGGCCCTGGTCAGCCCCACGAGGCTCGCCACCCGGGCCCGGGTGACCTCGCCCTCGTCACGGACGGTCCGCAGGACCAGGCTGAGGTTGTGACGGCGCACGGACTCGTGTCCGGCCTTGGCCGCCGGCGAGGTGAGGGTGTTCTTCATCAGACCTCGGAGCCTAACGAACGGAGGGCCGCACCCCGGGGGGTGCGGCCCTCGCTCACTTCGCGGTGCCCTTACTTACGGATCAGGCTGCGGAGGACGTACTGCAGGATGCCGCCGTTGCGGTAGTAGTCCGCCTCGCCGGGGGTGTCGATGCGGACGACGCCGTCGAACTCCACACCGGTGTCGGTGGTGACCTTGACGGTGCGCGGCGTGGTGCCGTCGTTCAGCTCGGTCACGCCGGTGAAGGAGAAGGACTCCTCGCCGGTCAGGCCGAGGGACTCGGCGGTGTGGCCCTCCGGGAACTGGAGCGGGAGGACGCCCATGCCGATGAGGTTCGAGCGGTGGATGCGCTCGTAGGACTCGGCGATGACGGCCTTGACGCCCAGGAGCGCGGTGCCCTTGGCCGCCCAGTCACGGGACGAGCCGGAGCCGTACTCCTTGCCCGCCAGGATGACGAGCGGGGTGCCCGCGGCCTGGTAGTTCTGCGAGGCGTCGTAGATGAACGACACCGGGGCGCCGTCCTTCGTGAAGTCGCGGGTGAAGCCGCCCTCGGTGCCCGGCGCGATCTGGTTGCGCAGGCGGATGTTGGCGAACGTACCGCGGATCATGACCTCGTGGTTACCACGGCGCGAGCCGTAGGAGTTGAAGTCACGGCGCTCGATGCCGTGCTCCGTGAGGTACTTGCCAGCCGGGGTGTCGGCCTTGATCGCACCGGCCGGGGAGATGTGGTCGGTGGTGACCGAGTCGCCGAGCTTGGCGAGCACCCGGGCGCCGGTGATGTCCTCGACCGGGGTCGTCTCCATCGTCATGCCCTCGAAGTACGGGGGCTTGCGCACGTAGGTGGACTCGGAGTCCCACTCGAAGGTGTTGCCGGTCGGGATCGACAGCGCCTGCCACTGGGCGTCGCCCGCGAAGACGTCCTGGTAGGACTTGTTGAACATGTCCTCGCCGATGGAGTTGGCGACGACGTCGTTGACCTCGGCCTCGGAGGGCCAGATGTCCTGGAGGAAGACGGGCTTGCCGTCCTGGTCGACGCCGAGGGCGTCCTTGGTGATGTCGACCTTCATCGAACCGGCGATGGCGTACGCGACGACCAGCGGCGGGGACGCCAGGTAGTTCATCTTGACGTCGGGGTTGATCCGGCCCTCGAAGTTGCGGTTGCCGGAGAGCACCGAGGTCACGGCCAGGTCGTGGTCGTTGACCGCCTTGGAGACCTCTTCCGGCAGCGGGCCGGAGTTGCCGATGCAGGTGGTGCAGCCGTAGCCGACGAGGTTGAAGCCGACCTTGTCGAGGTACGGGGTCAGGCCCGCCTTGTCGAAGTAGTCGGTGACGACCTTCGAGCCCGGGGCGAGGGTGGTCTTGACCCACGGCTTGCGGGTCAGGCCCTTCTCGACGGCCTTCTTCGCCACGAGCGCCGCGGCGACCATGACGTAGGGGTTCGAGGTGTTGGTGCAGGAGGTGATCGCGGCGACGGTGACGGCGCCGTGGTCCAGCTCGTACGTCGTGCCGTCGGGGGCGGTGACGGGGACCGGGTTCGACGGGACGCCGTTGGTGGCGGCCGGGGAGTCGGAGGCCGGGAAGGACTCCTTGCCCGCCTCCTCGTCGTCGGAGACGTAGTTGCGTACGTCCTGGGCGAACTGCGCCTTGGCGTTCGCGAGGACGATGCGGTCCTGCGGGCGCTTCGGGCCGGCGATGGAGGGGACGACCGTGGAGAGGTCGAGCTCCAGCTTCTCGGAGAAGTCCGGCTCGGCGGCCGGGTCGAGCCAGAGGCCCTGCTCCTTGGCGTACGCCTCGACGAGCGCGACCTGCTGGGCGTCGCGGCCGGTCAGGCGGAGGTACTTCAGCGTCTCGTCGTCGATCGGGAAGATCGCGGCGGTGGAGCCGAACTCCGGCGACATGTTGCCGATGGTGGCGCGGTTCGCGAGGGAGGTGGCGGCGACGCCCTCACCGTAGAACTCGACGAACTTGCCGACGACGCCGTGCTTGCGGAGCATCTCGGTGATGGTCAGCACGAGGTCGGTGGCGGTGGTGCCGGCCGGGAGCTCGCCGGTCAGCTTGAAGCCGACGACGCGCGGGATGAGCATGGAGACCGGCTGGCCGAGCATCGCGGCCTCGGCCTCGATGCCGCCGACGCCCCAGCCCAGCACGCCGAGGCCGTTGACCATCGTGGTGTGCGAGTCGGTGCCGACGAGGGTGTCGGGGTACGCCTGGCCGTTACGGACCATGACCGTGCGGGCCAGGTGCTCGATGTTGACCTGGTGGACGATGCCGGTGCCCGGGGGGACCACCTTGAACTCGTCGAAGGCGGTCTGGCCCCAGCGCAGGAACTGGTAGCGCTCCTTGTTGCGGCCGTACTCCAGCTCGACGTTCTGGGAGAACGCGTCGTTGGTGCCGAACTTGTCGGCGATGACGGAGTGGTCGATGACCAGCTCGGCCGGGGCCAGCGGGTTGATCTTCGTGGCGTCGCCGCCGAGCTCCTTGACGGCCTCACGCATGGTGGCGAGGTCCACGACACACGGGACACCCGTGAAGTCCTGCATGATCACGCGGGCCGGCGTGAACTGGATCTCCTGGCTGGGCTGGGCCTGGGAGTCCCAGCCGCCGAGCGCCCGGATGTGGTCGGCGGTGATGTTCGCGCCGTCCTCCGTGCGGAGCAGGTTCTCCAGCAGCACCTTCAGGCTGTAAGGGAGGCGCGCGGAGCCCTCGACCTTGTCCAGCTTGAAGATCTCGTACGACTCGTCACCCACGCGCAGCGTGCTGCGGGCGTCGAAGCTGTTCGCCGACACGACAGTCTCCTTCTTCAATGTGCGCGTTCAACCGCGCCGCGCCTCATGTGCGGCCGGCGCCGCCTGCGGCCCCCACCATCCGCTAAGGTAAGGATTAGTTAGGTAACCCTTACCGAGCGGCGGCTGCGGTGCGCCTCGGCAGATATCTCGATGTCGAGATAACTCTAGTACATCGCCGCCGCGCGGTCATGCCCGGGCACCCGTGTCCTGCGCCGCACCGCGATGGCGTACGCGGCAGGACGGTACATTTCGTTGCCGACCACCCCCCGCCCCGGGAAGGCGCCGTGCACTTCACCACCACCTCCGAGGCCGTACACGCATGGGTCCACGGCTGGGCCCTCTCGCGGGGAGCGGACGAACCGGCCCCCTCGTCCTGGGGCTTCACCGTACGCACGGGCCCTCCCGCCCACGCCATGAGCCACGTCCTGACCACCGCCACCGCGGCAACGGTGCGGGAGATAACCGCAGGCACGACCAGGCCCGGCGTCCGGCTGAAGGCGTTCGTGCGGGCGGAGTCGCTCGCGTCCTGGATCACGCCCGGCTGGTCCGTCGCCGACGAACCCGGCTACCTGATGTCCACCCCGCTCCACCTCGCCCGCCCCCCGGTCCCCCTCCCCGACGGCTACCGGCTCCGCACCTGGACCCACGACGGCGTCACCCATGCCCGGGTGTGCGCGGCCGACGGCACGCTCGCCGCACGAGGCCAAGCGGCCGTCTCCGGCATCACCGCCGTCATCGACAAGGTCGAGACCCAGCCCGCCCACCGGCGCCGCGGTCTCGGCCGCCTGATCATGCGCACGCTCACCGACGCGGCCGCCGGGCGGGGCGCGACGGCCGGCCTGCTGGCCTCGTCGGCGGAGGGGCGTGCCCTCTACGAGAGCACGGGATGGACCGTGTCGGCGCCCCTGGCCAATGCCCTGCGGGGGCCGGACCCGGCGCAGCGCTGACCGCGCCCGCGACCGACGGGCCCGCCCGGACCGCGCCCGCGCTCACGGGTCCGTGCGCATGACCCGGCGGCTTCGGGATACCCGTACTCCTGACAGAGGAGGCACAGATGCCGCTCACCTTCCGAAAGAGCTTCCAGATCCTCCCGGGCGTCCGGCTGAACATCAACCGCCGCTCGTGGTCCGTCACGACCGGCGGACGGCACGGGCCGAGGCGCACCACGAGCAGCACCGGCCGGCGCACCACGTCCATGGACCTGCCGGGCCCGTTCGGCTGGCGGAGGACGACGCGCCGCCGCCGCGGCTGACCTCACCTCACCGTCGCGGGCTCGGCCTGCCTCACCCGTTCGCCCGAGCTCCGCGCGCCGGGCCGCCGGGCACGCCCGACCCTTCACACAGGCGCTCCCACGCGGCCGGGCACCCGACCGTCACCTGAATCCCACACCCCCGACACGAGCTTCATCTCATATCTGAGATAGCGTGCAGCCATGGAAGATGACTACCTCGCACGTATCGGCAAGCTCATCCGTGACGCCCGTCAGCACCGTGGCTGGACACAGAGTCAGCTCGCCGAGGCGCTGGCCACGAGCCAGAGCGCCGTCAACCGCATCGAACGTGGTAACCAGAACATCAGCCTTGAGATGATCGCCCGCATCGGCGAGGCCCTCGACAGCGAGATCGTGTCGCTCGGTTACGCCGGCCCCATGCACCTCCGAGTCGTGGGTGGCCGTCGGCTCTCTGGCTCCATCGACGTGAAGACGAGCAAGAACGCGTGTGTCGCGCTGCTCTGCGGCTCGCTGCTCAACAAGGGCCGCACCGTGCTGCGCCGGGTGGCCCGCATCGAGGAGGTCTTCCGGCTGCTGGAGGTCCTCAACTCCATCGGCGTACGCACCCGGTGGATCAACGACGGTGTCGACCTCGAGATCCTGCCGCCCGACCGGCTCGAGCTGGAGTCCATCGACGCCGACGCCGCGCGCCGGACCCGCTCCATCATCATGTTCCTCGGCCCGCTGCTGCACCGCGAGGACCGCTTCACCCTGCCGTACGCCGGCGGCTGCGACCTCGGCACGCGCACGATCGAGCCGCACATGATCGCCCTGCGCCGCTTCGGCCTGGAGATCGCCGCGACCGACGGGCTCTACCACGCCCAGGTCGACCACGAGATCCGTCCTGGCCGCCCCATCGTCCTGACCGAGCGCGGCGACACGGTGACCGAGAACGCGCTGCTGGCCGCAGCCCGGCACGACGGCACGACGGTCATCCGTAACGCCTCCTCCAACTACATGGTCCAGGACCTGTGCTTCTTCCTGGAGGCGCTCGGCGTACGCGTCGACGGCGTCGGGACGACGACCCTCACGGTGCACGGGGTGCCGGAGATCGACGTGGACGTCGACTACTCCCCCTCCGAGGACCCGGTCGAGGCGATGAGCCTGCTGGCCGCCGCCGTGGTGACGGAGTCCGAGCTGACGATCCGCCGGGTCCCGATCGAGTTCCTGGAGATCGAGCTCGCGGTTCTGGAGGAGATGGGCGTCGACTGCGACCGCACGACGGAGTACGCGGCCGACAACGGCCGTACCCGGCTGGTGGACCTGACGGTCCGGCCCTCCAAGCTGGAGGCGCCCATCGACAAGATCCACCCGATGCCCTTCCCCGGGCTGAACATCGACAACGTGCCGTTCTTCGCGGCGATCGCCGCGTCCGCGCACGGCAAGACCCTGATCCACGACTGGGTCTACGACAACCGCGCGATCTACCTCACCGACCTCAACCGCCTCGGCGGCCGGCTCCAGCTCCTGGACCCGCACCGCGTCCTGGTCGAGGGCCCGACCCGCTGGCGCGCCGCCGAGATGATGTGCCCGCCCGCCCTGCGGCCGGCGGTGGTGGTGCTGCTGGCAATGATGGCGGCCGAGGGCACGTCCGTGCTCCGCAACGTGTATGTCATCAACCGGGGTTACGAGGAGCTGGCGGAGCGGCTGAACTCGGTGGGTGCGCAGATCGAGATCTTCCGGGACATCTGACGGCTCTACGGAAAGCCACCCTCAAACCCTTCCTGACCTGCATCAATGCCAGACGAGAGGGAGTGTGGCGACGTCTCTGGGACTTTTCTGGGACTTTGGGCCGCGCGCGAAGGTTTCTGTCCGCCACGCACTCCACATGATGAGTCCTCGGAAAGATGTCGACGGCCAGCGAGCCGTTACCGCTCGATCCGCTGGTGCGGGATTCGGCCGTCGCTCACACCGCGAGGAACATCCACAGGAAATCCAGGCCCTGGCGCTCGTTGATCAGGGCGGCGACGGACCGCATCTCGGTCTGCTAGGGCCTGTCCGGCGAATCATGTGATCGCCTTGCATGGACCATTGTGTTGGTCGTGGGGCGGGGCGATCTTACGAACGACGAGTGGGTGCAACTTGCGCCATATCTGCCGAAGTCCGGGCGCCGGGGCGGACGTTGGATTGATCACCGGATGGTGATCAACGGGATCTTGTTCCGGGTCCGCACGGGTGTTCCGTGGCGGGACCTGCCGGATCGGTTCGGGAGCTGGAAAACCGTGTATGAGCGCCACCGCCGGTGGTCGGCGGACGGCACCTGGGAAAGGATCTTTCAGGCTGTCCAGGCCGAGGCCGACTCTCAGGGGCGCATCGACTGGAGCATGGTGAGCATGGACTCCACCTCGTGCCGGGCCCATCAGCACGCTGCCGGTGCACCGCGCAGAACACCCCGGATCCCGAAGCGGAGATCAACGCCCCGGCAGCACCGCCCCGACGAAGGACTCGGCCGCTCCCGTGGCGGTCTGACCTCCAAGATCCACCTTGCAGGAGAGGGAGGCCGTCGCCCCCTGGCCATGCTGATCACCCCTGGCCAGTGGGGCGACAGCCCCCAGCTGATCCCCGTCCTGGAACGCATCAGGGTCCGGCGCCAAGACGGCGGTCATCCGCGCACCCGCCCCGACCACCTCGGCGGCGATAAGGCATACAGCTCTCGCCGGAATCGCCGCTACCTGCGGAGACGCCAGATCAAGCACACCATCCCGGAGCCGAAGGATCAGCGGGCCAACCGTCGGCGCCGGGGAAGCCGAGGAGGTCGACCCGCCGGCTTCGACGAAGAGATGTACAAGCGCCGGAACGAGATCGAGCGCACGATCAACCGGCTCAAGCATTTCCGTGCTGTAGCAACGCGGTATGACAAGCGCGCCTACGTCTTCCACGGCACCGTCGCCGTCGCGTCGATTCGCCTTTGGCTCAGGCCGTGATCAGCCCGTTTCCAGAGCGTCGGCCCGTATCTTGAGGTCCTCTGCGATGTAGTCCCAGTCCGGGCCGTGCATCCACAGACTCTCGGCAGCCTCCCGCAGCAGCGCAGGTTCGTCCGGCCGCTGCAGGAGCACCAGCCGATGGGCCAGATTCCGGATCCAGACCGGCAGGTAGCCGTCGACCACGTGCGGACAGAGTTCACGCAGCATGGCAAGGATCGAATCCGCGTCGGCGAATGTCAGCTCCTCGACGAAGTAGTGCTCCCCGTGCTCGAGGCCGCACTCCGGTGTGGGCCGGTACTCGTCTCCGTAAAGACATCTGGCGTGCTCCGTCAGGGTGCTGTGCATGACCTGGAGCCTATGACGCCATGATCCGCCGGACAGAACCTAGTCGGGGCCGGACAGAACTGCGGCGCCAGCCGACACGCGGCCGTGCTGGACGGCGTCGGCGCACAGTTCGGTCACGACTCTCCAGGCGTCCAGCAGGTGCTTGGCCATCCGCCGCGCGAGCCGGGCGCCACGGCGAGTGGAGTTGAAGAGCATGGTGAAAGGGGACGGGTTGATCACCGAGGCAGCGGGCACGATCGGCCGGGTGCCTCGTGCGACCCGGCGGAGTTCATGTGTGACGCCCGCCACGGTGGCGAACGTGAGACGTCACCGACCAGGCACGACGCGGTGACTAACAGGGCTATACGAGGCATCGGGGGCGCGGAGCCGCGCTTTCCCGCGCCCGCGCTCAGGTGTCCAGGTGGTCCACGAAAATGCCGATGAGTATGCGACCGCCGAGGCGGGGCTCGGGCAGGCTGACGCCTGGTCTCCTTGGAGTCCTCTGGGACTTTCCTGGGACTTTCAGCTGCATCAAGGGGCACGACCTCGAAACAGCCGAAAGGCCATTTCCGCAGGTCAGAGGCTGGTGGTCGATCGTTCCTGCAGATCAGCCGAGTGACTGGTCTCTTCCGCGACATTTGATACGCGGATTCCGGCGCACCCTCCCTGACCTGCTGCTTAGCGGGTCAGGGAGGGTGCGGCTCCTCCCCCGCCCTCGCCGAAACCGGGCAGCGTGGCCGGACCCTCCGCGGTAAGCGACTTGCCGTGCTCGCCGGTCTTCTCCACCGGAGGTGGCTGAGGTCGACCGCCGTACAGATGCGGGCGCTCCAGGTCATCATCCCGGTAGGGCACGATCTGCGACTCGCGTCCCGTTGACGGGCAGGCCCACCGACCAACTACGAGCGGAGGAAGCCCTGTCGGACTTCCTCCGCGTCTGAAAACCTTTGTCCCTACCCCTTGAGCGGCGTGACCGGGCGAGTTCAGAGAACCCGGAAGCGGTTGATGGCGTCGATGTGCTGGGCGCGCTTGACCGGGTCGCGCACACCGAGGCCCTCCTGTGGGGCGAGGGCGAGGACGCCGACCTTGCCCTGATGGAGGTTGCGATGGACCTCGTAGGCGGCCTGGCCGGTGTCTTCGAGGGAGTAGACCTTGGAGAGCGTCGGGTGGATCTTGCCCTTGGCGATCAGGCGGTTGGCCTCCCACGCCTCGCGGTAGTTGGCGAAGTGCGAGCCGACGATCTTCTTGAGTGACATCCACAGGTAGCGGTTGTCGTACTCGTGGGTGTAGCCGGAGGTGGAGGCGCAGGTGACGATGGTGCCGCCCTTGCGGGTGACGTACACACTCGCGCCGAAGGTCTCGCGGCCCGGGTGCTCGAAGACGATGTCCACGTCCTCGCCGCCGGTGAGTTCGCGGATGTGCTTGCCGAAGCGCTTCCACTCGCGGGGGTCCTGCTCGTGCTCGTTCTTCCAGAACCTGTAGCCCTCGGCGTGGCGGTCGATGATCGCGTCGGCGCCCATCGCACGGCAGATGTCCGCCTTCTGGTCGCTGCTCACGACACAGATCGGGTTGGCGCCGCCGGCCAGGGCGAACTGTGTGGCGTAACTGCCGAGTCCGCCGCTGGCGCCCCAGATCAGGACGTTGTCGCCCTGCTTCATGCCGGCGCCGTTACGGGAGACCAGTTGGCGGTACGCGGTGGAGTTGACGAGCCCGGGCGCCGCCGCCTCCTCCCAGCTGAGGTGGTCGGGCTTGGGCATCAGCTGGTTGGACTTCACCAGTGCGACCTCTGCCAGGCCGCCGAAGTTGGTCTCGAAGCCCCAGATCCGCTGCTCGGGGTCGAGCATCGTGTCGTTGTGGCCGTCGGAGCTCTCCAGCTCGACGGAGAGGCAGTGCGCGACGACCTCGTCACCGGGGTGCCAGGCATTCACGCCGGGCCCGGTGCGCAGCACGACACCCGCCAGGTCGGAGCCGATGATGTGGTATGGCAGGTCGTGACGCTTGGCCAGCTCGCTCAACTTGCCGTAGCGCTCCAAGAAAGCGAACGTCGGTACCGGCTCGAAGATCGAGCTCCAGACGGTGTTGTAGTTCACCGAACTGGCCATGACGGCCACCAGGGCTTCGCCAGGGCCGAGTTCGGGCACCGGCACCTGCTCCAGGTGGAGGGACTTGCGGGGGTCTTTGTCGCGGCTGGCAAGCCCCGAGAACATCTCCGTGTCCTCACGCCGCAGGACGACGGCCCGGCAGGATTCAGGGAGCGGCAGAGCGGCGAAGTCGGCGGGCGCCGAGTCCGGCGACTGGATCGCGTTCAGGATGTCCCTCATGGTCACGGGGGTTACCTCCGGTGGAAAGTGACGGGGCAGCCGCGGCTACCGGAAGAGGTGGGGCGGGCGGTCCAGGAACCGGCCTGACCGCGCGAGCCCCAGGACAAGAAGCAACACCTTGATGATCTGCGAGCCCTATCGGGATCCGGCCGCGCTCCAGTCGTTCTCGACGACCGGGCTGCGGCCGATGAGCGGAAGCCACCAGGAACGGTGGTCGGAGTACCAGCGGACGGTCTCCCGGATTCCGGCCGCGAAGGGGATCCGCGGCTCCCAGCCGAGTTCGCGCCGGATACGGCTGGAGTCGCGGAGGTAGCGGCGATCACGGCCGGGGGGGCGGGCACGGTCTCCTTCAGAGACCGTGGCAGGCCGGGTTCGTCGAGCACGAGGTCGGCGAGTTCATCGACGCTGGCCTCCACACCGGTGCCGACGTGGTAGACCTCGCCGGGCGTCCCCTTCAGGAGGACGGTCTCCACGGCCGCGCAGTGGTCCAGGACGTGGATCCACTCCCTGCGGTTGCCACTGGAGGCGTACGCGGGCAGACGCCGACCGTCGAGCGCCCGCGTCGTGAACAGGGGGATGACCTTCTCGGGGAACTGGTGACTGCCGTAGTTGTTGGCGCAGTTGGTAATCGTCACGGGCAGGCCGTACGTCTCGTGGTAGGCCCGGACCACATGGTCGGCCCCGGCCTTGCTGGCGTTGTAGGGGGTGCGGGGGGTGGTAGGGGCTCGTCTCGGTGAACATCTCGTCGGAGTCGAGGGCGAGGTCTCCGTACACCTCGCAGGTGGATATGTGGTCGGCGAGGAGTTTTCGTACGAGCGCTTCGTCACCGATCCCCCCCCTGGACGAAGACCACACGGTCGGCGAGGTCCTCCAAGTTGGAGAGCGAAACCGGCGTAGGTGAGCGCGTCGAGGGCGACCACGGTGTCATCGGGGTACCGGCGCAACCAGTGCCGGACGGAGTGCGATCCGATGAAGCCTGCCGCGCCCGTGACAAGTATCGAGGTCATGGCCGCATGCTAAGTGTCCCGGGGCGGGGTCCTTGTCCGAGGTCGAGCGGGATTCGACCGGACCCCGAGACCCGCTCGTCCGCCACGACAGGGCCTGCAAGGAGCGCGGTTCGTAAGAAGTGCCGCACCCCCTCGGCGCAAGCACTAACCCGCCCTTTCGCGCCATCAACATCCGTACGCACAAGGGGGCATCGGACGGTTCCGTCCGTTCGGAGGCGTCTGGATCGGACCGTCTGCACTTCACGAGAACTCCAGCGCAATGGCACGTGCGCCCCTCCCGGCGGCCACCGGTTGCGCGTCACCGGCTGCCTGACGGCCGTCGAGCGGCGGGCCCCCGTGCGTCAGCACCCGTGCCCGGCGGACTCCCCGCTCTCAGACACGGATCCCTCGGGTGCCGCTTCCCCGGCGTGCACAGTGAAGGCGGCCGTACGGGCCGTCCCCTCGTGCCGGGAGTCGAGGCGGTAGGCCCCCTTGCTCGGGGCGGTCGCGGTGACGGAGACCTTCGGCACTCGTGGCCGGCCAGCATCGCCCTGACTGCGGTCGGGTGTGTGGTGACGGCTTCGGCCGGCTTCGTGCCGCTCAACGGGGTCGGAATGGTGTTCCTGCTGATCGGCGCTGATCGTGGCGGTCAGCACCGCGCTCCAGTACACGGGGCTGCGGGGATGACCGCAGCGGCGATCTGACCCGGACCGGACCGGCCGCCCTTCCTGCGTCAAGTTCCCTGCTCAGGCGGACCGATATCGGCGGAGGTACTCCCCGGTGGCGGTGCCGTCCGCCTCCAACAGCTCCTTCGGCGTGCCGCTGAAGACGACCTGGCCACCGTGCTTGCCGCCGCCGGGTCCGAGATCGATCACCCAGTCGGCCTGCCGGACGACGTCCAGGTTGTGATCGATGACAATGACCGTGTTGCCCCGGTCCACCAGGCAGTTCATCAGCCCGACGATGGTGTCGACGTCGGACATGTGCAGGCCCGTCGTCGGTTCGTCGAGGACGTACACGGACTTGGGGCCATGCAGCCGGCCCGCGAGCTTCAGGCGCTGGCGCTCGCCGCCCGAGAGCGTGCTCAGCGGCTGCCCGAGGGTCAGATAGCCGAGGCCGACGTCGGTCAGGCCGGTCAGCTTGTCCAGGACCTCGCGCTCGGTGAAGAACTCGACGGCGCTCTCGGCGGACAGGTCGAGCACATCGGCGACGGACTTCCCGCGCAGCTCGTAGGCCAGGACCTCCTCCTTGAACCGTCGGCCCTCACAGACTTCGCACCGGGTTCGGACGGGGTCCATGTAGGCGAGTTCCACGACGAGTTCACCGCGCCCGTTGCACTCGTCGCAGGCGCCCGCAGAGTTGAAGCTGAACAGGCTCACCGGCACGCCGTTGGCCTTGGCGAAGAGCTTGCGGATCGTGTCCATCATGTCGAGGTGGCTGGCGGGCGTGGACCGCGAGGAAGCCCTGATGGCCGTCTGGTCGACCAGGATCGTGTCCGGGTAGGCGTCCAGGAACGCTCCGGTGATCAGCGAACTCTTTCCGGATCCGGCGACCCCGGTGACCGCCGTGAGGACTCCGGTCGGGATGCTGACCGAGACGTTGCGCAGGTTGTGGAGGTCGGCGTTCTCCACCGCGAGCTTCCCCGTCGGGCGGCGGACGTCCGCCTTCACGTCCGCGGTGCGGCGCAGACAGACGGCGGTGAGCGTGTCGGCCCGCTTCAGCTCCGGGAAACTGCCCTCGAAGACGATCTCCCCGCCGTGGACGCCCGCTCGGGGGCCCACGTCGACCACATGGTCGGCAATCTCGATGACGTCCGGATCGTGCTCGACGACGATCACCGTGTTGCCCATGTCCCGCAGCTCCCGCAGCAGGCCGTTGAGGCGGCCCACGTCGCGCGGGTGCAGGCCCGTGCTGGGCTCGTCGAAGATGAACGTCATGCCGACCAGGCTGCTGCTGAGGTGGCGCACGGTCTTCAGCCGCTGAGCCTCGCCGCCGGAGAGCGAGAGGGTCTCCCGGTCCAGCGAGAGATAGCCGAGGCCGATGCCCTCGATGCGCTCGAAGGCGGTGCGGACCCCCGCGGCGACAGGGGTGCCGACCGGGTCGTCGATCCCGTCGAGGAGCTTGATCAGGTCACTGATCTCCATCCGCGTCCAGTCGGCGATGGTGCGGCCGGCGACGGTCGTGGCGAGCGCGGTGGGGTTCAGCCGGGTGCCGCCGCACCCCGTGCACTCCCCCAGCGTGATGAACCGTTCGATGTTGGCCCGGCCGCGCTCGCTGAGCGAGCCGAGGTCGCGCTTGAGGTTGGTCCGGGCGAAACGGGCCACGACGCCCTCGTACTTGAGGGTCGCCGTGGTGTTGGTCGTGGACACCTTCACGGTGCCGCCGCTGCCGTGCAGGAGCATCTCCCACTCGGCATCGGTGTAATCGCTCAGCACCTTCGCGGTGTCGAAGTGTCCAGACTTCGCGTACATCTGCCAGTCCATCGCACCGGGCTTGTGCGTGCTGAGCTGGATCGCTCCCCCGTCGAGCGACTTCGTCCGGTCGAGCAGCCGGTCGACGTTCACCTTGCGCATCCGGCCGAGGCCGTCGCACTCCGGGCACATGCCCTGCGGGTTGTTGAAGGAGTACGCCGAGGGCGGGTTGTATGGCGTGCCCAGGCGCGAGAACAGCACACGCAGCGCCGAGTAGAGGTCCGTCATCGTGCCGACCGTCGACCGCGCGTTGCCGCCGACCGGCTTCTGGTCGACGACCACCGGGGCGGTCAGGTTCTCGATGATGTCCGCGTGGGGACGCTGGTACTTCGGCAACTGGTTGCGGATGAACCAGTCGTAGGTGCTGTTGAGCTGCCGCTGCGCCTCCACGGCCAGGGTGTCGAACACGATCGACGACTTCCCCGACCCGGAGACGCCGGTGAACACCGTGATCCTGTTCTTCGGGATCCGCAGCGACACGTCCTTCAGGTTGTGCTCGCGCGCACCCGCGATGCGGATGTACTGCGCGTTGTTGTCGTTGCGCACGACTTCTGTCATTTTCAGGGCCTGTTCACGTGTTCTTCGGGAGGGGAATGCCGAACCGGATGTGGCTCACGCGGTGCGGTCGAGATAGCGGTGCCGTTCTGCGTACAGCTCGGACTCGCTCTGTGCGAGCTGCCGCAGCTCCTTGACGTGGCTCTGGAAGTCCGGGTGACCGACGGCCGCGCGCAGCGCCCCGGCGTGCTCCCAGCGTGCGATGTTCACGTACCGCTGGGGGTCCTTCACGTCCTGGGACAGGGTGTAGCCGATGATGCCCGGCTGCTCCTTCATGAAGGCCGCGATACGCGCGAAGGCGTCCTCGAACTCCTGCGGGCTACCGGAGACCGTGAACCTGTTCACGAAGGTGACCTGGGGCTGCGGAGTGTCCTGCTGGGACATGGTGCTCTCCTTTACGACAGGGCGATGGAAGGCTGTGCGGGGCCGGACCGGGCGGTCAGGCTGTGGAGACAGGCGAGAAGGCAACGCGCCTGGACGTTCACGTAGTGGCTGTGCCGCATCAGGGCCACCAGCTGGGCCACGGTGAGCCAGCGGTGATCCGGGGCGCCGGCCCCGTGGTCCTCGTCCGTCTCCACGATCAGGTAGCGGTTGCGTGCATGGTAGAAGCGGCCGCCCTCCTCCGAGTGCATAGCGTCGAAGCGGATCCGCTCGGGGGCGGCGTTCAGCACCGCGTCCAGGTGGGGCGGGCGCGCCCCGGCCGGCAGTGCGTCGAGGTCCGCCGGGGTGCACTGGACCGTCGGAGCCAGTTCGACGACGTCCCCGTACCCCGGTTCCGTGGCGGCGTGGACGAGCAGGTGCAGGACGCCGTCGATCCTGCGGGCCAGGAAGGCGATCACGCCCTCGCCGCAGGGCTCGATCATGGGCTGGGCCCAGCCGCGGACCTCGCGTCCGGTGGCCGCGACATCGACCCCGGTCACCCGGAAGAACCGGCCGCTCTCGTGCTCGATCCGGCCGTGGTCCCGGCGCCAGCCCGCCAGCGCCCGCAGCGGGACCCGCTCGGCGACGACGTCCCGGCGGGTACGGACCTCGGTGATCCAGTGCAGCACGCCGGCCAGGTTCTCGGGCACGTCGGCACGCTCGTCGCACGAGCGGACGAGCGCGGCCGTGAAGTCGTCCGCCGGCGCGCCGAGGACATGCGGCAGGCCGGGCCCGGTGAAGGGCAGGCAGGCCAGGACCGTTCGGGCGTCCATGTTCACCAGGTCGTCCAACCTGAGCAGCGCATGCACCTGACGCAGAGTCAACCACGTGAACCCTTCGCGTACTTCGACGTCCTCGGTCACCTGGACCACTATGTTGCGGTTGCGTTTCTGGAAGAACCAGGCACCCTGTTCGGACTGGCGTACGTCGGCCAGCACCTGGTGACGCGAGGTGTCGCGGAAGTAGTGCAGGTAGGGGACCTCGGCCCCCTTGTGCACCCGTGTGTAGTTGCTGCGGGTGGCCTGGACGGTCGGCGACAGCTGGAGTCCGTTGTGGTTGCCCGGTTCGATCTTCGCCTGCATCAGGCAGTGGAGGACACCGGCGAACTCCTTGACCAGGATGCCCAGGATGCCCACCTCCGGCTGGTTGATGATCGGCTGCTGCCACCGTTCGACAGGGGCGCCTGACAGGTGGACGTCGAGGCCCTCGACGGAGTAGAAACGGCCCGTCTCGTGGACGATGTTCCCGGTGCCGGGGTCGGTGTGCCAGCCGGCGACGTCCTCCAGCGCGACCTGCCGGACCAGCATGTCGTTGTGCTGCTTCTGTGCAGCGAGCCACTGGTGGAACCGGCCCGCGGCGCCGGGGCCGGTGTCCGCCACCACGGATATCGCGATCCGCAGGTGAGCGGGGTCGTGGGGCGGCGCCGTCCCTGCCCGGGGCGTCTGCGAACGAGTGGTCAAGGTAGCCCCCAGGAGTTGTGGTTGACGACCCGCCCACGATCGATTCCCGGGCTCGATACCGCCTGCAATCGCGCTCGAACGGTCACAGGCAGGGGTGCGGGCAGTGCCGGGTCGCGCACCCCCGGGGCCCGGTCGGGGATGCGCGCCGGCCGGGAGGGCCGTTGGTCAGGGCGATCCGGGAGGGAAGGAGCCGAGCGGGACGGGGGTGACCCACTCGGCTCCCGTCGTGGGGTGTCAGGCCGTGAAGGCCGCGGCGTTCTCCTTGACCCACTGGACGAAGGTCCGCGGGGGCTTGCCGGTGACCCGCTCCACCGTGTCCTGCACCGTGTAGCCGGCCTCCGGCGGGTTGGTGCGCATCGTGAGGAAGAACTCGACGTCCTCGTCGGAGTAGCCGGTCTGACGCCACTCGGCGACGATCTCGTCCTGGCTCAGCTCGACGTACTTGACCTCGCGGCCCAGCGCCTCGCTGATCGCGCGTACCTTCTCCGGCGGAGTCAGCGCCTGCGGGCCGGTGATCCAGTACACCTGGCCCGCGTGTCCGTCCGAGGTAAGAGCGGCGGCGGCGACGGCGGCGATGTCCGCGTCGTGCACCATCGCGCTCTTCGCCTGGGCGAACGCCTCGCGGACGACGCCCTCGTTCTTGACCGACTCGGTCCACTCCAGGGCGTTGGACATGAACTCCACCGGCGAGAGGAAGGTCCACTCCAGGCCGCCGGCTTCCACCGCCTCCTCCAGGGGGCTCTTCGTGACGTCACCCTTGAGCACGGTCACCTTGCGGACGCCGGACTCCTTGGCGAGCTTGACGATCTCCGGGCCGTTCTCCAGCGGGGAGAAGTCCGCACCGTTGAAGCTGATCAGGTGGGCGGCCGTGACCCCCTTGAAGGCCTCGACCAGGGAGCTCGTGTCGGAGAGGTTCCCCGCGATCACTTCGGCGCCCGCGGGCAGGTTCGCCTTGGCGGGGTTGCGGGTGAGCGCGCGCACCGGGTGTCCGGCGGCGAGCAGCTGCTCCACCAGGGGGCGTCCGACGTTTCCGGTGGCACCGGCGATGAGAATGGTCATGAGATCTCCTTCGGTCTGATGCCCACGCTAAAAGCATTCGCGGTCACCCCCTGTCCTCGGTTGATGAGAAGGTCGGTCCATGTTGGAAACCTCGGCTCGACTGCTGCGTTTGCTGGCGTTGCTCCAGGCCCATCGGGAATGGTCGGGGCCCGATCTGGCCGACCGCCTGAAGGTGAGCCCCCGGACCGTCCGGCGTGATGTCGACAAGCTGCGGGTCCTCGGATACCCGATCAATGCGATGGGCGGAGTGGGCGGCGGCTACCAGCTGGCCGCCGGAGCGTCGTTGCCGCCGCTGCTGCTGGACGACGAGGAGGCCGTCGCGGTGGCGGTGGGGCTGCGCACCGCGGCCGGCGGCGCGATCACCGGCATCGCCGAGATCTCGGTGCGGGCCCTGGCCAAGCTGGACCAGGTGCTGCCCTCCCGGCTGCGCTATCAGGTCAACGCGCTCAGCGCGGCGCTGGTAACCATGCCGACGCTCGCCCCCACGGTCGATCCGACGATGCTGACCGCCATCGCGTCGGCGGTGCGGGACTCCGAGCGGCTGCGGTTCGACTACACCGCGCGCGACGGATCGGCGACCGTGCGTGATGTGGAGCCGTACCGGCTGGTCCACGACGGGCAGCGGTGGTACCTGGTGGCCTGGGACACCCACAAGGAGGACTGGCGCAGCTTCCGGGTGGACCGGATGGCGCTGCGGATCCCCAACGGGCCGCGGTTCACCCCGAAGCCCCTGCCCTCGGAGGACATGGCCTCCTATGTGGCGTCGGCGGTCACCAGCGGCCAGTACCGCTACCGTGCGGTGATCACCATGCACGGCTCGGCCAGCGAGGTGGCCCTGGAAGTGCCTCCGTCTCTGGGCGTGGTGGAGCCGGTCGACGACCGCACATGCGTGCTCCGCATCGGCTCCACCAGCCTGGACCACCTCGCGGTGTGGGTGGCCGCGTTCGGCTTCGACTTCGAGGTGCAGGAGCCGCCCGAGCTGGTGGAGCACCTGCGGACTCTCAGCTGCCGGCTGCACCGTGCGGCCTGGGCCCAGCACGGCGCGCGGGGCTGAGCCGCGCGGACGACGGACGGCGGGGGGGGGGGGGGGGGGCCCCCGCGGGGCCCCCCCCCCCCCCCCCCCCCGTCCGCGGTTCCGCCGTGGTCAGGACCGCACCAGTTTGTTGGCCACCGCCCGCGCCCGCTCCACGGTCGCGGCCTCGGCGGCCCGGAGCGAGACGGCCGCCTTCTCCAGCTCCACCGGGTCCTCGGAGGTGAACGGGGTGACCGTGTGCGAGGCGGTGACCAACTCCAGCTGGTAGCCGAGAACCTGCTGCACCACGGTGCGCAGATACGGGCCGCAGTGGTCCATGGCCGCGTCCTCGGAGCCGAGGGTGTAGTCGCCGCCGTGGGCCAGCACGATGGTCGCCGGACGCCCGGCGAGCGGGTTGGCGCGCGGGTCGTAGGGCAGCGTGCGGCCCAGGATGAGGGACTGGTCCAGCCATGCCTTCAGATTGGAGGGGATCGTCCAGTTGTGCATCGGCACGCTGATGAGGAGCGCGTCGGCGGCGAGGATCTCCTCGACGAGCTCGCTGTGCAGTGCCGCCGCTGTGCGCTGCCCATCGGTCTGCGGCTCCGCCATGAGGGTCGCGGCCCCGTCGCCGCCCAGGTGTGGAACGGGCTCGGCGGCCAGATCGCGGTAGGTCACCGTGCTCCGGGGCTGTGCCTCGTTCCACACCTCGCGGAAGGAGGCCGCCAGCTTGCGGGACACGGAGTACGGCGAGGGCGACGTGTCGATGTGCAGCAGGTGGGCCATGGGGTGTGCCTCTCGTGTGCGACGGCGAACGCCGGTGATGAACGCCCGTGACCGCATGCTGGCGGGCGTCGCTCGAACTTGGTCGGAGCAGCGCTTGCGCGCCCGCACCAGGTGCGGCGGCCCGGTGGATCAGCGGCGGGTGCCGATGAACAGGCCGCGCCCCGACTGCACTTCGGGGAGGTAGTCCGGTTGCAGCCCGGCCTCCTCGAAGGCCTCCACGTACTCCTCGCGGCTGAAGAGCATGGCGCGGTGCACCTCGGTGAAGTAGCGGACGCCGCCGGCCGGGGACGCCTGGAGGTAGTGGACCTCCATGCGGGACGTGTCGCCCTCGCGGACGGTGTGGGTGGCACGGGCGACAGTGGTGTCCTCCCACTCGATGACGTCACTGGAGACCCAGCGGTCGATGAAGGTCTCCGGGAACCACCAGGGCTCGACGACGACCACCCCGGACGGGTTGGTGTGCAGCGCGAGGCGTCGGACCGTCTCGTGCAGCTCCGCACGGGAGGACACATAGCCGATCGAGGCGAACAGGCAGGTGACGGCGTCGAAGGTGCGACCCAGGTCGAAGGAGCGCATGTCGCCGACGTGCAGCGGCACATGCGGCAGGTCGGTGCGGGCGATGTCGAGCATCGGTTCGGAGAGGTCGATGCCCTCCGTGTGCCCGATCAGTTCGGCGAAGGCGGGGAGGTGCCCGCCGGTGCCGCAGGCGACGTCCAGCACCGAGGCCGCCCCGGGCAGGCGCGCATGGATCTGCTCGACGACCGTCTCCGCCTCCGCCCTGTAGTCCTTGCCCCGTGCGGTGTGCTGTGCGTGGTAGAACTTCGCTGAGTCGGCGCCGTACATGGGACTCCTCCGTTGGCCGGACAGGTGGGGTGCGGCGCCCACAGGGTCGCCCCCGCCCGTCGAGCGCCGCTGGAACCCGGCCGGGGCTTGAGTGAATCCCGATCGCCACGTACCAGTCTTCGCTGTGCAGGGCCTGTTCTCAGCGAAGAAAGGGACAGCATGTCCGCGAATGGCAGGGTCGTCGTCCTGGGCGGCACGGGGTTCGTCGGACGGCACGTGTGCGCGGCGTTGGAGTGCCGCGGCACGGAGGTGGCCGTCGTGGCCCGCAGGCCGCCCGATCACGAGGTCGTGGGCCCGTTCCTCGCCCTCGACCTCGCGCAGCGGCCGGCGCGCGAGTCCGCCGAGCGGCTGGACGCCCTCGCGCCGTTCGCCGTCGTCAACTCCACCGGCAGTATCTGGGGCAACACCGACGCGCAGATGTGGGAGGCCGCGGCCGCCCCGACCCTGCGGCTGTTGGACATCCTCGCGCTGATGGAGAGCCGGCCACGGCTGGTGCACCTGGGTTCGGTGCTGGAGTACGGCCGGACGCGGGTCGGGACAGCGTCGGACGTCGCCGCGCCCGCACATCCGACCAGCGCGTACGGCCGGGCGAAGCTCGCTGCGACCCGGGCCGTGCTGGAGCGGATCGAGGCGGGCGAGCTGGAGGGCATGGTGCTGCGCATCGCCAATCTGGCGGGCCCCCGCAGCCCCGACGTCAGCCTGCTGGGCCGGGTGGCCGGCCAGTTGTGGGCGGCGGGCGGGCAGCCGGCGGCGGTGGAACTGGATCCGTTGCTGGCCCACCGGGACTACGTGGACGTACGCGACGTCGCCGACGCGGTCGTGGCGGCCGTGGACTCGAAGGTCTCCGGCGAGATCGTCGACATCGGCAGCGGCCACAGCACCTCCGTCCGCACGCTGGTCGACATGCTCATCGAGCGCAGCGGGCTGCCCGCGTCGGTACGGGAGCGTTCGGACGTGGGGATCCAGCACTCCACCGAGGAATGGTCGCTCGTGAACACCGCGCCGGCCGAGCACCTGCTCGGCTGGCGCTCCCGTCGGTCCCTCGCAGAGGCGGTGGACGGATTCTGGCTCGAGTTCGTCGAACGCCAAGGCCCGCGGGACGAACACCACCCCCTAAACGAAACGGAGAACCATCCGCGATGACTGCGTATGTCTGGGACTACCTGCCGGAGTACGAGCAGGAGAGGGAGGAGTTGCTGGAGGCGGTCGACACGGTGTTCAGCTCCGGTCAACTGGTGCTCGGGCCGAGTGTCGACGGCTTCGAGCGCGAGTTCGCGGACTACCACGGGCTGGCACACTGCACGGGCGTGGACAACGGGACCAACGCGGTGCGGCTCGGTCTCCACGCGGTGGGGGTGGGCCCCGGCGACGAGGTGATCACGGTGTCGAACACCGCGGCGCCCACAGTGGTGGCGATCGACGGCGTCGGCGCCATACCGGTGTTCGTGGACATCCGCGAGGAGGACTATCTGATCGACATCGACCAGGTGGCCGCCGCGATCACCCCCCGCACCAAGGCCCTGCTGCCGGTGCATCTGTACGGGCAGTGTGCGGACATGGGCGCGATCAACGATCTGGCGGACCGGCACGGCCTGGCGGTGCTGGAGGACTGCGCGCAGGCACACGGCGCCCGGCACCACGGGAGGCTGGCCGGGACCATGGGCAGGGCCGCGGCGTTCTCCTTCTACCCGACGAAGGTGCTGGGCGCGTACGGGGACGGCGGCGCGGTCGTCACGGACGACGAGGCGGTGGACGCCTCGCTGCGGCGACTGCGCTACTACGGCATGGAGAAGACCTACTACGTGGTGGAGACTCCCGGCTACAACAGTCGGCTGGACGCGGTTCAGGCGGAGATCCTGCGCCGGAAGCTGACGCGGCTGGACACCTATGTGGAGGGCCGCCGGGCGGTGGCGAGGCGGTACGAGGAGGGGCTCGGCGATCTCGCCGAGAAGGGCTTGCTCCTGCCGTCGGTGAACGAGGGCAATGAGCACGTCTTTTACGTCTACGTGGCCCGCCACCCGCGCCGGGACGAGATCATCGAGGCCCTCAAGGGCTACGGGATCACCCTCAACATCAGCTATCCGTGGCCGGTACACACCATGTCGGGCTTCGAAAGACTCGGCTACGGGGAGGGCTCGTTGCCGGTGACGGAACGTCTGGCGAAGGAGATCTTCTCGCTGCCGATGTATCCGTCGCTGCCGGTCGAGCTCCAGGAGAAGGTGATCTCCGCGGTGCGCGAGGTGGTGCTCTCGTTCTGAGCCGTACGCGAGGAGGAGGGCCACCCCGCGGTCGCGGGGTGGCCCTTCTCCTCGTGCGGAGCTCAGGGTCGGACGAGTCCCTCGATGACCTTCACGACCTCGGCCTGGGAAGGCATCGAGGCGATCTCCGCGGCGAGTTCACCGGCTTTCGCGCGGTAGGAGGTGTCGCCGAGGATCTTCGACACCGCGGCCTCGGTGTCCTCTACGGGCACGGTGTGCGAGGAGAGCGTGATGGATGCCCCGAACTCGTCCACCGGGCGCATCGGGATCGCGGAGGCGAGGATCTCCGGCAGGACCAGCTGTGGGGTGCCCGCGTTGAGCAGCGTCATCACGGTGACCCCGCCGCCGTGGTGCAGCACCAGATCCGCCGTCGGGGCGACCACGTCCAGCGGGACGAAGCCGGCCCTCACGTCCGGAAACTCGGCGCGCAGTTGGGCGGCGACCGGCTCCGGGGCGGCGACTATCACCTCGACGTCGCCGCCACCCAGGACGGGTCCGCCGAGCAGCGGGCGGAAGAAGTCGAGCCCGAGGGCCGGGATGAAGACGCTGCGCGATCCCGAGGTGATGACCACGCGGGGGCGGTCGCCCTTGGCGTACATCCACGGCTCCAGCGCGATCTGCGGGTTACCGGGGGCCCAGCGCATCGGCTGCGCGGGCTCGGCGTGCCGGGGCCGTACCGTCGGCGGCGTGATGTCGACGAAGAGGTCGGGCTCCGGTATCGCGGCCAGTCCGAACGCGGCCAGTTCCGGCTTGAGTTCGTCGGTCGCACCCTGCCAGTCGATGTCGGTGCGGTCGTATATGGCCCAGGTGTGGCTCACCAGGGGGATGGAGAACTTGTGGGCTGTCAGCGGGGCGGCGTGGTTGTACTCCCCGCCGATCACCACGTCGGGCCGCCAGGCCTCGGCGAGCTCCTCGGTGCCCCGGTAGCTGGCCGCCGAGAGCCGTGCGAAGCCCCGGCCCGCGAAGTCCATCTCTGTGCTCTCGCTGGTGGGCATGGGCAGCCAGTTGCCCTGCCGGTCCTTGAGCATGGCGTCGCCCATGCCCAGGTCGGTCACGCCGCGGGCGGGCAGTCCGAGACCGGTGACGAGGTCGAGGTTCTCCTCGGGCGAGGCGACCAGGACCTCGTGGCCCGCGGCACGGGCCGCCCAGGCGAGGGGCACGCTGGCGTGGACGGGAGCCGAACCGCCTCCGACGACAAACAGGAACCGCACGATGGATCTCCTTCGTTCATCTGGGACAGGGGCCCCGGGCGTCCAGCGCACCCGTCGGACCCGGGGTCAGGTTCTTTCGTCCGGGTCGAGCCCGGCCTGACCCGGGCAAGAGGCTCTAGTGGTGCTTCGTTACCTTGAGTGATCTTGCCTGGTGGTGGGCATCCTCGAGGTCTGGAACTGGGGGATGCAGAAGGGCTCCGGGGTGGGTTGGCGGAGTTCGTGGGTGATGTGTTCGGGTCGTTGCCGAGGCGGGATCAGCGGCGGTGGGGTGCGTGTTATCTGCGCGGTCTGATGCTGGACGGCCGGCGCAAGTCGATCCAGCCGATTTCTGAGCGGTTGCCGGACGGGAACATGCAGGCCCTGCAGCAGTTCGTGAACCAGTCGCCGTGGGATCCGTTGCCGGTGCGGCAGCGGATCGCCCGGAGACTGTCCGAAGTGATCACGCCGCAGGTGTGGGGTGATCGACGATGTGTCGTTTCCCAAGTGCGGCCGGGCCTCGGCCGGGGTGGCCCGCCAGTACTGCGGGGCGCTCGGCAAGAGGGCGAACTGCCAGGTCGCGGTCAGTGTTCATGCCGCGACGGACACCGCGTCGTGCCCGCTGGACTGGCAGTTGTATCTGCCCCGGGAGTGGACGGACGAGCCGGGCCGCTGCCACCGGGCCGGCATCCCGGAGGGCACCGTCCATCAGGAGAAATGGCGTCTCGCGCTCGGGCTGCTGGACAACGTGGCCGGTTGGGGACTGACCGCTCCGGTCGTGGTCGCGGATGCGGGCTACGGCGTCAGCACCCCCTTCCGTCACGGCCTTCACGAGCGGGGCCTGTCCTATGTGCTGGCCTTGACAGGGAAGGAAGTCGCCCACGAGCTGGACATCGAGCCGCACCAGCCAAGTTACGGAGGACTGGGGCCACCGACGCTTCCCCGCTACCGGACGGCACCGCGAGCTCTTTCCCTCCACGCGGCCGAGGCCGCTGCCGCCGACCAGTTCACCGAGGTGGGCTGGCGGCAGGGCAGCCAAGGGCCGATGCCCTCCCGGTTCGCGGTCCTGACCGTCCGGCCGGCGGGCATGAAGTCCCTGGCCGACGCCCAGGCCGCGGGCGGCGGACGCAACCAGTGGGACGGCATCCTGCCCACCTCCACCGTCCTGGTGGAATGGCCCGCGGACCAGAACACTCCGACGGGTACTGGATATCGAACCTGCCGCCCGACACCCCGGCCGCCGACCTGGTGCGGTGGGCGAAGATGCGCTGGCGCATCGAACACGACTACCGCGAACTCACACACGGCCTCGGCCTGGACCACTTCGAGGGCCGCACCTGGCGCGGCCGACACCACCACGTCACCCTCGTCACCGCCGCCCAGGCATTCCTCACCCTCAGGCGGCTCGACCCAAAGTCCACACGCCGGCCTGACCCTCTACCAGGTCCTGGACACACTCCAGAACCTGCTGAAGAGCTGGACCGGCACCTGCACCACCTGCCACCGACCCCTGCCCCGCAGAAGAACCAGACACAGAACCTAACGAAGCACTACTAGCGGCCCACGGCCTTCGCGTAGCGGCGGATGGACAGCGGTACGAAGATCACGAGGATCAGCGCCACCCACAGGAAGGCCGAGAGAACGGGGTGTTGGAGCGGCCACACCTCCGGCTCCGGCCGGCCTGCCGGGATGTTGCCGAACAGTTGGCGGCACGCCTCGACGACCGCGGCCACCGGGTTCCAGTCGGCGACGACCTGGAGGACCTTGGGCAGCCCCTCACTCGGCACGAACGAGTTCGAGATGAAGGTGAGCGGCAGCAGCACCATGAGCATCACGTTGCCCAGCACCTCGGGCGACTTCGCGGTCAGACCGATCGCCGCGGTGATCCAGGAGGCCGCGTAGGCGAAGAGGAACAGCAGCAGGAAGGCGAGCGCGGCGTCCAGGAAGTTGGACCGGATGCGCCAGCCCATCAGCAGCCCGGTCAGCGACATCAGAATGATCACGAGAACGTTGTTCACCGCGTCGCCGCTGGTCCGACCGACCAGCACCGCGGACTGCGAGATGGGCAGCGACCGAAACCGGTCCACGAGGCCGAGCTTCATGTCGTGCGCGATGCCCACGCCGGTGTTGGAGGCGGTCAGCAGCATCGTCTGGGTCAGGATGCCGATGATCATGAACTCGCGGTAGTTCGAGCCGTGCACGTCGATCGCGCTGCCGAACACGAACCCGAAGAGAAGCGCGAAGGCGATGGGAGCGGCGCTGGTGAACACCACGATGTCGGGGTTGCGCAGGTTCTTGAGAACGTTGCGCTTGGTGAGGACGAGGCCGTCCTCGACGGCCTGGGTGAAGGCGCTCAATGGACCTGCTCCTCGATCTTGCTGCCGGCCGCCGCCGTGTCGGAGTTCTCGGTCAGGGCGAGGAAGACCTCGTCCATGCTGGGCCGGCGCAGGGTGACTCCCGCCAGCCGGAGGTTGTGCTGATCGAGCAGCCGGATCGCGGAGACCAGCGTGGCCGGGCCGTCGCTGACGGGCACGATCACCCGCTTGTCCGCCTCCTCCACCATGGGCTCGCCCGAAGCGAGTTCGGCGAGCAGGGCACCGGCGTGCCGGGCGTCCTCGGCGGTGCTCGTGGTCAGTTCGATGCGCTCTCCGCCGACCCGGTCCTTGAGTACGTCGGGGGTGCCTTCGGCGATCACCCGGCCTCGGTCGATCACGGTGATCCGATCGGCCAGCTGGTCGGCCTCCTCCAGGTACTGGGTCGTGAGCAGCAGGGTGCTGCCGCCGCTCACCAGCTCGCCGATCACCTCCCAGACGGCCATCCGGCTGCGGACGTCGAGCCCGGTCGTCGGCTCGTCGAGGAAGAGCACCTCGGGCTTGGAGACCACCGCGCAGGCGAGGTCCACGCGGCGGCGCATTCCCCCGGAGTAGCCCTTGACCTGGCGGTTGGCGTTCTCGGTGAGGTCGAAGCGCTCCACCAGTTCGTCGGCACGCCTGCTGCTCTCGGTGACGCCGAGGTGGTAGAGCCTGCCGATCATCCGGAGGTTCTCCCGGGCGGTGAGGTCCTCGTCGACGGCCGCGTACTGGCCGGAGAGGCCGATCTTGCGACGGAGCTGGACGGCGTCGCTCCGCACGTCCAGGCCCGCGACGGTCGCCCGTCCCGCGTCGGCGCGCAGAAGGGTGGCGAGGACGCGCACGGTCGTGGTCTTGCCGGAGCCGTTGGGCCCGAGAAGTCCCAGTACGGATCCTTCGGGGACGGTCAGGTCCACCCCGTTCAGGGCGGTATGGGTGCCGAACTTCTTTCTGAGCCCCTCGGCGACAATCGCGTGGGTCATTGGTCCTCCATGAGCGGTACCTGCGCGGTGTGATCGCAGCGGCCGGCCGGTGGTCTCCCGGCGGGCCGGGCCCAGCGTAGGAACGATCGCGGTCAGCTTCGGTCCCCGATTCCCGGGTCGGCACGGTGGGACGGTTTCTGGCCGAATGTGCCCCGCAGACACGCCGGAAGCAGACCGGAAGGTACTTGCGCTCCTGACCGCCGGCTCGTCAAGCAGCCTAAAAAGCACAGAAGTTGTGGGATCAAGGCGGAATCCAGACGTCCCTGAGTGATGGCTCGCACCCTGGCACCGAGCCAAGCGCGTGGTGACCGGAGCGCCCCCGGCGTCCGGCCCCGGCGTCCCCACCAGTTGTCGTCGAAGCGGTCATCAGCCGACCGAAAACGGAGCCAGCAGATGAAACGGATTCTCGGCCCTCTCGCCATCACCGTCGCCCTCGGCGCCGCCCTGACCACCGCTCCCGCGGCGGCCGCCACCCCGGAGACCGTGGCGGCTCATCAGATCCGGGCGAAGGCCGCCGGCGTGTGGACCGGCACCGTGGCCGTCCCGGACGGAACGGTGGAGGTCACCATGTCCTTCCACCCGAACGGGACCGTCTGCTTGGTGGAGCCGCCGCCCGGCCCCGACGGTGGGGCCGAGGGCAGCGGGACGTGGACACGGACGGGCCCGGCCACATTCTCCTTCCGGGTCACGGAACGCTTCCTCGACGGTTCGGGAGCCACCGTCGCGTCGCTGCGTGCCGGTCACCGGGCGACCCTGCAGGGAGCGAACACGTTCACCACGGTGGGCGAGGCCTCGTACTACGACCCGGCCGGCAACGTTCTGGCCACGTTCGCCACGAGCAGCTCGATGCACCGGACCCAGCAGGCGCCGACGCCGAGTTGCCCCTGACGCCAGGGCCTGCCGGCCGGATCCACCGGCAGGCGGCCCGCTCAGCCCTCGGCGGGCTCGTCGCGGACGAGCGACCGTGACTTGACCAGCAGTTCGCCATCCTCCCGCACCAGGACGTCGCTGACCGCGTAGCTCGACTCGAACCGGGTGTCCCCCTCCGCCCCGGTGAGGGTGACGAGCGAGCCGTAGGAGACGGCGATGCTGCCGTCCTCGGCGCGGTCCATCAGGTAGTGGTCGTTCCAGTGCCGGACCACGACGGTCCGGTACCTCGGCAGCGCCTGCTCGGCGTGGGCGAGCATCGCCGCCCTGCCGTCGAGCGACTGCCCCCGGTGGACGTGGTGGGTCACACCGTCCTCGGTGAACGTCTTCACGTAGGCCTTGACGTCCTGTGCGTCCAGCAGGCTCATCTGATGTGCGTAGAACCGGAGGATGTCGACGTACTGGTCCGTGCTTACCGCTGCCATGCGGCGCCCCCATTCGTCGTGGCGAGAAGCCTTCGGGTGTCTGATCGGTCGGCCGGTCGGCCGATGTTCCGGGTGTCCCATGCCTCTGCGTTCAACGGCGGTGAGTCAGGCCGCAGTTGGGCTTCCAGATCGACGGCGGAGCGGAGCACGGCCCGCTGCAGTTTCTGCAGCCGGATGGACGGCTCCACGCCGAGTTCCCTGTTCAGGGTGTCGCGCAGGGTCCGGTACGACTGGAGTGCCTGCGACTGCCGGCCTGCCCTGTACAGGGAGACCATGTAGTGCGCACAGAGGTTCTCGTGCATCGGGTGCTGGGCGGTCAGCACAGTGAGTTCACTGAGAACCGCGTGGTGTCGGCCGAGCCGGATGTCGGCGCCGATCCGGCTCTCCAGCACGTTGAGCCGACTCTCCTCCAGCCGGGCGACCTCTATGCTCAGCGGCATCCCGATCCGTACGTCGGCCAGCGCGCGGCCCCGCCATTCGGCCAGCGCCCTGCCCAGGTAGTGGGACACGGCCTCGTCGTCGGAGTGCTCGATCGCCTGGTTGCCGGCCTCGACGAAGCGCTCGTAGACGCGGACGTCCACGCTCTCCGGGTCGATGTCGAGGAGGTAGCCGTCGAAGCGGGTGACGAGGATTCCCTTGGCCCGACCGCGGTTCTCGGCCGTGAGCGCTGAGTCGATCAGCTTGCGCAACTGCAGAATGTACGTCTGCAGCGTTGTACGTACGCTCATCGGTGGGTGGTCACCCCACAGTTCTTCGATGAGCGTGGGCACCGATACAATACGGCCCGCATTCAGGGCCAGCAGCGCCAGGACTTGACGTGGTTTCGCCGCAGTCGGAGTGACCGACTGCTCGTTCAGGTTGGCGTCCAGTTCCCCTAGTAAACGTATGCTCACGGTTCCCCCTATGGAGCGCAATGACCATCAGTGCAATCCCAGGACGTGCAAAGAATCCTTAAAGCAGTAATCTTGGTCGAGGCTTTTTCCACGCCGAGGCATTAATACTTCCGCTAAACCGCACTATCCAGCCTTCAATCTTCCCCACCGCAACAATCCGGCAGCCAGCCAGTCACGCCCTCACCTCTGGCCGCATCGTTGTCCGGAGCGCTTGAGTCTGCCTGGAACCGGCGCGAAACAGAAGCCCCTCACGGCCGACGAGGCCACAGAACAAGCCTGTGACCTCGCCCTTCGCCGTGAAAATGACATCGCGCCACTCGGGCGACAGCTAGTAGTTGCCCAGGCCGCCGCAGACGTTGAGGGCCTGAGCGGTGATCGATGCCGCCGCGTCACTGGTCAGGTACCCGACAAGTCCAGCTACCTCCTCGGGCGTCGAGTAGCGCCCCAGTGGAATTTTACTGTTAAACCTTTCAAGCACCTGACCCTCGGTAATGCCCCAGTAATGCGCGTACCCCTGCCTGACGCGAACGGCCATCGGCGTCTCCACATATCCGGGGCAGACGGCGTTCACGGTGATGCCGCTGGTCGCCAGCTCGAATCCGACCGACTTGGTGAAGCCGATAATTCCGTGCTTGGACGCCGTGTACGGTGCCGCCAGCATGACACCTTGTTTTCCTGCGGTCGAGGCGATGTTGATGACGCGCCCCCACCCGGCGTCGGCCATACCGCCATTGGCCAGCACCTCCCTCGTGACCCGGAAAACGCTGTTGAGGTTGGTGTCCATTACATCGAGCCAGAGCGACTCGTCGAGCTTCGCCGTCTCTCCACCACCTCCGCGCCCGGCGTTGTTCACCAGAATGTCGATGCGGCCGAAGCGGTCCACCGCCGTGCGCACGGCGGCCTGTACCTGCTCGGTGGAGGTGACGTCGCAGGAGACACCGGCGGCGCGGTGGCCGGCGGCACGCAGTTCGTCCACGGTGGCGGTGACGTTCTTCTCGTCGCGCGCGCAGCCGAACACGGTGACGCCCTGCTGCGCGAGGGTCCGCGCGGTGGCCAGGCCGATTCCACTGCTGACACCGGTGATGAAGGCGATTTTCGGGCTCGTCATGGTAGTTCTCCCTGGGAAATACGGACGGGAAGCGCAGAGGGGCCGCCCGGGACGGCTGGGGTCAGGCCGCGCTGAAGGGCAGGCCGCCGTGGAACTCGACCATGTCCCGGAACCCGGCGGCCACATCGATCCGGTCCCCCGGAGGCAGGCCCGCCAGTTCGGCGTAGGCGCGGTGCAGATTGCCCGCGAGCCGCTCGGGGTCGACGAGGGCCACGAACGGGCCGGGGTCGGCCGCCCGGGCCGCCCGCAGTGGGGACAGGCCCGCGCGCAGTCCGTCCTCGGCGATCCCGCGGAGCCAGCGGACGTAGGCCTCGGTCGCGTCCAGCGCGTCGGTGCCCGCCACCGCGCCATGGCCCGGGACCACGATCTCCGGCCCGAGGGCGCGCAGCCGCTCGACCGCCGCGAGCGACCCTTCGACCGAACCCATCAGGAGGAACGGGGTGACGCCCGACCAGATCACGTCCCCGGTGAACAGCACCCTGCGCTCCGGCACCCAGGCGACGACGTCGGTGGCCGTGTGCGCCGGACCGATCTCCAGCAGTTCGACGGTGAGTCCGCCCAGGCGCACGGTCATGGCCTCCCGGAAGGTGACGTCGGGCAGGGTGAGCCGGGGCTCGCCCCAGTCGACGCCCGGCCACAGGTGGCAGAGGCCGAGGCCCGCCTCCTCGATGTCGGACCGGGTCTGCTCGTGGCTGATCACCGCCGCGCGGGGAACGAAGTGCTCGTTGCCGAAGACGTGATCGCCGTGGAAGTGGGTGTTGACCACGAAATCGGGTCCTCCCGGCACCACCCGCCGTGTCTCGTCCCGCAGGTGCAGTGCCCGCGCCCGGGTCGCGACGGTGTCCAGGACCAGGGACCGGTCCTCCCCGGCGACCAGCCCCGCGTTGTTGAGGCACCACCCACCGGGAAGCTGCTCGTAGACGTGCACGCCCTCGGCGATCTCCCGCAGCCGCGGGAAGGGCGCGCGCACCGGGTCGGGGGCCGGGGCGGCCAGGCCGCTGCCGGCCGGCCGGCCGGGAGCGCTCATCGCACGGCCCGCGCGAACAGCTCCAGGGTCTCCCCCGGACTCGGGCCGTCCAGCGCCGCGAAGATCCGCCGGCCGTCCGCACCGTGCTTGTCCAGGCGGACGTGCGCCAGATCCACCCGGGTGGAGCCGTCCTCCAGCGGGGTGAAGACGACCTCGATCTCGCTGGCGCGCTCGTCGTCCGGGATCGACTGCCAGCGGCCGTCGATCCGCCAGGTCAGCCGCAGCCGCCGCGGCGGGTCCCATTCCAGGACCTTGCCCCAGTCGATCTCGTTGCCCTCGGCGTCCCACTCGTAGTAGCGGCCGTCGGCCTTCGGGTCCATGGCCAGACCGACGCGCGGCGTGCGCAGCAGCACGTGCGACGGCGGCCACCACTCGGCCATCCGCTCGGTGAACGTCTCGAAGCAGCGCTCCGGGGACGCCGCGACGACCACCGTCTTCCTGACATCCGGGATCAGCTGATCTCCCATGGTTCCTCCCACACGATTGCCGGGTTTCGGCCACCCTCGTCCGGCGGGCTCGACCCCGCGCGGAGCACCGCTCGACCTCGCCGGACGGCCCCCGGGTCTCCAACGCGCCTGGATCGCGAGTCAAGGAGCGGCCCGCACTCTGCGAGCCAGGCCGGACCCCTACCCGGCCGGTCATCCGTCACGGAGGGAACACATGGCCCGCAGGGCAGTCATCACCGGCATCGGCGTCGTCGCGCCGAGCGGAATCGGGAGGGAGCCGTTCTGGCAGCTCCTGACCAGTGGCAGAACCGCGACCAGGACGATCACCCAGTTCGACGCGAGCGAGCACCGGTGCCGGGTCGCCGCCGAGTGCGACTTCGACCCGCTCGCGCTGGGACTGACCCGCCAGCAGGCCCGGCGCACCGACCGGGTGTCGCAACTGGCCATGGTGGCGGCCGGGGAGGCCCTCGCGGACAGCGGTCTGGAACTCGACGGCGAGCTCGCCGAGCGCACCGGGGTGGCCATCGGCAGCGCCGTCGGCGGCACCACGACGATGGAGCGGGAGTACGCCGTGCTGTCGAACGGCGGCAAGGACTGGGTCGTCGACCCCTCCTTCGCCCCGCCCCATCTGTACGACTATTTCCTGCCGAGCTCGATCGCTTCGGAAGTCGCCCTGACGACCGGGGCGTTGGGACCCGCGGCGGTGATCTCCACAGGCTGCACCTCGGGCATCGACTCCGTGGGGTACGCGGCCGAGCTGGTCCGGGACGGCACCGCGGATGTCATGATCACCGGTGCTACCGACGCACCGATCTCCCCCATCACTCTGACGTGCTTCGACGTCATCAAGGCCACCTCCGCCCGCAACGACGACCCGGCGACCGCCTGCCGGCCGTTCGACCGGACCAGGACCGGGCTGATCCTCGGCGAGGGCTCGGCCGTACTGGTGCTGGAGGAGTACGAGCACGCGCGGCGGCGCGGCGCCACGATCTACGCCGAGGTGGCCGGCTACGCGTCCCGGTGCAACGCCTTCCACATGACCGGGCTCAAGGCGGACGGCAAGGAGATGTCCGAGGCGATCGACCTGGCTCTGGGCGACGCGAGGCTCGACCCGACCGCCATCGACTATGTCAACGCCCACGGCTCGGGCACCAAGCAGAACGACCGGCACGAGACGGCCGCGGTCAAGCTCAGCCTCGGGGACCATGCCTACCGCACGCCGATGAGCGGCATCAAGGCGAGCGTCGGCCATTCCCTGGGGGCGATCGGCTCCATCGAGATCGCGGCCTGCGCGTTGTCCATGCGGCACGGCGTGGTCGTCCCCACGGCCAACCTGCACGAGGCCGATCCCGAGTGCGATCTGGACTACGTGCCGAACACCGCCCGCGAGCGCGAGCTCGGCGCCGTCCTCACCGTCGGCAGCGGTTTCGGCGGATTCCAGAGCGCGATGGTACTCAAGAACCTGGAGCGGAGCGTCTCATGAATCAGGATGTCGTCGTCACCGGCGTCGATGTGATCGCGCCCAACGGGGCCGGACTCGACGCCTATTGGGAAGCGACCCTCAAGGGCGTGTCGGCAATCCGGCCGATCAGCCGGTTCGACGCCGCGGGTTATCCCGTACGGCTGGCCGCCGAGATACCCGCGTTCGACGCGGAGTTCGCCTTCCCCAAGAAGCTGACACCGCAAACGGACCGGCTGACGCGGCTCGCCCTGATCTGCGCCGAGGGGGCCCTGTCCGACGCCGGGATCGATCCCGCCGAGCTGCCCGAGTACGCGGTCGGCGTGGCCGTCTCCAGCTCCACGGGCGGCCTGGAGTTCGGCCAGCAGCAGCTTCAGCAACTGTGGGGAACCGGCTGGGAGTCCGTCAGCCCGTACATGTCCTTCGCCTGGTATTACGCGGTCAACACCGGCCAGATCTCCATCAGGAGCGGCATGCGGGGGCCGGGCGGGGTCGTGGTCTCGGAGCAGGCCGGCGGCCTGGACTCGATGGCCTTCGCCCGCAGGCGGGTCCGCAAGGGGACGCAGGTGATGACGACAGGCGGCTTCGACAGCCTGCTGTGCCCGTACGGGATCTCCACCGTTTCGGCGGCGCCCGGGGTCAGCGGCAGCACCGACCCGGACCGGGCGTATCTGCCCTTCCGCGCGGACTCCACCGGCTTCGTGCCGGGCGAGGGCGGCGCGGTGCTGGTCCTGGAGTCCCGCACGGCCGCCGAGGAGCGCGGTGCGGAGACGGTGTACGGGGTGGTGGCCGGGCATGGGGCCGCGTTCGACCCGGATGTGACCGGGTCCGGGGGCGACGGTCTGCTGCGGGCGGCCCGTGCGGCGCTCTCGGACGCCGGGCTCATCCCGGAGGACGTCGACGTGGTGTTCGCCGACGCGTCCGGCAGCGTTCCGCTCGACCGGGCCGAGGCGGCGGCGATCGAGCGGCTGTTCGGGTCGCGGCGGGTGCCGGTCAGCGCACCCAAGTCGCTGGTGGGCCGACTGATATCCGGCGGTTCCGCCCTCGATGTCGTCACCGCGGTGCTGAGCCTGCGTGACGGGGTCGTACCGGCGGTGCCCGGCACGGTGCGCGATCTCGTCGACCCCAGGATCGACCTGGTCGTCGGAGAGCCGCGCACCGCGAGCCTGCGTTGTGCGCTGGTGCTGGCCCGGGGGCACGGCGGTTTCGCCTCGGCGATGGTTCTCACCGCTCCGTGAGCCGGAGGCGGCGCGGCCGTCCCGTACCGGTCAGCGCCGCTTGCCCGCCGGCACCACGAAGCGCGTGTACAGCAGATCGCGGACGACGTCGTCGCCGCCCTCGACCAGACCGACGTACCGCAGGTCGCGTACCAGCTTCTCGACCGGGTGGTCGTGGGTGTAGCCGAGACCGCCGAACATCTCGGACCCCGTGGTGGCCACCTGCCAGCCGGCCTGGCCGCAGTACATCTTCGCGGCCAGCGCCGAGCGCAGCGTGCCGGTCCGGTACAGGGCGGAGGCCGGTTCGGCGCCCGACAGGTACCGGTCGAACTCCGCTGCCGCCGCCCGGCACTGGTGGCGCATCACGTCGATGAGCATCTCGATCTGACCGAGCTTCCCGGCGAACACGGCGTTGTCCGCCAGCCGGGCGCCCTTGACCTGCTTCACCGCCGCGTACTCCATACAGAGATCGCGGACCCGGCGGGACGCCCCGATCGCGGTGGAGGCGATCAGGATTCTGCTGGCGTTGAGCCCCATCTCCAGGTTGCGCAGCCCGTTGCCGCGCAGGGTGTGCGCGGCGGGCACCGAACAGTCCTGGAGCCGGACCCGGTAGGTGGCAGAGCCCCGCATGCCGACCATGTCCCAGCGTTTGACGATCTCCAGCCCGGGGGTGTCGCGAGGGACCAGCAGCACCCGGAAGTCGGCCGCGTCCTCGGCGTCCCGGGCCACCACCAGCAGCAGCCCGGCCGCGTCCGCGTTGGTGGAGAAGAACTTGTCACCGTCGAGAACCAGTCGACCGCCGTCGCGCCGGAACGTGGTGCTGATCCGGGCGAGTTCGCTGCCGGCCTCCTCCTCGCTGGCGAGGATCGCGCAGACGCCGCCGTCGCGGGCCAGCCGCTCCAGCGGCTCGCGCACCAGCTCGTCGTCGCCGCAGAGCTGAAGCATGGTGGTGCCGAGGATGGAGAGAAACGACCCGAAGGCGAACCCGGCGTCTCCATAGGCGAGTTCGGAGACGATGTCGACGCTGTCCACCAGGGGGACCCCTTGCCCCCCGTAGGCGGCGGGGATCCACCAATTGGCGAGACCGGCCTCGTGCAACCGGGCCGACTCCCTGGTGGGCGCCTCCGGGAGGCTGTCGAGATGGTCCGTCCGGGGCAGGACCTCCGCGTGCACGAAGGTCCGTACCCGCTTCAGCAGACCGTCCGTCATCGGAGCCTCCCGGACGTCGTCGCCGCTCACGCCGCCTGGGAGAGCTGCTGGTTGAAGGCGTCGAGGAAGTCCCTGGGCGTCTCGATCTCCGATATCCCGTCCTCCGGAAGCTTGAGTCCGAAGTGCTGCTCCAGGCTGCTCGTGGTCGCGATGACGGCGAGCGAGTCGAAGCCCAGGTCGGTCAGTCGGGTGTCCAGGATGTCTCCGGAGAGGTCGATCGTCTCGTCCTCCCCCATCGCGCTCTTCAGGAACGTCCTCAGCTCGTCGATCGTCAGTTCGGCCATGGCGGGTCGCCTTTCTCGTAGGGTGTGACTGCGTTCGGTGCGGACTGCGGTGTGGTTCAGCGGGCCTCGACGTACTCCTGGGCCCTGGCCAGCGTCGCCCGGCTGTTCGCGCCCAGGGAGTCGCGTACGGCCTTGCGGGCCGCTTCGAGTGACGCGGGCGGGTCGGGCAGCGCCGCGATGCCCTCGGGGTCGAGGATCACCCGGTGCCGGGAGGTCACCTCGACCACACCGTCGGCGGGCGAGGTGAACAGCCATTCGCCGTTGTGCGCCTGGAGCGCGGGCGGCAGCTTCACCTGCTTGTAGACGATGCGCCGCTGCGGCTCGCAGACCCGGCCCGAGACGGTCGTGTGGACCGAGCCGTCCGGTGAGCGGGTGTCCATCTCCATGTGCTGGAGGCCCTCGGCGTCCTCGCGGAGTCCGATGCGCAGCACGTGCGGGATGCGGTCCGGCCAGTGCCGCACGTCGTACAGGAAGTCGTACGTGTCCTTCAGGGAGCCGCGGATGGTCAGCGAGTCGGAGAAGTCCAGCAGCAGTTCCCGCTCGCTCCCACCCCGCTCGACCGCCCGGCGCAGGTGCTCCAGTTCGGATGTGCTGTTGTCCTCCACCGCCCGTGCGATACGGGCGAGTTGGTCCGGGTCGTCGCCGGTGGCGCGGTAGAAGTGGTCGAGGACGACCGTACTGGTCCCGTCGCCGTGCTCCGTCACCGACCACGCGCCGCCCATCGCGGCGACCGGGTCGGTGGGAGTGGCCTGCTCGAACTCGACCCGGTGCTCCTCGGGGCGCAGCCGACGACGGGACTCCCAGGTGCGGATCTCGTCGTTGGCCATGGCCCAGATCCGGATGCGTTCCTCACGGTCGTCCCCCGACACCCGCTCGGCCCGGAGCGTGGGCGGGAAGTACAGCGGCCACAGCCCGACGTCGGACACGACGCGGTACACGGCGTCCGCCCCGGCGGGCACAGTGATGGTGTGGGTCACCTCGGTCTTGCTCATCTCGAACCCTTCCTCCCGGTCCGCGAACGCGGTACGGGGAATCTGGCAGGGCCACGTCGAGCGGCCCTACAGTGGTGATCCAGCGGCCCGTCACGCCTCGCCGAGTGCCTTGATCATGGACTCGACCAGGGCGCGCGGCGTCGGGTTCTTCAGGACCACGTCGGCAGGCAGCCGCAGTCCCGTGGCCGCGTTGAGCCGGTTGCGCAGGTCGACACTGAGCAGTGAGTCGAAGCCGAGGTCCCGGAAACCCTCGTCCGTCCCGACCGCGGAGGCGTCCCCGTAGCCGAGCACGTCGGCGGCGTGGGAGCGGACGAGCGTCAGGAACGCCTCTTCGGAGGGCTGTTCCGTGGGAAGCGCCCCGGTCTGCCGTGCCTGCCCCGTCTCCCGCGGCCCATGGGCGGGGAGGTCGCGGCTCCCGGTCGGGGCGGGCGAGTCGTTCGGACCGGTCAGTTCCTCGAACAGGCGGGCGGCCCTGCTGCCCGGCCGGATGCCGGTGAGCGCCGGCCGCAGCGGTACCCGGAGCGATCCCGCCGAGGCGAGCGCCTCCTCCAGCAGCCGCAGCGCGCGGTCCGTGGCGATGGGCGCGATCCCCATGCCTGCCAGGGCGCCGACGGCCCGCTCGGACAGGTGCGAGGTCATCCCGGTCTGCTCGGCCCACAGCCCCCAGGCCACCGAGGTGGCCTCCAGGCCCTGGGCCCGCCGGTGCTGGGCGAGCGCGTCGAGGAAGGTGTTGGCCGCCGTGTAGTTGGCCTGGCCCGGACTGCCGATCACTCCGGACGCCGAGGAGAACAGGACGAACGCCGACAGGTCGAGATCGCGGGTGAGGTCGTGGAGGTGCCAGGCGCCGTGTGCCTTGGGAGCCGTCACCGCGCGGAGCCGGGCGGGTGTGAGCTGGGTGAGCGGCGCGTCGGCGAGCACCCCCGCGGTGTGGAAGACGCTGCCGGGCGGGTTCTCGGCGATCACCTTGGCGAGCGCGGCCCGGTCTGTGACGTCGCAGGCCATGACGGTCGCCTCCGCCCCGGAGGCGGCCAGTTCGTCCCGCAGTTCCGTCGCTCCCGGGGTGTCCGGGCCGCGGCGGCTCAGCAACAGCAGCCTGCGGGCGCCGTGCGCGGCGACGAGATGGCGGGCCACCCGGGCGCCCAGCCCGTCGGTACCCCCGGTGACGAGTGCGGGCCGGTTCGGGTCGACGGCGCGCGGCATGGTCAGGACGAGCTTGCCGCGATGCTTGGCCCGGCTCAGCATCCGCAAGGGCGTCCGGCCCTCGTGGACGTCCCAGGTGCGTAGCGGCAGATGAGCCAGGGCGCCGCTCTCGAACAGGGCGATCAGCTCGTCCAGCACCTCGCCGATGCGGTCGGGGGAGATCCCCAGGATGTTGTAGGCCCGGTAGGTGATGCCCGGGTGGTCGGCCTCGGTCCGCCCGATGTCGCGGATGTCGGTCTTCCCCATCTCCGCGAACCGTCCGCCCGGGGCGAGCAGCCCCAGCGAGGCGTCGATCGCTTCCTTGGCCAGGGAGTTGAGAACGACGTCCACGCCGCGTCCACCGGTGACGGCGCGGAAGGCGTCGGCGAAGTCCAGGGTACGGGAGGAGGCGATGTGATCCTCGGGGACGCCCCAGGCGCGCAGGGTGTGCTGCTTGCCGGCGCTCGCGGTGGCGAACACCTCGCCGCCCAGGTGACGCACCAGTTGAATCGCGGCGAGTCCGACGCCCCCGGTGGCGGTGTGGATGAGCACCGACTCGCCGGGGCGGACGTCGGCCACCTCGACCAGGCACTGGTAGGCGGTGATGAACACGATCGGCACGCTCGCGGCCTGGGCGTGGCTCCACCCGGCCGGCAGCGGTCTGACCATGCGCTCGTCGACGACCGCGAGCGGGCCCAGGGAGCGTTCGAAGACTCCGAACACCTGGTCCCCGGCGGCGAACCGGGTGACGTCGACGCCGGTTTCGACGACGACGCCCGACCCTTCGCTGCCCATGGTCTTCTCACTGGCCACCAGACCGAGGCCGACCGCGATGTCGCGGAAGTTGAGCCCGGCCGCGCGGACCTCGATGCGGACCTCCCGGGGACCGAGGGAGGCCTCCGCCTCCGGGTGTGGCAGCAGGGCGAGGTGGTCGAGGGTCCCCTTGCTGGTCACATCGAGCCGCCAGGCGCGGTGGCCGTCCGGCTCCCGGAGCGTGTCGCCGGACGGCATCCGCAGCCGGGGGCGGAGCAGTACCCCGGCCCGGACCGCCACCTCCGGTTCGCCGGTGGCCAGAGCACGCGGCAGCGCCCGGAGGGACGCCGGGTCGTCGTCGATGTCGATCAGCTGGAAGGCGTCGGGGTGTTCCGCCTGGGCGGTCCTGACCAGCCCGGTGATCACCGAGGAGGCCAGGTGGCGCACCGGTTCACGGTCGACGACGGACTGCGCGCCCCGGGTGAGCACCGCCAGGCGCGCCGAGGCGAACCCGGGGTCCGCCAGCCAGCTCTGGAGCAGGTCGGTCGTCTCCCCGGCGAGCGCGTCCACATCGGCCGTCAGCGTGTTCTCGCTCCCGTCGCCGCCGAGAGCGGCGACGAGGACCGCGGGCGCGGGCCGGGCGACCCCGTCGAGCCCGGGGAAGTCGTGCGTGGCGCCCAGTCCAGGGGTGGACAGCGCCGCCCAGGCGTCCGGGGCGAGCGCCTCGGGGGTGTCCGGGACCGGGGCCCAGTGCAGGGCGAGCCCCGCTCCCTCCTCGTCGAGGCCGCCGGGCGCCGCTTCCTCCGCGAGGGGGCGCATCGTGAGCGAGGCGACGGTGGCGACGGTCCGGCCCAGCGTGTCGGCACAGTGCACGGTGACCTCGTCGCCCTCGGTGCTGATGCGCACCCGCAGGCCACGGGTCGTGGAAGGCGCGAGGGTGACGTCCCGCCAGGCGAAGGGGACCACCAGTTCGCCGCCGCTCCGGAGGATCGCGGCGTGCAGGGCGGCGTCGAGCAGCGCCGGGTGCACGGTGGCTCCGGAGCCCTCCGCGGTCCCGTCGGGCAGGCTCACCTCGGCGAAGGTGTCGGAGCCGCGCACCCACATCCCGCGCAGCCCGGCGAAGGCCGGACCGTAGCCGTAACCGCGCGCGGCCAGCCGAAGGTAGGCGTCGCTCAGGTCGATGCGGGAGGCGTCGGCGGGCGGCCAGGCGACCGAGGGCGCCGTGTCCGCCTGCGGGCTCCCGGGGGCCAGCACGCCGGAGGCGTGGGCCGTCCAGGCTTCCCCGTCGGCGGGGCAGGCGTGGACGGTGAGACGGCGGTGGCCCGCTGCGTCCGCCGGTTCCAGCAGCACGCGGAGATCGGCCGCGGTGTCCTCGGGGGAGATCAGCGGAACGCCCAGGGTCAGCTCCTGGACAACAGGAAGTCCGGCCGCCCGTCCCGCCTCGGCGAGCAGCGCCAGGAAGGCCGTCGCCGGGGCGAGCACGGTGCCGCGCACCCGGTGGTCGGCGAGCCAGGGGTGACGCGCCGGGTCGAGACGCGCGGCGAACACCGTCGTTCCCGTCGGCAGTTCGAGTGACCGCAACGCGAAGTCGCCCGTGTCCGGCCCGGCTTCGGAGGCTGGTACGCCTTCCGGGGCACTCGCCCAGTAGCGGCTGCGGTCGAAGGCGTAGGTCGGCAGCACGGCCCGGCGGCCCGGCGGCTGGAGCGGACCGAGGTCCACGGGGACGCCGACGGCCTGGGCCGCGGCGGCCGAGGTGAGGAACTGCCCGGGGCCTGCGCTGCCGCGCCGGACGGTTTCCAGGACCGAGCCGCGCACTCCCGCGGCCTCCAGGATCGCCTGCAGACCGAAGGTGAGGACCGGGTGCGGGCTGACCTCGACGAACACCCGGTGTCTGCGGTCCACGAGCCGCTGGACCGCCTCCTGGAAGCGCACGGGGTTGCGCAGGTTCTCGAACCAGTACGAGGCGTCCATGGCCGAGGCCTCGATCGGCTCGCCGGTCAGCGTCGAATACACCGGCACGGTCCCGGGGCCCGGAGCGACGCCGGACAGGCCCTCGGCCAGCGGTTCGCGCAGGACGTCCATGGCCTCGGTGTGCGAGGCGTAGTCGACCTCGATGCGCCGGGCGTCGATCCCGCGCGCCTCGCAGACGGCCAGCAGGCCCTCCAACGACGGGACACCGCCCGCCACGACCGTGCTGGAAGGCCCGTTGAGCGCGGCGATCCCGGCCTTCCCGTTCGTGCCGTCCGCCGCGTCCAGCAGTCCCTGGGTCGCTTCCGCACCCAGCGGCACGGAGACCATTCCGCCGCTGCCCGCAACCGTGTGCAGGGCCTTGCTCCGCAGGGCGACGATCCGGCACGCGTCGTCGAGGGTGAGCACCCCGGCCACGTGCGCTGCGGCGATCTCACCCTGCGAGTGGCCGACGACGGCCGCGGGCCGCACCCCGGCCGCCTCCCACATCCGGGCCAGCGACACCATCACCGCGAACAGCGCGGGCTGGACGACGTCGACGCGGTCCAGGTCCTCGCCACGCAGCACTTCGGACAGCCGCCAGTCGACGTACGGCTCCAGTGCCCGTTCGCACGCCTCGACGCTGCGGCGGAACGGCTCCGACCGGTCCATCAGCTCCCGGCCCATCCCCCGCCACTGCGACCCCTGGCCGGGGAAGACGAACACCGGTCCGGCGGAGCCCTGCCGGGCCTCGCCTCTCAGCACGGTCGGCGATCGGTAGCGGCCGGGCGAGGGGGGTTCGTAGGTCCCCGAGGCCAACTGGCCGAGTCCGCGGGCGAGGTCAGCGGCGTCGTCGGCGACCACGGCGGCCCGGTGAGCGAAGCGGGTACGGGAGCGGAGGACCCGGGAGACGTCCTCGGGCGCGGTGTCAGGGGCGTCGGTGAGGAATGCGCCTAGGGCCGCCGCCTGGGTGCGCAGGGCGTCGGGGCTCGGGGCGGACAGCTGCCAGACGTGGGGGCCCCCGGCGGGTGCGTCCTCCGTCGGCTCCGGGGCAGGGGCCCGGACGGCCTCCTCCAGGACCACGTGGGCGTTGCTTCCGCTGATGCCGAAGGAGGAGACCCCGGCACGCCGGGGACCTTCCTCCGCCCGGTTCCAGTCACGGGCCTCGTGCAGCAGGGCGAGACCGCTGCTCGCCCAGTCCACGTGCCGGCTCGGGGTGCCCGTGTGAAGGGTGGCGGGCATGACCCCGGCGCGCATCGCCTGCACGACCTTGATCACGCCGCCCACGCCGGCGGCGGCCTGCGCGTGTCCCAGATTGGACTTCAGCGAGCCGAGCCACAGCGGGCGCTCCGCGGTACGGCCCGAGCCGTAGGCTGCCGCCAGCGCGCGGGCTTCGATCGGGTCACCCAGTTCGGTGCCGGTGCCGTGCCCCTCCACCAGGTCGACGGTGTGCGGGTGGAGCCCCGCCCGGTCCAGGGCGAGCGAGATGACCTTCTCCTGGGCGGACTTGCTGGGCGCGGTCAGCCCGTTGCTCGCACCGTCCTGGTTGGTCGCGCTGCCCCGGATCAGGGCGAGGATCTCGTGGCCGTGGGCGAGGGCGTCCGACTGCCGCTCCAGCAGGAGCAGGCCGGCGCCCTCCGACCAGGCGGTGCCGTTGGCGTCGTCGGAGTAGGAGCGGCAGCGTCCGTCCGGGGACAGTCCGCCCTGGCGGCTGAAGTCGATGAACATGCCGGGGGTCGGCATCACCGCGACCCCGCCGGCCAGCGCGCGGTCGCACTCGCCCTGGCGCAGCGCCTGGACAGCGAGGTGCAGGGCGACCAGCGAGGAGGAGCAGGCGGTGTCGACGGTGAGTGCGGGGCCGCGCAGGCCGAACCAGTAGGCGATGCGGCCCGACGCGACGCTGGTGGTGCTGCCGGTGATCCGGTAGCCGCCCGCGTCCTCGTTGTCCTCGTGCAGCCGGGGCCCGTACTCCTGGGCCATAGCGCCGACGAATACGCCGGTGTCGCTGCCGGCCAGCGTGTCCTTGTCGAGGCCGGCCCGTTCGAAGGTCTCCCATGCCACTTCGAGGAGCAGCCGCTGCTGCGGGTCCATCCCGGCGGCCTCGCGGGGTGAGATGCCGAAGAACTTGGCGTCGAACAGGTCCGCGTCGTGGACGAACCCACCGTGCCGCGTGCTGGAGCGCCCGTCGGCATCGGACAGGTCCCAGCCGCGGTTGCCGGGGAACGGGGAGATGGCGTCGCCGCCGGACGCGACGAGCCTCCAGAGGTCCTCCGGGGACCGTACGCCTCCCGGATACCGGCAGCCCATGGACACGATGGCGATCGGTTCCTGGCCCCCGTGGGGAGCAGGTATTTCCTGGGTCATGGTGCTCAAGGCCTTTCGTCGCGTGGAAGGTGGGGCCGGGGCGGACGGGGCTACAGCGGCGCGTCGCTCCCCAGGGCCTCGATCAGGGCCCCCGGGGTGGGGTGGTCGAACAGCAGGGTTGTGGGCATGGACCGCCCGGTGGCGCGGGTGAGCACCGTGCGCAGGGTGACGGCCATCCGGGAGTCCAGACCGAGCGCGTTGAAGTTCTCGTGCAGGTCGAGTTCGGTGGCCGGGGGCAGCCCGAGGGTGCTCAGGGTGCTGCTGACGACCAGTTCGTAGAGGTCGCCGGACCACTGCGCGGTGGGTTCGGCGGGCAGCGGCGCGGTGGACGGCACGGTGTCGAGCCAGAACGGTTCGCGCCCGAAGGGGTAGGGCGGCAGGTCGGTGCGGCGGGCATGCGGGCCGTGGACCGCCCCCGGATCGATCGGCGCGCCGAAGACGTAGGTCGCGGCGGCGGTCCCGGCGACGCCCGCCACCTCGTCCCGGTCGGCCATCGGCGCGCTGAAGAGGGCCTCGCCCAGGTCCACGGTCTCCGCCGCCATGTTCACCAGGCCCCGCCCCGGACCGATCTCGACGAAGAACCGGGCGCCGAGGTCGTGCGCGGTGCGCAGCGCGGGCCCGAACCGCACGGTGGCGCGCAGGTGGTGCGGCCAGTGTTCCGGGCGGTCGATCTCCCCGGGGATCACCGGCCGGCCGGTCACCGCCGAGATGATGCGCGGGCCGGTGGGCGGATGCCAGGTGAGCCCCTCGGCCAGCGCGAGCAGTTCGGCTTGGATCGGTTCCATCAGCGGGGAGTGCCCGGCAACGGCGATCCGCAGCCGGCGGGTGCGGCGGCCCAGCTGCTCGAAGTGGGCCGCAGCCGCGAGGGTGGCCTTCTCCTCGCCGGAGAGCACGAGGGACTGCGGGCTGTTGACGGCGGCGACGGAGACCGGTCCGGGCTCGGGGCCGAGCAGGCCCCGCGCCTCCCTCTCCGCGGCCTGTACTGCGATCATCGCGCCGCCGGGCGGCAGGGTGTTGATGAGCCGGCTGCGGCGCGCGACGAACAGCGCCGCGTCCTCCAGGGACAGGACGCCCGCCACGTGCGCGGCGGTGATCTCGCCCTGGGAGTGGCCGAGCAGCAGGTCCGGCGCCATGCCCCAGGACTCGAACAGCCGGTAGAGGGCGGCCTCCAGGGCGAACAGCGCGGGCTGGGCGTGGTGGCGCCGGTCGGGCAGGTCGTCGCGGCCCCACAGGATGTCGGCGAGGCTCGCGCCGAGGGCCGGCTCCATCGCGGCGCATGCCGCGTCGAAGGTGCGGGCGAACACCTCGAACTCCTTGTGGAGCCGCTGGCCCATGCCGGGCTGCTGCGCCCCCTGCCCAGGGAAGAGGTAAGCGGTGAGACCTTCGCCGGGGGTTCCCTCGACGACGCCGGGGGCGTCGGGGTGCGGGCCGTCGGCGAGCACCCGAAGCCGGGCGACCAGTTCGTCGAGGTCGCTCGCGACGACCGCGCCCCGGTGGTGCAGGAGTGTCCGGGTGGTGACGGAGGAGAGGCCGATGTCGGCCAGGGACACCGGGTCCGCTGCCGGGTCCCGGCGCGCGGGGTCGAGGGCGTCGGCGAAGGCGGCCGCGTGCCGGCGCATCGCCGGGTCGCTGCGGCCGGACACCAGGACGGGCACGGGGGTGGCGGCATCCGTCTCCGGGCTCGCGGGGACGGTCCCGGCGGGGTGTTCACCCAGCACCACATGGCAGTTGGTGCCGCCGAGGCCGAACGAGGAGACACCGGCGATGGACGGCTCCGGTCGTCGAGGCCACGTGCCACGGACCGCGCACACCCGCAGCCGGTTCGCGTCGAGGTCGATCGCCGGGTTGGGCTCCTGGTAGTTGAGGCTGGCCGGCAGCTCGCCGTGGTGCAGGCCGAGCGCGGTCTTGATGAAGCCCGCGATGCCCGCCGCGCCCTCCAGGTGGCCGATGTTCGTCTTGACCGAGCCGACCCACAGGGGGAAGTCCGACGGCCGCCCGGAGCCGTGCACCGCGCCGAGCGCGGACGCCTCGACCGGGTCGCCCAACGCCGTTCCCGTACCGTGCAGTTCGACGTAGGAGACGTCTTCGGGCGCGACGCCCGCGCACCGGCAGGCGGCGGTGAGCACCGACTGCTGGGCCTCGCTGCTGGGCGCGGTGAGGCCGGTCCGTCCGCCGTCGCTGTTCATGGCGCTGCCCAGCACGGTGCAGTAGATCCGGTCGCCGTCGGCGAGCGCTCGCTCCAGCGGCTTGAGGAGCAGGACGCCGGCCCCCTCGCCCCGGACGATCCCGTCGGCCCGGGAGTCGAACGTGTGGCACCGCCCCCGGGGCGAGAGGGCGCCGAGCGCCTGGACGGCGTCGTCGCCCTCGGCGGCGAGGTTGAGCTGCACCCCTGCGACGAGAGCCGCCGAGCACTCCCCCGCCTCCAGCGACCGCAGCGCTTGGTGGAGGGCGCTGAGCGACGAGGACTGCCCGGTGTCGACGGTCAGGCTGGGGCCGGTGAAACCGAGGAAGTGGGAGAGGCGGTTGGCCAGGAACGCCCGGCCGGTCCCGGTCATCGTGTAGGCGGTGGCGGTCCCGGCGGTCCGGCCCATCAGGGAATAGTCGTCGGCGCAGTTGCCGACGAAGACGCCGACAGGCTCCCGGGAGAGGGTGTCGGGAGCGGTCCGGGCGTCCTCCAGGGCGTGCCAGGCCAGTTCGAGGAGCAGCCGCTGCTGGGGATCCGTCGCGGCGGCCTCCGGCGCGGGCATCTGGAAGAACTCGGCGTCGAAGAGTTCGACGCCGTCGAGGTAGCCGCCGTCGCGGCGCCCGGTCCGCCGGCTCCCGGCCGGGCCGATGGCCTCGCTGCCGGAGATCAACAGCCGCCAGAACGCGTCGAGGCCGTCGGCGCCGGGGAACCGGCAGGACATGCCGACCACCGCGACAGGTTCCTGCTGCCGGGGCGTGGGTCGTCGGGTCGGGTTCTGGGACACGGTCTCCTCCGGATTCGGCGGTCGGGCGGGCGGTGGCAGCGTGCGCGCGGGCGCTTCCAGCGGCGCGAACAGCCGCTCCACGGCCGCTGCGGTCTCCCGGCGGTCGGCCTCGTCGCCCCGGCACCGGTCGGGCAGCAGCGGCAGCACGGAGCTACGGCGGGCGACCACGGACGGCTGTCTGCGGGCCAGGACGCTGAGGCTGTTGCCCGGTCCGGCCTCGACCAGCAGACAGTCGTGGTCGGCCAGCAGCCCGGTGAGTGTGGGGGCGAAATGGACGGTCGCGGCGGCCTGCCCGGCCCAGAAGTACGGGTCCACCGCGTCCCGGTCGGTGAGCAGGCCCCGGGTGTAGGCGGAGTACAGGGGCAGTTGCGGGGGCCGCAGTCCGGTGGCCCGCCAGTCCGGCAGGGAGGCCGTCACCGCCTCGGCGACCAGGGGGCTGTGGAACGCCTGCCGGGCTCGTACCTTGCGGCAGATCAGTCCCCGTTCCTCCAGCGTCCGAGCCGCCCGCGCCAGCGGGGCCTCCGCGCCGGCCAGCAGCAGTTGCCGGGGGGCGTTGACCGCCGCCAGGTGTACATCAGCGTTCAGGAGGTCTGCGACGTCGGCCTCCGAGGCCGCCACGGCGAGCATCCCGCCCGGCGGGGTGTCGGCGAACTGCCGGACGCGGTCGCGCAACAGCCGGACCCCGTCGGTGAAGTCGAGCACTCCGGCCAGGGTGGCGGCCGCGAGTTCCCCGACGCTGTGTCCGATCAGGGCCACCGGGCGCACACCTCGCTCCAGCAGCATCCGGCCGAGCGCGTGGTTCACCGCGTACAGCAGGGGCTGGGCCACCGACACGTCGTCGTACAGGGGTGAGGGGCGCTCGGCCAGCCACTCGGACCGCAACGCGGGTCCGGCGTCCTCGTACAGCGTGAAGGCACGGTCCATCCAGGCGGTGAACGACTCGTCGTGGCCGTAGAGGCCCGCCGCCATCCTGGGGTGCTGGGCGCCCTGTCCGGCGAACATCAGGGCGACGGGCCGGGTGGTCGGGGGCAAGAGCGGCATCCACGTACCTTTCCTGGGATTCGGCCACACGGTGCGTCCCGGCGTTCGAGCCACGCCTGAGAACGGTTCGAACCGCGGGGGCTCCATCCGGCCTCGAGCCGGTTTTGACGTCGCCGCCACAGACTCCGGGCCCGGGGGCCGTATCCGGCTTCACCCGCCGGCGACGATCCGGCCGAGTGGTGCACGAGGGAGGATCCGGTGAACGTCACGGACGTGTTCATTTCCGGGGTCGGGCTTCATCTGCCGCCTGCCCTGCCCGTCGCCGAGGTGGCGCGGCAGGGTTTCGCGGACGAACGGACGATCCGGCGCAGCCGGATGCGTTCGGTGTGCGTCGGCGAGGAGTCGGGGCCCGAGATGGCGGTTCGAGCGGCCCGGGAGGCGTTGCGCGCGGCGGGAGCCGGCCGGGAGGACATCAGCCTCGTTCTGCACGCCAGTACGTACTACCAGGGGCATGACCTCTGGGCGCCCGCCTCCTACGTCCAGCGGGAGACAGTGGGCGGCTCCTGCCCGGCGATGGACGTCGGGCAGCTCTCCAACGGTGGTATGGCGGCCATGGAGTTGGCGGTCGCCGCGCTGCTGTCCGGCCGGGCCCCGCACAGTGTGCTGATCACCACGGGCGACCGGTTCGCCCTGCCCGGGTTCGACCGCTGGGAGACCGACCCGGGGACGGTGTGCGGGGACGGCGGAACGGCGGCCGTCCTGTCCACCGCCGGCGGCTTCGCCCGCCTGCGCAGCCTGGTGACGGTCTCAGATCCGACACTGGAGTCGATGGGCCGGGGCGACGACCCGTTCGGTACGACGCCGCTGGGCGTCCGCTCCCCGGTCAGTGTGGCCGGGCACCGGGCGCGGCTGGTCGAGCAACTCGGCATGGGCGAGCTCATCGAACGCCTGCAAGCCGGGCAACGTAATGCGTTCGAGCGGGCGTTGACGGACGCGGACGTCAAGGCCGACGGCATCGCCTGGTTCGTGTTGCCCCATCTGGGCCGCCCGAAGATGGACTTCCAGTTCTTCGGCGCACTGGACATCGACGCCGACCGGAGCACCTGGTCGTGGGGGTCCGGGGTGGGACACCTGGGTGCGGGCGATCCCTTCGGGGGGCTGGCCCATCTGGTGCGGACCGGCGCCCTGGCCCCCGGACAGTTCTGCGCCCTCGTCAGCGCCGGCGGAGGTTTCGCCTGGTCGGTGGCGGTGCTGGAGATCGTCTGCCTCCCGACAGCCGGGACGCCCTCCCCTTCTGCCCCTGCGACAAGGAAGTCGAGCGCATCGTCATGACAACCCGTGAAACCCCGCCCGACACCGGGCCCGACCCGAGCGCGAACGCCCCGGGCGAGAACGCGCTGACGGCGTTCCACGAGCAACGGCCTCAGTGGGCCCCGGCACCTCCCGGCGGCGGTGCCGCCTCGGCCTGGCTTCCGGCGGCCGCACCGACCCACGTACCCGTCGAGCACGCGGTGGTGGTGGTGCCGATGGACTACACGGACCCCGCGGGCCGCAGGCTTTCGATCGCCGTCAGCCGGCTCCGGGCCAAGGACCCGGAGCGGCGTCGCGGCATCCTGCTGCTGGTCAACGGAGGCCCCGGGGGCTACTTCGGGCTCGGCCGGGGCTTTCCCGCCGCGCTGGCGCACACAGGGCTCACCGAGGTCTACGACCTGATCGGCTTCGACCCGCGCGGCACCGGGGACTCCACGCCACTTCGCGGCGAGATCACCCCGCCGGCCGCGCCGTTCGACTCACGCCCCCCGGACTCCGCCTTCGCGTTGATCTCCGAGGACTTCCGCATACGCGAGGAAGGCAACCTGCGAGCGGGCGGCGAGCTGCGTCCGCACATCAACACGCCCAACACCGCCCGGGACATGGACGTGATCCGCGCGGTGCTCGGCGAGGACAGCCTCAACTACCTGGGCTACACCTACGGCACCTACCTCGGCGCGGTCTACGGAGCACTGTTCCCCGACCGGCTGGACCGCAGCGTCCTGGACTCCTGTGTGCATCCCGACTGGTCCTGGCGCGAGCAGGCCATGGCCCAGGGGCGCGCCAACCGGGACAACGTGGAGGCCTGGGCCGCCTGGACCGCGCGGCGCGAGAGCCACTTCGGGCTCGGGACCTCCGGCGAGCAGGTGCTCGCCGCGGTCGAGGCGGCCGCCGCCGCGATCACCACCACCCCGGGCGCCGTCCCGCTGCGGTCGCTGTTCGACGGGGCGATGGGGTTCCGCTCGGCCGACCGCTCGAAGTGGCGGGAGCTGGCGGACCTGGTGGCCGACGTCCGGACGGGCGGCGCCGAGGCGGCCGGGAAGTGGCTCGCGAACGAGAAGGTGTGGCCGCCGAGCGAGACCGAGGGCGAGACCCGGTGCGGGGTGCTCGACGCGGTGACGGTCGAGAAGGACTGGCCGGCGGACCTTGAGGTCTACTACGAGGACATGCGCCGCTTCCGGGAACACTTCCCGTACGGCTACGGCGTGATGCGCGCCCAGACCTGGGTGGGGGCCTTCCGTACGTTCACCCCGCCGGAGCGTCCCGTGGAACTGTCCGCCCGCGGCTACCCGGCCGGGCTGGTCGTGCACGCCGAGGGCGACCCGACCGACCACTACGAGGGCGGGGCCGCGATGGCCGCCCGGCTCGGGCACCGGCTGATCACGGTCGCCGACTCGGGCCAGCACGAGATCTATGGCTTCGTTCGCAATCCGGACGTGGACAGGCTCGTCGAGGGCTACTTCGTCGACGGCGTCCTGCCCGACGACACGTCCTGCCTGAGCACGGTGAGCCGCCCGGACGTTCCGGCGGACGACGGCGCCGGCTCCGTCCCCCGTGAACAGAGGAAGGAATCATGACTCGCGTGCTCGTCATCGGCGGCGGGATCGCCGGGGCCGTCTGCGTCATCGCCCTTCAGAAGGCGGGCTTCGAGCCCACCCTCTACGAGGCCTTCGACCGCACCGCCGACGGCATCGGCAACTTCGTCAACATCGGCCCGAACGGCATCGACGCCCTGGACAGCATCGGCCTGGGCCACCTGGTCCGGGAGAAGGGCTTCGACACGCCCGCCATCGCGTTCTACAGCGACACCGGCCGGGCGCTGACCGGCGACGTCGCCACCGACCGGCTGGCGCACCGGGGCCAGATCATCCAGACGATCCGCCGCTCCGACCTCTACGTCGGGCTGCGGGACGAGGCGGCGCGGCGCGGGATCCCCATCGAGTTCGGCAAGCGGATCGTGGACGCGAGCGTCGACGGCGACGGGGTGCGGGCGGTCTTCGAGGACGGGACGCATGCCGGGGGCGATCTTCTGGTGGGGGCGGACGGTCTGCGCTCGCAGGTCCGCCGTATCATCGACCCCTCGGCTCCCTCGCCGCGCTATCTGGGGGTGCTCAACGCCTTCGGCCGCGCCGATGGGCTCCAGTTGGAGGGCCCGCCGGGCGTCATCCGGATGTTCTTCGGCAGGCGGAGCTTCTTCAGCTATACCAAGCACCCCGACGGCAGCCTCTGGTGGTTCGCCAACCCGCCGCGCGCCGAGGAACCGGACCAGGAGCTGTTGCGGCTCAGGACGGCGACCTGGCGCGGGGACCTGCTGCGCCTGTTCGAGGACGACCGTACTCCGGCGGCCGCCATCATCGGGGCGACCCGGGACCTCGCACCGCCGTCCCCGACGTACGACCTGCCGCCGGTGCCCCGCTGGCACCGCGACCGGATGATCGTGATCGGTGACGCGGCGCACGCGGTGTCCCCCACGGCGGGCCAGGGCTGCGCGGTGGCCATGGAGGACGCGGTCGTGCTGGCCAAGTGCCTGCGCGACGCGCCCTCACACGAGCGGGGATTCGTCAGCTACGAGGCGGCGAGGCGCAAGCGCGTCGAGGACATCGTCGCGCAGGGGAAGTACAACAACGAGGGCAATATCCGACGCGGCCCTGCGGGCCGTCTGCTGCGCAACTTCTTCATCTCCAGAGCCTTCCGCGGGACCGGGGGCAAGGGCGACCCCACCTGGATGATGAGCCATCACATCGACTGGGACGCCAAGGAGCCGGCCGTGGACGGGGTCGCCGCCACCGGGCCCGGACCGGGGCTACGCACCCAGGGATGACCGGACACCCCGGGCGCCCCGGGGCCTCTGGCCGTGACCGCCCCCGCGCCCCCGAGAAGGGCCGGACAGCCAAGGAGATCGCACGATGACGACCGAATCCCGTTGCCCTGTCGCCCACCCCCCCTTCCCCTACGCGCGTCAGGGGCCGTTCACCGCGCCCGCGCAGTATGCGGAAATGATCGAGAAGGGTGTCACGCAGGTGACACTCGCCCAGTCGGGCCTGCGGGTCTGGACGGTGACCGGCTACGCCAACGTCCGCAGTCTGCTGACGGACCCCCGGGTGAGCGCCTCGCGCAGACTGCCCGGCTTCCCCTTCTACTTCATCGCGCCGCCGGAGTTCCGCACGGAGACCTCCTTCATCGGGTACGACGCGCCGGAGCACACCCGGGCGCGGGGCAAGGTCGCCGCCGCGTTCACGTACCAGCGGGTGCAGAAGATGCGCGGGCGCATCCAGGAGGTCGTCGACGAACACATCGACCGGATGCTCGACCTGGCCCCGCCGGTCGACTTCCACCGGCTGTTCTCGCTGTCGCTGCCGACGACGGTGATCTGCGAGATGCTGGGCGTCCCGCAGGACGACCACGACTTCATCATCGAGCACAGCAACAACATGTTCGGCGGCCGCAGTGCGCCCGAGCAGCGGCGGGCCGCGATCATCGAGGTCAACGCGTACGTCGAGAAGCTGGTGCGGCTCAAGACGGAGACGCCCGGCGAGGACGTCATCAGCATGGCCATCGCGGCGTACGAGGAGTCGGGCGAGGAGTACACGGAACGCGATCTGGTCAACATGGTCCGAATGCTGATGAACGGCGGTCACGAGACCACCGCGAGCATGATCTCCTTCGGCACCGCCGCCCTGCTGGAGCACCCGGAGCAGCTGGCGGAACTGCTGGCCGATCCGGAGAAGATGATCGGCCCGGCCACCGAGGAACTGCTGCGCGTGGTGACGATAGGCGACGTGGGGGTGCCTCGGGTCGCGCTGGAGGACATCGAGATCGACGGCACGGTCATCCCGGCCGGTGACGGGATCCTGTGCCTCCTGCTCACCGCCAACCGGGACCCCGAGGTCTTCCCCGACCCCGACGAGCTGATCCTGAGCCGGGGCAGCCGCAAGCAGGTCGGGTTCGGGTACGGGGCGCACCTGTGCATCGGCGCGGAGCTGGCCCGGTTGGAGATGCAGATCGTCTGGACGACGCTGTTCCGCCGGATCCCATCGCTGCGGCTGGTCAAGCCGTTGGACGAGGTGCCCCGCAAGGAGGGCGCGATCGTGTACGGCGTTCACGAGCTGCACGTCACCTGGGACGTGTGAGGGCCATGGGCGAAGAGGTGTACGGCTCCGGACTCGCGGAGATCTACGAGCTCATCTACGCCGGCCGCGGCAAGGACTACCCCGCGGAGTCCGCCGAGGTGGCCGCCCATGTGCGGGCCCGGAGGCCGGACGCGAGCACGCTGCTCGACGTGGCCTGCGGGACGGGCGGCCACATGGCCTTCCTGCGGGAGACCTTCGACGTGGTGGAGGGACTCGAACTATCCGAGCACATGATCGTCAAGGCCGGGGAGAGCATGCCCGGCATTCCGGTGCACGCGGGCGACATGCGGGACTTCTCGCTGGAGCGGTCCTACGACGCGGTCATCTGCATGTTCAGCTCCATCGGGTACATGGACACCCCCGAGGAGTTGGAGGCCTCCCTGAGCGGCATGGCCCGGCACCTGACGCCCGGCGGGGTCATCGTGCTCGAACCCTGGTACTTTCCGGACGCGTTCCTCCCCGGGTACATCGCGGAGGACCTAGTGCGGTCCGACGGCCGGGTCACGGTGCGGATCTCGCACTCCACCCGCGAGGGCGACCGGGTCCCGATCGTCGTCCACTACCTGGACGCGTTGAAGGACAGCGGGATCCGGCACTTCACCGACGTGCACCGGATGCGGTTGTTCACTCGTGAGACCTACGAGCGGGCCTTCGAGGGGGCGGGCTGCTCGGTCGAGTACGTCCGGACCGACCGGTTCGGCTGCGGGCTGTTCGTCGGCGTGCTGAAGTGAGAGCGCCGCTCTGAAGCGGACGAAGGGGGTCCGGGCCACCTGGCCCGGACCCCCTTCCTCGTTCCTCCCGCTGATCCGCCTACCGGCCGGCCACCGGCCGGTGCTCCGCCCGGTCCGTCCGCCACATGTCCCGCAGGGAGACGGCGAGGGTGGTCCGGGGCCGCCAGTCGAGCAGTTGCGCGGCGCGTCGGATGTCGGCCCGGGTCCAGGCGCCGCCGAGGCTGCGGACCTCCTGGGCCCGTTCGTCGAGGATCTCGGCCGGGAAGCCGGCGGCGGTGACGAAGAGCCGCACCAGGGTGGGCATGTCCACGGCCGTCCCGCTGCCGATGTTCACGGCCTGGCCGGTCGCCGTCGACTCGGCGGCCTTCAGGACCGCTTCGGCGACATCGCGTACATCCACGAAGTCGCGCCGCGCGTCGCCCAGGGTGACCGGCATCCGGTCACCGGTGGCCACCGCCTCACGCAACAGGGCGACGAGCTTGCCGGGAAAGCTCTCGGGCGACGGGTGGGGGCCGCTGACGTTGGCGACCCGCAGGACCAGCCCGTCCGCCGCACCGGTCCGGGTGGCTGCCAGCACCGCCTGCGAACCGGCCAGTTTGCTCCGGGTGTAGGGGGTCACCGGGCGCGGATGGAGCGCCTCGTCCATGACGGTGCCCGCGGAGACCTCGCCGTACTCGTGCATCGTGCCGATGTGGACGAGGCGGACACGTTCCTCCACGGTGCCCAGGGCCGCGAGCAGGCGGCAGACCAGGCCGAGGTTCAGGTCCGCCAGTTCCTCGTCGGTCCTGGCCCAGCCGTCGGTGGCGTTCGCCGCGTCGGTGGCGTTGACCACGACGTCCACCCGGTGCTCGCGCAGCAGCCGGCCGATGCTCTCGGGCGAGGCGCGGCCGAGGTCGAGCCCGACGAACCGGTGGTGGGTGGCGACGTGAGGTCGGGGCCGACGGGCCATGGCGAGGACGTAGTGGCCGCGCCGGGCGGCCAGCTCGCAGACGTGTCTGCCGAGCCAGCCGGTGCCGCCGAGGACGGCCGTCCGGAGTGTGCCGGGCGCGCCCGGTCGGGGCGTGGGCACGGCCCTAGGCCGTCCTGTACCGCAGGGCGAGGTCTTCGAGGACCGGCACGACCGCGCCGGGCGAGGGCTGCCGGGCGATCTCCTCGCGTACCTCCTTGGCCCGCTTGGCATAGCCGGTGTCCTCCAGCAGGGTGCGGCAGGAGTCCAGCAGGCTCTGCGGGGTCAGGTCGGCGGGCGGCAGGTGGCGCACCGCACCGAGGTCGGCCAGCCGGGCGATGGCCTCCAGGGGCTTGCCGCGGCCGGGGACGACGACCTGGGGGATGCCCTGGAATGAGCAGGCCATCATGGTGCCGGGGCCGCCGTGGTGGACGGCCGCGTCGCAACCGGGCAGCACGGAGGTCAGCGAGATCCACCCCGCGGCGACGACCTTGTCCGGGAGCGTGCCGAGCTTGTCGACCAGGTGGTCGGCGACCGCGACGACCAGCTCCGCGTCCAGGGACGCGAGGGCCTGGATCATCTGGCCGAGCATCGGGATGCCACCGATCTGCGGCTGGACGGACCCCAGGGTCACCAGCAGCCGGGGCCGGGTGCGGGGCTCGTGGACCCAGCCGGGCACGGCCCCCGGCTCACCGAAGGGGACATACCGTACGGGCTGCGCCCCGGGCACCGGATCGCCGAGCGCCGGGGGGCAGTTGTCGAGGACCAGGGCGGGCGGGGGCAGCTTGTCCAGCCCCAGGCGCTCCAGTTCCGGGGCCATTTCCCGCTCCACCGCGTCGGCGACCGGCAGATCGCCGGGGCCGACGATGTGCTTGACCCACGGGACGCCGTGCATCCCGGCGGCGATGGCCGGGGCCGCGAAGGAGTACGAGTCGGTGATCACGAGGTCGGGCCGCCAGCGCCCGACGAGCTCGACGGTGGCGTCGACGGTCCGCGCGGCCAGCCGGCCGAAGCCGGCACCGACGCCCGCGGCCATGTCGGCGTCGTTGTCGGGGACGCGGACCGGTCGGCCCTCCCGGTCCAGGGCCATGACCTCGCCCATGTCCAGGGGGCCATGCACCGGCGTCATGGCGAGACCGGAGCCGCGTACGGCGGGTTCGAAGCTTTCGGGGACCGTCACGAGCACTTCGTGACCGGCGGCGCGCAGCGCCCAGGCGATGGGCACGACCGGGAAGTACAGCGGGTGGGCAGGCCCTGTGGCCACGAGAATCTTCATGTTCCGGAACCTAGGAGCCGGTGCCTGATTCCCGCTCGAATCCGGCTGGTCGCGACCGGGGCCGCGCGCTGTCGGCGTACCGTCTCAGCGGGCGAGTCGGGCATCCAGCTCCAGGCACTGTTCGTAGTCGGGCAGCACCCCCGACTCCAGGGCCTGTGCGAGGCTCTGGGCCGCCCGGTCGCGTTCCGAGACGACCGGTTCGATGTCCTCGGGCAGGGACAGCGCCAGGTCGGGGTCGTCCACCGACAACGCCAGTTCGTTCTCAGGGGCGTAGGCCAGGGACAGGGTGTAAGCCATCACCGTGTCGTCCTCCAGCGCGACGAAGGCGTGGCCCAGACCGACGGGGAAGTACACCGCCCGGAAGTCCACCGGGTCGAGGACGACGGTGGCGTGGCGGCCGAAGGTCGGCGAACCACGCCGCAGGTCCACGATGATGTCGAGCGCCCGGCCCCGGGGGCAGTAGACGTACTTCGCCATACCCGGCGGGGTGCGGGTGAAGTGGACCCCGCGGACGACGCCCCGGCGGGAGCGGCTATGGCTGCTCTGCGCCACCGGGAACAGCCGATGCCCGGTCTGCCGGACGAACGCCTCCTCCTGGAAGGGCGACACGAACGCGCCGCGTGGGTCCGCGAACACCTGCGGGGTGAAGACGTGCGCGCCGACGACACCCAGTTCCTTGGCTTCCATGAGCCGTTCCTCCCGTTCCCCGTGAGCCGTTCGGGCGACGGTCGTGCCCGCACAGATGCTGGGTACGCCGTCTGGAGTGCGGGTGGGGAATCACTGGAGGCGTCCGCCGGGGGCGTCGCCAAGGCGATCGCGGACAGTGGATGACCGCGATCCCGGCTATCGTCCGGCACAGTTCGCCGCCTCGCGTGCGCTCCGTAGGAAGGACACCATGGCACTGCTCACCCGCCGGAGCCTGAACAGGGCCACCTCGCAGCGGCAGTTGCTGCTGGAGCGGACCGGCCTCTCGGCGTTGGAGGTGACGGAACGCCTCGTCGGACTGCAGGCACAGGACCCCGATCCGCCCTACATCGGCCTGTGGAGCCGGGTGGAGGACTTCCGCCTCGACGATCTGACCCGGTTGCTGTACGAGCGCCGGGTGGTGCGCGCGACGCTGTTCCGGGGGACCCAGCACCTGCTGAGCACCGAGGACTACCTGTGGGTCCGGCCGCTCCTGCAGTCGATGCTGGACCGGTGGCAGAAGGGGGCCTTCGGCAAGTTCACCGCCGGGCTCGACCTGGCCGAGATCGCGGCGTTCTCAAGGGAGTTCATCGGCGAGGGCACGGTGACCCGGGTGGAGCTGGGCCGGGCCCTGGTGGAGCGGTGGCCCGGCACCGACAAGGTCGGCATGGCCCGGTCGGTACAGGGGCTGCTGCCGGTGGTGCACCCGCCGCCGGACGGCACCTGGGGCAAGCGGGGGGCCACGCCCATCGCGCTCGCCGACCACTGGCTCGGCCGGAGTCCGGCCGTCGAGGAGCAGGCGGCCCGCAAGCTGGTCCTGCGCTACTTGGCCGCGTTCGGCCCGGCCACGGTGAAGGACGTCCAGGCCTGGAGCGGAATGACACGGCTGCGCGAGGTGGTCGACGGCCTGGGATCGCAACTGCGGCTCCACCGCAACGAGGCCGGCCAGGATCTGTACGACCTCCCCGACGCCCCGCTGCCCGACCCGGACACCCCGGCGCCGGTCCGGTTCCTCGCCGCGCTCGACAACGTGGTCCTCAGTCACTTCGACCGGTCCCGGATGATGGACGAGGTGGTGCGCAAGCACATCGTCGTCGAGGCGGCGGTGACCGTGGACGGCTTCGTGCGGGGGCTCTGGCACATCCGGCAGGAGAAGGCCGGGGCGACGCTGGTCGTCAAACCGTTCCGGCCGTTGACGGGCACCGAGGAGGAGTCCGTCATGGAGGAGGGTGGTCGTCTGCTGCGCTTCGCCGCTGACAAGGCCGAGCGCCACGACATCGAGTTCCGGCCGGTGGATCGGGGCGTCTGACCGGCCCCCTGCGGGCGACCGCCGGGGGGCGGCCGCGCGGATCATCCGGTGGGGGGACTCCCCCACCGGATGAGCACCCCGAGGAACCATAGCCGTCGTCGTGCGCCCACCGGGGATGACGGGGTAGGCCCCTAGAGGTCGGCGAGCTCCTTGGCGATGGCCATGACGTACTGCCCGTAACGGGACTTGGCGAGCCGGACGCCGAGGCTGTGGCACTCGTCGCTGGTGATGTAGCCCATGCGCAGGGCGACCTCCTCCACGCAGGCGATGCGCACGCCCTGCCGCTCCTCCAGCGTCCCGACGTACTGTCCGGCCAGCAACAGCGACTCGGGGGTACCGGTGTCCAACCAGGCGAAGCCCCGGCCGAGGTCGACCAGCCTGGCGCGTCCGCCCTCCAGGTACCAGCGGTTCACATCGGTGATCTCCAGTTCGCCGCGCGCCGACGGCCGGACGTTCTTGGCGACGTCCACGACGGAGTTGTCGTAGAAGTACAGCCCGGTGATGGCCCGGTTGGACCGCGGGTGCGTGGGCTTCTCCTCGATGGACACGAGCCGGCCGTCGGCGTCGACCTCGCCCACACCGTAGCGCTCGGGATCGTTCACCGGATAGCCGAACAGGACGCACCCGGACACGTCCCGGCTGTTTTCCGTGAGTACGGAATAGAAATTGTGCCCGTGAAAGATGTTGTCGCCCAGAATCAGGGCGACCGAGCTGTCGCCGATATGGTCGGCGCCGATCACGAATGCTTCCGCGAGTCCGTTGGCCTCGACCTGTTCGGCGTATTCGATCTGGAGTCCGAGATGTGATCCGTCGCCCAGCAGCCGCCGGAACTGCGGGAGATCGTCGGGGGTCGAGATGACCAGGACCTCCCGGATGCCGGCCAGCATCAGAATGCTCAACGGGTAGTAGATCATCGGTTTGTCGCCGACCGGCAGTAGCTGCTTGGAAACAGCGATGGTCACGGGCTGGAGTCTGGTTCCCGATCCGCCCGCAAGAATGATCCCCTTCACCGGGTGACACCTCTCGATCACTGGTTGCACAGCACCGCAGGGCGATCAGTGCATCATGGGGCATTCGAGCAGGTCTCGATGTGCGCTCGAATCCGGGGTCCTTCTCGAATGAGCGGGCATGGCACCCCGTCAAGTTCCTGTCGAGCAATTTTCGAGAACCCGCACCTACGGTCACCGACATGACTTCATGCCGTATCTGCCAAGGCGTGGTGCAGGAGTTCTTCGACTTCGGCCGACAGCCTCTCTCCGACGCCTTCCGCAGGCCCGAGGACAGCTCGGAGGCATTCTTCTACCGGCTCGCCGTGGGCGTCTGCGAACAGTGCACCATGGTGCAGCTGATGGAAGAAGTGCCCCGCGAACGGATGTTCCGCGCGGACTACCCGTACCACTCCTCGATGTCCTCGGTGATGCGGGACCACTTCACCCGCACCGCCCACCAACTGCTCGCGGCGGGCGGGCAGGGCGAGGACCCCTTCGTGGTGGAGATCGGCTGCAACGACGGGGTCATGCTCAAGACCGTCGCCGAACAGGGCGTCCGGCACCTGGGCGTGGACCCGTCCCGGGATGTGGCCGAGCTGGCCGCCGGCAAGGGCGTCCGAGTGAAGATCGACTTCTTCCAGGAGTCGACGGCCACCGCCATACGCGCGACCGACGGACCCGCCGACGTGATCTACGCCGCGAACACCATCTGCCACATCCCCTACCTGGACTCGGTGTTCCGCGGGGTCGACGCCCTGCTGGCCCCCGACGGCATCTTCGTGTTCGAGGACCCCTACCTCGGGGACATCGTCGAGCGCACCAGCTTCGACCAGATCTACGACGAGCACTTCTACCTGTTCTCGGCCTCGTCCGTACGGGCCACCGCGCGCAGGTTCGGCTTCGAGCTCGTCGACGTCGAGCGCCTCCCGGTGCACGGTGGCGAGGTGCGCTACACCATCGGCCGCGAGGGGCGTCGGGAGCCCGCGGCGGCCGTCGACTCGCTGATCGCCGAGGAGCGCAAGCGCCAGATCGTCGACATCACGATCCTGGAGAACTTCGCGGTCGAGGTGAAGCGGAACTGCGAGGCGCTCACCACGCTGCTGGCCCAGTTGCGCGAGCAGGGCCACACAGTCGCCGCGTACGGCGCGACGGCGAAGAGCGCCACCGTCGCCAACTACTGCGACATCGGCCCGGACCTCGTTCCGGCGGTGTTCGACTCCACGGCGGCCAAGCAGGGCCGGCTCACGCCCGGGACGCATATCCCGGTCCGGCCGATGGAGGAGTTCTCCGCTCCGTACCCCGACTACGCGCTGCTCTTCGCGTGGAACCACGCGGACGAGATCATCGCCAAGGAGCAGGAGTTCCGCGCCCGGGGCGGGAAGTGGATCGTGTACGTCCCCGAGGTGAAGATCATCTGACCGGACGGCCGACGGCCACCGATGCCCGTCCGTGCGCGCCCTCCCCCCGCCATGGGGGGACGGCGCGCACGGACGCGCGAGCCGGCCGCGCCGTGCGGCACGCGGACGGCCGTCGGTCAAGCGCGGATCACCGGTTCGGGACCCGTTCGGGCGGTGTCCTTCTGCGGGGCGGGCCTGCTCCACCGCCGCATGGCCGGACGCTCTACGCTCACGTACAACAGCCAGGCGAGCAGCATGCTGACAACGATCACGAGAGCGCTCTCGTAGAGCGCACGCGAAAGCGTCGACTGGCGCATCCAGCCGTCGGGTTTGGACATGCCGAGCGGTCCGTAGCCCAGGACGAACCAGTGCACCATGTAGAGGGCGAAGGAGATCTCCCCGAAGAAGACCATGGTCCGGCTCTTCAGGAGTGTGCGCCGGCCGTCCGCGTCGGCGGTGGCCGCGGCGGCGATGACCAGGGCGAGGAAGAACGCGATCCCGGACGACTGACTGAACGTCTCCGGCAGCGTCTTGACGATGACGAGATAGCTCGCCAGCGCCAGCACGACGGCGGGCAGAAGGCCCAGGCGGATCCACCGGCCGCTCAGCACGATCTGCGCGACCAGCATGCCGAGAACGAACTCCAGCGCCCGGACGACCGGGAAGTAGTAGACGAACCACTCCTCCCACCACGGGATCGAGCTTGCCAGGGAGTCGGCCATGGTCGGGGTGTCCGGGAGCAGCCAGGCCACGAACGGCAACACGCAGATCGCGACGGCGACACCCCCGGCCCACAGCCAGAGCCGCTGCGCCCGGACCCGGCGCACCAGCAGAAGCAGCGCCGGGAAGCAGAGGTAGAACAGCAGCTCACAGGCCAGTGTCCAACTGGCACCGCTGGACGCGAAGTTGAGGACGACCTCCTGGGAGGGTATCCAGCTCTGCACGAGGAACAGGGTGGGCAGGGTGTTGGCCGCCGTGACCGGGTTCCCGTACACGAGCATGAGGACGGTGACGACGGCCAGGGTGACGAGGTGGTTGGGGTAGATCTTCACCAGCCGACGACGCCAGAACAGACGTTTGGTGTCGGTGGGCCGGGCCACCCAGGTCAGCACGAAGCCGCTCAGGACGAAGAAGAACACCACCCCGGTCGGCCCGGCCGGGTAGAGGTAGTCCCCGACGGAGGCGACCCACGGCTCCTGCACCCGGGGCACGACCACGATGGTGATGTGGCAGATCAGCACCATGAAGGCGGCGACGAATCGCATTCCGGTCAGGGAGGGAAGCCGCGCCGGGAAGGCGTCAGAGGATGGGGGCGTGGCGGCGCGCCCGCGTGGTGACGGCGCTCCGGCGTCATTGTCGGGACGTTGGATGTGTGGTTGCGAGGGGCCCTTCATGGTGACCAACATGGGCCGGTTGGCTTGAGGACTCCTCGGAAACCGCCTCACCAGCCGGCTCCAAAAATCGCGTCGCGGTCCAAAGCGCGTACCCACGCGCCACCTGACTCTGCGCCATTCGGCTTGTGCAACGCCCGAGCAAGATGATCTCCAGGTGAGCTTGTTTGTGCAGGTCAGGAGCGTTGTACAGGAGTTCCGCGACATCTGAAAGCCTGCTGAAGAGGCACCGTCACACCCCTCCTGACCTGCACAAATGCGAGGTGGGTGAGGCGTGACGGAGTCTCTGGGACTTCTCTGGGACAGAGAACCAGGAGCAACGCCTCTCAGCAAGCCCGGTCAACGTGTCACTCATCCGTGCAGCAGTCCCGAACCGTCTACCAGCGCAAGGACGGCCGCTGGGAAGCAGCCGGATACGTCCTCGCCCCCGGCAACACCCGCAAGCCCATCCGCGTCTACGGCAACACCCGCAAGGAAGCGCAGGCCAAGCTCACCGAGAAGATAGCCGCCAGCAACCGCGGCCTCCCCGTCCCCTCCGCGCAGGGCAGTGTGGTGGCTTACCTGACGTACGGGCTGGAGAACGTCGCCGTCCACCAGCTCCGCGAGAACACCCACACCCGCTACAACGCCGTCGCCCGGCTCTACCTCATCCCCGAACTGGGCAAGAAGAAGCTCGCCAAGCTCACCGCCAAGGATGTCCGCACGTGGCTCGACCGGCTCCGCAGCACCTGCCAGTGCTGCACCCGTGGCATCGACGCCCACCGCGATCAGCCCCGTTGCTGTGCCGCCGGGGCGTGCTGCTCCAAGCGGCTCTCCCCGCTGACGTACATCCACTCCGTCCTCAAGTCCGCCCTGGAGCACGCGGTGCGTGAGGAGGAGATCCCGCGCAACGTCGCCCGCAACGTACGCACCGGTACACCGCGCCCTCGTCGGTTCGAACCGCTCACGGCAGATGAAGCCCGCCAGTTCCTCGCCGCCGCCCGCAATGACCGCCTGTGCGCGCTGTACGAACTCGCCCTCCGCACCGGGCTCCGAAAGGGCGAACTCCTCGGCCTCCATTGGGAAGACCTCGACGACGTCCTGACCGGCACTGCCAGCATTCGCCGCACCCTCCAGCGCACCCAGACCGGCGGGCTGACCACCCTCCCCACCAAGACCCGCGCATCCGAACGCCGCATCGCCCTTCCCGGCGAGTGCATCCACTCGCTCAAGGAACACCGTGAGGTCCAAGAAGGAGAACGACAGGCGGCGGCGTGCGATTGGAGGGACAACCGCCTTGTCTTTAGCACGCCGGCAGGAAGGCCGATCGATCCGGCGAACGGACGCGCGTAGGGCTTGAGGGTCTACGGTGTCCCGGGCCAGCGCCACGAGCGTCACATGGACACTCCTGCCACCGGGCCGGCCGCTCGCCATCAGGTACGGAGTCGCCGAGTGCGGCCGCCGGGCGGCCCCGCCCATGGGAAGGGCGCCCGGCGGTCCGGTCAGGGGCGTGGTCAGCGCACTGCGTACGCGCTGACCACGGTCTGGGTGACGGAGTTGCCGTTGGAGTCGGTCAGTTCGGTCTTCAGAGTGACCGTCTTGCCGGCCGCGTCCGCGTGGTTCACGGTCGCGGTCCAGTGACCGTTCTGCTGTGCGGTGGTGGCCTCGGCCCAGGTCTGGCCGCCGTCGTACGAGTAGGAGACCTTGGCGGCGGTCAGCTTGCCGGGCGTGTAGCCCGCGTGGCCCGTGACGCTCAGGCCGATCTTCTGATCGTCTTGAGCCGCAAGGGCCTTCATACCGTCCGTCGCCAGGTCGTAGCCCGGGAAGAGCAGCGGTATGCCCTGAGAGTACGCGGTCTCGTCCCGCTTCGAACGGAATTTCCAGGTCGTCTCGGTCCGGGTGGACCGCTTCCACACGGCGGCGGGCGAACCGAACTTGGCGGTGGTCATGGTGAGTTCGTAGGCCGCGTCCTCCGCCGGGACGGTGAACACCCCGGAAGGCCAGCCGGACTCGCCGAGCACCTCACCACCGCTGCTGAGCCTGATGTTGCCCATGTCCCCGAAGCTGCCCTGGAGACCGCCGTGTTCGTTGTCGGCCCAGAAGCCCGGGGCGACACCGATCAGGTTGTCCTGACGCTCGGCGGCGAGCTGCGGCTCGCCCGAGGAGTCGCGCGGAGCGGAGGGACCGAGGATGCCCCGGTACCAGCTCTCCGTGCGCTGTGAACCGGACTTGTAGGTACGGGGCTTGTCGAACAGCGACTCGCCCCAGGGGAAGCTGGAGGAGAGGTACCGCTGCCAGCTGGTGTCGCCCGCCGAGTAGTACTCGGTGCGTTTGCCGGGGACGGAGACGGTGTCGTAGACGGCGGAGTAGCTGCCGCCGTAAGGCCGGTCGTAGATCATGACGTCGACGTAGTCGGCGGCGACACCCATCGCCTCGTACGTGGCGGTGGACTTGCCGAGCTTGCTGTCACGGACCTTGTACGTGCGGTCCGAAGTGACCGGGCCGGTCTCGGGGAAGCTCAGGTTGTAGACGAACGGACTGACGGCAGTGCCCTTCCAGCGCAGCGTCACGGGTCCGTCGGCCAGGGCGGCGGTCAGGTCGGCGGCCTCTCCCGTCTCGATCCCGAGGGAGGGCAGCGGCGCCGTACCGTAGCCGATGACCGGTTGCCAGGAGCCGGCGGCCGGCCGGTACCCGATGATCGCCTTTGCGCCGGCGGTCTTGGCGTTCCGCGCCTGGGTGGCCATGTATCCGTCGTCGGTGACCTTCACCAGGGCGATCTTGCCCGTGACATCGGCAGCCTTCAGCTCGGCGGCGGTGCCGGTGCCGGCGTCGACGAGCGCGGCCTCACCCGTACCGTCGAGGTTGGCGGAGCTGGTGCTCGCGGCCCACGGGTGCAGCTCGGCACCGCCGACGACCGAGAGCTCCTCGATCAGCGGGGCGTACGCACGCCAGAAGCTGGTGAAGTCGAAGTCGCCGTCGCTCGCCTTGCCCTCGATGTCGACGAGGTAGTTCTCGACGAAGCGGTTGCCGGTGAGGGAGCCCGCGTGCAGCCAGACGTCGTCCCAGCTGCGGCCGAAGGCGAGCGTCGTGGAGCGGCTCTCGGAGTTGCGGTCCTCGGTCTTCACCTGGACCCGGTGGGCCTTGCGGGCGTCCAGTACAAGGGTGGTGTCCTTGGTGACGTTCAGCTGCGGCCGCGCCAGATAACCGACGGACTCGACGCGCGTCCCGGTGGCGTCCGTCAAGTCCGGCGAGGTGACGAAGCTGGAGACGAAGTACGCGCCGGGCCGGACCTGGTACACCTGGTCGGTGGAGCCGTCGTTGTAGCGGCGCTCACCGCTGGCGTCGTCGGTGCCGATGACGTCCACCGAGGAGGAGCCGGCGGCGGGCTTGCCGGTGCGGTCGATGAGCTTGACCCGCAGGGTGACCGTCTCCGCGCCGACGTACAGGGAGAACGGGGTGGAGACCTTGGCGCCGTCGGCACCGGTGGCCAGCACGCGGCCGGTGACATCACCGTACTGAGCGGCCTTCAGGCTCGCCGTCGGGTCGATGTCCAGCGGGACCTTGACGGTCGCTCCGGCCGGGACGGTGACACTGCTCGCGTCGAGCTTGGCAACCGAGGAGCGGACGTCCGAGCCGTCGTTGCCGGTGACACCCGTGACCTTAAGGGACAGCTTCACAGGCTTGCTGCCGGAGTTCGTGTACGGGACCTCGACCGTGGTGCGGTCGGACTTGTCCTGCGGCCAGTTGAACGTGCCACCCTGGACGGCGGGGGCGCCGACGACGGTGGTGTCGATGGCGGCCTTCACATCGAGACGGCCGCCGCCGGTCTCTCGTACGTCACCGGGGATGTCGCTCTTCGCGGTCGACACGAGGGCCGCCTTGATCTGCTGTGCGGTCCAGTCCGGGTGACGCTGTTTCACGATGGCTGCGGCGCCCGCGACATGCGGGGTGGCCATCGACGTACCGGACATCGACCGGTACGCGTACACCCCGCGGCCACCTGCTGCCGCAGCCGAGATGGCGACGCCGGGCGCGGCGATCTCCGGCTTGAGAGTGTGTGCACCGACCGCGGGTCCGCGGCTGGAGAACACGGCCGTGGAGTCGTCGCGGTCGACGGCGCCGACGGTCAGCACGCTGGGCGCGCAGCCCGGCGAGGAGACGGTGTTCAGCGTCGGACCGGCGTTGCCAGCCGCGATCACGAACAAGGTGTCCTTGCTCTGGGCGAGTTCCTCGGCGGCGACGCTCATCGGGTCGGTACAGTCGGTCGGCGCAGTGCTGCCGAGGCTCATCGAGACGACATCGGCCTTCTGGTCGACGGCCCACTGCATACCGGCGATGATCCAGGACTCGGCACCTTCGCCGGAGTCGTTGAGGACTTTGCCCGCGAGCAGGTCGGCGCCGGGGGCGACGCCCTTCTTCTTGCCGTCGCTGGCCGCGCCGGAGCCGCCCACCGTGGAGACGGTGTGGGTGCCGTGGCCCTGCCGGTCGTCGGTGGTGTCGGAGTCGGTGAAGTTCTCCGAGGCGGCGATCCGGCCCTTGAGGTCAGGGTGTTCGGCGTCGACACCGGTGTCGAGCACGGCAACCTTGGTGCCCTTGCCGTCGTAACCGGCGGCCCAGGCGAGGTCGGCGCCGATCTGCTTGGTGGACCGGTCCAGGCTGGCTTGAACCTTGCGGTCGAGCCAGAGCTTCTTCAGACCGGAGGCCGAACGCGAACGGGTGTTGGTGACGTCCGACCAGAAGTCGTCGGCCTTCGTCTTGTCGGCCTTGAGGGCGACGCCTTCGATCGCCTTCAGCTCGGGTCCGCGCTTCGCGCCGCGCGGGGTGACGCGCGCGGTACGGGCCAGGTCCTGGCCGTACACCGCGATCACCGGCAGAGACTTCGTGCTCGCGTCGTCGTAGCCCTGGCGGATCAGTCCCGTGACGTTGAAGAGCTCCTCGTCGACCTTGCCGGCAACGAGTGCGCCGGTCGCGGTGTCCGGGTAGACATACAGGTCCGTGCCGGACTGCCGGGTCTCGAGGAGGGGCACGGTGCCGTCCTCACGCGGCAGTGCGGTGGCCGACTGAGTCCCTGAACCGTCCGTGATCACCATGACCTTGTCACCGGTGACCAAGGTGATGGTGACGGGCTTGCCGCCCTTCTCGGCAGCGGCAGCGGTGGCTGCGGCACTGCCGGTCAGCGGTCTCTTCGCGGCGGACTCGTCCGGTGGCGCAGCCACAGACGGCGCGACCACGGTGACGGCCAGGACGGCGGCGGTTGCCGCCCCCAGTGCCGTACGCGATATCGGGCGCATCGCTCTCCCCAGATGAACCCGGAACAGCACAGTTCAAACTGTCTGATTCCGGAGGCTATTGGTACTGCAGTGGGCGCCACATTGGCAGAGTGGAGGGCGATAAAGGGATGATGTACACGGCGGGTTTACGCCGCGGCCACTTTCCGCCACAAGCCGACCCGCCAAAGAGCGTGGAGCAATGTGGCCTTGACGCGTCCGGGGGCCCCGCACCTGTTCACCGATGCCGAATGAGCTGGTCGTGGGTGCGCTGCGCGCCCTGGCCACCGCCACCCTGCCGGTGATCGCGGCGGTCTGCGGGAGGACCGTGCCCGCCGCCCTCTACGAGGCCACCCGCCCGGCGAGCACGCCGGGGAATGTGGCGGGCAGCGCGGCGGCGTATGCGCCGCCCGTCTTGTCCGGGGCTCTGTCCGTGCGCCGGCGCCTGCCGCGAACGCGGTTGATGCGCCGGCGGAGAGCGGCCGGGCCGCGCCTGATCTGTCCGAACTGCAAACTTCTGCGAATATGGAGCAGCCGGCACGACATCCCCTTCGTTATGAGGCCGGGTGATCCTGGTCCGGATGCCGCACTTTCACCTGCTCTCAATCCACTGCCCCCGCATGCCGTGATCCGGTGCGTATGAAGAAGTCGCACCGCATGAACAGCAAGAGTTCCCTCATTCGCCGTAACGCCTCCGTCATGGCCCTGTTCTCCCGAGGGACTGTAGAACGTTCGGATCTGTCTCACTTGCGGTGGTGACGGATAGTGAAGTCATCCCAGAAGGATGCGGTGCGGAGAAGGGGGAATCCGGCCCGGCCGTACATCTGCCGTTTGATCAGCTTCGTTTTGTTATTGACGCCTTCGGTGCCGCCGTTGTGATACGCCCTGGTCAGAGCGGCGTTCACGGCATCGCGGTCTCGTTCGAGACCGCGGGAAGGCATTTAGAGGTCATCTCATTTCGGTGACTCGGTATTCTGTGAGTCATGGTGAGGATCGTTGAACGGCTGGTGCCGGACGAGTTGTGGGAGCTGTTCCAGCGAGTCGTGCCGGAGGCGCCGTCGCGGCCGCAGGGCGGAGGTCGGCGTCGGCACGGTGACCGGGAAGTGCTGGCCGCGATCGTCTTCGTGGCCACGTCGGGTTGCACCTGGCAGCAGCTGCCTTCGGCGTCGTTCGGACCGTCCGGAGCGACCGCCCACCGGCGGTTCTCGGAGTGGTCGAAGGCCAGAGTGTGGGCCAAGCTCCACCGCCTGGTCCTCGACGAGCTCGGTGCCCGTGGCGAGCTGGACTGGTCGAGGTGCGCGATCGACTCGGTGAACATGCGGGCCCTGAAAAGGGGGACCTGACAGGTCCGAATCCTGTCGACCGGGGCAAGTATGGCTCGAAGATCCACCTGGTCACGGAAAGGTCAGGTCTGCCCATATCCGTCGGCATTTCCGGGGCCAACCTGCACGACAGTCAGGCCCTGATCCCGCTCGTGAAGGGCATCCCGCCGATCCGTTCGCGCCGCGGCCGGCGACGGCGCAAGCCCGGCAAGCTTCACGCCGACAAGGGATACGACTACGTCCACCTGCGGCGATGGTTACGCGAGCGCGGCATCACCCACCGCATCGCCCGTAAGGGAGTCGAGTCCTCGCAACGGCTGGGCCGCCATCGCTGGACCGTGGAACGCACCATGGCCTGGCTCGCCGGGTGCCGACGACTCCACCGACGCTACGAACGCAAGGCCGACCACTTCCTCGCCTTCACCAGCATCGCCTGCACCCTCATCTGCTACCGCCGGCTCGCCAAATGAGATGACTTCTTAGCACGCCGCCGTGACCTGGACCGCTTCAACGCGCTGAGCTCCTTCCCCGGAGTGCGGCTGATTCTCCGCTTCTCCGCCTCAACGGTGTTCCGGACGCCCGACCGCATGCTCAGCGAGATCCGCGGCGCTGGCGAGTCCGGTGCGGGCGTGACCGAACTTCGAGACTCGGGACCCCGAGCTCCGAGCCCACCATTCGGCCCTGCGGCTCATATCGGCTCGCACCAGCCTCGCTGGGCGACGACAGGAACTGCTGGCTGTGACACGGAAGCCGCCCCAGGCGGACGTAGTCGATCCCGGCTCACTCCAGCCACTCGGGCATCGCGTCGTGGGGGAACTGCGGGCTCCGCCGCGAACCGGGGTGCGCCCGGACGTCGGCCGGTACGTGGATGCGCTGGGCGTCGAGCAGGCCGGTGAGGGTCTCCTCCGGGCAGGCCCAGTGCCCACGGCTCCACGCGGATCTACGTCCGGTCGGCCATCGAACCGTCCGTCACGCCCGCTCCCGCGAGTAAGGCTCCGTAAGGCTGCCGGCGCACGCCAGGGAGGCGGATCGGCGTCGGCGCGGCAGCGGTGTCATGCCAGCGGGTAGCCGACGATGCTGTGGGTGGCGGCCGGGCTGTCCTCGGTCGTGTAGTAGTGGCTGACCCGACCGTCGAAGCGGGCGCTGTCCCCGGCGTGGAGGTCGTAGGGCACCTCGTCGACGACGAGGGTGACCCGGCCGGCGATGACCATGACGTACTCGACGGAGCCCGTGCCGTGCGAGCTGAGCTGGCTCTGGGCGTGGGGGTGGAGGCGGGAGCGGTAGACCTCGAAGCGGCTGTGGCCGTGTGCGGCGAAGAGGAGGTTGACCGCGCTCTCCCCTTCGGGCTCGTCGAGTTCGGCGGCGCGCAGGATCTCCGGCTCGCGCAGCGAGGTGCGCAGCAGGTCGACGGGGTCGGTACGGAGCACGGTGGCGATGCGAGTGACGACGTCCAGAGTCGGATTGGCCTCGCCGCGTTCGATCTGGGAGAGCAGGGCCTTGCTTATCCCGGTCGCGGCGGACATCTCGCGCAGGCTCCATCCCTGGGCGAGACGGCGGCGGTTGAGGTTGGCCGACAGGGCGTCCCGCACGGAGTCGACGGCTGCCGGGCGGGCCGCGTCCGCCTTCGGGGCGGGCGCGGCGGGCGGCAGCGGGCCTTGCGGCACTGACATCGCGAACGTCTCCTTCGGCCGGGTGGAGTTCCGGTGAGCGGCCCCCACAGACCGACCGGCTGACGGGGGCCGTCAGTCTAGGGTGTGTCCGCCGCGTTCCGCCCGGCTCCCGGGCCGGGGACGGCGTCGAGCATCCGGCGCGTCCACGGGTGCCGGGGGTGGTCCAGGACCTCGGACACCGTGCCGTGTTCGACGAGTTCGCCCCGGACCATGACGGCGACCTCGTCGGCGATCTGCCGCACCACGCCCAGGTCGTGGGTGATGAACAGCACCGCGAAGCCGTCACTGCGCTGCATGTCGGCCAGCAGATTGAGGAGTTGGGCCTGTACGGAGACGTCGAGTGCGGCCACCGCCTCGTCGCAGATCAGGAGCCGGGGACGTACGGCGAACGCCCTTGCCAGGGCGACGCGTTGACGTTCGCCGCCGGACAGCCTGGTGGGCCGCCGGCGGGCGTACGCGGGTGGCAGGCCGACCTGGGCGAGGAGCCGGCCGACCTGTTCGTCGCGTCGGCGGCGGCGTTGTGCGCGTGAGCCTCCGGAGATCCGGCCGGCAGCGGTCAGCGCCTCCGCCAGGGTGGTGCCGACGGTGCGCAGCGGGGGCAGCGAGGAGTACGGGTCCTGGAAGACGATCTGCACCTGTGGGGCGAGCCGCGACCGCTCCGCGTGGGTGGGCATCCGTCCGGCGGCCAGCGGCAGACCGCCGACGTCGACCTGGCCCTGGTCGAAGCTCTCCAGGCCGACGGCGATGCGGGCCAGGGTGGTCTTCCCCGAGCCGGACTCGCCGACCAGCGCGGTGATCCGGCCGTCCGGCACGGTCAGGTCCACGTCCCGGACGGCGGGGCGGCCGTCGCCGTCACCCCGGAAGGTACGGCGTACGCCCCTGACGCGCAGGGCCGGTACGGCGTCCTCCGGCGCGGTCGGCGCGGCATCGGTGGTGCCGGCAGGCTCGGGGGACGGCGGGGTGAGGTCCCCGCCGATCTCGGCCAGCCGTATGCAGGCGCTGAGCCGGTCACCGGTGTCCCGGGGAGCGCCCTCGGGCGGCACGGGGGCAGCGGTCGGCGCCCTGAGCGTCACGGCGGTGGTGCGGCATTCGGGAGCCGCGTGGGGGCAGCGGTCGGCGAACGGGCAGCCGGTGGTGCGGTCGCCCGGCGGGGGCACGGAGCCGGGGACCGTGGGCAGCCGCGGGTGCCGGATGTGCGGGGAGGGCTCGGCCGCGAGCAGCGAGGCGGTGTACGGGTGGCGGGGGGCCCGGCGCAGATCCGCCGCCCGGCCCTGTTCGAGTACGGCACCGGCGTACAGGACGTAGACCCGGTCGCAGGTGGAGAAGGCGACCGAGAGGTCGTGCGTGATGAGCAGCAGGCCCATGCCGCGGCGTTCGAGCAGGCCGCGCAGGAGGTCCAGGACGGCACGCTGATTGGCGGCGTCGAGCGCGGTGGTCGGTTCGTCGGCGATGAGCAGGTCCGGGTCACCGGCCAGGGCCGCGGCGGTGGCGACGCGCTGGCGCATGCCGCCGGAGAGCTCGTGGGGGTAGCGGTCGGCGACGTCCGGTGCCAGGCCGACCTCGGCGAGCCGCCGGACCGTCTCGACGCGCAGGGCCGCGCGGCGCGCCCGCCTGCCGCGGGCCCCGGCGAGGGCGGGCAGGTGGTCACTGAGGCCGTCGGCGATCTGCCGCCCGCAGGTGAGTTGCGGGTGGAGCATCGTGAAGGGGTCCTGCATGAGCAGGGAGACCCGTCGTCCGCGCAGGGCGTGGCGTTCACCCGGAGGCAGGTCCCGTACCTCCTGGCCGGCCAGCCGGATACTGCCGTCGGTCACGGTGACCCCGCCGGGAAGCAGTCCGGCCACGGCTCGTACGGCGAGCGACTTGCCGCTGCCCGATTCCCCGACGACGGCGATGCACTCCCCCGCCGCGACGGACAGCCCGACGCCGTCGAGGAGTGTGGTCGGGCCGGTCCCGGCTCCGGTCGCGGTGAGCCGCAGGCCGGTGACCTCCAGCAGAGCAGCGGGGTAGGCCGTGGCGGCGGCTTCGGCGTGGACCTCGGTCATCAGGGCCTCCGGTCGGAAAAGTACTCGAACAGCCGGTCGCCGAGCAGGTTCACCACGACCGCGGAGACGATCACGGCCACGGCCGGTGCCAGGGCGGCCGAGGGGTTGTCGTACAGGAGGGTACGGTTCTCGGCCAGCATCCGGCCCCAGTCCGGGGCGCCGGGCGGCACACCCAGGCCGAGGAAGGACAGCGAGGACAGGGCGACGATCGCGCCCGCGAAGTTGAGCATCGTGTTGGCGACGACCACCGGCAGCACGTTGGGCCAGATGTGCCGCACCATGATCGTCCGGGAGGGCAGGCCGAGCGTCCTGGCCGCCTCCACGTACGGGCGGTGGCGCTGTTCCAGGACCGCCGAACTGACCAGCCGGATGTCTCCGGGAGAGGTCAGCACGACCAGGACGCCGACCGCGAGGGCGTACCCTCCGCCGCCGATTCCGGCGACGACGATGGTCACGAGCAGGGCGGGCAGGGCCAGCAGCAGGTCGGCCAGGCGGCGTACGGCGGTGTCGGCGATCCCGCCGAAGTAGCCGGCGGTCAGGCCGAGCACATTGCCGATGAGCATGGACCCGACGGCGACCAGCGCGGCCCCCGCCAGGGTGCTGCGCGCGCCGGCGGCCAGCATGTGCCAGACGTCCCGGCCGAGTTCGTCGGTGCCGAGGAGATGTCCGTCGCCGGGCATCGCGCCGGTGGCCATCAGATCCTGCCGGTTCCAGTCGGGGAACACCCACTGGCCGGCGACGGCTGCGGCGACCAGGAGGACGGCGGTCACGGCGCAGACGGTGGTGAGGGGGCCGAAGAGGCGTCGTCCGCCCTTCCTCGCGGAGACGGCGGGCGCTGTGCGGGCGGTGGCGGGCGGCGTGCTCATGCCTTCACCTCGGTCGGTCCGGCCGGCGCGCTCCGGCCGGGACGGCGGCGTTCGGTGCGCAGTTGTGGGTCGACCAGGGGGTGGGTGAGGTCGGTGGCGAGGTTGACGAGACAGATCAGGGCGGCGACCAGGAGGGCCTCGGCCTGGACGACGGGGACGTCCTTGAAGGTCACGGACTGCACGAGGAGCTGCCCGAGCCCCGGCAGCGCGAACACCTGCTCGACCAGGACGGTGCCGGCCAGGAGGTAGGCCAGGACGAGTCCGATGCCGGTGGTGACCGGGACGACGGTGCCCCGCAGTACGTACCGGAGGAGCACCGTGCGGGTCGGTACACCTCGGGCCAGGGCGAACGTCACGTGTTCCCGGGCCAGTTCGCGGATGACCGCGGCGCGGACGAGCTTGATCAGCACGGCGGTCACGGCGAGGCCGAGGGTGATACCGGGGAGCAGCAGATGGAGCAGCCGGTCGGTGCCGCCCGCTCCCGGCCCGTACGCGGGCAGCCAGCCCAGCATCAGGGAGAAGACGTAGATGAGAAGCAGACCGCCGGCGAAGGCCGGGGTGGACAGGGCGAGGACGCCGAGGCTCTGCACGGCGCGGTCGACGGGCCGCCGGGCTCGCAGGCCGGCCAGGGTGCCCAGCGGGAGGCCGAGCAGCAGAGCGACGGCGAATCCGGCCAGCACGAGCTGTCCGGTGAGCGCCAGTCGGTCGCCGAGCGCCGCGGCGACGCTCTCGCCGGTGCGGATGGAGGTGCCCAGATCGCCGCTGAACGCACCCGCCAGCCACCGTACGTACTGCGTGACAAGTGATTCGTCCAGGTGGTGCGCGGCCCGTACGGACGCCAGGGCCTCGGGGGTGGCGCTGCGGGTGCCGAGGAGAGTGCGGGCGGGGTCACCGGGCGCGAGCCGTAGCAGTGCGAACACTGCGAGGGAGAGGACGAACAGGAGCCCGGCGGTGCCCGCGAGCCGCCGAAGCACGTAGCGGACGGGCAGTGCCTGCCGCAGCCGCGTATGCCGGAGCGGCGGCGGGGCGGCCTGGCGATGACTGGGGTCGGTCACGGGGCTTCCTTCGTGCCGTGGACGAGGCCGGGGGCTGGGCCCGGAACCGGGCGTGGGCCTGGCCCGGCGCCGCGCGGCAGGGCGTGATGCGCGGTACGGTCGCCGGCCGGCGACGCGCGTACGACGTGCTGGGTGAGCCATTCCTCGGCGCGGGCGGTGGCGTCCAGCAGGTGGGCGGGGCCGGTGAACTCGTGCCCCTCGCCGGGGTAGACGTGGAGCTCGACGGGCGCCGTGGCGCGACGCGACAGTGCTCGGTACAGCTCGTGCGCCTGGCCGAGCGGGGTGACCCGGTCGTGTTCGCCGTGCAGGACGAGTGTGGGGGTTCCGCTGCCGCCGTCGGCGAAGAGCGGGGAACGGCCGATCAGGGCGGCGCGGCCCTCGGGGGTATCGGCGTCGCCGATGGCGTACGTCTGCTCGTAGCCCCCGCCGATGACGGAGGTGTGGGCGAAACTCAGCCAGTCGGTGGGCGCGGAGATTACGACCGCCGCGCGGAAGATGTCGGTCCGGGCGGCAGCGAGCGCGGCCAGGAACCCGCCGTAGCTGTGGCCGAGTACGGCGGACCGGCCGGGCAGCGCCTCCCCCTCCGCGACCAGGTGTGCGACGCCGCTGAGGATGTCGTCGAGGTCACCGTCGCCGAAGGCGCCGACGGCGGCGCGGGCGTGGTCCAGCCCGTAGCCGCTGCTTCCGCGCGGATTGGGCAGCAGGACCAGCCAGCCGGCGGCGGCCAGGGCCGGCGCCAGGCCGAGCACGTCCGCCGGCGCGTATCCGGCGGACCACTGCCAGGAGGGGCCGCCGTGCAGCGCCACCGCGAGCGGGCGCGCGCGGGGGACCGTAGCGGCCGTTCCGGCGGGGAGGCCGGCGGGCGCCGGGATGCCGGGGGCGTCGAGGAGCAGGCCGTGCACCCGCGCCCCGTCCGACGTGGTCCATGCGACCTGCCGGGTCCGGACCCGGGCGAGGTCACCGTGGCCGCCCTCCCCGCGTGCGGCGGCCGGGTCGGGGGCGGTGACGGGCCGCCAGATCCAGGCGCCCGGGCCGGACGTCGGCGCCACAACGGCCTGCGGGGGTACGCCGGGCGCCTCGCGTACGGTCGCGGCGGTCAGGCCGTCGCCGCTGAGACTCAGGGCGGGCTGCGCACCGGCGCCGGTGAGCACGGCCTGTTCCTCGTGGAGCACGGTGACTCCGGTGCCGGAGGACCCCTTCCCGGCCCGGACGTCCGCGACGCGGGTTCCGGTGCCGCTCCAGCCGGCGGTGAGCAGCCGGTCCGCGTCGTGCGGGTGGAACCGGATCCAGGTGACGTCCTCGGCGTCGGCGGCGGTCGCGACGGTGTCGTCCGTGAGGTCCACGAGGAGCGGTCGCCCGGCGACGATGGAGATGCCCTCGGCGACGACCGCGCGGCGGCCGTCCTCACCGATCGCGGGCGCGGCGAGCTGCCCCCGGGGTTCGTGAAGGGTGACGGCACGGCCGTCGGCGAGGTCGATCCGGACGAGGCGCGCGTGGTAGTAGCCGGCCGGCAGCGGGTCCTCGGAGACGGTGGCCACGACCGTGCGGCCGCCACGCCAGGCGGCGTTCCAGACGGTCAGCCCGGCCGGCCCGGCATCCCGCAGGACGACCGGCGCGAACAGCAGAGACGCGTCGGCGGACCGAAGCAGGCCGTGCAGCAGCCGGCGCCAGCCGGTGTCCGGGCGGTAGGAGGCCGGGGCGGGGTCCGGGCCCAGCCGGACGGGCAGCCCCAGGTTCATCCCGTCACGTTCGGCTCCGTCGTCGGCTGTGATCAGCAGGACCTCGGTGCCGTCGTCGGAGACGGACAGGTCCTCCACGGCGCCGGGGACGGTGACGAGTTCACGGCGCGCGCCGGTACGGGTGTCCCACGCGGTCAGCCGGGGGCGGCCCGGACCGGCCGGTTCGGTGACCAGCAGGACCGTCCGGGAGTCCGGAAGCCAGCGTGGGGTGTGCCGGGACCGCCCGTCGGGGCCGGACGAGGCGGTGGGCAGCGGGAGTGCCGGGCCCTCGGCCGGTGTGATCAGGACGTCGCTGCCCCACGGTCCGAGGACGGTGACCGCCACGCGGCGTCCGTCGGGGCTGATCCGGCTGTCCGTCGGCACGGTCAGGTCCGACATGGCCGTACGGACGCGGCGGACGACCGCGGCCGGGGCTCCGGCGGGGCCGGGTACCGGGGTGGGGCGGGGCATGTGCGTTCCGTTCGTGCTGCGGACGGGACGGACCGTGGCGCCGGGCGGGGGCGGGACCGGTGGTCCGGGGGGGGTGCGTGCCGGGCGGGCTCGGGGGCGTGCTCGCCCGGCACGCGGTCTCAGGTAGCCGCCTTCTTGACCCTGGTGGCCCAGGGGCCGACGAGGGCGAAGGGGCCGGGCTCCTCGAACACGAGGTCCTCGGAGAAGGCCGTCGCGGTCTGCGCCCACCACAACGGAAGGTAGGGAAGATCCGCGGCGGCGGCCGTGACTGCGGTCATCAGGTGCGCACCGCGTGCTGCCGGGTCGGTGGTCTTCCGGGCGGCGGCCAGCGCCTCGTCGACGACGGAGTTGTCGTAGTGCGGCAGGTTCGTCGCGGTGGCCTGACCGTCCAGATAGGCGTTGGTGAGCTCCGCCGGGTCCCCGGTGACGGGGTAGTACCAGAGGAACTGCAGCGGCTTCCTGCCAGGCAGGAGATCGGCGATCCACTGTTCGAGCGTGGTCTCCTTGACGTTCAGCGTGATGCCGAGCTCCTTCAGCGAGGCGGCCAGCGCCAGCGCCGCCTTGCCCAGCTGGGGCCCGCTGCCCGGATACGTGAGGTCCAGGCTGAAGCCGTCCTTGTGGGCGGACTTCGCCAGTTCGGCCTTGGCCAGGTCGAGGTCGAAGTCCCAGGCGGGCAGCTTGTCGTACGCGGCGTCGACCGCGTCGGCGGCGAGCAGGTCACCCCACATGTCGGGCGAGACGAGGGCGGAGGCCACCTCGGCCTTGCCGTGCAGGATGCCCTTGGTCATGCCCGCCCGGTCGGCTGCGTGGGCGAACGCCTTGCGCACGTGCACGTCGTCGAAGGGCGCCTGGGCGGTGTCGAAGGCCAGGGCGACCACCGAGCGGTCACCGGTGTAGGTGACCTGCGCGTCGGCCTCCCAGGTGCGGGCCTCGTCGGAGGGGAGGCCCAGCGCGCCGTCGACGGAACCGGACTTCATGGCCACGAGCCGGGTCCCGGCGTCGGGTATGAACGACAGCTTGAGCGACCGCACCGAGGGCCGGTCGCCCCACCAGTCGTCGTTGCGTTCCAGGCCGACGTGGTCGTCGGCGGCGAAGGACGTCACCCGGTACGGCCCCGACCCGAGCAGCAGCGTCCTGGGGGTGCCGACCTTGCCCTTGTTCCGGGCGAGGAACGCCTTGCTGCTGATCAGCAGGGTGCCGGGGGTCGGTGTCCAGGCGAAGGCCGCGTCGGGGTTCTTCAGACGTACGGTGATCTCACGGGCGCCGGTCGCTTTGACGGAGGCGACGTCGGCCCAGGCGTAAGCCAGTCCGCTCGCGTCGTCCCGGGCGGCCTCGACGGAGGCGAGCACATCGTCGGTGGTGACCGGGGTGCCGTCGGAGAACTTCGCGTCACGGCGCAGGGTGTAGACGTAGGTCGTGGCGTCGGGCTGTTTCCAGCTCTCGGCAAGGCCGGGCTGGAGCTTGCCGGTCGGCCCGACGGAGAGCAGGGACTCCTGGACCAGGCAGGCCACCACGTAGTTCAGAATGCCGGACTCGCGGCTGACGTCCAGGGTCGAGACGGACGAGGGCAGCGCCAGGGTCAAGGTGTCGACCGGCTCGTCCGTGCCCTGGCCGACGGCACCGTCGGCCCCGTCGCGCTTCTGCGGCGAACACGCCGAGAGGACCGCCGAGAAGGCGAGCACACCGATGCCCGCTCCCGCCGCACGGAGGACTCCGCGCCGCCCGATCGGTCCGTTCGGTCCCGAATGCATGGGAACCACCTATCCGTCCGCCTGGGCGTCCACTGAGAATGCCCAACTGGCAACAGAAGGTATACGCGAAGCTTTGAGGGTGTCAAAGGAGTCCTGGGATGTGGTCGGACCCGATCCGCTTCGAGCGGGCGGCCCAGGTCCGCGCGCGTTTCGGTCGCCGGGAAGCTACGGACGCCCATATCGGACATGCGGGCGTGGCGGAGCCCGGGAGTCGTATCCAGCTCCCGGGCCCCTTCGGGGTTGCCACCCAATTGCGCTTGCCGGCGCCGTTCGTGCTCTGACCGGGATGGTTCACCGGGTTTCGGTTCACACTGTTGGATGGCGGGCCCGTTGGATGTGAGCTGACAGGCCGTCCGACAGGTGGAGGCGTGGTCGCAGAGCCCGTTCGAGTCCGCTGGCCAACTGATCAGGAAGGGCAGCGGTTACAGCAGATCGTGCGCCGGGGCAGCACCAACTCGGTGCGCCACCGGCGCGCGATGATGCTGCTCGCCTCGGCCGGCGGGAACCGCGTCCCGGTGATCGCCCAGCTGGTCCAAGCCGACGAGGGCACCGTCCGCGACGTGATTCATCGGTTCAACGAGATCGGCCTGGCCTGCCTTGACCCTCACTGGGCGGGAGGCCGTCCCCGCCTGCTCAGCTCTGACGATGAGGACTTCGTCATCCAGACGGCCACCACCCGCCCCGCCAAGCTCGGCCAGCCCTTCACCCGCTGGTCCCTGCGCAAGCTCGTCGCCTACCTGTGTGAAGTCCACGGTCGGGTCATCCGCATCGGCCGCGAGGCGTTACGCTGCCCGCTCGCCCGGCGCGGCGTCACTTTCCAGCGCACCAAGACGTGGAAGGAGTCCCCGGACCCCGAGCGCGAGGCGAAGCTGGACCGGATCGAGGAAGTGGTGGACCGGCTCCCGGACCGGGTCTTTGCGTTCGACGAGTTCGGCCCGCTCGGGATTCGGCCCACGGCGGGCTCCGGCTGGGCCAGGAAGAAGCGCCCCGGCCGGCTGCCGGCCACCTACCACCACACCCACGGGGTGCGCTATTTCCACGGCTGCTACTCGGTCGGCGACGATCGCTTGTGGGGCGTCAACCGTCGCAAGAAGGGTGCCGGGAACACGCTGGCCGCGCTGAAGTCGATCCGCGCCGCCCGGCCCGACGGTGCACCCACCTACGTGGTCATGGACAACCTGTCCGCCCACAAGGGCACCGACATCCGCCGCTGGGCGAAGAAGAACAAGGTCGAACTGTGCTTCACCCCGACCTACGCCTCCTGGGCCAACCCGATCGAGGCGCACTTCGGACCGCTGCGGCAGTTCACCATCGCCAACTCCCACCATCCCAACCCCACCGTGCAGACCCGGGCCCTACACGCCTACTTGCGTTGGCGCAACGCCAACGCCCGCCACCGCGACGTCCTGGCCGCCGAACGCAAGGAACGTGCCCGCATCCGTAGCGAGAAAGGCATCCGCTGGGGCGGACGTCCCCTCAACACCGCAGCCTGACCAACCGCGAGCCGCAGCCCCGGAGCACCGACGGGGCCGGTTCAGGAGAAGGACGGCGCAAGAGAAGGATGACTCAGGAGGCGGACGGGTCGATCTCCCCCGCGAAGACGATGACCTGGTCGATGAGGCTCCGCCGCAGATGGACGACGTCCGTTCCCGCCAGACGGGGGCCTCCATCCGGCGTGGTGAAGACCCACTGGTACCGGGCCCACTCGTCAGGCATGTCCACCGCCGAGCAGCGCACCATCGTGCCGGTCCCCGCCGGGTGGCGCCGGATGTCCAGCACGAACCGCTCGACCGCCTCGATCCCTTCGCTGCGGCCCAACGGCCCCCAGAAGACCACGTCCGACGTCAGGGCTTGGGAGAGGAGCGCAGTCACATAGCTGTCGTCCGAGGCGTTGAACGCGGAGACGAACGTGTCGATTGCGGACCGTGCGGTTTCTTCCTGCATGCACCAGTAATACCAGTTGTTTCACGGAACGCGCTCGTCCCGTAAGCCGTCTTCCGATCACGGTGAACCATCCCGGTCACAGCACACCCTCGACCGCCGACTGAAGCTGATCGCCGGACTCGGCCAGGAAACCATCCCGGACCAAGCCGCCCGCATGATCCGCACCCGTCTGGACCCTCGGCGCCCGCCGGGACCTCGAACACCTCAAACTGCGGCCTGGGCCCACATGCTCGGCTTCCGAGGCCACTTCTCCACCAAGACCCGCGCCTACTCCACCACCCTCGGCGCACTCCGCGACGCCCGCGCCGCCTGGCACCGCCGCCACGCCCCCGCACCCGAGGCGACCACCCCCGTCCTCGCCCACTGGGCCTTCGGCGGCACCGGCCTCACACCCGATCTCGAACGACTCGCCTCTCTCGTCGGCGGCACCCTCCCCGAGGCGGTGACGACCGGTGCGTGACGACGAACTTCTCACCGTCCCCGAGGCGATGGCCCGCCTCAAGATCGGCCGCTCCGCCCTTTACGACCTCATACGCACCCGAAACCTGGCCTCGCTCACCATCGGCCGCGCCCGCCGCATCCCCGCCCTCGCTGACTACGTCCAGCGCCACCTGGAAGAGGCCGCCCGATGACCGCCCCCAGGCGCAAGACCCGCGCCAACGGCGAAGGCACCATCTACCAGCGGAGAGACGGCCGCTGGGAAGCCGCCGGCTACGAGCTGGCCGCCGACGGCAGCCGCAAGCGCGTCCGCGTCTATGGCACCACCCGCAAGAACGCAGCCGGCAGACTCGCCGAGAAGATCACCGACAGCAACCGCGGACTCCCCGTCGCCACGGCGGACAGCACGGTGGGCGTGAACCTCGCGTACTGGCTGAACAGCGTCGCAGTCCACCGACTGCGGGAGAACACCCACACCCGCTACGCCACCTGCGTCCGCCTCCACCTGATCCCCGGCCTCGGGACGAAGAAGCTTGCCCGTCTCACCGCCAAGGACGTCCGCACTTTCCTCGACCGCCTCCGCACCACGTGCCAGTGCTGCGCGCAGGAGCTGGATGCGGCCAGGCAGCGCTGCTGCGCTAGCGCCGAGTGCTGTGGCAAGTGCCTGTCACCGCTTACTGTGGCCTACGTGCATTCGGTCCTCAAGTCCGCGCTGGAACACGCTGTCCGCGAGGACGAGCTGCCGCGCAACGTCGCCCGGAACGTCAAGGTCACCACGCCCCACCCCCGCCGCTCACAGCGGCCGAGGCACGACAACTCCTCCAGGCGGCCAAGACCGACCGACTGCACGCGATGTACGAACTCGCCCTGCGTACCGGACTACGGAAAGGCGAACTCCTCGGCCTCCACTGGGAAGACCTCGACCTCGACGGCGGCACCGCGAGCATCCGTCGCTCCTTGCAACGCACCCGGACCGGCGGCCTCACCAGCCTTCCGACCAAGACCCGCGCCTCCGAACGGCGCTTGTTGGACAGGCCCCGTCGATGCCGATGCGCTCTGGGTAGTCGTCGTCTGGCCATAGGCCTCCGGCATGCAAGCTTCCGCGTGTGGGCCCCGTGGGCGAGGGCGAGGTCAGTACCGCCAGTGCCAGGGGTTGTCCGTGGAATCCAACCGGCAGTAGATCACTGTGCCCGATGAGTTCGTACCCGAGGTTCCTGCCAGTGCCTTCGGGCAGTACTGCCCAGCCTGATAGCAGTTGCCGGCCGGAGACTTCGGTGTGTACCCAACAGGCTTGGCAGGCGCGTAGGTGGGCGCGGACTTCGGCGGCGTATAGATGGGCGTGGGTTCGGCCGAGTCAATAGGGGTGGGCGTTGACTTCGGCATCCCCTTGCGAAGGCACAGGTCATAGGTGTCGTCGAAGTAGATCGCGTAAGACTTCGGTCCGATCCTCTTTGCCCGGCAGACCAGTCTGTTGTTGTGTCGTGCGATCGAGGACAAGTCCGTCCCGGAGGAAACCTTGTGGTCCTCGTTGTATGTGTAGAGGTTGATCTCATAACCCGCCTCAGCCAGCCCGTCGCCGTGGGTGTAAGTCATGAAGTCCAGTGAGAATCCGGAGCGGTCAGCGTGCTTCACCGCGCTCCCCACGCTCTTCTTGACCAGGTCACCGGTGCCAGGGAAGGGCTCCGCCGATGGGGGTGGCGTGGGGGCGGATACGGCTTCGGAGGCGGCGGTATGCCCCCCTTCGTGTCAATCTCCCCGCTGCCGCACCCGGCGAACAGGGCGATGCAGGACATGATCAAGGCGGGTATGACAGCGCGTCTCACTGAGTCTCCTGGAATGGAGCTGTTCGGCCAGGAAGTTGCCAACAATATGGTCGACACGCCCATCTGTGAGATCGCCCGCAAGGGCGTGCCGGGGGTCGGGTTGCCCCGTCTGCACGAGCACGCCTCGGCCCAGGCGTCAGGTGAACGCCAACGTCCGATGCGCAATGCTTCGTCGCCACTACCACATGTGGCCAACGGAAGTCATCTCTCCGTTTCTCCGGTGCGGCTGGTTATGATCGGTGCCTCACGTCGCGTCAAAGCCGAACCGGACTTCCCCCAGTCCTGAACCCAGGACTGCGTCTGGTCTCGGCGGTCGGGCCGTCCCCACTGGTTCCCCGCTCTCCGAGGACTGATGTCTCCCATAGAACCCGAAGGCTCACGAGGGCAGCCGGCGACTCGTCGGCGGCGTACTCTGCGCCTGCGTACGCTGCTCATTTGGCTGGCAATCGTCCCTATCCTGGCGATGAGTACCCAAGTGGTCATGACCGCACAGCCGCTGGTACACCAGTCAAAGCAACTGCGCGCTGATGTGGCAGTTGGTGAGCGGACCGATGTACCCCTGACCAGGTTGATGGTCGAACTGCAGGCTGAGCGGACGATGACCGCCACACGGTGGGCGAGCGGCTCCGTGTCCGGGAGAGAGCTGCACGAGCGGCGCGCGGCCACGGACCGGGCCGCGGACGAGTTCCGTCGGGCGGCGGACGGAGCTCTGGCGGCGACCGGGCGCGAGGACGACCACTACGTCGCGGAGCTGAAGCACAGCCTCGCGGATCTGGCCGCGTTCCGCGAGCGCGCGGACGCCCGCAGCGGGGACATGGATCGGACGATCGGCTACTACTCCGACCTCGTCGACCGCATCATCCGGGTGTACCAGAACGAGTTCAGCCATGCGGAAGACGCCGAGCTCATCCAGGAGAGCGGCCTGGTCGTCACGGTGTTCACGGTGTCCGAGATGGTGGCGCGCGAGACCACCATCCTCGCCATGGCCGGGCCGTCCAGGCGTCTGAGCCCTTCCGGGTTCGCCGAATTCGTCAACTCCGTCGGATCCCAGCGGTACCAGTACGACGAGTGGGTCGCGCCGTATCTGACGGCCGAGGACAAAGCGGCCTACGACCAGGTCTTCGCCTCCGACAGCTGGAAGACGAAGGTCCGCATCGAGGACGCGGTCATCTCCGACCACCAGAACACCGCGTCCGGCATCGGGCTACCCAAGGAAGCCGACGCCTGGCAGGCCGCGTATGACGAGTTCGCGGCGCGCCTTGCCGCGCTCGACGCGAAACAAGGGCGAGCACTACTCGTGCACGCCGACGCCAAGGCCACGCAACTGGAGAACGGGGTCATCTGGCTGATCGTCGGAAACGGCGCAGCCGTCTTTGCCGTCGCGGCCGTCATCGTGCTCACCACGCGCTCCGTGCTCCGCCGCCTGCGCGGTCTGCACCAACGTACGGTGGCCATTGCTGAGGACACGCTGCCGGATGTCGTTGCCCGGCTCCAGCGCGGGCAGCCCGTCGACGACGAGGCGCTGCCCGCGGTGAGCGGAGACCGGGACGAGGTCGGACGTATCAGCGACGCGTTCGCCCGGGTCGTCTCCGTATCCGTCGACGGGCATGCGCGGCTCGCGGCCGAGCGTCAGGGTTTCGGTATGTTCGCCGCGGGCATCGCCTCGCGCACCGGAAACCTGGTCAGCCGCCAGTTGACCCTCATCGACGAACTGCAGGACGCCTTCGGGCACGACGAGGAGCTTCTCGCCCGGTTGATGCGATCCGACCAGTTGACGGTGGGTATGCGGCGGCAGATCGAGAACCTGCTCATCCTGGCAGGTGGGGAGATCCCCGATCCGCACACCGAGCCCATGCGCGTCGCCGACCTGCTGCGCGAAGCCGCCGCGGAAGTCGAGGACTTCCGGCGGATCGAGCGCCAGGCCCTGGACGAGATCAGCGTGGTACCGCGGGTGATCAGCGAGATCAGCCACCTCCTGGCAGAACTCCTCGACAACGCCACCCGGTTCTCCCCGCCGCAGTCGAAGGTGGTCGTCCGTGCCGAACTGGTGACAGACGGGCTGTTGGTCGACATCGAGGACCGCGGGCCTCGGGTGACCGCCGCAACCTACGAGGAGATGAACGGGCGTCTGCACTCGGCCCCGCCGTATTCCGTCCTGGCGGAAAACGCTCACCGGCTCGGACTCTTCGTGGTCGGCCACATCGCCGAACAGCTCGGGGCCACAGTGACGCTGCGCCGCTCGGTATACGGGGGGACGTCGGCCGTGGTGATCCTTCCCAAGGAACACCTTGTGCCGACCGAACCGGTCCGGGCGGGTAAGGAAGCGCCGCGCGCGGCGGCGATGCCCGCCCCGGCACCGGGCCCGTCCGACGAACGCAAGCCCGAGCTGGTCCTGCACGCGAAGACCGTGTCGGCCGGCCGTAGGACGCCGGAGCGCTTGCCCGAGCGGCCGGTGGAGAGTAAGCCGTCGGTTCCTTCCCTGACACGGAACGGTGACGCGAAGCCGGCCCTCCCCGAGCGGGTACCACAGGCTCACATCGCCGAGCAGCTCCGCGCGCCACACGCACCGGAGACTGCCGTCCATCAGGATGCGGCGACACCCGAGGAAGTGGCCGACGCCTGGGCGGACTACGAACACGGGACTCAGACAGTGGAAGAAGAACTCCGACAGGATCAGCCATGACGACAACGAACGACATGATCTACAGCGTCTTGGACAACAACCTGAGCAGGATCGCCGGCATCCAGGGAGCCGTACTACTGTCCAACGACGGGATCAAGCTCAGCTCGTACGAGCTGGAACGGGACCAGGCGGAGCGCATAGCCGCCGCGTCCTCCGGCATCGCTTCCACGATGAAGGCGATATCCAGGGAGGTCGACGGCGGCCGGGTGATCCGCCAGCTGGTCGAGATGGACGACTGCTATCTCTGCATCGTCGGGTGCGGGGAGGGCAGCACGCTCATCGTGGTGACCTCCCGCAAGGCGCGGCTGGGGGAGCTGGGCGGTGAAGCCGTGCGCACCGCCCAGGCGCTCGGTGAGTGGCTGAGCACGCCTGATCGCGGCCAGGCGCAGCCGTCGTAATGGCGGACGAGCCGGGGCCGCGAGAGGGAGGCCACCGCCGGACGCGGCTGTACGCGCTGACCGATGGACGTACGGCGGCTGCACACACCGCCCTCACCATGGACGCCACGATCACGGCGGTGGCCCTCGCGGACGGCCACGGCGGCCTGCCCAGCGAGTGGCAGGCCATCCTCGCGATGTGCTCGCCTCCGGGCGGCCTGGCGGTCGCCGAGATCGCGGCGCGCATGCACATCCGCCTCACTCCCATGACGCTTCTTCTCGGCGAACTCGCGGATCGGGGGCTGATCGAGCACCGGCCACCCCTGGAAGGGGCCGAGACAACCAATGTCCACCTGCTCATGAGAATCAGGGACAACCTTGCACGGATATGACACCCCTGCCCAGGAAGCGGACCCCGTCAAGATCCTCATCGCTGGGGGATTCGGCGTCGGCAAGACGACCCTGGTCGAGGCGGTCTCCGAGATCGAGCCGTTGCGCACCGAGGAGCGGCTGACGAGCGCGGGCGTCGGCGTCGATGACCTCGACGGCATCGAGTCCAAGGCGGTTACCACCGTCGCGATGGACTTCGGCCGCATCACCCTCACCGACGCACAGGTCGTGCTCTACCTGTTCGGCACACCTGGCCAGGAGCGCTTCTGGTTCATGTGGGACGACCTGCTGAACGGGGCACTCGGGGCAATTGTCCTTGTCGACACACGACGCCTCGACCGCAGTTTCCCGGCCGTCGACTTCTTCGAGAACCGGGGGCTTCCGTTCGTGGTCGCCGCGAACTGCTTCCACGGCGAACAGCCCTACACCGCCCAGGAGATCAGAGCGGCGCTGCATCTGCGTGACCCGAACACACCCATCCACTTGCTCGATGCCCGCTCCCGTGACGACGCGCGCGGTGCGCTGCTCTCGCTTCTGGACATGCTCATCGCCAAAGCCGGGGTCGCGGCGACCGGCTGACTTCGGCCTGCCACGTGGTGGCGTGGAGGTTCACGACCGCGACCGTAGACCCGGTCCAGGCCGCCGCCGCGTCGGCCGTCGAGGAATGCCGGCCGGTACCAGCCATCGTCCGTGTACTCGAACCAGCCGTCGTCGAGGAATGGGCTTGATCCGCTTTGACGGACATTCGAGATCAGGGGTTCAGCCCCGGGAGGATGTCCATCATGGAGAGCATGGGGAAGAAGAAGCCTCGCCGCCCTCGCCGTTCGTTCACGCCGTAGTTCAAGGCCGAGATCGTCGGGCTGTGCCGACGAGGTGACCGCTCGGTCGGTCAGGTCGCCAAGGACTTCGAACTGACCGAGACCGCGGTGCGGGACTGGGTGAAACAGGCCGGGGTCGACGCGGGCGAACGCAACGGGCTGACCAGCAGTGAGCGCGAGGAACTGGCCGCGTTGCGGCGGGAGAACCGCCGGCTGCGCGAGGACGTCGACGTCCTCAAGCGGGCCACGGCTTTCTTCGCGTCAATGCCAAAGTAGGGGACACCGGCACCCGGGTGGTGCCAGAGTGGCAGGACCGGCGGGGTTGGCTCTCTTTTTCGCTGCCCCGCATGGTGGCTTGTCCTTGATGTGCCGCCCCGCCGGCCCTGGCGTCCCCGTGGAGTGGCTTGATAGGAGCGTGCTCTCAGCCCGATTGAGGCGTGCCCCCGCGGCGGACCCGGCACCGGATCTCCCGCTCCCGTCGGAGGCAAATCCATGATCGTGGTCGGCGTCGACGCACACAAGAAGACCCACACCCTGGTGGCCGTCGATCCGCTCGGACGGCGACTGGACCAGCTCACGGTCGCCGCAACCACGGCCGGCCACCAGCAGGCCTGCGAATGGATGCAGCAGTTCGGCCAGGTTCTGGTCGCTGTGGAGGACTGCCGGCACCTGACCCGCCGCTTCGAGGTCGACCTGCTGACCGCTCGTCATTGCGTCGTCCGGGTCCATACGAGGCTGATGGCCGGCGCTCGGCGCTCAGCCCGCGAACGCGGCAAGTCCGACCCGATCGACGCCGAGGCCGTGGCGCGGGTCGCACTGCGCGAGCCCGACTTGCCGAAAGCCTGCCTGGACGGGCCGGCACGTGACGCCAAGCTCATCGTCGACCACCGCCGCCGACTGGTCTGCCACCGCACGGCGACGGCCAACAAGCTGCGCTGGTTCCTCCACGAGATCGACCCCGAGCTGCCCGTCCCCTCACGAGGCCTGCGTCGTCTGTGTGTCTTCGACTCTCTGGAGGCAACTCTGGCAGGCCGCACGGGAGTTCTCATCGAGATCACCCTCGACCTGATCCGTGAGTGCCGACGACTCACCGAGCGCATCAACGCCCTGGAAGGACAGTTACGGCGGGTGGTGCGCCAGCTCGCGCCCGCCCTCCTGGCGGTGCCCGGCTGCGGAGTGCTCGGCGCGGCTGCGATCCTCGGCGAGACCGCCGGTGCCGCCCGTTTCAAGTCGAAGGACGCGTTCGCCCACTTCAACGGCACCGCACCGATCCCGGTCTGGTCCTCGAACAAGGTCAGGGTCCGCCTCAACCGGGGCGGCAACCGGACGATCAACAACGCGCTCCACATGATCGCTGTCACGCAGGTGCGCGGCGACGGGGAGGGAGCCGCGTACTACGCCAAGCAGATCGCGGCCGGAAAGACTGTCAAGGAGGCGCTTCGCCTGCTCAAACGCCGGATCTCGGACCGTGTCTTCCGCGCCCTGCTCGCCGACGAGTCCGCACAGCGCGTCCAGGTCCAACCCGTCACAGGGGTCGTCGAGTTGGCTGCTTGACATAGGAGCATCAAGGAGACCCGGTGACGGTGCACCCGTTCATCGGGGCGGAGAAGCAGGCAGGTCACAACGTCAAACGGGCGTGTGAGCTGATGAAGGTCTCCCGGACCGCCTTCTATGCCCGTCGCTCCGGCCTGCCCGGCCCCCGTGCGGTGCGGGATGCCGAGCTGACCGAGCAGATCACCGAGGTCCATGCGAAATCGCGCGGAACCTACGGCGCCCCGCGCGTGCATGCCGTGCTCAAGCGCGAGGGGGCCGAGTGCGGCCGCCGTCGTGTCGCACGACTGATGCAGGCCGCTGGTCTGCAGGGCCGGCACCGCGGACGACGGCATGTGACCACGGTCCCCGATCCCAGAGCTGCCTTTCGTCCTGACCTCATCGTCCGGGGCTTCCAGCCCGGCCGCACCGGGCTCGATGCCCGCTGGTGCGGCGACATCACCTACATTCCGACCGAGGAGGGCTGGCTCTATCTGGCCACGGTCATCGACATCGCCTCCCGGCGCGTGGTCGGCTGGGCAACCGCCGATCACCTGCGAACCGATCTGGTGGCCGACGCACTGATATCTGCGTGCCGACAGCGTCGCCCCACCCGTCCCGTGATTTTTCACTCCGGTCGCGGCTGCCAGTACACCAGTCAGCAATTCGCTTCCCTGGCAGCCGAGTTCAGGGGTTCAACTGTCCGTCGGCCGCACCGGTCAATGCTGGGACAACGCACTCGCCGAGTCGTTCTTCTCGACCATCAAACGCGAACTGCTCGGCACCTCCGCCTGGCCCAGCCGGGCCACTGCCCGCACCGCGATCTTCAACTTCATCGAGGGCTGGTACAACTTGCACCGACTACACAGCAGCCTCGGCTACCTCAGCCCCGCCGAGTACGAGATCGCACACGTAGCCTGACCACCACACCAAAGGTGTCCGTCAAAGCGGAACAAGCCCACGCCTACGTGTACGGCAGTTACCAGTCCGAGTGATCAAGTACGAAGAGTCGTTCGGGCCCAGAGGTTAAAGATCAAGCTAGCCGCTCGCAGATCCCGATGATCTCGTCGATGCGTGCGGCGGTCAGGTCATGTGCGCCGCCTGGCAGCTCCGGCGAGATCCACAGCATCTCGCCGGAGCGACCGGTGACAACCTTAATGTTCACTACGTGCCAGCGGTGCCTGGCCGAGTAGCCCGCCCGGCTGTCGCCGACGCGGTCGCACTCGCGGGAGTCCCCGTCCAGCAGGACGAAGGCCGGATCGGCTCGCACAGTGTCTTGAGTAGGCCCGGGGACAACTTTTCGCCAGAAAAGGCGGTCACGCCTCCCGTCCGGGCAGGCGGTGAATACGCTCGCCGTGCACCTCACGTGTGCCGGACCCGAGACGAGGAACCCATGGCCCCGAACGAACGCCGTCCCTTCCACGTGGTCAAAGTGCCCCTGGGCTACGGGGAAGGCGTTGTCCGGGTGCAGGTCGACGAGACTGACGAGTCCGTGGTCCGGGTCGGCCGGGGCAGCAGAACGGTAGCCCGTGCCGAGGAATCCCTGGACCGGATGCTGGAAGTGGTCCGGCCGGTGGCGGACGCGTTCGTGGGACGCTGCCGGGACATGGCGCGACAGCCTGACGAGGCCACACTGGAGTTCGGTATGTCACTGTCGGCCGACGCGAAAATCCTCATCGCCGGATCGTCGGCCGTCGCGAACTTCTCGGTCAGCCTCACCTGGCACAACGCCGACGCGTTGCAGACGCGGGCAGGCTGAGGTCGTCATGGCTGAGGGCGGGCCGGCGGGCGGGGAGGCACGCGAACCCGCGATGGCGTCGTCTGTCGTACGGGTCAGAGGCCGGGACGGCGCGATCGTGGGCGCGGGCTTCCTCGTCGCCGAAGACACGGTGCTGACCTGCGCTCATGTGGTGTCCGACGCCTTGGAGCAGCCCCGGGGCTCCGCCGTCGAAGCGGGCGCTGTGATCGGACTCGACCTGCCATTTGCCGTCGGCTGTCCTGAAGGGACGGCGGAGGTCGTGCACTGGGTGCCGGTCCGGGAGGACCAGGGCGGTGACGTGGCTGTGCTGCGTCTGCACGTCCCGCTGCCCGGGGCCCGCCCTTTGCCGATGGCCGACACCGGGGACGTGTGGGACCACGAGACCCGGGCGGTCGGCTTCACCGACGACGCTTCTGACGGGAACTGGCAGCAGGGGCGTTTCCGCGGCCCTGTCGGGAACTCTTTGGTACAGCTCTCGCGGGCGGACGGCCAAGCCGTCCATGTGAGACCGGGGTTCAGTGGGAGCCCCGTCTGGGACGACGTCCTGGGCGTGGCGGTGGGTATGGTCGTGGCGTCGCAGCCGGTACGGGAGGCGCAGCAGGCGTTCGTGATGCGCACGGGGGCGCTGGCCGGGGAGGTGCCCGGGCTCAGGGAGATTCTGCTGCCCGACAAGCCGTTCCTCGGCCTGAAGCGGTTCGAGGAGGACAACGAGGATCTGTTCTTCGGCCGGGACAGCGACATCGCCCGGGTGGTCACCGCCCTGGAGGGCGATCACCCGGTGGTCACGGTGTGCGGTCCTTCGGGCAGCGGTAAGTCCTCCCTGGCGCTGGCTGGCGTGGTGCCCCGGCTGCGTCGGTCCGGGTGGGAAATCCTGGTCGTCGACTGCAGCGGCGTGGGGGTGCCGCGGGCTGCCCTGGCCACGGAGCTCTTCGAGCGCTCGGCGGGCGGTTCCGGGCCCGCTCGGGCGGAGCACGCGGACCGGGTGGAGGCATGGCTGCGGGAGTTGGGGCTTGTCGACGCGTTCCACCGGGCCACCGGCCGGACCGCTGAGCGTCTGCTCGTTGTCCTCGACCAGGCGGAAGCCCTGCTCAACCTTCCCGAGCCGGACCTCGCCGAGACACTGGGCCTGTTGTTCCCACCCCGCCGCACCGGTCTGCGAGTCCTGGCCACCTTGCGTGCCGATGTCATCAACACGGCGCTGAGACACCCCCGTCTGGCGCCCGTACTGACGGCCGGGGTGACTCTTCCCCTGGCGCCGATGACCCGGGACCAGCTCCACACCGTCATCACGCGCCCTCTCGAAAGGGCGCCCGGGGTGACCTACGACCCGGGCCTGGACCTGCGCATCCTGGATGACACCGGTACCGATCCGGGTGTCCTGCCGCTCCTGGGATTCCTGCTGGGGCAGTTGTGGGACCGACAACGCGGCGGACGGCTGAGTGCCACGACGTATCAGGAGATCGGCGGGGTCAAGGGTGCCTTGCTCCAGCACGCCGAACAGGTGTGGAAGAGCTGCGTACCGCCAGGGTCGGAACAGGAGGCACGACGTCTGCTGGCAGGGCTGGTGCGTGTGGTTCCCGGCGGGGAAGCCACGCTGCGGCGCGCACTGACGCGGCAGGAGGCCGGCGAGGAGCGCTGGCGTCTGGCCCAAGCCATGGCCGTGCAGGACAAGCGTCTGCTCGTCCTGCACGGCGGGGACGGCAGGCCCGAGAGCGCGGAGCTGGCGCACGAGGCACTGATCACACACTGGCCCGAGCTGGCCGAAGTGGTCCGCGTCGACGCGGGCTTCCTGAACGCACGGGCCGAAGCCCAGCACGACCTGGAACGGTGGGAACGGGCGGAGCGCCGTGTGGACCTGCTGCCGGGGGGCTTCCAGCTCGACTCCCTCACGAAACGGCTGGACGACCGCGAGGACGAACTGAGCCAGGATCAGCGGGAGTTCCTGGCCGCAGCGCGCCGCCGGCGGCAGACGGCCCGCTGGTGGACCCGGGCCGGCTGGACAGCGGGCGCTGTGGTGGTCGTGCTCATCGCGACGTTGATCACCTTCAATGTCCAGGGGGCCCGGGTCAGCGAACAGCGGGCCGACGAGGCACGCTCTCGGACACTGGCGGTGCAGTCGGACGAACTGGTCGACACCAACCCCGGCCACGCCGCGCTGGCCGCGCTCGCCGCGTACGAGATGGAGCCGACGCAGGAAGCCCGTAACGCGCTGCTGCGGCGGTACTCCGAGGTCCGCAACGTGGAATGGAGTCTGTCGGGGGCCGAGGGGAAGTTCGAAGAGGCCGCGATGAGCGCTGACGGCGAGGTGACGCTGGTGACGACCGACGGCGGGCGTGCCCTGCTGTTCGTGCGTACGGCGCGGGGCAAGGTGCGGCAGGAGAGTCTTCGTCTGCGGCCCAACGTCAGATCACCCAAGGTGAGCTTCGACGGACGGCGGATCTCCTACGTGCGCAAGGACGACGGGGTGGTCGTCTGGCACGACGTCACCCCCACGGCGAAGAGGCTGGTGGGGCGCGCGCACCCGCTCGACATGCCGGAGTCGGCCGGTACCGGTCCGGGCGACAGCGGCGATCGCGTAGCTCAATTCAAAGTAACGGCCTTCTCCCGCGACGCCCGCTTCTTGGTCGAATCGGGGGATGACTCCTGGACCACTGGGGTGTTCGAACAGCCGGAGCTACCCGTACGGGTATGGGACCTGGAGACGGAACGCCCGCATGTGCTGCCGAAGAAGTACTCCATTGCCACGTCGGCATGGTTCGGTCCCGACAACCACACGCTGGTCCTGGCATCAGCGAGTGGATCGATGATCGCCGTCGACACCCGGACCGGAAAGATGCGCCGATTGATCGACGCGGGCGACAAAATTCCCGAGGGATTGAGCAAAGGTAACTGGGTGTCGGCCGACGGGACCGTGGCGCTCTTCTGTCGGAAGAGAACAGACGAGCTGCACTCGCCGCAGAGCGGCGCCCATTACAAAGCGATACGCGTGGCGGACGGACGAGTCCTGCGCAGCTACCAATGGAAGGAGGGCGGCCAGTCGTGCGCAACCACGCTCCTCGACCCGTCGGGGAAGTGGTTCATCCGGAACGGGAATATCGGCAACGAATGGGAGGTCCTGGAAACCAGCGGCGACGCCCGCCCCCAGAAATTCATCGGCCCCACTCTCGAGTTCAGCGAGGACGCGCTGTTCCCAGCGCTCGGCACCGCCCACGACCCTGTTGTGCCCGTCCGGAGCGAGACCATGATCACCGGACGGAAGGTGGCCAGCGCCGATGGCGACACCGCGTACGGGACCCCGCAGCTGCTGGGGGACGGGAGCACGATGCTGGTCCGTACCGGGAAAGACGGCAACAAACTGAGTGTGGTGGAGACCGAAGGGGAGAACCGTGTCCTGTCCGAGGTGTCCAGCACGTTCAAGACCCCGCCCGCCAGCGACCAGCCCCTCACCGTCAATCGCTCGAAGACACTGATGGCGGACGTGACGGACGAGAACCGGGTGACGGTGCGCCGACTGCCGTCGCTGAAGAAGGTCTCCGAATTCACTGCAGTTCGCCCACCTCTGTTGCAGGAGGAGGGGAAGCAGCGGGAGCCCGTAGCCCTCGACTTCCAGCCCGACGACCGGCTCGTGACGTTCTCCGGCACACGGATCGAGCACTGGAACATCAGCGACGGCCGCCGCCTACGCGCGCCGATCGACCTGAAGGATCTCCGACTGACCTCCCGGGACGAGCCCGAGTACTCCGTAGTGGGGCATCGCCTGCCGGGAGTGATCGGGGTCCAGGTATCCGAAGAGCAGAACCTGTACGCCGTCGACCTGCGAACCGGCCGGGAACGAAAGGACCTCCGCATCCGCTTCGATGAGGACCTCCTCACAGCGAGCTTCCTTGACGACACCCGGTACCTGGCCGTACTCACCACGGGCAGGATCGTGGAACTGTGGTCCGCCCAGCCGGGGCAGTCGCCACGAAGGGTGCTGGGCCCGTTCGGACCGCTGGAACTGGGCGAATTCACAGTCGGCAACCCCGCGGGCGCCGACTTCTTCGTGGCCTACGGAAGTACCGCCATCTTCCTCAAAGCGAACAAACCCTCGTACCGGAACACCTACAAGTTCGGCACGGAACAGCACTTCGCCGCCACCAATACCAAAGACGGAAAAGCACTCCTCGGCACCCCCTCGGAGGGCTCAAGTTTCTCAGAAGTGTTCAAGAAGGGGGTCCTGAAACTCACCCGCCTCGACCCCGCCATCTGGAAGCAGCACCTCTGCAAGGTTCTCGGCCGCAACCTCACCAACGACGAACGCAGCGCACTGGCGGGACCGCTCCCGGACAAGATCTGTCCCCCCTGACTCGGCTGGCCCAGGCCGACTCGGCATCCGCACCACTGCAAGGTCTCAACACCCCTGCGAGCGATGCGGTGTTGATTCCGTGCCGCGACAGCCATTGAGCGATGAGAACGGAACCATTCAAGCCGCACACAAAGAAGCCCGCACCACCCGGCGGTTCGACGTCGTCACTGCCCGACAGGCCGCCAGCACCCTCTCTACCTGACCGCTGTGGGCCGGCCCCGGCATCGACCGGCCCCCGCCTGGGTGGTGTACGCCTCCGCCCGTACACCTGCCTCATTGATCGCCGCCCTCGCCGAGGAACTCGCCACGACATCGGCACACGCCGTTAGCACCGCTCACCACCACACCACCCGCCGTCGCCCCAGCCCCGACACCGACCGTGTCGGCGGCAGCCGGGCCGACTTCTCGCCCAGCGGGCGAGCTGCTGTGAATTTCGCCCGCACTGCCCGGCCGCACCCGCCACCTGACCGCGGTCGGCACCCACCGCTCCATCTGAATCTGCGAACGCCAGGGAGCCGATGCTCGCCGACCGCTCCTGCAGCGGAGCGGGCGCCTGGCACGCGGCCGTACATCCACAGGGCGAGGCCAGGCTGGATGAGGGTGAGGCCGAGTAGTGCGGTGCTGGGTCGGGCTTTGAGGTCGACCGCGGCAGCGCCGTGCTCACCGAAGAGTCCGTTGTCGTAGTTCGGTGTGTGGTGGGTCCCCAAGAGGTAGATCCCGACCCCGGCCGCGACAGGCACCAGGACGGCGAGTACGGCGACAGGCGAGGCTCCTGCCGCCGTCGCCGCCGCGCTGCGAACCCGTGTGGTTCAGCCGACTCAGCTCTCGACCTTATTGCCCTTGACGTCAAGGACATACCACTCGGCGCCGAACTGGTTGAGACCCTGGCCGTTCGTCTGGCCGTGCTTCGTGTCGCCGACGTAGTAGTAGAGGGGGTGTCCGTTGTAGGTGACCTGCTCGTCACCGCCGGAACGCTTGGTGACGTCGAGCAGCTTCTTGTCCACGCCGTTGCCGACCTTGGCAGCCCCCTTGGTGAGCAAGGGAGGCCACGCTTTGGCGCAAGCATCCTTGCAGTTCGACTTGTTCTTCTTGTCGGCGAGGAAGAGATAGAGGGTGTTGCCCTTGTCGTCCACGAGGATGCTGCCGAGCTTGCCCGCGGACTTCGTGTCCACGGTGGCCGGCGCCGAAGGCGAGGCGCCGGAGGCGGTGGGCCCGTGCCCCTCCCCCGAGGTGCTGTCGGAGCAGCCGGTCAAGACGGCGGCGAACAGTGCGGTGGCACAGGTGGCCGCTGTGGCGGTGCGTTTCATCGAAGGCTCCATGGACGAGAGTGCGGCGGGGCCCCCTCTCTACTCCCCGCCTATGCCCGTCCGCTCACAGCGTCATCGTCAAGACCACTCGCCCGGAGGCACTCCGAAGAGCCCGCGCGCAAGGAAGACAACCTTCGCCCCGACCACGGTGTTGAAGACGATGGTGAGGATCACCATCAGGAGTGAGGCGGTGGTCAGCGCCACGAGGGAGAGCCGGCCGCGCAGGGTGCGCGGGGCCAGCCGTGACGCGAGGGAGGAGAGCGGGATCATGACAGGCGGTGTCCGACTCCGCGGGCGGTGGTGACGGTCAGCTCACTGCCGCTGTCGCGCAGTCCCGCAGCCGGGTCAGATACGGGTCGAGGGTGTTCTCACTGACCTGGGCGCCCTCGGGCCAGGCAGCCCTGACCAGTTCGCGTCGGCGCACGATGCCTCCGGCCGCCGTCATGAGCGCCGCCAGGAGCCCGAACTCCGTGGGGGTCAGGTCGGCCCGGATGCCGCGTACGGTGAGGCTGTGCCGGACGGGGTCCAGGACCAGGTCACCAGCCGTGGACGCGGGGCCGGGCGCGGCGCGCCTGACGGCCGCGCGCAGCCGGGCTGTGAGTTCGGCGAGGTGGAAGGGTTTGGGCAGGTAGTCGTCGCCGCCCGCGGAGAATCCGGACAGCCTGTCGGTGAGGTGATGGCGGGCGGTCAGGAAGAGGACGGGGGCGAGGAAGCCGTTCGCGCGCATCGCCTGGCACACGTCCCGCCCGTCCGCGTCCGGCAGTCCCACGTCGAGCACGGCCGCGCCGACGTCGCCGGTGGCCAGGCGTAGCGCGGTGGCGCCGTCCGCAGCGGGCACCGGGTCGAAGTCCTCCTCACGCAGCCCCCGCAGCAGCACGTCACGCAGGGCGTGATCATCCTCCACGACCAGGATCCTGTGGCGCATGACGGTCCTCCGTCGGCTCGTGGGCTGTGGGTGTCGTGCCTGCGATGAACCGGTCGGGCAGCCACCGGGCCGCAGCGCACAGGCACAGGCCCAGCCAGCCGACGCCCAGCAGCCAGCCGCCGATCACATCGGTGAACCAGTGCACACCGAGGTAGACGCGGGTCAGTCCGACCAGGGCGCCCCAGCAGCCGGCGGCGAGGGCGAGCAGTGTCCTGCCGCGTGGGGCGCGCAGGCATATCGCCAGGACGAGCAGACCAGCGGTCAGGGCCGCCGTGGTGGTGTGACCGGAGGGAAAGGCCCAGCCTGAGGCGTGCGTCTCCCAGGCCGCCCACGGTGGGCGGGGTCGTGCGACGAGTGTCATCGCGCCGTAGCGCACGGCCTGCCCCGAAGCCAGGCAGAGGACGGCGAGGCCGGCGGCGGACATCCGGTGGCCCGGGGTGCGGCCTGCAACGATTCCGGCCAGCACGGCGAGCAGGTAGGGGACGACACCCGTACCGGTGGCAGTGAGTCCGCGGGCCAGCGCTACGGCCGTGTCCGGGCGGTGGGCGACGGACCAGGCCAGCAGGCCGCTGTCGGCCGCCAACGGGGCACCGTCGTCGACCAGGAACTTGGCCAGCACACCGAAGGCCACCAGGGCTCCGAGACCGACACTGCCTGCAAGAGCGGCGACCGTCGTGCGGTTCACGACACGACGAGCAGAGGACGCAGGCGGGTGGCCGTGATCCGCTGCACCGCCGTGTCCGGGACGCGGCGCAGTACCGCCATGGCGAGCAGTGCGACGAGCGCTCCGGCGGCCATCCCGGCCGCCACGTCGTGCGGGTAGTGGGCGCCGACCCAGACGCGGGAGGCCGCCATCGCGCACGCGGCCACCACCGCCACAACGCCGAGCCGACGGGAGACGAACAGCAGCGCCACCGCAGCTGCGGCGGCGATCGCCGCGTGGTTGCTGGGAAAGGACCAGTCGCCGGGTGCCGGGCATGCCTCCAGCGTGATGACGTGCAGGCTCTGGCAGGGCCGGCCCTCGCGCACCACCGACTTCAGCGCGTCATTGACGCCGTAGGCCAGGACCACGATCACCGGTGTGGCCAGCGCTCGCACCGCCGCCGTCGCGTCGACGTTCCGAGCCTGCCACCAGCCGATGACCATGAGCAGCGCGAACACCGCGAGCCCGTACGTCGACCAGGCCGACACGAGGCCGTCCAGCCATCCGGGGGAACCGTGCGCCAGGTCCACCACCTGTGTGTAGGCGGAGCCGTCGATCGGGGCCCCGTCGAAAGCGGGCATCATCCGCGCGCCTCCTTCGCCTTTGCCGCCTTGCGGGAGCGGCGGACCTCGGCTGCCACTGGGATCAGCGACACGACGACGATCACCGCCACGATGGGCAGCAGATACCGGTCCACGTTCGGGACCGAGGAACCCAGCGCATAACCGGCGAGAGTAAGACCCAGGCTCCAGAGAAGACCGCCGGCCGCCTGCCAGATGGTGAAGGTGCGTGCGGGGACCTGGAGCGCTCCCGCCATAGGGTTCAGCACCGTCCGTACCACCGGCACGAACCGGGCCAGCACGATCGCCTTCGCGTACCCGTACTTCTCCAGCAGCTCCTCGGCCCGGCGGGCCCCCTGATGGAGCCGGGTCGAGGAGCTGCGGGCGAGCAGCGCTCCGCCCGCTCTTCTGCCCAGCAGGTATCCGCACTGCGCGCCGGCGAGAGCGCCGACGGCGGCGGCCACCAGGAGCGGCCCGAGCGACAGCTTCACCGCACTGTCGGCCGTGCCGGTGCACAGCAGGCCCGCAGTGAACAGCAGTGAGTCGCCCGGCAGGAAGAAGCCGACCAACAGGCCCGTCTCGGCGAACAGCACCACCCCTACCCCCAGCACCCCGAAGGCTGCCAGCAGGGAATGGGCGTCGAGCACGTTGACGGCGAGCTGCGACGATAGGTGAATGGGTGTGGACATCGTCTCGACCCCTTCGGTCTGACGGAGCGGGCGGGTCGGAGCAGCACCCGGCCAGTGACTACAATCCTGTAGACGGTCTACTGAACTGTAGACGATTAACGGGGTGAGGATCGTTTCCATGACCGACTCGAAGGACGAACGCCGTCCGGCCGGCGAACTCGAAGCCGCCGTCATGGCCGCCTTGTGGGCCGCCGGCGCGCCGCTCACCCCCGCGCAGGTACAGACCGAACTCGCCTCCGACCTGGCCCGCACGACGGTCACGACGATCCTGTCGCGCCTCCATGACAAGGGCGTCGTCGACCGTGAGCGACACGGGCGCGGTTACGCCTACGTGCCGATACAGGACGCCCCCGGGCTGACCGCCCGGCGCATGCATACCGAGCTCGGCCGGGACACGGACCGCGAGTCGGTCCTCGCCCGGTTCGTCGCCCAGCTCAGCCCGGACGACGAGCGGGTGCTGCGCCTGCTGCTGGAAGGCGACGAGCAGTGATCGTCTTCTTGCTGATTCCGCTCCTGCTGCCCTTCGCCATGCCGGCACTGGCCCGGTGTGCCCTGGCCCGCCTCAACCCGGTTACCGCCCTGTGGGCACTGACCGTCTGTGCTCTGGTGTGCGCGGGCGCATGCGTGGCTGCCCTCGGAGCTCTCCTGCTGACCGGGCTGCTCAAGTTTCCCCTCTTCGCAGCGGCAGGTGACCTCATCCACCCCCTGCGTACCCCCTCGACCCTCCTCGTCCTTCCCGCCGCAGCGCTCTCCACCGGTGTCCTTACCCTTGGCGCCGGAACCCTCGTACGCTCAGCGCTGAGCCAGATCACAGCCTTGCGCACCGCCCGCGCAGACGCCGACCGGTGCCCCGCCGCCGGCGATCTCCGCGTCGTGGATTCACCCCACCCGGACGCCTACGCCTTGCCCGGCCGGCCCCACCGGGTCGTCGTCACCACCGCGATGCTGCGCAGCCTCGGCCCCCGCGAACGGGAAGCCCTCTTCGCCCACGAGCGGGCCCACAACGCCGGCGGCCACCACTACTTCCTGGCCGCCGCCGAACTCGCCGCCCACTGCCACCCCGCACTTCGCGCGACACGGGACACCATCCGGCTCGCCGCGGAACGCGCCGCCGACGAGAGCGCCGCCACCGCAGTCGGCGACCGGCGCCTGCTGGCCCGGGCCATCGCCCGCGCCGCCCTCGCCGGAAAGGCCGCACCCTCCACCCGCCCGGCCTTCGCCCCCGCCGCGACCACGGGACCCGTCCCCCAGCGGGTCGCCGCCCTCCTCACGCCCCGTGACGGCCGCTCGAACACCACCCGATGGATCATCGCCCTGTTCCTCACCATCTGCACGATCCTCCCCGTCGGCGCCGCGACCACCGGCGTCGTCGCCTTCCACCACGAAGTCGAGGTCGCCCAGGGCGAGGAGAGCCGCTGACGCGCCCGGAGAACGGCAGAGAACGCACCGCTCATACGAGCGACGCCGGCGCGGTCCTTACCGCAGCCCGGGCCGCCAGTGGGGAAAAAAGCGCCCAGAGCGTGACGCCTACCGGGCCACCTTCCCCGCGAGATCCGCCAGCTCACCGGCACCACCTCCGGCGCCATGATCGCCCAGCAGACCGCAGCGAACCTCCACATCGCCCCCGGCGACACGGTCACCATCAACAAGCAGCAGGCCGAGGTCGACGCCCAGCTCACCAACGGCGCCGACGTCACCGTGACCCAGTCGCCCGGCGTGAGCGTCGGCCCCGACGCGGGGCGATCCCTGAAGGTGGCCGGAGCCAGGCACGTCGGGCCACCGGCATCCGGATCGCCATGCTCGACCTCCGGCCCTGGTACAAGGAGCCCTCCGCCAAGGTCATCGGCCCGGCATCCGCCCGCGCGACGAAGGAAATCACCGAACGGGCCCTGGCGAAGACTCACGGCCGCGACGACTTCGGGCTGTCGGCATGAGCGCGCCGACGCCGCGTCCCGAGCGGCTCGTGCGCTCGCCGGTCGTTCTGCGCAACGGCCAGTGGTGGTTGGTCAGCGGGGCCAGCTCGATTCTCGCTGCCGATCCCACGTTCACCAGCATGCTGGACGGCTTCGCCCAGGCGATGGTCGCTGCCGACGAGGCGGTCGACGACCTCCGTGCCCGGCGAAGCGAACCTGCCGCTTCTGAGCAGGGGGGCAGCGATGAACCCGTTGCTGGGAGCCGAGCAGGCGGTACTCGGCTCCCTTCTGCGCGATCCTGGTCAGCTCTCGCGTCTTGACTGGCCGCGCCCGATCACTTCTACCGGCCGGCCCACCAGGCGCTGTTCGCCGCGCTGCGCAAGCTGACCGATGCGGTCGACGAGGCCAACTCCACGTACGGGGGCTGACCACGGTGTATGCCAGCCCGGCCCTGCGCCCGCCCGTGCCGTCGCGCGACCGCCCTCGCGCGGCCACGGCTGATACCCCCGCCCGTCACTCAGCCATCCATCGAGTACGAGCCACGCAGAGGCCGAGGACGGGATCGAGGACCCGGCCCGGCAACAGTGCCGCTCGCGGGCAGACCCCCGGCGGATTCCCAACCATCACCTCCCGCACGTTCTTATATACCCCGCCCGGGTATGTTACCGTCCCATCCATTGGTACCCCTGGGGGGTACCGGAAACGGAGAAGGGGCCATGTCAACCGCCAATCCCAAGCGCTGGTGGGCGCTAGCCGTGCTCGCCACCGCGCAGTTCATGGTGATCATGGACACGTCGATCATCGGGGTCGCGCTCCCCGAGATGCAGAAGGACCTGGGCTTCTCCCAGGGCGAGTTGCAGTGGGTGTTCAACGCCTATGTGATCGCGTTCGGCGGTCTGCTGTTGCTCGGCGGCCGACTGTCCGACCTGATCGGCGCCCGGAAAATCTTTGTCGCCGGCTGGGTCGTCATGATCGCGGGCTCCGTCGTCGCGGCAGCCGCTACCACCGCATGGGTCGAGGTCGCGGGCCGTGGCATCCAGGGCGTCGGCGGAGCACTGATCACGCCTTCCGCGATGACTCTGCTGATGATGCTCTTCGGGCACAACCCGAAGGAGCTCGGTAAGGCGATGGCCTTCTACGGAGCAGCCGCACCCGCGGGCGGCACAGCCGGCGTCTTCCTCGGCGGCGTGTTCACCGAGTGGCTGAGCTGGCCGTGGGTCTTCATCATCTACATCCCCATCGGCATCGCCACGCTGGCCGCGACCAAGCTGCTGCCCGCCGTCGCGAGCCGTCGCGGTTCGGTGGACATCACCGGCGCAGTCGCCGTCACCGCGGGTCTCGCACTTGCTGTCTTCGCCGTCGTACGCGCCCCGGAAGTCGGCTGGGGCTCGACCGGCACCGTGCTCCAGCTGGTCGGAGCGGCCGCCCTGCTGGCGCTGTTCCTGGTGATCCAAAAGTCCGTCCGCCAGCCGCTGATGCCGCTCGGAGTGTGGCGCGTGCCTCGGCTCGGCTCGGCCAACCTGGCGATGATGCTGCTGGGCGCCGCCTGGATCCCGATGTGGTACTTCCTCAACCTCTACCTTCAGCAGGTCCTCGGCTACGGGGCCTTCGCCAGCGGCGCCGCTCTCCTGCCGATGACCGTGCTGCTGATGATCTTCATGACGATGATCACGGCACGGCTGATGATGAAGTTCGGGTCCAAGCCGCTGATCGCCGGTGGTCTGCTCGTTCTCGCTGCCGGACTGCTCTGGCTGTCCGCCGTCGAGCCGACCGGCAGCTTCCTCATCGACGTATTGCCCGCGTCGCTGGTCGCTGCTCTGGGCATGTCACTGGCTTACATTCCGGCCATGATGACGGCGATGTCCGGCGTCCCGCAGGAGCAGGCGGGGCTGGCATCCGGCATCGTCAACACGACCTACCAGGTGGGCTCGGCTCTCGGCCTGGCCGCGCTGACCGCGCTCGCCACCTCTCAAGGTGCGGGCGAACTCGGCAACCTGCCGGCACTGACCGATGGGTTCAGCTCGGCGTTCATCGGTGCGGCAGCAGTCGCCGCGCTCGGCGGAGTGATCACCCTGCTCGTCATGCGCAGCGAGAAGCCGGCCGCTGCGACCGGAGCGAAGCCGTCCGCGACGCAGGGCGAGCAGGTCGGCGTATAGCCGATGGGCTGCCATGCGGCCGCAGTGACCACGTCGCCCCGGGGTCGCCCGATGTCTTCACAACGGACATCGGGCGGCCCCGTTTCCATACCCGGCACGACCCACCAACCGGAGGCGGAACAGATGGATATACGGACGCGTGCCGTGCATGTCGCCAACCGACCGACAGGCGGCGCAAGCCGCCCGTTGAGCGTTCCCATAGTGCAGTCTTCGGCCTTCTCCTTCGACTCCGCCGATGACCTGGCGGCGGCGATGGGGGACCCTGAAGGAGTGCCCGTCTACGGCCGCCGCGGCAATCCGACCGTCCGGGCACTGGAGCAGACACTCGCCGGACTCGAGGGCGGGGCGGCGGCCATGGCGACTGCCTCGGGGATGGGCGCGATCAGCGGGGTGCTCCTGGCCCTGCTACGGCCCGGAGATCACGTGATCGCGCAGCAATGCCTGTACGGCGGCACGTACTCCGTACTGGCCGATCTCGCAGACCGGTTCGAGGTCGAGGTCGAGTACATCACAGGCGAGGACGTCGGTGAGTTCGAGCGACGCGTGCAGACATCGACCCGCCTCTTGTACCTGGAGACGATCGCAAACCCCACCGGCCAGGTGCCTGACCTTCCTGGGCTGCTGACGGCCGCCCGGCGTGCGGGCGTGGTGACAGTCGTCGACAACTCCCTCGCTTCTCCGGTGCTGTGCCGCCCGGTCGAATTGGGCGCGGACATAGTTGTCCACTCAACAACGAAGTATCTGGGCGGCCACTCCGACGTACTCGGTGGTGTGACTGTCTTCGCGGACAAGGATCTGCATCACCGGGTCTGGACACGCGCCGTCGAATACGGCTCCACCGCCGACCCGTTCGCCGCGTGGCTGACCCTGCGCGGCATCCAGACGCCACCGCTGCGGATGCGGCAGCACTGTGAGAACGCGGAGGCCGTGTCGCGCCGACTCGCCCCTCACAGGTCCTTGCCAGTCGGGACCCACCACATCGTACGGGCCTACGAACAGTGGGTGACAGGTACCCCCGGCGGGTACCCTGAAAACTATGTTCGCATTCACGCGGGAAATCGCTCCGCGGGGTCGGAACGGCCCCTGCACGAAGGTCTGTGGAGTCGGAGCGGCGGAGGTGGTACTGCTCCGCCAGGTCCTTGGCTTGTGCCTACGCCTCAGCGTCCACCTGTCCGGCGACTGCCCTTCACTCAAGGCTGGTTGAGCTCTGGCCCTTTACCGGCCGACCCGGAAGCCGGGCGCGGCCTGGCCATGGACGCTTGACCGACTCGCCCCACCTGGCCGCCAATGCCACGATCGCCCGTCACCCGTGTCGGCAACGGTCCCGTTGTCGCCGGCAGCCGGGTCGGCGTCCGGCCGGGGGCACCATGACCCCTTACCCGCGCCCGCGAGTCGAGGTTGACAATATACCCCCCGGGGGTACCCTGGTCAGGACAAGCCGCCCCTTCATGAGCGGCTCCGTAATCCTGGGGAGACACGTCATGAACACAGGCCTGAAGATCACAGCCTTCGCTGCCGCGCTCGCCGCGACATTCGGCACCGCGTACGGCGTGGGCAAGGGCGTCGACCCCGTCGTCGGGGGCGAGCAGACCGCGGCACACGACGAGCACGGAGAGGCCAGGACCAGCGAAACCGGCGAAGGTGGCGGACACGGCGGGCACCAGACCGCCCCGGCGGGCGGACTGCAGGTCTCGGAAGGCGGCTACACCCTCGCCCTTGAAACCTCGCGCATCACCGCCGGAAACGGAACGAAGCTCCGCTTCTCTGTTCAGGACGAGAACGGGCGCAAGATCACCGCGTTCGAACGCGAGCACGGCAAGGAACTGCACTTCATCGTCGCCTCGCGCGATCTGACCGCCTATCGGCACCTGCACCCGACGCGCGCGGCCGACGGCACTTGGAGCACATCCGCCGACCTGCCCACTGCCGGCGCCTACCGGGCCTTCGCCGACTTCAAGCCCGCCGCGAAGGACGCAGAAGGCGTGACACTCGGGGCCGACCTGGCCGTGTCAGGCACATACGCCCCCGCCAAGATGCCCGCGCCCGCCGGAACCGCGAAGGTCGACGGCTACGAGGTCACCCTCAACGGAGGCCTGCGTCCCGGAAAGAGCGGTGAGCTCAGCCTGGAGGTCGCCAAGAACGGCAAGCCGGTCACCAATCTTCAGCCCTACCTAGGCGCGTACGGACACCTCGTCGCCCTGCGGTCCGGCGACCTCGCCTACCTGCACGTCCACCCCAACGGCGAACCCGGCGACGGCAGCACCAAGCCCGGCCCGCAGATCTCATTCACTGCGACTGCGCCGAGTTCGGGGAGCTACCGACTCTTCCTCGACTTCCAGCACGAAGGCAAGGTCCGCACCGCCGCCTTCACCGTCGAGGCAGGGAAGGCGACCGTCAGCGCCGAGCCGAGCCCGGACAAGGACCCGGAGGAATCCCCCAGCCACAAGCACTGAACGAATGCCTCGCAGACATGGGGCGCGACATCTTCTCCGGTCAGTCCCACGCCGCTCCTTGCCGCGATGTTCGATGCGATGACACGCACGCCCCGCCGCCCGGGTCGGTCACGAGCATGTCCGACCAGCCCGGCCCAGCGAAGCCCGTAGGCGCACCTGCTCCGCACGATCACCGTTCCGCTTGCGGCCTCCCTGGACTCGTCCCGCTTGCGCAGAGTGGAGTTCACTTCGCCGCAGGAACGGCAGCGGTGCCGACCACTGCCGTGGCCGCGGAGCCCGCGGCGGCCGAGTTCCTGACCGCACCGTCGGGCACGAGCAGATCGCTGATAGCCCGATCCGGCCGCTCAACGCTGACCAGCGTCTGTCAGTGGCGCATCTGAACCTCTCGCCGCGGCCGGGCAACCAGCCGCCGCATGCCTGTCGCCAGGGTTGGCGTCGCCCTGCCCTGAACCGCCGGCATGCGCCATGAGCGAGTACACGATGCGCATCACCGAATGAGAGCGGAACAATGCATTCCTCGGCGCCTGATCTGACACCCCCCACCCGCTCCGCCCTGTCCGGGCTGGTTGGCAACACCCCTCTGCTTCGTATCTCGGAGCCTCTCGCCCCGGCGGGGCGAGGCTTCTGGGCGAAACTGGAGGGTTTCAATCCCGGAGGCATCAAGGGCCGTCCGGGACTGCACATGGTCGAACGGGCCCGTGCTCGCGCCGAGCTGAGGCCGGGGGCACGGATCATCGAGTCCACCAGCGGCACGCTCGGCCTCGGCCTGTCCCTCGCCGGCATGGTCTACGGCCACCCGGTCACCCTGGTCACCGATCCGGGGCTGGAGGCCTCCATGACGCGGTTGCTGGCCGCGTACGGAGCTCAAGTCGACGTCGTATCCGAGCCGCACCCCGCCGGCGGCTGGCAGCAAGCCCGGCGCGACAGGCCGTCGCCCCCGACGTGCCGCTGGAGACCAGCCCGTCCTGAGGGCCCGGCCCTGGCCGATGCCCTGCTGCACGGCGAGCGCCGCCACACCGGCCGCGTAGCGTGGCCCAGCTCTTGGAGCAGCACCCCGACTCATGGTCCCCGGACCAGTACGACAACCCCGACAACACTTCGGCCTACCCCGCTGGCACTCGAACTCGCCACCGAACTCGGGCACATCGACGCGCTGGTGTGCAGTGTGGGCACCGGTGGTCACTCCGCCGGCATCTCCCGCGTGCTGCGGCAGCTCCATCCCGACCTGACACTCGTGGGAGTGGACACCATCGGTTCCACCATCTTCGGCCAGCCCGCCAGGCCCCGGCTGATGCGAGGGCTTGGCTCGAGCATCCATCCCCGCAACGTCGCCTACGACCATTTCTCCGAAGTGCACTGGGTCGCTCCGGCCGAAGCGGTGTGGTCCTGCCGTCAGCTAGCCACCTCTCACTACGCCACCGGTGGATGGAGCGTCGGCTCCGTGGCCCTGGTCGCGGGCTGGCTGTCTCGCACCATGCCCCCGGACACCCGGATCGCGGCGGTCTTCCCCGACGGGCCGCAGCGCTATCTCGGCACGGTCTACGACGACGACTACTGCAAGGCCCACGGCCTTCTCGACTCACCGCCCGCAGCCGAACCCGAGGTGATCGGCCGCCTGGACGAGAAGGAAGTAACCCGGTGGACCCGGTGCACCGCCGTCGTCGACCCGCTCGCGCTTGACGACGCGGTGCGGAACACGGACATGATGGGTGTTGCCTACAGCCCCGAGCCGGCCGGGCCCGAGCCGAAGGACCGGGTCTGATGAAGGGCACCTTCGCGCAGGTCCGTACCTACGAGCGCAGTGTTCAGCTGCTGATGATCAACCAGTTCACGATCAACTTCGGCTTCTACATGCTGATGCCCTACCTGGCAACGCATTTGGCCGGCCCACTCGGACTCGCGGGGTGGCTCGTCGGACTGATCCTCGGCGTACGCAACTTCAGCCAGCAAGGCATGTTCCTGGTCGGCGGGGCCCTGGCAGACCGCTTTGGCTACAAGCCCATGATCATTGCGGGCATGGTGCTGCGCATTGTCGGGTTCTCGACACTCGGGCTGGTCGACTCCGTGGCCGCGCTCATCGCCGCTTCCGCCGCGACAGGCCTGGCCGACGCCCTGTTCAACCCAGCCACCCGGGCGTACTTGGCCGCAGACGCGGGCGAACGCAGGGTCGAAGCTTTCGCTTTTTTCAACGTCTTCTACCAGGCCGGCATCCTGTTGGGCCCACTGGTGGGGATGGTGCTGACCGGGGTCGACTTCCGCGTCACCTGCCTGGTCGCCGCAGGAATCTTCGCCGTGCTCAGCGCTGTGCAGGTCGGAGCACTGCCCGCTCGCCAGGGCAATGACACAACCAGCGAGGAGGGCAGCCGACGCGAGAACGTGCTCACCCAGTGGCGCGGCATGCTGGCCAATCGGCCCTTCCTGCTCTTCTCCACAGCCATGATCGGCTCGTACGTCATGTCCTTCCAGGTCTACCTGGCACTCCCGCTCGAAGTCCGGCGCCTGGGAGGCGAAGGCCGGTTCGGCACGGCGGCGGTCGCGGCGATGTTCGCCGTCTCCGGGCTGAGCACGATTCTTTTCCAGACGAGGGTCACTGCGTGGTGCAAGGCCCGCATGGAAGCCGGACGGGCGCTGACCTGGGGAGTTCTGACCATGGCGGTGGGCTTCGTTCCTCTGCTGGCAGCGACAGCAGTACCACTGCCGGATCACGGAGTCGGCTTGTGGCTGCTGGCCGCAGTGCCACCGATGCTGTCCGCGCCGCTGCTGGCACTTGGCACCATGATCGCTTATCCATTCGAGATGGATACGATTATTCGCCTCTCGGGTGACCGTTTGGTGGCCACCCACTACGGGCTCTACAACACCATCTGCGGCATCGGGATCACGTTGGGTAATCTGCTCACGGGCGTAGCACTGGATTCGGCCCGCGCCGCCGGGATGTCCGCGCTGCCGTGGCTGGCGCTCCTCGCCCTGGGCCTGGTGTGCAGCGCCGCTCTGTATGGGCTGCACCGCACCGGACGCCTGGCGCCGCCGATGGCGGTGACCATGACCCAGATCGCCGAGAAGGCGGGGACCGGGCGCGCTCCTTCACCGGGGTGAGCACGCCGACCACGCGCAGCAGCAGCTCATCGACCTGTTCCGAGAGCTGCTGACCGAGGTGGCCACGACCGGAGGGCTACGGGCAGACGCCGCACCCGACGAGCTCGCGACGTACTGCCTCCACGCCCTCGGCACCGCCGGCACACTGCAGTCCGAAGCCGCAGTCCACCGTCTTGTCGCAGTCACTCTCACCGGGCTCCGCCGCCCGCGCTGAGACCGCCACCTCGCCGCCACCTGTTCGACATCCGGCCGTCCGGGCGCTCCGGCCCGGCCCTGGACGCCGTCCGTCCGCGGAGAGGCGCACCGTTGACCGACGAGCGGTGCTGGCTCATAGTCCGCGCTATCACAAGCAGCACGGCGGCTGACGAAGTACTCCGCCAGCCGCCGTCGGTGACGGCTCAGCTCTTGCCGAGCATCTTGTTCATCTGCTCGATCTCGGCCGTCTGGGCCTTGACAACTTCGTCGGCCAGCTTCTTGGCGGGACCGTACGTGCCGTCGGCCTTCTCGGTCTCGGCCATTTCGATGGCGCCCTCGTGATGCTTGATCATCATCTCGGCGAACTGGGTGTCGAACTCGGCGCCCTTGGCCCCCTCCAGCTTGTCCATGTCCTCGCTGGTCATCATGCCGGGCATGGAGGAGGCCATGTCGTGACCCATGCCGGACATGTCGGCGGGTACTTCCTCGCCCCACGAGGTGAGCCAGCCGGACATGGTCTTGATCTCGGGGCCCTGGGCTCCCTTGATCTTCGCGGCCAGCTCCTTGGTCCCCTCGGACGCAGCCCTGGTGTCGGCCAGTTCGGCCATCTCCACCGCCTGGCGGTGGTGCTGAATCATCTCTTTGGCGAAGGAGACGTCTGCTGCGTTGTGATCGCCCGCCTCGGAGGAAGCGGCGGCCGACGGAGACGAACTGGACCCGCCCATGGAACCCATGTCGTGACCCCCCTCGCCGCCACAGGCGGCGAGGACCAGAGCGGCCACACCTGCGGCAGCAACGAGGGCAGTACGGCGGATCATCTTGCGGTGAGCGTTCATGCGGTAACTCCTGGATCGTTCCGGGGAAAGGCATGGCGATGGGCGTCAACACGCCCGAGATCCCGGCTAGGGGCTCGGCTGCGGTGACGAGTGGCCTCGCCTATATCCGTAGGAGTTGCAGCTCAGCCAGAGAGGGAGGAGCCCGGCTTCCCTCGGTGCTGCCGCAGGGGGCGGTGGCCATCTCCTGGCCGCGTGGGACGTCACCGATCGTTGACGGCAGAGGGGCGGGAAGCACTGGGGAGCCCGCGACCGCGCCCGACGAGCAGGTCGCATCGGCGTGCTCCGGATGCCCGCTTCCCCCGCCACTGTCGCGCCCACACTCTTCTGGCAGGTCTATGACCGCCACCACATGGGCGGCCTCATTGCCGAGGGAGTGGGGGTTCATCTGCGCAGCGGCCGGCACCCAACCGAGGCCGTGCATCCCCAGCAACCCAATGAGCAGGCCGAGCACCAGCAGCCCGCGCTGCAGCAACCGAGGTCGCGGCACCGTGAGCAGCTCGTGACGTGGCATGGCCCATCGTAAACACAGCGGGCACGCGTCCACCGCCCGCCGATCCGGGCACGGACGCCTGGCGCCACCATACGCGCGGTCTACTATGTGCTTACGTACTACGCTGTTGGAAGGATCGAGCCATGCGTCGGCTGGGGGAACTCGAAGCGGAAATCATGGACCGCTTCTGGCGGTGGGACCGCCCGGCTACGGTGCGAGAGATCGTCGATGACATCAACGAGCAGCGCCCCATCGCGTACACGACCGTGATGACCGTCACCAACATCCTCTTCCACAAGGGTTACCTCCTGCGTGGGAAGGAGGGACGGGCCTGGCTGTATACGGCCGTACGCAGCCGCGAGGCGTACTCAGCGGCTCTGATGGAGGACGCGCTCGGGGCCAGCGAGGACCGGCCCACAGCTCTGGTGCACTTCGTCGAGAACATGTCCGACGACGAGGTCGCCGCTCTGCGGAAGGCCCTGCGCAACGTGGGGCGACGGACGAAGACGTGAACTCCGCGCCCGTTCTCATCGGCTACACGGCGGCTGTCGGCTTCCTCGCCCCCCGGATCCTGCTCCGCAGTGCCTGGCCGCACCGGGCGCCCGCCCTGGCTGTGGCCACCTGGCACGCGCTGGCCGCCTCATTCTCCATCTCCGCAGCTCTGACTGCCTATCAGCTGGCCGCGCCGACTGAGCACCTCCATGCCGGTCTCGTGGGCCTGCTGCACACCTGCGGCCTGGGAAGCGAGGCGGCCACCGCCGATCCGAACGTGGTCGAACGGCTGGCGATCGCGCTGCCTGGCGCGGTGATCCTGGCTTTGGCAGCGAGCTTTGCCTTCCACACGATCCGCGCCTCCCGGGCACGACGCAGACATCGCGACGCACTGGACAAGGTCGGAACCCGTTCCGACCGCCTGCGCGCCACCGTGCTGTCGCACGACACCCCGGCCGCCTACTGCCTGCCCGGCCGTCGCTCGCGGATCGTCGTCAGTGACGCTGCCGTCCGGCTGCTCTCCGCCGAACAGCTCGACGCAGTCCTGGAACATGAGCGAGCTCACGTCTCGGGCCGCCACCACCTGATGATCGCCGCCATGGACGCCTTCGCCTCCGTCTTTCGGTGGGTGCCCCTGGCCCGCCATGCCAAGGAGCAAACCGCGATGCTCCTGGAAATGGTCGCTGACGACAGGGCGCTGCGTATCCACGAACACGAGGTGCTCGCGACCGCGGTGTACGAGATGGCAGCGAACCGTGCACCCAGGGGCGCCCTTGGCGCCGGCGGGCACACGGCACTGATCCGCATGCAGCGGATACTGGGAAGGCGACGCAGCACCCATCCAGCATTCCGCGGGTCTGTGGCCGCCATGGCCTCGGCCATCCCGCTGCTGCCTCTGTTGGTCGCCTGCCCTCCCGGCCTGTGATCGTGCCGGCGACGTCACTCCGCGTGAGCCAGGGGGCCACTTGTGACTCCTTCTACTTCGACCTGCTTTCGCCCGTCGCCTCCTGACCGATCCCGGCGCGTTGTTCGGCAGCCTTGAGAGCCTGCGCCACAGGGTGATGCAGACGCCCCCTGTGGCCCGAGCTGATGCTTTCGTGTCAGGAGCGTACGAGCCGGGCGATGGCCCGTGATGCTTCGTCGATCTTCTCCTTCGCCTCGTCGCCACCTTTGCCGATGGCTTCGCTGACACAGCAGTTGAGGTGATCGTCGAGGAGGGCCAGAGCGCAGGACTGCAGGGCCGCATTGGTCGCGGAGACCTGGGTCAGTACGTCGATGCAGTACGTGTCTTGTTCCACCATGCGCTGAAGGCCACGGACTTGGCCCTCGATCCGGCGCAGGCGTTGGAGAACACTGTCCTTCTGTTGCTCGTAGCCGTTCACTGACGCCTCATCTCCATGCTGACGTGCGTTCGGAAGCTGATGTTTGCGAAGAAAGCGGGGAAGGCTGAGGCTGTTTGCCTCAGCCCTCCCCGATCGAGCAGTGCACCTGGCGGTGCTACCTCAGACTGCAGCGCGGAAGCTCCTGAGCCGGAGGCTGTTGCCTACGACGAAGACCGAGGAGAAAGCCATTGCCGCTCCGGCGATCATCGGGTTGAGCAGGCCGGATGCGGCCAGCGGCAGGGCGGCGACGTTGTAGGCGAAGGCCCAGAAGAGGTTGGACTTGATCGTGCCGAGCGTCTTACGGGAAAGCCGGATGGCATCGGCCGCGGTACGCAGGTCTCCTCGTACGAGGGTGAGGTCGCCGGCTTCGATGGCGGCGTCGGTGCCGGTGCCCATGGCCAGGCCGAGGTCGGCCTGAGCAAGGGCGGCGGCGTCGTTGACGCCGTCGCCGACCATGGCCACCGAACGCCCCTCGGCCTGGAGTCGCTTGACGACGTCGACCTTGTCCTGGGGCATGACCTCCGCGATGACTTCGTCGATGCCCACTTCCTTGGCCACCGAGTCCGCCACCGCCTGGTTGTCGCCGGTCAGCAGGATCGGTGTCAGGCCGAGGGCACGCAGCCGCCTGATGGCTTCGGCGCTGGTGTCCTTGACCGCGTCGGCGACCTCGAGGACCGCGCGGGCCTCACCGTCCCAGGCCACGGCGATGGCCGTGCGGCCGGCCGCCTCGGCCGCGCCCTTGGCGCGCTGCAGCGCCACGGGCAGCTCCATCGCCCATTCGGAGAGCAGCTTCTCCCGGCCGACGAGGACCGCGTGCCCGTCGACGATGCCTTGGACGCCCAGGCCTGCGATGTTCGCGAAGTCCTCGGGAGTGGGCAGGGTGCCTACCTTCGTGATGGCGCCGGTGGCGACGGCCTGGGCGATGGGGTGCTCAGAGGCGTGTTCCAGGGCTCCGGCCAGTCGCAGGACCTCGTTCTCGTCCTGGCCGTCGGCGGTGTGGACGGCGAGCAGGGTCATCTTGCCGGTGGTGACTGTGCCGGTCTTGTCCAGGAGGATGGTGTCGACCTTGCGGGTGGTCTCCAGGACTTCGGGTCCCTTGATGAGGATGCCCAGCTGGGCGCCGCGTCCGGTGCCGACCATGAGGGCGGTGGGCGTGGCCAGACCCAGGGCGCAGGGGCAGGCGATGATGAGTACGGCGACGGCTGCGGTGAACGCGGCGGTCAGGCCGGATCCGTTGCCGAGCCAGAAGCCGAGGGTGCCCAGGGCGAGGGCGATCACGACGGGGACGAAGACCGCGGAGATCTTGTCGGCGAGGCGCTGTGCGGCGGCCTTGCCGTTCTGCGCGTCCTCCACCAGCCTGGCCATCCGGGCGAGCTGCGTGTCGGCGCCGATGCGGGTGGCCTTGACGACGAGTCGGCCGCCCGCGTTGAGGGTGGCCCCGGTGACGGAGTCGCCGACGCCGACCTCGACGGGGACGGATTCGCCGGTGAGCATCGAGGCGTCCACGGCGGAGGAACCCTCCACGACGGTGCCGTCCGTGGCGATCTTCTCGCCGGGGCGGACCAGGAAGCGGTCACCGGTCTGCAGCTCGGCCGTCGGAATGGTCTCCTCGCGGTCACCGCGCAGGACCGTGACCTCCTTGGCTCCCAGCTCCAGCAACGCCTTCAGCGCGGCGCCCGCCTTGCGCTTGGAACGGCCCTCGAAGTAGCGCCCGGCCAGGATGAACGCGGTGACACCGGCCGCCGCCTCCAGATAGATGTTCCCCGCCCCGTCACTGCGGGAAATCGTCAGCTCGAAGGCGTGGGTCATACCCGGCGTGCCGGCCGTACCGAAGAACAGGGCCCACAGCGACCACAGGAACGCCGCCGATGTCCCGACCGAGATGAGTGTGTCCATCGTCGCCGCGCCGTGCCGGGCGTTGGTCCAGGCCGCGCGGTGGAAAGGCCAGGCGGCGTACGTAACGACCGGTGCGGTCAGGGTCAGCGACAGCCACTGCCAGTACTCGATCTGAAGTGCCGGAATCATGGCCATGGCGATGACGGGGACCGAGAGGATGACCGCGGTGATCAACCGCTGCCTCAGCGGGCGCAGCGCGTCCGGCGCGTCGGCCGCGTCGTCGTCGCCGGGCCCGCCGCCGGTACGTAGCGCAGCGAGCTCCTGCGCGGAGTAGCCGGTCGCCTCGACCGTGGCAATCAGGTCCTGGACGGAGACGTCCTCGCCGCGGTAGGTGACTTTCGCCTTCTCGGTGGAGTAGTTGACGGTGGCCTCGACACCGTCCATCCGGTTCAGCTTCTTCTCGATACGGGCGGCGCACGAGGCGCAGGTCATGCCGCCGATGGCGAGTTCGACCTCGGCGGCAACGGCGCCGGTCGTCGTGGTGGACATCTCTACTCCTCGAACTGGTGGTGAATGGGGCAGGGCCGCCGGGCTCGGGCACAAGGTCCGGGCCCGACGGACGCGGCGACCGGTCAGGCGCGCCCGGTGAGCTCGTATCCCGCCTCGTCGACCGTGCTGGCGATGAGTGCGTCGTCGGGCTCTCCCCCGGTGGTGACGCTGACCCGTCCGGCGCTGACGTCGACGTCGACGGCAAGGACGTTGTCGAGCGCGCCGATCTCGCGGGTGAGCGTGGTCTTGCAGTGACCGCAGGTCATGCCCGCGACCGCGTACACAGTGGTGTGGCTGTCGGCAACGACCGTGGTTCCGGTCTGCGCTGCGCCGGTGGAGCAGCTGTTGTCAGGTGTACAGCACGACATGTTTTCTTCTCCTCGAAGCCGACTCATACCCCCTGGGGGTACCTGCTTGAGCCATGTATACCCCCCACCGGTATAAAGGGCAAGTGTTCACTACGTGCCGGCCCGGTGCGCAGGAGCCGATTTGCGCGCAGGGCACAGTGATGCCCGACGAGAGGTGAGCCGGAAGCTGTGTCGGCCGCACCGATGAAGCCCGATGAGGACGATCAACGACCGTGGGCCCGTGGCCCCTTACACCTCGAAGTGCTGCTTGAGCACTGGACGCCACTGAAGGACGAGACGCGCGGCCCGACGCGACTGAGGCTCGCCGAGCTACGCCGGCCTGCCTGGGTGCCGGCGACGACGAACGCGGACGGGACGACCGCCATCGCGGCGTGCAGCGGGCCGGCCGAGTTGGCGGAGGTGTCGCTGCGGCGCGCGGTCAGGACCGACCAGTACAGCCACGCCGACAGCACGCCGTCAGTTTGCTGCACGAACCTGAGGATGGTTGAACCGCGACCGGCGTGTTCTTCGATGATGCCCGCGACCGCGGCGACTGTCAGGGCGGGCAGGCTCGGGCCACATCCGAGGCTCGTGAGAGGTATGCCGGGCAGCACGCCGGATACGTGGCTGCCGATCGGCGACACGCCGGACAGCCACCTCGGCTTCTGCACTCAGATCCGTACGCCCCACATGAACGGCATACCGCTTCGCGCGATCGACTCGTAGCGCACTTGGGCGCCCGGCTTCGGAGCGTGCAGAATCTGACCGTTGCCTGCGTAGAACCCCACATGACTGAGGTCCGTGCGCATGATGATGAGGTCACCGGGCTGGAGCGCACTCATAGAGCTGATGCGCGTACCGACGTTGGCCTGGGCCTGCGAGGTACGAGGGATGGTCACCCCGGCCTGATTGAATGCCCAGGAAGTCAATCCACTGCAGTCGAAAGAGTTCGGACCCGAGGCGCCCCACACGTAGGGAACACCGACCTTGCCCTTGGCTGCGCCGAACGCCGCAGCGGCGCGCTGGGAGGCGCTGGCCTCGTTGCCGAGTTCGACCCGTTCACTCGACCGATTCGCCCGCTCTTCCTTGTCGGCGATCTGTGCTCGCTCCTCGGCCGTCAGAGTGTTGAGGAGTTTCTGGGCCTGCGCCAGTTTCCCCTGGATCTCCTTCTTCTTGCTGCCGAGCTCCTTGCGGACCCCTGCAAGATTGTTGAGCTTCTCCGTGGCTTCCTGCCGCTTCTGCTGGAGGCCCTGCTGCTGCGACTCGTAGTGATGGAGCGCGGAGACCTGCTGAGCACTCAGCCGGTCCATAGCGGACGCCTTGTCGAGGAACCCGTCGGGGTCCGAGGACAGCAACAGCTGGACAGAGGGGTCGAGACCCCCCGTGCGGTACTGAGCCGTGGCTATGGACCCGAGCTGCGCCCGCAGGCTGTTCAAGCCGCTCTGTTCACGAGCAGCGGCTTCTTGCAGGTCTTCGACCTGCTTCTCCAACCGTCCGGCCGTCTCCTTGGCGCCGTTGTACTTCTCGGTGGCCTGCGTCGCTTCCTCGTAGAGGCGGTCGACCTGCGCCTGCACACCCTTCTTGCTCGGATCAGGGAGCGGGTCGGCCGAAGCCGGCTGCGCCGACAACGCAACAGCCGCCGCAGCTGTGGCGGTGAGCACGGTCGCGTACGTCTGGCTGGGCTGCTTAGGACGACGATGGGACGCCACTGAGGCGAACTCCTTCTTCCTCGGCCGCCGGCCCAGGACCACACGGCGTCCCTGCTCCGTCCGCACGGCGCGGCTGCGGCGATTCCTTCGCCACCACCCCGAGCGGGTGACCGACTGTTCGAAGGATCCCCCTGAGACTAATCTCCTTAGTGGATAAGTTTCAACCGAAGGCTGGTGCGACTCGTCGGCATAGGCCACGAGGAGGACTGACCATCGCCACGCCCAGCAGGCCGGCCGTCAATGGCCCCCGCTCGTATTAGGGTCTCGGCGGGCGTGACGCGGGTTGTTGACGAGCGTCCGTCGCCAGTGACGACGCGAGGGCAGGGGCGGAGCAGATGAACACCTCCGACTGGCAGCCGGTTCTGCTGCTGCTGGGGGTCGTCGTGGCGTGCATCGCCATCCTCTACGGCGTCGGCTCCATGCTGCGGGTCGCTCGCGAACCGCTCGCAGGAGCAACGCCGTTCAGCGGAGGGCTGGGACCAACAGAACACCCTTTCTCCCGATTTCACGTGCGCTGGTACCCGGTGACACTGGTCTTCCTCGCCTTCGACATGGAGATGCTGTTCATGTACCCGTGGACGCTGGTAGTGGCAGAGGTCGGCGTCAGCGCCGTGGTGGAGATGTTCCTGTTTCTCGGCATCCTGATGGCCGCCGTGGGGTATGCCTGGCGGGAAGGCGCTTTTCGATGGACCTGAGAACGAGAATTCTTAGGGCAGCCGTGGCCCGGCCAGCGGTCCTCTTGGCTGTCTGCCCCGGTGCGACCGAGACCAGGCTGCGTCTCGAACAGGAATTGCGTGAGCGTGGATGGCCGATGGCGGCCGGGCCCGCAGCAGCCAACGTCCTGGCCGTGGTCGGCGATCCGCATCCATCCGACACGCAATGGGTCGAAGGGCTATGGACCGCGATCCCCGAGCCCAAAGCACGCATCCGCCTCTGTACCGGTAAAGACATCCGCTCCGCACTCGACGAAGTGGCAACCACTCTGCTGCGCGCCCCACGCCGCCCCGCGGAGCACGCCGTCGGCAACCACGCCCATGAGGGACCGAACGGTCTGGACGCCGATGGCGGGCCGGACAGCAGCCAAGAGCACTCGCGGCGCACCGGCCCCGAACAGGCCGGCCAATCCGCTGATCCGGCAGACCACAGCTCTCATGCAGAGCACGACGAGCGCGCGGCCCACGACACGCACAGCGGGCATGCGGGCCATGACATGGGGATGGAGGTCTCCGGGTTGCCGATGGCGGACCGGGGCGACGACCGGGACGGTCTTCGGTTGGACCAGCTCCACATTCCTCTGGGTCCCGCCCTGTTGGACTGGCCCGCAGGTCTGGTTCTCCGCCTGTCCCTGCAGGGCGATGTGATCCAGGAGGTGCGCGTCGAGCTGACGCGCGTCCTGCGCTGTTCCTCTCTGCCGTTCTGGGACGAACCCTGGATGCGAGCGGCCGCAGGCGAACAGGTCACCCGAGGGCAGGCGGCGCGGCGGTTGTGCGCGGCACATCTGGACAGCGTCGGCCGGCTGTTAGCCGTGGCCGGGTGGAGCACGGAAGCCCAGCGGGCGCGTGCCGCACGTGACGTCGCGCTGGCTGACTGGGCTGCCAGCGATGTCGTCGCCGCAGTCGGGCCGCTTGTCCGACGGGTGGGCCGTTCGCGGACGCTTCGCCGGCTCACCTATGGCCTCGGTGAGTTGAGCACGAATGCCGCAGCAACTGCGGGAGTGTCGGGACCCGCATGGGTGGCCGGTGGCGACGTCTGGAGCCGACTGAGTCTGTGGCTGGAGGAAGCAGCCCACTCGGCGGCCCTGTGCGACGAGACCCGCCCCTTGGACACCGTCCAACGGCGGACGGGCCCGCGCGGCACGGTGGGCGGCACGTCACCGCCGTCACAGGCCCTGCTGGACGTCTTGCCCTGCCTGCTCGAAGGCGCGGAGTTCGCGGGTGCCCGGCTCATCCTGGCCAGCCTCGATCCTGACATCGACGAGCTCGTACCGGCAGGGGTCGCGGAGGTGCCTCATGGCTGATCCCACCTCGCTGTGGTCCGCTCTCGCTCTGCCCGCGGTCCTCGTTGTCGCTGCCGTTGGCACGGCCACTGCGGATGCGCGACTGGGATCCAGCCAGGCTCCGGCACCCACCCGGGAGGTGCTGCGGCTGCTGGTGCAGCAACGCCGGTCGACGAGCGCCGCCGACCAACTGCTGCTTCGGGTCGGCGTGGTGCTCCTGCCCGTTGCGGCGGTTCTCGGCGCGGTCGTGGTGCCCTTCGGCTTCACCTCGGTGAGCGATCTGCCCGACGGGATCGTGTGGTTCAACGCGATGGAGGCCCTGGCCTGGGCGGCGGTGTGGCTGGCCGGATGGGGACCTAACTCGACGCTTCCGATGATCGGCGGATATCGCTTCCTCGCCCAGGGGCTGGCCTACGAGATCCCTCACATGCTGGCCATCACCACCGCCGCCCTCGGAGCGGGGTCACTGCGGGTCGGAGCGGTCGTCGACGCCCAGTCCGGACTGTGGTTCGCACTGTGGATGCCGGTGGCGTTCGCCATCTTCCTGGCAAGCGCACTGGCGATGGCGTTCTGGGGGCCCTTCGATCAGCCCGTCGGCACGGACGCAGCCGGAGGCGCTGCCGCTGAACTGTCGGGTGTGGACCGAGTGCTGTTTCTGGGCGGGCGCTGGCTGCTGCTCACGGTCGCCGCTGCCGCGAGCGTCCCACTGTTCCTGGGTGGCGGGCATGGGCCGTTGCTGCCCGGCTGGGTCTGGACCCTGATCAAAACCGCCACGGTCCTCGCCCTGCTGCTGTGGGTACGCCGGCGCCTGCCCGTGCTCCGAATGGAGCGCTACATGGAGGTGGCTTGGGTCGTCCTGACGCCGCTTGCCATCGTGCAGGCGCTTGTCGTGGCGCTGGTGGTGCTCGGCCGATGAGTGAGGACGTGAGGAGACCGTGCTGAATGACGTTCTCTTCTATGCCCTGGCCGTCCTTTCCCTCGCCTCGGCTGTGATGGTCTTCATCTTCGACTCGATGGCTCGTGCGACGTTCTCCCTGCTCACCTCGCTGCTCTGTGTGGCGGGCGTGGTCATCCTCCTGGGGCTGAATTACCTCGGCATCGTCATCGTCCTGATGATGACGATCGAGATGGCCATCATGGCCGTCTTTATGATCATGTACATGATGAATCCGGCCGGCCTGATGCCGATGACCATGGTCCACAACAGCAAGGGGTCCGCGGTTGTCTGCGGCGTGCTATTCGTGCTGCTGGTGATCGGGATCTTCCTGGCGCCGTGGCCGGCGCCCGAGGGACGCCCGCCGGAGGACGTAACCATGGACCTGGGCCTGTCACTGATGGGGCCTCAGATGCTGACCATGATGACGCTGGGCATGGCGCTCTTCGCGACGATCGTCTCCAGTGTCGTGCTCGCCACCCGTCGCGGCCGCTACGACCGGCTCGGCGACGAGCTCGACGCCGAACGAGCGGACGATCCGGTGCGAGGAGGGGTGGGTAGGTGACCCTGGAGGCAGTCATGCTGCTCGCCGCGGCCCTGCTGTGTACGGGCCTGTTCGGCGCGCTTACGCAGCAGTCGATCGTGATGCTGATGATGGGCCTGGAGCTGATGCTGGGCGGTGTCATCGTCGCGGCGGCGGGCGCCTGGCAACACATCGCTCCCGGCAGCGCGGACGGCCAGGTCATCGTGATCGTCGCGGTGACGGCGATGGCGTTGGAGATGGCGATCGGTTTCGCCGTCGTGACTGCACTGTTCCGTACCCGAGAGGTCGACACGACCGATATGGCCGCGGAGCTGAAGGAGTGAGCGGCGCGCTCTGGGCGCTGATCGCCCTGCCCCTGGCTGCGGGCGCGGTGCTGCTCCTGGTTGGACACCGGGGCGACCGAGCCGCCGCTCCCGCCGCCGTGACGGTCATGCTTGCGGCAGTTGGCCTAGCGGTGGCAGCCGCATTCGGTCACCCAAGGGTCCGTGCCCCGCTGCTGTCCGGGCTGCCTGCGGAGTTGTCGGTCGACGGGCTGTCCGGGCTCCTCGTGGTCACGGTCACGGCCGTCACCGTACTGGTCATGGGCTTCACCGCGGTGGAATTCGGCCCGAGCGAGAGCAGCGGCAGGTTCTTCGGTCTGATACTGCTGTTCGCGGGCAGCATGCTGGTGACCGTCACCGCGGCCACTCTTCCGGTTCTGCTGATGGGCTGGGAGGTCATGGGCGCCGCCTCCTGGGCCCTGATCGGTTACTGGTGGCGTGATGCGGAGCGGGTGAGGGCCGCGAACACGGCTTTCGTGACCACCCGCACCGCCGACCTCGGCCTCTACCTGGCTGCCGGGGCCGCCTTGGCCGCGAACCCCACCGGGACTCTCGCTCTGCGCGACCTGTCGGACGCCGGTGAGCCCTGGAGATCGTTCATCACCGCAGGGCTCATCACCGCGGCTCTGGGCAAGTCCGCGCAACTCCCCTTCAGCTTCTGGCTCTCACGCGCCATGGCGGGTCCGAGCCCGGTCTCCGCTCTGCTGCACTCCGCGACGATGGTCGTCGCCGGTGCCTATCTGCTGCTGCGTATCCAACCCCTGCTGGAGGCATCGGGCTGGGGAAGTGCGGTAGTGGCGTGGGCGGGTGTTCTCACCGCGATCGCCCTCAGCCTCGTCGCTCTGGCGCAGACCGATCTCAAACAGTTGCTCGCCGCGTCCAGTTGTGCGCAGATCGGATTCATGGTGCTGGCCGCCGGGGTCGGTGGAACCACGGGCGGCACGCTGCAACTGATCGCGCATGCCGCTGCCAAGAGCCTGCTGTTCCTGATCGCCGGCGCCTGGCTGACCGCGCTGGGCACCAAAGCGCTGACCGGACTGCACGGCGCCGCCCGGAGGTACCGGGCTGTGGGGGTGCTGTTCACGGTCGGCACGCTCACCCTGGCCGGCCTGCCGCCGCTGTCGTTGTGGGCGAGCAAGGACGTCCTGCTGGCCGCCGCCTTCGAGGACGCACCGGCCCTGTACACGGCGGGGCTGGCCGCCGCAGTGCTCTCCGCGCTCTACAGCACCAAAGCCCTCTGGTACGTCTGGCAGCCCGGGCCTGCAACCGACAGTGGTACGGACTCCGAGGAAGGCGGGGCCCTGCGTGTCCCCGGTCCGACTCGGTCCCCGCTGACGGTACTGGCCCTGGCCTGCGTGGCCATGAGCATGTTGGCGTTCGACCCCGCACGCGCAGCGGTCTCCCGTGTGCTGGGCGCCGCAGGACAGCCGGCCCCGACGCAGTGGGAATGGGCGCTCAGCGCCGCTCTCGCGCTGAGCGCCGCGGGCGCCGCATGGACTTGGGGCAACCGACGAGCGCCCCTACCCGCCGCCGTCACCGGATCCTTCCGTGGCTGGCTGCACCTGGAACGGGCCACCGAACTGATCGTGGTGCAGCCGGCCCTCGCCATCGCCCATGCGACTGCCAGGTTCGACCACCGCGTCCTGGACGTTGCGGTCCGGAGCACAGGACGCGGAGTGGTGGGCCTGGCCCACTGGTCGAACCGCCGTCTGGAGACAGGCCTGGCCGGCTCGGTATCCGCCCTCGCCTCCGCCTGCCGGGCACTGGGCCGTGCGGCGCGGCGCCCGCAGACCGGACAGCTGCACCAGTACCTCGCCCAGGCCGTCGCGGCCTTCACCGTTCTTGCCGTCCTGTTCGTCTTCGTGAAGTAGGGGCCTCTGGTGCTGACCGTCCTCGCCTTCCTCCCCACCGCCGTCGCCCTGGTACTACTCGCCCTGCCGCGCCACACCCCTGCGAAGGTGATCCGCGGGATCTGGGTAACCACCACGGCCGGGCTGATGGCCGTCGTCATCGGTCTGTGGGCCGGTTATGCCCCGGGCGGCGGCATGCAGTACGAGACGCGCGCGCGCTGGATCCCCAGTGCCGGGGTCGGATACCACGTCGGCGTGGACGGACTGTCCCTGCCGATGCTCGCCCTGACGTGTGTGCTGTTCCTCGCCTGTGCCGTCCACTCGTGGCGCGAGGACCGCCGGATCCGTGAGTTCGCGGCCCTGCTCCTGTTCCTCGAAACGACGTGCCTGGGACTGTTCGTGTCCCTGGATCTGATCATGTTCTTCGTCTTCTTCGATCTGTCCATCGTCGGCATGTACTTCGTCATCGCGGGCTGGGGGCACAAGGAACGCGCCCGTGCGGCGCTGATGTTCTTCCTCTACACCTTCCTCGGTTCGCTCGCCTTGCTTCTCGGGTTCATCGGCCTCTATCTCGCCGCCTCGCCGCACACCTTCGACATGGTCGACCTGACTGCGGCCAACCCGCTGGCCGGCCGGGCCGTCTATGCGGGAATGGTCCTGCTGGCCATCGGTATCGGACTCGCGGTCAAGACCCCGACGGTGCCGTTCCACACCTGGCTGCCTCTCGCTCACACCGAAGCGCCGGCCGCCGGTTCAGCGATCCTGGCCGGGGTACTGCTGAAGATGGGCACCTACGGATTCCTGCGCATCGCCATGCCGATGCTGCCCGAGGCCTGGCGCCAGTACGCCACCGTCCTGGTCGTCATCGGAGTCGTCTCCATCCTCTACGGGGCTCTTGTCGCTCTGGCACAGAGCGACTTCAAACGGATGATCGCCTACACCTCCGTCAACCACATGGGCTACATCATCCTGGCTGTCGGCGCCGCCGCCGCAACCGCAGACACCAGTCGCCAGGCACAGTCCCTCGCTATTGCAGGCGCGGTGACCCAGATGGTCAGCCACGGTCTGCTCACCGGTGCCCTGTTCCTCCTGGCGGGCTCCCTCCACGAACGCGGCCGCACCTACGACATGGACGCCTATTCCGGCATCGCCGCCCGGGCCCCGGTATTCGCCGGCATGACAGCGATCGCCGCGTTCGCCTCCCTCGGTCTGCCTGGATTCTCCGGATTCATCGCCGAGTTCCAGATCTTCACCGGCAGCCTCGGCCCACGCCCCTTGGCTACCGCGTTGTCCACGCTCGGCATCCTGCTGACCGCAAGCCTGTTCCTGCGCGCTCTGCAGAAGATTTTCCTCGGACCGCTGCGGATCCCCGATGCCCCTGGCACTCCCCGCCCCTTCGGTGACACGCGCACCCACGAGAACACAGCCATCGTTCCGCTGCTCGCCCTTGCCCTGGTGGTAGGCGTCGCGCCTCGTTTCCTCCTCGATGTCATCGAACCCGCCTCCACCACGGTGCTGGAGTTGCTGGCCCGATGACGGAGATGAACGAGAACCCTCTCGAGATCCTGCCGGAGATCTTCCTCGTCGCCGGGGCCGTCGTCAGCCTGCTGCTCGGTGCCTGGCTGCCACGCCACCGCCAGTGGATCATCGGTGCGCTAGCCGCGATCATCTGCACCGCCGGCATCATCGCGGCAGCTGTCACCGCGCCAGGTCCCCCTACTTCGGTCTTCGGCGACGCCTACGCCCTCGACGCCCTCACCAGTGCCGGCCGCGTCATCATCCTCGGCGGAGGGCTGATCGTCCTCGCGCTCAGCCTCCGCCCGCTGCACAACGACCCACGGGAATCCGAGTTCTACGTTCTGATCCAACTCGCCCTGTTGGGCGCAATGGTGCTGGCCGGAGCGCAGGACCTGCTACTGCTGTCCGCCGGCTACCTCCTCGCGTCGATCCCCGCCTACACCCTGGCCGGATTCCGCAAGGACGCACCAGGCACCGAAGCCGCGCTGAAGTATTACGTCGTCGGCGCTCTCCTCGGCATCGTCATGCTCGCCGGAATCACAGTCCTGTACGCCGGCGGACGGAGCACCAAGTACACCGTCCTGGCCGACACTCTCGACAACGCTCCACAAGCAATCATCGCGGTGGGAACGCTCGGACTGCTGGCCGGGCTGCTGTTCAAGGCCGGTGCCGTTCCCGCGCACTACTGGATCCCCGACGCCGTCCAGGGCAGCACCCCGCCCGCAGCAGCCCTGATCGCCACCCTCCCGAAAGTCGGGGCGCTCACCGCACTGTTCAGACTCGGCACAGTGCCCCTCGATGCCGCGCCCCTGCCGTGGGCAACGCTGCTGGCCATCCTCTCTGCGGCGTCAATGACGCTGGGCAACCTCGCCGCCTTCTTCCAGAGCGACGTCAAACGCCTGCTCGCCTACTCCACCATCAGCCAGGTCGGCTACCTCCTCATGCCCATCGCCCTTGCCACCAGCACCGGCGAGGCTCAGCCCGCGCTGCTCTACTATCTCGCTGCCTACACAGTCACGAATCTCGGCGCCTTCGCGGTCGTCTGCGCCCTCCCCCACGCCGCCGACATCGACGACTACCGCGGCCTCGGCCACCATCGCCCGCTTCTCGCTGCCAGCCTGGTGATCTGCCTGCTCGGCCTTCTCGGCACCCCACCCACAGCTGTGTTCGTCGGGAAACTATTGGTCTTTACCGCCGCCATCGATGGCGGCTACGGGTGGCTCGCTGTCGTGGCCGCAGTCAACACAGTGGTGTCGCTCTTCTACTACTTGCGCTGGGTCCTTCCCACCTTTGCCCGCACCGGCGACGTCCCCGGTCACCGATGTGAGAGCCGCTCCGCCCGGACAGTCGCCTACGCCTGCGCCGCGCTCTCTCTGATGACGGGCATGGGCTCAGGGCCGCTTCTCGACAGCCTTTCCGGAGCTGTCAGTCGATAATCCCGTTGCCGACTGATCGCCCGCGGCCAACCTGCACGCGTCGAAGAGTCCCAGGCCGCTGGTCCGTTTGGCGTGGCCGGAATCATCAGGGGTGGTCCGATACAGGGGGACACGGCCGACTTCGCCACCAAGGCGCCTGACTTGCGCGGCAGTCGGCGCTGCCTGATCACTGCCATGGGGGCGTGGCCGTGAAGCGGTGGGCCGACCGCTACCTCGCCCACGCGTCCATGCACGACCGTTCGTCACGGCCGAAGACCTCGCCCAGCAGACGAGCAAGGCGGTGACCACGCGATGCCTCAGCCTGCGAATCCGTCTACGGGAAGGCCCTGTTGGTCCCTGTCCGCCTTCGCCTGCATGAACGCCGATCCCGCCTCCCGGACCTACTCCGACAGGCAACACGCCTGCGGAAAGACCCATACCCACGCCCTCCTCCTCGCCCGCCAGCACATCAGCGTCCTGTTCGCGATGCTCCGCGACGGCGCCTTCTACAAGTCCCGGACCCCTGTCGGCACCCTCGCCGCATGAACTGGACCAACACCCCCCAAAACCAACAGGGCGACCTTGACGTACGACATAGAGGACCCCCACGCCGCTGGAACTCTTCGCCGACCTGTGCTCCGTCGTCGCCGTGGCACAGGACGGCCGCCGTCCGGCGGGTGTTCGGCCGCAACCACGGCATCGGGGCGCTGTATGCGCTGCCGCGGCCGTTGCGCACCCGCGCAGACTCCGATGCACGGTGGCGCGGGCGGTGCGCTGCCGGACTAATGCGAGTGCGCTGAGCAGAAAACCGATCAGGACGGTCCGCCGTAGCGTGACTGGCGAAGCAGCCGCAGCACGGTCTTCCGTGCACCTCGCTGATGTCTCATCCGGTCTCGAGCGCGCGGTCCTGCCGGAAATCCTACGCTGCACGCCCCTTGAGGAGGTTGTCGAAAGGTGTCAACGATGCCGGTCGGTGGGCTGATTGCCCGCGCCACTGACGACGCGGCGGACCTCGTCGTCCGCAACGCAAAGATCCACACCGGTGACCCCCGCCTCCCTCAGGCGGAGGCGATAGCCATCCGCGACGGTGTGGTCACCGTCGTCGGCGACGACAAGGACGTGGCCGGCCAGGTCGGCCCCGCCACGCGGGTGGTCGACGCACTTGGCCGCAGAATGATCCCCGGCCTCAACGACGCCCACCTGCACGTGATCCGCGGCGGCCTCAACTACGTGCTGGAGCTGCGCTGGGACGGCGTCCGCTCGCTGCGTCAGGGCCTGGCCATGCTGCGCGAGCAGGCGGCCCGCACGCCCAAGGGCCAGTGGGTACGCGTGGTCGGCGGCTGGTCGGCCGAGCAGTTCGCCGAACGCCGGCTGCCCACGGTCGCCGAGCTGAACGCAGCCGCACCGGACACCCCAGTGTTCGTCCTGCACCTGTACCAGTCCGCGATCCTCAACCGCGCGGCCCTCAAGGCGGCGGGCTACGGCAAGGACACACCCGACCCCCGAGGCGGGCAGATCATGCGGGGTCGCACCGGTGAGCCGACGGGCATGCTCCTGGCGGCACCCAGCGCCCTGATCCTCTACTCGACCCTGGCCAAGGCGCCGGTGCTGGACGAGGAGCACCGTAAGACGTCCACCCGTCACTTCCTGCGGGAGCTGAACCGGTTCGGGCTCACCTCGGCCATCGACGCGGCGGGCGGGTTCCAGAACTTCCCCGACAACTACGAGACGGTGACGGAGCTGGCCAGGCAGGGTGAGCTGTCCCTGCGCATCGCCTACCACCTGTTCCCGCAGACCGCCGGTCAGGAGATCGACGACCTGACCCGCTGGATCGGCATGGTCCGGCCCGAGGACGGGGACGAGTGGCTCCGGCTGAACGGCGCCGGGGAGAACCTCACCTGGGCGGCGGCCGATTTCGAGAACTTCGCTGAGCCGCGTCCCGAGCACGCCCCGGACTACGAGGTGGAGTTCGAGAAGGCGGTACGCCTCCTCATGGAGAACGGCTGGGGCTTCCGGCTCCACGCCACCTACGACGAGACCATCCGCCGCGATTTGGCCGTGTTCGAGAAGCTCGCCGCGGAGGGCCTCTTCCCCGGCGGCAACCGGTGGCTGTTCGACCACGCGGAGACGGTTTCGGCCGACAGCCTCGACCGCATCGTCGCACTCGGCGGTGCCATGTCGGTGCAGAACCGATTGTCCTTCCAGGGCGAGGCGTTCGTGCGCCGCTACGGAATCGGAGCCGCCGCGGACGCACCACCGATCCGCGCGATGCTGGGCCGCGGCCTGACCGTCGGTGCCGGCACCGACGCCACCCGGGTCTCCTCGTACAACCCGTGGGTCGCGCTGCACTGGCTGGTCACCGGCCGCACGGTCGGCGACCTGACCATCCACCCGCCGCACAACCGGGTGGACCGGGAAACGGCACTCGCGATGTTCACGACGGCCGGTGCGGCGCTCACCGGTGAGCAGGACCGCAAGGGCGTGCTGCGTCCCGGCTTCCTCGGTGATCTCACCGTGCTGTCGGACGACTACTTCTCGGTCCCCGACCCGGAGATCCCGCACATCGAAGCCCTGCTGACGGTCGTCGGCGGCCGTGTCGTCTACGCCGCCGGCGAGTACGAGGGCATCGACGAGCAGCTGCCCCCGGTGACGCCCGGATGGAGCCCGGTGGCGCACTTCGGCGGCTATCAGGCGGGCCAGGTGCGGGGCAGGTCGGGAGTCCGCCAGGCCGAACTCCTCGGCGAAGCCGTCGCGGAGTCGGAACAGCACCGCCAGTGGCGCGCCCGCCGCGGTCTCCTTCCCGAGCACGACAGCCCAGTCTTCGATCCCTGCTTCTCCCTCTGAGCCAGGCGCACCCGCACCCACGATCCGCCCCCGGGCCTTCCCTCCCGGCTCACGGACGACCGTCCGTGACCGTTGCAACCCATCATTGAAGGGCATACTCATGGTCAACATCACCCAGGTCACCGCTGCTCCCAGCCCGGACCTGCTGACCCCCGACAACTGCGCGGTGCTGTTCGTGGACCACCAGCCGCAGATGTTCTTCGGGACGGGCAGCGGCGACCGCACCTCGATCATCAACGCGACGGTGGGTCTGGCGAAGGCCGCCAAGGCCTTCGACGTCCCCGTCGTGCTGAGCACCGTGGCCGCCGAGTCCTTCTCCGGCCCGCTCATGCCGCAATTGGCGGCCGTCCACCCCGACCAGAAGATCATCGACCGCAGCACGATGAACGCCTGGGAGGACGAGGCCTTCGTCGAAGCCGTCAAGGCGACCGGCCGCAAGAAGCTCGTCATCGCCGGTCTGTGGACCGAGGTCTGCGTCGTCCTGCCCGCGCTGTCCGCGCTCGCCCAGGGCTACGAGGTCTACGTCGTCACCGACGCGTCCGGCGGCGTCAGCCCGCAGGCCCACGAGCACGCCGTCCAGCGCATGATCCAGGCCGGCGTGGTGCCCGTGACCTGGGTGCAGGTGCTGCTCGAACTCCAGCGTGACTGGGCGCGTCAGGAGACGTACCTGCCCGTCATGGACGTGGTGAAGGAGCACGGCGGCACCTACGGCCTCGGGGTCGTCTACGCGCAGGCCGTCATCGGCGAGCACGCCGCCGGCTGACCCACCCCCAACGGTTGACGACGGACGTCAGGAACAGGCAATGGACAGCGGACTGTTGGTGCTCCGGCTGGTGGGGGGACTCCTCATCGCCGGGCACGGGATACAGAAGGTCAGTTTCCGGCTGGGCGGCAGCGGGCTGGCCGGGGGAACCGAGGAGTTCCGCCGGGACGGCTTCCGCGGCGGGAGACTCACCGCGGTGGCTGCGGGCGTTAGCCAGATCGGTGCCGGCCTGTTTCTGGCGGCCGGACTCCTCACGCCCATGGCGGCGATGGCGAGCATGGGCGTGATGACGGTGGCCGGCACGGTCAAGTGGCACAAAGGGCTGTGGGTGCAGAACGACGGCTACGAGTACCCGTTGGTCCTCGTCACCGTCGCCGCTGCCCTCGCTCTCACCGGCCCGGGCCGCTGGTCGCTCGACGACCTCCTCGGCCTGGCCTCCTGGCCGCTGTGGGTCTCCCTCACGGCGATCGTCGTCGGCCCGGGCAGCGGACTGATCACCCGTTCGGTGCTGCGGCACGCACCAGCCGCCGGTGACACGAAGGGACGGGAGGCGGCGGCATGCCCCGACTGCTGACTGACGCCGCCCGGACGCTCGTCCCGCCGAAGGGCGACCGGCACGGGCCCCTGCCGCCGATGATGCTGGTACTGACGGTGGTGACCGGTCTCATCGACGCGGTGAGCTACCTGGCGCTCGGACGGGTCTTCGTCGCCAACATGACCGGCAACGTGGTCTTCCTGGGCTTCGCCCTGGCGGGCGCGCCAGGGCTGTCCGCGCCCGCGTCGATCGTCTCGATGGTGTCGTTCCTCACCGGAGCACTGGGAGGAGGCCGGCTCGGCACCCGGTTCGCGGCACACCGCGGCCGGCTCCTGACGGCGACGACGGCCGTCCAGGCCGTACTCGTCGCCGTGACCGTCGTCGTGGTCGCTGTCTCGCACGGCGAGGTGACCAGCCCGGTCCGCTACACCCTCATCGTGCTCCTGGGCATCGCCATGGGAATGCAGAACGCCGTCGCGCGACGCCTCGGGGTCCCGGACCTGACCACGACCGTCCTGACGCTCACCCTGACAGGACTTGCCGCGGACTCCCCGCCGGCCGGCGGGGCCGCCCCTCGTCCCGGTCGGCGCATCCTCTCCGTCCTCGCCATGTTCCTCGGAGCTCTCGCGGGCGGCCTGATCCTGCGACACGCCGGGCTCCTCCTCGTGCTGAGCCTGGCGCTGCCGCTGCTCGTGGTGACGTCGGTGGCCGCTCACCGCTTGTCGGTCTCTGCCCCTGCCTGGACCAGGCCACCTTCATGAGGCTCGCGGACAACTCGTCCTGGGCGCCGCTCGCGGCGCGCGTCTTCCGCGCGTTGTGGATCGCGCAGTTGGTGTCCAACATCGGCACCTGGATGCAGACCGTCGGCGCCCAGTGGCTCCTGGTCGGGCACAGCGCCTCCCTGGTGACGCTCGTGCAGACGGCATCCAGCCTCCCGGTCGTCCTGCTCGCCCTGCCTTCCGGTGTGCTGGCCGATCGCTACGACCGTCGCAAGGTGCTCCTGGTCGCCCAGCTCTCCATGCTCACCGTCTCGACCGTGCTGACGGTCCTCGCGTTCCAGGGCACGCTCGCTCCAGGCCTCCTTCTCGGCCTCACCTTCCTGCTGGGCTGCGGCACCGCACTGATGGGTCCGGCCTGGCAGGCGATCCAACCGGAACTGGTGGAGCGCGAGCAGCTGGGGCAGGCGGCGGCTCTGGGGGCCGTGAACATGAACCTGGCCCGCGCCGTGGGCCCGGCCGTCGGGGGTGCGGTGGTGGCCGTGGCGGGCGCGGGCTGGGTCTTCGCCTTCAACGCCCTGTCCTATCTGGGCATCGCGTCGGTGCTGTTGCTGTGGCGACGGCCGACGACGCCACAGCCCGTCATCCAGGGTGAGGGAATCCTGGCAGCCGTTCAGGCCGGCCGCCGCTATGTCTGGCACGCGCCCGGAGTCCGCCGGGTCCTTCTGCGCACGGCCCTGTTCATCCCGGGCGCAGCCGCCCTGTGGTCGCTTCTTCCCCTCGTCGCGAGCCGTTCCCTGGGGCTGGATTCGGACGGGTACGGGCTCCTGCTCGGCGTCGTCGGGGCCGGTGCCGTGGCCGGCGCCTTCGTCCTTGCCCCGATCCGCCGCAGGCTGGGTGTCAATGGCACCCTTGTCGCGGGGGCGGCGGTCTTCGCCGCGACGCTGGTGGTGTTGGCCACAGCTCCTCTTCCCTGGCTCGCCGCGGCTGCGCTGCTGCCTGCGGGTCTCGCCTGGATCTGCGTGCTGTCCACCCTCAACGCCGCTGTCCAGCAGCGGTTGCCCGGCTGGGTCAGAGGCAGAGGGCTCGCCGTCTATCTCATGGTGTTCCAGGGCGGGCAGGCGCTGACCGCACCGTTGTGGGGGGCGCTGGCCGACGGGCTGGGACTGACCGCCGCCCTTCTGATCGGCGCCGGCCTGCTGGTGGGCGGTGCCCTGAGCGTGCGCCGCTGGCCGCTGCACAACGCGGACGGGGTCGACCCGAGTCCGTCCGACCACTGGCCCGTTCCGCCCCTGGTGTTCGAACCCGGACCGGCCGACGGTCCGGTACTGGTCTCCGTCACGTACCGGATCGCTCCGCGGGACTGGTCCGCCTTCATCGACCGCATGCAGCACGTGGCCCGTTCCCGGCGCCGCACCGGAGCCCTGACCTGGGGTCTCTTCCAGGATGGAGGTGATCCCTGCCGGTTCCTCGAGAACTACCTGGTCACTTCCTGGTCGGAGCACCTGGCCCAGCACCACAGCCGGCTCACGGCCCATGACCGCCGCTTCGAGGAGCGGGCCCGCGAATTGCTCGTGGAAGGCGTCGCGCCCGAGGTGACCCATGCGTTCGACGCGACTGCCGGGCCCGCCGTCGCGGCCGGCGGGCAGGAGGCGGACATGCCACGGGAGACCGAGTCGTCGAAGACGGCACCTGCCCTGAGCCCGGAGTCCGTGGCGCCACCGGGCCCGGCGCCTCACCAGCGGTCCGTCAGCGATGAGCGGAGGCGTGCCTGAGGCACCGCGACACCTACGGCGTGGCCCCCGCACGCTGCCGTACCGGGACCGGCGAGGACTGCCGAGACTGGCGCCACTCACTGGGAGACACCGCGATTCACGCTGGATCTTCCCCCCTCACCCTCACCCCAAGACCGGTGACTGGAGACGCGTCGGTTTCAAGCATCGGTGAGCCGTGCTGACAGGACCTGCTGCGTCGAGTGCCGGGTGCCGCGCCACTCACGGGGGGTCATCCCATAGGTGGCCCGGAACACCCGGCTGAAATGGGCGGCACTGGTGAAACCCCATCGATGTGCGACCGCAGCGATCGTGGCGTTTCCGTGAAGTCCCAGGCCGCGTCGGCACTCCTCCAGACGGCGCCGCTGGATCCACCGGACGACCGTGGCGTCCTCGCTCTCGAACAGCTTGTGCAGATAGCGCAGGGATATGTGATGGGCCCGGGCAATCACCTGAGGGGTCAGATCGGGGTCCGCGAGATGACGGTCGATGAATGCCTGGATCCGTAGCAACAGTGCCCGGTTCCCACCGGGGGTGTCCGCGCCCGAGCGTCCGATCACCTCGTCCGCCAGCACACCGAGCAGGTCCACGATGTTGCGGGCCATCAGCTCGCTGGTGCGGGGCCGGTAGTTTCCGGCGCCGTCCACGATCCCGGCCAGAAAGGGCGAGAGCAGACCACCGAGGGGTGTGTCGGGGCCGAGCGGGCAGGCCGTGACCTGCGCCATGTCGGACTCCTTCAGGCCTAGAACGTTTCTCGGCAGGACGAGGGACTTGGTCCGGAAGGGCTGGGGAAGGTGCAGCTGGAGCGGGCGCGCCATGTCGTAGACGAAGACGTCCCCGACGCCGAGGAGTGCTTCACGGCCATCCTGTTCAAGGCGGGCTACTCCTTTTTCCAGCAGTTTTACGACGACGTACTCGTCCTGGTCGTCCTGGCTGACGAGTTGCCGCGTGCGCACGGCGGACAGGCAGTCGCCTTCCACCGTGACGGCCTGGAGCCGGCCGAGCGGTGTGGCACGGATCGCTCCGGAATACACCTCGTCGGGGACGGTCATGTTCACAGCACCGAAAGTTTGCGAGAGCGCTTCGCGCCAGTACGCCCGTCTGTGTTGGGCGGGTAGTGCATCAGTGGTGTGGAAGCCGCCGGGGGCGCTTCCCTCCTGGACGTACGACGCCATGGTTCTCCGCCCCTCGGCTGGTGTGTGCTTACTGCAACACCGTGCCAGTCGGCTCTGGGCCGGCACATCGCGTGAACCCGCTAGATCAGCGAGGGAGGAATGGGTGGGGGACGACTCAGTCGCTGGTCGCGATCTGCTGTGCATCCCTGAGGGCTGCCCTCGGCGTCTGCTCCCCCGCCAGCGCTGACTGGATGGCGGTGTACATCCCGGTCGCCGCCTTGGGCCACCTGACGCCGAGTTCGCCGGTCCGGACGCGCGCGGTTTCCACGCTCTTGGCGAAGACAGCCATGGACGGGTTCCGCTCGGCGTACCGGACGGCCGCCGAGGCGCGGGAGGGCACGGTGAAGTGCTGCTCGGCCAGGGTGAGCATGTTCGAGGAGTCGTTCAGGCAGGCGAGGACCTGGGCGGCCTTCTTCTGCCGGGCCTCGGAGGAAGTCTGCGGGACCGTCCACACCTCGCCGCCGAGTGGCGTGACCGGGGTCCGTCCCGCCCGGGGGACGGGCACGGGAGCCACTCCCCAGCGCAGCTTCTCGTCCTTGTTCAGGGCCGGGATCCGCCAAGGACCGTTGATCATCATCGCCGTCCTTCCGGCGGCGAACTGATCGTGGACATCGGCCTGCGTCCAGTTCAGCACCGACTTCGACATGGATCCGCTCTTCACGAGGTCGACCCACAGCTGGAGCGCCTGGACGGCCTGCGGGGTGTCCAACTGCTTCTCGTGTCCTCCGTTGGACCACAGAAAAGGCAGGAACTGCCAACTGCTCTCGAAGGTGGCGCTCGCGTCGACCGCCATGCCGTAACGCCCCGGACCGGTCAGCTCGGCCGCCGTGTTCTTCAGCTCGTCCCACGTCCTGGGGACGGCGACGCCGGCCTCGGCGAGCATGTCCTTGTTGTAAAAAAGGGCGACCGTGCTCACGTAGGGGCCCAGCCCGTAGACCTTTCCCTGGTACGTGCCCGCAGACAGGATGCCCTCGGCGAAGCCGCTGGTGTCGATGCCGTACCGGTCCAGCGGAGCCAGTGCGCCGGTCTGCGCGATCTGCTGCAGGTCGGCGTTGTCCAGCATCAACAGATCGGGGAGAGTCCGCGACGATGCCTGCCGCAGGACCCGGGGGACGAGCGACGCCGGCGGAACGCTCGTGTGCTCGACCCTGACACCTGCGGTCTTGCCACAAGCGGTGAGCATCTCACCCCACTGGGTGTGCTCGGATTCGTCGGTGTAGTAGTCGAGCACGGTGATGGAGTCGGCCTTGCCCGCGTCGGATCCGGCACCGGTTCCATCGACACACCCGGTGATGGCCAGTATCAGCGCCATGGCCCCGGTCAAGCGGGCAGTCCTGCGCCGCGCCGGTCGTCGGACTGGTGAAAACATGCTTGTGCCTTACCGAGTGACTGTCTGTGGCTGAAGTCGGTGTCGCGGATCGGCCGACTCCAGGAGCCCGTGGGAGGGGCATGAGCATCGTCGTCCGTCCGAACGCATCTTAAGCTCCGGGGGCAGGCCACTCCCAGGAGGCCTTCGGAGGAGTACCCACCCGCGGGAGAAGCCCTGTCGCGTGCGTTCGTCGCCGCTACGTTCGTCGTCCCTGCTCGGCTGCTTCGCGGATCATCGCTGCCACGGCGTCGGGCTGCGACAGCGCGACGGCGTGGGAACCGTCCAGCACGTGCTCGGTGGCCGCCATGCGTTGTGCCATGAAGCGCTGGGCGGCGGGGTTGAGTATCCGGTCGGCGGTCGCGATGGCGTACCAGGACGGTTTCGAGGCCCACACCGGCGCGCCCGATCTGCCGGTCAGCGCGTTGCAGGTGATCGGGCGTTGCGCGACCGAGAGCACCTCTCCGAGGCTGGGTGGAAGGTCGGCGGCATACACCTGCGGGAAGCGCTCCCTACGGATGTACAACTCGCTGTCCGGGCCGCCGGACATCCGAGTGGGAACAGCGGCGGTGAAGGTCGCGTCGGCCACTGGAGTAGGGGCGAAGCGGTTCATGACGTCCAGAACGCACTCGCCCGCGTCGAGACCGAACGCCGCGACGAAGCACAGCGCCACGACGTTGTCGGCATCAGCGGCGGCCTGTGTGATCACCGAACCACCGTAGTCGTGACCGACCAGCACGACGGGGGCGTCGATGGCGCGCACCATGCTCCCGATGTACTCGGCGTCCTGCGCCAGACACCGCAACGGGTTCGCCGGGGCGCGCACGGTCAGTCCGGCGGCCTGAAGGAGCCTGATGACCGCCGCCCACGACGAGGCATCCGTGAACGCACCGTGCACGAGCACGATGGTCGGCGGCAGGGGGCTGGATCCGTGCATGCCGGTGACCTCCGACTGAGTGGGGGACGTCCCAGACAAGCGTGGTCAGGTGTGGCGGGCATCGCGTGAACGTACCAACGCGTCCCCTCAGTCGTCGGGCAGGGCCATGACCAGATTGGCGAGCTGCACCCGGGAGTTGATCGACAGCTTGCGGAAGACGGACGTCAGATGGGTGTTGACCGTGTGAGGGGAGACCACGAGCAGGTCCGCGGCCGACCGATTGGTGTGCCCCTGGGCGACAAGGCGCGCGATCTTCTTCTCCGAGAGCGTGAGCGCCCCCCACCCCGCTACGGGGCGCTGAGTGGTCGCCGTCCCGCGACTGCCGGCCCCCGCGCCTCGCAGTGCATGCTGCACGTGCGCCGCTTCGGCTCGGGCACCTGCCTCGGCGAACCCGCCATGGGCGTGCGTCAGCGCGGTCACTGCCTGATTCTTCCGGCCTGCCGTCAGGAGCGCCTGTCCGAGATCCGCGTATGCGGCGGCCCGGACCAGCGGACGAGGACCTGCGCTGAGCAGTTCCACGGAGTGCTCGAGCTCGGTCACACTGCTCTTCACCAGTCCGCGGGCCTGCGCCGCGATGCCCGTGGCGGTCGGCACGGCGGGGTTGCGCTCGGCGTGGGCCTCGGCCTGTTCGGCCAGATCCTCGGCGAGCTCGTGTTCCCCGCCGCGCAGGGCCATTCGTATCGCGGAGTCGACCCAGTTGCGCAGAAGCCGCCAGCGCATGAACGGACCTTCCCGCTGCACTTGCCGGATCCTGTCGACGGCGAGGCCGACGTCCCCGTCGCCCCCGGCGTGGACCGCCTCCAGGAAGCGCACCGCCGCTGTGTTGCCCGGGTTCGGTTTGGCCGCCAGCCGTTCCCGCGCCGCCACCAGGTGTTCCCGCGCCCCTTCCCGGTCGCCGCGCAGCAGTGCGATCCGGGAGCGGATCACACGGCCGTTCACCTGCTGGACGGATACCCGCACCTCGTCTTCCAGGCGCTCCATGGTCAGGAGGCCGGCGTCGACGTCATCGAGCCGACCGAGTCCCAGGTCGTACTGGCCCTGGGCCCACAGCAGCATTGCCTGACGCCTCTCCCCGGCGTCCGTCGCCTGCCGGATCAGCCGTTCACCGGACGCGAAGTCGTCGACGTGCAGGTGCGCGACGATCTCCTCGGGAAGGAAGGCGGAATCGATGGCGCTCAGAGCGGCGAAGCGTTCCAGCGCGACCGAGTTCTCCCCTGCGTTCTGCGCGATCTCTCCGAGTCCGCAGAGGGCCAGGATGTGTGCCTCCCGGTCACCGGTGGCGGTGGCCGCCCGGAGCGCGGCCTCACCGGCCTCACGTGCCGTGACCAGATCATGCTCCCGGGACATGGCCAGAGTGCGTAGGCCGGCCAGCCGCGCCCCGATCTCCGGGGCGGCACCCCCCGTGGCAAGAGCGGCTTCGACCCGGCGGCGCAATTCGCCGGTGAGGTCCATGTTCCAGAGCGTGCCGCCCAGGGCGGCCTGCAGTCGGCTGAACGCTTCCAACGGTGGTCGGCCGGCCAACAGCCGGTCCCCCATGGACAGCGCCTCGCTGTTCCTGCCGGCTCGTGTCAGGCAGAAGATCGCCTGCTCTGCCACTGCGAATCGCAGCGGACGTGCTGACGGCACGAGCTCCAGTGCGCGCGTCATCAGGTCGGCCGCGAGGCCCGGCGTGACCGGCAGCACGGCGTCGGCCGCTTGCTGCAGCAGCACCACGGCTTCCTCGTCTCCGGGCAGGGCTCCCCTGAGGACGTGCGGCACCGCGTCGATCGGCTGGTGGCCCGCAGTGACGATGTTGCGGGCAGCCTCCCGGTGCAGAGCTTTCCGGGCTGACGGCGGGATGTCGACGTAGACCGCCTGGCGCAGCAGATCGTGCCGGAAGACCAGATGATCACCGTCGTCGTCCAGGAGCCCGGCGTGCACGGCTTCCTCGAGTGCCGCGATCAATGTGGCGGCCGACCGGCCGCAGAGCGCGGCGGCGTCGTGGAAGGCGAACCGGCGCCCCAGTACCGCTCCCATCTGGAGGAAACGCAGGGTGCCGGGCTGCAGGGATTTGAGTCTGCCGCGCACGCCCACCACGAGCCCTCGTGGCACGGGATCCTTCGAGGTCTCGCCGGTCCGCAGCCCCATGAGCATCTCGACAGCCAGAAACGGGTTACCGCCCGCTCCGTCGAGCAAGTCCCGCACGCGTGCGTCCACGGCGGCGCCGATTGCGTCACCGGCCAGTTGAGCGATGGCCGCACCGGACAGGGGCCCCAAGGAGACGGTGACCGTCGGCAGGTTCAAGGTTGCGGCCGCGAGGATCTCCTCCGCCGGGCCCGTGGGTTCTCGTCGACCGGTCAGCACCCACAGTACCGGCGAAGTACGCAGGCGTGTCGGAAGCTGTTGCAGGGCGAACCGGCTCAGCGAGTCGGCCCACTGCACGTCGTCCAGGCTGATCAGTACCGGCACGCTGCCGGCTCTGCTTTCGATCGCCTCCGCCAGGCGCTCCACCAGCCAGATCCGCTGGTCGTGGTTGCGAGCCAGATCGGCGAAGGCGTCGCCGGACAGCAGTGGCTGATCACCGTGCAGGACGCAGGCTGCCAACGACGAGAGCGGCACGATGTGATGCAACTCGTCTGCTTTGCCGACACCGACAGAGAATCCCGCTGTCATGGCCTTGGAGACCACTTCGGCGAGCAGCGTGGTCTTGCCGATGCCCGGTTCGCCCTGGATGAGGGCCAATCCGCCGCTCCCCGTGCGGGCCACGGAGGCGATCAGCACATCGAGCTCTCCGAGCTCGGTCTCTCGGCCGCGCAGCCCGCTACGGGACAGCGGACCGCCTGCTCCTGACATCTACGACCCATTCCTCCTACCCGTACTTTCCGCCCACGATGAACCCGAGCCGTGTGGATCACGGGACTCATGGGCGTCCTCCAGCCGGTTGTGTCCGGGGACGGACAGCCGCCGCACAAGCAGCCGGCCCGGCACCGTGTCAAGTCCTGGCAGACGGGGTGACTTAGGTTGTCCGCCCGATGCTGTGCAGCGACTACGGGGAGGCGATGTACGGGTGGACTCTTGTCCCACAGTGCACTCTAACTGTTCTCTCCGTGCACCTGAACTGTGGTTGTCCAGGCCAGCGCGTCGACGCAGGGGCAGGATGGAGCCATGCGAGGGGGCAGGGCGCCGGGGCCCGCAAGCGGTCCTGGGGGCAGTTGAAGCAGCAGGCGCTCCGTGTCGGACCAGTGGCTCGCTCGGGGGCTTCGTGCCCGGCGCAGGATCGCGCGGCACGGTGTCGATGTCGCGTCGCTGGAAGGGCTGGGCGGGCTGAGCATCGGCCACCATGGAGCGCCTGGACCCACCGAACACACCGCCCGGCTGCCCGACATTCCCGAGCCACGCGCCGACGATCTGAAGCCCTTCCTGGGGCACTGGAGCCCCTACTGCCCCACCTATTGAGCACCTGCTACGCCAGACGTCCGGCCCGCCGAAGTACGTCGGCAGCGCAACTGCCACCGCAATCAGCGGCGCCGGATCCCAGCCGAGTTTTCTTCAAGTTCCCGCAAAACCAGCCTTCGGGAGCGGGCCTCCCAGCTGGCGTCACCTGCACGATCGGTTAGGTGACACATCGTCAGAACAAGCGTCACAAGCGTCATTTCAGCGTGAGGACACCGCTCTTAACGCCCACACCGCACATAATGCACACGGGTAAAGCCTCAGGTCAGAAGCCCTTCGCGGCCAATTCGAGGACGGCGACACACTCGGCTTGGCCGCACGCGAGGTCGCCGATCGGCCACCCCTTCAGCGCAGCGGTGTTGCTGCCGGCGTTCCCGCTCTGAGCAGGCCCACCACCGGCCCACCGGCGCCGCCCGCACCGTGATCGACGAACCCCCTGATCGGATAGTGGCCGAACCGCTTCCAGGTCGCCGCGGCGTCCTGCTTGTCCGAGTGCGCGATCACCAACACCCCGTCCAGGTCCACGATCACCTGACCGCCCTGGTCGGGGGCGGCGGCCCCGACCAGGGCCCAGACATGTTCGCGGACTGGGCGCGGGCCCGGCGGATCGCGTTCGGCGCGCGCTTCCCGCTGCCGGCGAGCGTGTCAATGAGGCGAGAGACGGTCGGGGCGGAGGCCACCGGCCCGAACACGGCGGACTCGGCCCGCAGCATCCCCACATCGGCCAGACAGTCACCGCCGATCGCGGCAGCCAGTGCCACCGATCACACCTCGGACACCCACCCACGCGAAAGCCCGAGGCTAGTGCTTGGAGATGTTGACGTTGTTGTTGATGTCACCGACGGAGAAGGTGATCAGGCCACCACAGGCGAACAGGCAGAAGCCGGGGGCCGGAGCGGGCGGCGTCGGAGCCGAGGTGACCTGGACGGTCGTGGTGTCGCTGGAGGCGTCGCACTCCGCGCTGCCGTTGTAGGAGGCGATGATGGTGTGCGAGCCAGTGGTGGTGAACGTAGCGGTGTAGCCTGCCTGGCCGTTGGCGTTCACGAGGACGGTGTCGAGCAGGTCGCCGCCGTCGAAGAACGTCACGCCGAGCCCACCGGTGGGGTCGCCAGGACAGTCGACCGTGGCCGCCAGTTGCACCGGAGTACCTACCACGGCAGACGGCGGAGTGGCCGTCACCGTGGTGCTCGACGGTAGGGCCCAGGCGGGCGAGGCCAGCCCCAGTACGGCGGCCAGGGCTGTGGCGACGACCAGTTGCCCTCTGCGTGGTGTGATTCTCACTGGTTCGGCTCCTTGTTCTGTCACCGGGCCTGCGGATCGCGGGCGCCGTGGAGCCTCACGCTATGGCGGTCCTTTTGCCCTGCAGGGAGGCCGCGCCCACAAGTAGCCTGGTTGGGTCAGCGGCACAGAAACGGCCGTCGGGCAGTCGAAGGGGCGGGCGGCACAAGGAGTGGTACCAGGTGTTTTCACGTCGGCTACTCGCTCCGTCGTCCGGGGGTCAGATGCCGGGCGCGGCGACACGGGTGTAGGTCGGCCCAGGGCTGCTGCCGCCCGCCGTCGTGACGCTTACAGCGACCGGGCCGGCGGGACCCGCGGGTGCGATCGCGGTGATCTGTGTGTCCGACACGACGATGAATGACACGGCCGTTCCCCCGAAGGTGACGGCCGAGGCGGTGGCCAGGTTGGTGCCCGTGAGGGTGACCACGGTGCCCGCGGACGTCGGACCGTTCGTGGGTGCCAGTGCTGTCAGGGCCGGCGTGGGGATGTAAGTGAAGGCGACGGGGTTGCTCGCACCGCCCGGGGTGATCACCGTGATCGGTGAATTCCCCGACCCCGGTGGGGCGGTGGCCGTGATCTGTGTCGCCGACACCACGGTGAAGGAGGCGGCGTCGGTGATGCCGAACCGTACGGCACTGGCGTTGAGGAGATTGCTCCCGGTCAGTGTGACCACCACGCCACCGGCTGTCGGGCCCTGGGCGGGACCGGCACTGACGAGCACGGGAGGCGCGGCGTAGAAGAAGAAGGCGTCCGGGGCGCTGGTGCCCCCCGGGGTCGTGACGTTCACGACGGCGGCCCCGGCGCTCCCGGCGGGTGCCACGGCAGTGATCTGAGTGGCCGAGTTCACCATGAACGAAGTCGCCGGGATCCCGGCGAAGGTGACCGCTGTGGCCCCGGTGAACCCGGTTCCCGTGAGGGTCACACTGGTGCCGCCTGCCGTCGGACCACTGCTGGGTGCCACACCCGTGACCACCGGCACCTGCGCCACGACATAGGTGAACGTCACCGAGTTGCTGTTACCGGTCGGATGGACGACGGTCACCGCCGCCGCACCCGCGGCGCGGGGTGGGCTCACAGCGATGATCTGGGTCGCCGAGTTGATGGTGAAGGAAGTCGCGTTGGTACTGCCGAACCGTACGGCGGTGGACCCCGTCATCCCGGTGCCGGTAAGGGTGACGGTGGTGCCCCCGGAGGTGGGCCCTTGCGTGGGATTGATGGTGCTGATCGTGGGCGGCATGAGGGTGCTCCTATGGCAGCCTGGGCGGAGCCCGGGATGAAGCGAATGTCCGGGCCGCGCCGGGTCGAACCGTCGGGTTCATGGCGTCGGCGGAAGAGAGCCGTCCGCCCACCCAGGATCAGGTGGCCGGACGGGAAGCGGGCCTTCACCACCGCTCGAAGCGGTGGTCAGGGCAGGCTGCCGCCCGGTGAGGACCGGGCGGCAGCGAGGACGACGGTCAGATACCGGGAGCCGCGACGTAGGTGAAGGCGCCGGCGGCCGTGTCGGAACCGGCCGGGTTGGTCACCACCACATCGACCGCGCCGGCGGCGCCGGGCGGGGTCACCGCCGAGACCGTGGTGGAGTTCACCACGGAGAACGGTGCCGGGGTGCCGGCGAAGGTGACCGACTCGGTCGTGCCGAAGCCGGTGCCGGTGATGGTGACCCCGGTACCGCCGGACGTCGGTCCGGCGGTGGGCGTCACAGCGGTCACTGTGGGGACGTCCACGTAGGTGTAGGACAGACCGTTGTTCGTTCCACCCGCGGTGGTCACGCTCACTCCCACGGGGCCCGCTGCCGCGCCCGCCGGAACGGCCACGGTGAGCTGGGTGTCGGAGACGACCGTCGGCGTGGCGGTGTTGGCCCCGAACGACACACTGGTCGCCGTCGCCAGCCCGACACCGTTGATCGTAGCCGTGTTGCCGCCCACCAGGGGGCCTGATGTCGGCCCGAGCGAGGACTTGAACGGGGCTCCGACGTAGAAGAACGGAATCGGGTTGCTCTTGCCACCCCCGGTGGTCACGGTCACCCCGACGCTGCCGGTGCCCGAGGGCGACACGGCCGTGACCTGGGTCGGCGAAACGTTGGTGACGGCGGTGGCCGGCTTGGTGCCGAAGGTGACGGCAGTGGTACCGGACAGGTTCGTACCGGTGATGGTCACCAGCGTGCCACCGCCGGTGGATCCCTGGTTCGGAGAGATTGGCATGGAAGGGCTCCTCGCTGACAGGACAGGGACAGAGGACACAGCGGAACCTGGGGACCTCCGGGCCACCCTTCGAGGCATGACCCTCACGAGAGGACGGACAGCTGAATCGTGCCGCCGGTCAACGGAGTTCCTTCGTGGGCGCACAAAGAAAAAACCGGCAGGCGCCGCCCTTTATCATGATCCCCGGTTATGGGATGGGCGGCCCACCGGTTCGCTGCTTCGATTACCCCACAGGGAGTCGGCCCTGGCAAGGTGTCAAGCACGGCACTTGGATGGCTGAGCACGCTTCGGCGAGCGCTCGCGTACCACCGGCGCACGCCATCAACCTCCGCCCCGCCAACGCAAAAGCAACCAGCCGGCACCGCGTAAGCGGTACCGACTGGCGATCCAACCCCGTCCGGGTGCCCATCGTGATCCCGGCGGACCTGCACCCTCCCCACGTGTGGAGAGAACAGCCCACCCCGGCACCACGCTTCCCGAGCGGTACGGGCTGCCCAATGGTTGGAATGCGTCCAGTAACGCAGGATCCCGGCATATGCCACAAGCCTCAGGCCACCGTGTCACCCGAACGGAGTACCGTGCGCGACAGGTGTGCAGCGAGCACCCGACCCTGCTGACGGCTTGGGATTCACGCGCTGCCCACGCCGTCGCCGGAGAGCGCTGACTTCTGGTTGTTGGAGTGCGAACGGGGGCTCGTCGCCCTTTCCACTAGCTGGTTTTCAATTCCTTCGTCTGACGGCGACGTTGACGGCGACGACGTACAAGAACTGCCGGTTCAGCAGAGCGTGGAGCCGATTGGTCACGGTGGTGATCACGCCGCTCCAAGGCCAGCGGTTGTTGAAGCGGAGCCAAGTCGCCGGCCGGCCGTGATGAGCTGGGCGGCGGCGGAGAACAGTCGCGCGGAGCTTCTTCGGGTCCCAGCGAAGGCTGACGCCGGTGAGTGCGAGCATGGGCATCCAGGCCGACCGGTCCAGGGCGAGTGAGATGATCTCCAGCCACAGCTGGTTCCGGGCGGTGCAGTGCAGGGGTGGGTTGCGCAGGGCCGGCGGCCGGCCTGCCAGGAGGCGGCCGCTGATCTCCACGATTCCAGGCACCTCCGCGGATCTGGCAGCTCGCGGGTCTGTCTCGTTCTCTTCCGCGACATCTGATCCACGAAAACCGCCACCCCATGCCCATCTGCATGCATGCAGGTGGGCATGGGGTGGCGGCGTTCCCCGGTCTCTTCCGGGGCACCTGAGAACGCACCGGTTTCGGCGGGTCACCAGTAGTTGCAGCTCTAAGACGCCCCGCCGCAAAGGAGTTGAAGCTTCCGCCAGCCGCAGGACGTATGCTGAAGTTCTGGGCTGCGCGCCGGCTGGGGGCTCCGACTCGGGGGAGGGTGCGTGGATGCGCATCGCACTGCAGAGCTGAAGGTTTTTGTACCCATCAAGTACGACCTCGGCGGGACCATATTCGACACCAGGCGCCTGATGCAGGCGGTGGAGGCCCGGCACGGCACCGTAGGCGTGGATATGACCATGCTGCGCAGCTGGAACTTATCGTATCTGGCCGGGCACTCACCGGTCCTCTCATGCGCGCTGTCCGAAGGGGAGACGGTGCTCGCCGGGGCCAAGTGGTCCTTCGACTGCCGGATGCGGGTGTATCCGTGGCTCGGGGTGGTCTCGGTCGACTACACGTTCACCCTCGTCGAGGGTGTGACCGACATCGAGCGCTTCTACGACGACCTGGTCGAGTGGAAGAACCGGGACTACCTGCCCTACCTCGAGCAGTGCCACGCCCTCAGCGACAACCTGAGTCTCCGGATCCCCCCGGGCCTGAGGGCCGGTGACTCCGAGGCGCACGGCTCCGCGGTGCGGGCTCTGCGGAGCGCCACGGCCGGGATCATCGAGCCCAGGCCGTTCCTCTACGCCTTCCACGACTTCCGCCTGTGCTTCATCGGCGACTCCGACAGCCTTCCCGACGAGCGGGTACGGCAGTTGCTCTGGCTGTCCGACGGTGAGTCCGCCCTCCCCGAGGGCGGACTCACCCACCCGCTCGGGTTCAGGGGCCTGGAGGTCGCGAGTTCCGGCTGGTCGACGGTGGTCCGGGGGGAGCCCGGGGCGGTGGCCGCCGAAGCCGAGACGGTCACCACCTTGCTGAACCTCGTCCACGCCCAGTGGTACGTATGCCAGTTGTGGATCAACGCCCACGACCTGCGGGGACAGCAAGGAGGCGCGGGTCGCCGGCTGGCGGGCGCCCACGTCCTTTCCGCGAATCAGACGGCCCTCGTGCAGGACCTCTCCGAGATCGACAATCTCGACGTCATGCTCAAGGATCCCGTCCTGCTGCGGGTCGCGGAGTACCTGGAGACCAACCTCAAGGTCCGCAGACACAAGGAGACCGCCATGTCGCTCCTGCACGCCCTCGAGAACCACTCCCGTCAGCTGGCGGACCACAACAACGAGACCGAACTCCGTCGTGTCCAGGTGCTGTTCGCGATCTCGGCAGCCGCGGGCATAGCCAGCCTCGTCCCCTCCCTCACCGACGTCGGGTTCACCCTGCTCCACGTGGTGGCCACCGTCATTCCCCTGCTTGGTTTCTGGGCCTTGTTCGCAGTAGATTTCACCGGTGTGCGCCGACGGTTCGGGAGGCGGCGCCGACGACCATGAGCGGCCCGGCGAAGGAGTGGCGTGAACGACATCAGCACACGGTGGTACCGGCCGGGGGCGATCCCCGCCGTCCAAGTCCGTGAGCTGACGGACATGTTCACGGAGGTCGCCGACGAGTTCGTCCCCCCGCTCACCCTGCGCGGTGGGACCGCCGTGTCCGACCTTCGCGAGCGCGGCCCCGAGGCCACCCCCTCCCCCGGGAACGGCTACCTGGACGAGATGCTCCAGCAGGAGCTCATCATGTCCCGGCGCGAGGACGAGGTCGCCGGCTTCGTCTCCTTCCGCAGCAACCACGAGGACCCGCGCTACGCCGAGCTCTGCCCCTGCCTGTACGTGAGCACCATCGCTGTACGGCACGGCCACCGGCGGCACGGCATCGCACGCGCCCTTTACGAGGAGCTCTTCGCCCTCCCGGCATCCCTGCCCCCGTGGGTCGTGCTGCGCACCTGGTCCACCAACACCGGCCACCTCGAACTCCTCGACCGCCTCGGGTTCACCACCATCCTCCGTCTCCAGGACGACCGCGCCGACGGAGTGGACACGCTCTACCTCGCCACCGATCGCACCGCGAAGACAGGTGCTGCGGCCGGCGGGTTCGCGGCAGGAGCGACGTGACCGTCCCCGCGGGCGGCGCAAGGGCTCCACGTGCGCCGGGGCTGCCCTCCGAGCGAACCCGGTTCGGTGAGCAGCGTCTCCGGCAACGAGGCACGCCTCCTGACCCTGACCGGCAACACCCCCGACGGACCGGGGATCACCGTGACCCGCCCGGCCCGCGGACCCGTCGCGGACGAGGTCACGCCCGGTCCGTCAGCTCCTTCGCGAAGACCTGCGACAGCGGCTGCGGACCCACGTACTGCTGGCAGTTGCACTGCCCGGCCTCGTAGCGCAGGGGCTTCTTCTCCTCGTCCCAGGCCGTCGGCACCTCGACGCGCTCATGGCAGCGGCCGGCCTTGTCGTGCTTCGCGAGGTGGTGCGTGCATCCGCAGACGGGCTCCGGCATCATCGGGATCCCGGCGATGGTCGCCGTGGGCATCCCGAAGGTCACGGCCGCGGGCACCATCCTGATGGGGATAGCCGGGCGTCCCGTTCGAGCTGCCCATCTGACAGTTCTTCTCCACCGCCCTCGACCTGCCGGTGGAGACGGTGCGACGGTGCGCGGCTTCATGGTGAAGCTGTTCCCGCCGGCGCTGGTTGCGGCCGTCGCGTTCGTGCTGATCGAGTCCCGCCGCCGGGGCGTCGAGCACGCCTGCTGGTGCCGCTGTGCCTCTACCGCGGCCCACTGAACGTCTACGGCCTCGGCGCGGGCATCGCCGGAGTCCTCATCGCGGCCGGCATCGACCCCGCGGTCGCGGTGCTCGGCCTCGCCGCCTCCTGCAACCAGGTCTTCGGGGTCGCCGACCCCACCAGCATCCAGACCGTGTGGAGCGCGCAGTACGCGGGCGTCGGCCCGCAGCAGGTGATGGTGCGCACCCTGCCCTCGTGTGGGCCGTGGCCCTGGGCGGTTTCTGCGTCACGGCCGCCACCTATCTCTGAACACCCATCTCCCGGGACGGAGTCAGAACATGAACGAGCCGCAGAACACGAACGAGCCGCACGCCATCCCGCAGCAGGACCCCACCCTCCCCGCTTCCCTCTCCCGCCGCGTCTTCCTGCGCGGCGCGGCCGCCACCGGCACGGCCCTCGCGGTCGGCGCCGGTACGGCGGCCTCCGCCTCGGTGGCACCCGGCGGCTTCCCCGACTGCACCTACGCCAGGACCCTGCTGAGGCCTGAGGACCTCGCGTACAACCCCGCCGGCGAGATCATCTTCCCGTGCGTCCGGGGCACGGCGGGCCGGATCTCCTCGGCACTGGGCCGGTACCACCTCTACTACGCGCAGCACGACGCGCCCGGTGGCATCTGCCTGGCCTACGGCGACTCGCTGGAGGGCCCGTTCACCGAGCATCCTGACAATCCGCTCGTCACCAACGGCTGGCAGCCACACTACAAGGTCAGCCACGTCTCCTCGCCGCACGTGCTGTGGAACGAGGACGAGAAGGAGATGTGGCGCACGACCTGCCGGCACGCGGCGCGCGCTACGTGATGCTCTTCATGCTGAACAACACCAGCAACCACCGGGACATCGCCTGGGGCTGGTCGGCCGACGGGCGTGACTCGACCTTCGACCAGGAGCCGCTGATCCGGCATTCCGAGGTCAGGGCGGTCAACGTGGGCGGACCGCATCTGCTCACCCGGGGCGGCAGCGCGTTCGTCGTCTACAACAAGGACAAGGCGAGCGGCGGCGACCTGCTGATCACCGAGGTCGGCAAGGACTTCTCCCGCCGGGACCACCTGGGGATCTTCCACGACTCGATGAAACGAAGGTGGCAGGCGGCCCGTCCACGGACGGGCCGCCTCTCTCGTGGAGTCGCGGCCGCGGACGCGATCAGATGCGCACGGCGGCCTGGAAGCTGCCGATGGTGTTCATCGACTCGTAGCGGACGTACGTGCCCGGGTACGGGGCGTGCAGCACCGTGTTGTTGCCCGCGTAGAGGCCCACGTGCGACGTGTTGCTGAAGAAGACCAGGTCGCCCGGCTTCAACTGGCTGCGCGCGATGCGCGTGCCCTGGTTGATCTGCGTGTAGGTGGTGCGGGTGATCTGGGCACCGGCCTGGGCGTACGCCCACTGGGTCAGACCCGAGCAGTCGTAGGAGCCGGGGCCCGTGCCCATGCGGGCGTACGGCTTGCCCACCTGCGTGTGGGCGGCCTGGAGGGCGGCGGCGCCGAGGGCCGAGGCGGGAACCTCGTTGCCGAGGTCGACCTGCCCGCCGGCTGAGGAGTGCGTCTTGTTGCCGAGGTCGACCCGCTCGCCTGCGGCGCGGCTGGCCCGCTGCTCGTCCTCGGCCATCTTGGCGCGCTCGGCGGCGGTGAGGGTGTTCAGCAGCTTCTGTGCGTCGGCGAGCTTGCCCTGGGACTTCTTCTTGTTCTCGTTCAGCGTCTCGCGGACGTCGGCGAGGTCCGCGAGCTTGCCCTGCGCCTCCTCGCGCTGCTGCGCGAGGGTGCGCTGCTTCGCCTGGATCTTCTGCAGCGACTCGGCCTGCTTGGCCGTCAGCTGGTCGAGCGCGGAGGCCTGGTCGAGGAAGCTGTCCGGGTCCGAGGAGAGCAGCAGCTGGACCGACGGGTCGAGGCCACCGGAGCGGTACTGCGCGGTGGCGAGCGAACCGAGCTCTCCGCGCAGGGTATTGAGCTCGTCCTGGCCGCGGGCGACCTTGTCCTGGAGCGCGTCGGCCTGCTTCTTGAGCTTGTCCTGCTGCTCCTTGGCGCCGTTGGCCTTCTCGGTGGCGACCTCGGCCTCGTGGTAGAGCTTGTCGACCTTCGCCTTGACCTCGCTCTTGGTCGGCTTGGGGTCGGCGTGGGCCGCCTGGGAGGTCAGGGCCACGGCCGCGGCGGCGGTCGCGGTGAGCACGGTCACGCGGGCGCGGCTCGGCTGCTTGGGACGACGGTGGGACGCCACGAAGGCGGGCTCCTTCTTCCTCGAGCCGCCAACCGGGCTGTGGGGGGACGTGATCCCCGGCTCCGTGCACGTCACGGACTCGGCGGTTCCTCCGCCGTCACCCCTGGTGGGCGATCAACCGTGCGAAGGTTCGAGGCCTGACCTTAGTAACCATCTCGTTATCCATGCAATCTTCACAGCGTGAATGTCGACACGCGAGGCACCTGTGGGCCGACAACACACGCCACGTAGCCACGATCTGACGGGCCGTTCACACGGCAGCCCCTTGAGTTCGCACCGGCGGAGCCGGCTCCGCACGTCAGAGCATGATCAGCAGGCGCGTATCGGCCTTGAGCTTTCTGTTCACCGAGCGGCTCTGCACGTACACCTCCAGCTTGGGGTTGTTCCCCGCCTTGACCGAGACGGTCCCATGGATGCCCGTGCCGAAGAGGAGGCTGCGCGCCGCGTCACCCGTGTACGCGCGGTCGGTGTCCTTCTCGACCACGATGACCTCCTTGTCGGGCTGAACCTGGACCCGGGTGCCCAGCTGGTAGTAGCACGAGCCGCGTTGGTACGACACTCCCGGATGCGAATCGACGAAGGCGCGGATCTCCACCTCCTTGTCGACCTTCAGGAGCCGGTACTTGTCGGCCGAGACCGGTTCGAGGTTCGCCCGCACCTCGTCGACCGATATGTCCTGGCCGACAGCGAACAGGTTCTTCGTGCCGCGCACACCCTGCTCACGGCCCCGCAGGAAGCTGGTGGCGGCGGCGCGGACGGTGCCGATCGCGTCCTCGACGCCCTTCTGGGAATCCGCGTCCCAGATGGCTATGTTCCCGGCCGGGAAGCCGTAGTTCTGGGCGGTTCGCTTCGCCAGGGAGTTGGGGACGAGGATCGCGGAGGTCCAGTGGCTCGGGAGCCCGCCCATCTTCGCCGTGATCCTGTCGAGCCAGGGGCCGAGTATGGACATGTCCCCGTCGTGGCGTCTGTCGCCGCCGGAGGCGTTCTCCTCACCGTCCGTCACCACGATCTGGAGGAAGCTGTGCTCGCCGTACTCCTCCCAGATGTGCCCCAGGTCCTCCAGGGACTTCAGTGAGGCCTCGATGAGAGCCGTAGCGCCGTTGTTGACCTTGTACAGACCCCGCATGGACGGCAGATGCTTCACATCCATGTCCCAGACCAGGTTCTCCACCCTGTGGTCGAAGGAGTAGAGGCTGATGCGGGTCTCATGTCCGAGGTTGTCCGACTCCGCCTTCAGGCCGGCCACGAACTCGTCGACGACACGAATGAGTTGATCCTGGTGCTGATACATGGAACCCGAACAGTCCACTACCAACGCGACGTGGTTCACCTTGTGCTGAATCTTGTTGGTGGGCACGATGCTGCTCCCTCTCAGAGGCTCCCCGAGTGATGTCTTCACCCTAGGAGGAGGCACTGACAGTGGAGCCTGACGCCGCTCACCCGCCTGCTGTGCACGGCCTCAACTCAGCGGAAGCCACCAGGCCGTCGCGATCAGACTGAGGGTCAGGGGCGGCACGAGCCACCAGGGGCCCATGGCACGCCGCACCGTGGGGGGAACGACTGTGACGAGCAGACCGAGCACGCTGACAGCGACGGTGAGACAGCGCAGCAAGGTGATGGCGCCGTAGGCGTCGTGGTCCCAGCTCCCGGAGGGGCGGGTGGTCACCGCCGCGTAACAGCAGAAGGCCGCGATCACGTAGAGGATCGTGAGCGGCACAGCCATGACCCGCCGAAGGCAGCCGCTGTCGTCCCCCGGCACGGGTGTGGTTCCGAACTGGTCCGGCATCCGTGCAAGGTACCTCTGATGTCATCGAGGTCGTTGGCGGCCTCCCGGATGCCGCATCCGGATCCACACGTCCCGCGCCTGCCTGCCCGCCCGCCCGCGTCCTGCTGCGCGCGACGAGGGGGCGCGCCTGTTCCGGGGTCTCCACCCCCATGGGGCCGGAACCGCGCAACGGCTTGCCGGCCGTCTCGTGGAGGAAGAGGGTCGCGACCAGCCCGACGGCACCCGCGTTCCATGAGGTAGTACGCCGGGATCATGTCGTTGCCGGGGGTTCTTTCCGCCGGACCGGCGGAACACGACTGAACCTACTGGCGCCCACTGACAACGGGACCCGGAGAATGCCTAGGCGAGCCCGGTGACCCGCATCGTAATGTTCAGCCGCCCCGAGCTCAGCCCGGTGTCCGGGTCGCCCGTGCCCTCGTGGACCTTCGGAACGCCGTGGTAGGCGAAGCGCGAGGGGCCGCCGAGGACGAAGAGGTCTCCCGAGGAGAGTTCGATGTCGGTGTAGGGCTTGGTGCGGGTCTCGGTGTTGCCGACGCGGAAGACGCAGGAGTCGCCGATGGACAGGGAGACGACCGGGGCGGAGGACCGCTCGTCCTTGTCCTGGTGCATGCCCATCCTGGCCTGTCCGTCGTAGAAGTTGATGAGCGCGGTGTCCGGGGTGTAGTCCTGCGCGGCCGCCTCGTCGCCGTAGGCGTCGAGGAGGGCCCGGCGGCCCAGCCGGACCATCCAGTCCGGGAAGGCGGCGACCTGCCGGCCGTTCACGTCGTCCGCCGTGCGGGAGTACGTGTACGGCTGCCAGTGCCATCCGACGCACACGGTCTGTACGGACATGACCCCGCCGCGCGGCAGCCGCGTGTGCCGGATGGGGACGGGGCCGGTGGCCCAGGCGCGGCACTCCGTCACCAGTTCCCGCTGCTGGGCGGGGCTGAGCCAGCCGGGCACGTGCCAGGCGCCCGGGGCGACTTCCATGGCGGGGCGCGGGATCAGGGCGCTCATGACGGCACCTGTCCCGGCGGGCAGGAGGTGAGCCACCTGCCACGTATGTCCCAGGTACCGCCGTCCGCCGTGGCACCACGCATGCCGTGGACGGTGTCAGGGCCCGCGAACGCCGGGAGACGGGAGTCCTGGAGGGAGGCGAAGGCGTAGGTGCGGGCCGGGTCCCAGTCGGTGGAGCGGCGCAGCCGCCGGGCCAGTTGGGCGAATCCGGGCAGGGCAGCCGCCATCGCCCAGGCGTCGGGGGGCCCGCTCGCCAGCCGGGTCGCCGGGCGGAGCCAGGAGGCGGCTGTCTCCGGCCAGTCCACCGTGGTGAGGACCGTGCCGCCGCGGGCCCTCCACTCGGTGGCGAAGGCTTCGGCAGCCGCTCGGGACGCGGCGTCCCTGCTGTGACCCACGGAGACGGTTTCGATCCAGGGCTTCCGCTGTTTCAGCAACAGGGCGACCAGCGCGACGAGTTCCTCGTGGGTGTGGGCTGCGGGGTCCCGCGGCATGCCGTGGGCGGCGAGGTCGTGGTCGCTGATCAGCGGGGACGGGCGTTCGGTGAGCTGGTTCATGGCGTCGCTCCTCGCGTGCCGGCCGCAGACGTCATGCCGCGTCGTGGAAGACGAGGCCGAGTGTGTGGCGCCGCCCGGAGCGGACGGTGCTCACGCCGTGCCGCATCGGCCCGGCCGACCAGCCGCGCCTGCCCGCCACCGGCCGGTCGCGGGTGGTGAAGATCAGCCCGTGGCCCTGCGGCAGGGTGGTGGACGATCCCCGTGACTGCGCCCGGGGCCGCTGCTCCGTCATGATGAACTCGCCGCCGGTGAAATCGGTGCCCGGCACGTCGAGGCCGACGACGACCTGGAGCGGGAAGAGCATCTCCCCGAACACGTCGCGGTGCAGCGCGTTCCAGTCCCCGGCTCCGTAACTCAGCAGGATCTGGGCGGACTTGGATTGCCCGGCGTCGTGGCACATCGCCACCCACTCGGCCAGGCCGTCGGTCCAGGGGGCGGGCCTGCCGAGCCTGGCGGCCCAGTCCCGGGCGATGGGCAGGAGCCGCGGGTAGAACGCCTCCCGGAGCGCGGACACCGGTTCGGGCAGGTCGTGCGTGAAGTAGCGGTAGGTGCCGGAGCCGAAGCGGTGCCGGGCCATGTCGACGGTCGTACGGAACCGCTCGGGCTCGTCGTACAGCGCGGTGAGGGCGTGGCACTCCTCGGGGGCGAGGAGGGGGCCGGTGAGCGCGCTGCCGTACGCGTCGAGGTCCTCGGCCAGGGCGTCCCAGTCCTGGCCCGCGACGCGCTCGCTCAACGGAGCGGCGGGGGGTGCGGCCGGGGGTGCGGCCAGGTGAGGGGTGTCGGTCATCGGTGCGCCTTCCTCGCATGGCCCCAGGGCGTTCGCACGCGGTGGGGCGCGCGGCCGTTCAGGCCGCCTGGTGGTGGTTCTCCAGGTCCAGGAGCTGCCTCTTGCGGTCGAGGCCGCCCGAGTAGCCGGTCAGGGCGCCGCTCGCGCCGATCACGCGGTGGCAGGGGCGCACGACGAGCAGCGGGTTGGCGCCGATCGCGGTGCCCACCGAGCGGACGGCCATGCGCGAGGCCCCGATCCGCGCGGCGATCTCGCCGTAGCTGAGCGTGGTGCCGTACGGGATGGCCTCCAGGGCCTCCCACACGCGCCGCTGGAAGTCGGTGCCACGGCTGACGGTGCACTCGATACCGAAGCCGGTCCGGCTCCCCTCGAAGTACGCGCGCAGCTCGGCGGCGATCACGGTGAAGGCCTCCGGGCTCTCCGTCCAGCCGTCCTGGACCGTCGCCCCGCCCTTCTGGCCCGGCACGGAGAGCGAGGCGAGCGCCGTGCCGCCCTCCGCCGTGGCCGACTCCTCGCCCACCAGCAGCAGCTCGCCGAGCGGGCTGTCGATCGTGGTGTAGAGCGTCATCGTCATGGTCCTTCCGGAATCATCGGTCGTCTACGTCAACTGTGCGAGGTCCGCAGCGAAACGGCTGGCGGGATTCGGACGTCACGCTGCCGCGAGACGGGTCCGGTCCGCAGCCGCGTTCCAGAAGTGGTGCATGGCGTACGTACGCCAGGGGCGCCACGCCCCGGCGTCCCCGGCACCGGCGCCCGCGTGCCGCATGCCCGCGCCGACGGCCGGATCGCCGGGCAGCAGCACGTCGGGGTCGCCGAGCGCCCGCATGCGGATGTAGCCGGCCGCCCAGGGGCCGACGCCCGGCAGGCTCAGGAGCTCCTTCTCCGCCTGGTCGCGGTCGGCGCCCGGGTCGAGCCCGATCCGCCCGTCGGCCAGGGCGGCGGCGACGGCGCGCAGGGTGGCGCGCGAGGAGCCGGTGGTACCCAGCTCCTCCAGGCCGGCTTCGGCCAGGTCGCCGGGGTCGGGGAACGTCCGGGTGAGAGCGCCGCTCGGCACCTGGAGGGGTGCACCGTAGGCCGACACCAGGGCGCTGCCGAGCCGGCGTCCGGCGGCCAGGGAGACCTGCCGGCCGAGGACCGCCCGGACGGCCAGTTCGTGGACGTCGGCGGCGCCGGGGGCCCGCAGCCCGGGCGTACGGGCGACGAGCGGGGCCATTACGGGGTCGGCGCCCAGGCGTTCGGCGACCGCGTGGGGGTCGGCGTCCAGGTCGAAGAGGCGGCGCATCCGCTGGGTGGCGGTGGTCAGGTCGCGCAGGTCGCCCAGGTGCAGCCGGCACTCCAGCCAGCCGTCGCCGGTGCGCTCGTGGACCTCGGCGATGCCGGTGCCGTGCGGCAGGCGCAGGGTGCGCCTGTAGGTGCGGTCACCCCGTTCGCCGGCCATCTCCTCGATGCCGGCGAGGGCGCGGGCCGCGAGGTGGTCGAAGATCTCGGCCGCCGCGTACGGCCCGCGGTGGGCGAGCCGCAGCGGCACTCCCCCGGCCCCGTCGGCGGTGGAGACGGAGCCGAAGCGGGAGGAGCTGCCGGGCCGGGCTGTACGCAGCTCACCCGGGGTGAGCGCGTAGACCTCCCGGACCGTGTCGTTGAACTGCCGCACACTGGCGAAGCCGGAGGCGAACGCGATCTCGGCGGCCTGCAGGGTGGTGGTCTGCAGGAGGACCCGCGCGGTGTGGGCCCGCTGGGCGCGGGCGAGCGCGATGGGTCCCGCCCCGACCTCGGCGTTCAGCTGGCGCTGCACCTGGCGGGCGCTGTAGCCGAGGCGCGAGGCCAGCCCGGCCACGCCCTCCCGGTCGACGACTCCGTCGCCGATCAGCCGCATCGCCCGGCCGACCAGGTCGGCGCGCGCGTTCCAGTCCGCCGAGCCGGGCACCGCGTCCGGGCGGCAGCGCCGGCAGGCGCGGAATCCGCCGCCCTGGGCGGCGGCCGCGGTGGGGAAGAACGTGACGTTCCGGCGCTTGGGTGTGGTGGCGGGACAGCTCGGGCGGCAGTAGATCCCGGTCGTGGACACGGCGAAGAAGAACTCGCCGTCGAACCGGGCGTCGCGGCTGGTCACCGCCTCGTACCTGCTGTCGTCACTGGTCATGCTTCAAGGATGCGTCATACGCACCCTTGGAGCTGGCGGGAATCGGACACCGCACTCACTGCACGCCCAGGCCCCCAGAACTGGTCTCAGTCTTTCATTGGAATCATTCCAGAAAAGTGGTTCACTGCGTAGGTGATCGAAACCGAGGCCAGGACGCTCCTGCGCGGAGCGTCATTGCGAGTGACCCGTCCCCGGGTCGCCGTGCTCTCGGCGGTCCACGAGGCCCCGCACTCCGATGTCAGTGACCTCCTCACCCTGGTACGCACACGCATCGGAGCGGTCTCGACCCAAGCCGTCTACGACGTACTCAAGACGCTCGTCGACGCCGGACTGGCGCGGCGGATCGACCTGCCGAATTCTCCGGCACGGTACGAAGGGCAGTCCCGGGACAACCATCAGCACGTGGTCTGCCGCTCGTGCGGCACGATCGCCGACGTCGATGTCCCCCAGGGCTCTCCGCGCCTCGAGGCGCCCCAGGATCACGGGTTCACCATCGACCACGTAGAGGTGACGTACTGGGGCCTGTGTCCCGGATGCCGGGCCGACCGTGGCCGACGGGACCCGGAGTCGGTGCTTGCACGTTTTCACACGGAGGAGCAGGACAATTTCTGACAACACGAAGCCGCTGACCACTGCCGCCGGCGCACCGGTCGCGAACAACGAGAACGCCGTCACCGCCGGTCCGCGCGGCCCGATGCTGCTCCAGGACGTCTGGTTCCTGGAGAAGCTGGCCCACTTCAGCCGTGAGGTCATCCCGGAGCGTCGCATGCACGCCAAGGGATCCGGCGCCTTCGGCACCTTCAAGGTGACGCAGGACATCACCCGCTACTCCAGGGCGGCCCTCTTCTCCGAGGTCGGCAAGGAGACGGAGGTCTTCGCCCGGTTCTCGACCGTCGCCGGTGAGCGGGGCGCGGCCGACGCGGAGCGCGACATCCGCGGTTTCGCCCTCCGCTTCTACACGGAGGAGGGCAACTGGGACGTCGTCGGCAACAACACGCCGGTCTTCTTCCACCGGGACCCCCACCACTTCCCGGACCTCAACCGCGCCGTGAAGCGCGACCCGCGCACCAACCTGCGCTCGCCGGAGAACAACTGGGACTTCTGGACCAACCTCCCCGAGGCCCTGCACCAGATCACCATCGTGATGTCGGACCGCGGCATCCCCGACGGCTACCGCCACATGCACGGCTTCGGCTCGCACACCTACTCGTTCATCAACGAGAGCAACGAGCGCTTCTGGGTGAAGTTCCACTTCCGTACGCAGCAAGGCATCAAGAACCTGACCGACGAGGAGGCCGCCGCGATCGTCGCTGACGACCGCGAGTCCTCCCAGGCGGACCTCTTCGACGCCATCGAGCGCGGCGACCACCCGAAGTGGACCTTCTACATCCAGGTCATGCCGGAGGCGGACGCGGCGACGTACCGCTACCACCCCTTCGACCTCACCAAGGTCTGGTCGAAGAAGGACTACCCGCTCATCGAGGTCGGCGAGTTCGAGCTCAACCGCAACCCGGAGAACTACTTCGCGGACGTGGAGCAGGCCGCCTTCACGCCGGCCAACCTCGTCCCCGGTGTGGGCGCCTCACCCGACCGCATGCTGCAGGGCCGGCTGTTCTCGTACGGTGACGCCGCCCGTTACCGCGTCGGGGTCAACCACCACCAGATCCCGGTGAACCAGCCCCGCGGCGCGAAGAACGTCAACACCTACCACCGCGACGGCCAGCTGCGCGTGGACGGCAACCAGGGCGCCGTCCCCGGTTACACCCCGAACAGCTACGGTCGCTGGGCGGAGCAGCCGCAGTTCGCCGAGCCGGGTCTGGCGCTCGACGGCGCCGCGGCCGACCGGTTCGACTACCGCGAGGACGACGACAACTACTTCGAGCAGCCGGGCAACCTGTTCCGGCAGATGACGCCGGAGCAGCAGGACGCCCTCTTCGGCAACACCGCGCGGGCGATCGACGGGGCCTCGCAGGCCACGATCGAGCGTCACATCCACCACTGCACGCAGGCCGACCCGGCCTACGGCGAGGGTGTGCGCAAGGCCATCGAGGCGCTCAAGGCCTCCAAGCAGGCCTGATCCAGCTGTACGTGACGGGCCCCGGGCGACGCTTCGTCGCCCGGGGCCCGTCCGCGGTCGCGGCTACTTAAGCAGCGCCGTCCGCCCGAACATCTCCGCCGTGGCCCGTGCGCTGGGCGTCCCCGCGTCCAGGTCGGCGCCCGCGGCGACCAGCGCCGCGACGATCGCGTCCTCGCCCTTGAACAGGGCCCCCGCCACCGGTGACTGGTCCCTGGCGTTGCGCAGATCGACGTCGGCCCCTCGCCCGACCAGCGCTCGCACCGTCTCCGTCCGCCCGTGGTACGCGGCCAGCATGAGAGCGGTGTTGCCCTCCTGGTCCTGGACGTCGACCGGCAGCCCGTGGTCGAAGAACTCCAGGAGCTCTGCCGTACGCCCCTCCCTGGCCAGGTCCGTCACGATCACCACGAGCCGGCGGGTCTGTTCCTCGGAAAGCGGTTCCATACCTCCACTTTAGGCGTGTGCCCCCTCAACCCTCCGGACAGGGCGACACGGATCACATCGCCCGCTGTGTCTGAACTTCACGAGAACTCCAGCGAAATGGCACGTGTGTGGATATCGTGCACCGAGCGAGGGCGCATCCGTCAGTCCACAGGATCGGCGGATGCGCCCCGTTTGTGGGGATGCAACTGTGGCTGGGGGGTTCATGGGGCATGTCGAAATACCTGAATCGGATATATCCGGGCCTGTCGGGCTCGCGGGAGCACCACGACCGCGTACCGCCGGGTCCCGGAACCGCACGGTGGCTCCGCGGCAGTCGTGGAGAGCCCCGACGGCCGTTGAGCGCGATCACGCGGAGAGACCGCGGGCGAGGAAGTCGCCCGATCCGCGTGTGCCCTTCCTCGTACTGACCGATCTGCTGGGCCTGGGGGTTCCGGCCTGGATCGTGCTGCGGGCCGGTGATCAGCCGGGGCCGCTGGCCGCCGCGGCGTCGGCCGCGCTCGTGTGGAGCGGGGTGCGTGCGGCACGCGGCCGGTACGCGCGCCGGCTGCCGGGGGAAGCGGCCGGAGCGGCGCACGCCTCCTCGGGTGACTGGCTGGCGCTCGTCGGAGTGCTGGCGGTGCTGCTGGCCGTGACGGGCGGGGGCCTCGCCCCGGCGACCGCCGTCGCGGCGCTGGTGCCCGGCCTGGCCGTGGCCGTCCTGGTGGGGGTCGCGGGCCGGTTACGGCGCACGGCGGGCCGTCGAGGGGGGCGCCGGGTCCTGGTGGTCGGCGAGGCCGCGGGCCTGGACCGGGCGGTGAAGCTGCTCAACTCCCGTCAGGATCACCCGTATACGGCGGCGGCCGTCATCCCGGTCGGTCCGGCGGTGCCGGACTGCGGGACTCCGGTGCCGGGGCGCCTGGCGCCCGAACCGGCCGACGACGATGTGTCCACGGTGCTCGGCGGCGCCTTCGCCCATGACGCGGATCTGGTGCTCGTCGCGCCCGGTCCGCAGCTCGACGACGACCGGCTGCGCCGGCTGGCGTGGGGTCTGCACGACGGCGGGCTGGCCCTCTGCGTCCTCTCGGAGCTGTCGGGCGTCGCCGCCGCCCGGGTGCGGCCGGCCTCCGCCGCCGGACTGACGCTGCTGCATGTCGCGCCGCCGCTGCGGCGCGGTCCGCAGGCCGCGCTCAAGGCCGTCGTGGACCGGGCGGGCGCCGCTCTCGGGCTGCTGGTGCTCGCGCCCCTGCTCTTCGGGGTGGCGCTGGCTGTGCGGCTCTCGTCGCCCGGCCCGGTCTTCCACCGCCAGACGCGTCACGGCCTGCACAACAGACCGTTCACCATGTGGAAGTTCCGCACGATGGTGGCGGACGCGGAGTCCCTTAGGGAGCAGCTCTCGGCAGCGAACGAGAGCGAGGGCCCGATGTTCAAGATGCGCCGCGACCCTCGGGTGACCCGCGTCGGCCACGCCCTGCGGCGCACCTCCGTGGACGAGCTCCCCCAGCTTCTCAACGTGCTACGGGGTGACATGTCCCTGGTGGGCCCTCGTCCCCCGCTGCCGGAGGAGGTCTCGCGCTACGACGAGCGGGAGCTGCGGCGGCTGGCGGTACGGCCGGGTCTGACCGGTCTGTGGCAGGTCAGCGGGCGGTCGGACCTGTCCTGGCAGGAGACGGTCTCGCTGGACCTCTGGTATGTGGACAACTGGTCCGTGGCGACGGACATGGGGCTCCTCGCCAGAACGGTGCGCGCCGTCACCGACGGCCGCGGGGCGTACTGAGACGTGATGGGGGGACACGAGGAGACGGGCGTGCACGGGTTCAGTGCGTACCGCGGCCGTCCGGCCGGAGCGTCAGCCCCGAGGAGCGTTCCGGCCGAGCCACCAGGCGTAGGTGCGGGCGATGCCGTCCCGCAGGGGGATCTGCGGCTTGAAGCCGAGGGAGGAGAGCCGGGACACGTCGAGGAGCTTGCGCGGTGTGCCGTCGGGCTTCGAGGTGTCCCAGACGATACGGCCCTGATATTCCGTCACGTCACGCACGGTTTCGGCCAGTTCACGGATGGTGAGATCCTCGCCGCAGCCGACGTTGACCGGCTCGGCACCGTCGTACACCTCCAGCAGCCGCGCACAGGCGGCGGCGAGATCGTCGACGTGGAGGAATTCGCGGCGGGGGCTGCCGGAACCCCACAGGGTGACCTCGTCCGCACCGTCCCGCTTCGCCTCGTGGAAGCGGCGGATCAGGGCGGGCAGCACATGCGAGGTCTCCAGGTCGAAGTTGTCCCCCGGGCCGTAGAGATTGGTGGGCATGGCGCTGATGTACGAGGCGCCGTACTGCCGGCGGTACGACTGGACCTGCACGATCCCGGCGATCTTGGCCAGCGCGTAGGCCTCGTTGGTCGGCTCCAGGGGGCCGGTGAGCAGCGCGTCCTCGGGGATCGGCTGCGGAGCGTGCTTGGGGTAGATGCACGACGAGCCGAGGAAGAGCAGCCGCTGGATCCCGGCGGCGTGCGCGCCCGCGATCACCGAGAGCTGGATCCGGAGGTTGTCCTCCAGGAACTGGACGGGGCTCGTGCTGTTGGCCATGATCCCGCCCACCTTGGCGGCGGCCAGCACGACCGCGTCCGGGCGGGTGTCGCGCAGGAACGCCTCGGTCGGCGCGGCCTCGCGCAGATCGAGTTCGTCCCGGCCACGGGTGATCACGTCGTGGCCGTCGGCGGTGAGGCGGCGCACCAGCGCCGAGCCGACGAGGCCGCGGTGGCCCGCGACGAATATGCGGGCGCCGGGGCGCAGCAGGGGGCGGGCGGATTCCTGGGACGGTCCTGGGAGGTCAGTCGTCATGGCCCGGATTCTGCCAGGAGCACGGCATCCTGGTGACGCTTTGCCGCATTCCGCTCAGATCGCGATATTTCAATGCACCGACCCGCCCGACGGGCGACCAGAGAAGGGGGGAGTCATGGCAAAAACCGCACTCATCACCGGCGTGACCGGACAGGACGGTTCGTACCTGGCGGAGCTGCTGCTCGAGAAGGGGTACACGGTCCACGGCCTGATACGCCGTTCGTCGAGCTTCAACACGGAGCGGATCGACCACATCTACCAGGGGCCCGAGGAAGCGAATCGTTCCTTCGTGCTCCATCACGCCGACCTGTCCGACGGGGTCGCGCTGGTGAACCTGCTGCGGGACATACAGCCCGACGAGGTCTACAACCTCGGCGCGCAGTCCCATGTCCGGGTGTCGTTCGACGCACCGCTGTACACGGGGGACGTCACCGGGCTCGGAACGGTCCGGCTGCTGGAGGCGATACGGGCCAGCCGCATCGAGACCCGGGTCTACCAGGCGTCCTCCTCCGAGATGTTCGGCGCGAGCCCGCCCCCGCAGAACGAGGGGACGCCGTTCCACCCGCGCAGCCCGTACAGCGTGGCCAAGGTGTACTCGTACTGGGCGACGGTCAACTACCGCGAGGCGTACGGCATGTTCGCCACGAACGGCATCCTGTTCAACCACGAGTCCCCGCGTCGCGGCGAGACCTTCGTGACCCGCAAGATCACCCGCGGGGTGGCCAGGATCAAGGCGGGCCTGCAGGACCGGCTGCACCTGGGCAACCTCGACGCCGTACGCGACTGGGGGTACGCCCCCGAGTACGTGGAGGCGATGTGGCGGATGCTCCAGTGCGACACCCCCGACGACTACGTGGTGGCCACCGGTGAGGGGGTCAGCGTCCGGCAGTTCCTCGAGTACGCCTTCGAGCACGCGGGCCTCGACTGGGCCGAGCATGTGCGCTACGACCCGAAGTACGAGCGCCCCAGCGAGGTCGACGCGCTGATCGGCGACGCGTCCAAGGCGGAGGAACTCCTCGGCTGGAAGCCGGAGGTGAAGTCGCGCGAGCTGGCCCGGATCATGGTGGACGCCGACATCCGGCTGCTGAGCGACCAGCTCACGGGCTCCGCGGTCCGGGTGGACAGATGAGAGGGGCCGGACGTCTCAGACGCGCCCGGGGCGGTGTGTTCGCCGCCGTGCTCGGTCTCGCCGCGGGCACGCTCACCGCGCTCTCCGCTCCCCCGGCCGCCGCGCTCACCCCGCCCGTCGGCTTCACCGCCGACGCCCTGTCCACGTACCAGACCAACGGCATCGTCTGGTCGCTGGCCGAGGCGGAGGGGGTGGTCTACGCGGGAGGCACCTTCTCGGGCATCCGGCCGGCCGGCTCCCCGGCCGGGAGCAACACGACGCCCGCAGTGAACTTCGCCGCGTTCGACGCGGCGACCGGGGCGCCCACCGGCTGCTCCCTCTCCTTCACCCGCAGCAGCGGCACGGCGACGGTCCGGGCGCTCGCCGTCTCGCCCGACAGGTCCACGCTGTACGCGGGTGGTTACTTCAACGCCGTGAACGGTACGGCCGTCAACGGCCTGACGGCGATCGACACCGCCACCTGCCGGCCGCGGGCGGGTTTCGCCCCGCAGTTCGGCGCGACGGTCCGCGCCCTCGACGTCGCGGCGGACGGCACCGTCTACGCGGGCGGCGACTTCCAGACCGTCAACGGGACGGCCCGGCGCTTCTTCGGCGCGGTGACCGCCCAAGGAGCCCTGACCGGCTGGAACCCGGACGCCGACGAACCGGGCCGCACCCTGAGGGTGACCCCGGACGGGGACAGCGTCCTGATCGGCGGTGACTTCTTCACCGTCGGCTCCACCGCCTCGCACGCGCTCGCGGTGACGAGCGCCTCCACGGGCGCCGTCACCCACGCCTACGGTTCGGGCTTCATCCCGTCGTCCGCCGTCATCAAGGACATCGTCACGGACGAGGCGTCCGACGGCTGGTACGCGGCGGGTGAGGGCGCCGGCGGCGCCTCCTTCGACGGCCGGCTGGCCATGGAGCTCGACGGCTTCGGACAGCGCTGGCGGGACACCTGCCAGGGCGCGACGCAGGCGCTCCGGGTCCACCGGGGGGTGCTGTACGCGGGCAGCCATGTGCACGACTGCTCGACCATGGGCGGCTTCCCCAACCAGGTCCGCAAGCATCTGACCGCGCAGTCGGTCGACAGCCCTGACCTGCTGGGCTGGCTCCCGGACACCAATGACGGCATCGGTGAGCCGGTCGGCCCCCGGGCGCTGACCGTGTCCTCGAAGGGCGGCCGTGACTTCCTCTGGGTCGGCGGCGAGTTCACCACGGTCAACGGGACCGGCCAGCAGGCGCTGACCCGGTTCGCGAACACGCCGGACACCGGGGCGCCACCCGCACCGGCGGTGAGCGTGTCCGCGCCGCGGGCCGGTGAGGTCGCGGTCAGCTGGCGCAGCAGCCTGGACCTGGACGACAGCCTCCTGACGTACCGGGTCTACCGCGACGGCGGCGCGACGCCGGTGTACACGACGACGGGTTCGTCGCTGTTCTTCAGCAGGCCGCAGCTGACCTTCACCGACCGGAACGTGGTCGCGGGCCGGTCGTACAGCTACCGGATCACGGCGAGCGACGGCACGAACACCAGCGCGCTCTCCGCCGCCGTCGCGGTGACCGCCACGTCGTCGGCGTCGCCCTACCAGGAGAAGGTGCTGGCCGACGGGGCCGATCTGTACTGGCGCTACGACGAGGCCGGCGGCGCCTTCGCGGCCGACGCGTCGGCGAGCCGCAACGGCGGGGTGTACATGAACACGCCCTCCTACCGGGCCACGCCGTCCGCGGTGGCAGGATCCGCCGCGCTCTCCCTCAACGGCACGAACGAGTACGTCTACAGCGACCGGCTGCACCACTACACCTCCCCCACGCCGTACTCCGTCGAGACGTGGTTCCGCACCACGTCGACGAGCGGCGGGCGCATCGTGGGGTACGGCAACAACATCGGTACGGAGCGCGGCCACACCAGCAGCATCTCCGACAAGCTGGTCTATCTGACGGACGACGGCCGGCTGGCGTTCGGCGTCCAGAGCGGAAGCACCCGGCCCACGGTCACCTCGGCCGGCGCCTACAACGACGGCGCCTGGCACCACGCCGTCGCCACTCAGGGACCGTCCGGCATGGTGCTGTACGTCGACGGGGAGGCCGTCGGCACGAACACGGCGACCGGGAACCGCTCGTACAACGGGTACTGGCGGGTGGGCGGTGACGCCATGAACAACGCCTGGCCGAACCGCCCCGCGAGCGACTACTTCGCCGGGCAGGTCGACGAGACCGCGGTCTACCCGTCGGCGCTGACCGCCGCGCAGGTCGCCGCGCACCACGAGCTGGCCGGCACCCCGCCGGGTCCCGGCGGCAGCACCGTCACCCTCACCCCCGACGAGGACGCGTACGTCAACGGCGTGGCGGCGAACACGAACTACAACGACACCCAGCTCGCCTCACGCGGCACCACGGCCTACCTGAGCTATCTGCGCTTCACCCTGCCGTCCGCTCCGGCCGGCCAGGTGCTCAGGAGCGCGCGGCTCACCTTCCGTACCTCGTCGGACTCGACGGCGGGTTCGGCCGAGAGCCACAGCATCGTGCCGGTCACCGGCACGTGGACCGAATCGGCGGTCACCTACACCACCCGGCCGGCGCTCTCCACGTCCGTGCTGGGGACCATCACCGGCGCGCTCTCCGTCTCCACCGACCATTCGGCGGAACTGAACGCGTCCGCACTGGGCGGAGCCCTCGGCTCCGTCTCCTCACTCGCCCTGACCAGCAGCGGGACGGACAGTCTCCGCATCTGGTCGAGCGAGGCAACGGCGGCCTACCGGCCGCAGCTCGTCCTCACCTTCGGAGATGAATGATGAACGGAAGCACGGGGCGGAGACCTGGAGGAAGCGGCCGTGTGCGGGCCGCGTCCGCCGTACTCTGCCTGTTCGCCGGAGCCCTGACCGCGACAGCGGCCGGGGCCTCCCCGGCGGCGGCGCTGACACCGCCGGTGTCCATCACGGCCGACGACCTCACCACCTGGCAGACCAACGGCATCGTCTGGTCGATGGCCGCGACGGACGGAGTCGTCTACGCCGGCGGCACCTTCTCCACCGTCCGGCCGCCTGACGCGGCGGCGGGCACCTCGGAGGAGCCCGCGGTCAACTTCGCGGCGTTCGACGCGGCGACGGGCGCGCCGACGGGGTGCAGCCTGTCGTTCACGCTGGCCTCCGGGACGGCGACCGTACGGGCCCTCGCGCTCTCACCCGACGGGGAAACCCTTTACGCGGGAGGGCAGTTCGGCGCGGTGAACGGCGTCGGCGTCAGCAACATCGCTGCCGTCGACACCGCGACCTGCACGCCGCGCCAGGACTTCAAGATCTCCGTATCCGCGACGGTACGGGCCTTGGACGTCACCGCGGACACGGTCTACCTGGCCGGTGACTTCAACAGCGTCGGCGGCCAGACGAGGAACAAGTTCGCCGCCGTCACCACCGGCGCCGATCTGCTGCCGTGGACGGCCAATGCCGACGAGGTGGCCCGGGCCGTCCAGGTGACTCCCGACGGGCAGCACGTGGCGCTCGGCGGTGACTTCTTCACCGTCAACGGCACCACCTCGCACGCCCTGGCCGTGGTGGACGCCACGACGGGCGCGCTCACGAAGAGCTACCCGGGCTTCATCCCCAACACCTCCACGGTGCAGGACCTCACGACGGACGCCACCGGGCTCTACACCGCCAACGAAGGCACTGGCGGCGGGGTGTTCGACGGCCGGATCGCCATCGACCTCGACGACTACCAGCAGCGCTGGCGGGACACCTGCCTCGGCGCCACCCAGGCCGTCCTGGTCCACTCGGGCGTGCTGTACAGCGGCAGCCACGCCCACGACTGCGCCAGCATGGGCGGCTTCTCCGACCAGCCGCGCAAGCATCTGCTCGCCCAGTCCGTGGACGACCCGACGCTCCTGCCCTGGTTCCCGGACACCAACGACGGCATCGGTGAGCCCGTCGGACCCCGGGTGATGGCGCAGACCGACAAGAGCGGCCACCACTACCTCTGGGTCGGCGGGGAGTTCACCACCGTCAACGGCGCCGGACAGCAGGGCCTCACCCGGTTCGCCGACGGCCCTGACACCGGTGCGCCCTGGGTGCCCAACGTCAGTCTGTCCACGGTCGCTCCGGGCCGGATCGACGTCAACTGGCAGACCAGCTTCGACACCGACGACGGGGAGCTGACCTACCGGATCTACAAGGACGGGGCGAGCACCCCCGTGCACACCGTCACGGGCTACTCGCTCTCCTGGGACCGGCCGCAGCTGAAGTGGACCGACACCGATGTGGCGGTGGGCGAGACGCACTCGTACCGCATCACCGCGAGCGACGGCACCAACACCAGCGCCAAGTCCCCCGCACAGTCCGCGACCGTGGCCGCGTCGACGCAGCCCTACCCGGCGCGGGTGCTGTCCGACGGCGCCTCGCTGTACTGGCGCTACGACGAGGGCACCTCCACCTTCGCGGCGGACACCACGGGCGGGCTGAACAACGGTTTCCTGCGCAACGCGCCCGCCTACCAGCAGACCCCGGCCGCGATCGCGGGCGACTCGACCGCCATCGGCTTCGACGGCTCCAGTGAGTACGCCTACAGCAACAAGCTCCAGACCCAGCCCACCCGCTTCTCCGTGGAGACCTGGATCAAGACCACCACCACCAGAGGCGGCAAGGTCATCGGCTTCGGCAACCTGACGATGCAGAACAGCACCCGCTACGACAAGCAGGTGTACATGGCCAACAACGGGCGGCTGGTCTTCGGCGTCTACAGCGGCGGCTACCGCACGGTCACCACGACCGGGGCCTGGAACGACGGCAACTGGCATCACGTCGTCGCCACCCAGGGCACCGGCGGCATGGCGCTGTACGTCGACGGGCAGCTGCGCGCGTCGAACTTCTTCTACACCTCCAACGAGAACTACCCCGGGTACTGGCGGGTCGGCGGGGACAACCTGGCCAACTGGCCGAACCGTCCGACCAGCAACTTCTTCGCCGGTCAGATCGACGAGACCGCCGTGTACCCGACCGCGCTGAGCGCTTCCCAGATCAGCGCGCACTACGCCCTGAGGACGGCTGAATGAGATATCCGTTCCTGGCCGGTGCCGCCGTCGCCCTGGCGACGGCGGTGCTGGCCGGCTGCGGCTCGTCCGGCGGGTCGGGCGGGTCCGGCGACGGAGGCAGGGAGGCCGCCGCGGGCAGCACGCCGTCCGCGGCGGCCTCCGCCACGCCCTCCGTGGCCGGCCCGGCTGCCGGTTCGACGACACCGCGGCCCCAGGGATCCAGCCGTACGCCGAAGGCACCCGCCGGGGACATCACCCCGGCCACGGGCTCCTTCACGAAGAAGCAGAAGGAGTATCTGACCGACCGCGTCCCCAAGGGGATGGATCCGGCCGCGGTGCTCCAGACCGGGCAGGAGACCTGTGACAGGCTCCGCTATCTGGTCAAGGCCGACCGGGACATCGCCGTCGGTGCGATCGTCGCCGGCGAGGTCACCGACGCGGAGCCGGCCGTGACCCATCTCTGCCCCCAGCACCAGGACCTCGTCGACGAGGCCGCGCTCGGGTACGCCGACGGCACGTACAAGGGCGCGAAGATCCGGCCGGGCCGGTACAGGGCCGCCTCGCCCACCAACGCCTGCAGCTGGCAGGTGGCGGGGGCGAACGGCAAGGTGCAGGCATCGGGCTCCTCGGCCACCGGCAAGCAGGTGGAGATCACCGTCCCGGATTCCGCGCGCACCTTCACCTCCACAGGCTGCTACGCCTGGCTGCCCCAAGGAGACAACGGATGAGCAAGCTGCCCATCGCCGTGGCGATCCCCACGAAGAACGAGGGCCTGAACATCGCCGAGGCGGTGAAGTCGGTCCTCGGCCACTTCGAGGCGGTCGTCGTGGTGGACTCCCACAGCACCGACGACACGGCGAAGATCGCCGAGGAGTGCGGGGCCGACGTCGTCACGTACACCTGGGACGGAGGCCATCCGCGCAAGAAGCAGTGGTGCCTGGAGAACGTCCGCACGGACCTGGACTGGATCCTGCTGCTCGACGGTGACGAGCGGCTGAGTCCCGGGCTGCTGGCGGAGCTGCGGAGGATCTTCGCCGACGCGGACAGCCCGAAGCCCGCCGCGTACGACATCCCGCTGGGCTACTGGTTCTCGGGGAAGCGGCTGCGGCACGGCTACACGATCCGCAAGCGGTCCCTGACCGACCGGACCCGGTGCTACTACCCGGAGGTCGGCGACCTCGCCGCGCCCGGTATCGGGGAGGTGGAGGGGCACTACCAGCCGGTCGCGACGACGGCCGGGGCGCTGAGCAACCCCATCGAGCACCAGGACCTGGACCCCGTCACCGCCTGGTTCGAGCGGCACAACCGCTACTCCGACTGGGAGGCCTGGCTGGAGCACCACCCCGATGTCAAGGAGCAGGTGCGGAAGGTGAAGTCCCGTCAGGGCCAGCTCTTCCACAAGGCGCCGTTCAAGCCGCTGGTGTCCTTCGCCTACATGTACGTCTACCGCCGGGGCTTCCTCGACGGGCGCGCCGGTCTGGACTTCGCGCTGGCGATGAGCTTCTACCGCTGGCAGATAGCGCTGAAGTCCCGTGAGGCGAAGACGGGTTGAAGGATCACGCCCTCCGGCGGACCACGTCCTCGTAGGTCCGCCGGAGGGTCCGTGTGACGGCCTCGATGGTGAACTGCTCGTTGACCAGGTTCCATGCGGCCTTCCCCGCACGGTCGTTGGCCTCGGGCTCCAGCAGTTCCAGGACCGCGTCGGCGACCTTCTGGGCGTTCTCCGCGTCCTGGCCGACCCGGCTGTCGATCACCCGGCCCGCCCCGGCGGCCGCCACGTCGGGGCCGAGTCCGCAGGTACGGGTGATGACGGCGGGCGTACCGACGGACATGGCCTCCAGGACGGACACGCCGAGGGGCTCCTCGATCGACGGCAGGACATACACATCGGCCTGCCGCCCGGCCGCGAGGACCTCCTCGTGGCCGAGGGGGCCCACATGGTCCAGCGAGTCCATGACGCCGAGCTTCCGGGCGAGCGCCAGCGTGCCGGGGAGCGCGCCGGTGTCCGGTCCCGCGAGGACGAAGCGGGCGTCGGGGTGCCGGGCGAGGACGGCCGGCATCGCCGCGACGAAGTCCTCGGGCCGCTTCCGCTCCTGGACGCGGGCCAGGAAGAGGACGGTGGGCGGGCGGCCCTCGTCCCGGGCGGGCTTACGCTCCTGCGGCCGGACGCCGTTGACGAGCCTGACGGTGTTGGTGAGGGCGACCGGTGCGGCGACCGCGTTCACGTCGAGGCGCTCGGCCTCGGTGAGGTGCAGCACGGCGTCGGCGCGGCGCAGCACCGTGCGCACGCCCAGCAGGTCGGTGAGCTGGGCGACGCGCTTCTCGGTCGGGTCGACCATGCCGTGCGTCTGGACGACGAGGGGGGTGCGGGTGGCGAGGGCGAGGAGCGCGGCGGGCAGGGTCACGAGGTCACGCATCAGGTGGACGTGGACGAGGTCGGCGCCGCGCATCATGCGGCGCGCGGTGTTCAGCAGGGCGCCGGAGGTGATGCCGCTGACCTCGAACATCGGCAGCAGGTGCCGCGCCTGGAAGAGGTGCACGGGCACCCCTTCGACCGTGTCCGGCAGCGCGCCGGCGAAGCCGTCGCCGAGCGCCATGATGCGGGCGTCGTCGCCCTCGGCGCGCTGGACCTTGGACAGGTTGAGCGCGACCCGCGTGGGCCCGCCGAACGCGTGGTCCGGAGTGTGCAGCGTGACGATGTGCAGGACCTTCACCGGGGTTCCCCTCAACCTAGGGCCTTTCGTTCACAGACTAGTCATCTCATCACCTCAAGTGGGCGCATTCGTTAAGGTGTTCGTGGGCCATGGGGCCCTCGGGGCCGGTGATCGGGGGGTCATGACGTCCGTGCACGAGTCGGTGGGGGCCGTCGCCGTCCGGGAGAGCGCTCCGCGCCCGCCGGCCGAGCCTCCGGCGAGGCCCCTGACGTGGGCGATGCTCTCGCGGGCGCTGTCCGTGCCGCTCATCCTGGGCCTGGTCTGCTTCCTGCCCGCGGTGATCGCCGCCCAGCCCGGTTCGGGGGTACGGGACACCGCCTACTGGCTGCAGCTCGTCCTGACCTGTTACGCGGGGGCCCGGCTCGCCACGATGATCCTGTCGACCCGCAGACGGCTGCTCCAGGGCGTCTTCTGGATGTTCGTGTACATCGCCATGGGCGTGGCGCCGTTCGCCCAGGTGGTGATCGGGCAGACCCCGACGCCGATGGTGGGACCGCGCTCCGACCTGGTGACGGCGATCGCGATGATCCTGGTGGGGTGCGCGGCCTTCGATCTGGGTGCGCTGCTGGCCTCGCGCCGCCCGCTGAAGAGGCGCGCCTCCTCGCGCGCCACGGGCGGGCCCGCCGTGGCTCACCCGGTCAGGCTGCGACTGCTGGTACTGCTCGCGCTGCTGGCGAGCGCGTACTACGTACTGAAGCTCGGCGGGCCGGCCGTCTTCTTCTCCAGCCGTCAGGAGATCAGCGACACGGTGGCGCAGAGCGGGGTGGCCTCGGCGGAGTCCAACGTCGGCTCGGCGTTCCTGAAGGGCTTCGGTACGGTCCCGGCGCTGCTGGCGTTCCTCTTCTACACCCGGCGCCTGGTGACCTCGCGCCGGGCCCGGCGCTCCCCCTCGACGGCGCTGGTGTGGGTGACGCTCGCGGCGGTCAACCTGATCGTGAACAACCCGATATCCAATGCGCGTTACTGGTTCCTGACAGTGCTGGTGTCCCTGCTGTTCACCGCGTTCCCGAGCAGTGCGGCGATGTACCGCTCGGTGCTCACGATGGGCGTGGTGGGCGCCCTGGTGCTGTTCCCGTACGCCGACCGCTTCCGTTACGACGACGAGGGGTACCGGCCCGTGCAGTCGGCCTCCGTCTTCGAGCCGCTGGCCACCAAGGACTACGACCAGACGGTGATGTTCGCCAACACCATCTCCTGGGTGGAGACCCGGGGCCACACCTACGGCCGTCAACTCGCGGGCTCCGCCCTCTTCTTCGTACCCAGGGCCGTGTGGAGCGGAAAGCCCGAGGACACCGGGGTCCGGGTCGGCGAGTGGATGGGGATGAACATGACCAACCTGTCGGCTCCGCTGTGGACCGAGTTCTGGGTCGACTTCGGCGCGTCCGGCATGATCGGCGGCCTGGCGCTGATCGGCTACGCGGCGGCCCGTACGGACCGGAGGTACGCGCTGGCCGTCACACGGGCGGGCCCCGGGCCGGGCAGCGTGCTGGCGATCGCGGCGCCGCTGATCGCCGGGTACACGTTCATCCTGTTGCGGGGACCGCTGCTCCAGGCCGCGGGGAAGCTGGCGATAGGCGCGCTGTGCCTGGTGCTGATCAGCACGTTCAGGGAGCAGCGGGCAGCGCGCCGGCGCTGAGGGTCTCCGCCGTGCCCCGGCGGCGCAGCCGGGCGACCCGGGTCCAGGTGGCGGCGGCCTTGCAGAGCGATCCGAGGCACAGCCCCCAGGCGGCCCCGGGGACACCTCCGAGGGCGTAGCCCCCGGCCATGAGGGCCACGGCGGTGAGGGAGAAGACCACCTGGATGCTCAGCGTCGTACGGGGGTCGAGCATGCGCAGGGCGAGCAGTCCGCAGGTGCCCACGGCCATCGCCGCGTACTGGCTGCCGGTCGCGGGGAGCAGGGCGGCGGCCGTCGGCCAGGTGTCGCCGAGGAGCTCGCGCCCCGCCCGCTCGGGCAGCAGGGCGAGTGCGGCGGCCCAGAGGGCGGCGGTGGCGGCGAGTACGGCGGCGAGGCCCGCGGTGGCCCGCACCCGGCGCCGTTCGTCGCCGATCCGGCCGAGGAGCGGGGGGCCGAAGGAGGTGGCGGAGGTGAACAGCACGTTGAGCGGCCCGAACAGGGTGGTCGCCCCGCGCAGGGCTCCGACCAGGAGGGGGTTGGCGACGGCGCCGAGCCCGAGGACGGAGAGCTGACTGGTCGCGTTGCCGACACCGAACTCGACGGTGAAGCGCTGCCCGAGGTGGCCGCGGGTCAGCAGCGGGCGCAGCGACACCGGGGCCCCTGCGGTCGAGCGGCGCAGCAGCACGGCGGAGAGCAGGAGGGCCGGCAGGGCGGAGAGCCCCCAGACGGCGATCAGCCGGGCGGGGGTTGCCCCGTACTCCTGGCCGGCCAGGGCGCCCAGCACGCAGGCCAGTCTCAACAGGTCCCCGGTCAGGGCGAGATGGGTCTGCTGGAGGGTGGAGAAGGCGTAGCGGACGGCGTCCTGTCCCAGCACCACCGGCAGGACGAGGCCCAGCGCCAGCAGGGCGCGGGCGGTGTCCCCCGGGACGAACAGGCAGACGGCGGCCAGCGGGGCGCCGAGGGCTGCCGACGCCCCGACGGTGAACACGACGGCCGAGCGGCAGGCGCCCCGGGTGTCCTCGCCCCCGCCGCGCCGGAGGACCAGGGGCTGCCCCGCGTACGCGCCGGAGACACCCAGCAGCACCGTGAAGACGAGGTAGACCGCCGAGAAGCGGGCGAAGTCGGCCACGGTGGAGAGCCGGGCGGCGGCCACGAGCACCAGGATGTTGGTGAGCGCCGCCACGCCCTGGTCCGCGACCGAGCAGAGGATCGCGGTGCGGGCTCTCACCGGCGCGCCCCCGGGAGGGTGAAGGAGCGCAGCCCCATGGTCTCGTCGGGGCTCCCGGTGGTCTCCGGCGCGTCCGCGTCGGCGGCCGGTCCGTCCGGGCCGCCGGTGCGGCGCCGGGCGGACTTGTGCCGGCGTTCCGAGCGGCGCAGCCGGGCCCGGCCGGGGTGGAGGAGGGCGCCGAGCACCGAGCCGCCGGAGGCGCCGATGATCTCGCGGATGCGTTCCAGGTCGCTGCGGTGCACCTCGCGCGGGTCGCAGACGATCACGACGCCCTCCACGCGGTCGACGAGGGCGACCGCGTCGGCGTACGACAGCACCGGCGGGGCGAGGACGATGACCACGGCGCCCGGGCGGTCGGCCTCGGCCACGATCCGTCCGACGGACGCGGAGGTCAGGGCGCGCGGCACGTTGTCCGCGGTGACCCCGGCGACCAGGGCGAACGCCCCGGAGCCGGGCACGTCCACGTTGGAGCGGCCGCCGGCCGGCCAGCCGCGGTCGCTCTCGTCGGCGGCCCAGCGCGGCGGCCGCACCTCGTGGGCCGCCCGCCCCAGGTCATGGGCGAGGGAGGGGGTACGCAGATCGGCTTCGACGAGCAGGACGTCACGGCCCATCTCGGCGAAGGCGGCGGCCAGATTGACCGCCGCGGCCGCCGCGGCCGCGTTGTCCCCGCGCGGGGCGGTGACCAGGAGCCTGCGCCGCTCGGCGAACGACGGGTCGTAGGCGAGCCGGAAGGCGACCGCGCGGTACTCCTCGGCGAGCCGCGAACCGCTGCGCCCGATCGCGAGCAGGGCGTCCCCCGCCGCGCGTTCCCTGGGCAGCGTGCCGAGCAGCGGGGCCCCGAGGGAGCGGACCAGTTCGCGGGGTGAGCGTACGGCGGGGTCGAAGACGAGACGCACCCAGGACAGCAGCAGACCGAGGGCGAGGCCGACGACGGCGCCCAGCCCGAGGAGCAGCGGCAGACCCGCGCCGGCGGGCTCGGTGGGGGCGACGGGCTTCTTGTTGAGGTAGCCGGGGGTGGTGTCGAGCGCCTCGAGCTCGGAGATCTTCCGGCTCAGCTCGGAGATGGAGACGATGATGTTGGCGCGGGCGCTGCTGACGTCGTCCGCGGCGTCGACGCCGGTCCGCTCCTCCAGCAGATCGCGCTTCTCCTCCAGTGGTTCGAGCTGCGCGCGGTAGCCGTTCGCCATGTTGTCGAGGCTTTCCTGGGTGCGCGCCTTCCGGTGCGCGAGGTAGGCGTTGGCCAGCGCCTCGGCGCGGGACCTGGCCTGTTCGGGGGCGGCCCCGGTGTAGGAGAAGCGGAGAGTGAGGGTGTTGGGCGGGTTGGTGACCTGGAGGCCGGCCAGCAGCTTCCGGGCGGTGACGTCGTCGCCCTTCTTGAGCAGGGTCCCGGCGGCCAGGTCGCCCACGGTGTCGCTGACGGCTGTCTGCCGTTCGGAGCCGATGTTGATGCCCTTGTCCGCGGAGGCCCCGGTGGCGAAGGGGTCCGCGGTCGCGGAACGCACCTGCACCTCACCGGTGGCCGTGTAGGTGTCGTCGCCGCTCAGGGCGAGGAAGCCCCCGCCGAGAAGGCCCACGACGACGCCCCCGGCGAGCAGCAGGCGGTAGCGCAGGAGCTGGCGGAACTGGTCGCGCAGCAGCGCCGGTTCGTCCTGGTCGTCCGGAGGCCGGATCTGGTGCGTCATCGGCGTGCTCCCCCTCGTGTGTCACCTGTTCGCGCGTCCCCGAGCGCTTCGGTGAGCAGGGCGTCGAAACGGGCGAGGCCCGCCTCCCTGCTCAGGTGCTGTGCGACGTAGCGCGGACCGTGCGCTCCCAGCGCGTCGGCCGTCACCGGGTCGGCGGCCAGCCGGCGTACGGCGCCGAGCAGCGCGGCCGGGTCCTCGGGGGCCACGAGGACGCCCGCGCCCGAGCGGCGCACCTCGTCCGCCGTGCCGCCCCCGTCGGCCACGGAGGCGACGACAGGGCGTCCGGAGACGAAGTACGAGGTGAGCTTGGACGGCACGCTCATGTCGAGCACGGAGGCCCGCTGGGTCACCGCGAGCACATCTGCGGCGGCGAGCACATCGGTGAAGTCGTCCGCGTCCGCGGGCGGCAGGAAGTCGAGGTTGGGCAGCCCGGCCGCCAGCTCGCGCAGTCCGTCACGCTGGTTGCCGTCGCCCATCAGGACGACCCGGATGTCCGGGGCCAGCCGCGCCAGGCCGACCAGGACGTCGAGCCCCTGCTTGAGGCCCATGTTCCCCGAGTGCAGCAGTACGGGGGTGGCGCCGTCCCAGCCCAGGCGGGCCCGGGTGGCGGCCCGGTCGGCCGAAGGGCTCCGCACGTGGGTCCAGTTGGGGACCACCCGGATGCGTCCGGGGTCCACACCGAGGGCGGTGACCCCCTCCACGAAGCTCCCGTGGATGACACCGACGAGGGCCGCGCCGCGCAGCGCGTAACGCTCGGCCTTCGCGGCGACGTCCGCCGCCCTGCCTCCCCCGCGGATGCCGCTCTGTGCGGCGGCGGCGCCCATCAGGTCCTGGACGACGGGTATGTGGGGGACGCGGTGGCGGCGCGCCAGCCGGGCGCCGAGCACACCGCCCGCGAGGCTCGGCATCTGGGAGACCACCGCGTCGAAACGGCCCGGCGGCGGGGCGAGCATCCCGTGGGCGAGCACGCTCGCCTCGAACGCGCCTCGGCGCAGGGCGGTCTGACGGGGCGGCACATAATGGCGTCGCCGGTGTATCCGCACACCCTCACGGCTCTCCTCCCTGCGCCACACGCCCCGGTACCCCTCGTCCACCCGCCAGGCGGGGTAGTGCGGCATGCCGGCCAGGACCTCGGCCCTGGCCCCCGACGCCGCCCAGTGCTCGGCGAGCTGCGTGGCGTACGGCCCGATGCCCGTCAGCTCGGGGGCGTAGTTGGTGGAGACCACGAGAAGTCTGCGGTTTTCGAACGGTCTCAGATGCTCAGCTGCGGACAACGGTGATCGCCTTCCCCCCGGAACAGCCTCTCCTCCGAGCTTATCCGTTCACGGGATGCACAAGTGTTCTTCACAGTAAGGTCGTTGAACCAGTTCCACCGTGGGGGGAGAGAACGGATGGTGCAGCACAGAGTCGGCTACGCGCCGGGGGTGTACGACCTGTTCCACGTCGGCCACCTCAATATCCTGCGGCACGCCCGCAGCCAGTGCGACTACCTGGTGGCCGGAGTCGTCTCCGACGAGATGGCCGAGCTGGCCAAGGGCCACAGACCGGTGATCCCGCTGCCCGAGCGGCTGGAGATCGTACGCAGTGTCCGTCACGTGGACGCGGCGTTCGTGGAGACCGTTCCGGACAAGGTCGAGACCTGGCAGCAGGTCCGCTTCGACGTCATCTTCAAGGGCGACGACTGGCGGGGTACGGAGAAGGGCGAACGTCTGGAGCGGGACTTCGCCGAGGTCGGGGTGGAGGTCGTCTACTTCCCGTACACGGTGCACACGTCCAGCACCCAGCTGCGCCGGGCACTGGACGTGCTCGTCAGCCGGCCCGGAACGCTTTCAGCTCCCTGAACCACTTGACCAGGAACGCCACGAGGAACAAGGCGTGCACGGCCGCGAGTACGGCGTACCCGGCGCGGAACGCCCCGGGTGCGCCGAGCAGCAGGAAGACCAGGCAGAAGACCCCGTAGTCCGCGGGCAGCAGAGCCACCGCCCGGATCCGGGACACCGGCGCCGCGGGACCCTCGGGTACCGGTGCGGCGCGGGCCGCCGCGTTGCCGAGCTGTTCCCGCAGGAGCCCCGCACAGAAGGTGAGCACGGCGACGAACAGGAAACCGAGCGGCAGCAGGAGCCAGCCTTCGCCGGGCAGGGAGCCGAAGCGGTGGAAGGAGATCAGTACGGCGCTGTGGACGAGGATCATCTTCGCGCAGTCCACGACGTGGTCGAGCCACTCGCCGTCCGGCCCGCCCCGCCCGGTGAGCCGTGCGAGCTGCCCGTCGGCGGAGTCGAAGGCGAAGCCGACGGCCAGACCGGCGTAGACAGCCGCCCCGAGCCACCAGGACGGCTCCACGAGGGCCACGCCGGCGAGCGCCGCGAAGGTGAACAAGGCGCTGACCGAGGTGACCTGATTGGGTGTCAGTCCGACGCGGAAGGCACCGGCGGCGAGCAGACGCCCGGCCGGCCGGTTCACGTACCGCGAGTAGAGCGAGACACCCTTGGACGACTTCTGCGCGCCGCGCAATTCGCGCAGCACCGTACCCGTGCTTCCCATACGCCCCCCAGCGCCCGGTGGATTCCCGGCGCATCATCGCAGAAATCATGTGCGGGGCGTGGGGATACGGAGACGTACCGTGCTCCGGGTCGCTCAACTCCCTTGGCCGCGCTCGGATCCACCCCCCGGTTCCGGCTCGCCACCGGGGCCGGGCCCCGGTTCGGTGAGCTGTGCGTCCAGGTCGTCGAAGAGGAGCTCACCGCGCTCGATCTGCCCCGTCCGGTACGCCGACCTGGCCACCAGGTGGGCGGCCACCGGGCCCGTCATCAGCTGGAAGAAGCCGATGAGGGCGAGCGTCGCCAGGTCCATCCCGCTGCGCAGCCTCAGCGCGACCCCGGCCAGCACCAGCAGCAGCCCGAGGGTCTGCGGCTTGGTCGCCGCGTGGCTGCGTGAGAGGACGTCGGGCAGCTTGAGCATGCCGACGACGCCGAGGAGACAGATCGCCGCGCCGAGGAAGACGAGTACCGCGCCGGCCGTGTCCGTGATCTGGAGCCAGACATTCACCGTTGCCCCTCCTTCCCGCCGGCCTTCCGGCGCGACAGCGGCTTGTCGCGTACGGCGATGAAGCGAGCGATGCCCACCGAGCCGGTGAAGCCGAGGAACGCGAGCACCAGCATGATCGGGAAGTAGAACGGGTCCCGGGCCAAAGCGGACTTGGCGCCCAGCCCCGCGATGATCACCGCGGCGAAGACGTCGAGCCCGATGGCCCGGTCGAGCATGGAGGGTCCGCGGCTGATCCGGAAGAGCAGCAGCGCACCCGCCACGACGACGAACACGACGGCGGCGGTGATCAGCACGCGGTCGACGGTCTCGGGGCCGCTCACGGTCCCTCCTCTCCGCCGTCGGACCCGGCGACCGGTGGTGGGGGCCCGGAGACCCGGGCGATCTCGTCGGAGGTGCCGAACGCCCGGACGGTCAGTTCTTCCAGCTTCCAGACGGAGCGCCGCGCCGCCTCCAGCTCCTCCGGCCTGTCCGCGTCCAGCACGTGCATGAAGAGCGTGGCGGTGGCCCTGCGCACCTCCACGACGGAGCCGCCCGGCACGTTGGACACGGAGACGGCTGTCGCGGCGAGCATCAGGTCGCTGCGGCACCGCAGCGGTACGCCGATGACGGCGGGCCGGTGCGGGCGGTCGGCGAAGATCTGCCGGGTGACCTTCACCCCCGAGGTGTACATGTCGTAGAGCAGATAGCCGGCGAGCCGGAGGATGCCCCAGGGGTGCAGCCGCAGCCCCAGATCGACCTGCGGCAGCGGGAACGCCAGGCAGACGGCCACGGCGACGACCACGCCGGTGACGACGTTGGCCCAGGTCAGGGTGGACCACAGCATGACCCAGATCAGGGTGAGCCAGGCGATCAGCGGAAGGTCGAGCACGCGGCGCCTGCGGCCGGCGAACTCGACGCTGTACGGCGGGAGATCGGGGTTGTGGTACGACAGGGTGATCAGGCGCCTCACCGGCCGAGCACCTCCTCCACATAGGGACGGCGCGCGATGAGTTCGGCTGCCGAACGGTCGGTGAACGCCGCCAGCGGGCCGGCCAGCACGGTGAAGGCGAGGCCGAGCAGGACGGCTCCCGCGGTGGCCGCCGTCATGGCCCTGGGCGGGTGGATCGTGGTGGTGACGGCCCTCCCCTGCAGGGTCGCGGCCAGGGCCTGGCCGGCCGGTGGGGGCCCCACCCCTTCGTCGCCCGTGCCGGGGATGCGGTCGGGCCCGGTGTCGGTGTCCTCGTCGTCGCTGTCGTCGGCGGTCTCCAGGACGGTGCCGTAGGCGGCCTGGCCCGGTGGCTCGGTACGCCAGAAGGCCAGGTTCCAGATCTTGGCCATCACGTACAGGGTGAGCAGGCTCGTCACGGTCGCGCCCGCGACGAGGATCCAGGCCCAGACGCCGCCGTCCGAGACCCCGGCCCGCATGAGTCCGAGCTTGCCGATGAAACCGGAGAAGGGCGGGATCCCGGCGAAGTTCATCGCCGGGACGAAGAAGAGGACCGCGAGCAGCGGAGCCGATCTGACCAGTCCGCCGAGCCGGGTGAGCTCGTTGGTCCCGCCCCGGCGTTCGATGAGTCCCGCCACGAGGAAGAGGGTGGTCTGGACGGTGATGTGGTGGGCGACGTAGAAGATCGCGCCGCCGTACGCCTCACGGGTGGCGAGGCCGATGCCGAAGACCATGTACCCGATGTGGCTGATGAGGGTGAAGGAGAAGAGCCGCTTCAGGTCGGTCTGGGCGACCGCCCCGAGAATCCCCACGAGCATCGAGACGAGGGCGACGGCCATGATCAGATCGCCGAGCCGGTTGCCGGGGAAGAGCAGGGTCTCGGTCCGCAGCATGCAGTAGATGCCGACCTTCGTCAGCAGGCCCGCGAAGACGGCGGTGACGGGCGCGGGCGCCGTCGGGTAGGAGTCGGGGAGCCAGGCGGCGAGGGGGAAGACCGCGGCCTTGATGGCGAAGACGGTGAGCAGCATGGCCTGGATCAGGGTCTGCACACCGAGCGGGAGTTCGGGCAGCCGGACCGCCAGCTGGGCCAGGTTGGCCGTTCCGGCGGCGGCGTAGGTCATGGCGATCGCTGTGAGGAACAGCATCGAGGAGAACAGGGAGATGATCACGTACGTGGAGCCGGCCCTGATCCGGGGGCCGGTGCCGCCGAGCGTGAGCAGGACGAAGCTGGCGACCAGCATGATCTCGAAGCCGACGTAGAGGTTGACGAGGTCGCCCGCGATGAAGGTGAGGGAGACTCCGGAGACCAGGATGAGATAGGCGGGGTGGAAGACGGCGACGGGTGTCTCCTTGTCCCGGTCCGCCATGCCCTGGCCGAGCGAGTAGACGAGGACGGAGAGGGTGACCGCCGAGGAGACGGTCAGCATCAGCCCGGACAGCCTGTCGGCGACGAGCGTGATGCCGAGCGGCGGTGCGAAGTCGCCGAGATGGACGGAGAGGGGGCCCTGGCGGTCGGCGGCGATCATCAGCGCCACCGAGAGACCGAGGACGGCGGTGAGGACGGCCACGCTGATGAAGCGCTGGAAGCGCGCGAGCCTGGTACCGAAGGCGAGACTCACCCCGGTGGCGCAGAGCGGCAGCAGGACGGGCAGCGGGACGAGCGCGTTCATCCGGCGGCTCCTCGGTCGTCGTCCTTGTCCTTCACGTAGTCCTCCGGATCGGCTCCCAGCACGTCGTGCCACAGGTCTCCGCCGGCGTCCCGGCCCCGGGCCTGAAGGGCGCGGTCCGCGCGGAGCCTGGCCCGCAGCCGGCGGTGTTCCTCGCGGTAGCGCGCACGCTCCTGCCCCGTGGGGCGCGGCCCCGCCCGGTACTCCTCACGGAGCTCGGCCCGCTCCCCCAGCACCTCGGCGCGCAGGAAGATGCGCCGGTCCTCCAGGTCGTCATGGACCTCGTCGGTGCCGGTCAGCTGGTAGCTGCGGTAGGCCATGGCGAGCAGGAAGGCCGTGGTGGCGAGCGTGATGACGATGGCGGTGAGGGCGATGGCCTGGGGCAGCGGGTCGGTGATCCGCCGGAACGGCACGCCGTAGAGCAGAGGCGCCGCGCCCGCCGCGCCGGTCGCCGAGAGGACCAGCAGGTTGATGCCGTTACCCGTGATCACCGCGCCGAGCAGGATGCGGGTGAGCGGCCGGGTGAGCATGAGAATGCCGCCGACCGCGCAGAGCACGACGGCGGTGGCGAGGAGCGAGGCGCTCATGGTCATCGCTTCGACTCCCCCGTCCCGGTCTCCGTCACGGTGGTCAGCACGCCCGCCGCCCGTTCGATCTGCCGGTCGACCTTGGCGCCCAGGGCCCGCACGATGTCCAGGACCACACCGAGCACCAGCAGGTAGACACCGAAGTCGAAGAGGACCGATGTGCTCACGTGGTAGTCGCCGAAGAGCGGCAGATGCCCGTGGTAGGTCCAGGCGTGCAGCACGGTCCCCTCCACGAGACCGCCCAGGGCGACTCCGGTGGACACGAACAGTCCGAGTCCGGTGAAGAGTCCGGGCTGCAGCGGCGCGGCCTCCGCCAGTTCGAACCTGCCGCCCGCCAGATAGCGGGTGATGAGGGCGAGGCCCGCCACGAGTCCGGCGACGAAGCCGCCGCCCGGCATGTTCTCCGCGCAGAACAGCAGATAGAGGGAGAGCACCAGAATGGGATGGAAGAGCAGCCGGGCCACCACCTCGAAGACGACGGAACGGTGCTCGGGCGCGAGGGTCGATCCGGCGGCCAGCCAGCTGCGTTCGGGGGCGTTGTCGTCGCCCTGCGGCAGACCGGTCAGCCGCCCGGTCGAAAGCGTCCAGGCGGTCTCTCCCTGCAGCTCCTGCCTCGGCATGGACGTCTCACCGCGGCGGTGCAGGTAGATGAGGCTGGTCACCCCGATCGCAGCCGCCGCGAGGACGGCGGACTCCCCCATCGTGTCCCAGGCGCGCAGGTCGACCAGGATGGTGGCCACCACGTCCTTGAGACCGTGATGGGCGACCTCCTCGACCATCGCCGCGCCGGCCGGCTCGGCGACCCGGGCGGCTCCCGCCGCCCAGACGGCCACGCCGACCGTCGCCGCCGCGGCCAGCGCCACGGGGATCCGCATGGCACGCCGCCATGTGCCGATCGACTCCTCGAAACGCACTGGCATCCGGCGCAGCACCAGCACGAACACGATCATCGACACGGTCTCTACGCAGAACTGGGTGAGTGCCAGGTCGGGCGCGCCCTGGACGACGAAGAGCAACGCCGCGCCGTAGCCGGTCAGTCCCGCCAGGACCACGGCCTTCATCCGGCGGCTGACGGTCAGACAGGAGAGGGCGGCGGCGCAGGTGAGCACGGCCACCGCCCCCTGGAGAGGGGTGTCCCACACCCGGGGGGCGACCGCTCCTTCCCAGGGCTGGTCCGCGACCAGGACCGCCAGCTGGCCGAAGAGCGTCACCATCAGCGTGATGGCCAGGTAGCCGGAGAGGGAGCCGCGCTGGACGAAGCCGGTGACCTGGAGGGCGACACGTTCCAGGCCCAGCAGGAGGTGCCCGAAGACGCTGTCCGCGGTCGGCCAGGCGACGCGTCGCGAGAACCGGGTGATCGTCACGCGCCGCGCGAAGAGCACGGCGCCGCCCGCCCAGGTCAGGGCGGACAGCAGCAGGACCGTCCCGAAGCCGTGCCAGAGCGCGAGGTGGTAGGGGTGGGCGGGGGCCGGGAAGACGTCGGCGTACGCGGCGAACAGACGGTCCGTCCATCCGACGCCGGGGCCGAGCACCAGCCCGGCGACGGCGAGCACGGCGGGCGGCGCCAGGAGGCCGGCGCCGACGCGGTGGGTGGTGGGGGTGTCGGGGACCCCCGGCTTACGGGCGAACGCCCCCCAGACGAAGCGCAGGGTGTACGCGACGGTCAGCACCGAGCCCACGACCGTGACGGCCAGCACCCAGCGGTCGGCGGTGTCGCCGTGCAGCAACGCGTCGAAGGCGGCCTCCTTGGCGGCGAATCCGAGCAGGGGCGGCACGGCCGCCATGGAGGCCGCGGCGAGGATCGCGACCGCGCAGACGTACGGCGTGGTGCGGGCGAGGCCGGAGAGTCTGCGCAGGTCGCGGGTGCCGGCCGCGTGGTCCACGATGCCGGTGACGAGGAACAGCGCGGCCTTGAACAGGGCGTGCCCCAGGATCATCGCGACGGCCGCGAGCGCGGCGTTCCGGTTCCCCGCCCCGGCGAGCACCGTGAGGAAGCCGAGCTGGCTGACGGTGCCGTAGGCGAGGACGAGCTTCAGGTCGTTCAGACGCAGGGCGCGCCAGCCTCCGAGGAGCATCGTCGCTCCCCCCAGCACCAGCACGATCGGCCGCCAGACGGGGACGTCGGCGAAGGCGGGGGCGAGCCGTGCCACCAGGTAGACGCCGGCCTTCACCATGGCCGCGGCGTGCAGGTAGGCGCTGACGGGGGTGGGCGCGGCCATGGCGTTCGGCAGCCAGAGACTGAACGGCCAGATCGCCGACTTGGACAGGGCCCCGCACAGCACGAGGACGACGGCCACGGATACGGCGAGGGTCGGCTCCGGCGGCTCGGCGACGATCGCGGAGATCCGGTAGGTGCCCGCGGCCTCGCCGAGGATCAGGAAGCCGACCAGCATCGCCAGGCCGCCCAGTGTGGTGACCGTCAGGGCCTGGAGGGCGGAGCGGCGGTTCTGTTTGCGCCGGCTGGTGTGACCGATCAGCAGGTACGAGAAGACCGTCGTCAGTTCCCAGAACACGTAGAGCGAGATGAGGTCGTCCGCGAGGACGAGGGCGAGCATCGCACCCGCGAAGGCCAGCAGGTTCCCGGCGAAGGGGGCCAGTTGGGGTGAGTCGTCGGTGAAGTAGTACGCGCAGTACAGCAGGACGAGCATGCCCACCCCGGCCGCGAGCAGCACCATCAGCTCGGCGAGCGCGTCCAGGCGCAGGGCGATGGACACGTCGTAGGTGCCGATCCACTCCCATGACCAGGTGACCGCCCGGCCCGCCTCCGTGCCGCCCCACTCGGTGGCCGCCCACACCGTGGTGGCCGCAGGGGGCAGCGCGAGCACGACGAAGGCGTATCTGCCGAGCCGCCGCACGAGCGGCGCCGAGCACGCCGCCAGTGCGAAATGGCAGAGGATGAGCGCGATCACGACAGGCGGTCCGGAACAAAGGGCACCGAATACAGATATATCCCCCGGCCCGATTCACCCGTCCGGCGCGCCGCGCGACGGCCCGCCCGCTGGTCACGGTCGGCGGCTGTGGTCGGTACTCGTCCCGCTGTGGTCACAGGACGGCGTCTGCCCTGTCCGCCCGAGGTCACACGGTATGACGTGAGACCTCTCCGGCACGGCCGCCCCGGAGCGCCTCCCGCTCCGGAGCACCCGGTCGGCGTTCAGCGACAGATGACGCGGTTCGTCGGGCACTTCGTCGGGCATGCCCCGGACGCCTCCGGCGACGCGCGGGCGGCGGGGCGGGTCGTCACGGACCGTGAGGCCTTCGCCGTCGGGGGACCTGTTCACGGTGCACGGGGGCGGTCCGCCGGCCATCGCCGTCGCCTCCTGGTGTGCCGGAGAACATATACGCGCACCTTCAGCCTCGCTCCGGAGCGCGCATGCCGCCACCCGGGCACTACCGGCATTCCCGACGCTTCGGCGGGCAAGCGTGTGCTCCCGGTGTGCACGCCGTGTTGCACATGTGAGGCCGGCCGGCGGGGCGGACATGGGCCTGCCCGCCGCAGCACCGCGCGGTGGCAGGGGGCGGTGCGGCCGGTCGCACCGCCCCCTGCGCGTTGGCTGCCTCAGTCCAGCACCGCGATGCCGTCGAGCTCGACCATGGCCTGCTCGTCCCAGAGCCGGGCCGTTCCGATGACGGCCATGGCCGGGTACTCACGCCCCGCCAGCCTCCGCCAGATCTCGCCCAGTTCCGGGGCGTGGGCGCGGTAGGCGGCCACATCGGTGGCGTACACGGTGACCCTCGCCAGGGCGGTCGGGGCACCGCCCGCCGCGCGCAGGGCGGTGAGCAGATTACCCAGGGCCGTCTCGAACTGCTCGGGCAGGGTGGCGCCCACGATCTTTCCGTCACCGTCCAGCGCGGTCTGGCCGGCCAGGAAGACCAGCCGGCCGCCGGTGGCCGTGACGGCGTGCGAGAAGCCGGTGGGCGGGGCCAGTTCGGCGGGGTTGATCCGGGTGATCGGATTCATGCGGGCGTCTCCTGTGTCGCGTACAGCTCCTTGGCGATGATGGTGCGCTGTACCTCGGTGGCCCCCTCGTAGATCCGGGGTGCGCGGACCTCCCGGTAGAGGTGTTCGAGCAGATGGCCCCGGCGCAGGGCGCGGGCGCCGTGCAGCTGGACGGCCGCGTCGACGACGTACTGCGCGGTCTCGGTGGCGTACAGCTTGGCCATGGCGGCACGCCGGGGCACACCCGGCTCGCCCGCGTCGTGGGCGGCAGCCGCCGCGTACACCAGGAGGCGGGCGGCCTCGGTGCGGGTGGCCATCTCGGCCACCTGGTGCGAGACGGCCTGCAGGTCCTTGAGCGGGTTGCCGAACGCGGTGCGGTGCGCCGTGTGCTCCAGCGTGGCGTCGAGCGCGGCGCGTGCCATGCCGACGGCGAACGCGCCGACGCTGGGCCGGAAGAGGTTCAGGGTGTCCATGGCGACCCGGAACCCCCGGCCCGGCTCGCCGAGCACGTCGTCGGCGGTCACGGGTACGCCGTCGAAGTCCAGCGCTCCGATGGGGTGCGGCGAGAGCATCTCCAGAGGCGTCCCGGTGAGCCCGGGGCGGTCGGCGGGGACGAGGAAAGCGGTGACACCGCGGGCTCCGGCGCCCTCCCCCGTCCGGGCGAAGACGGTGTAGAAGTCGGCCTCGGGGGCGTTGGAGATCCAGCACTTCTCGCCGGTGAGCCGCCAGCCGCCCCCGCCGGGGTCCGGCTGCGCGGCGAGGGCGAGCGCCGCCGCGTCGGATCCGGCGCCCGGCTCGCTGAGCGCGAAGGCGGCGACGGCGCGTCCCGCGCGCACCTCGGGGAGCCAACGCGCGCGCTGGGCCCCGGTCCCCGTGAGGCGGACCGGGCCGGCTCCGAGGCCCTGGAGCGCGAGTGCGGTCTCGGCCTCGGTGCAGCCGCGCGCCAGCGATTCGCGCAGCAGGCAGAGATCGAGCGCTCCCGAGCCGAGGAGCCGGTCCAGGAGCCCCAGTCCGCCGAGGGCGGCGACGAGCGGGCGGTTGACATGGCCGGGCTCGCCCTTCTCCGCGAGCGGGCGCAACTCGTCGCGGGCGAGGGTGTACAGCTCGTCGCACCAGGCGGTTTGACCGGGATCGAGGGAGAATGCCGTCATACCGGCGCCTCTCTTGTCACGACTTATCGCGGACCGTTGACTACCGTCACTCAAACGATACGCTCCAAGGGCGACAAGGGCTTTCGTTTGGGTCAGGCCGGATCAGGGAGCGATGCTTCATGAAGCCGTCAGGTACCGCGAGCGCGCACACCGACACCTTCCCGCGCGACCATCTCCCACCCGCCGAGGACTGGCCCGAGCTGGTCTTCGACCTCCCCGAACTGACCTACCCGGCCCGGCTGAACTGCGGATACGAGCTGCTCGACCGCACCGTCGCCCGCTTCGGCCCCGACCGCCCGGCCTTCCGGAGCGCCGACGGCGGTGTCTGGAGCTACGGGGAGCTGCGGGACCGGGTGGACCGCATCGCCCTGGTGCTGACGCACGATCTGGGCGTCGTGCCCGGCAACCGCGTGCTGCTGCGCGGCCCCACCACGCCCTGGCTCGCGGCCTGCTGGCTCGCCGTGATGAAAGCCGGCGCGGTCGCGGTGACGGTGCTGGCGCAGCAGCGGGCGTCGGAGCTCGCCACCATCTGCTCCCTCGCCCGTGTCGGCCACGCCCTCTGCGACATCCGGTCCGTCGACGACCTGGCCGCGGCCGAGGTGCCCGGCCTGCGCATCACGACGTACGGGGGCGCCTCCCCCGACGACCTGACGGCGCTCGCGGCCGCCCGGCCGGGGCCCTGCCGGGCGGTGGACACCGCCGCCGACGACATCGCGCTCATCGCCTTCACCTCGGGCACCACCGGGCGGCCCAAGGGCTGTATGCACGCCCACCGCGATGTGCTGGCCGTCGCCGACACCTTCGCCCGCCACGTCCTGCGGCCCGGTCCGGACGACGTGTTCACGGGCAGCCCGCCGCTCGGCTTCACCTTCGGGCTCGGCGGGCTGGTCATCTTCCCGCTGCGGGCCGGCGCCTCCGCCCTGCTGCTGGAACAGGCCGGGCCCAAGCAGCTACTGCCCGCGCTCGCCGCGCACCGCGTCTCCGTCCTCTTCACCGCGCCGACCGCGTACCGCGTGATGCTTGACGCGCTCGACGGCCACGACCTGTCCGCGCTGCGCCGCTGCGTGTCGGCCGGGGAGAACCTCCCCGCCGCGACCTGGCGGTCCTGGTACGAGCGGACGGGGCTGCGCATCATCAACGGCATCGGAGCCACCGAGCTGCTGCACATCTTCATCTCCGCCGCCGACGGGGCCATCCGTCCCGGCACCACCGGGGTCCCCGTGCCCGGCTGGCAGGCGCGCGTGGTGGACGACGACGGCGAGGAGCTGCCCGACGGCGAACCGGGCCTGCTGGCCGTGCGCGGCCCGGTCGGCTGCCGGTACCTCGCCGACGAGCGCCAGCGGGTGTACGTACGCCACGGCTGGAACATCACCGGCGACACCTATGTCCGCGAGCCCGACGGCTACTTCCGCTATGTCGCCCGGGCCGACGACATGATCATCTCCGCCGGGTACAACATCGCCGGCCCCGAGGTCGAGGAGGCTCTCCTGCGCCACCCCGACGTGGCCGAGGCCGCGGTGGTGGGCCGGGACGACGACCTGCGCGGGCAGATCGTGGCCGCGTACGTCGTGCCGCGCGAGGGCGCGCTGCTGTCGGCCGACGATCTGCGGGCGCACATGAAGGCCGAGCTGGCGCCGCACAAGTGCCCGCGAGCCATCGAATTCCTGCCCGCGCTCCCGAGGACCGCGACGGGCAAGCTCCAGCGCTTCCTGCTGCGCGGCTCCGCTCTAGAGTGATCACGTGGCCGAGCACACTCCCCGTTCCCTGATCGTCAGCCTCTACGGCGCGTACGGCCGTAGCCCCGGCAACCAGCCGCTGGCGGTGTCCGAGCTGATCCGGCTGCTGCACGCGGTCGGGGTCGACGCCCCGTCCGTGCGCTCGTCCGTGTCCCGCCTCAAGCGCCGGGGGCTGCTCGCCCCCGCCCGTACGGCGGACGGGGCGGCCGGGTACGCCCTGTCGTCCGACGCCCGTCAGCTGCTGGACGACGGCGACCGGCGGATCTACCGGCGTCCGGCACCCCTGCCCGGTGACGGCTGGGTGCTCGCCGTCTTCTCCGTACCCGAGGCCGAACGCCACAAGCGCCACCTGCTGCGCTCCCGCCTCGGCCGGCTCGGCTTCGGCACGGCGGCACCCGGGGTGTGGATCGCGCCCGCCGGTCTTTACGAGGAGACCCGGCACACGCTGGAGCGCCTCGAACTCGCCCCGTACGTCGATCTGTTCCGCGGGGAGCACCTCGGATTCGCCGCCACGAGGGAGGCGGTGGCGCGCTGGTGGGACCTGGACGCGATCGCCCGGCTCCACCTGGACTTCCTGGGACAGCAGGAGCCGGTGCTGCGGTCCTGGGAGGCACGGACAGCCGGAGAAGCCCCGGATCCGGAGGAGGCCTACCGGGACTACCTCCGCGCGCTGGACTCCTGGCGGCAACTGCCGTACGCGGACCCGGGACTGCCCGGGGAGCTGCTGCCGAAGGACTGGCCGGGCGGGCGCTCGGCGGAGGTGTTCGGGCTGCTGCACGCCCGGCTGCGGGACGCCGGCGCCCGGTTCGTCCGGGAGAGCCCTGATCCGCCCGCGAAATCGGGATGACCCGAGACCGTGGGACCCGCCAGGATGAGGCAATGCCCTGGACCTTCACCGATGATGTGGACGCCTTCCTGGCCGCGGCCGGCGCGTCCCTGGCCGCCCGCCCCGCCGAGAACACCCTGCTGCTGACCATCACCGCCACTCTGAGGGTGAGCGGGCCGCACGCCTACGGCACCGAGCCGCCGGTGCTGGGCTGGTGGCGCGGGGCGGACGGGGAGGTGGCCGGGGCGCTGGTGTGCACACCGCCGTTCCGGCCGATCCTGGGCACGGTGGATCCGGAGGCGCTCGGCCCGCTGGCCGACGCGCTGCCGCTCCCCGGCGTCGACGCGGACCGCGACACCGCCCGGGCACTGGCCGCCCACTGGCCACGCCACCGCGTCGACGAGGAGCACCGGCTGTACCGGCTGGGCACGTTGGTGCCGCCCTCCCCCGCGCCCGCTGGCCGGCCGAGGACCGCCACCACAGCCGACCGGGCGCTGCTGGTCGACTGGCTCCGTGCCTTCTGTGAGGAGACCGGCCAGTCGGGCGACCGGGCGGAGCGGATCGTGGACGAACGCACCGCGCACGGCGGGCTGACGCTCTGGGAGGCCGGCGGGGAGCCGGTCTCGGTGGCGGGCGTCTCACGCATGATCGCGGGCACGGTGCGGGTGGCGAACGTCTACACGCCGCCGGGGCTACGGGGGCTGGGCTACGCGGCGGCGGTGACCGCGGCGGTCAGCCGCGCTGCGCGGGACGCGGGCGCCCGGGAGGTGCTGCTCTTCACGGACCTCGCGAATCCGACGAGCAACGGCGTGTACCGGCGCATCGGTTACGAGGCCGTCGGCGACCGTCTGCTGATCACCGCGGAGCCGGAATGACGGCCGGGGCCGGGGAGACACCAACCGGGCAGGCATGGCTGATCGCCGCGAACGTCGTGCGGTGGAGGCGGTACGGCGAGGGCGGCCAGGAGCTGCGGCCCGGGACCAAGTCCTACCGGGGCGGCTCCAAGGTGTACGTGATCGAGACCTACGCGGGCTCGGGCCACGAGCAGCTGACCACGGTCGGGCGCGGCCGCCATACCGGCACATACATCACGATCGACATGTCGACCCGCAATCTGCACACCTTCCGGGCCGTGCAGGTCCACAGCCCGTCCGTGCTGCGCCTGTGCGAGGAGGCCGGCGTGGGCGGCTGGTGGACGACCCGTCAGGACGCCGAGGAGGTCGCGTCCCTGCTCGGCCGGCTGGCCGTCGAGTACCGCACCACGCACTGGGCCATGCCCCATCCCAGCCCGTGCCGCTGCCACGAGTGCCTGACGCTCAGTCAAGCGTGAGCCGGGGCCGGGGAGCGTCGGTGCGGCCGGTCGGCGGGGTGCGGCTGCCCGCGCGGTACGGGAGCGGCCATGAGGCACCCGGTCCCGCATAACCCTGCTCGGCCGCCGCGTGCAGCGTCCAGTGCGGGTCGTACAGATGGGGGCGGGCCAGGGCGCAGAGGTCGGCCCGGCCGGCGAGCAGCAGGGAATTGACGTCGTCCCAGGAGGAGATGGCACCGACGGCGATGACGGGCACGTCCAGGGCGTTGCGGATCCGGTCGGCGTACGGGGTCTGGTAGGAGCGGCCGTACTCGGGGCGTTCGTCGGGGACGACCTGGCCGGTGGAGACGTCGATGGCGTCCGCGCCGTGGGCCGCGAAGGCGCGGGCGGCCGCCACGGCGTCCTCGTCGCTCGTGCCGCCCTGCGCCCAGTCCGTGGCGGAGATCCGTACGGTCATGGGGCGGTCCTCGGGCCAGACGGCGCGGACCGCGTCGAAGACCTCCAGAGGGAAGCGCAGCCGGTCCTCCAGGGTCCCGCCGTACGCGTCGGTGCGCAGGTTGGTGAGCGGGGAGAGGAAGCCGGAAAGCAGATAGCCGTGGGCGCAGTGCAGTTCGAGGAGGTCGAAGCCGCAGCGGGCGGCCCGCCGGGCGGCCTCGGTGAACCGGCCCCTGACCTCGTCCATCCCGGCCCGGTCGAGCTCCTGCGGAATCTGGTTGACGCCTTGTGCGTACGGGAGGGGCGAGGCGGCGCTGACCAGCCAGTTGCCTTCGTCCAGCGGCTGGTCGATACCCTCCCACATCAGTCGGGTGGAGCCCTTGCGGCCGGAGTGCCCCAGCTGGACCCCGATCGCGGCGCCGGGGGCGGAGTCGTGCACGAAGCGCGTGATCCTCGTCCAGGCCTCGGCCTGTTCATCGGTCCAGAGGCCGGTGCAGCCGGGAGTGATGCGGCCCTCGGGGCTCACGCAGACCATCTCGGTCATGACGAGACCGGCGCCGCCGAGCGCCCGGGCGCCGAGGTGGACGAGGTGGAAGTCCCCGGGCAGCCCGTCGACGGCGGAGTACATGTCCATGGGCGAGACGACGACACGGTTACGGAGTTCGAGGCCGCGCAGGCGCAGCGGGGTGAACATCGGCGGTGTGCCGGGCGGGCAGCCGAACTCCTCCTCGACCGCCTCCGTGAAGGCGGGATCGCGGAGCCGCAGGTTGTCGTGGGTGACGCGGCGGCTGCGGGTGAGGAGGTTGAAGGCGAACCGCCGGGGCGGCTGGTCCACGTACTGCGGGAGTTCCTCGAACCAGCGCAGGCTGGCCGCGGCGGCGCGCTGGGTCGACAGGACGACGGGGCGGCGCTCGGCCTCGTACGCGGCCAGGGCGGTGGGCAGGTCGGGCTGTTCCTCGACGCAGGCGGCCAGGGCGAGGGCGTCCTCGACGGCGAGCTTGGTGCCGGAGCCGATGGAGAAGTGGGCGGTGTGGGCGGCGTCGCCGAGCAGGACCGTGTTGCCGTGCGACCAGTGCGCGTTGGTGACGGTGGCGAAGGTGAGCCAGGAGGACTTGTTGGAGCGCAGCGGCCGGCCGCCGAGGGCCTCGGCGAAGACCTTCGCGCAGTGCTCGGCGGACCGGGCGGTGTCGCAGGTGTCGAGGCCCGCGGCCCGCCATACCTCTTCGCGCATCTCGACGATGACGGTGGAGGCGCCGGATTCACGCGGCGGCCCGAAGGGCCTCGTTGAGGGGTGGTGGTCGGGCGACGGGCGGGAGAAGGGGTAGGCGTGCAGCTGCATCACGCCGTACTCGGTCTCGGCGATCTCGAAGCGGAAGGCGTCGAACGCGAAGTCGGCGGCGAGCCAGATGTAGCGGTTGCGGTGGTCGGTGACGGCGGGGCCGAAGTGACGGGCGTGGGCCTCGCGGGTGGCACTGTGCACCCCGTCGGCGGCGATGACCAGGTCGTGGCGCGCGGCGAGCTCGGCGGCGGGCGGCGCCTCGGTCCGGAAGCGGAGCCGCACCCCGAGGGACGCGCAGCGCTCGTGCAGGATCCGCAGGAGCGTACGTCGGCCCAGTGCGGCGAAGCCGTGACCGCCCGAGGTCAGGGTGGCGCCCCGGTGCACGACGTCGATGGTGTCCCAGCGGACGAACGCGCCGCTGAGCGCCCGGTACACGACGGGGTCGGCGTGCTCGATGCCGCCGAGCGTCTCGTCGGAGAGGACCACGCCGAAGCCGAAGGTGTCGTCGGGGGCGTTGCGCTCCCATACGGTGATCTCGCGGCCGGGGTCCAGCCGCTTCAGGAGGGCGGCGGCGTAGAGCCCACCGGGTCCGCCGCCTATGACCGCGATGCGCCCCGTCTCGGAGGAGGGCATCGCGCTACCTGCCCCGCCACTTCGGCTGACGCTTCTCGGTGAAGGCGGCGTGGAACTCGGCGTAGTCCTCGCCGTTCATCAGGAGGGCCTGGGTGGCGGCGTCCATCTCCACGGAGGCGGCGAGCGGCATGTCGAGCTCGGCGGTGAGCAGCGCCTTCGTCTGGGCCAGGGCGAGGGCCGGCCCGTCGGCGAGCCGCCTGGCCAGGGCGGCGGCGCGGGCGTCGGCCTCCCCTTCGCCGGTCAGCTCGCTGATCAGCCCGATGCGCTCGGCCTCGGGGGCGCGGACGGCTTCGCCGAGCATGAGGATCCGGGTGGCGTGGCCGAGGCCGACGACACGGGGCAGGAGGTAGGCGGCGCCCATGTCACCGCCGGACAGGCCGACGGCGGTGAAGAGGAAGGCGAAGCGGGCGGACGGGGCCGCCACCCGGAAGTCGGCTGCCAGGGCGAGGACCGCTCCTGCTCCGGCGGCCACTCCGTGGACGGCGGCGATGACGGGAAAGGGGCACTCACGGAGGGCGCGTACGACCTGTCCGGTCATCCGGTTGAAGTCCAGGAGCTGCGCGGTGTCCATGGCGAGCGTGGCGCCGATGATCTCGTCGACGTCACCGCCCGAGCAGAACCCGCGCCCCTCTCCGGCGAGCACGAGGGCCCGCACGGAGCGTTCGCGGGAGAGCTCGGCGAGGAGGTCGCGCAGGTCGGCGTAGGCGCCGAAGGTGAGCGCGTTGAGCTTCTCGGGACGGGCGAGCGTCACGGTCGCCACACCGTCGTCCGTGGTGAGGCGCAGATGCTTCCAGCGCTCCGTGCGCGGGGCGGAGCCGGTGAACGGGCTCATGGAAGGTTCCCCTCCAGCCGTCGGGCCGATGCTGATGCGCTTCGAAGCTATCACTCATCTGTGACTTCCGTCATGAGTACGCGATAGGGCGGCGCTGTGGCGAAGGTCCCCTTTGTCACGGTCGACTGCCTCTATGTCTGCGGCGTCGCGCTTCGTATGGTTGAGCGCACGAAGTCCTGGTACAGACCCCGCACCCTCCGGTGACGGAGGACGCCGTCCCGGACGCAGCCGCCCCGGAACGAAGCTCCCCCGCCGGATGTCCCGCTCCCGAACGGAAACTCCCGCCTTGCCGCCCGACGTCCCCGCGCCCCCGCCCGCATCCTGGCGCATCGCCCTGCCGCACTCGACGGCCGCGGTGCCGATCGCCCGTGCCCTCATCCGTACGGCGCTGGCGGACCTCGAGGCGCCCGCGGACAGCGACACCGCCGAGCTGCTGACCGCGGAGCTGGTCGCCAACGCCGTGGAGCACACCGACGGCGCGGGGCCCATCGAGCTGGTGGTCGAGCTCATGGCGTCCGGCTGCCAGGTGGAGGTCCACGACCACGACCCGGGGCCGCCCGGCGACCTGTCCCGCCTGCTGCCCGGCTCCGCACCGGACCCGTGGCAGGAGCACGGCCGGGGGCTGCTCCTGATCCGTGCCCTCAGCTCGGCCTGCGGTCACCGCCCCACCGAGCAGGGCAAGGCGGTCTGGTTCACCCTGCCGCCGGGTCCGACGCCGCCCGGTCCCCGGGCTCCCCGGCGCTGACGAGCCGGGAGCGGCTGCGGCCGTATCCCGCGTACACCAGGGCTCCCACGGCGAGGAAGACCACGAACTGCACCCAGGTCGTCCAGCCCGTCCCGTACATCAGGTACACGCAGAAGCCGACGCCCAGGATCGGACTGACAGGGTAGAGCGGCACCCGGAAGGAACGCTTCAGCTCCGGGTTGCGGCGGCGCAGCGCGATGACGGCGATATTGACCACCGCCATGGTGGCGAGCGTGCCGATGGTCGTCAGGTTCACGACGACGTCCAGGGACGAGAACGCGGCTGGGACCGCGAAGACGACGGCCACGATCCAGGTGTTGGCGACCGGCGTGCGGGTCTTGGGCGACACCCGTTCGAAGACCCGGGGGATCAGCCCGTCACGGGACATCGACATCAGGATGCGGGTCTGGCCGTACATCACCGCGAGGACGACGGACGCGATGGCGACGACCGCGCCGAAGGCGATGATCCCACCGCCGACGCTCGACCCGGTGACCTTGTCCACGACCAGCGAGAGCGCGGCCGGCTTGTCGGAGACGGCGTCCGCGCCCAGTGCACCGATGGCACCGAGGGCGACCGCGCAGTAGAGCAGCGTGACCAGGCCGATGCAGATCATGATCGCGATCGGGATGTTCCGGCGGGGGTTCTTGACCTCTTCACCGGCGGTGGTGATGGCGTCGAAGCCGATGTACGAGAAGAACGCCACCGACGCGCCGGCGGTGATCCCGGCCATGCCGTGCGAGGCGAACGGCGAGAGGTGTCCGTCCTGGAACGCGGTGAAGGCGATCGCGCAGAACGCGATGAGGATGCCGATCTTCAGCACCGCCATCGCCGCCGTGGCGCCCGCGCTCTCCCTGATGCCGCGCACCAGCAGGGTGGCCGCCATCATGACCACCACGACGGCCGGCAGGTTGATCACGCCACCGTCGCCGGGTCCGGAGGAGAGCGCCGCCGGCAGGTTCCAGCCGATGAGGCTGTCCAGCAGCTCGTTGACGTACTGGCTCCACCCGACCGCCACGGCGGAGACCGAGACGCCGTACTCCAGCAGCAGGCACCAGCCGACGAGGAACGCGACCCGCTCCCCGAGTGTGGCGTAGGCGAAGGAGTAGGAGCTGCCGGAGACCGGGATGGCGCCGCCGAGCTCGGCGAAGGAGAAGGCGGTGAAGATGCAGGTCACTGCGGCGAGGACGAACGAGACCACCACGGCGGGGCCCGCCTCGGCGACGCTGTCGGACAGCCCGACGAAGATCCCGGTGCCGACGATCGCCCCGACACCGAAGCAGACCAGCTGGAACAGCCCCATGGTGCGCCGCAGGCCGTGCCCTTCCAGGTCGGCTCCGGACTCGGCGAGCAGCAGTTCGGGACTCTTGACGCGTGCCCCTGTCCTGCGCGGGGGGCTCTGCGGGGTGGAGGAGGCGGGACTCATGGGGGGACGGGGTCTCTTCTCTGGTGATGCGGGGGAAATGAGCCCGTGGGGAGGCTCGCACCTGGGCAAGCGCCCCTGACGGGGCACGTGAAAAGGGGTTCGGACGTGCGAGCCCGAACCCCACCAAGTAGCACCATCGTAGCCACTTGTACGCATGTTCACCCAATCGGGTGCATGTTCATGCGGTGTGCGCGCCGCCTGCCAGTGTCGCGACGAGGACCGCCTTGATCGTGTGCATCCGGTTCTCGGCCTCGTCGAAGACGACCGAGTGCGAGGACTCGAAGACCTCGTCGGTGACCTCCAGCTCCGACAGGCCGTGCCGCTCATGGATCTCCCTGGCCACCTTCGTACCGAGGTCGTGGTAGGCGGGGAGGCAGTGCATGAACTTCACGTCGTCGTTGCCCGTGGCGCGCAGGACGTCCATGGTCACCGCGTACGGCGAGAGGGCCGCGATGCGCTCGTCCCAGACCTCCTTGGGCTCACCCATGGAGACCCAGACGTCGGTGACGACGAAGTCGGCGCCCAGGACGCCCTCGGCGACGTCCTCGGTGAGGGTGATGCGCGCACCGCTGGACTCCGCGAGCTTGTTGGCCCGGTCCACGATCTCCGGCACCGGCCAGTAGGCGGCCGGGGCGACGATCCGGACGTCCATGCCGAGCAGGGCCCCGGTGATCAGGTAGGAGTTGCCCATGTTGAAGCGGGCGTCACCCAGGTAGGCGAAGGTGATCTCCTCCAGGGGCTTGGCGCTGTGCTCGGTCATCGTGAGGACGTCGGCGAGCATCTGGGTGGGGTGCCAGTCGTCGGTGAGCCCGTTGAAGACCGGCACACCGCCGTACGCCGCCAGGTCCTCGACGGCCTGCTGACTGTCGCCCCGGTACTCGATGCCGTCGAACATCCGGCCGAGCACCCGGGCGGTGTCCTTGACCGACTCCTTGTGTCCCATCTGGGAGCCGGAAGGGTCGAGGTACGTCGTGGACGCGCCCTGGTCGGCGGCTGCCACCTCGAAGGCGCAGCGGGTGCGCGTCGAGGTCTTCTCGAAGATCAGCGCGATGTTCCTGCCGCGCAGCCGCTGCACCTCGCCGCCCGCCTTCTTGGCGGCCTTGAGCTCGGCGGACAGGGCGATCAGGCCGCGGAACTCCTCGGCCGTGAAGTCCAGCTCCTTGAGGAAATGGCGGCCTGTGAGATCTATGGCCATGGTGACTGCTCCTGGGTCGGGCTGAGGGCATGCGGACAGATGCCTTGGAAGTCTATACGAGACACCGTATTACTATACAGGGCGTGTGCCGCGCGCCTCCCTGCGCTCCGCGCCTCCGGGCTCCGGCCCCGCCTCACACGGGATCGCGCACCACGGGGCAGCTCATGCAGCGGGGGCCGCCCCTGCCCCGTCCCAGCTCGCTGCCCCGGATCTCGATGACCTCGATGCCTTCCTTGCGCAGATACGTGTTGGTGGTGGCGTTGCGCTCGTACGCGACGACGACCCCGGGCTCCACGGCCAGCACGTTGCAGCCGTCGTCCCACTGCTCCCGCTCGGCGGCGTGCACGTCCTGGGTGGCGGTGAGCACCCGGATCCTGTCGAGGCCGAGGGCGGCGGCGATGGCACGGTGCATGTGCTCCGGGGGATGGTCGGTGACCTTCAGCTCACGTGGACCGGCGCCGGGCTCGATCGTGTAGGAGCGCAGCATGCCGAGTCCGGCGTACTTGGTGAACGTGTCCCCGTCGACCATCGTCATCACCGTGTCGAGGTGCATGAACGCCCGCCGCTTGGGCATGTCGAGCGCCACGATCGTCCGGGCCGACCCGGCGTCGAAGAGCCCTCGGGCCAGCATCTCCACGGCCTGGGGGGTGGTGCGTTCACTCATCCCGATCAGGACGGCACCCCGGCCGATGACCAGGACGTCGCCGCCCTCGATGGTGGACGGATAGTCGTCCTGGCCCTGTGACCAGTGGTGGAAGACGCCTGCGTCGGGGCCGGTGAAGAGGGGGTGGTGCCGGTAGATCGCCTCGAAGTGCACGGTCTCGCGCTGCCGCGCCGGCCAGCGCATCGCGTTGATGGACACACCGTCGTAGATCCAGGCGGAGGTGTCGCGGGTGAAGATGTGGTTGGGCAGCGGGCTGAGCAGGAAGTCGTCCAGATCCATGACGTGGAAGCGGACCGAGGTCGGTTCGCTGTGCCGTTGCAGGAACTCCCGCTTCGTCATCCCGCCGACCAGGGCCTCGGCCAGCTCCCCTGCGGGCAGCTCCTCGAAGGCGGCGCGCAGATGCTCGGTCGCGAGCGGGCCGTACTCCTTCTCCGCGAAGACCCGGTCCAGGACGAGCCTTCTCGCGACCGGGATGTCGAGGGACTCCCGGAGCAGCTCGCCGAAGAGGTGCACCTCCACGCCCCGGTCGCGCAGCACATCGGCGAAACCGTCGTGCTCCTCCCTGGCGCGGCGCACCCACAGCACGTCGTCGAACAGGAGCGCGTCCTTGTTGCTGGGGGTGAGCCGCTTCAGCTCCAGATCGGGGCGGTGCAGGATGACGCGGCGCAGCCGCCCGGCCTCGGAATCGACATGGAATCCCATGCCCTCATCCTCACCGCGCGGGACCCGCTTCACCCTGCGAACCGCAACCCGGTTTCGCCGGTCTCCTGGAAGTACCTCCGTGCGGAATCGTGCACGCTTCCGGCCGGGGGGTGCCCGGAGGGCCGCCGCTGCCCCATGATCAGCGGATGCGCCCGCTGAAGCACGGCTACACCAACCACACCGTCGGCGACGGTGCTGTCGTGGAGAAGACCTACGAGGGCCCCGACGCCGAACGCAGGCTCCGTCGTGAGCACGCGCTGCTGACCCGGCTGCAGGGCCGGTTGCCCGTGCCGCCGGTGCGGGGATCGACCGCGGCCACTCTCACGCTCGGCTTCATGTCCGGTGCGCCCGGCCAGGAACTCCTGGACTCCGGTCGGCCGGAGGCTGTCCTGGCGAGCTGTGGGGAGTTGCTGCGCCGTATCCACGAAACCCCTCCGGACGTGCTGCCGGCCGCCGCGCTCGAGACGGACAAGGTGCTTGTGCACGGGGACTTCGGCCCGAACAACGTGCTGGTCGATCCCGACACCTTCGAGGTCACCGCGGTGGTCGACTGGGAGTTCGCCCACCTCGGGGATCCGGTCGAGGACCTGGCCTGGTGCGAGTGGATCGTGCGCACGCACCACCCCGGGCGCGGCCATGCCCTCGGCCACTTCTTCGGTGCGTACGGCGGGGAGGTGCCGCCCTGGCCGGTCCGCAGAACCGCCATGCTGACCAGGTGCGAGGCGATGCGGCAGTTCTGCGACCGGTGGGAGCCGGGCGGCCCGGGCGTGAGGCTGTGGCAGGCGCGTGCCGCGGCCACCGCGGACTGGCGCGAGTAGGCCGACGTCCGGGCCCCGATGAAGCGGGCCCGGACTCTCGACGGGGGCGGCCGTCCGGCTCCGGCCGTCCTACAGCCTGGGGTCGACCGGCTCCGACTCCAGGGCCAGCACCGCGAAGACCGCCTCGTGGATCCGCCACAGCGGCTCACCGTCGGCCAGCCGGTCGAGGGCCTCCAGACCCAGGGCGTACTCCCGCAGGGCCAGCGACCGCTTGTGACCGAGGAACCGGGAGCGCAGGCGCTCCAGATTCTCCGGCCGCGTGTACTCGGGGCCGTAGATGATCCGCAGGTACTCCCGGCCGCGCACCTTGATGCCCGGCTGGACGAGCCTGCCCTTCTCGTCCCGGACGAGCGCGCCGAGCGGCTTGACGACCATTCCCTCGCCACCGCGGCCGGTCATCTCCAGCCACCAGTCGATGCCGGAGCGGACGGAGGCCTCGTCACCCGTGTCGACGACGAGGCGCCGGGTGACCTGGAGCAGACCGGTCGGGTCGTGCTCGACGAGGCGGTCCAGCCACGCCAACTGCTCGTCGTGCGGCACTGAGGCGAGCGAACGGCCCTGCACCGCGAGGATCTGGAACGGCGCGAGCCGGACGCCGTCGAGCCCTTCGGTGCTCCAGCAGTAGCGGCGGTACGCCTCCGTGAACGCGGAGGAGTCCTCCGCGCGCTCCCGCTGGCGGCCGGCCAGTGCGCCGACGTCGACGCCGCGGGCGGCCGCCGCGGCCAGGGCCTCCTCAGCCACGGGCAGGACGGCGCCGGCGGCCGCGCCCACCGCCGCGTACTGCGAGCGCAGCAGCCCCGCCGCCTTGAGGGACCAGGGCATCAGCTCGGCGTCGAGCACCACCCAGTCGGTGTTCCACTCCTCCCAGAGCCCGGCGGCGGTGACGGCGGCGCGGAGCCGGCCGAGGACGACCTCGGTGAGTACGGTGTCGTCCAGGAACGGCCGCCCGGTGCGGGTGTACAGGGCGCCGGTGGTGCCTTCCCCACAGCCGAAAGCGTGGGAGGTGCCCCCGGTCCCGAAGCGCTCGCGCGCGGTGCCGGCGTCGCGGCAGACAAGCGCCACGGCGCGCGAGCCCATGTGCTTCTCCTCGCAGACGACCTTGGTGACGCCGTCCGCGCGGTACTGCGCGAAGGCCTCGGCCGGATGCTCCAGGAAGCCTTCCTCGTGCGAGGTCGCCGTCGGGGCCATGGTCGGCGGAAGGTAGGCCAGCAGCCTGGGATCGACGGCGAAGCGGCTCATGACTTCGAGTGCCGCCGCCGCGTTCTCCTCACGCACCGCGACGCGGCCCATGTGCCGGGTCTCCACGATGCGGCGGCCCTGGACATCGGCGAGGTCGAGCGGCCTGCCCTCCCGGCCTCCGGGGGCCTCGGTGGTCAGCGGCTTCACCGGCTCGTACCAGACGCGCTCGGCCGGTACGTCGACGATCTCGCGCTCCGGCCAGCGCAGCGCGGTCATCTTCCCGCCGAAGACCGCCCCTGTGTCCAGGCAGAGGGTGTTGTTCACCCAGGAGGCGGTGGGCACCGGCGTGTGGCCGTAGACCACCGCGGCACTGCCCCGGTAGTCCTCGGCCCACGGGTAGCGCACGGGCAGGCCGAACTCGTCGGTCTCGCCGGTCGTGTCGCCGTACAGCGCGTGCGAGCGGACCCGCCCTGAGGTGCGCCCGTGGTACTTCTCGGGCAGCCCCGCGTGGCAGACGACCAGCTTGCCCCCGTCCAGGACGTAGTGGCTGACGAGTCCGTCGATGAACTCCGCGACCTGCTTGCGGAACTCGGGGTGCTCGACGTCCTCCCGCTCCAGCTGCTCGACCGTCTCGGCGAGACCGTGGCTGTGCTGGACCTTGCGCCCCTTGAGGTAACGCCCGAGCTTGTTCTCGTGGTTGCCCGGCACGCACAGCGCGTCACCCGACGCCACCATGGACATGACGCGGCGCAGCACGCCCGGGCTGTCCGGGCCCCGGTCGACGAGGTCGCCCACGAACACGGCGGTACGCCCCTCGGGGTGCGTGCCGTCCTTGTAACCCAGCTTGCCGAGGAGGGTGTCCAGCTCGGAGCTGCAGCCGTGGATGTCGCCGATGATGTCGAAGGGCCCGGTGAGGTGCCGGAGGTCGTTGTAGCGGCGCTCCAGGACGACTTCGGCGGTGTCGGCCTCCTCCTCGGTGCGCAGGATGTGCACCTTGCGGAAGCCCTCGCGCTCCAGACCGCGCAGCGACCGGCGCAGCTCACGGCGGTGGCGCTGCACGACATGGCGGGGCATGGAGGCACGGTCGGGCCGGCCTGCGTTGCGCGCCTGGCAGAGCTCCTCCGGCAGGTCGAGCACGATGGCGATGGGCAGCACGTCGTACTGCCGGGCCAGCTGGACGAGCTGCTTGCGGCTCTCCGGCTGCACGTTGGTCGCGTCGACGACGGTGAGCCGGCCGCCGGCGAGACGCTTTCCCGCGATGTAGTGGAGCACGTCGAAGGCGTCACGGCTGGCGCTCTGGTCGTTCTCGTCGTCGGCGACGAGGCCCCGGCAGAAGTCGGAGGAGACGATCTCGGTCGGCTTGAAGTGCTTGCGGGCGAAGGTGGACTTGCCCGATCCGCTGGCGCCGATGAGGACGACGAGGGACAGGTCGGTCACCGGCAGCGTGCGAGAGGTACTGGTCATGCGGCCTTCGCCTCCTTCGTCGTCTCCTGGGCCGTGGTCATCGTGAACACGGCCATCTGTGTGGGAGGCCCCACCTCGGGGTCCTCCGGGCCCACGGGCACGAACGCCACCGTGTAGCCGTGGCGCCCGGCCACCTGGCCCGCCCAGTCCCGGAATTCCTCCCTCGTCCACTCGAAGCGGTGGTCGCCGTGGCGTACGTGCCCGGCGGGAAGCGTCTCCCAGCGGACGTTGTACTCGACGTTGGGCGTCGTCACCAGCACGGTCCGCGGCCGCGCGGAGCCGAACACCGCGTACTCCAGGGCGGGGAGCCGCGGGAGGTCGAGGTGCTCGATCACCTCGCTCAGCACGGCGGCGTCGTACCCCTTCAGCTGCTTGTCGGTGTAGGTGAGCGCGCCCTGGCGGAGGGTGATCCGCCCGGCCTGCCGCTCGCCCATGCGGTCCAGCTTCAGCCGGCGTGCGGCCACGGTCAGGGCGCGCATCGACACGTCGACCCCGACGATCTCCGTGAAGCGCACGTCCTTGAGCAGCGCCTGCACCAACTGACCCTGGCCGCAGCCGAGGTCGAGCACTCGGGTCGCCCCTGCCGCACGGAGCGCCTCCAGGACCGCCGCGCGGCGCTGCTCCGCGAGCGGCACCGGCTTCTCCTCCGTGTCGGTCGTCTCGTCCACCGCGTTGTCGACGCTCTCCACCTCGAGGTCGTCCGACTCCGCCAGCCGCACCAGCTCCAGCCGCTCCATCGCCTGCCGGGTGAGCCCCCAGCGACGGGAGAGATAACGGCTGGTGATCAGCTTCTGCTCGGGGTGGCCGGCCAGCCAGCCCTCGCCCGCCCGGAGCAGCTTGTCCACCTCGTCGGGCGCCACCCAGTAGTGCTTGGCGTCGTCGAGCACGGGCAGCAGCACATACAGCTGGCGCAAGGCGTCCGCGAGCCTCAGCTCCCCCTCCAGCACCAGCCGTACGTAGCGCGAGTCGCCCCACTCCGGGAACTGCTCGTCCAGCGGCACGGCCACGGCCTCCACCCGTGTCCAGCCGAGCGGCGCGAAGAGCTTGTGCACCAGCTCCGCACCACCGCGTGCGGGCAGCGCGGGCACCTCGATCCGCAACGGCAGCGGCTCCTCGGCCCGTTCGGGCATCGCCCGGCACGCCCCGTTCAGCGCGGACTTGAACACCGTCGTCATCGCGACCGAAAGCAGCGAAGACGCAGCGTACGGCCGGTCGTTGACGTACTGCGCGAGTGCCGCGTCGGGGGCTCCGCCCCGGCCCTTGCCCTTGCCGCGCCTCACCAGCGCCACCGGATCCACTTCGAGCAGCAGGGCGGCGGTACAGCGCTCCGCGGACGCCTCGGGGTAGAAGACGTGCGCGGTCCCGTGCGAGGTGGAGAACGTCTGCGCCTTGTCGGGATGCTTGTGCAGCAGGTATCCGAGATCGGTGGCGGGACGCTCAGGGGTGCCGGTCGTGCTGATAGTCAGGAACACGCGTCCGAGTATGGTCCGGCGACCGGCCTCCCACCAGGGATTTTCACACTCCCGACGCTTCCAGTCGCTCAGCCAGCGCCGCGATCCCGGCCGGGCCGACCCGGCAGCAGCCGCCGACCAGCCGCGCGCCCGCCCGCTGCCAGTCCCGCACCCTGTCCGGTTCGAACGTTCCCCTCCCGGTCCAGGCCCGGCCGTCGGCGTCCCACTCCTCCCCACTGTTCGGGTAGACGACCACCGGCTTGCCGGTGGCCGCTGCCGCGACCTCCACCGCACGGTCCGCGTCGGCGGGTTCGCAGCAGTTGACCCCGACGGCCACCACCTGGTCGATGCCGGCGGCGAGCGCGAACGCCTCCGCCAGAGGCTGCCCGGCCCTGGTCCGGTCCCCCGCCACGCTGTACGAGAGCCAGACCGGCACCCCGAGCCCCTCGACCCCCCGGAGCAGGGCCTCGGCCTCGTCGATGTCCGGCACCGTCTCCAGAGCCAACACATCGGGCCCCGCCTCGGCCAGCGTCTCCGCCCGGGGCCGGTGGAAGCGCTCCAGCTCCCGGACGGTGAGTCCGTACCGGCCCCGGTACTCGCTGCCGTCCGCGAGCATCGCCCCGTACGGCCCGACCGAGGCGGCGACCCAGATTTCGCGTCCCGTCACCGCGCCCGCCCGGCGCGCCGACTCGACGCTGCCGGCCATCAGCTCCGCCGCGCGGTCCCGCCCGATCCCACGCCGCGCGAACCCCTCGAGGGTCGCCTGGTAGCTGGCCGTGATCAGCACCTGCGCACCCGCCCGGGCATAGGCGGCGTGGGCGGCCTCGATCTGCTGGGGCGCGTCGCTCAGCAGCCGGGCCGACCAGAGGGCGTCGGACAGATCGCAGCCCTGCGCCTCCAGCTGGTTGGAGAGGCCCCCGTCCAGCAGAACGGTCCCCTCGGCGAGCGCGTCGCCGAGCGTACGGCCGGGCGGGCCCCCCGGCGTCCGGGCGGAATGCACAGCTGCTCCTCACTGCCGGGCGGTTGCTGCCGGTCCCGCGGCCACACGGGCCCGGCCTGCCGCGGGCCGGGTCCCTCCTGTCAGCCCAGCTGCGACTGGACCTGCGACGAGATCAGCTCCAGGTGTTCCAGGTCGTGCAGGTCCAGAACCTGGAGGTAGATCCGCGACGAGCCGATGGCGGCGTACCGCCCGATCTTGTCGACCACCTCGGCGGGTGAGCCCGCCAGCCCGTTCGCCTTGATCTCCTCGACCTCCCGTCCGATGACGGACGCGCGCCGCGCCACCTCCGCGTCGTTCTTCCCGACGCACACCACCAAGGCGTTGGAGTACACCAGGTCGTCGGGGGACCGCCCGGCTGCCACGGCCGCGTCCCTGACCCGGCCGAACTGCTTCACGCTGTCCTCGATCGACGCGAAGGGGATGTTGAACTCGTCCGCGTACCGCGCGGCCAGCCGCGGGGTACGGACCGCGCCGTGGCCCCCGACCAGGACCGGAACCTTCGTCTGCGCGGGCTTCGGCAGGGCCGGCGAGTCGGTGAGCTGGTAGTACGTCCCGTCGTAGCTGAACGTCTTACCGGTCTCGGTCTCCCACAGCCCCGTGATGATCGCCAGCTGTTCCTCGAGCCGGCCGAACTTCTCCTTCGGGAACGGGATGCCGTACGCCTTGTGCTCCTCCTCGAACCAGCCGGCGCCCAGGCCCAGCTCGACCCGGCCACCGGACATCTGGTCGACCTGTGCGACCTGGATGGCCAGCACGCCGGGCAGCCGGAAGGTGCCCGCGGTCATCAGCGTGCCGAGGCGGATCCTCTTGGTCTCGCGGGCCAGTCCGGCCAAGGTGATCCACGCGTCGGTCGGGCCGGGCAGACCGTCCCCGGAGCCCATGTGCAGATAGTGGTCCGATCGGTAGAAGGCGTCGAAGCCGAGGTCCTCGGTGGCCTTGGCGACGGTGAGCAGGGTGTCGTAGCTCGCCCCTTGCTGGGGCTCGGTGAAGATTCGAAGATCCATGCCTCCATCCTGCACCTTCGAAACCGCTGCGCCCTCCCTCTTGGACTCTTCCCCCGTGCCGGGCGGCCGGTGTGCCCCCGGCCTCCCGGCTCACGGCTGGCCGGCGACGAAGCCGGCCGGCCCGTGGATCACCCCGTGGGGGCCGTCGCGCTCCCGGTCCAACTCCTGTTCGTGCTCACGCTCGCGCTCCTGCTCGGCAAGCCGTCTCAGCATCCCGTGGACCCGGTCCACGGACTCGTCGACGGCGTCTATCGCCTCGATGCACTGCCAGTAGAGCCCTTCCTCCTCCGTGCCGCAGGCGACACCCACCAGCGCGATGCCCGCCTCCCCGAGGAGCAGCGCGAGAGCGGCCAACACCCTGGGCACGTGATCCACTTCGGTGAGCTGGGAGGCCCGCACGCCTCCGGCCGGAACCATCGGGTGGTCGAGCACGGCGCTCCCCAGGGCGCAGGTCTCGCTGAGCTCGCGCGCCTCCGCCCGTAATTCCGCCGGTCCGCACCTCGCCAGCCGGCCGCCGACCGCCCGGGCGAGTGCCTGGGCCTGCCATGCCTCCGCCATGACGGCCGGCACCCCCCGGCTCCCCGCCAGGGCGCTCCGGCCCGACTCGATCAGTCGCTCCGCTTCCATGCCACTCCCCCGTCGCCGACACCGCCGGTACAAGAACCCGCTCACTTCTTCATTACCCACAGTGAGGGTCATGGCACACGAAAGCCAGAGGAAATCGGAAATCTGTGGACAGGAAGTCGATTGTGAGTAAAACGATCACTCCGAAGAGTGACGACCAGTCACCTCGACGGCGTCCTGGCCCTGCTCGATGCTTTCCGGTGGTACCGGCTCAACACCCGCCGCCCCCACCGGAAAGCGTTCCTCGTTCCGGTCGATCTTGGCCGCCAGCGCCGCCAACGCGTCGATTTCCAGGACCTCGCAGAACTGCAGCAGATAGGCCAGGACGTCCGCGACCTCGTCCCTGACCCGGAACGCCGAATCCGGGTCCTCCATCACCCTCGCCGACTGCTCCGGCGTCAGCCACTGGAAGATCTCCAGGAGTTCCGAGGCCTCCACGCTCAGCGCCACGCTGAGATTCTTGGGGGTGTGGTACGGCTCCCAGGCCCGGGCCGCCGCGAAGTCGGCCAGCCGCCGCTGCAGTTGTGCTACATCCAGTTCGCTCACCGTGTCAGGTCTACCACTGTCGCACCGGACGTCTCCTGGGCCGCTGCCGCGGCCGACTCACCGACCGTCCCCAGCAGACGCATGTGCCCGTTCGCACAGATCGACGCCGCCAACGCCAGCAGCTCCCCGGTCTGCCGCGCGTCCAGGCTCCGGTCGAGTCCGTCGGCCAGCACGGTGAGGGCCTGCATGGCCGACGGCACCTCCGCCGCCGGGTCGACCACCAGGACATGCGGGCCCGTCAGCAGTACGAGCGCGAAGGCGAGATACCGGAGTTCACCGTCGCCGAGGCGCCCGACGGGCGTACTCCGGCCCGGTCCCCGCCCCGCCAGGGCCTGCACGGTGCCGTCCTCCAGTCGCTCGGCAGTCAGTCCAGTCACCGGTCCCGCGCACCCGGCGTCCGCGCTGGCGACCAACCGGGCGTGCCGCTGCGCGCACTGGCTGTGGGTGCGGTGCAGTACCTCGGCGAGGTTGTCGCAGGACGAGGTCAGCCGCCCTTCCGCGACCGGCACCGCCGCACGCATCCGTCCCGGCTGAGGATCGCAGACGAAGGCCGACCGCAGGGCCACCACCACCTGCTCGGCGGCGGCCAGCACCCTGAGCTGCCCGTCCGTGGTTCCCGCGACCCGCAACGGCAGCAGTGCCGTGCCGAGCCGGTCGTCGGGGAAGGGAGCACGCGTCACCGGCACCGCCCCCGCCGTGTACCAGGCCGCCTGGACCGAGGAACGCCGGGGATCCCGCAGCGCCGTGCTCAGCAGCGTCTCGCCGCTGTCGGTCAGCCGCTCGCCGACGATGCGGAGCGTGGGCTCGGCCTGCACGGCGAGATCCAGTCCCACCGGGCCGGCCGGGCCCTCCACCGTGCAGCCGAGTCTGAATCCGCGCCGCCCCTGCCCGTCGGCCCCAGCCCTTTCGGGCACCCATGCCACCGGGTCGGGGAAGACGTCCTCCAGCGGATCACCGGCGGCCAGCCGCGCGAGCGCCTCGTAACCGCGCAGGGCGGTCGACTTGCCGCTTCCGCTGCGTCCGGTGAGCAGCGTGAGCGGTCCGAGCGGGACGACGGTACGGCGGTGCGATGCGAAGGCGTCGAGGCGGAGTTCGCTGACGAAGGGGCGGGCGGGTCGGCCCGCGCCGGACGGCGCGGAGGCCGCCCTCCCCGTGGAGATCACAACAGTCATGAGCGGACCGTACGCACGCCCGTGAGCGGCGAACCGTTCCGCCCGCACGACCTTCCTACGATTGAGGTACGCCCGCCGCGGTGACCCCCTCGACCTCCATGCCGACCGGCGCGAGCAGGAAGACATTGCGGTCCACCCGGTGCATCCCGCTGCCGAGCCCGAAGACCACACCGCTGCTGAAGTCCAGGATCCGCTTGGCCACATCGTTCTCGGCGCCGGTCAGGTCCAGCAGGACCGGGATCTGGGCGACCAGATACTCGGCCACCTCGCGCGCGTCCGCGAACACCTGGACGCGCAGAACGACCATGCGCCGCTGCTCGGCCGACTCCTGCCGGTCCGGGACCGTCCTGTGGTCGACCCGGGAGGGCCATTCGTTGCGGCCCCTCAGGGGTACGACCTGGGCGAGCCCTTCCCACTGTTCGTCGGTGGCGTCGTACCTGTCGTACCTGTCGTACCTGCTCACAGAACCACCCCGTCCGTATGCCGGTTGGCTGTGCGCCGGCTGCGCTCGCTGTTCATCGGGCAATTCTCTCGCCCCTCACCCGTTCGGCGTACCACCGACACGGGCCGGAACGTGATCGGCGGCCTCCGGGGCGCCCACGGCCTCCGGTTCGGGAAGCGTGTCGAGCGGTGTGAAACGGACCGGGAGGTGGGCCAGGGCGCGGTGGAAGGGGCCCGGCCGCCAGACCAGCGCGCCGGGTTCGACGGCGAGTTCCAGGTCACAGAGCTGGCTGGTGAGCTGTTCGATCGCGGTCATCGCCATCAGCAGGGCGGGCTGCTTGGCGGGGCAGCGGTGCGGACCCGTCGACCACGCCAGGTGAGCACCGTCGCCGGAGCGCACCGCGGGGTCCGAGCCGGACGGCGGCGACTGGGTGTTGGCGGCGGCGAAGGAGACCAGCACCAACTGCCCGGCGCGCAGCGGGACCCCGTGGAAATCGGTGTCGTGGCGCGGGAAGTGCGCACCCATGCTGGCCAGCGGCGGATCGCGCCAGAGCACGTCGTCGACCGCCTCGTGCGCGGTCATCGCGCCGCCGTGCAGGGAGCCGCCGTAACCGGTGTCGCTGAGCATGCGCAGGAGGGCGTTGCCGATCAGATTGGTCGTGGGGTCGTGGCCCGCGCTCATGATGAGCGTGATCTGACGCACGGCCTCGTCGTCGTCGAGCCCGGCAGGGTGCGCCAGCAGGTACGAGGTGAGATCGCGGCCCGGGCTGCGCCGCCGTGCGGAGACGAGAGCGGCGACGACGCCGACGAGGTCGTCGTACGCCGCTGTCGCGTCCCCCGCGGAGTCCATCATCCCCGCCGTACCGCGGACCACCCGCTCCGTGTCCTGGGGAGCCACCCCGAAGGAGGCGGTGAAGACGTGCAGGGGCAGCCTGCGGGCGTACTGGGCGATGAGATCACCGGTGCCGGTGGCCGAGAACCCGGCGATGAGCCGCTGTGCGACCCGCGCGACCTCCGCTCGCAGCAGGTGGGGTTCGATCAGGGCGAGGGTGTCGTTGATGGCGTCGCGGTAACGGGCGTGGACGGCGCCGTCGGTGAAGAGCGCGGTGGGCCGGTAGCCGAGCACGGGAAGGACCGGCGAGTCGGCCGGCACGCCCGCCTGCCAGGCACGTGGGTCCTTGGTGAAGGTCTCCGTGTCCCGCAGCAGGTCGACGGCCGCGTGGTAGTCGGTGACCAGCAGCGCGTCGATGTCCGGGGCGACACGCACCCTGGCCAGCGGCCCCTGGTCGCGCAGCATGCGGTAGTGGCCGTGCGGATCGGCGGCGAAGCCGGCGCCGTACAGCGCGAGGGGCTCGTGGAGCGAGGGTGCGGCGCCGGGTGAAGTACCGGTCACGGAAGGGGTCATGACGATTCCTGGGGCGCGGGCAGGCAGGTCAGCGCGTGCTCGGCGAGGGCGATCAGGGCGTCGATGCCGCCCCCGCGTTCGCGCGCGTCGCACTGCACCAGCGGGGTGCGGGGATCGAGGTCGAGGTGCTTGCGCAGGACCTCGTCCGCGTGGGCGGGGGCATCGGGGAAGCGGTTCACGGCGACGGCGTACGGGAGTCCCTGCTCCTCCACCATGTCCATGACGGCGAACGAGTCCTCGAGCCGCCGGGTGTCGACCATGACGAGGGCGCCGAGCGCACCGCGCGCGATGTCCTCCCAGAGGGGGAAGAAGCGCTCCTGGCCCGGCGTGCCGAACATGTACAGCACCAGATCGTCCTGGACGGTCAGGCGGCCGAAGTCGACGGCGACCGTGGTCGTGGTCTTCTCCGGAAGCCCGGCGGTGTCGTCGAGTCCCGTACTGGACTGCGTCATCGCCTCTTCCGTGTGCAGGGTCGGGATCTCCGACAGGGTACGGATCAGGGTCGTCTTGCCCACGCCGAAGGGACCCGTGACGACGAGCTTCATCAGGGTCTCGGCGGCACTCGGCAGATAGCCGATGCCGCCCCGGTCAGTGGAGGGAACGGAGTCCAACGAGCAGCCTCTCGACGAGCGACCGGTCGATCTCACCGGCACTGGGGATCGGTGGTCGAGCGTGCAGATGTCCCGCGGCCACGAGGTCCGTGGCCAGGAAGACGGTGGCGCTGACCGGCAGGTCCAGATGGGCAGCGCACTCGACGACGGTGAGGGCTCCCGGCTCGAGGAGCTCGCACAGCCTGCGCTGCTCCGAACCGGTGTTCACCGGCAGGGCCGAGTCCGTACGGATGAGCACGGCGAGCCGGTCGAGCGCGGGGCCGGTGGGCGTGGAGCGGCCACCGGTGACCAGGTAGGGGGGAATCAGGCGGCGGCCTGGGCCGGGGGTCATGGCCGGGTGGCAGCGTCCGGTTGGCGGGTGGGGGCGTGCATGGCCCTGGTCAGCGCGGTGACCTGCACCTGCATCTGGTAGGCGATGTTCCCCAGGTGTGCGTCGGGGGCCGCGAACAGGGCCAGAGTGGTGTTCCTGCCGGCCGGTACGACGACGGCGAAGCCCAGGTCGGACTCCACGACCGTCTGGGCCAGTCGCGGCGACTCGGCCTCGGTGAACGCGGTGGTGAAGGCGCGGGCGGCCGCGTGCAGGGTGGCCGTCATCGCGGCGACGCGCTCGGCGGACGCACGGTCCAGGCCGGGCGACGCGCCCTCGACGAGCCCGTCGCCGGTGGCGACCACGGCATGCTGCACACCGGCCAGCTCCAGCAGCGGGGTCAGCACCCAGGCGAGATCACCGGCAGTGGGGGTGGTGCTCACGTCTCGTCGTCTCCTTGGTCGTCGGATGGGGATGCTGAGGGCGTCCGCGCCGGGGGCACGGGCGCCTTCCTGCCGCTGAGGGTGCCCTCCTGGAGGGCGGCCCAGGCCGCCCCGGCCTGCTCGGGCGTGCGGAGCACGGGCTCCTCGGCCGGCTGCTGCCGGACCGTCGGCGCCTCCGGGGCCGCCGTCCGGCGGGATCTGCGCCGCCGGGTGGGCAGGCCTGCCGGACGCGCGGCTTCCCCTGCGGCGGGGGCGGGTTCGGCGGGCACGGACGCGGTGGTCTCGACGGGGGCGGCCGGCGCAGGCTCGGGCTCGGCGGGCTCGGCGGGCTCGGCAGGCTCGGCAGGCTCGGCAGGAGCGACGGGTGCCGCGGGCCTGGTGGGCAAGGGGCTCTCCGCGGCGTCCTCGGCGCGCGCGTGCACCGGCTTCGGCGCGAGCACGGACAGGGTGCGGTCGTCGTCGATCACGGTCAGCAGATGCGCCGGAATACGCAGCATCGCGCGCATCCCGCCGTACGGCGACGACTCGATGTGGCAGCTGAAGCCGTAGCGCGCGATGAGCCGCCCCACCACGGCGAAGCCGGTCTACGGCGGGTCCCCCAGCTCGGTGAGCAGCACCTCGGCGGGGCCCGACAGCAGTGCGCGGGCCCGTTTCAGCGCGTCGTCGTCCATGCCGATCCCGGCGTCGTCGACCAGGATCAGGGCCCCGCGCCCCGCGGTCTGCTGGACCGTCACCGGCACCTCGGTGTCCGGGTGCGAGTACGCCGTGGCGTTGGCCAGCAGTTCGGCGAGCGCGATCGCGAGGGGTTCCGCGGCCCGGGCGACCACCGCGAGCCGCTCCTGGCGCAGATGATTGGCGACCTTGATCCGCTCGTACCCCGCCACCCGGGACTGGGCGCCGAGCACGACCTCGACGAGCGAGGAGTTCTGCCGGGCGAGTCCGGGCCAGGCGTCACAGAGCACGGCCGTGGCCTGGGTGCGGCGCAGCGCCAGTTCGTTACGGAAGTCGAGCTGGAGGATCCGCGGGTCGTCGTACTCGTGCTGGAGCTCGTGCAGCAGGTGCTGCGACTGATTGAGCAGCGACTGGATCTTGGCGGAGGTACCGCGCATGGCCGACCGCGCTGCCGCGTCGACGCGTCGGCGTTCCTCCAGGACAGCTGTGCGCGCGGCCTGTACGGCCTCGGTCAGCAGACGCGCGGCGTCACCCTCGATCCCGGCGGCCTCCCGCAGCCCGGGGACAGGCGCGGAGCGGTGGGAGAGTGCGGTGGCCGCGGCGGGTATCCGGTTCCGGGCCAGCTGGCGGATCTCCTCGGTGAGGGCGAGGGTCCGGGCGTCGGCCGCCTTGGCCTGCCGCTCGGTGAGCTCCGCGCGGGCCGAGGCGCCGTACGCGTCCAGCCTGGCCTGGTGCATGCGTACTGCCGACCAGATCGCCACCACGACGGCGACGAGGGCCACGATCCATGCCAGCACGGCGTCACCGCGTCTCTGTTGTCGGGGACGGGCGACAGCCCGCGCCGGTGCGGGGCGTCCGGCTGCCGTACCGGAGGGCCGTCACGCCGGCCCGCCGGTGCACGCCGCGTCGGTCTCCTGGGCGACGGCCGCCACGTCGGCCATCACCTCGAGGACGCCGGGGAGTTCGGAGCCGTCCAGGTGGCGGTACTCGCTCCCGATGGTCACCACGAGCCGCTCGGACAGGCCGAGCTCCGGGTACCGGCCCTCGGCGATCACCCGGCGGGCCGCCTCGACCGCGGGCACTCCCGCCGCGTGGAGGGCATGGGCGCGGTCGCGTACGTACGCGAGGTAGCCCATGTGCCCGCGCACTCCGGCAGGGTCGAGCACCGGCCCGTGCCCCGGCACGATCACCTCGGCGCCGGTGCCCAGGACGCGTTCGCAGGCGTCGATCACGTTGTCCAGGGGCCCCGCCCAGTGCACCGGGTGGTCCCCGGGCTGCTGGGGGGTGGAGGAGAAGATGACGTCTCCGCTGAACACCGCGCGCTGCACGGGCAGATACACGATCAGGTCGCCCCCCGTGTGCGCGGGCGGCAGGGACGACACCTGGACCGTGTGCTCCCCCAGGGTCAGTTCGAGCTCTCCGGTGAAGTAGGTCGTCGGAGACACCACGTCGGTGGCGGACCAGTCGAAGACGCCGAAGTGACGGCCGAGATACGCGCCGAGGGGAGTGGAGGGATCACTTCCGGCCACCAGGGCGTGCTGCTGCTGCGGGGTGGGATCGTAATGAATGTGCTCCCGGGCCTCTCGGGTCGCGATGATCTCCGCGTCCGGAAGCACCCCTGCGCCCCAGAAGTGGTCGCCGTTGGCATGGGTGACGATCACACGGTCGACGCTCACCCCGTCGGGCAGCCGTTTCTGGCTCTCCACCAGGAACTGACCGGCCATCATCGTGTCGTACGGGGTGTCGATCCACAGCCCCCCGCGCGGCGACACGAGCAGGCCGCAGTTGGCCAGACCCCAGCCCCGCTCCGGCGGCAGCCAGGCGTACAGACCCCTGCCGAGGTCCACGACTTCCCCACCCGTGATCGACATGGGCTGATTATGCCGACCGTATTCCGGCCGCGCGTTCGAACTCGGCCAACGCGCGCGTCCGATGACGTGAAATCGCCCCTCACCGGGGCCACCCGCCACCGCCCGGTGACCGTCCGAGGTCGCCGAGAAGCGGTCCTACAGGGGATTTTCCGCCTGATGTACGGGATGCCGGCAGCGGAGTTCGCGCCATGCGACCGATACCCACACGGCTTCGACGGAACCGGATCGAGTCGGCTACCCACCGAGCATGGCCGAAAACCGACCCTGCTCGGGTAACGGAGGTGTGAACTCTTTGCTTGTTCTTGCTCGATTACCCCATGTAACATGCAGAATTGAACAAGTGGGCGTCGATTTCACACAGCCCCGTCCCACCAGGTGCGAGCAGCAGTGGAAGCGGAGTGCGGACATGTCGCATGTCGAGACCGAGACAGCCGGCCAGCCCGGGTGCTGGCGCCGTGCCGCGGAGGTCGCTGCCGACCGGAAGGCGGCCCTGCCCGCCACCGGTGAGCGCATCGCCGTCGTCGGCTGCGGAACGTCGTATTACATGGCACAGGCGTACGCCTCGCTCCGCGAGGATTCCGGGCAGGGCGAGTCGGACGCCTACGCCGCCTCGGAGTTCCCCTTCGGGCGCACGTACGACCGGGTCGTCGCGCTGACGCGGTCGGGGACGACCACGGAGGTCCTCGGCCTGCTGACGCGGCTGCGGGGCGCCACCCGGACCGTCGCCGTCACCGCTGACCCGCGGACCCCGGTGATGGCCGCGGCCGACGATGTGGTGGTCCTCGACTTCGCCGACGAACGGTCCGTGGTCCAGACGAGGTTCGCGACGACCGCGCTGACGCTGCTCCGGGCCCATCTCGGGCTGCACACCGAGGACGTCGTACGGGACGCGGAGACCGCGCTTGCGGAGCCGCTGCCCGAAGGGCTCCTGGAATGCGCCCAGTTCAGCTTCCTGGGGCAGGGGTGGACGGTAGGGATCGCCAACGAGGCGGCGCTCAAGATGAAGGAGGCGTCCCTGTCCTGGACCGAGTCGTACCCGGCGATGGAGTACCGCCACGGCCCCATCAGCATCGCCACGGCCGGGACCGCGACCTGGATGTTCGGCACCGCTCCGGAAGGGCTACGGGAGCAGGTGCTGGCGACCGGGGCCCGCTGGGTGGAGAGCGGACTGGACCCGCTGGCCGACCTGGTCCGGGTCCAGCGGCTGGCGATCGCCCGCGCGGCGGCCCGTGGCCTCGACCCCGACCTGCCGCGCCATCTGACCAGGTCGGTGGTGCTCGGCACGGCTCCGGGAGCCTGACGGCTCCACGGCATGCCTAGGGCCTTTCGTTCGGATCCGGCGCGATCCGAACGAGAGGCCCTGACCACCGGGCCGGTCGTCCGGCCCGGTGCTCAGGCATGGCCCTGAAGAGGTCAGGCCTCTTCGAAGTAGGCGTCCAGCGCCTCGTCGAGCTCCGCCGTCCACCCCTTGAGGTCGCCCCGGGATCCGGCTTCGACCTCGGCGTTGAACCACCGGCGGCTCGACAGGTGGACCGTCACGGTGAACCGGCGCCCGAAGCGGCCGGTCTTGACCTCGACCGCGCCGATCTCGGCCCAGTCGAACTCAGCCTCCTGGTCGTCGAGGCGGAAGCGGACGCCGTCCGCGTCCACTCTGATGGATCCGCGCCGGTCGCTGACCTCGAAGACGGGGCCGTCCTCATCGGCGGCACTCTTGCCGGGCACGGGCCCGGCCTCCGGGGCCGTCCCGTCGGCCGGGGCCTCATCGTCGTCCCCGGCCGTGCCGTCGGAGGCCGCGTCGTCCACGGCGGTGTCCTCGGGGGCGGCCGCGGATTCATCCACGGCCCCCTCGGCGAGCGCGTCCGCAGTCCCGGTCTCCCGGGTCTCCTCGGCCTCCTCGGGCTTCTGGGGCGCCGCCTTCTCCGCCTCCGCCTCCGCCTCCGTCCGCGCGGGGGCAGGGGCCGTCAGGCCGGGGATGTACGCCGGGTCTGTCCCCGCGGCGAACTCGGGCTTGGTGTTCGAATCTATGCGCTGCTCCACGGCGGGCAGTATGGACGACGAACCTGTACGAGACCAGTCACCCGTGCCCCGCCCGGCCTGTCGGCGACACCTCGGCCGCCCTGACGCCGACGGCGGCCGAGCCTCCGGACCCTATCGGCGCCGGAAAACGGACGACGGGTGGTGCGGGTTCCGCCGAACCCGCACCACCCGTCACTTCTGTCCCTCTGTCACACGCCCGTGCGCCAGCGGTCCCGCCTCGGCGAGGCTCAGTAGGCCCCGAAGACGTTGTCGATGGAGCCGTACTTGTCCGCGGCGTAGTTGCACGCGGCCGTGATGTTGGCGACCGGGTCGTAGCTGTCCATCGACGTACCGGGCACGTGGTAGGCCTGGAAGGTCGGGTCGATGACCTGCAGCAGACCCTTGGACGGGACGCCGTTGATCGCGTTGATGTCCCAGTTGTTGATGGCCTGGGGGTCGCCCGCGGACTCGCGGATGATGTTCCGGTGGATGCCCTCGTAGCTGCCGGGGATGCCGTGCTCGGCCATGACGGCGAGCGACTCCTTGATCCAGCCGTCGAGGTCGTCCGTGTACGAGACCGGCTCGGCGGCCGGAGCGGCCTCGGCGGCGGGTGCGCCTTCCGCGGCGGTGGGGGTGCTCGTGCGCTCCGAACGGTCGGCGCGGTCGGCGCTCTCCGCGGCACGGTCGGACGAGGCGGAGGCCTTGGATTCGGCCTTGTCGCCCTTGTCCGCCGACTTGTTCTCGGCCTTGCCGCCGATGGTCAGCTTCAGACCCGGGTGAATCAGGTCGGGGTTTGCGCCGACAACCTTCTCGTTGTCCTCGTACAGGGCCTTCCAGCCACCGTTCACGGAATGCTCACGCGCGATCTTTGCAAGGGTGTCACCCAAGATCACGGAATAGGTGGTGGACTTGGACTTCTGCGCGGCAATTCCCTTGCCGGACGCGGCAGTCGACGTCGCAGCCTTTTCCACGGCGGCCGGCTGGGCCGGGGCCGCGAAGGCGCCGGTCGCACCGATCAGAGGAAGGGCCAGGGCGGCTCCGCCCGTGCTCACGGCGATGATGCCACGGGTGAGCGAACTGGTCCTGGAACGACGGTGCTTACCGTTTTCGGGCATGCTGAATTCCTCTCCGTCGCCTGCGAAGTGAGCTGTCGGGTTCGGGCTGGAGATGCCCGGCCGCACGCGAATGCGACTTCACCCCGAGCCGCTCCGGAAACCGGATCGGCGCTTACTTGGGTCCCCCGCTCCTGCCGTACGAGAAGTGGTCGGGTAACCGGACGGCGGCAGGATTCGGCGTTCCGCCCGGAGTGATGGTGACCGTAGGCGAGAAATAGGGAAAGGAACAAGCCTGGCGCGATGATCACAATTCATTCGCAAGATCAATTCTCGGGAATTCATGTAATCCACCCCACATCGCGCCGCCCATTTCTCTTGGCGCAGAAGGGAACCGACTGCCGCGCCCCTGCGTCCGGGACCCATAAGGTGACCCTGGTCACGGAGTCCGATTCGGGCGATTTGCGCCCACGCGAAGGCCCCAGGTCACACGAAATGACCTTTTATGGATTACAGGATTAATTCCAAAAAACCGCCTTAAATCGGGCATATGACTCACAGCTGAGACCCAGGCGCATACCGAGGGCGCCCACGTGGAACCGATCCGCCTATGACTGAAAGCCCTCTCGCCTCGGCGCCCCGGATCACTGTCCTGCCCGTCCAGCCCGGGGATCCCCCCTTCCGGATCGTGGAGATCGACGGAGAGGTGATCGGGAGCGCGACGGCGATGACGGATGTGCTGATCGCCGCCGCGGCGGCCGGCATTCCGGTCCACGACCTCGACGACCCGGCCGTCATCCGCTGGGTGGGCGGCGGCAAGCTCACCTGGAAGCCGCGCTGAGCGGGGCGGCAGGGGGCGGTGGGGGTGCGGTCGGCGGATCAGGCGCCCGGCGGAGGCTCGCACGTCGCGGGACCGGCCCGCGAGAGACGCGCAGATGCTGGGTATATTCCACAGATGCCTTGCAAATGCAAGCCTTTGAGCCATATCGTGCATCACATGCAGACCTACACCATCGGGCAGGCGGCACGTCTTCTCGGCGTGAGCCCGGACACCGCCCGCCGCTGGGCGGACGCCGGTCGGGTAGCGACCCATCGCGACGAGGGCGGGCGCCGCCTCATCGACGGCCGCGATCTGGCCGCGTTCTCGATCGAGGTCGGTCAGGCCTCCCCCGGCGAGGAGGAGGTCCCCTACACCTCGGCGCGCAACGCCTTCCCCGGCATCGTCACCGCGGTGAAGCTGGGCGACGTAGCGGCACAGGTGGAGATCCAGGCCGGCCCGCACCGCCTCGTCTCGCTGCTGACCCGGGAAGCCGTGGAGGAACTGGGACTCGAGGTCGGCATGCAGGCCACGGCCCGCGTGAAGTCGACCAGCGTGCACATCGACCGCACCTGACGCGGCATCTGCCGCCCGGGAGCAGCGGCATCACCCAGGAGGTGCCGACCCGGGCGGTGGGAGGGCGACCGTAGCCGGGAGTCTGTCAGCCCATCAGTCCGGCGGCGAGGGTAGCCCCCAGTTCCCAGCACGCCTCCGTGTCGGCCTTGCCCGGCTCACCGGTGACGGTCACGGCATCGGCCGTACGCCGCCATCCGAGGCCCGTGGTGATCGTCTCGATGGACCGTACGGCGCCGGTGACGTCGTTGCCGCCGTGCACGTAGTAACCGAAGGGCCGGCCCTTCGTCCCGTCCAGGCACGGGTAGTAGACCTGGTCGAAGAAGTGTTTCAGGGCGCCGGACATGTACCCGAGGTTCGCCGGGGTGCCGAGGAGGTAGCCGTCGGCCGCGAGCACATCGGAGGCCGTGGCGGAGAGCGCCGCCCGTCGCACGACCCGGACGCCTTCGATGTCCTCCGTCGTCGCGCCGGAGAGCACCGCCTCGAACAGCGCCTGGCAGTTGGGCGAGGGGGTGTGATGCACGATCAGCAGAGTGGCCACGCCCCCGAACCTACCCGTTCACCGATTCCCGCGTCCCCGTCGAGGGACGCGGGGCCGCGAGGCGCGGACGCCCTTTCAGCCGGCGGCGCGGAAGCCGCGCAGCCGGAGGCTGTTGCCGACGACGAAGACCGACGAGAACGCCATGGCCGCACCGGCGATCATGGGGTTGAGCAGGCCGGCGGCGGCGAGCGGGAGGGCCGCCACGTTGTAGGCGAAGGCCCAGAACAGGTTCGAGCGGATCGTGCCCAGCGTCCTGCGGGAGAGCCGGATCGCGTCGGCGGCCACCCGCAGGTCCCCGCGTACGAGAGTCAGGTCACCGGCCTCGATGGCGGCGTCCGTGCCCGTCCCCATGGACAGACCCAGGTCCGCCTGGGCGAGCGCGGCCGCGTCGTTGACCCCGTCGCCGACCATGGCGACGCTGCGTCCTTCCGCCTGGAGCCTCCTGACGACCTCGACCTTGTCCTGCGGCATCACCTCGGCGATGACCTCGTCGATGCCGACCTCGGCAGCGACGGATGCGGCGACCGCCTTGTTGTCGCCGGTCAGCAGGACGGGGGTCAGCCCGAGGTCACGCAGCCGCCGGACCGCTTCGGCGCTGGTCTCCTTGACGGCGTCAGCGACCTCCAGGACCGCACGCGCCTCGCCGTCCCAGGCCACCGCGATCACGGTCCGCCCGTCCTGCTCGGCCAGGTCCTTGGCCTTCCTGAGCTCTTCGGGAAGCTCGATCGCCCAGTCGGCCAGCAGCTTCTCCCTGCCGACGAAGACCGCGTGGCCCTCGACGACGCCCTGCACACCGAGGCCGGGGACGTTGGTGAAGTCCTCGGGCGTGGGCAGCGTGCCCACGGTCCCGGCGGCGCCCTCGGCGACGGCCCGGGCGATCGGGTGTTCGGAGGAGTGCTCCAGCGCGCCCCCGAGGCGCAGCACTTCGGCCTCGTCCGTGGAGGCGGCCGCGTGGACCTTCAGCAGCGTCATGCGGCCCGTGGTGACGGTGCCCGTCTTGTCGAGGAGGATCGTGTCGGCCCTGCGGGTGTTCTCCAGGACCTCCGGGCCCTTGATCAGGATGCCGAGCTGGGCCCCGCGGCCGGTGCCGACGAGCAGGGCGGTGGGCGTGGCCAGGCCCAGTGCGCAGGGGCAGGCGATGATCAGTACGGAGACGGCAGCCGTGAAGGCCGCGGTGAGTCCGGCGCCCGAGCCGAGCCAGAAGCCGAGCGTGGCGAGCGCCAGTCCGATGACGACCGGCACGAAGACCGCGGAGATCCTGTCGGCAAGGCGCTGCGCGGAGGCCTTGCCGCTCTGGGCCTCTTCCACGAGCGTGGCCATCCGGGCCAGCTGGGTGTCGGCGCCGACCCTGGTGGCCTCGACGACCAGGCGGCCGCCGGCGTTGAGGGTCGCCCCGGTGACGGAGTCACCGGTGGAGACCTCGACGGGCACCGACTCGCCGGTGAGCATCGAGACGTCGACCGCCGAGGAGCCCTCGACGACGGTCCCGTCCGTGGCGATCTTCTCGCCGGGGCGGACCAGGAAGCGGTCCCCCACGTGCAGACCGGCCGTGGGCAGGGTGATCTCACGGCCCTCGCGCAGCACGGTGACTTCCTTGGCGCCCAGCTCCATGAGCGCCTTGAGGGCGGCGCCCGCCTTGCGCTTGGAGCGGGCCTCGAAATACCGGCCGGCCAGGATGAAGGCCGTGACACCGGCGGCGGCCTCCAGGTAGATGTTCCCCGCTCCGTCGCCGCGGCTGATCGTGAATTCGAATGGATGCGTCATGCCCGGCATCCCGGCGGTTCCGAAGAAGAGCGCCCACAGCGACCAGAGGAACGCCGCCGACGTGCCGACCGAGATCAGGGTGTCCATGGTTGCCGCACCGTGACGGACGTTGGTCCAGGCCGCGCGGTGGAAGGGCCAGGCCGCGTAGGTGACGACCGGGGCGGCCAGTGTGAGGGAGAGCCACTGCCAGTACTCGAACTGGAGGGCCGGGATCATGGCCATCGCGACGACCGGCGCGGCGAGCAGTACCGCGGTGACGAGCCGCTGGCGCAGGGACCTCAGCTCCCCGTCGGCGCGCTCGTCCTCGCCCCGGCCGGGGGCGGGCTCGCCGGAGTCGCCCGGCTCGGGGAGGGGCGGGGCCGGGCGCTGGGCGGAGTAGCCGGTGGCCTCGACCGTGGCGATCAGGTCATCGACCGAGATGTCCCCGGCGAAGGCGACTCTGGCCTTCTCCGTGGCGTAGTTGACCGTGGCCTCGACCCCCTCCATGCGGTTGAGCTTCTTCTCGATCCGCGCCGCGCACGAGGCGCAGGTCATGCCGCCGATGGCGAGCTCGACCCGGTCGGCGCCGGGAATGGCTGAAGTCATTTACTGCTCCTCGTCCGAACGGAACCCAGTATACCCTTCATGGGTATTCTTCCCCTCGGCCAGGTGTACCCCCCACCCGTATGTGTGGCAAGTCTCCGCGATGCCGTTACAGATACCCTCCACGGGTATAGCACCGGCCCACCGGCCGGGGGGCCTCCAGATCTCCGAGGGCGGTTACGAAGCCCGCCCTGACGGCCGAGGTCGACGGGTACACGGTCTCCCTGAACGGCACCCTGCGCCCCGACGTGCCGGAGCACCTCACCTTCAGGTGCGGAAGGACGGCCGGCCCGTCACCGGTCTGCAGCCCTATCTCGGCGCGTACGGGCATCTCGTCGCCCTGCGCGCCGGTGACCTCACCTATCTCCACGTGCACCCCAACGGGGAGCCAGGCGACGGTTCCACGGAAGCCGGGCCGGAGGTCTCGTTCACCGCGACGGCGCCAGTTCCGCCACCTGCCGGCTCTTCCTGGACTTCAAGCACGACGGCACCGTCCGGACGGCGGCCTTCACCGTCCCGTCCGGGGCGGGGGCAGACACCCCCCGTCCGGCGACGCCTTCGGACGAGCACGAAGACGGGGGCCACGGCCACTGACGTACGGCGGCTGCCGGTGCGGCTTCCCGGTCCCCCTCAGAGCTCCAGGTTCCCCAGCCACGCGTCCTGCCCGTCGGCCAAAGGCCGCCACAGAGGCAGGGCCTCGAACCGGCAGGCGAAGGTGAGGCCGGCGTCCACGCCGTCACCCCCCACCCGGTGGACCCAGGCGTCGGGCGTGTCCTCCGGTGCCCGCAGCAGGAAGAACGTGGTCCGGCGCGGCTGCCGCGTCAGCGGGTGCGGCCTCTCGTCGACGGCTGCCGGCCGGATCACGCCGGCGGTCAGCAGGCCGGTCTCCTCGGCGACCTCCCGCAGAACGGCGTGGGACAGCTCCTCGCCCGGCTCGACTCCCCCTGCGGGAACCTGGGTTCCGGCGTCAGCCATGCCGACGTGGTCGAACACCAGCAGCTCCGCGCCCTCGCGACGACGGATCACATACGCGGCGACACGGATTCTCGGCCTGCTCATCCCCGTCCCCTTCCTTCTCGGCCGACGGCGAGTCCCGTTACAGCGACGTGAGCCGGGCGAGCGTCTGCTTCAGCTCCTCGCGGAGCGTACGGCCTGCAGCGTCGCCGTCCCCCGTGCGACGGCGTCCACCAGCGAGGCGTGGCCCTCGTCGCCGTGGTTTGGGTCCCCGGAGCGCAGTTCGAGCAGGGCGAGCATGTCGATCAGCCCCTTTCGCAGCGTGGGGACGAATTCGGTGAACAGCGCCGAGAGTACGGGGTTGTGTGCCGCCGCGACCACGGCCGCGTGCAGGGCGACGTCCGCGTCGAGGAACGCGGCGTCGCCCGATTCGGCGGCGGCGCGGCGTCCGGCCAGGTAATTCTCAGGACCAGCGCCGGTGGTTCAGCCGGCCGCTGCGACGCTGTGCCTGACGAAGCGTCGGACGGCCGGTGTCGAACGCTCCCGCGGCCAGACCAGCCGCAGGGGCACGGCCGGCCCGTCCTCCAGGAGGATCCCGACAGTTCCCTCGGGCGCTCCGGTGCCGTCGGCCGGCGGGGCCGCGAGCGCGACGGCCTGCCCGAGCCGGACCACCGCCAGCATCTGCAGACCGTCGCTCACCTGGGGCCCCGGCGTGCCCGGCAGTCCGTCCGGCCAGAGGCCCGGGTCGTTGAGCTGGGCGCCCGGGCCGAGCCAGCCGAGCAGTGGTTCGCCTGCGAGGTCGGCGATCGTCAGGGTCTCCCGGTCCGCCAGCCGGTGCCCGGTCCCCAACAGCACGCTGACGCTTTCGTGGCGGAGCACCACGCTGTCCAGTCCGTGCCCGGGCAGCGCGGCGCGCAGAAGCGCGATGTCCGCCTGCCCCGACCGCAATCGGTCGAGCTGGTCGTCGATCGTGCCGACGGTCATCCGGGCCGGATGCCGCGGACCGGTCTCGTTGTACGCCCGGATCATGCCGTCCAGCAGAGCGGCGTCACAGCCGGGCCCGGTCACCGTCACCGAGTTCCGCTGCTCGGCCGCCCGGCGTACCCGCGAGGTGACGTTCCCCGCCTGTGCCAGCAGCGACCTGCCCTCTTCGAGCATCGCGTGACCGGCGGCGGTGGGTGTGACGCCCTTCGGTGTACGCAGCAGCAGGGTGGTGCCCACGGTCCTCTCCAGAGCCAGGATCGCCCGGGAGAGTGCGGGCTGCGTCATCGACAGCCTCTGTGCGGCGCGGGTGAAGTTGCCCTCCTCCGCCACAGCGACGAAGTAGTGGACCTGCCGGATCTCCACATCACCCATGCGCACATCTTCCCACCTGTGGCCATGCCGCCCCGGCATCGGCCCATGCCGGACCGGAACTTCCATGATCAGCGCGCGGCCTGTCTGCTGGAGGCACGGACGGGGCTCACCCGCCCACGGACGACGCGGCGAATGGGAGCACGGAAATGACTGAGCACACCCCGAAGGCAGTGGTGACGGCCGGCACCGGCGGCATAGGCCTGGAGACGGCCGTGGGGCTGGCACGGCAAGGATGGGACGTCACTCTCGTCGCCCGCGACCCGGCCCGGGGAGAGGCGGCGGTGGCCCGTGTCGACGAGGCCGCCGGGCGCGGCGCGGGGCGTTTCGTCCGCGCTGAACTGTCGTCGCTCGCCGAGACCCGGCGGCTCGGGGAGCGCCTCGCCGGCGAAGGCGCCCTGGACCTCCTGGTGAACAACGTGGGCGGCATGTGGACCGAACGGTGGGAGAGCCCCGAGGGCATCGAGGCGAGCATCGCACTGAACCACCTCTCGCCCTACGTCCTCACCGAGGCGCTTCTCGACGCGCTCGCCGCCGCGGCCCCGAGCCGCATCGTGAACGTCACGTCGAGCGCCATCGCCGCGGCCGAGACCGTGTTCGACGACGCCGAACCAGCGGGCCCCCACTACGGTCTGGCCGCCACGGGGCGGGCCAAGCTGGCCCACCTCGCGCACTCCCTGGAGCTGGCGGGGCGTCTGGAATCCAGAGGCATCTCCGTGCTCGCGGCCGACCCCGGGGCCGCCGCCACCGACAACGCCGCGCTCATGACCATCGACATCCTGCCGCCGGCGCTGCGTCCCCATTGGGAGCAGATCCTGAAGGGCGTCTCGGCTCCGGTCACGTCGGCCGCCAAGGGCCCCCTGGCCGCCGCCACCGATCCTGCCCTGGAAGGACGGACCGGCCTGGTCGTCGGGCCCGACGGAACCGTGGACGACACCCTCCTGGCGTTCGTGACACCTGAACTCACCGAGGCCGTGCGCAGGTGGACGGCGGAACTCATGGCGACGGCGGCACGCGCGTCCTGACGGGGCGATGCCCTACCGCACCAGGCAGGGCCGCTTGGCGTCGAAGGTCCAGCCGGGTACGAGGTACTGCATGGCCTCGGCGTCGTCCCGCGCCCCCAGCGCCTCCTTCCGGTAGAGCTCGTGGGCCGCGAGGAGGCGGTCCATGTCGAGTTCGACCCCCAGGCCCGGAGCGTCGGGGACGGCGATCTCGCCACCGACGATGCGCGGCGGTTCGACGGTGAGCCGCTCCAGCCCCTCCTGCCAGATCCAGTGCGTGTCGAGGGCGTTGTACTCGCCCGGGGCTGCGGCACCGCAGTGCGTGATCATGGCGAGCGAGATGTCGAAGTGGTTGTTGGAGTGGCAGCCCCAGGTCAGGCCCATCGCGTTGCACAGCTGCGCCACCCGCACGGAGCCCTGCATGGTCCAGAAGTGCGGGTCGGCCAGCGGGATGGACACCGACTGGAGGGCCAGCGCGTGGGTCAGCTGCCGCCAGTCGGTGGCGATCATGTTGGTCGCGGTCGGAAGGCCCGTGGCGCGGCGGAACTCGGCGAGAACCTCTCGCCCCGAGTAGCCGTCCTCCGCCCCGCAGGGGTCCTCGGCGTAGGCGAGCGTGCCCACCAGCGGGGTGCACAGCTCGACGGCCTCGCGCAGCGACCACGCACCGTTCGGGTCCAGGGTGATCCGCGCCTCGGGGAAGCGGTCCTTGAGCGCGCGTACGGCCCGGACCTCCTCCGCGCCGGCGAGGACTCCGCCCTTGAGCTTGAAGTCCCGGAAGCCGTACAGGTCGTAGGCGGCCTCGGCCTGGCGGACGATCGCCTCGGGCGTGAGGGCCTCCTCGTGCCGGATGCGGTACCAGTCGACCTCGGAGCCGGGTTCCCGGACGTACTCCAGGTCGGTGCGGTCCGGGTCGCCGACGTAAAAGAGGTAGCCCAGCACCCGTACGGAGTCGCGCTGCTGACCGTCTCCCAGCAGCGCCGCGACCGGTACGTCGAGGTGCTGGCCCAGCAGGTCGAGCAGCGCCGACTCGACGGCCGTGACTGCGTGCACCGTGGTTCGCAGGTCGAAGGTCTGCGCACCTCGTCCGCCCGCGTCGCGGTCCGCGAACCGGCTCCCGATCTCACGCAGGACGCGCTTGTGGTCGCCCACCTTCGCGCCGACGACGAGCGACTCGGAATCCCGCAGGGTTCGGGTGATCTTCTCGCCCCCGGGCACCTCCCCCAGCCCCGTACGGCCCTCGGAGTCCTTGAGGACGACGATGTTGCGGGTGAAGAAGGGGCCGTGGGCGCCGGAGAGGTTCAGCTCCATGCAGTCGCGGCCCGCGACGGGGTAGACGGCGAAGTGGGTGACGGTCGGCTGGTTCATGCTGTCCGTTTCCTTGGGTACGGGAGGGGCTGAGAGCGGGGCGTTCAGAGGCCGATGACGTCGAGGGCCCACTCGGCTGCCAGGACGCCGCCGAGGCCCAGGACCGCGAGCACCGTCGTGTAGCCGGTACGGACCTTGATGGCCTGGATGACCGAGAGGTTGAAGTACTCCTTGAACAGCCAGAATCCGGGGTCGTTGACATGGGAGAAGGCGATCGATCCGCACGAGACCGCGAGCACCATCATCTCGGGGTGGACGCCGCTGCCCGCGAGGAGCGGCAGCACCACGCCGGAGGCGGTGACCACGGCGACCGTCGCCGAGCCGAGCGCGATGCGCAGGATGGCGGCGATCAGCCAGGCCAGGATGATCGGTGAGACGGCCCAGTGCTCGGTGATGTCCTTGATGTAGTCGGATATCCCGCCTTCGACGAGGACGTTCTTGAAGGCACCGCCCGCGCCGATGACCAGGAGGATCATCGCCATGGCCTGGGCCGCCGAGGCGCAGGAGGCGCTGACGTCGGCCAGGCTGCGGCCGATCCGCGGTCCGAACGCCCAGACCGCCAGGAGGAGCGCCAGCAGCAGCGCGACCGGTGCCGAACCGATGAAGGCGACGCCGTGCAGGAAGGCGCTCTCGCCGGACGTGAGCATGTCGGTGACGGCCGCGCCGGCGATCAGCACCACCGGGAAGAGGGCCACGAAGAGCGACCAGCCCATGCCGGGCATCTCCTCGTCGGTGAACTCGCGCTCACTGACCAGGCCTTTGGGTATGGAGGGGTTCATCGCCCTGACGAACGGCAGCCGCGGCCACAGCAGCGCGACGAGCGCACCGGCCGGTACGGCGATGAAGAGGCCGTAGAAGAGGGTGTGGCCCACGGAGGCGTGGAAGGTCGCGGCGACGGCGGTGGGGCCGGGGTGGGGCGGCAGGAAGCTGTGCATCGTGGACAGGGCGATCGACATCGGCAGGCCCACCCAGAGCAGGTTCACCCCGGTGACCCTGACGAGCGTGAACGCGATGGGCACGATGATGATGAAGGCGACCTCGTAGAACATGGTCACGCCGATGAGCATGGACGTGACCACCATGGCCACCTGGACACCGCGCGGCCCGAAGGCGTCGAGCAGCTTGCCCGCGATCCGCTGGGCGGCTCCGGAGTCGCCCATGACCCGGCCGACCATGGCGCCCAGGCCGATCGTGAGCATGGTGTCGCCGATCTGGTCCCCGATGCCGGCCGAGAGGACGTCCGGGATCTCGACCGCCGGGATTCCCTGGACCAGCGCCACGCCGACCGCCACGAGCAGGAGTGCGGCGAAGCCGTTGAGCTTCATGCGGGTCATCAGGAGCAGCAGCACCAGAACGCTGATCCCGACCACGAGGAGCGGCATGTCAGTTCCCCTTTGAACTGTCGGACTGTCGGGCTGTGGAACCCCGGCCTGCGGAGGCTCCTCCGCGGCGCCGTCAGCGTGGGGCACGCCTCGGCGACCGCGTTCTCATCCCTGTATGCAGATGGCGTACACGTATGAGAACGGAGGTTAGGCGTGTGAACGCGACGCGGTCAATGGGTGCGACCACGCGGATTTAGGATGTGAACATGCCGGAGAACAACGGGGTACGTGGGGTGAAGTCGGCGTCCCGCACCGTCGCGCTGCTCGAACTCCTCGCCGCCCGGGGCGACCGGCCGGCCCGCCTGGACGAACTCGCCGAGGAACTCCGCGTACCGCGCAGCAGCATGTACCAACTGCTGCGGACCCTCATCGACTGCGGCTGGGTGCGCACCGACACCACCGGCTCGCTCTACGGCATCGGCATCCGCGCCCTGCACACGGGGACGAGCTACCTGGACAGCGACCCGCATGTGCGCGCGGCCCGCCCCTATCTGGACGAGGCCTCGGACGCGCTCGGGGAGACGATCCATCTGGCCCGGCTCGACGGCCCCAACGTCGTCTATCTCGCGACGCGCGAGTCCCACGAGTACCCGCGCACCATCAGCCGGGTCGGCCGCCGGATCCCGGCCCATGCCGGAGCGCTCGGCAAGGCCCTGCTCGCCGAGCGCCCCGACCACCGGCTACCGCTCCCCGAAGGTCCCCTGACGGCCCGTACGGAGAACACCCACACCGAGCGCTCCACGCTGGTCGCCGACCTCGCCGGTGTGCGCGAGCGCGGCTACTCCATCGACCGCGAGGAGACGGTGACAGGCATCGCGGGCTTCGGCTTCGCCCTCCGGTACGACTCTCCTGCCATCGACGCCATCAGCTGCTCGGTGCCGGTGGCACGGCTCAGCGAGGAGCACACGACTCGGGTCGTGGCGGTCATGCGGGAGATCCGGACGAAGATCGAGAGTGTCCTGTCCCCCGCGTCCGGCGCCCCCGACTGGCGCTGACCGGCGGTCGTCCGGGAGCGCCCCTCACGCGGTGCCTGCCGCCGTGTCAGCGGCGGGGCACGTCGAGCGCGTTCAGGAGCCGGTCGACGTCCTCGTCGCACGAGTAGGGCGCGAGACCGACCCGTACGCCGCCCTCCTCGCCCAGTCCGAGCCGGCGGGACGCCTCCAACGCGTAGAAGGATCCCGCCGGTGCGTCGACCCCTCGCTCGGCCAGGTGCCGGGAGACCTCCTCCGGCTTCCTGCCCGCCACCGTGAACAGCGTGGTCGGGGTGCGCCGTGCCGCGCGGGAGTGCACCGTGACGCCGTCCAGCGTCGCCAGGCCCTCCTCCACGCGACCGTGCAGCCGGTCCTCGTGCGAGGCGAGCGCGGTGAACGCGCGGACCAGGTCCTCCCGTCGGCTGCCGGTTCCGGGGACCAGCGCGGCGAGGAAGTCCACGGCCGCCGTCGCGCCCGCCAGCAGTTCGTAGGGCAGCGTGCCCAGTTCGAAACGCTCGGGGACGGCGTCGCTGGAGGGCGCAAGCTTGTCCGGCCGCAGGCTGTGGAGCAGTTCCCGCCGCCCGGTGAGCACGCCGAGGTGCGGTCCGAGGAATTTGTACGGCGAGCAGACCAGGGTGTCCGCGCCGAGCGCGGCCAGGTCGACCGCGGCGTGCGAGGCGTAGTGCACCGCGTCGACATGGAAGAGCGCGCCGGCCCCGTGCACCAGCGCGGCGAGGGCCGGGATGCCGGGGCAGGTGCCGATGAGGTTGGAGGCGGCCGTGACGGCGACGAGCCGGGTGCGGACGGACAGCACGGCCTCGATGTGCTCTGCGCCGAGCTCACCCGTCGCGGGGTCGAAGTCGGCCCACCGGACCGTCGCCCCGACGGCCTCGGCGGCCTGCACCCAGGGCCGTATGTTCGAGTCGTGGTCCAGCCGGGACACCACGACCTCGTCCCCCGGACCCCAGTCCTTGGCCAGGGTGCGCGCCAGGTCGTAGACGAGCTGGGTGGCGCTGCGCCCGAACACCACGGACCCGGCCTCCGAGCCGAGCAGATCGGCCAGGGCCTGCCGCGCACCGGTCACGATCGCCTCGGCGTTGCGTCCGCCCTCCGTGAGCACGCCGCGGTTGGCCAGCGGGCGGGTGAGGGCCTCGGTGATCGCGTCGATGACCTGCTGAGGCGTCTGGGTGCCACCCGGCGCGTCGAAGCGGGCGGTGCCCGCCTTCAGCGCCGGGAAGCAGGCACGGATCGCCTGCACGTCGAGGGTGTGGCCGGTGTCGCTGCTCAAGGGGCACTCCGGGAGGGGGAAGCCGGGCGGTGGGACGGTGCGACTCGGCCGACGCGCCCCTTCGCCCGGGGCGGCAGGTAGCCGGCTCGGACGCACGCCGAGCCGGACCAGGGACTCGAGGCACATGATCGCAGCACGGCCGGGTCGACGACGGGCACGAAGGGCCCGTCCCGAACAAGCCGTTCCTGCAAGGCGCTCGCCCCGCGTTCCTGGCTCACGGCCGCGCGCCGGGCGGTCAGAACGGGTAGCGCTCGATCTGTGCCTGAGCGGTGATCCACTGCACGTCGGAGAAGGTGTCCAGGCTCGCCCTGCCTCCGAAGCGGCCGCCCGTCCCGGACGCCTTGGTGCCGCCGAAGGGGGCAACCGCCTCGTCGTCCACCGTCTGGTCGTTGATGTGTACGGCGCCCGATTCGATCCGGTCGGCGAGTTCCCACGCGGCGAAGGCGTTGCCCGTGAGGATCGACACGGACAGCCCGTACTCGGAGGAGTTGATGATGTCGACGGCCTCGTCGACGGTCTCGTACGCGACGACGGGGGCGACCGGGCCGAACACCTCCTCGGCGAACGCCGGCGAGTCCGCCGGCACACCCGTCAGGACGGTGGGCCGGTAGAACAGGCCGTCGTAGGTACCGCCCGCCGCGAGCTCCGCGCCCTGCTCGACGGTGCGCGTGACGATCGAGTGGATCCTGTCGCGCTGCCGCTCGTCGATGACCGGGCCGAGCACGTTGGCCGGGTCCACCGGGTCGCCGACCGGGATTCCGTTCGCCTTCTCGGCGAGCTTGGCGGCGTACTCGGCGGCTTGGGAGACATGCACCAGATGGCGTCCGGTGGTCATGCAGATCTGCCCCTGGTGCAGAAAGGACCCCCAGGCACCGGCCGAGACCGCTGCGTCCAGGTCGGCGTCCGGGAGGACCAGGAGGGCGTTGTTGCCGCCCAGCTCCAGGTGGACCTTCTTGAGCAGAGGGGCCGCCGCCGTGCCGATCGCGCGGCCGGCCGGGGTGGAGCCGGTGAAGGAGATGCAGGGCACGTCCGGGTGCGCGACCAGGGCCTCGCCGACCTCGGTGCCGCCCGGCAGGACGTGCAGCAGGCCTTCGGGCAGCCCGGCGTCGGCCAGCAGTTCGGCAAGCGCGAGGCCTCCGGACACCGGAGTGCGGGGATCGGGCTTGAGGACCACCGCGTTGCCCGCGGCCAGCGCCGGGGCCACCGAGCGCAGGGCGAGGATGGCGGGGAAGTTGAACGGGCTGATGACGCCCACGACACCGAGCGGGAGCCTGCGCACCGCGGAGAGGCGGGGCTTGGAGCTCCGCAGCAGCTCGCCGTAGGGCTCGGAGGTCAGCGCCGCGGCCTCGTTGAGTTCGGAGACGAGGAGTCCGACCTCGAACTGCGCCTTGCCCTGCCCGGAGCCCGATTCCGGGACGAGCCACCGCACGATGCGGTCGGGGTCGGCGGCCAGCAGGGCGGAGGCCTTGATGAAGACCTGGGCCCGCTCGGCGTAGCCGAGCTTCGCCCAGGCACGCTGCGCGATCCTCGCGGAAGCGACCGATGTGTCGACGTCCTCGGCGGTGGCCGCGCCCACGGTCGCGACGACCTCGCCGGTGGCGGGGGCCGTCACCTCGATGGTGCCGCCGCCCGCAGCGCGCCAGGAGCCGTCGAAGATCTTCGCGGACCAGATCGGCCCGGACACCGAGGGGGCGAAGTCTGTGCTGGTCATGGTGGGTTCCTGTCCGTGAGTCGGGATCGGGTCGGCAGGGTGCTCTGTCGGCTCTGCCTGGCGATTCCACCACAGGGCTCATCCACAGCGTTCCCCCCGGGGGGAGGCGGGGCGCACGGCGCCGAAACCACGGGGTGAGTACCGGATCGGGAACGGGGGCCGTCGCGTCCGACGGCCCCCGTTCGCTCACCGCTGTCCGGCGTACGTCATCCGGCGTACGTCTCGAATTCGGCGACCTTCGGGGCACCGGTCGAGCCGGTGATCTCGAAGGTGATCTTCTTCAGCGACGTCCGCGGGACGGTGATGACGCCCGCACCGCTGCCGGAGGTCAGGACGGCACCGGTGTCGCCGTTGATGACCCTCCAGGATCCGATGCTGCCGGTGGAGCCCGACGCCTCGCGGACATTGATCTTGGCGACCGAGGTGGCGGTTCCCCACTTGACCGAGACGGAACCGGTCGAGCCGGCCGGCGACCAGAAGGTGCTCATGTCACCGTCCCGCACATTGCCGTAGCTGGATCCACTGGCCTTGCTGGAGCCGTCGGCTCCGGCCCCGAGGCTGAGGTTGGTGCCACTGGGCTGGGTGGGGTCGGGCGTGGGGTCCGTCGGGTCCGGCGTCGGGTCCGTCGGGTCCGGCGTGGGGGTGGTCGGCGTCTGCGGCGAGCAGTTGCCGTCCGACACCTTGAGGCCCTTGTTGGCGCCTGCGGTCTCACCCACGATCTCCGGGACACAGCTCGCGGCGTCGAGGCTGTAGGAGTAGGGGATGCTGACGGTGGTGTTGGACTTCGGGTCGGGTCCGGCGGGGTTGTTCTCGCTGCCCGGGGCGGACCAGGTCACGTTGTCGAAGGTGTTGCCGCTGACCTGCCAGTATCCGGCCGCGTCGGTGTAGAACGTGCCCAGGACGTCCTTGGAGTCCTTGAAGTAGTTGTTGTCCACCTTGGCCCGTGCGCCGGCACGGGAGTTGATGCCGGACTCGTTGAGCTTCACGTAGTAGTTGTTGTAGATGTGCGCGATACCGCCACGCAGCAGGGGCGCGCGCGAGTCGATGTTCTCGTACAGGTTGTGGTGGTACGTGATGTAGCCGTTCGACAGCTCGGTCTCACTGGAGCCGACGAGTCCGCCACGGCCGGAGTTGCGCAGGGTGCTGTAGGACAGCGTGACGTACTGGGTGTTGTCCTTCATGTCGAAGAGGCCGTCGTACCCCTCCGACTCTCCGCCGGACGCCTCGAGCGTGGTGTGGTCGACCCATACGTTGCGGACGTCGCTCTCCATGCCGATGGCGTCACCGCCGTTGGACGTGGGCGATCCGGACTTCTTGACGTTCTTGACGGTCACGTTCTGGATGATGATGTTGCTGGACTGACGGATGTGGATGCCCAGCTGGTCGAAGACGGCGCCGTTGCCGACGCCGACGATCGTGACGTTGCTGATCTGCTTGAGCTCGATCACACCGGCGGCTGTGTTGCAGCTGTCGCCCGACACCTGCGTCGTGTTGCCGTGATTGATCGTGCCCTCGACCTCGATGGTGATCGGGGTGCTGCTGCTGGCCCGGCCGCACAGGGCCGCGTGGATCGCCGTCCCCGTGGTCGCACGCACCGTCGCACCGCCGGCTCCGCCGGTGGTCCCGCCGTTCTGGGTCGCGTAGCCGGTGGCGCTGCCGGCCACCGCCGCTGAGGCCTCGGGCATCGACATCACCACACCGGTCGCGGCCGCCACGGCCAGTGTGGCCAGCGCGGCGTTGAGTCGCAGTGCGAGTGGTCGTCTCATGTTCGTGTCCCCATTCGTCTTCACGTGCTGGGTTTCGCCGCGGTCGCAACGGCGGACCGGCGGGACTGCCGGTGGTCACCGGGCAGCCTCGTCGGCAGTTGTGCGTGAGCCCTGCGCCGGACCGGTGGCGGCTCGTGCGTGTCCGTCGCGACGGCCGTCGCGGCGGACGCTTCCACCGGGCGGAACCAGGAGGGGAAAGCGCTTTCTGCCCGCGACAATAGAGCGCCCACCGTCAACTGACAAGGTTCATGACACTTACTGGATCCGGCTCCACCCGGCAGCGCGGAACGCCAACGTCCGTACGGACCACCGGAGTTCGGCGCCGACCGGTCGGCGGGGGACACGGCCCGACCGATACGCCGTGGGGCGGCCTCGACGAGGCCGCCCTGCATGGTCAGGCGTCGAGCCGTCCCCGCTTGACCAGTTGGCTCGCGATGACGTTGCGCTGGATCTCGTTGGTGCCCTCGCCGACGATCATCAGCGGGGCGTCACGGAAGTAGCGCTCCACGTCGAACTCGGTCGAGTAGCCGTAACCTCCGTGGATGCGTACGGCGTTGAGTGCGATCTGCATGGCCGTCTCGGAGGCGAACAGCTTGGCCATGCCCGCCTCCATGTCCACGCGCCGTCCGGCGTCCGCCTCGCGGGCCGCGTACAGGGTGAGCTGACGGGCGGCGGTGAGCGAGGTCGCCATGTCGGCGAGGTAGTTACCGACGGACTGGTGCTTCCAGATCGGCTTCCCGAAGGCCTCCCGCTCCTGGGCGTAGGCGAGGGAGTCCTCCAGCGCGGCCCTGCCGACGCCGAGCGCGCGGGCGGCGACCTGGAGACGGCCGGTCTCCAGGCCCTTCATCATCTGGCCGAATCCGCTGCCCTCGGTCCCGCCGAGCACCGCGTCGGCCGGTGCCCGGTAGCCCTCGAAGGACAGCTCGCAGCTCTCCACGCCCTTGTAGCCCAGCTTGGGAAGGTCGCGGGAGACCGTCAGTCCGGGGCCGTGCTCGACGAGCAGGATGGAGATCCCCTTGTGCGCCGGGGACGCCTGCGGGTCCGTCTTGCACAGCAGGGCGATCAGCTGCGAGCGGCGGGAGTTGGTGATCCAGGTCTTCGCGCCGTCCACCACATACCCCTCGCCGTCCTTACGGGCGACAGTGCGCATGGCCTGGAGGTCGGAGCCGCCGCCCGGCTCGGTCAGGGCCATGGTGGCCCGGATCTCGCCGGTGGCCATCCGCGGGAGGTAACGCCGCTTCTGCTCCTCGGTGCCGAAGCGGAGCAGCAGCTTGGCGACCACGGTGTGTCCGCCCATCGCGCCGGCCAGGCTCATCCAGCCGCGCGCCAGTTCCTCGGTGATGAGGACGTAGCAGGGGGTCGACACCGGCGTGCCGCCGTACTCCTCGGGGACGGCGAGGCCGAAGATCCCGAGCTCCTTCATCTGCTCGATGAGGGCCTCGGGGTAGGTGTTGGCGTGGTCGAGTTCCCTCGCCACGGGCTTGATGTCCTTGTCGACGAAGTCGTGCACCGTGCTGACGATGAACTGCTCGTCCTCGGAAAGGATGTCGAGGGTACTCATGTGGGGGGCGGCCTCCTCGCCGCGGTCCTGCTCGCGTGTCGGGTGGTCAGATGGCGCCGTCGGCCCGCAGGGCGTCGATCCGCGCGGGCGTGAGGCCCAGCTCGGCCAGGATCGGTTCGGTGTGCTCGCCGACCGCGGGGACGGCGCCCATGCGCGGGGTGGTGCCGGCCAGGTCGACGGGCGGCAGCAGGGCCGACATCGTCTCCCCGCCGGGTACGGACACCTCCCGCCAGCGGTCCCGGCCGGCCAGCACGGGGTGTTCCAGGAACTGCTTCACGTCGTTGACGGGGGCGTTGGCGATGCCGATGGCGTCGAGCAGCTCCATCACCTCACCGCTGTCCGAGGCGGCGATCCGCCCGGCCAGGAGCGCGTCGACCTCCTCTCGGTGGCTCACCCGCGCGGACCCGCCGGCGAAGCGCGGGTCGTCGGTGAGTCCGGGGTCGCCGAGGAACTTCTCGCAGAGGGCCGCCCATTCGCGTTCGTTCTGCACGGAGAGCAGTACGTCCTTGCCGTCGGCCGCGGTGTAGGTGCCGTACGGGGCGATGGTGGCGTGCCGGGTACCGACCCGGGGCGGCTGCGCCCCGCTGTACGCCGTGTAATAGGCCGGCTGGCTCATCCACTCGGCCAGCGCCTCGAAGAGGGAGACCTCCACGGCGCGTACGGAACCGCGGGTCGCCCGCGTGAACAGCGCGGTGAGGATGCCGCTGTAGGCGTACATGCCGGCGGCGATGTCGGCGACCGACACCCCGACGCGCGCGGCCTCCTGGGCGCTGCCGGTCAGCGAGACCAGACCGGTCTGGCACTGCACCAGCAGGTCGTAGGCCTTGCGGCCCGCCCACGGTCCGCTCGATCCGTAGCCCGTGACCGAACACGGGATCAGTGACGGGAACCGCTTCGCCAGGGCGTCGGCGCCCAGACCCATGCGGGCGGCCGCGCCGGGCGCCAGGTTCTGCACGAACACGTCTGCCTGTGCCAGGAGTTCCTCCAGGACCTCCCGCCCCTGTTCCGACTTGAGGTCCAGAGTCACCGATTCCTTGGAGCGGTTCAGCCACACGAAGTAACTCGACTGGCCGTGCACCGTGGTGTCGTAGCGGCGGGCGAAGTCGCCCTCACCCGGGCGCTCCACCTTGATCACGCGAGCTCCGAGGTCGGCGAGCTGGCGGGTGGCGAAGGGAGCGGCCACCGCCTGCTCGATGCTCACGACAGTGATGCCGGACAGCGGCAGGTCGTCGGCGGGCGCTGCGTTCTCGGCCATGCGTTGTCCTCCGGAGGTGTCGGTGACCCGAGCGGGAGTACCATCATGTGCATTCATGTGAAGCCAAGGGAAATAACAATCCGTGATGCTGCCATGCGGGCCGCGGATGCCGGAAGAGGGACGCACCATGGACGTCAAGCAGCTCAAGGCACTCGTCACGGTCGCCGAGGTGGGCAGCGTGACGCGCGCCGCCGAGCTGCTCCACCTGGTCCAGCCGGCCGTCACCCGGCAGATCCGCACGCTGGAGGAGGAGCTCGGCGTCGCGCTCTTCCAGCGCACCAGACAGGGGATGCGGCCCACCGAGGCCGGCGGGATCATGGTCGACCGGGCGCGCAGGGCCCTGAACGAGCTGGAGCGGGCGCGCGCCGAGGTGCAGCCCAGCCCCGGAGAGGTGACGGGCATCGTCACGGTCGGGCTGCTGGAGAGCACGAGCGACCTGCTCGCCGAGCCGCTGGTGTCGGCCGTCGGCGCGGCCCATCCAGGCGTGGAACTACGGCTGATGACGGGTTACTCCGGCCATCTCCAGCAGTGGCTCGACGACGGCGACCTGGACCTGACCCTGCTGTACAACCTGGACAGCTCACCCTCCCTCAACGCCCGCCCGCTGGTGCGGGAGCGTCTGTGGGCGGTGGCCCCCGCGGCGGCCGGGCTGCGCGCCGACCGTCCGGTCGCCTTCTCCGACGTGGCGGCGCACCCCCTGGTGATGCCCGCCGCGGGCCACGCCCTGCGGACCCTGATCGACGCGGCGGCGGCCCGGTCCGGGAGCGCGATGGACATCGCCGTACAGACCAACGCGATGCGCGTGCAGAAGCAGCTCGTGCTGGCCGGGCACGGCTGGACCGTTCTGCCCGGCGTCGGCATCGCGGAGGACGTCGCGAACGGCACGCTCAGCGCAGCGCCGCTCTGCGAACCCGACGTGTGGCGTCAGATCGTCCTGGGCACCCCCCGGTACCGAAGGGTCCCTCCTGCCGTGGAGGTCGTCGCCGGCCACCTGGTCCGCCGCATCGATGCGGCCGTGGCGCAGGGGCGGTGGCCCTCGGCCGAGTTGCCCGCGCCCGACGACCCCGGCACCGGCACCGGCACCTGACGTCGGCACCGCACCCACCGGGGCCGGCCGGCCCCACGCCGCTGAGAGGACACCTTTGACCGACACCGATGAACGCCCTGACGCCTTCGTACGGACCGACGACGGTGTGTCGGTGGCGTACCAGCGCCGCGGCACCGGCCTCCCGCTGGTCCTCCTGGCCGGGCAGGCGAACAACCACCACTGGTGGGACGGCGTACGCGAGGACTTCCACGGCACCCGCTCCACGATCACCATGGACTACCGCGGCACCGGCGCGAGCGACGCGCCGCGGGAGGGCTACTCCACCCGGCGCTTCGCCGAGGACGTGGTGGCCGTCCTCGACTCCCTGGGCATCGAGCGGGCCGATGTGTACGGCACCTCGATGGGCGGCCGCGTCGCCCAGTGGGTCGCCGCCCGCCACCCCGACCGGGTCCGGCGCCTCGTCCTCGGATGCACCTCGCCCGGCGGGCAGGCCGCCGTCGAACCCGACGCCTCGGTGCGCCGGGCCCTGGCCCTGCCCGACCCGGACGCCGTACGGCAGACCCTGACCGAGCTGATGTACAGCCCCGGCTGGATCGCCGGGCACCCCGGCCCGTACGCGACTCTCGGCGATCCCCGTATGCCGCCGCACGCCCGGCGCGGGCACCTGACCGCCAGCAACCGCCACGACGCGTGGGACGCGCTCGCCTCCGTCGCCGCCCCCACGCTGATCCTCCACGGCGACCAGGACCGGCTCACCCCGCCGGAGAACCTCCCGCTGCTCGCGGCCCGCATCCCGGACGCCACGGCCCGTCTCCTCCCCGGCGCCCGGCACGCCTACTTCGAGGAGTACCGGGAGACGGCCGGTGCCCTGGTCCGCGGGTTCCTCGGCTGAGCGGGGCCGAAACCGCCCGTCACCGCGGCCAACAGGCGATGCCGGCACCCGTCATGCGGTCGAGTCATGCACGCATCACGGATTTCTATTGTTCTTCCGCGCCGATCAGCACTCATGATGTGTGGCACGTGAGCCGCCGAGCACATGGAGTCGCCACGGACGAGCCGGATCCAGGCAACCGCCCCCTCCGGCGGGAGCCCTCGGCGCACGACACGTATCTCACCGACCACCCCCTTCTTTCCCGCGCCGAAGGGCCGCCCGAGCCGCAGCACCACCTGGGCGACGAAAGCAACGGAGCTCCTCATGCCCCAGAGCCGCACACCCGCACTCCCCGCCCCCGACCGCTCCCGCGTCACCGCGAACGTCGTACGCGGCTGTCTCGGCAACCTCGTCGAGTGGTACGACTGGTTCGCCTACGCCACCTTCAGCATCTACTTCGCGTCGGTTTTCTTCCCCGAGGGCGACCGGACGGCCCAGCTGCTCTCCACAGCCGTCGTCTTCGCCGTCGGTTTCTTCATGCGCCCACTCGGCGGCTGGCTGCTCGGCGCGTACGCGGACCGGTTCGGCCGGCGCCGCGCGCTGACCCTGTCGGTGACCCTCATGAGTGCCGGATCCCTGACCATCGCCCTCGCCCCCGGACACGAGGCCATCGGCCTCTGGGCCCCTGCCCTGCTGATCCTGGCCCGGCTGGCGCAAGGCCTGTCCGTGGGTGGGGAGTTCGGCTCCAGCGCCTCGTACCTATCCGAGGTCGCTCCCGAGGGACGGCGCGGCTTCTACTCCAGCTTCCAGTACGTCTCCATCGTGATGGGCCAGCTGGCCGCGCTGCTCGTGGCGATCGTCCTGCAGAACCTGCTCACCGAGGACCAGCTGCACAGCTGGGGATGGCGCATCCCCTTCGTGATCGGCGCCGTGGCCGGTCTGGTCGTGATGTATCTGCGCCGCACCATGGAGGAGTCCGAGCACTTCGAGAAGGAGCAGGCGCGCACCGCCAGGCAGCGTGACGAGCCCGGAACCCCTGAACGCAAGGGCCTCGTCGCCCTGTTCGCCGAGTACCCGCGCCAGCTCCTCGCCGTCTTCGGCCTCGCCATCGGCGGCACCGTCGCCTTCTACACGTACACGACGTATCTGCAGAAGTACCTGGTCAACACCGCCGGCATCCCCCAGTCGACCGTCACCCTGATCGGCTTCGCCGCGCTGTTCGTCTACATGCTGATGCAGCCTGCCGTGGGCGCCCTGTCCGACCGCATCGGCCGCCGCCCCGTCATGTTCGCCTTCGCCGGCGGCTGCATGCTGCTGACGGTGCCGCTCATGACGCTCCTCGGCCGCACCACCAATCCTTGGATCGCCTTCCTCCTCATGACCGTGGCCCTGACCTTCGTCACCGGCTACTCCGCCCTGGCCGCCATCATCAAGGCGGAGATGTTCCCCACGAAGGTCCGGGCCCTCGGCGTCGGCCTGCCGCACGCCCTGGTCACCGCCACCTTCGGCGGGCTGACCGAGCCCATCGCACTCGCCCTCAAGGACGGCGGCCAGGAGAACCTCTTCTTCTGGTACGTCACCGGATGCGTCGGCCTGACCTTCCTGGCGACCCTTCTCGTACGGGAACCGTCCCGCGCCTCCCATCTCGACGCCACGGAGGCACCCGCCGGCGCCCCGCGACCGTCGAAGACCGCACCACTCGCCTGAAACCCGAGGTCCGATTCCATGCAGCCCGCCCCCCTCAGCTCCTACGTCGAGACCTGGCACCCCGGGCCCGTCACGGCCCACGACCCGATGGACCCGGGCCCCACCGCCGCCGTCTCCGCCCTGCTGGACCTGCCCGGGCCGGCGGCCAAGGCCGGTGACCCCGTGCCGCCGCTGTGGCAGTGGTTCCACTTCCTGCACTGGCCCGCCCAGCACGAGCTGGGCCCGGACGGGCACCTGCGCGACGCGCGTTTCCTCCCGCCGCTCCCCGACCGCCAGCGCATGTTCGCCGGCGGGCGCTGCCGGTTCGTCCGGCCCCTGCGCCTGGGCGAGCCGGCCGAACGCGTCAGCAGCCTGGGCTCGGTGACGCCGAAACACGGCCGCAGCGGAGAGCTGCTCTTCGTGACGGAACGCCAGGAGTTCCGTCAGTTCGGCCGCACCTGCCTGGTCGAGGAACAGGACATCGTCTACCGGTCCGGGCGCGGCAGCGTGCAGCACCCGGCCGCCGCCGACGACCGCACGGCACCGGACGCGGAGGAACCCTGGCAGCTCCGCCTCCAGCCGGACCCGACGCTGCTGTTCCGGCTGAGCGCGCTCACGGCCAACGCGCACCGCATCCACTACGACGCCCCGTACTGCCGTGAGACGGAGGGCTATCCGGGCCTCGTCGTCCACGGCCCGCTGCTCGCCCTGCTCATGCTGGAGGTGGTCAGGCGTGAGGCCCCCGGCCGCCAGGTGGGCACGCTCTCCTTCAAGCTGCTGCGGCCGGCGTTCGCGGGCGAGCACCTCCTCGCGGAGGGCGGCCTCTCGGGCGCGGGTGCCCGACTGCGCACCGCCACCCACCGCGACGCGCGCCACGCCACCGCCGAGGTGACCTTCGCATGAACACGCACACCCGGATCGCGGCCGCCCGCACCCTGCTCTTCGTACCGGGTCACCGCCCCGACCGCTTCGACAAGGCCGCGAGCTCCGGCGCCGACCTCGTCATCGTGGACCTGGAGGACGCGGTCGCCGCCGAGGACAAGGACCGGGCCCGCCGGGCCGCCGCCGAGTGGCCGGCGCTCGGGGGCCGTACGGTCGTACGCGTCAACGCGCCCGGCACCCCGTGGTTCGAGGCGGACCTGCGCATGGCTGCCGGTCTCGGCTGCCTGGTGATGGTGCCGAAGGCCGAGGACCCGGCGGTCCTCGCGGAGATCGCCGCCCGCTGCACGCTGATCGCCCTCATCGAGACGGCGCTCGGCGCCGAGCGGGCGTACGAGGTGTGTTCGGTGCCGGGCGTCGTCCGCGCCGCGTTCGGCAACGTGGACCTCGCCGCGCAGCTCGGCGTCGCCCACGACGACACCCTCGCCCTGATCCACGCCCGCTCCCGTCTCGTCCTGGCGTCGGCGGCAGCGGGTATCAGCCCACCGGTGGACGGCGTCACGACCGCGGTGCGGGACGTCGACGCGCTGGCCGCGGACACGGCACACGCCCGCCGGCTCGGCTTCTCGGGCAAGCTCTGCGTCCATCCGGCGCAGATCGCACCGGCAGCCGCCGGTTTCGCCCCGACGGAGAGCGAACTGCGCTGGGCACGGGCGGTCCTGGGTGCGGGGGAGGCGGTCACGACCGTCGACGGGCATATGGTCGACAAGCCGGTCCTGGAGCGCGCCCGCCGGATCCTGGCGCGGTCCGCGGAACCCGGAACCGCCGGGTGACCGACGCAGGCCGTGCTCGGCTGAAGCTCGCGCTCGCCGACGACAAGTGGGCCATCGACGGCACCCTGTTCACCTTCGGCGGGCAGCGCTGATTCGTCTGGTCCGGCTGGGCCGGCGAAGGCTTCACGGACGACGGCGACCACGATGGCCTGCGGGTCGGAGGAATGTGGGTAGCTCGAGGGAGCGGCGATCCCCGCCACCCGTCGACCCCGTCCGGCGCGCGCTGCCGGATCCGGCCGTACAGGTCGGGGTCGCGGTAGTCGACAGGGGTCGCGCCCAGCTCGCGCACAGTCTCGTGGTGACGCTTCGAGGCCGTACCGATCACCGTGATGCCCGGTGGCGGTGACCGTGCCCACGAGGTCGTAGCCGGGCACGAAGGGGAACGGCGGCTGGTCGTAGTACTTCCCGCGCCGCATCTGCTGTTCGGCGAACGCGACGCCGGTCGCGTTCATCGCCAGGAGAACCTGCCCTTCGGCGGGGGCCGGAAGGTCACGGGTGCGGAGCTCGAGGCCGTCCGGCTCGACGGTGCCGGGCAGGACAACTTCAGTGACACGGGTGATGGCTGTGCTGGTCATGGTGGAACTCCCTGACACTTCGCCCGTTTACTTACAACCGTAAACCTACAAGTGCCAGCCGAAGCTCGCAAGGGCCTGCCGCAGTAAACTTCACTGTGTAAGGTGACAGCATGGAGCACACCGGAACAGCCGCCTCATCCACACCTGGACCGGCACGCGCGCGCAACCGCCGCGGCGAGGGCGGTCGCCTGCGCGGCGACATCATCGCCGCCGCAGTGGAGCTGCTCGACGAGGCCGGCGACGAACGCGCCATCACCCTGCGGTCGGTCGCACGCAAAGTGGGGATCGCCGCCCCGTCGATCTACCCGCACTTCCCCGACCAGCCGGCCATCATGCTCGCCGTCGTGCGCCAGGAGTTCACCGGACTGGAGAACAAACTGCGCTCCATACTGGGCGAGACCGACGACGACCCGCGGCAGCGCCTGTACGCCGTGTGCAACACCTATCTCGAATTCGCCCGGCTCCACCCCGAGCGCTACCGCACGATGTTCGGCGGGCTCTGGGTGCCGGACCTCGACGACAGCTCGCTGACCAAGCAGGATCTGGCAACTCTCGGCATGGAGACCATGCAGATCCTGGTCGACACCCTCGGCGACTGCGTCGCCGGCGGTTACTCCACCAGTACGGACCCCTCCGCCGACGCGGTCGCGCTCTGGCTGGGCCTGCACGGACTCGCCCACCAGCGCGCCGTGACCCGCGCCTTCCCCTGGCCGGAAGACATCGAGGACCGCATCATCACCACACTCGCGCACCTGGACACCGCCGACGCATGAGCCCCGCCGGAGCGAGCAGGGCGGCACTCTCCACCGGCTCCTCCGAGCCTGCGTCCCGCCTCGCCGAGCCCGAACCTCCTCGGTGCGAGGCCGTGGCCATAGCCCTTGCGAGCAGCGACGTCGGCGAGAGAGCCGGATGCCCACAAGGAGGCCCGCAGCCGCCGTAGTCGATCCAGCACATCGGCTCCGCCGCCGTTCCGTGCCATGACTCCGGGCACTGCCCGGCACTCCACCCGACGGTGGAGCCCGCCGCACCCGCCTCTACGGAATACGCCGGGATGCATTCATCCCGATATGCGCCTTTATGCGAGGCGCCTTAGCCTGCTCATATTGCCAGGTGAAAGTCGACAGCCGGCCCGGCCGGCGGAGGGCGAGCTTCCATGGCCGAGCGCCGTGCAGGGTCCGTTTTGCTGGGCGAGTTGTCAGCAGAGTTCGTGGGCACGATGATCCTCATCCTCTTCGGATGCGGTGTGGTCGCCCAAGTGGCGGCGGGCGGCGCACTGACCGATCCGCCCGGCGGTCTCGGGGACCACGACAGCATCGCCTGGGCCTGGGGCCTGGGTGTCACCTTGGGCGTCTACGTCGCGGCGCGGCTGAGCGGGGCCCATCTCAATCCCGCGGTGACCGTCTCACTCGCCGCGTTCAAGGGCTTCCCGTGGAGCAAGGTGGCTCCGTACGCGCTCGCCCAGACGGCCGGAGCGTTCGTGGCCGCCCTCCTCGTGCGCTGGAACTACAGCGAGGCGCTGGCGAAGGCCGACCCCGGGCACACCGTCAAGACACAGACCGTGTTCTCCACGCTCCCGGCCAACGGCAACCCCGCCCTGCCGGTTCACGAATGGGGCGCCTTCCGCGACCAGGTCATCGGCACCGCCATCCTGCTGTTGCTGATCATGGCCATCACCGACATGCTGAACACCCCGCCGGGCGCGAATCTGGCCCCGTTCGTCATCGGCCTGGTCGTGGTCGCGATCGGAATGGCGTGGGGGACCAACGCGGGCTACGCGATCAACCCGGCCCGTGACTTCGGCCCCCGGCTGGCGAGCTTCATCACCGGGTACAACGGAGCATGGCGGGACCAGTACGGCAATCTCTACTTCTGGGTACCCATCGTCGGCCCCCTGGTCGGCGGGCTGCTCGGCGCGGGTCTGTACAAGGGGCTCGTCGGCCGGTTCCTGCCGGCCGCCGAGCCCGAACCACCGGGACGGGTCCCGGTGAGCGAAGACCGATAACACCGGCCGGAGAGGTGGCACATCATGGCGGACTTCATCGGTGCGGTGGATCAGGGAACCACCAGCACCCGATTCATGGTCTTCGACCACGGCGGCAACGAAGTCGCCAAGCACCAGCTGGAACACGCCCAGATCCTCCCCCGCTCCGGCTGGGTGGAGCACGACCCGGTGGAGATCTGGGAGCGCACCAACTCGGTGATGCAGAACGCCCTGCGCTACGGCGGCCTGTCGCCCCAGGACCTGGCGGCGATCGGCATCACCAACCAGCGTGAGACCACGGTGGTCTGGGACCCGCGCAACGGGCGGCCCTACTACAACGCGATCGTCTGGCAGGACACCCGGACGGACGCCATCGCGGCGAACCTCGAACGCACGGGCCAGGGCGAGGTCATCCGCCGTAAGGCCGGGCTGCCCCCTGCCACCTACTTCTCCGCTGGCAAGATCCAGTGGATCCTGGAGAACGTCGACGGTGTACGGGAAGCGGCGGAGGCGGGCCACGCCCTCTTCGGCAACACGGACGCCTGGGTCCTGTGGAACCTGACGGGCGGCCCCGACGGCGGCATCCACGCCACCGACGTGACCAACGCGAGCCGCACCATGCTGATGAACCTGGAAACCCTCGACTGGGACGACGAACTCCTGGGCTTCTTCGGCATCCCTCGGGCGATGCTGCCCACGATCAACCCCTCGTCGCACCCGGAAGCCTTCGGCGCGACACGCACGTCCCGGCCTCTGCGCGCCGCCGTACCCATCGGCGGGGTCCTCGGCGATCAGCAGGCGGCGACGGTGGGACAGGTCTGCTTCTCCCCCGGCGAGGCCAAGAACACCTACGGCACGGGCAACTTCCTGTTGCTCAACACCGGCACGGAGCTGGTCCGTTCCCAGCACGGTCTCCTCACCACCGTGGCCTACCAGTTCGGCGACAGCCCCGTGGTCTACGCGCTGGAAGGATCCATCGCGGTGACCGGCTCCGCGGTGCAGTGGCTGCGCGACCAGATGAAGATCATCAAGACCGCAGCCGAGAGCGAGGATCTCGCCCGTACGGTCGACGACAACGGCGGTATGTACTTCGTCCCCGCCTTCTCGGGCCTGTTCGCCCCCTACTGGCGCTCCGATGCCCGGGGAGCGATCGTCGGCCTGGCCAGGTACAACGACAACGCGCACCTGGCACGAGCCACCCTGGAAGCCATCTGCTACCAGAGCCGCGATGTGGTCGAGGCCATGGAACAGGACTCCGGCGTCCACCTCGATGTGCTCAGGGTCGACGGCGGTGTCACCGCCAACAACCTCTGCATGCAGATCCAGGCAGACGTCCTCGGCGTCCCCGTGAGCCGTCCCGTCGTCGCGGAGACGACCGCCCTCGGCGCGGCCTACGCGGCCGGACTGGCGACGGGCTTCTGGCGGGACACCGACGAACTGCGCACCCACTGGCACGAGTCCGAACGGTGGGAGCCCCAGTGGTCCGACCTACAGCGCGCGGACGGTTACGCGGGCTGGAAGATGGCCGTGGAACGCACTCTGGACTGGGTGAAGGTCCCCTGAGCGTCGGGCCGCTGCCGAGAGATGCGCGGAGGGCCCGGTCGCCCCTCATGGTCACTCTTCCGGGCCCTCGATGAGCTGCTCCGTCCAGATGGTCTTGCCTGAGGCGGTGTACCGGCTGCCCCAGCGGTGGGTGAGCTGGGCGACGAGGAACAGCCCCCGGCACGGAACACAAGCTCGTCGAGCCCGCGCCGGGTCAGCTGGCCGGCCGTCTCGGCCCGGGCATCCGCGACCCGCTCCATGTCCGCGGGATACTCCCACGCGGCCACCGCCCCTCCGGCCGAAGCCCGTACGCGCGCCACCAACAGTGCCGCGTCGTCGTCCGGCGGCTCGTCGAGGATGGGGGCGAGGAGGGCCTGCCCCAGATCCTGCACCCGCAGCGGGTGCCGCCCACCGCGTTGCGGGCCCGGCCCCGAACCGCTCGGCGACGGCATCACGCGCACCGTCCTGGGCGAGTGAGCCGGCCAGGAACGCGAGGACTCACTCGTCGATCGCTCCCGGGCTGCGGTCACGCCGGCTGCGTCCCCTGCGTATCGGTATCTCTCCCGGGACCGTGCGCGCGCAGCCCCTGCCGGATCTCCCCGGTCATTGTCCGCAGCCCCTGCGTGTCCGCCTTTCGGCCGAGCCCACCCGTGAAGACGCGCACAGCCGCCCGCCGGCCACGCGCGCCGGGAGGTCAGCGCGTCTCTCAGCTGCCCGGCCCTTACGGGGTCGCCGGCGCAGGACTGGCGAGTTTCTTGAGCAACTCGGCGGCGAGCGAACCCGATGAGGCGGGGTTCTGGCCGGTGACGACGTTGCGGTCGACCTGGACGTGCGGCGCCCACGGCTCGCACACCTCGACCTTCAGACCCGCTTCGGTGAGCCGGTCCTGCAGCAGCCACCTCGCTGTGTCGGCGTTTCCGGCCAGCCGCTCCTCGGTGTTACTGAAGGCGGTGATCCGGTAGCCGGCGTAAGCGTTCGTCCCGTCCTCCTTGACCGCGGCCAGCAGCGCGGCCGGACCGTGGCACACCACGCCGACCGGAAGGCCGGACTCCACCGCCTGGGTGAGGATGCGGCCGGAGTCGGCGTCGACCGCCAGGTCCTCCATCGGGCCCTGCCCGCCGGGAACGTACACCGCGTCGAAGTCCCCCACCCGCACCTCGGAGAGCGCCGACGGGCTACCGAACTCCGCAGCGCCTTCCACCACGGCCCGGACCGCGGCGGCGTTCTCTTCACCGCCGTTGGCCCCGGCGCCGAGACTGGCCGGGTCCACCGGCGGCACCACTCCGCCCGGAGTGGCCACGGTGATCTCGTGGCCCGCGGCCTTGAACGCCTCGTACGGGATGACCGCCTCGTCGGCCCAGAAACCGGTGCGTTTCTTGCCACCGTCGGCCAGCGTCCGCTGGTCAGCACCGGTCATCACAAAAAGAATCTTCGCCATGTGCTCTCCTGGAAGGGTTGCGCTCCGCGTGGTCACCTCCCGCGACGGAGGCCGTCGCCGGGCAGCACCGTGGCGACTCCCCCGACGTTAGACCTGTACGCCGTGGGAGTACCAACAGTGTTACCGATCCGGGCCATCGGAACTCCGAATGGAAACGATCGGCACCGTGCACCGCATGGCCCGGGCCGCGAGATCGTGACGCCCGCCGGCGCCGCGGAATCTAGGAGTTGGCGGCCTTTGCGAGGACGCGGGCGAGTTCGCGGGGGCGGGTGACCATCGGCCAATGGCCGGAGTCGAGGTCCACGTACTCGAGGTCGGTGACGCGGGCGAGCTCAGGACTCTCACCGGCGGCGATCCACTTCTCGGCCTGGGCAGGCGTGAATTCAGGGCAGACAACCACAACGGGTACGTCGAAGCGGCGCTCGTTGGTCAAGCGTACGACTCCCCTGGCGACCGCCTCGGGGACAGGAACGGCGGCGGCCGCGAAGCGGTCCCGGGTGTACTGGTCCAGGTCGGCGGCGTCCGCGCCCTCGAAGGGGGCCCAGCCCGGGAAGGGCATGGCGCCGCCCTCGATCGCGAAGTGATCGGCGTAGGACCGCCCTTCGTCGGCGGGGAAGCCGCCGATCAGGGCGACCTTGGCCACCTTCTCCGGTCGTGCGTCGGCGGCCAGCCAGGCCAGGGTTGATGCTGCGGAGTGCCCTGCCACCAAAGGCGTTCCGGGCGCCGCGTCGACTGCGGCAACCACTGCTTCCAGCTGGTCGTCAAGTGTCGCGGAGGCGGCGCCGTCGCCCTGGCCCGGAAGGGTGAGCGGCACGGGATGATGCCCGAGCGCGGTGAGTTCGGGCACGACGTCGTCCCAGGCGGATCCGTCGAGCCACAAGCCGCCGATGAGCAGAATGTCCATGGTGGTTCTCCCGCAGTGAGCCGCATCTGGATGCCGTCACGCTACCGGGAGGCTCTGACACCGAGGTCCGGCCGGAATGCGGTCCTCGAAAACGGCGACCCGGCCCGACCCGACCCGGCGGACCCACGCGGCACCGCACCCGGAGCCGCTCAGCGAGGACGCCGCCACGAAGAGCAGGTCAGGCCGCGGGGTTCCGTCGGCGTCGATCGGTGCGCGCCGCCTCAGTCCTGCAGCGCTGAGGATCGTCGTTGCAACCCTGCGGCCGCTGCACGACGCTGAGCGGCACCGGGTCCGGAGCCTCACGGGGCTGTGCGCTACCGGGCCCCGCGGCCGGGTGCCGGCGGGGTCCGCGGCCGCAGTCGTTCGCCCTGCGGCCCGAACAGGATCAGGTACTCGACCGGCTCGCCGGGGCCGGCGTTCGCCACCCCGTGCAGGGTGCGGGTATCGAACTCGGCGACGTCCCCGGCGGCCAGGACAAGATCCTGGTCGCCGAGCGCGAGCCACAGTCGCCCGTACAGAACGCACAGCCACTCGTAGCCCTCGTGGGAGACCTGCCGGGGCCGCGCGGGCGATTCCTCGACGGCGGGCAGCACATGCTTGTGGGCGTGCAGGCCGCCGACGTACCGGGTGAGCGGCAGCACCGCCTTGTCGTCCCCGAAGCTGTGCAGCGCCGTGCTGCGGCGCGCGACCGCGGGGGAGGGAGCGGTACCGGCCAGCTCATCCAGGGAGACGCCGTACTCCTTCGCCAGCTGCAGCACGACCTCCAGGGTGGGCTTGCGCCGACCGGTCTCGATCCGCGACAGCGTGCTCGACGAGATGCCGGTCGCACGGCTGATACCGGCGAGCGTGGCGCCGTGCTGCTCGCGCGCGGCTCGCAGTCCGGGTCCAATCGCCGCCATCGTGCCGTCCAGGTCGTCGCCCGACATCGTTCCCGCTCCTCTCAGCCACACCGCTCATCCGCCCTGCGCTGCGATCTTGCCAGAATGGCAACGCTGATCGCCTCGGGAGGCCGCCGCGCCGCATGATCGACAGGTAGCCGCGTCCGCCCGCTAACCGAGGAGAAGCCATGCAGCCCGAACCGACTGCCGAGTTCCGCCACCGCACCATCGAGACGCCGGCCGGGCGCATCCACCTGGTCGAGCAGGGCACCGGCCCGCTGGTCCTGCTCGTACACGGCTTCCCCGAGTCCTGGTACTCCTGGCGCCACCAGATCCCGGCCCTCGCCGCCGCCGGCTACCGGGCGGTGGCGATCGACGTGCGCGGCTACGGCCGCTCCTCCAAGCCCGCCGCGACCGACGCCTACCGGATGCTCGACCTGGTGCGGGACAACGTGGCCGCGGTGCGCGCCCTCGGCGAGGAGAGCGCGGTGGTCATCGGCCACGACTGGGGATCCAACATCGCCGCCTCCTCCGCACTGCTCCACCCCGAAGTCTTCCGCGCCGTCGGCCTGCTGAGCGTCCCCTACGCGCCGCCGGGCGGTCCCCGCCCCACCGACATCTTCGGCCAGATCGGCGGCCCTGAGCAGGAGTTCTACGTCTCGTACTTCCAGGAGCCCGGCCGCGCCGAGGCGGAGATCGAGCCCGACGTCCGGGGCTGGCTCGCCGGCTTCTACGCGGCGCTGTCCGCCGACACCATGTCCGCCCAGGGCGACACCGACCCGCACTTCGTCACCCACGGCGGCCGGCTGCGCGACCGCTTCCCCGCAGGCAAGCTTCCCGCCTGGCTGGGTGAGGACGACCTGGACGTCTACGCGGCGGAGTTCGAGCGCACCGGCCTGACCGGCGCTCTCAACCGCTACCGCAACATGGACCGCGACTGGGAAGACCTCGCCCCTCACCGCGGAGCCCCGGTCACGCAGCCGTCCCTGTTCATCGGCGGCACCCTCGACGCCTCCACCACCTGGATGGCCGACGCCATCGACGCCTACCCCACCACCCTCCCCGCCCTGTCCGCCTCCCACCTGCTGGAAGGCTGCGGCCACTGGATCCAGCAGGAACGCCCCGCTGAGGTCAACCGCCTGCTGACCGACTGGCTCACCGCCCTCCAGGGCTGAACCGGACACCACGCGCAGCCGCCTGTCGATCACGACGCCGTGTGCCAGGCTTCTCCTGCGAAGTCGTGGCAGCACCCTTCCCGTTGATGCATGCCGAACCGGTAGCGCCCGTGCGCGTGGGCACGTTCAGCTCCCGGTCGGGACCATGGCCTGTGCGACGGTAAGGGTGTCCTCGAACAGATGAAGGCGTTCGATGCGCCCGTCACGGACCGTGAGACGGAAGGCCACGGGGGTCGTGAAGCGGCGTCCGGTCGACTTGACCGTGTGCGTGAACCGGCCGAAGAGGGCAGCCTCGTCGCCGTCCACGAGGATGTGGCCGATCTCTGATTCGCTCGCGCCCTCGACGAAGACCGGCCACAGGGTGCGGAAGTACGCGGAGACCTCTTCGCGACGGGACCGCACACCCGTCCAGGGGAGGCTGCTGTCGCCGGGGACGAACCAGTCGATGTCATCGGCGAACAGGCCGGCCAGGCCCTCGGCGTCTCCGGCTGCCAGCAGGGCGAGGAAGCGGCTGATGGTGTCCCGCACCGTGCAGGTCGGGGAAGTTGCGGACATGTCGGCTCCTTGGAGAGTGATGAGCATGGTGGGGGGTACCGCGGCAGCTTCGGCTTTCAGAGCTGGGTGGCGCCACCGTCGACGAGCAGTGCCGCGCCGGTGGTGAAGGTGTTCTCGCCGCCGGCCACCTACCGGGCTGTCGCGGCGACCTCCTCGAGGCGCCCCAGCGGGGTAGGTGCCGCGCTCTCGGCCACGTCGGGCCGGCCGTCGACCGGGCGACGCCCCGCAGGGGACGACGAAAGCCGAAGCTAGGTGGCGGCGAGCACGTCCCGGAGCACGTCCCCCAGCGTGGTCTTCGCAAGCTCCCTACGCAGGGCGGCCTCCACGTCGCCGTACACGGCGGTCATCACGGGACCGATCCCCCGGCCCACGACACACTCAGGGTCAGGCGCCGAGCGGTGCAGCGCGAAGACCGATCCCGGCTCGACCGCCTCGTAGACGTCGAGCAGAGTGATCATCTCCGGCTCCCGGGAGAGCATCCACCCCGCCCCCGCACCGCGCCGCGAGTCAGCGAGGCCGGCCTTGCGCAGCTCCGCCAGCAATCGCCGAATGACGACCGCATTGGTGTTGACGCTCGTCGCGATCTGCTCCGAGGTCGCCACCTCGTGGCCACGGCGCTGATACAAGCCGATCCACGCCAGGGCATGAGCCGCAACGGTCAGCCTGCTGTTCGCACTCATCCTCACCACCTCGGTCGTAACATTAACCGTTACGTCAAAGTGGGCGCAAGTACTCCACGTCACTCCGTCGGGTCATGACATGACGGCAGTGCGCTCGCCGGCGCGCCGGCCTGGTCGATCAGCGGATGCGCCCTGGCCGGCCCGGGCCTGCGCGCCGTTGTGGACGCGAACATCAGCGCGCGACCGGCAAGGCCGCTCCGGCGGACGCGGCAGCCATGTGCGTCGGCGCGTTCTTCGGCCACGGCTTCACCAGGGGCCCGGCCATGGCGGCGGCAGGGAGCGCCGAAGGAGCGTCAGGGGTGAGTGAACGGGTTCACGCTTCCCTCAGCCGCCTCCGGGGAGACGGCGTGGGAAAGCTGGCTCGCGTGACCGTCGGGGCCGACAAATGGTTCCGGCAACCGCGGCGAGCCACGCCGCCCACCCGGCAGGCGTGGCAGGCGCTCCCGCGAGCCCGCAATGGGAGGTGAGAGGAACCCCGGCCGCCACACGGCCGGGGTTCCTCGATGCGGTGGTGCCGGTCAGCAGGTGGGCCCGGCCCCGCGGTGAAGCGCTCGCCCACACGCCTGCAGACCGCACCACATCACGGTCACCGTGAATCGGGAAGATCAGCGTTGCAGGGTGAGGACGCCCGGCCGCCACGGCAGTCGGTTGTATTCGCCGCCCGCGTTGGGGTCCTTGCCCTGGTAGAGGAACTGCAGTTTGCAGGGATCGATGGTCATGGTCTGGTCGGGGTTGTCGCGGACCAAGTCACCGTGGCTGATGTCATTGGTCCAGGTGGCTCCGCTGTTGGCCTTACCCGCGAAGGGGTTGCTCTCACTGGCGGCCTGCGGGGTCCACGACCCGTTCAGGCTGGAGGCCGTGAAGGAGCGGAAGTAGCGCCCGTTCGCGCCCATCGCCTCGACGATCATGAGGTACTGGTTCTGGCCTTGGACCTTGTAGACCTGTACGCCCTCGAAGAGGTTGGCCTTCGTGTCGCTCATGATCGTCGTGTACGACGAGCCGAAGTTGCCCGGGAAGTTCCCGATCGGCATGCTCGCCCGGTAGATCTTGCCGTTGTCACCGGCGAAGAACAGGTACATGTTCTGGCCGTCGGCGATCAGGGTCTGGTCGATCGGGCCGGTGTCGGAGCCGGAGAGGCTGCCGGTGAACAGCGCCTGGGGCGAGGACCAGCCGTTGGCGTTGGTGGGGTCGCTCGACGTTCGGTACATGAAGGCCGCCGAACCCCACTGGTACGCCAGCACCCAGATGTTCTTGGGTGCGAAGTAGAACAGCGTGGGCGCCACCGCACCCTGGCTCATCCCGGTCTGGCCGGCCGACCCCATGTCGGACCAGTTCGTGAACGGACTGAACATCATCGAACCGTACGACGATCCCGACACGTTCGACGCGTAGACCAGGTGCCTGCCGTTGTGCGTCACGGTGGTGAAATCCTTCACCGCGGCCCACCCGTTCGCCGGCTGCGCGAGCACACCCGTCGACGTCCAGCGGTACGTCGACGGAAGAGAACACGTGCCGTCCGTCGGCGGCGTCCCGGTCAGACCGGTCCACTTCTGGTTGCTGCCGCCGTTGCACGTCCACAGTTGCACCGCCGTGCCGTTGGCCGTACCGGCGCCCGCGGCCTCCAGGCACAGCCCGGACTCCACGCCGACGACCGTGCCGTCGGAGTTCACCCGCCACTGCTGGTTCGCACCGCCGGAACAGCTCCAGATCTGCACCCGGGTGCCGGCCGTCGTGGCGTGGCCCGGAACATCCAGGCACTTGTTGCCGTAGACGGTCAGCTGGTTGGCGTCCGTCAACGTCCACTGCTGGTTGGTTCCGTTCCAGCAGTCGTAGATCTGCGGGTACGTGCCGTCGGTCTGGACGGCGCCCGGCACATCGAGACACCGGCCCGAACCGGCACCGCGCAAGGCGCCACTGGCAGCCGCCTGAGCCGGGGTGGCGACGAGCATCGCCGCCAACGCGGCCAGGGCCGCGACCGCGGCGGCGAGCACCGCAGACGGATGCCTGCGGCTGAAATTTCCTCTGTGCATGGGGACTTCCTCAGCCTTGAGTAGACGGTTCCGGTTCGCCTCGTCAAAGGTCGCCCGGACTGTCGGCGTGGTGCGGTGTGCAGCGGTCTGCGAGCACCACGGCATACCGCTTGTGACTTCCCGGTCGGAATAGATTGGCGAGGTCATGACATATGCATGCGGGCCTTGCGGTACTGCGTTCGGGCGGCGCGACCCGGTATTGCCCTGCTGTGCGATGGAGTGACTCGGCGCGTTCGGCATATCGAACAAGGGTCGAAGTGTCGAGCGCCCTTAATGATAGGGAGCCGGCGAAGGGCGTCAATACTTCTCGCATGTGTCGCTACCGATGCCGAAACAATTGCGGGATCCCGCGCACGAAACGTCGCACGTCACACTCGACACCGTGCCGCCCACTGCCGCCTTGCCGCAGCTACGAGACCCGTCCAGCCGGCGCGACATCGTGGATCAGCTGATCGATGGCCGGCAGGACCTGCCGGCCCACCGGCCGCGCTGCGCAGACCTGGCGGGATCGACCACCTTCGGGGCCAAGGCGCGATGCGGGGCGACGCGTTCGCGAGCTCTTGACCCAAATCCCATTCCGAAAGTTTCGGAAGCGAAACAGAAACTCTTCTGCGGAAGTCTTGACGATGCCTCGTCAGTACCTCAATCATTCCTGTCTGAGATACCGGCCGCGGCTCGATACTTCGAACCGCACCGGCCTCGGGCAGTCTGTACCGCCCGGCAGACCCACGCACAACTGCACTACAGATCCGCGCACCAAAGCACCTGCGCCACCCCGTTTCGTTCCGGTGAGGTCCGCACCAGCGCATCCTGGCTCTTCACGCAGTTGGAGAGATACACGGCGCCGCGTGGCGGTCCCCCGGCTGAGCCGCGATGGAGTACCCCCGTGCCTGTGCCGAAGGTCGTCCCGTCCCATAACCGCGGTGTCCGGTGAATCCGTGCTGCCCGGGCTCCCGACCGCCCCGTCCGTCCATCAGCTGAACGGGAGCGGACGGCGCAATCCCCTGCGTTTCAGTCCTTCCGTGATTTCTACCTTGGAGGCACAGTCATGGGCTCGTACGCCCTTCCCAGACCCGTTATCCGCCGGAAGATCCGCGGCCTGCTGTTGGCGCTGGTCGTCGGCGTCCTCGGTGCGGCCGCCGCACTGGTCGCGCCCCCTACCGCACACGCCGCCGAGAGCACGCTCGGCGCCGCAGCGGCGCAGAGCGGCCGCTACTTCGGCACCGCCATCGCCTCGGGCAGGCTGGGCGACTCGACGTACACGACGATCGCGGGCCGTGAGTTCAACTCGGTGACGGCCGAGAACGAGATGAAGATCGACGCCACCGAACCGCAGCGGGGCCAGTTCAACTTCACCGCCGCCGATCGCGTCTACAACTGGGCGGTGCAGAACGGCAAGCAGGTGCGCGGCCACACCCTGGCCTGGCACTCCCAGCAGCCCAGCTGGATGCAGAGCCTCAGCGGCAGCACGCTGCGCCAGGCGATGACCGACCACATCAACGGCGTGATGTCCCACTACAAGGGAAAGATCGCTCAGTGGGACGTCGTGAACGAGGCCTTCGCCGACGGCAGTTCGGGAGCCCGGCGGGACTCCAACCTGCAACGCACCGGCAACGACTGGATCGAGGTCGCCTTCCGCGCCGCGCGCGCAGCCGACCCGGCGGCCAAGCTCTGCTACAACGACTACAACGTCGAGGACTGGACCTGGGCCAAGACCCAGGCCATGTACGCCATGGTCCGGGACTTCAAGCAGCGCGGCGTGCCGATCGACTGCGTCGGCTTCCAGTCGCACTTCAACAGCGGCAGCCCCTACAACAGCAACTTCCGCACCACCCTGCAGAACTTCGCCGCCCTCGGCGTCGACGTGGCCGTCACCGAGCTCGACATCCAAGGCGCCCCGGCCTCGACCTACGCGAACGTGACCAACGACTGCATGGCCGTCCCGCGCTGCCTCGGCATCACCGTCTGGGGCGTGCGCGACACCGACTCCTGGCGATCGGAGCAGACGCCGCTGCTGTTCAACGGTGACGGCAGCAAGAAGCCCGCCTACACCGCCGTCCTCAACGCACTCAACGGCGGCTCCACCACGCCGCCTGCGGAGTCCGGACAGATCAAGGCCGTCGGTTCGGGCCGCTGCCTGGACGTGCCCGGCAGCAGCACCACCGACGGCACCCAGCTCCAGGTGTGGGACTGCAACAGCGGCACCAACCAGCGGTGGGCGTACACCGACGCCGGCGAGCTCAGGGTCTACGGCAACAAGTGCCTGGACGCCGCCGGCACCGGCAACGGCTCCAAAGTCCAGATCTACAGCTGCTGGGGCGGCGACAACCAGAAATGGCGCCTCAATTCTGACGGATCCATCGTCGGCGTCCAGTCCGGCCTCTGCCTTGACGCCGTCGCAGGCGGCACCGCCAACGGAACCCTGATTCAGCTCTACTCCTGCTCGAACGGCAGCAACCAACGCTGGACCCGCACCTGATGGGACCTGCCACAAACGAAAGGGCGAATCGATGACGGCCCAGGTTGTGGCTTCTCCCGTCGCTTCAGGAAGACATCGTTGATGGTCCCGGGTCGCCGCCGCGCTGGCGGCGACCCCCGATCGGCATGCTCGCCGGCTGCCCACGGCCCAGCAACTCGGCGGCTCGATCGGGATGACGGCGGCCGGGCCGGCCTATTTCGCGCATGCCGACGGTGCGAACGCGGCGTTCGCCATGGTCTACGAGGCCGCGGTCTTCGTGCTCACGGCGCTGATCGCCCTCCGGCTGCGACGGGCCGGAGCCGGACCGGAGCGATCCCAGCCGGGACCGCCTCCGGAGCGCACAGGCAGCCCGCCCGACGCGGCGCCCTGCGCCACTGACAGTGAGGATGCCGGTCGCCGGGAGTGGGCTCTCACCGCTGTGCGGCCTCTTGATCCGCCACCGATTGAACACGCAAAGCGGAGTGAACCGGCTCCTCACGGGGAACGATCAGGGCTTCCGAACGGGCACCACCGCTCGCCTACCCGCAAGGACCACCGATGCTTCCTGAGGTCCGCCCTCACGTATCCGCTCCCCTCACGGGCCAGTTGGAACACCAATTGGGTCTTGCTCCGAACTGCGGAGCCGGCCATCTCGATGTGGAGCGCGTCGCCGGCATCGCAGTTGTCGCGGCTGCCCACTCAGGTGGCTACGCGGCCATCGGCCATCTCCTCGGACTGCTGGCCGCGCTCCCTTCCCCCACTGAGGCAGGGGAACATTTCTGGTCGGACCTGTGGAGGTCCTCCGGCACCGCCTACCTGCTACCCGCCACCATCAAGGCCGATGTGCTGCAGGCCCTGGCAGGCGAGGGGACCGCCCTGGCCCGCCAGATCCTTTCGGCGGTCGACGAGATGACCCCACCGCAACGCGTCGCAGCCGGAGAGGTGATCGGCCAAGCCCTCGCCGAATCCGACCATCTCCCCGACCTCAAGACACAGGTCATCGGAGAACTGTGGCTCCGCGATCTCGAACTCACCGCCTGGCACGTCCTGCACGCCGACCGCAGGGCGGACGATCCCACTGGACGGAAAGCCTTCCTCGAAGCCTGGACGAACGTCTGAAAGTCCACTGAGCCTCCGTCACTCGAATTCGCCGGTCAACCAATGTGACGGTCTTCCGGGGTGCTCACGTCAGTCGTGGCCGGCCCGCAGCGGAGACCGCTGCGGGCCTGTGAGGAGATCGCATGGTGAGGATCAGTGCTGTGCGGCGAACATGTCTTCGATCTCCCTGAGTACGAGATCGGGACGGTCCGTCGGCACCTCCTGTCTGTCACCGACGCCATGGGACACGACGTGGACGCCGCCCTGCTGGCCACCCTCCTCGTCGGAGCGCTGCGACGCGCCCGCAGGCAGGGGGCTGACCTTGCCGAACAAGCGCAGAGCGCCGACCAGGCCGTGGCCGAGCACAGCGGCGGCCGCTACGTCACCGGACACTGCTGCGGATCAACCTGCACGACGGTCGGACCGAGTTCATCAACGCCGGCCACCCCTGGCCCCTGCGCCTGCGCGGCGGGAGAGCGGACCTCCAGCTGCCTGCTCTCATCGAGAGCACCCAGGACCTGCACACGCGTCGTCCTGGCCGCAGCCGACACCGCAGAAAGCAGCCCGCCGGCCGGCGAATATAATCGGCCCCATGTCGAAGCCTGACGCGCTGCTCGTAGACATTGCCGGCCTGGTGGAGTCCGGGCACAGCAATCAAATGCCTCTGACCGTGGTCGCCGGTGGTGCTGTCATCACGGGTCGGCTGGCTCCCGAGGCCGTCTGGAGGCAGCGGGTGTCGGAGGTCCTGGCGGACTCGGCCCGCCTGAGCGACTTCTCCGCCGTGTTCACGGCTGCGGCGCGCGTGGAAGGACCGCCCACCCATCTGCATTTCCATGTGGCCCGGATTCTGCAGGGTCCGGTGGGGATCCCGGAGACGGGTGGTATGTACCGCGTGGCGATCGAGGACGTCAGTGCCTGGACGATGGGCGACTTCAGCTACTCCGACCACTGACCCACTGCCGCGCCGAGACACCTCGGTACGCGGTGAGGGCCCGACCGGTGTAACCCTGTCGGACCCTCACCGCTGCATGCCGGGGGCTCGCGCCTGCCCGTCGGTCAGGCGGCCACAGGGCTGCCGAGCAGCGCGGACGCCTGTTGCAGCGGGCTGAGGGCGCGTACGGGCGCGGCCTGGGGAAGGCTGCGGCAGGTGAAGCCGAGCTGAGTCATGGCTCGGAGGACTTCGCCTGCGCTGAAGTCGCGGCGGTCCTGGCGTGTGATGACCTGGCCGACCTGTTTGACGGGGTAGGTGCGTCGACCGATGATCACGGACTCGCCGGAAGCCTGCTCGGGCTTGATGCCCTTCATCGATTCCAGGACGCCGCTCCTGGTGAGGTCGAACGGGAAGCGGGCGATGACACAGCGCATGATGCCTCACAGGGAGAGGAACGAAGAGGGAGTGGTTCTGCCTCGGTTGAGGCGCTTCAGCGGGCGAGGGCGAGGACGCCCAGGGCGCTACCGTGTTCGTCGACCACAGGCAGGGCATCGACCTGGCTGTCGCACATCATGTTTCCGGCTTCGGCCATGGTGGTCCCGGGCGAGGTGAACGGCTCGCGATCGCCGAGGATGTCGCGCAGCTGGACCCTGTCCGAGTACGCGGAGCCGTCACGGGCTGCTGTGAGCTGAGACTGGGTGACCAGTCCGGCGCACAGGCCGCTGTCGTCGCAGACAAGCATATGCCCGGTTCGGGCACTGGCCATGACGGACAGGGCAACCTCGACGGTCATGTCGTCACAGACCTGCGGTCCGGCGGTGTCCATGGCGTCGGCCACCGTCCTGCGTACGGTAGTGGCATTCGTCGAGCGGGGCTGCATCTGAACCAACGTCAAAAGGTGCCTCCTGCATGAGTGGGTCAGTTTCCGGATCACGGAGTTCTCAGGCCGCCGCGTCGAAGGAGGACTGATGCGCGGTCACGCGACGGGCCGCCGAGGCGGGGCTGCGCCGGCCTCGTGAGGACGCGCTGCGCTGACGCCGCTCGACGACCGGTGCGGTGATCGTCACCGGGATGCCGGAGGGGGTCTGGGCACCGGTGATCCGGCCGAGTGCCTCTTCGCCGGAGCGGACCTGGGTGGTCTGGGGCACGATGCCGGCGGCGGTCATGAGGCGGGTCATGTCGCGGCGCTGGTTGGGGGTGACCAGGGTGACGACGCTGCCGGACTCCCCTGCCCGTGCGGTACGGCCGCCGCGGTGCAGGTAGTCCTTGTGGTCGGTCGGCGGGTCGACGTTGACGACGAGGTCGAGGTTGTCGACGTGGATGCCGCGAGCGGCGACGTTCGTGGCCACGAGCACGGTGACGTGTCCGGTCTTGAACTGGGCCAGGGTTCGGGTGCGCTGCGGCTGTGACTTCCCGCCGTGCAGGCCGGCGGCCCGTACACCGCTGGCCAGCAGGTGGTCGGTGAGCTTGTCCACAGCCCGCTTGGTGTCCAGGAACATGATCACCCGGCCTTCGCGTGCCGCGATCTGCGTCGTGGTGCGGTGCTTGTCGGTGCCCTGGACGTGCAGCACGTGGTGCTCCATCGTCGTGACCGCACCTGCGGAGGGGTCGACGGAGTGGACGACAGGGTCGGTGAGGTAGCGGCGGACCAGGCGGTCGACGTTGCGGTCCAGGGTGGCGGAGAACAGCATTCGCTGGCCTTCGGGGCGGACCTGGTCCAGGAGCGCGGTGACTTGGGGCATGAAGCCCATGTCAGCCATCTGATCGGCCTCGTCCAGGACGGTGATCGCGACCTGGTCAAGTCGGCAGTCACCGCGATCGATGAGGTCCTTGAGCCGGCCCGGCGTCGCCACGACGACCTCGGCGCCACCACGCAGCGCGTTGGCCTGCCTCCCGATCGACATTCCGCCGACGACGGTGGCCAGGCGCAGCCTCACCGAGCGGGCATAGGGGGTGAGCGCGTCGGTCACCTGCTGGGCCAGCTCACGCGTCGGCACGAGGACCAGGGCCAGCGGCTGGCGAGGCTCGGCACGCTGGCCGGCGGTGCGCGCCAGCAGAGCCAGGCCGAAGGCGAGGGTCTTGCCGGAGCCGGTACGCCCGCGCCCCAGAGCATCGCGGCCGGCAAGGGTGTTGGGCAGGGTCGCGCCCTGGATCGGGAACGGGACGCTCACGCCCTGCGCGGTGAGCGCCGCCAGCAGCTGCTTGGGCATGTCCAAGTCGGCGAACACCTCGACCGCGGGAAGCGCAGGAGTCACCGTCTTCGGCAGGGCGAACTCTCCCTGCACCGCCGCCGGCCGCCGACCATGTCCGCTCGACCGGCTCGGACCTCCCGAACGGCTCGGAGCGGACGAGCCGAGGCGTGCGCCCCGCCGCGAATTGGCGTCGGAGCCGAAAGCGAGACCGTCCGTCCGGTTGCGACTGGAGGAACGGCTGTTCGTACGTGTGGGGTTCATCGAGAACCTTCCTTGATACACGGCGCGCACCAAGGTATTCCCGCAACGAAAAGCAGTGCAGGGAATCACAAGAAACGGGCCGAATGGAATGCGAAAGAGAATCTGGTGTGCAGTGAATCTGGCGCGGCAGGAAGGCCACGAAATGGATGACGTCACACAGGACGTGAAATCCCGGACTTCGACCGATTGCGCTCCGAAGAGGCACGGATCCCTGAAGAAGGGGTACGGGCGACCTTCAAGGGGACACCGCTGCGGGAAATGTCCGCAGCTGGGGCCCGCACCCCGTGGGATGCGGGCCCCAGCTACGAAGTGCGCGACAGCGTCAGGCGGGAACGATGTTCTCGGCCATCGGGCCCTTCTGGCCCGGCGCGATGTCGAAGGTGACCTTCTGGCCTTCGAGCAGCTCACGGAAGCCCTGGGCGGCGATGTTCGAGAAGTGGGCGAACACGTCAGCGCCGCCACCATCCTGCTCGATGAAGCCGAAACCCTTGGCCGCGTTGAACCACTTCACTGTGCCTGATGCCATGTCATATCTCCTTTGGGGCAGTACGCCGGGATCCGCGATGCCAGGTACCCGGGTCGCCGCGATGATGCCCCGACCGGAAAATGACCGGCAATACAAAGCGCTTCCAGTGGCCGACAATTCCGGCGAAAGCGCTTGAAGTTTTGGGAACCACAACTGCAACTGAGATCGACAGTAGCATGCCGTAACGGCTCGGGCACGGTAAATAACTTCGCTCGGTTGGTTGCGGCACAAACATTCCCCGCATGGCACGGTAAACTCTGACCTCGCGGCCATAGATATTGGCCCACCCCGAACGCACGATTTCGTAAAGAGCGGTCGCGGTACGCGGCTGGGAGAGCACATTTTCGGTGGCATCCTCCTGCCAGGCGGGGTTCACACCCTCGGCCGCAGGGGCACCTTTGGCCCCGGGCCGCATCACACAGGGCTTGACCTCGGGGAGCTCATGAAAACCCGAGGCGTCGATCGCAGAGTAACGGGGGTACACGTCCGGGCCGCCTCCGCCCTGGGCGACGCAGCCGAGTAGCCCCGTCTCGCGCTTTCGAGTCGATGTACGCTCCCGCAACGTGCCGGAGGCGGAGGTGATCGCGGGGGTTCCTGCGGCACGGAGAGCGCCCCCGCCGAAGACTCAGACGAAGGGGACTTTCGGACCACGACAGCCGACACGGACGCCCACCCACCACGGGAAACGATCCAGAGCCCCCGCCACGTGCGGGCGGGGACCCGCCGGTGCCCGGCGGGCGGGCTGCCTCAGGCCTTGGGCGGACTGAACGATCCTGCGGCGCGGTGGTGTTCGGTGTTGATGCGCTGGGCTTCTTCGAGTTGGTCTTCGAGGATGACGATGCGGCAGGCGGCTTCGATGGGGGTTCCGGCATCGACGAGTTCGCGGGCGCGGGCGGCGATGCGCAGTTGGTAGCGGGAGTAGCGGCGGTGTCCGCCGGCGGAGCGGAGCGGGGTGATGAGGCGGGCTTCGCCGATGGCGCGGAGGAAGCTCTGGGTGGTGTGGAGCATGTCGGCGGCCCGGCCCATGGTGTAGGCGGGGTAGTCGTCGTCATCGAGACGGCCGAACGAGTCGTCTGCTGTCATTGCACCTCTCTGTGAAACGCGTGGAGGGGCCCTGGTGCCATTGGCACCAGGGCCCCGAAGGAACTGCTACACCATCTGCCGGCCCTCGTGCTGCGCCAGCCTTCTGTTTCCGCAGACCCGACCTGAACGGCGTCGGGGGTACGGGGATCGCGGTTGCTTGACCGGAGACCACCTCACTATCGATGTCCTGCGGTACCCGGGCTCAAGACGTCCGCCCGGGCGATCCTGATGGCGCTCGGCCCCTCCGTTATTCCCTCTGGATGAACTACTCACCAAACGGGACCTGCGTACTGCTGATACAGCGAACTGCTGGTGGCTTCGAACAGCGCCACTCTCCGGCAGCCAGCCCCGTCGCCCGTCATGCATCTGCTCTGGCTTAGAACCCCACTGCCGAACCTCCCGGTACGCGCGCCCGCAGCCGACGCCTTCACCGAGGTACTGCTCACTCACTTCACTGCTGGGTACTGCCACTGCGGCACTGCTCGCGGCGGCCCCTGATCACTGCGGGCCACCCGGTCCGGTCGTCAGCCCCGTCGCCGTCCTGCAACAACCCTGGCTTCGAAACTCCACCACCGCACCGTCCTGCAAACTACAACTCCGTACTACTGCCCGGCAGTTCGTCCCTGCCGGGCCCTGCTCGATCTCGGCTACGAGAGAAACCATAACCACACCGCTCCCCAATGTCTACTCCGGCCGATACAGATTTCTGCTTGCTGGCCGGAGAGATAATCCGCCTGAACCACTGCGGGGACGGTGCGGACTCGAAGCCGCTGGGCCGGCACTGGCCCTTGGTGAACTCCGCAACGATCCAACGACAGGTGACCTGCGGTGATCAGCTCCAGGCGGGTCAGGTCGCGCACCGCGGCCAGGACGTGGGTGGAGTCGGTGCGCTGGGTGGTGCGCTGGGTGGTGCGCTCGCGCACCAGGCTGACCGCGCGGATTGCGCGGGCGAGCACCCGGGCCGCGGCCTCGGTTCTTCGACCAACGACACCATCGGCACCGTCTCCAACCGTCACGGCTCTCCGCATGAGCTTGAGTCGCCGGTCGTGGTCGGCGGACGGTACAGGTCACCGGACCGGGCAGGTGCCGCTCGCTCCGGCTCTGCTTCAGGGTCGTGGTGTCAGCGCGGGGCTCGCTGGTCGTAGTCGCGCTGGCGTGCTTGGATCTCGGCGGCGTTCGCGACGGTCCAGTCGTAGAGGTGAGCGAACGGCTCGCGCAGGGATTCACCGAGGGAGGTCAGCGAGTATTCGACGCCGACCGGCGAGGTCGGCAGCACGCGGCGCTCGACCATCCCGTTGCGTTCGAGCCGGCGCAAGGTCTGAGTGAGGACGCGTTGCGTGACGCCCTCGAGGCGACGTTTGATCTCGTTGAACCGACGTGGTTCGACCAAGACCGCCATCACCATCATCGACCACTTGTCGGCGATCTGATCGAGGATCGGCCGGCTCGGACAGTCGGACCGAAACACCGCGTCGTGCTCGGCGGCGGCCCGGTAGACGGCCTCAGAAGTTGCCATGGCGGTATCCTCCACGATCCCTAGGATGCCTGAAGTGCGTCATTGACGCAGGTCAAAGACGGTTTCACAGTAGGTATACAACAGGAACCAGAGTCCTGCCAGATACCTGGGAGAAAAGCCATGGGCCACGACGCCTACCAGACCTTGCGGGTCAGCCAGAAGGACGGAGTCTCGCACGTCACGATCGACAACCCGCCGGTCAACGTCCTCAACGTCGCGGTCATGACCGATTTGCGACGCCTACTCACCTCGCTGGCCGGCGACGACGCCATACACGTGATCGTGTTCGACAGTGCGGACCCAGACTTCTTCCTCGCCCACTTCGACATGACCGCCACCCCGGACGCCCTCGCCGGACTCATGGCCGACCTGCCGGACGGCGTCAACGTCTTCCAGGCCGTCGGGGAGCAGCTACGCCGCCAGCCTCAGGTGACCATCGTCAAGCTCGCAGGCAAGGCGCGCGGCGGCGGAGCCGAATTCGTCGTGGCCGCGGACATGGCGTTCGCGGCGATCGGCAAGGCCGGGCTCGGCCAGATCGAAGCCCTCATGGGCATCGTCCCTGGCGGTGGCGCCACGCAGTACCTCACCGAGCGCGTCGGCCGTAACCGCGCCTTGGAGATCGTGCTCGGTGCCGACCTGATGGACGCCGAGACCGCCGAGCGGTACGGCTGGGTCAACCGAGCCGTCCCCGCCGACCAGCTCGACGAGTTCGTCGACCGCCTCGCCGGCAACATCGCCGCGTTGCCCGGCGGCGTCGTCGCGGCGGCCAAGCGCGCTATCGTCCTCCGCGATCATTCTGATGGCCTGGCAGGGGAGAACGACGCCTGGGCCGGGCTCGTATTCCGCCCCGCCACAGCACAGCTCATGAGCGCCGGGCTGGACAACGGCGCCCAGACCCGGGACGGCGAACAGGACCTCGAGGGTCTGTTCCGCAATCTCGCCGGGTCTGAATGAGCGCCTGTGACAAGTCGAATGCCTTGTTGGTGACAACAAGACTGCTTCGACTGTTCCGCTTCGCCGGCTCACGCGGCTCCGCAGGTGACAACTCCTGGGCTTCGGTTCACATGGTCAGCATCGAGGACGCCCATCTCGGGTAGGTCCATCCGGCGAGCGCGAGATTGGGCAGGCGGGCGATGCCGAGCACAGCGTGATAGACGCCGTCGCCTTTCAAGCGGCAGTGGCGGCAGATCTTCCAGCTCTTCATGCGGGCGAAGGTCTGCTCGACACGGGCGCGGACCCTGCGGTCTTCCCGGTGTCCACGCCGGTCGCTGAGCGGCCAGTGCCGTCGCCAAGGACGTCCAACGGCTACGAACCGTGTGAGAAAGCTCGGCCTCTACCGCTTCCACGACCGCAGATGCTGCTACGCCAAGCCGCACCAGCACTGACCGACGCGTTCACCCAGTGCGCTGCACCGACACGACGGCGTTCCTCTCCCCCACCGACCTCGAATTCGTCCGCCGCCACCGAATCAAACTGGTCTCCCTCATGCCGGAGACCCAGCGCACCTCGGCCGAGAAGCAGTACGCGGGCTCCCCGGCGTCGGTCACCGTGGTCGGTGACACCCCTGGTCCTCACCGGCGGGTACGCGGTACGGGCGCACCGCCTCGTGAACCGTCCCACAGGCAGCGAGGCCAGGAGAAACCGCAGGCCAGAACCGGTTTCTCGGCTTGGCAGGCGACACCTCGGGGGGCCGGAGCGTCACGGCCGAGACGGGCCGGCCCCGCCGGAGTGTGCCAGCAGCGACTGTCGCCGGAAGGCTGGACCTACGACAGCGCGGCGGGGGTCGTCGCTGTCGTCAATGGGAGTGTCTTGATCAGGACAGTCCCGTCGGACGCCGGGGCGGGAGAAGTCGAGACCTGAGATCCAGGCTCGCTCCCCCTGGCAGAGCGCGAGCAGTGTGGCGTCAGAAGGTCAGGTCCGCCTTGGAAATGCGGCAGTGGACGCCCTTGACGATGTCGACCACCTGGGAGACCTGGAAGTCGGCGGCCGCGCTGAGGTAGGCGAGGGCAACCGGGCCGGGGACGGAGAAGCGCTCGTCGAGGAGGGTGAGGGCGTCGCGTACGGCATGGCGCATCGCCTCGTCGAGGTCGGTGTCCAGGCCCATGACGACGTGCTCGGTGTCGGTCTCGGCGAAGGGGGCGCGCAGGCGGGATGCGAGTCGGCGGAGGGCGGGGTCGCGGTGGACGGTGAGGCGGAGGGTCGCGCGCAGCGGGGCTTCGAAGGCGGTGAGGGCCACTTCGCCGTCGCCCTGGGAGAAGTGCGGGTCGCCGGCGTAGAAGAGGGCGCCCTCGACGGCAACGGGGAGGAAGAGGCGGGCGCCGACGCCGAGGTGGCGTACGTCGAGATTGCCTCCGTGCGGGCCGGGAGGCACCGAATGCACCGGGGCTTCGGTGGCGGGGGAGGTGCCCATGATGCCGAGGAAGGGCTGGAGCGGGAAGCGGATGTCGCGACCGTCTCCCACGGGGAGGCGGCCACGGCCGTCGTCGTCGACGGTGGCGACCAGGCTGACCGGGTCGGGGCCGGGGCCCTGGGGGTATTCGCCGGGGAGAGCGCCCTTGCCGTGACGGTTGCTGATCACGCCGTAGGGGGCGCGGCGGCGCAGGCGGAGGACCTCCACTTCGAGTACGTCGCCGGGCTCGGCCCCCTGGATGTGGACGGGTCCTGTGACAACGTGCGGGCCGTGGGCGGCGGGGTCGTGAAGGCGGGTGGAAGCGGCGAGTTCGGCCGTGTCGTGGAGGATGTCGTGGATGCCGGCCGCGGCGAAGAAGGCGGCCGGGTCTCGGCCCTGGTCGGCGAGGATGCCCTCGTGGCTGATGGTGTCAAGGCTGACGATCGCGCCGGAGAGGACCGAAAGGGCCGGCTTGGAGCGCGCGTTGGGGAGCAGCCCCCAGTGGACTGCCGCTGGGTCTGCGGGCAGGTAGTGGTCGCCGTCGACGGGGCCCCGGTGGGGTTGGAGGAGGGTCACAGGGCTTCCTGGAGGTCGGCGGCGGTGAGGGTGAAGCCGAAGCACTGGCGGATGTTGTAGACCGTGGCGTCCATGCAGTACGGGGGTGAGGTGGTGGCCACCGCATCCTCCAGCATCAGCACGTCGTAGCCGAGGCTCGCTGCGTCCATGAGGGTGGCGAGGACGCACTGGTCGGCGTTGACTCCGGCGAAGAGGAGCGTGTCGGCGCGGAGATTGCGCAGGACGCTGTCGAGTTCGGTGTCCTGGAAGCCGCTCATGCGGTACTTGGCGATGTGCAGGTCGCCGGGTGCCGCAAAGAGGGGTGCGGTGATGTCGGCGGACGCGCTGTCTCGCTCCAGGACCCTTGCCCCCGTGGGCAGTTGGGAACCGATGCCGCCTCCGGTTCCCTCCTGGTCGTAGACGTGGAGGACGCCGGGCGGGAGGTTCGCGCGGTCGGGGCGGTTGCCCCAGTTGAGCCAGACGACGGGGACGTCGGCCGCCCGGAGGGCGGGGAGGAGCCGCTGGAGTACGGGGATGGGGGTGCGGGCCGGGGACACGTCCACGCCCATCGAGGCCAGCCAGCCGTCGGGCGAGCAGAAGTCGTTCTGCATATCGATGACGACGATCGCCGTTGAGGCCAGGTCGAGCGTCAGGATTTGGGGCTGAGCCTCCACGGTCACGGGGCGGGCCGGGCGCTGCGGGCGGCGGAGGTCGACGTGTGTGGCGTCCGCGCTCCAGGAGTTACGGGAGTTGGGGCCGATTTCACGCATGGGTCAGCTCCAGGAGGGCGTGGTCCGTGCCCGGTGCGCCGATCGCGCAGAGTCCGACCGGGAGGTCGCGGACCCGCAGCCGGGGCATGGTGACGGCGGGCAGCCCGGCGAGCGAGGCAAGGCAGGTGAGGCGGAGGGTTGCGGCTCGTACGGTCTCGACCTCGGCCGGTGTCGCATCGGCACGGGGGGCCGGGCTGCTCGTGGCCGGGAGAAGGAGCGCGGTGCCGGGCGGGAGGGCTTCGACGATGACCGAACGGGCGGACAGGAGCCCGGAGGTGGCGTCACGCCCTTCACCCTCCGCGACCTGGCTCCCCCCGGCGAACCGGGCCTCGATGTCGGCCCCCAGCGCGCCCGGGTGCTTCTCGATCCACTCCCCGTGCGCGGCCCACGCCTCGGCCGCCTGGACGGTACGGAAGGCGGGCAGCCACTCCTCCAGGTGGGCGGCCATGCCGGTGTCGGTCCGTATGAGCTCCAGGCCGATGCGGAGGGAGAGCGCCCGGCATGCCGCCTCGAAGGATGCCTGGACCTCGGGTTCGGCGAGCGCGGTGAGGGCGTCGTCGACCAGAAGAGTGGTCATCGGGGCTTCGTCGTCCCGGGGCAGGAGCACCTTCGCCGCTGTACGCAGTAGGCCGGGGTCCCGGGCAAGCAGTCCCGCCGTGTCGAAGGACGGGGCCAGCGGGAGCAGGCCGCCGGTGGGAACGGCTCCGTGGGTGGGGCGCCAGCCGTAGAGGCCGCAGTAGGAGGCGGGGACCCGGATCGAGCCCGCGGTGTCCGTGGCCAGCCCCAGGTCCGCCCAGCCGCGGGCGACCGCCGCCGCCGGGCCGCTGCTGGATCCGCCGGTGATCCGGCCGGGGGCTACAGGGTTGACGGGAGTGCCGTGGTGGATGTTGGTCCCAGCGAGGCTGAAGGCGAGTTCGTCGGTCTGGGCGATCCCGGCGACCTGGGCGCCGGCGCTGAGCAATTCCCGTACAGCGTCGGCATGTCGGGGCTCCACCGGCGCTTCGGCCAGCCACTGCGGGTTGCCACCGCCGATCTGCTGTCCGGCAACGGCGAAGAGATCCTTGACGGCAGTACGTACGCCGGCGAGCGGCCCCTCCCCCGCCCCGGCGACCAGCGGCTCGCCAACGACCCGCCACACCGCGGGGTCCGGAGCCTCGTCCGCCACCGTATCCGGCACCGCACTGACGTGCGCGGCCGCGATCCGCCAGCCCTCCCCCGTCAGCCGCCACACCTGTGTCTGCATTCCGCGCGACCCGCCGGCCCGCAGCGTTTCGGCGGTCAGTACGGCGACGTCCTCGGCGATCCGCACCTCATGGACGCGCTCGACCGTACGGGCCGGGGCTCCCCCGCTACGGCCGCGACGGAAGTCCGAGATGGCGGCATGTCCGCTCAGCACCATGGAACCCTCGGCGCGCACCGTGTCCGGGGCGTCCAGGAACCAGTGGTCGAGGCCCACCAGGTCATTGGCGCCGAGGGCCTGTTCGTACGACCAGAAGGCGTCGAGCAGTTCGCTGCGGTTCGCCCCGCGAGGGCGGTGGGGCGAGGCGGGCCGGCCTGCTTGTCCGGCCGGGGGTCCGGGGGTTGCCCCCCGGGAAGGCACAGTGCTCATCGGGCGGCTCCGAGGACGGCCAGGTCCGTGTCGTCGAGCGCCGCGAAGGGGCCGCGCTGGATCAGGTCGGCGAAGCCCTCGTCGGGGGACATGATCGTGAGGGTGTAGAGCCGCTCGGTGGCCGAGGTGTTGGTGATCCGGTGCTTGGATCCGACGGGCAGGACCAGTACATCGCCGGGTGCGAGATCGCGTTGGTGCTCGTCGCTGACCGCGCGGCCCTCCCCCGCGAGCACCACGAAGGTCTCCACGGACTCGGGGTGCCAGTTGAGCGGCTGGGCGCCGCCCGGCTCCCACACCTCGAAGACGACGGTGGTCGGTGAGCCGTCGGCCGGACCGGTGAGGACGGCGAGCTTGACCGTGTCGCCTGCGGTGATGTGGTGGGCGGTGATCTCACTGAGCGGCTTGTGGAGCGGGGGGATAGCCATGGCGGGTGTCCTCGACGTCAGGCGGTCGGACGGATGGTGGTCAGGCGGAAGGCAGGAAGCGGGCGCATTCGCGCAGTGCGGCCGCGTTGTTGGCGACGGCGGCGTCGACGAGCTTGCGGCCGAGTTCGGGGGTGGCTCCGGTCGGGTCGCCGATGACACCGTTGCCCGTACCGAAGTCGTCGCTGGTCCAGCCGAAGGAGACGGACTTGCCGAAACCGATGTGCTCGTAGGCGGTGAGGTGTTCGGGGACACTGCGCCTGGCCAGCGACATGTCCACCGTATCCGGGTGGAGGTGCAGCATCGCCGCGGTCTCGTTCAGCCCGCCGTGCACGCCAAGGCCCAGCTCGCCGGAGGATGACGCCCCGCCGTGGTCCGCGGGCAGCGCGGCGTGCAGCAGGAAGGTGAACAGGCCGTACTTGGTGCGCAGTTCACGCAGGGCGACTCCCAGCAGCGCGCTGTTGCCGCCGTGTGCGTTGAGGAACGCGAGCCGCCGGACGGGGCCCTTGGCGAGGGATCGTCCGAGGTCGTCCAGAACCGCGAAGAGCGTCGAGGCGCTGAGCCACAGTGTCCCGGGCGACCAGGCGTGTTCGTCGGACTTGGTGTACGCGAGGCCCGGCAGCAGCGTGATGTCGCAGGTGTCGGATGCGGCCAGGGCGGCGCCCTCCGCTATCGCCTCCGCCATGAAGTAGTCGGTGGCGACCGGCAGATGGGGCCCGTGCTGCTCGATCGCGCCGACGGGGAGGACGGCCACGGTGTCGGCGGACAGGTCGGTGACCGTCGGTCCGCTGAGGTCGGTGAAGCGGGTGAAGGCCATGGTCAGTGCGCTCCCAGGAGGTGGCCGGGGTTGAGCAGCCCCAGCGGGTCGGCCGTGCGGGCGGTGGCGCGGGCAAGTTCGATGCGCCGGTCGACGTACCAGTTGTGGACGTCGTGGACGCCGACGCCCAGCGCCTCCAGGGCGGTGATCCCCTCGTACACGGTGGCCTCGTCCTTGTAGTGCGCCATCAGCATGCCGACGGTCCCCGAGCGCATGCCCTCCAGGTGCAGCACCGTCCCGGGGTAGACCGCCTTGACCGCCGTCGGGTCGCCGAGCAGTACGTCGCCGCCGATCTCCAGGTGGAAGTAGCCGTCCTTGGCGTTCATCAGGTGGTACGTGGGGTGGTTGAAGGAGAGCGAGGAGATGAGGGCGGGGCCGCGCGGTGCGGGACGTATCTCCGCCACGCGTCCGCCGTGCTTCTCGATGATCGCGCGGGCGTCTCCGTCGGCCTGCTCCTCGATGATTGCGCGGACGCTCAGGGCGGTCGGGTCGAGTGCCGGGTCGGCCTCGAAGGTCTCGACGAGGCCGGGCTCGTCGAGGGAGACGAGGCGCGGGGCGGGTTCCAGGCGTACGAGGTCGGCGAGGGCGGCGGTGGCGGAGGTCCAGGTGTCGAAGGAGGTGAAGAGCCCCGTCCAGGTGCGGGCCGGCTGGAGTGCGACGGTCGCGGTCGTGGTGATGCCGGTGGTGCCGTAGGCGTGTATGTACGGGAGGGCCTCCTCGCCGCGTACGGTGAAGGGCTCGGCCTCTTCCGTGCACGGGACGACGGTCAACTCTCGTACAAAGCCATCCCCGTTGGTGCCGTTGGCCAGCGATCCCGTGCCGCCGTTCCCACCGCAGAGGAAACCGCCGAGTGACGTCCCGAAGGTGGAGGGGAACATCCACAGCTCCTGGCCCAGCGTGCGCGCATGCGCCTCCAGGTCGGACATCTTTGCGCCCGCCTCGGCCCTGATCCACCCGTCGCCCGCACCCAGGATGCGTCCGCATCCGGTGAGGTCGAGGACGGCACCGCCGTGCAGCGGGATCGCCTGGCCGTAGTTGCCGGTTCCCTTGCCGCGCGGGGTGAGCGGGATGCGCAGGCGGTGGGCGAGGGCGACAAGGGGCTGGACCTGCTCGTACGAGGACGGTCGCAGCACCACCTCGGCGCGACCGGCGGGGAGCTTGGCGGCGAGGATCGGCGACATGTGCGCCCAGTCGCGGGACGCCTTGTCGAGGGCGGAGTCCTCGCGTACGACGGCATCCTCACCCAGGAGTGAGGCGGCCTCCATACAGAATTCCTCGATGCCGGGGGTGCGGTGCGTGGTACGTCCTCCGGCGTCCGATACCGCATCGTCCACGACCAGTTCGGTCATCCGGCGCAGTTCGGCAGCGGAGAGGGTCGTGCCCTTGGGGTCGACGGCCATCACTTCATTCCGATCTTGGTGTCGATGAATGCGTTGGTTGCCAGATCGTCGGCGCTCAGCCCGGCCGGGATCTTGACGCCGCTCTCGGTGAGGATCGGCCCGAAGGTCTTCAGGGAGTCGGTCACCCGCTTCTTGTCGAAGCTCGCGATCGATCCGTCGGCCTCGTTGCCGAGGATGCCGAGCTTGACCATCTCCTTGGCGGCGTACTGGCCGGTGCCCTTGGAGTAGACCCAGCTGGTGCCGTACTGCTTCACGATGTCGTCGATGAGCGTGACCGCTGTGTCCGGTGCGGCGGCGAAGTCGGCGGCCGACTGCTGGATGACGGGGACGAGCTTCTCCAGACAGGGGCTGAGCTTCTTCAGGGCGCCGGTCCGTACCGAGAGCGCCTGCGGGTAGACCGTGTAGCCGACGTCGGAAAGCAGCTGGAACCCGACCGGCTTCCTCCAGGCGCCGATCTCGTGCTCGTAGAGGTACGGTTCGGCGGTCGCGAAGCCCTGCTGGGCGATGGAGGGGTCGGCGACGAAGCGGGAGGGTGCGCTGTCGTAACTCCCGTCCAGTTGGCTCTTCTTGATGAGTCCCTTCGCCACGAGCATCGGGGCGAATGTCTCGCCGTCCCGGTAGACGACCTTGGCGTTGCTCTTGCCGATGTCGGCGACGGTCTTCCAGTCCGGGTGGGTCCTGGGGTCCCACATCAGCACCTGCGGGCTCTTCTTCATCAATGCCGTGACCGCGGTGACGGGCTGCTTGCCCGCGGCCTGAATGGCGCTGTCGGTGGTGACCATGCCGAGGGTGATGGACTGGTCGATGTACATCTGCGAGGCGGGGCTCTGGAAGCCGACTGCGCTGCCGCCCGCCCGTATCTGGATCTTGACACCGGTGTCCTTGCCGCCGATGACGAGCGGGCCCGTGACGCGCTTCTTGTCGGTGTCGACGGTGTAACCGGGGCCGACGAGGTTGTAGAGCGGGCCGTGTTCTGCCTCGGGCTCCCAGTCGGCCTGGACGACGACGGTGGCGGGGCAGACCGTGTCGAGGCGCTGGGAGGCGGGGGCGGGCTTGAGGTCGGCGGACGACCCTGCGGCGGTGGCGCCGGCGCCGCAGCCGGTGGCGGCGAGCAGGAGGAGCGAGGTGCTCAGTCCCGTGACAAGGCGTCGTCCGGAGGGGGTCGACGCTGCGGAAAGTGGCATGACTGTCTCCCGGAAGGGGCTCTGAAGAGGGTGGTCAGCTGCGGCCGGACGCGTGCCACGAGCCGACGACAAGGCGGGACAGGAGGGTGAAGAGGGCGAAGACGGCGACCCCGAAGAGTGAGGCGAGGAGGATCGCTGCGAAGAGGTCCTCGGACTGGAGGCGTGAGCGGTAGACGTCCAGGAGAGTGCCGATGCCGGCCGCACCCTGCTTGAAGAACATGTCGCCGACGATGGCGCCGATGACGGAAAGGCCGGAGGAGGTCCGCAGCCCGGTGAAGATGGCAGGGAGTGCGGCGGGCAGTTCCAGTTTGCTCAGCCGGGCCCAGCGGCTCGCCTTCTGGAGGGTGAAGAGGTCGTGGTGGGCCCGGTCCACGGACTGCAGCCCGAAGAGGGTGTTGGCGATCAGCGGGAAGAGCGCGATGAGAACGCAGACGACGACTCGGCTGGTGAAGCCGAAACCGAACCAGAGTCCGACGAGGGGGACGATGGCGAGGATCGGAACGGTCTGCAGGATGACGGCGTACGGGTAGAGCGACCGCTCCAGCCAGCGGGCGCGGCTCATCACGACCGCCCCGGTGATACCGAAGACGGCGGCAATGGCGAGCCCGGCGAGGGCCACCTGGGCGGTGAGGGCGAGGGCCTGGAGCATGGGCTGCAGATGGGTCCAGTCGAGGACGGCGACCTGGAGGACCTGGTGCGGGGGCGGTACGAGGAAGCGGCGGCCGGGAGCGAGCAGCAGGTAGCTCACCGCGTACCAGAGCCCGATGGCGACGACGAGCGAGCCGGCGGGGGCCAGTACGGCGACCCGGCTGCGGCGCTTGCGTACGGGCGCGGGACCCTCGGCGGCAGCGGTGACGACCGGCGCGGCGGTCAGGGTGTCTGTGGTCACTGGGCATCTCCTCGCAGGGCTGCGGACACCGCGCCCGCTATTGCGGCGAACTCCGCCTCGTAGCGCAGCGAAGCCGGCCTGGGGTGGGCGAACGGCACGTCGAACTCCGCGGTGATCCGTCCCGGGCGGTCCGACATCACCACCACCCGGTTGGCCAGGAACACCGCCTCGGTGACCGAGTGCGTGATGAAGAGGCCCGCGAATCCCGTCTCGGCGAAGATCCGCTGGAGCTCCTCCTGCATACGAAGCCGGGTCATCTCGTCCAGCGCCCCGAAGGGTTCGTCGAAGAGGAAGAGCGCGGGGCGCATCATCAGCGCGCGGGCCAGCGAGACCCGCATCCGCATGCCGCCCGACAGCTGTCCCGGCAGCTGTTCCTCGAAGCCGTCCAGGCCGACGAGGCGAATGACGTCCATGGCGCGCTCGCGCCGTTCCGCCTTGGGGCGGCCGGCCAGTTCGGAGGGCAGCGCCACATTGGCGAGAACACTGCGCCAGGGCAGCAGGGTGGCGTCCTGGAAGACATAACCGACATCCCCTCCCGGGGTGTCGATCTCGCCCCCACTGGGGACATCCAGCCCGGAGGCGAGCCGCAGCAGGGTGGATTTGCCGCATCCGGAGGGGCCCACGACCGCCACGAACTCCCCTGCCGCGACGCGGAGGTCCACGCCCGAGAGCGCGGTGGTCCCGCTGCCGAAACGCTTGTCGACGGCTACGAAACTCAGCGCCGTCTGCACCGCTGTCGCCACGGTGGCTCCTTCCTTCTGGTCTCTGTGATGCATTCACCGATGTTCGTAGCATCAACATTCATTGTTTCGCGGTGATGTCCCGGGCGTGTACGTCCTGGACCAGTCAGAGCGCTTCGCGGACCACCGTGGTACGGCTCACCGCTCGCCCGCCCTTGAAGACGATCCGGTCCGGGTACGAGGCGCCGACAGCCCCGGAGAGCGAGTCGGTCCGTACGGCGAGGAGGTCGGCGATCGCACCCTCGTACGGCCCTGCGGCGGGTAGCCCGAGGACCGTGCGGGCGCCTGTGGTCACCGCGTGGACGGCCTCGGGCAGCGTCAAGTGACCTGCCGCGACGAGGAGTCCGGCGGTCTCCAGGGGGTCGGCCCTGCCTACCGGGTTGAAGGGGTCGCGGATGTTGTCGCCGCCCCCGGCCAAGGGAACGCCCGCGTCGAGGAGGGCACGTACAGCAGTCAGACCGCGCGGGGTGCGGGCAGGGGTATCGCGGCCCTGGAGGTAGAGGTTGGTGAGCGGCAGTGCGACGACCCCGATCCGGGATGCCGCTGCCTCCTTGGCGATCCGGGCGGCCTCGGCCGGGTCCAGACCGCCCAGGCCCACGCAGTGGCTGGCGGTCGCGCCGTGGGCGAAGCCCCGCTCGCGCACCGCCTGGGCGAGCAGCAGCAGATCCTTCGGGTCCGGGCGGAGATGCTCGTCCGCGTGCAGATCGACGCCGACGCCGTGCCGCTCGGCGATGGTCAGGGCGCGGGCGACGGCGGCCTGTGGGTCGTCGGAGAGGTGCGGGCAGCCACCGAGCAGGTCGGCCCCCAACTCCAGTGCCTCGTCGAGGACTTCATCAGGCGCGTCGATATGCAGTACGGCGATCTGCAGCGTGACCCGCTCGCTCGACTCCTCGCGCAGCCGCAGCAGCGCCCGCAGCCCCCGGAGCGGATCGGGTCCGGGCAGGACGTCGGCGTGGGTGCGGACGGCGGTGGCACCGTTGGCGACCAGCTCGTGCAGCGCGCGGCGGGCTCTGACCAGCACGTCCTCCTCCGTCACCCGCTCGGCATAGCCGTGCCAGGCGGCGACCGCCCCCGGCAGGTCGCAGGGCGGCGCACCGGCCAGGTCCCAGGTGAGGGCCTTGTCGAGGTGGGCGTGGGGTTCGGCGGGGGCGGGCAGCAGCAGGAAGCCGAAGAGGTCCATCTCCTCGCACAAGGAGGGGAGTTGACCGGCCGGCGCGACGGCCGACACCCGCCCGTCCTCGATCAGTACGTCCCGGACCTGTCCTTCGGGCAGCCGCGCCCCGCGGAGCAGCAGTGCCGTCGCCGTCATCGTGCCTCCTCGTTCTCCGGTGCCGTGAGTACCGCGAAGCCGTCGAAGGCGTGCCACATCGCGGGCGCGCCGAACATGTCCTGACGACGGACCGGGCGGGTCCGTCCGCGTACCACTTGGTCGAAGGCTTCGGCGACCCGCCCCACGAAGTAGTGGTCCTCGCTGTGGCGCAGATTGTGCCCCAACAGCGCTGTTGCGACCGGGAGTTCGGCCAGGCGTCGGGTCGACGCGGCGAAGGCGGGCACATCGGCACCCGGGACATGAGCGAAGAAGGTTCCGCTGATCAGGGTGTCGCCGGCGAGGAGCAGACCGGTCTCAGGCTCCCAGAGGCAGACGCCGTCGGGCGAGTGGCCGGGGGTGTGCAGGACATGCAGCCTGCGCCCGCCCAGATCGAGCTGCTCCCCTTCCCGGAGCAGCCGGGTCGGGCGCACCGCGTCGATGCGCCACTGGGTCAGTTCGGGGACGGGCCGCACCTCGATCCGTGAATCGGTGAGGAAGAAGCCCTCGGCGCAGAGCGCACTCAGCTCGGTGTAGCGCTGCCGCATCTCATGGGCTATGTGCCCGTAGGCCTCGAGCCACTCGAGGGGCGCGGGCTCGCCGTGCAGGTCCGCGCCCGCCTCGTGGACGGCGAAGTCCTTGGCCTCACCCACGAGTGACGCGTTGCCTCCCCGGTGGTCGAAGTGGTGGTGGGAGTTGACGACGATCAGCGGCAGTGAGGTCAGTGCCCGCACCTCGCGCCCGATGTCGCCGATGCCCATCCCGGTGTCGTAGAGCAGGGCGAGGTCGTCACCGAGGACGAGATAGCTGTTGACGTGTCCGGGCTCGGCGATGAGGAAGGTCCCGGGCCCGGCCGGCCGTACGGAGAACCAGCCACGCCCGCTCATGCGCCGACGCCGTGATAGCGGCGGGCGTGGTGGACGAGGGCGCCGGCGCCGCCCTGCCCTGGGACGATCTCCTCGATGCCGGCTATCAGCAGCAGGTGATCCCCGGCCGCCACCTCTTCCCGTACGCGGCACAGCACGGCATACGCACTCTGCGCGAGCAGCAGCGGGACACCACCTTCCCCCGCCGTCCACTCCAGCCCGGCAAACCGGTCGGCGGCTGGATCGGCGAACCGCCGCGAAACGGATTCGCCGTCCGCGGCGAGGATGTTGAGGGCGAACCTGCCGCCGTCCTGGAGCAGTGGCAGAGTGCGGCTGCCGCGCTGGACGCTGATTGCAAGCAGTTGCGGTGTGCGGCTGAGGCTCATCACGGCGGTGCTGGTGAATCCGGCCGGTGTGCCATCGGCTGCGGTGGCGGTGACCACGCAGACGCCGCCGGCGAGGGCGGCCATGGCATCGAGGAATCCCGCCGTGGCGGGTCGGTCAGCGGTGGTCGCGGTCATTCGAGCTCCTCGCCTAGAATGTTCGTCACATCAACATTGAGCGTAGGAGACATGTGTTTCGCAGGAGTAAATCCCACCTGAAGTGACCGCTTAGGATTTCCGCCATGGCAGACCGCCCCACCGAAACCCCCGCCGATCCGGACCAGCAGCTCGGCAACGCGATCCGTCGGCTGCGCAAGAGACGCGGCCTGACCCTTGTCCAACTCGCGGGCAGCGCGGGCCTTTCACACCCCTTCCTCAGCCAGCTGGAGCGCGGGCTGACCCGCCCGAGCATGCCCTCGCTGCACCGGATCGCCCAGGCGCTCGGCACCACCCAGCAGGCCCTGCTGGCGCACTCGGCCACCTCCCCCGCCGACATCCATGTCGTACGGGAAGGGACCGGTACCCCTGTCGCCAACAGCGGCGGCTCGGCCCGGATGCTCGGGGCACCCCAATTCGCCGTCCACCCGGCCGAGTACACCGGAGGACCCACCGGCTTCGAGGAGTACTACGACCACCCGGGCGATGAGTTCCTCTACGTGGTGCACGGTGCGATCGAGGTCGACCTACTGGGCCCCAGCGGCCGCGAACTGCACCGCCTCCACACCGGCGACAGCCTGCTCTACGCAGGCGGAACCCCGCACCGCTGGCGAGTTCTGACGGAAAATCAGGACGTCCTCGGGGTGCGTATCCTCGCCGTACAGAACGCGCCTCGCTAGAACGCCGAACCAGGAGCGACGGGACAGTGCAGAAGGCCCGCGACCCTGGCTCCGGATCGGCCGTATTCGACAGCCAGGGTGGCCGGTTCGCCTTCCCCTGCGGGGAGTGGCACGCACTCGGGCATGCCTTCGCACTGATGGGTCAGGCGGTGCTGCGCTGTCCGTTGTACGTAGCCCGAGCGCCGTCTCGGGCGACGCCTTTCACATGGAACGCCCCGGCAAACGCTCCGTACCCTCCGGCCAGGAGGCGACCCATCGCAGGGCGCCGAGCAGGTGGGCCCGGAAGACCGGGTCGCCGTAGGCCTCGATCGCATGGCCGAGCGCGGTGTAGAAGCTGCGTCCGCGGCCGTGGCGCCGGTGCCAGACGAGGGGATGGTCGGCGCCCATACCGCCGCCGGTGTAGGTCGCTTCGTCGACGGTGGCCAGGACCGTGACGTCGCGGGGTGGTGTCCTGAAGTCGTACCACTCGTCGGTCCAGTGCCATTGCCGGGGAAGGTGTGCGGTGGCCGGATGCGAGCGGTCGACGGTGAGTACGGCCGGCTGCACCGGGGGATGTCCGGCGAACCTGGCGCCGAGGAGTTCGCCGTAGGCAGGCCACTCGTACTCGGTACAGGCAGCGGAGTGAACGCCCAGGAATCCCCCGCCTCCCGCGATGTGATCGAGCAGTGCCACCCGGCCCGGTTCGTCGAGGACCTCGCCGCTGGTCGACAGGAACACGACCGCGTCGTACCCGTCGAGGGAACGCAGCGGCTCCTCGGTGGCGTGGACCTTGAAACCGTGCTCGGCGCCCAGCTCGCCGAAGGCGGCGACGGCGGCGGGAATGGACTCGTGCCGGTATGCGGCGGTCGCTGTGTACACGAGAACCTGTCTGGTGGACATGCACGCTCCAGTGCTAGAAAACGATCTTTTATCGCAACCCGCTGACCCTTCGGATGGCGCTGCCATCACCGGCGGGTGAGGGAAACACGGCAACGCAGGGTGTGCTCGCCGGGATCGAGGACGCCTCGAAGAGCCGGAAGGACCGTGCGCGGGTGCAGAAGGTGGGAGCCCGGCATCTGCAGCACGACGACGCCGTCGCGTGGTGGTTCGTCGACCGTCAGGCAGACGATCTCGCTGACGGTCGTGTCGGCCGCTGCCCGGGCCAGGCCGGGGCGCTCCGTGACGTTGTGGGGCGTCGCCCCTAGGCCGGTCTTCGGGACGCAGAACCCGCCTTCCGCCGTGTACAGCCGACGCCCGGTGGTGATGCGGTGCTCGCGGACGTGCCCACCGCCGTCGTGCCACAGTCGGGTTTCGACGACCACGTCCAGCCACGGCTGCCAGCGCACGACGAGGGTTTCGCCCTCGATCCGGGACTCTCCGGCGGAACGCGCACGCCAGCATTCGCCGTCGTCGGACAGGGCCAGCGCACTGTCGAAGCCGCCCTGCTCCAGGGACGGTTCACCGGTGGGCACGCTGACCCCGGCGAGGGTGGAGTAGGTGAACTTCGCGTACTTGGCGTTCCCGCCACGGGGGTTCCAGCCGGGCGCGTTCTGCCCGGCGAGCGCGGTGACATCCCCCGCCGCGTCCCGCGCGAGGATCACCGCCGCGGCCGGTTGCGGGCTGACGCGAGGAGGCAGGTCCGACGCGGGCGTCGCCGTCCAGAACGGATGATCGTCGGCCGCGGCGAGGCTCGCGAAGATCTTCATGCCCCAGTACGGCGACCCGCCGGCCATGTACTGCTCGACGACACCGGTGTTCGGGTAGGCGTAGCCGACGGTGAGGGAGCCGTCCTCGGCAAGGATCGGCTGCTGCCACCACCAGCCGAGGTTGCGCTGAGCCAGGGTGCGCGCGGTGGCCCAGTCGACGGCGGGCAGGTCGGCCGCGGCCAGTACCGACCAGAAGGAGCCCTGGGCGAACCGGTAGCCGAGGCTGCGGCCGAAGGGCACGGCGGCTCCGTCGGCGGCGAACCAGTGCTGGAACTGCGCCGCGAACTCGGTCGCCCGCTGCCGGTAGCGCCGGCCCCGCTCGTCGTCGACCGCCTTCAACGACGCCAGCAGGAGCCCGTAGAAATGGAACCCGAACGGGACGTAGTAGTCGCGGGAGCCGGGCCGCTCGGGCGTGCCGGGCCCGTCGGCATACCAGCCGTCACTCAGTGCGAAGTCCTCGATGCGATCCAGGTGCGCGGCCACCCGCGCCTCGTCCACGGGTACGCCCACCGAACGCAGTCCGACGGCGGCGAGCACAGGAAAGAAACACCAGTTGTTGTCAAAGGGTGTTGCCGACGCCGCCGCCGACAGCCAGTCGGCGAGCTGTTCCCGCTGCCGTTCGGTGAGGGGATCCCAGAGCTGGTCCTTCGCGACGGCGAGGGCGTAGCCGACGGCGGCGGATTCGACGAGGCGCTGGTCCATGTCGGCCGGTCGGCCGGCGTACCAGGGATGTTCGGGGTCGACGGCGGCGGCCAGCGCGCTGCGCAGTTCGTCCCACTGCCGGTCCGCGCCGGACAGGCCGCCGGCGGCGTGCCCGGCGAGTCCCCACAGCGGGCGGGCGACGAGTTCGAACCAGACCGCCCCACGGTCGCTCATGCTCGGATAGACCGGCACGCGCTCGGGTCCGGCGGCCGCCAGGCACGTGGCCGGTGCGACAAGGGCGAGCAGCGCGTCGGCCCAGCCCTCCCGGGTGGTGGGGGCTGGGCCGAACAGCTGTGACGGGGCGGGCATGGCCACCATCGTATGGATCAAACCCTGCGGTGTGCAACCGGTTTCCAATGTTTCCATCAGCCGGATCATCCCGTGATGACCTGCAAGAACGGCGGATTCGTGGAATTGGCCCGGCCGGCCAGGAGGACGAGGACCCCCGCCGAGGCCTCGGCGAGGGCGACCGTCGCGGTCCCGTCGCCGGCGTACTGGGTCTGGATGTGGCTGGTGACGTCGATCGGGATCCAGTCCTTGGCGCTGCCGATCGAGCCGGAGGAGAGCGCGCTGCCCAGGGCCGGCTGGGTGTTCCAGGTCAGGCCGGTCTCAGTCCATCTGTCGCTGCTCACCGCGTACCCGGTGACGGTGGCCTGGGTGCCGGCGGAATCGGAGGTGGCCCCCTGGACCCACAGCACCGCGCGCCTGGGCGTGGCAGCCAGGCCGGACAGGTCGAACTTGAGGAAGGACCGGCGGTTGTATCCGGTGCTGCTGGTGGACTTGATGTCCAGGTCGGTGGTGCTGCCGTAGTTGGTGCCGGCGTAGGAGCCGTCGCGGACGTACGCGTCCGCGGTCGGGGTGAGCTTGGTGTATCCGCCGGCGGTGACGGTCGTGCCGGTGCCGAACGTGATGGTGCGGGAGGCGCCCTGGGCGCCGCCGACCTCCACGATCAGCGTGAGGGGAGACAGGCCGACGACGCTGACGCCGTCGTCCGCGGTGGCCTTGGTGTATCCGCTGCCGTTGATGGTCACGGTGATGATGGCGGCGGCGCGGGTGGGGTCGGCGACGCTGACCGACAGCGCGTCGTCGGACTCCCGTATGAGCACGGAGCAGGGGGCCGAGACGGTGATCCGGCCCGCGGTGCCGGCGGCGAAGAAATTGGCGGCGGTCACGCCGGTGGCGGTGTCCGTGACCGCCTGGATGGAGCTGGTGTTGGCCAGGACGCTCACCGTCGGGGCGGCGGCGCGGGCGGCAGTGACCGTGGACGTGGCGCCGGGCAGGAGGATGTAGCTGTAGGCGGCGGCGGTGGGATCGGTGCCGTGGTCGAACCACAGGGTCAGGTAACGGCGGGTCAGGGAGGTGGTCGAACTCCCGGTGTTGAGGTCGCTCCAGGCGCCGGTGCGGGCCTCGCGCAGCGCCTTCACAGTAGCCCCGCCGGGGAAGACGTAGCCGCCGACCCCGTTGATCGACGCCCAGGAGGCGCCGGTGAAGGTGGCGGACCAGCCCAGCGTGGTCGACTGGGCGACCCCGTCGACGACCAGCCCGTTGGAGGCAGTGGCGCCGAGGTTGCGGTTGTCGGCAGTGGTCTCGACGGTGTATCCGTCGGTGGCGGTGATCCCGGCGCCCAGGCAGACGACCTGGTCGTCGAGGCAGAACCAGGACTTCTTGGCTACCAGTGTGGAGCCGAGGCCGCGGGTGTCCTGGCCGAGCGAGCTGTAGGTGCCGTCGGTGGCGCCGCCGACCCAGACGACGCTCGATGACGGCGCCGGCCGGGAGCCGCCTTGGCCGTCCGACAGCGGGATGCGGGACACGGTCGTGCCGGGCAGACGGTACGGGTTGACGGTCGGCCAGTACGCGTCGGAGTACTGGCCGTTGCCGTAGGTGTCGCCCCACCAGTAGGTCATTCCGGAGCTGGTGTGCCAGCCGTGCAGGTTCTCGCCGTTGATGCACTCGTGGAACGCGGTCCGACCTGAGCACATGGAGACGGCGAGGGCCCAGGAGCCGCGTCGGTGGGTGGCGCGGTCCATGCTGCCGAAGACCCGGGCGGCGACCGGTTCGGCGGTCGGGGTGATCGAGGTGTCCTCGAGAACGGACTTGCCGAGTGCCAGGACGGGAAGCGTCTGGTACGAGTCCTCGAGCAGCGGCGCCCAGTAGTCGCGCTCCAGCCAGCCTCTGGCCATCGCGTTCCACGTGGCGGCCTCGGTGGCCGAGGCGGCGTCCGCCAGCATCAGGATGCTTGCGATGACGAGATGGCCGCGAACGTGGTCGTCCTGCTGAATCCTCAGCGGATTGTCGACGACCTTGACGCCGCGGCTGATCGCCCGCCCGGACACGCCGTCCATCATCAGCCCGTTGAACAGGAACGGGGCGAAGGCGTCGGTGACGGCGTCGAAGAGGAGCTGCCGGTTGTCGTCGGTCACCTCCCAGCTCGATCCCGCCAGCAGCGACAGCAGGCCGGCCAGTCCGCTGATCAGAACGGAGCCGTAGGACCCGGTGTAGGGCACGGTGGTGTGCTGGATGAACGAGCCGTCGGCGTAGAACCCGTCGCCACTGCTGACCAGCGGGAACACCGGTGAGAGTCCGGCGACCCCGGTGGTGATCTTCGCCGAGCTCTTGGCGAGGACGCCGCGCAGGATGAGCACGCGGCACAGGTCGACCCGGTTCGCTCCGGTGCTGACCCCGCTGTAGGAGGAGACCGCCGAATCCGGCACGAAGGCGTCGATCGCCTCGTAGTAGTCGGCGAGTTGGCCGCTGCTGAGCTCGGCGTACAGCAGGCAGGCGATGTCCAGCGAGAGGCGCGGTGCGCCGATCTGCCAGTCCCACCAGTTGTCGTAGGTGGTGGCCGTCGGGGTGTAGGCGTTGGCGTACATCCAGTCCAGACCGGCCAGGAGGGCGGAGAGGAGATCGGCGTCCCCGGTCAGCCCGGTGCCGTCGAAGGCCCACGCCTGGGCCATCCACTTCAGGCGCACATAGCTGGAGGTGACGTTGCCACTGACGCTGCCGACCGGCAGGTCGTCCCAGAGCGACGCACTGATCGGGTTCATGTCAGTCAGGAAGCCGGTCGCGGTGCTGCCGATGAGGGCGAGGAGGGTGGCGAACGGCTCGTCCGAGGAGTCGTAGCCGGTACCCAGCAGGGTCTTGTCGATCCAGCGCAGGCGCAGGGTGTCGTACTCGTCGGCGGCGAAGGCCGGCGGCGCACCGGTCGCGGCCAGACCCAGGGTGATGCCGGCCGTGGCGGTGGCGACTTGCAGCAACTGTCGGCGAGTGAGCATCGGGGATCCCCTCCGCACCCCGTGCGGGGTGCGGTCAGGCGGACGCAGGCGTCCGCGGTGGACGGTTGTCCAGCTCCCCCGGTAGCTGGGGCAGGCCAGTTGGCGGGGACGGTAAACCGGTTTCATCATGAGAGGCAATCCCCCCGACCATCGTCGTTCCCAACTCTTAGCCGATTTTCAGGGCGAAATCGTCTCCTCCCTGCCGTCTCTTGACGCAGCATCTCGATGGCCTCTACTTTGACGAGGCCCAAATATGAAACCGGTTGCACACACAGAAGCAACCGCCTTCCCTGAGGAGCAGTGAACCGGTGAGCCGCCGCATGACCGTCGCGATCGCGATGCAGCCTGAGGTCGCCACCCTCGCCCTCACCGAGACGCTCGTCGCCCGGCTGGAGGAGAGCGCGGCCGTACAGCCCCACGTCATCACCGACTTCACCGATCCGGCCACCAGAGAGCGCCTGGTGAACGTGGACGTGCTTCTCACCGGCTGGGGCTGTCCCCTCGTCGACCGCGACGTCCTCGACGCCGCACCCCGGCTGCGCGCGATCGTGCACGCCGCGGGGTCGGTCAAGCACCACCTCACGCCCGAGGTCTGGAAGCGAGAAATCCTCGTCTCCTCCGCGGTTTCCGCCAACGCCTTCCCGGTCGCGCAATACACCGTCAGCGCGATCCTGCTCGCGGGCAAGCGCGCCTTCCGACTGGCCGACGCGTACTCGCGGGGCCACTACAAGAACAAGCTCGCCGACGACACCGGCAACCACGAACGGGTCGTCGGGGTCGTCGGCGCCTCCCGGACCGGTCGTCTGGTTCTGGAGCTGCTCGCCCCGCACGGCTTTCATCTACTGGTCAGCGACCCGACCCTGGACGCGCGCGCGGCGGTCGAGCTGCTTCCGGCCGGACAGGTGCAACTGGTCGAGCTGGACGAACTGCTGCGCCGCAGCGACGTGGTCAGCCTGCACGCACCAGCCCTGCCCGAGACCCACCACCTGCTCGACGACCGCCGTCTCGCGCTGCTGCGTGACGGCGCCGTCCTGATCAATACCGCGCGCGGACAGCTGATCGACACCGAGGCGCTGCTCCGGCACTGCGCCACCGGCCGGATCGACGCCGTGCTGGATGTCACCGACCCCGAACCCCTGCCCGTCGGCCACCCGCTGCTGGCGCTGCCCAACGTCACGGTCACGCCACATGTGGCCGGGGCGATGGGCACCGAGATACGTCGGCTCGGCGAGTTCGCAGTGGCCGAGATCGAACGCCTCGCCGCCGGCCAGCCCCTGCACGGGCGCGTCCACGGCGACCAGCTGGCGCTGCTGGCCTGACCTGGCCGGTCCGGCGCCGTCCCCATCGCAATACCGTCCCATCGCAATGAAGGAGAGGCACCAAGTGAACACCCTCCCCCCGGCTTTCTCACGGCGGGCCCTGCTGAGATCCACAGCGGCAGCCGCCCTCGCCGTGTCCGGCGCCGGCCTGCTGACCGCGTGCGCCGGCTCCGGCGGCGACAGCAACACCGCGGCTGAAGGCAAGGTCACCGCCGACAACCCGTTCGGCGTCGCGGAGGACGCCGCGCTGGATGTCGTCGTCTTCAAGGGCGGCTACAGCGACGACTATGCCAAGTTCGACGAGAAGCTGTACGGCAAGAAGTTCCCGAAGGCGAAGATCAGCCACTCCGGCATCACCGAGATCGGGACCGAGCTGCAGCCGCGGTTCGTCGCCGGCGACCCGCCGGACGTCTTCGACAACAGCGGGGGCAAGAAGATAGCGATGGGCACGCTGGTCGACGACGGCCAGCTGGCCGACCTGGCCGACCTGCTGAAGGCCCCCTCGTTCGACGACCCGGACACCACGGTCGAGGACACCCTCCTGCCGGGCGCGCTGGACGCCACCACGTTCGACGGCAAGGTGATGGGCCTTCCGTACGTATTCACCGTCAACGGCTTCTGGTACTCCAAGACGCTGTTCGACCAGCACGGCTGGACCTGGCCGACCACCTGGGACGGCCTGACCGCGCTGGCCGCCAAGATCAAGAAGGCGGGCATCGCACCGTTCGCGTACGGCGGCACGACGGCGGCCGACTACTTCTTCAGCTCGCTGATGGCCCTCGCGGTCAAGCAGGGCGGGGTCGACGTGGTCAAGGCGATCGACAATCTGGAAGCCAACTCGTGGCAGGCCGAGCCGATGAAGGCCGCCGCCGAGGCGATCGCCTCACTGGCCTCGTCCGGGTACTTCCTCAAGGGCAGCGAGGGGCTGGACCACACCCAGGCACAGACCGCGTGGGTGCAGGGCAAGGCCGCGATGTACCACGCCGGTTCGTACATCGAGAACGAGATGAAGGCAATCACCCCGGACGGGTTCGACATGGTCTTCGGCGCGGTCCCCCCGCTCTCGGCGACCGGCAGCCTGCCGCAGACCGCGCTGCACGCCGTCGCCGGGGAGATCTTCGTCGTCCCGGCCAAGGCCAAGAACGTCCGTGGCGGCAAGGAGTTCCTGCGGACCATGCTCTCCAAGGAGGCCGCGGTCAATTTCACGAAGACGACCAGTGCCCTCACCGTCGTCAAGGGGGCGACGGGGGACGAGGACTTCGGTTCCACCGCGCTGGGATCGGTGACGAAGGCCATCGCCGCGGCCGGCGACGACCTGTACGCCTACCAGTTCCTCGGCTGGTACGCCGACCTGAGCGCCACGCTGAAGACCGAGATCGCCAACCTGCTCGCCGGGCGCACCGACGCGTCCGACTTCCTCTCCACGATGCAGGCCGCGGCCGACGACGTCGCCGCCGACTCCTCCATCACGAAGTTCAAGCGCTAGCCGGATCGGGTCTGCCGCCCCCACGGGGTTGTGGCGGCAGACCCCGTCTCCCTACTTCCGGAGTCGTTCGTGAACCACGGAAAAACCCGAATCATCCTCCTCTTCCTGGCACTGCCGCTCACCCTGTACGCGGTGCTGGTGGTCTCCCCCTACGCGCAGGCGTTCCAGATCTCGCTGACCAGCTGGTCGGGGTTCACCGCCGACAAGCCCTTCGTCGGGTTCGACAACTTCCAACGCCTGCTTCAGGACCCGGACTTCTGGCGGGCCCTGGCACACAACGGGCTGCTTCTGCTGGTGGTGCCGCTGGTCACGATCGTGCTCGGACTGTTCTTCGCCGCCATGCTCAACGTCGGCGGCTCGGGGGGCAAGGTGGCGGGAGCCCGCGGCTCGGTCTTCTACCGCCGCGTCTACTTCCTTCCGCACATCCTCCCCGTGGTGATCACGGCGATTCTCTGGCAGTTCATCTACAACCCGCAGATCGGGCTGCTCAACGGAGGGCTGGAGGCGATCGGGCTGGGCGGGCTGGCGCACTCCTGGCTCGGCGACCCGGCCGTCGCGCTGTGGGCGTTGATCGGCGTGATGGTCTGGGCCGGCGTGGGGTTCTATGTCGTCCTGTTCAGCGCCGCGATGCAGTCAATTCCGAAGGACATCTTCGAGGCCGCCGAACTGGACGGCGCCGGACGGTTCCAGACGCTGACCCGCATCACCCTGCCGCTGCTGCGGGAGACCGTCCAGGTCGCCTGGATATATCTGGGCATCCACGCCCTCGACGCGTTCGCGCTGTTCATGGTTCTGGCCCCGTCCGGCGGCCCTGACAACTCCACCATGGTGCTGTCCCAGTACCTGTACCTGTCCGCGTTCCACGAAGGCAACTTCGGCTACGCCACCGCGATCGGTGTACTGCTGAGCCTGCTGAGCCTGCTCATGACAGCGCTCACCTTCGGCACCTCCCGCAAGAAGACCACGATCGAGTTCTGAGGCCACCCCCATGACGACTTCGCCCCACCGCACCCGGCCCGACGCTCCCCCGGCCGAACTACCGAGTGCTGAGGCCGACCCGATGACGACTCGGCCCCACCGCACCCGCCCCGGCGCTCACCTGGCCAACGGCGTGACCCACGCTCTGCTAGCCGTCTGGGCCCTGCTGTCCACCGTGCCTCTGCTGTGGGCCTTGATCAGCGCGTTCAAGGACAACCGCGAGCTGTTCGGCAACCCGTGGCAGCTCCCCAGCACCTGGCACGTCGACAACTTCGCCCGGGCCTGGTCCCAGGCGAGCATCGGCGACTTCTTCGTCAACACCGTCGTCGTCGTGTTCGGCGCGCTGGCCCTCACGATGATCCTGGGTTCGATGGTCGCCTACGTGCTGGCCCGGTTCACCTTCCCCGGATCCCGGCTGATCTACTACATGTTCATCGCCGGCATGGCCTTCCCCCTCGTCCTCGCCCTCGTCCCGCTCTTCTTCATCGTCAAGAACCTCGGCCTGCTCGGCAGTTACCACGGCATGATCCTGGTCTACACGGCGTACGCGCTGCCGTTCACCGTCTTCTTCCTGACCAGTTTCTTCCGCACCCTGCCCACGGCTGTCGCCGAGGCCGCCCTCATCGACGGCGCCTCGCAGGAGGCCATATTCTTCCGAGTCATGCTGCCCATGGCCAAGCCCGGTCTGCTGTCGGTCGGCATCTTCAACTTCCTCGGCATGTGGAACCAGTACCTGCTGCCCGTCGCGCTCAACACCGACCGCGACAAGTACGTCCTGTCCCAGGGCCTGGCGAGCCTCTCCAGCCAGCAGGGCTACGAGGCGGACTGGAGTGCCCTGTTCGCCGGACTCGTCATCGCCGCCGTCCCCGTGATCGCCCTGTATCTGATGCTCCAGCGGCGCATCCAGGCCGGCCTCACCGTGGGGATGCTCAAGTGAGCCCGTTGTCTCCGGAGGAAACAAACAGGCAACCGTATACTTCAGGTATGCACGACAGCCAGGACGCGGCTCCGCGTGCCGCCACCATCCGCGACGTCGCCGCCCGAGCCGGCGTCTCCCCGGCGACCGTCTCCCGGGTCCTGACCGGCAACCGCCCGGTCTCCCCCACGGCTCAGGCACGCGTGCAGCGGGCCATCAGAGATCTCGACTACGTGGTCAACGCCCAGGCGCGCGCCTTGTCGGCACCGCACTCACGCACCGTGGCGGTCCTGTTGCCGACACTGTCCTGGCAGTTCCACAACCGGGTCGCCGGCGGCATCGAAGAGCAGGCCGTCAACGAGAATCGGCTCTGCATCGTCTGTTCCACCAGGAACGACCCGGACCGGGAGATGGCGCTGCTGGAGACACTGCGCCAGCACAACACCGAGGCGGTCGTACTCATCGGCGGAACGTTGGTCACGCCGCACTACGCCGAGCGCATCTCCCGCTTCGCCCGAGTCCTCGACGCCAACGGCTCACGGCTGGTGCTCTGCGGTCGCCCCGCCCCCGCGCCCGACCTGCCGATCACGGTCGTGGACTACGACAACGAAGGCGGCGCCCACGCGGCCGTCAGCCACCTGCTGTCCCTCGGCCACCGGCGCATCGCCCTCCTCGGCGGCCTCCGTGACCACACCACGACCAACCTGCGTATCGCCGGATACCGCCGCGCGCACGAGGACCACGGCATCACCCCGGATCCGGGACTCCTCTACATCGGACGTGCCGACCGGCCGTTCGGTTACGAGACCGTGCGCACCCACCTGGCCGCCGGGCCACTGCCTTACACCGCGGCGTTCTGCTTCGACGACTACCTCGCGGCCGGCGCGATGGCCGCCGCCCGCGAGGCCGGCCTGTCCATTCCGGACGACCTGTCGCTCATCGGCTACAACGACGAGCCGATCTGCGCCGACCTCTACCCACCGCTGACTTCCGTGCACGTGCCCTTCGACGAACTGGGCCGCACCGCGGTGCGGATGGCGTTGCACCGCGACGACCCGTTGCACTCCGACCAGAGCGTCACACTCGGCACACACCTGGTCATGCGCCAGAGTGCGCGCTCCATCAATGCGAGACCGTAGGTTAGCGGCGGTCGAAGGACGCCGAGGCGGACGCTCCCACCGATCCTCCAAAGGGTCCCCCGCGCGCTCGGCGGCAGGGGCCTGAGTCCCCGTACTCAGGCGAGTGGCGGCAGGGGCGGTCCGCGACCGCGTCCGTATCCTCGCGGTCCAGGACGCACCCGGCACCGACGACCAGCACCCCGACGACCCGAGCCCGCGCCGATGACGTGCGCAGTCGCCCTGACACCCGCGCTATGGGACGTATTCCGCCGGGGAGGTAGACGTCGGCCGAGTCTGCTTCTCTCCCTCTGCCTCGTCGTCCGCCGTACGTGCCGGGCGGGTCCGGTTGAAGGTCAGGTTCAGCCCGAACGCGATCAGGGTCGCGCTCGTCACCGGTGAGCCCAGCACGATACGCACACCGTCCGGGAAACGGGAGTAGAGGTCCGGTGCCACGTCGGGCGCCATGCCCACGCCGATCGACACGGCGATGATCAGCAGGTTCTGCGTTCCCTCGAACTCGACCTTCCGCAGTGTGCTGATACCGACGGCGGCGACCGTGGCGAACATGACCAGTCCCGCTGCGCCCACGACCGGCCCGGGCAGCCCGGCCACCACCGCCCCCAGCTTGGGGACCAGACCCAGGGCAACCAGGATGGCGCCCGCGACGGTGGCCACATGGCGGCTGCGCACCCGGGTCATCGACACCAGGCCCACGTTCTGGGCGAAGACGGTGTCGACGAAGGCGTTCATCACTCCGCCGAGCACCCCGGACAGTCCGTCGGCGGCCAGCCCGCGCGCCATGTCCGCGGTCGTCAGCTTCTTGCCGGTGAGTTCGGCGACCGCGATCAGGTCCGCGGTCGACTCGGCGAACAGGACCAGCATCACGACACACATCGAGATGACCGCGACCGGTGGGAACTCGGGCGCGCCGAAGTGGAACGGAGCGCTCACCCCGATCCAGTCGGCGTCACGGGCGGCTGACGGGTCCACCAGACCCAGCGGTACCGCGACCGCGGTACCGGCCAGCAGCCCGAGCAGGACGCCGGTCTGGGCCAGAAAGCCCCGGCCGAACCTCGCCACCAGCAGGATCACGATGACGACGAAGGCGGCGAGGGCGAGGCGCGACGGCGCCGCGTAGTCCGCCGCCTCGGGGTCGCTGCCGACGACAAGGTTGACGCCGACACCGATCAGCGCCAGGCCGACCACGGTGATCACCACACCGCTCACCAGCGGCGGGAAGAAGCGCGCTGCCTTGGCGAACGGCCAGGCGGCGAGCAGGCCGAAGATCCCGGCGGCGAGCATCGAGCCGTATACGGCCTGGAGCCCGTACTCACCGGCGATCAGGATCATCGGCGCCACGGCGGTGAAGGCCGCGCCGGCCATCACGGGCATGCGGACGCCGAGCACCCGCCCGACGCCCGCGCCCTGGATCATGGTGACGACGCCCGCGACCAGCAGGTCCGCGTTGATGAGCAGAGCGATGGTCGCGGCATCGAGCCCGGTGGCCGCGCCGAAGACGAGCGGCACCGTGACGCAGCCCGTGTACATCACCAGGACGTGCTGGAGACCCAGCACCGCGAGCCGCCCGAACGGCTCCCGCTTCTTCGCGGACGTCATCACAACGGCACCTCTATCGTGCGAAGTTGGCAGCGATGCGCTGCTGGATGTATTGCTCCGCCGTGATCGGCGGATACCGGCCGTCCGGCCCCTCGATCACCACGTCACGGTCGGCCTGGGCGAAGAAGGCGATGCTGTAGCGGGCGCCCCGGTCCTCGCCCGGGCCCGGGGACTTGACCCGGTGGAAGTTGGACGGAAGCCGGTCGTCGCTCCACCGCATCAGCATGTCGCCGATGTTGCAGGTGATGGCGTCGGCCGAGGGCACCACGGGAGTCCACTCCTGGGCCTCGGCCTCCTTTCCCGGGCACACCTGCAGCCCGCCCTGCCCGTCCTGCTGGAAGAGCAGCGTCAGGCAGTCGAAGTCGGTGTGCGCACCGGCCCGCCACACGTTCGGTGCGGGCTCGGCGTCCTCGGGGATCGCGAAGTAGTGCAGCATCCGCAGGGTGGACTGGTAGTGCATGCTCTGAGGGTCGTGGGCGCGGGTGAAGAAGTCGCAGGCGAAGCCCAGCTTGTCGGCGAAGCAGGACAGGACCCGCATCGCCACCTCGCGGCAGCGCGTCTCGAAGTCGAGCGCGCGCAGCCGGAATTCGGGCAGGACGTCGTCGGGCCAGAGCCCCTCCATGTGAGGGCGGGTGACCTGGTACGACTCCTTCTGGTCCGGTGTCCCGACGGACGGCCTGACCTGGGTCATGGACTCCCACCCGGAGTTGAGGCCCTTCTTCAGCCCATGCCGGGCCTTGTGGGCCTCGGGCAGCGCGAAGAATCCTTCGGCGTTCATGAACGCCTCGTCCACCAGGGCCTGTTCGATGCCGTGGTTGACCAGCTGGAAGAACCCGATGTCCGTGGCCGCCGCCCACAGCTCCTCGGTGATCTCGGCCTTGCGGGCCTCGAAGTCAGAGAGGTCGATGCGGCGGATCTCCCGCGCGGTGTTCTCGGTTCCGGCCCCGCCCATGCGGGTCTCCTTGTCGAGTTCGGCGAGGCCGTACGTCGATCGAGGCGTCGTGTGCGGCATGGCACGCGTCGTGATGTCAGTCATCGCGGCAAGTACTCCCGAGTACGTCGGAGTGGTGTTCCCCGAAGTCCTACGAGGTGCAGTCACCGCCCCTGCACCCCCACCGCGGACACACAGAGGCCCGCGGGCACGGTCGGCCTCGGACCCGTCCGTGGGCCCGGCGCCGTGGGCTGGCATACGCCCCGTCGACAGGGGCCATGCGCGATGAAGCCAGCCTGGCGGCACCATGTTTCGTCCGGGAACCAGTTCTGTTACTGCAACAGCACGTCCACGACGAACGATGACGTCGGTGTGGCGGCGGTACGGGCCGAAATCGGGACCCCCCGATGCTGTGCGCTCGGCGCCGCCCACCCCATGCGAAGGACCATCACCAGAGGGTGGCCGTTATCGCGTCAACAGGTCCACCAGGAACGCCTCGGAAAGGCGCGCACTGCGCCCGTCCCGCACCACCGCCTCTCCCGCCACCAGGACCGTGTCCACGGTCCGGCTGCTCGCGCAGGTCAGCAGCGTTGCGCCCGGATCGCGCACCGGAAGGCATGCGTAGTCCCGCTCGAAGCGGTGCAGGACGAGGTCGGCCCTGGCACCGGCCACCACACCGTCCGCGCGGGAATCGAGCCCGAGCACCTCGTTGGCGCCGCCGGCGGCGATGGCCAGCATCTCCGCGAAGCCGAGCAGATCGGCCCGCCGGTGCGCGGCACGCTGCAGATACGCCCCGATCCGCATGGCCTCCAGAATGTCCTGGGTGTCGTTGCTGGCGGCCCCGTCGACCCCGAGCCCTACCCGAAGTCCCGCTTCCCGCATGGCGAGCACGGGGGCGATGCCGCTGCCCAGCCGCATATTGCTGAGCGGGTTGTAGGAGACGCCGACTCCGTGGCGGGCGAGCGCCGCACGGCCCGCCGCGTCCAGCTCCACACAGTGCACGGCGAGCAGCCGCTCCCACAGGAATCCGGCCGCCTCCAGGTATTCCACGGCTCCTTGACCGGTGTGCTCCCGGCACATCAAGTCGTCCGTCCCCGTCTCCAGGAGGTGGATCGACACCGGCAGGTCCCGCTCTTCGGCGTACGTCCGTACCTGCCGCATTCCCGCAGGAGTGAGGCAGCGCGGATTGGGCACGGCGAGCCCCGCCGAGACGCGGCTGCCCGCCGTGGCGTCCACCAACTCGTCGGTGTGCGCGAGGGCGCTGTCCAGCTGCTGCATGAGACGTGGGTCGAAGCCCCACTTGCGGGACGGGTCCGCCCGGTCGGCCACGCCGCGGCACAGCACCGCGCGGATCCCCGAGTCATGAAGGGCGCGCAGTACCGCTTCGTGGATCTCGGCGGACGGGTTCGGCCACATGTGGTCCACCAGGGTGGTGGTGCCGCTGCGCAGAGCCTCCGTCGCCGCGGCGGCGGCCGCTGCGTAGGCGCGCTCGGGAGTGAGCACGACGGTCTCCTCGCCGACGGTTCGCAGCCAGGACAGCAGCGGCTCGCCTTCGCCGATGCCGCGCATGCCCGCCTGGTGGAGGTGGGTATGCGTGTTGACGAGGCCCGGGATCAGATGCCCGCCCGCCGCCGCCAGTACCCGCTGTCCACGGGGCAGTTCGCGGGCCCCGACGACTGCCGTCACCCGCCCGTCCGCCACGTGCACGTCCCGGGCGTCCAGCCACCGCCCGCCGCTCCACACACAGACGTCGGTGATCGTGTCGATGTACATCAGGACTGCTCCTTGCCACGAAGGACGCGACGGGTGTGGCGCGTGTGGTGGAACAGCAGATTCAGCGTGAAGGCGACGATCCCGGTCACCGCGATGCCGCTGTCCAGGACGGTGCGCAGGTACGACGGCAGCGGCGCGTAGAAGTCGGGCGCGCCGACCGGGATCATGCCGAGGCCGAACGCGAGTGCCGCCGTCAGCAGATTGCGCCCGTCGGAGAGGTCGGCGCGGCTCAGGATCCGCAGCCCGACCGCGCCCACGGTGCCGAACGTCACGAGTGACACCCCGCCGAGCACAGGTCCCGGTACCGCCGCAACCGCCGCCCCGAGCACGGGAACGAAGGCGAGCAGCACCATCAACGCGCCGGACAGCGCGACGACATGACGGCTCATCACCCGCGTCACGCTCAACAGACCGACGGACTGCCCGAACGTCACGATCGGGAAGGACGAGAAACCGCCGGAGACCACGGTGGCCGCCCCATCGGCGCGCAGCGCCCTCACCACGGTTTCCGGGTCGTCGCCGCGCTCCACGATCTGTCCCACGGCGAGGGTGTCACCCACCGACTCGACCATGTTGACCACCTGCACGACGAGCAGGGCGAGGATCGCCGGCACGACGAACGTGGGCGCCCCGAACGCGGTCGGATCCGGCACCGACAGGGCCTGCGCCTCACCGACCGCCGAACCGTCGAACAGGCCCAGGGGTACGGCCAGAAGCGCACCGGCGGCCATCGCGACCAGCACGGAGAAGCGGGCCATGGCGGGGGGCGCCAGCCGTTCGACGAGGACGACGAGGGCGACGGTGACGGCGGCGAGGGCGAGCCCTCGCGCGCCGCTGCCGTCCTCGTTCCCACTTCCGGTGATGAGCCCGGCCGCCGAGGGCACCAGGGAGAACCCGATGACCGCGATGACCGAGCCGGTGACGAGCGGCGGAAACAGATGCAGGATCCGCCCGAACCATGGTGCGACCGCCACCGTCACGAGCCCGGCGACGATGGTCGCCCCGAACACTGCGGCCAGGCCGTGCTCCTGGCCGATGAGCACGGCCGGAGTGATCGCGGTGAACGTCGACCCCATCACGATCGGCAACCGCGCCCCGAACCACTTGAAACCGAGTGTCTGCAGCAGCGTCGCCAGACCGCTGACCAGAAGGTTCGCGCTGATCAGCAGCCGGATCCGGTCATCCGGCAGATCCAGCGCGACTCCCACGAGCAGCGGCATGGTGGCCAGGCCCGAGTAAGCGACGAGCACATGCTGCAGGCTCAGCGGCACCATGCGGTGCAGGGGCGGTCGTACGTCGACGGGGTGCGCGGCGGCTTCTGGGGGGCGCGTGTCGGCAGGAGGCTGCACAGCCATCCTTCCTCCTCAAAACGCGGTGAAAGGTGGCTGGTTAGCGCCGGAGTGCCGGTCACCCGTCGGCCGTTGCAGCCATGACCGACGTGCGGGCGACCCTAGGGAGGGTATGTTTCGCACGAATTTCGGCCAGGCAACGGCCGGGGTGCCCTTCGGGCCCGTGTCTACGGCCGTGCAGCGCGCGCAGCGACCAGGTTGCGGAGCCAGACGTGAGCGGGGTCGTCGGTCACAGTGGCATGCCAGATCGAGCTGACCGTGTACTCAGGCATCGGCAGGGGCGGCGTGACGGCCGTCAGGCCCAGGGTGTCGGCATGGACGGTGGCCGCGTGGGTGGGGAGGGTGGCCAGGGCGGGCAGGGTCGCGTAACAGCGGCGTCGTCCACGCTGACCGCGCCCGTCTCGCCCGAGCCGTCGGGCAGCGGCCGCTTGATGACGAACGTGTCGAGAAGCCCGATGACGCCGGTGAGGTGTTCTCCGGTGAGGTACTGGGTGAGGTCGACGATGTGGGAGCCGATGTCGCCCAGGGCGCCGGATCCGGCCTGTTTCTTGTCCAGGCGCCAGGACAGCGGAGTGGCCGCGTCGGCGAGCCAGCCCTGAAGGTACTGGGCGCGCACGTGCCGGACCCGGCCGATGCGCTCTCGGCGTGGGTGTCGCCGGGCGTGCAGATGTCGACCAGGTCGATGTCGTCGCGCTGCACGACCTGCCGCCAGTCGGTCGCGCTCACCTCCCATCCCAGGCGGTCGGCGGCCAGGGCGGCACGCGCCGCGTCCCGGCCGACCACGACCGCGCGCCGAGGGGCCAGGGGCAGGTCGAAGAAGTGCGGGGCGGTGCGCCACGCCTGGGAGTGGGCGGCGCCCATGAAGGCGTGGCCGATCAGGGCGACGCGCAGTTCGTCGCGAGGCATGGAGGTCACCGTCCTTCGGCAGGCAGGTTGCCGGCGATGTGCCGGGCGCCCGCGATCGCCAGGGCGACGGAGGTGAGCGTCGGGTTGCAGGCGGTCGCGGTCGGGATGACGCCGTTCCCGGCGACGTAAAGGCCGCGAACGTCCCACACCTGACTGTCCGCGTCACACACAGACGTCCCGTCGTTCTCGCGGCCCGCACGGACGGTGCCCTGGTAGTGCAGGGAGGCGCCGAGCGCGAGGGCGCGGGGCTCGTTGTCGAGCGGCTCGCCGAGTGCTTCGGCGGCGCGACGCACCGCGCCGCGGGCCGCCTCGATCGCCGCGTGGTCCCGGGCGGTGAGCCGGTAGCGAATCTGCATGGCGGGCAGGCCGTACGCGTCGTCGCGCTCGTCGTCGAACTCGACCCGGTCCTCCGCCCGCACGTCCTTGGCGCAGAACCAGCCGAGCCCGACGACGGTTCCTGGCGCGGGCTCGTCGTCTTCGGCCAACGGTACGGGGGATGCGTCGAGTTGCATCACCTGGCCGTGGAAGGGTTCTTCGTCGGTGTACGGGACCCAGCTCACGCCGCTGTGCCGCGCGATGCCCTCGGTCCGCTCCCCTGGTCCGGCGGCCACGTCGCGCAGCCGCACCGCGAACACCACCTGGGGCTGGTCGTTGAGGTACCGGCCCAGTGCGGCCGGGCGGATCCCGGAGGCCCACAGCAACTGCGGGGTGCGCAGCGCGTCTGCGGCGATCACGACACGCCGGGCCCGCACCTCGTGGGTCGCACCGTCGCGCAGATCATGAATCAACACCCCGACCGCATGGCCCTGTTCGACAAGAACGCGCGTCGCCAGCACCTCGGGGGCCAGGGTGTGCCGCGGGTTGTTGCGAGTCGCCTCGCCGAAGACCACGTCTGCGCCGGACCAGGTGAGCCGGCCGTCGGGGTCGCGGCGCACCGCGAGTGGCATGGGCTGCACGCCGCGCTCCTGGGGGCGCTTGCCGTCCAGGGCGCCCGCGAGCCGCTTGCGTACCTCGGCGGCGAACGGCGCGTCGTCAAAGGCATGAGCGTCGACATCCAGCAACCGCTCTGCCTCGTCCAGCAGTTGGTCGAGTCCTGCCACGAAGTCGATACGCTCGGCGCCGCCGGGGCGCGGGCAGGCCGCCGTCCAGTGGGCGCCCATGCCGCCGACGTTGCTGGACATAGCCGCGTTGGGCAGGCCGTCCTCGCCCTGCGCGGTGTGCCCGTCGGGGAGCAGGAAGGTTCCCGGGCGGGCCAGTCGGCCGTCCGGCGGAGCAGGGGCCGGTCCCTGAGAGCGCTGCTGGGCTCTCGCCCGCTCGTCCGGATCTGCGATGTTCTTCACGTGTCCGCCCGGCGGGTCGGCAAGGAGCGGCCCGGCCTCGAAGGTGACCACGTGCAGGTCGGGTCGCTGCTCGGACAGGATGCGTGCGTACGCGGCCCCGCACGGCCCGCTGCCGACGATCGCCACGTCGACGTGCTCGGGGAATGTCCTGGTGCCGCCGTCCGCGTTCCTGTTCCCGTTCCCCATGCTCACGCCCCTTCGAGGACGAGCTGCTTGTGGTCGCGCCCGCCGCCCGACACCGGCATGTACGAGATGCGCAGCCGCACCACGACGGCGACATCGTGCGCTCCGGGCGCGAGCGGCTCGTCGGCTTCGAAGGCGAGGACCGCGCGCTCGCCCATCTCCCAGCGGTCGCCGGTGACATGGGGCATCTCGGCGAAGGTGTACGTGGAATCGCGCACGGTGAACGTGGTGCGGCCGGGTGGGACCGGCTGACCGTCAAGGGTGAGGTCGACGGCTTCCACCATGGACAGGAACAGACCCCGGTAGTAGGGCATCCGGACTTCGATCTCGCCGCCCGGACGGCCGTCGCCACGGTGGCGCAGACTGTTCTCACAGACGATGTACTTCTCGAACATGATTGTCTCCCTGCGGTGTTGAGGCGAGGTGCGGCGGTCAGGCGAACTCGCCGATGAGGCGCGCGAGCAGGCGCTGCTGTCGGCGCACCTGCTCGACGCTGTCGACCTCGAACACATCCTGGATGTGCCGGTTGCCCTCGTACTCGCTGGAGAAGTAGCCGTCGAATCCCCCGTCGGCGTACACCGGGACGATCTCCTCGTACGGAATGCTGAACTCGTGGCCCCCTTCGGCGTCGTCCGTCATCTCGTAGAACTTCGCCTGGACGTGGCCGACGAAGGCCATGTGGTCGAGCATGTCCTTGGGCTCGGTCCAGATGTAGTGGGTCGCCTGCCGGGCCAGGGCAAAATCGACGGGGCCGCCGCCGCGGTAGTTGACGATGTCCATGAGTGCGTGGGTGTCGCCATGGTCGTCGTAGGTGCGCACGATGTAGTCGACGAGTTCGGGTCGGGCCCCGTCGCGCAGCGCGCGCTCGCTGACCACGCGCGGGAAGCGGCGTACGTGGATACCCATGTCGGGCATGAGGCCCAGCACATCCGGGCCGACGCGGTGCATGACCTCCAAGTGCGCCTGGACCCACGGGTGCTCCAGGTGGAACGGTGCATGGACTTCCAGGAGGAACCGGACTCCCTGGTCCCGCGCGTACGGCGCCGAGGCCGCCATCACCTCAGGCGAGAAGTTGATCGTCGCCTTCACGATCGGGGCGCCGAGCCGGACCGCGATGTCGATGTCGCGCTGGACGGACGCGGTCTGCTCGTCCAGGGTCAGGAGGCGGCCGGGGTGGAGCTTGGTGTCGAGGAAGGCGTTGGTGGCGACCGGCGTCGTGCCGTAGCGGCTCATCCACTCCTGCCAGCGAGCGACGAACTCGTCCGTCAGGCGGGGGTAGCCGGGAATCGACTGTTCCGGGATGATCTCGATACCACGGGCCCCCATGTCGGCCGCGGCGGCGACGCAGTCCTCCACGGACAGGGTTCGCAGGAAGTACTCCTCCTGGAACGAGTAGAGACTGACTCCACGCCGGACGCGGTGCGGCGCCCGCTCGGAGGAGGGTATTGAGGAGGTCATGGCGGCTCTTTCGTATCCTTCGGAGGATCTGTGAGGATCTGTGGGGCCCAGTCTGGGCCCCACAGATTTCAATTTCAAGATTCTGATTCTGTTTTTTGGTCCGCAATGAGCCCCTGCCCATGGGACGTGAGGCAGAGGTGGACCCTACGGACGGCCTGCGGCGCGGACCTCGGCGGCACGGTCGATGTCCGCGCGGATCTGCTCGTGCCGGCCGTCCATGTCCCAGAAGAGCATCGTGACGGCCTGCGCGACGACGAGCACCAGCGGCCCGCCGTAGAACATGATCCGGATCGCCGTGAGCGCGCCGCCTTCCGTCACGCCCGGGTGGTATCCGGCGAGCGCGAGGCCGTATGCGACGACCGCCGAACCCACCGCGGAGCCGACCTTGGTGGCGAAGCTGATTCCGGAGGAGAGCAGCCCTTCGTTGCGGGTTCCGTAGCGCCACTGCTGGTACTCGACCGCTTCGGCGACCATCGTGAACATCGAGATCATCGACACCGCGATGGCGAGTGTGGCGACGGTGTAGACGGCCAGGAAGACCGGGAAGTTGCCCTCGAACGGGAAGAGCGCGGCCCATGCGACGAAGCCGACGGCGAGTGCAAGGAGGTTGCCGCGGCGCTTGCCGAAGCGGCGGTAGTAGAACGGCGCGACGATGCCACCCGCGAGCATCGTCCCCGACACCAGCGGCAGTAGGACCGAGATCGCCCACGGCTTGTTCAGAACGGAGAGCGCGAAGTAGATGGCGACGGCAAGAACGAGCGAGAGCCGGATGAAGTTGAGCACTCCGTAGACGAAGGTGACCTTCCAGGGGCGGTTGCCCCACAGGGTCCTGAACGACGCGGACAGACCCATCCTTTCCGTCTCGACAGGGAGCGCGTAACGCTCTCTGCAGGTCAGGAAGGTGACAAGGAAGAACCCGATGCTGAGCACACCGTAGATCACGGTCGCGATCGTCCAGCCGCGCTGTTCACTTCCCGCGCCCAGCCAGGCGACGAATGGCGTCGTCGACGCGGTCACGATGATCGAGCCGACCGAGCTGCCGATCGCCCGCAGACTGCCCATCTGCATCCGCTCGTCGGGGTCGCGCGTCATCATCGGCAGCATCGAGCTGTAGGGGACGTTGACCAGCGAGAAGAGCAGACCGAGCGTCAGGTAGGTCAGGAATGCATAGATCAGCTTTCCGCTCTCGCCCACATCCGGAACGGTGAACGCGAGCACCCCGACGATGCCGAAGGGTACCGACGCGAAGACCAGGTACGGACGGGCCTTGCCCCAGCGGGACTTGGTGCGGTCCACCAGAACACCGATGGCCGGGTCGATGACTGCGTCCAGAAGGCGGGCGACGAGGAAGAGCGTGCCCAGCATCGCGGTCGGCAGGACGGCGACGTCGGTGTAGTAGTAGAGCAGGAATCCGCCGACGAGATTCCAGGAGAGGTTCGAGGCGAGGTCTCCGGCTCCGTAGCCACACTTCTCCCGCCAGCCGAGCCGGACCGCCGTCCCGCGACCCGTCTGCGGCTTGATCTCACTACTGGTGATGTCCAATGTGCTCCGCTCCTTTGCGTGCACGGCGCCACAGCGGCGCCCTCGACGCACAGAGCACACCACTGCGGGGTGCGGCACAAGAGAAAGTGAATTCAAAATTCGGATTCTACTTATCTACGGCATGGATACCTTCCGGCTTCACCCATTCTGACCAGCACAGATTCCGACGTCGCGAACATGTCATGCATCCACACCGACCGTCCCGAACGGCAGACCGGCAGCGGAACCGGAGCGTCCGAAGGCACAATGCCCGGCGACGGCGGGGCGTGCCGTGAGCCGCCCGACGGGAAGCCGACCCCTCTCCCGCGCCCGAAGCCGCCGTCAGTCGCTGGAGTCCCCGTGGCCCGAAATGCCTCCCTGCGCGCGGCCGGAAAGCCTCGTCGCAGCCTGTTCGTCTGCCTGGTGCTCGTCACCGCCCTCGGAGCGCTCGACCAGACCGTCGTCGCGACAGCGCTCCCGGCGATCGTGACCGATCTCGGCACACCGTGGCGCGCCTCATGGATCGTCACCGCGTACGTCCTCACCCTGACCGCGGCCATGCCGGCCGTCGGTGCGCTCGGCGACCGATTCGGTCGCCGCTTGGTCCTCGTGGCCGCCATCGCCGTGTTCGTCGCGGCGTCGGCCGCCTGTGGAGTAGCGGGTGGCGTCGAGTCCCTCGCCGCGGCCAGGCTGGCCCAAGGGATAGGCGGCGCAGGGTTGTTGACCCTGCCCCAGGCCGTGGTGGCCGATGCGGTGCCCGCACGCGAGCGCGCCGCCTACCTCGGCCCGCTCGGCGCCGTGTTCTCCGTCGCCACCGTGGTGAGCCCGCTGCTCGGCGGCTGGCTCACGGATGCCGCCTCCTGGCGGTGGATCTTCTGGCTGAACCTGCCGCTCGGCGTCGCGGCGACGGCGCTCGTCCTCGCGGCAGTGCCTGCTGCGGCCTCGCGCCGGGGCCGGGGCCGCACCTTCGACACGGTGGGCGCGGGCCTGCTCGCCGCCGCGTCGGCCGGCCTCGTGCTGGTCACCCTGGCCGTCGCCGAGTCCGGCTGGACCGCGCGGACCTGCGCGGCAGCGCTCGCCACCGCCCTGCTGGCCACGATCGCCGTGCGGTGGGAGCATCGCGTCGCCGACCCGGTGCTGCCGGTACGGATCCTGGCCCGCCGGCCCGTCTCGCTATGCTGCCTGCTGGCCCTGGTGGGCGGCATCGGCCTGTTCGGCGTGCTCGCCTACGTCCCCACGTGGATCCAGGGGGCCTACGCCACGTCCGCGACGACGGCGGGGCTGATGCTGCTGCCGGTCACCGCCGGGATCGTCGTGGGGATGAACGGTTCCGGGCGCGCGGTGCGGCGCCGGGGGCACTGGCGCCCGTACCCGATCGCCGGCTGCGCACTGTCCGCACTGGCGACCGCGACCCTGGCCGTATTCAGCCGGGGCACGCTCCCCCTGCCGCTGGTCGCGGCGCTGCTGGCCCAACTGGGCCTGGGAACGGGCCTGTTCATGCAGGTCGTGGTGGTCGTCGCACAGGACGCGAGCGACCGCACGGCAACCGGAGCGGTGACCGCAGGGATGGCCTTCACCCGGGAGATCGGCGTGCTGGCCGGCGGCGCGGCCCTCGGCGCCGTCGCGGGACACGCACTCACCGCCGACCACGCCGCGTACGGGGCCGCGTTCACCACGGTGTTCGCCACGGCCGCCGCGTGCTTCGCCTGCGGCCTGGCCGTCGCCCTGCGCATGCCCGCCCACACCTTGGCGAGCGCCCGCACCTCCTAGTATCAGAATCGTGATTCTGCTTAGATACGTTCGGCGGCCCGCGCCGAGCACCGCCCTGTCCTTGGGAGTTGAACGCCGATGAACGCGCTCCGCTGGAGCTACATGGATCACTGGCGGGTGGACAGCCCGCGCGGACCCGTCACCCAGTACGCCGCCCGCCGCCACATGGACGACTTCGTCAAGCAGATCAGCGCGGTGGGCTTCGAGGGCCTGGACATGTTCGACTTCCAGGTCTACGCCCTGACCGGGATGTACGGCTCGGTCGAGAACTACCAGCGCCATCTGCGCGACCACGGCATAGCTAAGATCGTCAATCTCTTCCGCGGGATTATGTACGACCCCCGCGTCGCGGACGCCCACGTCCGCGAGACCCACGACGAGATCGTCACGAGCACCCGCCGCATGCTGGGCATGTGGGACGCGCTCGACATCGAGAGCCTCATCGTCATGCCCGCGAGCCTGTACACACAGACCGCACCAGTCACCGACGACAAGATCAAGGCGGCGGCCGAGTGCTGGAACCGGGTGGGCGAGATGACGCTCACCGAGTTCGGCGTCCGCACCACCTGCCACCACGAGTTCTTCTGCGCGATCCGCACCGAGGACGACATCCGCAAGTTCTACGAGTGGACCGACCCGCGGTACGTCTCCTTCTTCTGCGACACCGCCCAGCACTGCATCGCGAGCATCGACCCGGTCGCCCTCTTCATGGACCTGCACGAACGCTGCTCGGGCTTCCACTTCAAGGACACCCGGCAGCGCGACACCACCGAGGCGTACCGGCACAGCCCCGACGCGGAGCTGATGGCCCCGCAGACCGCGCAGTGGTTCCACGAGATGGGCACCGATGGCGGCCTGGTCGACTTCCCGCGCCTGATGCGCGCCATCAAGGACGTCGGCTACGAGGGATGGATCAGCGTGGAGCACGACAAGGCCAACATCACCGGCGACTACGCCGAGGCCACCGCCCTGTCCATGTGGTACGCCCGCAACGTCCTCTCGGAGATCTACGCATGAGCACCGCCGCCCCGATCCGCCTGGGCTACGCCATCAATCAATGGAAGCCGAACTTCGACGACTTCACCCGCGTCGAGCAGCACGAACGCGCCCTGAAAGTGATCGCCGCCTGCGGATTCACAGGCGTCGAACTGCGCGGCGGCACCGGCCGCTGGGACCCGCTGGGCCGCCCCGCCTCCATCACGGCCACCTACGGTTCGACCGGAACCTTCCTGGACCTGGTGCGCCGCACCGGGCTTGCCGCGGTCAGCAGTTGGTACGTCGACCCGGGCGAGCCGGTCGACGAGGAGCTGAGCCGGGGCCGTTCCATCCTCGACCCCGCCCAGCACTCGGATATCGCCCGATCCCTGCTGCCGTTCGCGGAGTTCCTCGCCGAGGCCGGCGGTTCGCGGCTCGTCGTACGCGCCCTTCCGGCCGCCTGGTCCCTCGAACCACCGCTGGACCGGACGCGCATCGCGCACGCTGCGGCCGGCTGGAACACGGTCGGCGCGGCCGTCGCCGACACCGGCGTACGCCTGTCCCTGCACGTCGACTGCCTCAGCGCCGCCGCCGACGGGACCACGCTGACCGCACTGCTCGCCGAGACCGACCCCGCGCTCGTCGGACTGACGCTCGACACCGCGGAACTGACCGTCGCCGGACTCGACCCCGTCCAGGTCTTCGACACCCACCACGACCGGGTCGACCACCTCCACCTCAAGGACACCCGACACGTCGACATGGACGGCGAGCGCCTCGCCCCGTACGCCGAGGCATCGTTCCTGTCCGAGGGCGGCACGCGCGGCGTAGAGCGCTGGTTCTACGAGTGCGGCACCGCGGGCGGCCTGGTCGACTTCCCGGCACTGGCCGAGCGGTTGCGCGCCCACGCCTGGGCCGGCTGGGCCGTCTTCGAGAGCGACCAGACACCCAATCCGGCGCGCAGCGCGATGCTCAACGGCTGGTACGCACAGCGGCTGTTGCCCCGCTGAGCAGGCACCCTCTTTCCTTCCACCTGAACAGACACCCCTTTCTTCCGCCGCCCGCGCACACGGCACGGGCATCGACTGCTCCCCCCGCGGTTACCGTCGCGGGGTTCCCTTCTCCACTTCTGGAGTCTCCGTGTCCGCAAGCCTTCCCCTCTCCGTCAACGTCGAGCTGCTGTTCAAGGAGGTGGGCGACGACCTCGGCGACCGTATCCGCACCGCGGCCGATCACGGCATCGGCGTCGTGGAGATCTGGTCGCACAGCGACAAGGACCTGGGAAACGTCCGCAAGGCGCTGGACGCCTGCGGTTCGACCCTGCACACGCTGCTCGTCGAGGGCCGCCTCACGCTGGCCGACGCCTCGACCCGCGAAGCGTTCGTCGGCCATGTCCACGCGGCGGCGCAAGCCGCATCCTCCGTGGGCTGCACCCGCATCGTGACCGGCTCGGGCGTCGGCCTGCCGTACATGAAGCGGGCCGTCCAACACCGCATCGCCGTCGACGCGTTGAAGGCGGGCGCCGACATCGCCGCCGAGTACGGTGTCACCCTGCTCCTGGAAAACCTGAACACCAAGGTCGACCATCCCGGCACCCTGTTCGACACGACCATCGAGTGCCTGGCCGCCGTACGAGAGGTCGGCTCGCCCGGACTCGCGCTGCTCTACGACGCCTACCACTCGCTGCAGATGGGCGAGGCGCCCGAGGACGTGCTGGCCGGCGCGGTCGATCTCGTCTCGCACGTACAGATGGCCGACCTGCCGGACCGCTCGGAGCCGGGAACCGGCACGGTGGACTGGGCCGCACAACTGCGCACGCTGCGCCGGCTCGGCTACGACGGGCCGTTCGGCCTGGAGTACTTCCCGAGCACCGAGTCCCTCACGTCACTGCGGGCGATACGGGAGATCGTCACCGCGTTGTGAGATGAACAAAAGGCGGAAGGTGGAGGAGACGAGACCGTCTCCTCCACCTTCCGCTTTCCGCGTCACCTCTCGACTGTCAGCCGATGCACAACCTCCTCCGCCGACCGTGCCACCAGCACCTCGTGACGGCCGGCGGGCACCGCCCAGCGACCCGCTGCGACGTCCCACCGCTCCCACGTACGGGGATCAAGGGACACCCGCACCTCACCGCGCCCGCCGGGGGCGAGCCGGATGCCTCCGAAGCCCGCGAGCCGCGCGTCCCGCTCCCCCGGTGCCCGCACATACACCTGCACGACCTCCCTGCCGCTGCGGGACCCGGAGTTGACCACTTCCTGGCGGATCACGCAATCGTCCGTACGCCGCTCCAAGCGCGCTGTTCCCCAGCGCCAGCTCGTGTAGCCGAACCCGGAACCGAAGGCGAAGCGGGCCCTCGTCCCGGTGCGGGTCAGGTGGCGGTAGCCGGTCGGCTCCGCGGCGGTGTAGTCGCGGCGCAGCGTGTCGTCGAGGCCCTCGCCATGGGTCGAGCGGTCGGCATCGCTCAGGGGCACCGTCACCGGCATCCGGCCTCCGGGTTCGTCGTCCCCGCTCACAATCCGGGCCAGCGCTTCGCCGAACCCCTGTCCGGCGAACCAGCCCTGCACGACCGCCGCGACCTCGCCCGCCCAGGGGGCGTCGACGGGCCGCCCGGCGTTCACCACCACCGCCGTACGGGGGTTGGCCCTGGTCACCGCGTCGATGAGCCGCACTTGTTCGTCGGGGAGCGCCGAGTTCTCCAGGTCCCTGCTCTCGCGCGAGGTCTCCAGTTCGTCACCGACGACGAGGACAACTGCGTCGGCCCGCGCTGCAGCCGCGCGCGCCCGCTCCAGCGCGCCGGGCGCCGCAGGCGGGGCACAGGAGACGGTCAGCGCCTGCACCCGGCTGCCCTCGCCGGTCATCTCCACCACCACCGTGACGGACTGACCAGCCGTCAACTCCACCTCCCCGGTGCTGGTCTCGGCCCGCGCCACCTGCCCCATCACGTCCGCGGCCGCAGGCGCTGCACGCCTGGCGAGCACCACCCCGTCCACCGACACGACCACCGCGCCCGATCCACCCGCCCCGAAGGTCCAACACCCGTCCGCGTCCGGGGTGAAGACCGCGGTCAGCCTGAGCAGTCCAGGCTCGGTGGTAGGTCCCACACCCGGCACCTGACCGAACCAGATGAACGCGCTGTCCCCGCGCACCTCGCTCAGCACCGTCGCGCCACCGCGTATGTGTTCCAGGAGCACACCCGGCTCTCCCACAGGCGTGGTGACGTGAAACGCGCCGAGCGAGGACGCCGGCGTCACGTCCACTCCGCGCTCGTGCACGACCTCGCAGTGCGGGCCGTACCTCTGCCGCAGCGCTTCGAGCGGGGTGACCAGGGCCTCGACGGGCCGGATCCGACCGAAGGTCGCACCTTGGTGGCACGGGCAATCGGCGTTGGGGCCGAGGACGGCGATCCGGCGCACCGACCGCGGTTCCAGCGGCAGCAGGTTCCCCTCATTGCGCACGAGGACGAAGGACGCCACGGCCGCCTCGACCAGGACCTCGTGCGACAGCCCCGCGGGCACGTACGCGTCGGGAGCGGCCGCCGCACGCGGGGTCCCGTCGATCCCGCCGACTCTGCGTGCAAGGCGGAGCAGCCGGGTCACGGCGTCGTCGAGGCGCTCGGGCGGCACCTGACCGCTGCTCACCGCGTCGGCGAGGCGCTCGCCGAAGTGGATCGCGGGACCGGGCATCTCCAGGTCGAGTCCGGCACAGGCCGGTCCGAGTGTCTCGTGGAGTGCGAAGTAGTCGGAGACCACGACACCGTCGAACCCCCACTCGCCCTTCACGATCTCCAGCAGATCGGCGTGGGCAGCGCACGGTGTTCCGTTGAGCCGGTTGTAAGCGGCCATCAGCCCCCAAGCACCCGCACGCACAGCCAGTTCGAAGGGCCGCAGGTACACCTCGCGCAAGCTGGTGTCGTCGACCTCGGCGCTCATCTGCTGCCGCGCCGTCTCCGTGTCGTTGCAGACCAGGTGTTTGGGAAACGCGGCCACACCTTGGCCCTGGAGGCCGGCGACCACCGCCGCCCCCAGCACCCCGGCCAGGACCGGGTCCTCGGAGAGCATCTCGAAGGTGCGCCCGGACAGGCCGGTCCTGGCCAGATTGAGGTTGGGCGCGTACACGGCGTCGTATCCGCGGCGCACCGCCTCGGACGCCTCGGCCGCCGCCACCCGCCGTACTGTCTCGGGATCCCAGGTCGCCCCGAGAGCGATGCCGCTCGGCAGCAGCAGCGAGGTCTCCCGCTCGTCGAAGGTGGGACTGACCAGGCCGAGCGGCCCGTCGACCAGGATCAACGGGCGTAGCCCGAGAGCCGCTTCGCCCGGGGTACTCCACCCGGTCTCACCCGCCGTGAGGGCGGCTCGGCGAGCCGGGGCGAGACGTTCAACGTGGCGCAAAGCGACCTCCGATGCGAATTTTCAGAAGACAGATTCTACTTTTTCGCGGCGACGCTACGCCAGCCACCACCACCGGTCAACGACCGGACCTTGACTCACCACCCCCCTTCCTCCTAATTTCAGAATCACAATTCTGATTCCTCTTCCTGGAGGTGCCTCGTGCGCTTCTCCACCTTCCTCGTCGGCCGCTCCATGTCACCCACCGACGACGCCTATGTCATCCAGGCCCTCACCGAGCACGCCCTGGAGGCCGACCGGCTCGGCTTCGATGCGGTCTTCCTGCCGGACCACCACTTCACCGGCTACGCGCCGATGTCCTCGGACCCGTTCCTGTTCGCCGCCCACCTGGCCGCGCAGACGAAGAACGTCCACTACGGCTTCTCCGTGACGACGCTGCCGCTGCACCACCCGGTCCGGTTCGCCGAGCGCGTGAACCTGCTGGACCACCTCACCAAGGGCAAGCTGCTCGTCGGCATCGGGTCGGGCACGACCCCGGAGGAGACCATAGGGTTCGGCGTCGACTTCCAGGACTCCAAGGGCCTGATGGAAGCCCAGGTCGAACTGGTCCAGCGGCTGTGGGACAAAAAGATCGACGACGAGCCGATCCTCTTCGAGCACGGCCCGTACAAGGGTGCCGTCGTCCAGCGCATCGTGCCCGCGCCCTACAGCGACCGCCGGCGTCTGATGAGTGTGGCGCTGCGCGAGTCCAGCACGGCGCGCGCGGCGAAGTACGGCTGGCCCGCGTTCATCCCCGCCTTCGTGCCGCCGATCCCCGCGAGCGGCGAACCTTCCACCGCCTTCCAGAAGTACTTCGACGCCTACCGCACGGCGATGGCATCCTCCGGCCACCCGCAGGCCGTCATCGACGACTGCATGTCCTGGACCACGCACTCCTACCAGTGCGTCCACGTCGCCGAGACCGACGGACAGGCCCGTGAGGAGCTGGAGTTCATCCTCCGGGGCTACCAGGAAGCGATCGACCGCGAGTACGCGTACAACAAGCGCGCCGAGGGCATCAGCGGCGTCGACCTGACCTCCGCCCAGGCCCCGAACGCACTGAGCGAGGAGTGGATCCGCACCTGGTGCCTGTACGGCAGCCCGGACACGGTCGCCGAACAACTGTGCCACTACAAGAAGTTGGGCGTCGGCAACGTCCTGCTGGGCTTCACCAACGGCCCGCTCACCCCTGAGCGCTACGCCCTCACCCAGTCCTCACTGAACCTGTTCGCCCGCGAGGTCATGCCCCGCTTCCGTACCTCCGCGCCGGCAGGAGACAAGCGATGAGTCACCTGATCGTTGGAATCGGCGGCACCACCCGCCCAGGTTCCAGCAGCGAACTCGCCGTGCGTGCGTCGCTCGCCGCCGCCGAGCGACGCGGCGCCCGCACCGAACACTTCGGCGGGGAGTTCCTGGCCTCCCTCCCCCACTACGCACCCGAGCGCACCGAACGTACGGACCGCCAACGCCAGTTGGTGGATGCCATCCGACGGGCGGACGGCCTGGTCATCGGGTCGCCCGGCTACCACGGCGGCGTCTCCGGCCTCGTCAAGAACGCCCTTGACCTGCTCGAAGACCTGCGTGCGGACCAGCGCGTGTACTTCGACGGACGCGCCGTCGGCCTCGTCGTCACCGCCGCGGGCTGGCAGGCGTGCGGCACCACACTCACGGCCCTGCGCAACATCGTCCACGCGATGCGCGGCTGGCCCACGCCGCTCGGTGTCACCCTCAACTCCGGTCAGGGGCCGCTCTTCTCACCCGACGGCGACTGCACCGATCGCAGCGCCACAGCCCAGCTCGACCTGCTCGGTGACCAGGTACACGCCTTCGCTCTCCGGAGCAGCACACTGGTGCCGTCCGTGCGCGCCGCCTGAGAACCAGACCGGCCGCCACCCACCGACCCCGGTGTACGCGCGTGACGACAACGCCCCGCAGCGGCGCGCGTACACCGGCATCGGCAGCCGGCTCCGCTCCCGTCAGCCTTCGCTCCTGAGGAACGCGAGCGTCATCCCGCCCAGGTCCTCGATGATCGTCGGCAGGTCCGTGCCGCTGCCCTTCGAGGCCTCGGCGGACACATCGAGCGCCATCGCCCGCGCGAGCGTGGCATAGGTGGTGACGAAGGAGGACAGCACCGCGCGCGCCGGATCAGGATGCCGGATCTCGTCACGACGGCTGAGCACCAGTTCCACGAAACGATCGCGGCCGTCGCGGTACGCCGCCTTGCCGGCCTCTGCGATGGCCTCGTCCACCGCGCCCCGCTGCAGAAAGGCGCCGAGCACCTTGCCGCGCCGGTTCAGCAGCTCGGCGAACGACGCGATCAGCTCCGGTACCAGCTGGGCGAGCCGTTTGCCCTCCCAGCGGTCGAGCCGCGTGAGCTCCTCCTGCTCGAAAAGCAACTGCTCCTGGAACCGGATCTGGGCCGCACGCAGCAGGTCGTCCTTGCCGTCCACACGCGTGTAGATCGACCCCACGGAGACGCCCGATCGCCGGCTCACCTCCGTCAGCGCGAAACCTTGGTAGCCCTTCTCGGCGAGCAGTTCAAGGGTCGTGTCCAGCACCCGGTCGAAGGACCGCTGACTGCGCTCCTGCTTCGGAGCACGGATTCCACCGGAGCTGCTCATCTGCCTCTGCGCGCTGGCCATTGGGCAATCCTACGCGGCAAGCAGCGCCTACCATCCGCGACTGTGCGTGCCAGGCGACCAGCCAACCGCTCCCGGAATGAGCGGATCTCCGGATACTGCAGATCCACCGGATCGATGTCCTCCCGTCGCGCCACCGCGAGCGCAACCACCTCGCTGCCTCAGGCAGGGATCTCACTCTCACGTACCTTTGCCAGTCTCCTGCCGACCCGGGCAGCTGTCTCACGCAGCCAGATGTGGGCCGCGTCATGGGTGTGCACGGGATGCCACCACATCGCTTCTTGCAGGGGGACTGCCGCGTACGGCGGCTCGATGACGCGCACGCCCGCCAGTGGTCCCAGCACCTGAGCGAGGCGGGCCTGAATCAGGGCGATCCGCCGGGTACCCGCCACCAGCAGCGGCAGGAGTGGGAAGCTGTCCACCGAGACCTCCACCTGCGGCGCGATGCCGAGCATTCCGAGCTGACGTACGGCGGGCGCGTCGTAGGTGCGCTGATACGTGACCCACGGCAGACGGGCCAGGTCCTCCCGCGTGAGCCGGTCGTCGACGCTCGGGTGGTCCTGCGCCACGAGGAAGACCCAACGATCGTCGTAGAGGTCGGTCGCGGGGAAGTCACTGATGATGCCGTGCGGCATCAACAGCCCATCGACCGTGCTGAGCAACATGGCGGTGTCCTCGACCGCGGTGGATGGGGTCTGCGTGAAGCGGAGCCGCATGCCGGGGGCCTCCTCGTGCACGACGCGGGCGAGTTCGGCGCCGAACACGGACACGGCGTAGTCGGACGCCACCAGCTTGAACTCGCGATTCTCGTTGGCCGCGTCGAACTCGGCCTGGCTGGCGAAGAGGCGCTCGAGCACGTCGTAGGCGGTGGACGTGCGGTCGAGGAGGACCTGGCCGAGGGCGGTCAGCTCGTAGTGACGCCGACCCGGGCGAGCAGGTCGTCATCGAAGTGCCGTCGCAGGCGGGCCGGAGCGGCGCTCATGGCGGGCTGGCTCAACCCGACGCGATGCCCGGCGCGAGTGACATTGCGCTCTTCCAGCAGGGCACGCAGGGCGACGACGAGGTTGAGGTCCAGGCGGGCCAGGTTCACGGGCTGCCCCTTACTGTTCGGCGCTGACCAGGTGAAATCTGTGCGATGGATAGCCATCATCCACATAATGCGCTCACCGCCCACTACCCGGTCGCGTACAACACCAGCAAATGGGCGCTGCGCGGCCTGTCCCGCACCGCGGCGATGGAACTCGGCCCGCGCGGCATCCGCGTCAACACCCAGCACCCCGGCTTCGTCGAGACCGAGATGACCGCCACCGCGCCCCCGGCCTTCCGCGACACGACCCTGCGCTACACCCCGCTCGGCCGCACCGGCACCGTCGACGACATCACACCGCTGGTCACGTTCCCGCTGTCCGACGAGTCGTCGTTCATCAGCGGTGCCGACATCCCCGTCGACGGCGGGTACACGACGCACGGCGGAGCCAAGGCGGTCTCCGACGCCCTCCGCCAGAACTGAACCATATGAACACGCTGACTCAGCACGCACCGGAAGGGCCCTTCGCATCACCAAGAGACGGTAAAGACGGGCTTCCCACAGGGAGCACCTGACCGTCCGTCACCTGCAAGAACAGCTGCCTGACGCCCCATCAGAACATGCGTCAAACGTGCGTCATGTGCGTCGTTCATGCGTCAAGATATCGCCCGTGACGCACGCAACGCCCATCATGCACACTGGACGAAACTGCAGTTCAGCGGCCCTTTTCAGCAGGCTCAAGGTTCGCGACACACTCAACATGGTGCGTCATCGGAAAGACGTTGGCCTGGGCGAGTCACGGAAAAGCCCAGGTCAGATGCTCTTTCTCGACTCATCGGTCTGTATACGGACGCCCAGAGCGTCAAACGAGCGTCATGGCCGACAGTCGAGACCAAGATCCATACCCTCCCCGATCGCGAAGCGCCCTGCGCCCTGATCGACCTGTTCGCAGTCTCCCACTGCTGGTCCAATGCCAAGCTCGAGGAGGTCGGCCGCCGCCATGCCCGCGGCCGCTTCGAGCACGAGGACCTGCAGGCGAACGTCACGGGCGCCGAGCGGACTGACGACCAAGCCTCGCCGCCTACGGTGTGGAGGAGGTAGGTCACCATTACCGCTCTCCGTATCTGGGCCGCGGAGTGGGCCAACAACCTCGCGGCCCAGCTCCTCAAGAAGTCCCATGATCCAGACATCGGGGCCGACTCCACCAGCTCCTCAATGTGGTTCCGGCAGGAGCATCGCCGAAACCAGCCGGGGCTACCGACAGTGCGGTGAGCGCCAGAAGGGCTCCGGCGACCAGGGCCGGAAGACATCCGAGAAACCTCACGATTGCTCCTAGGTGGGGAGGCGGCCCGGCCGGAACGCCGGGCGAAGCGCGGTGGGACGTCGGGAACGTAGCGGTGGTCCGGGACGCTGACAAGCGTGCGACGGGCTTCTTCGACCAGGAACGAATGGGTTGCGCGTCGGCCTGGTCCCCAGCACTCTGACGCCACGTGCCACAGCGTCACCGGGCCGCCGGCCGGGTGCGTCCGCGCCCCGAAGGAGCCCCCCACCCCCATGCCCCCGCTCCGCCCCGCCCGCCGTCCCCCACTTCCCGTCACCGTCCTCGCGGTGGTCGGGCTGCTGATCGCCGCGTTCACCGGACCGGCGGTGGCCGCACCCACCACGGCCCCGCCCTTTCCGACCGCCGCCGCCGGCAACGCACCGTCACCCGTCGGGCCCACGATGGCGGACGCCGGTGCCGGGCAGGTGACGGACAGAGCGAGGACCAGCACCGTCGTGGACATCCCGGCAGGCGTCACGGCGGGAGTCGCCGTGTACGACAGGCTCACCGGCCGCTTCACCGAGCAGTACCAGGCGGACCGCGCCTTCCGTGCCGCCTCGGTGGTCAAACTGTTGCTGGCACTGGACTTCTTATGGAACCGGGGCCCGGCCTACGACCTGCCCCAGGCCGACCGGGACCGCCTCGACGCCATGTTGCGCAGCAGCTACGACGACGCCGCGAACCACTACTGGTCCACGGGTGGCGGCAGTGCCGTGATCACCCGCATGGCGCTCCGCCTGGCACTCACCGGCACCACGCCACCGCCGGCCGCCCACCCCGGCTACTGGGGCTACACGGCGACCACCGCCGCAGACACCGTCCGGGTCTACCGCTACCTCCTCGACGAGGCGCCGACGCCGGTGCGGAGCCTCGTCCTGGGGGCCCTGCACCGGTCCACCCGCTGCGCCACCGACGGCTTCGACCAGCACTTCGGGCTGCCTTCCGCGTTCGACGCGCCGGGGGCGGTCAAGCAGGGCTGGTCCGGCTTCGCTTCCGGGGGCTGCACCGCCGCCGGGACCCGGACGGCCGCACCCGGCACGGCGTCCGCCGCGCCTCCCGGCACGTCCGTGTCCGCCGCGAACGGCACCGGCGGGAACGGGCCGCGGGGGACATCCGCCGGCGCCGTCGCGCCCGCGCTGGATCTGACGTCCGACGCGCTGCACACCACCGGCGCCGTCGGCCCCGACGACCGGACGGTGGTCGCCGTCCTCACCCTGCACCCCGACGGCACTCCGTACGGGTCCGCCTACAGCAAGGTCACGGCGCTCACCGACTCCCTGGACGTCCCCGGAGCCGTCCGCCCGTCCGGCACCCGGTTCACCACCTGGGGTAGTGGTGTCCGGGTCCGCAGCGACGCCACCACGTCGTCCACCGCCCTCACTACCCTGCCCGCCGGGGTGGACATCCTCGTCGGATGCCAGCGGCAGGGCGAACGGGTGTCGGTCCCGCCCTACGTCAACGACTGGTGGACCTACCTGCCCCAGTACGGCGGCTGGATCACCAACATCTACGTCGAATCCCCCGACAACACCCTCCCGGGCGCCCCCACTGCTCATGACGCCCCACCCACCCCCGCCGAGAAGGAGGCGCACCGTGCGCCATGACCACAGACCCCGTGCCGCCGCCGTCCACGTCCGCCGCGGCCCGGCCATCGCCGTGTCCCTGCTGGCCCTCGCCGCTCTGACCCTCGCCTCGGGGCCCGCCGCCGCCCGCGACGCCGCGCCCGACGACGACGCCCCGCTCGGCAGCGTCGGCTGGCGGGTGGACCTGTCCGCGCCGACCGGCGACGAGACCAACGTCAGCCGCGCCGACGGCACGCTGCGCCTCCGCGACCGCACCCTGCGGCCCGCGTCCGCCCGCTCCGCCCGGGGACAGGGCACGGTCCTGATGCCCGAACGCGTACTCGACCGCGCGGTGGACCGGATCACCCCGGAACTCGACGCAGCCCTTCCGGCCGGATCCGAGGTCGCCGTCGACGTGCGCGGGCGGGACGGGCTGGGCGCCTGGACCGAATGGCGTGAAGCGAGCGCCGACGCGCCGGCACTGCTCCCACGGGCCGCGACCCGGGTGCAGACCCGGATCACCCTGATATCCGCCCCGGGCGGCGCCGCACCGGTCGTGCGCGACCTGCGCCTGAGTGCCGAGCTCGACGACGAGGCACCGGGGGCCGTCGCGGCCGCCCCCTACACGGCCACCGTCTATGCCACCCGCGAGGGCCTGGTCGGCGGAACCACCGCGAACGGGCACATGATCGTGGCCGACGATCACTTCGTGGCGCTCCCGTCCCGTCGCGGCCTCTCCCCGAAGGGCAGCGCCCAGTACTCGGTCCGCGTGTGCGGTCCGGCGCGCTGCGAGACCGCCCCGGTTTGGGACGTCGGCCCGTGGAACACCCACGACGACCACTGGAATCCGTCCTCCGTCCGCGAGACCTTCAAGGACCTGCCGCAGGGAAAGCCGGAATCGCAGGCCGCCTACCAGGACGGCTACAACGGCGGGCTGGACGAATTCGGTCGCCGGGTGCTCAACCCTGCCGGCATAGACCTCGCGGACGGTACGTTCCACAACGTCGGCCTGAACAACAACGGTTACGTCATCGTCACTTACCTGTGGACAGGCACGGGCGCGACGACCACGCCCTTCCCGACCTGGGGCACCGACGTCAACGTCCGTCAACAGCCGGCCAGCACGTCCACCCGGGTCGCACAGCTCCCGGCTCCCACGACGGTGCGCGTGCAGTGCCAGGTGCACGGCCAGCTCGTCCGGGCCGACGGCCACAGCAACGACGCCTGGTCCTACCTGCCGGACCACGGCGGTTACGTCTCCAACATCTTCATCGACGTCACCGACAGCTGGCTTCCGGGCGTCCCGACCTGCTGATGCCGGACGGACGGCGAGCACGTCGCCGCACACGACCACGTGTTGCAGCTCCCCGCTGAAACCGCCGTGGCCTTACGCCCGCGGCGGGACGGCAGACAAGCTCAGAGCTGGGTTTCGCCGCCATCCACGGCCAGCTCGATGCCGGTGGTGTACGTGGCATCGAAGGCGAGGAATGCGGCCGCCTTGGCGAACTCTTCGACGGTGCCGTAGCGCTTCATAGGGTTGCTCGCGGTCCGCTCCGCCCTGAACTGGTCAGCGGCCTCTTTGGACAAGTTCATCGTTTCCAGAATCCCCGAGTCGATGGGACCCGGGCTGATCGCATTGACACGGATTCCCCGCGGAAGCAGCTCCCGGGAGAAGGTGCGGGCCATCGAGCGCAGCGCAGCCTTGCCGGCCGCATAGACGCTGGTGTCCACCATGCCGATGACGTTCGCGATCGAGGTGGTGAGGACGATGCCGGCGTTCGCGCTCAGCAGCGGAGCGAGCTTCTGCACAGTGAAGAAGGCGCCCTTGACGTTGATCGCGAACAGCTCGTCGTACACGTCCTCGGTCGTCGACTCGAGGGGCGTGAGGGGTGAGATGCCGGCGTTGACGAACAAAGCCCCGATCGAGCCGAGCTCGCTCTTCACACGGCCGACGAGCATATCCAGGTCGGACAGTGAGGCCACATCCGCCCGGACAGCCACGGCATTCTCGCCGAGCCGCTCGCGTGCCGCGTCGAGCTTGGTCTGAGAACGGCCGGTGATCACCACGCGGGCTCCGCCTTGCACCAGCAGCTCCGCCAGCGCGAGCCCCATGCCGCTGCTGCCACCCGTGATCACCACATTCTTGTCGCTGTACTTACCCATACCGAGGTTGCTCCGTTCCATCATCAAAAGCATGTCGATATATCTGGATGTCGCCATTCATGAAGCGAATCAGCCGAGGGTTTCGATCTTCATGTCGCCTGTGGTGACCGTGCGGATGTGATCGCTGGCGAGCAGGTCGTGCGGATTGCCGAGGTCGATGGAGCTGACCTCGTCGAGGCGGGCCAGCTGGGAAGGAGTGAGGTCGATCTGCAGAGCACCCAGGTTGTCCTCCAGCTGCGCGATGGTGCGGGCGCCGATGATGGGTGCCGTCACGCCCGGGGCGTTCAGGGTCCAGGCCAGTGCGACCTGGGCGGGTGTGCGGCCTAGCTCCGAGGCCACCTCCTTCACCACATCGGCAATGGCAAGGTTGCGGTCGGTGACCCATCCCAGGGCGACGTTGAGGCTCTTGCGGTTGCTGGCGGTTTCGCCGACAACGGAGCCCGCCTGGTTCTGGTCCTCCCGGCTGTACTTGCCGGTGAGCACCCCGCCGCCCAATGGGGAGAAGGGGACCACGCCGAGTCCCATCTCGCGTGCCATCGGGATCAGGTCACGCTCCGCGGTGCGCTCGATCAGGCTGTACTCGGTCTCCAGTGCGACCAGTGGTGACCAGCCGCGCAGGTCGGCGATCGCCTGCATGCGCGAGACCTGCCAGGCCGGGGCGCTGGAGATCGCGACGTACAGCACCTTGTTCTGCCTCACCAGGTCGTCCAGGCCCCGAAGGATCTCCTCCACCGGCGTCCTGAAGTCCCATACGTTCACGTAGAGCAGATCTATGTAGTCGGTGTTCAGCTGCCGCAGACTGGCTTCCACCGACGCCAGCATGCTCTTGCGGTGGGTACCCCCGGAATTCGGGTCACCGGACTGACGCAGCGTCGAGTACTTCGTCGCCAGCACCATCTTGTCGCGGTTGGTGCGGGCGAATTCGCCGAGCAGTCGCTCGGAGCTGCCGTTGGTGTAGGTGCTGGCGGTGTCGAAGAAGTTGCCGCCGAGCTCGGTGTAGCGGTCGAAGAGCTTGCGCGCCTCGTCGCGCTCGGCGCCCCAGCCCCACTCGGTGCCGAAGGTCGCCGTGCCCAGCGCCAGCGGTGAGACCCGGAGTCCGGAACGGCCCAGCAGCCGATAGGTGTCGAGAGTGAGTGCCATCGTGTTCTCCTGTGAGGTGCGGTCCGTGCCGTTCGAGAGGTGCGGATTGGTGGTCGACTCGCCCGGGTTTCAGGCGCCGAGCCCGTAGCCGCCGGCCACGGTGATGTCCTGGCCGGTGATGTAGCCGGCTGCGTCCGAGGCGAGGAAGGCGACTGCTTCCGCGACCTCCTGGCTGGTTCCGAAGCGCTTGAAGGGGATCTTCGAACGCATGGCGTCCCGGCCGCTCTCGGGCACCCCCAGCTTGTTGAGCAGCGGGGTGTCGGTGGCCCCGGGGCTCACGGCGTTGACGCGAATCCTGCGCGGGGCCAGTTCGAGCGCGAGGGAGGGCAGCATGGCCAGCAGCGCGCCGCGTGTCGCCGCCCCCACCGTGGCGCCAGGGGTGCCGCGACGGGATCCGATGCCGACGGTCAGCACGATCGAGCCGCCGTCGTTCATGAGGGGAAGGGCCTTCTGGAGAGAGAAGTACTGGCCCTTGAAGTTGAGGTCGGCGTGCTCGTCGAACGATTCCTCCGTCACCTCGGCAACCGGTGCCGGACGGAAGATCCCGGCGTTGAGGAAGAGCAGGTCCAACGATCCGAACCGCGCCGACACCGCCGACATCAGGGCGTCGGTGTCGGAGAGCACGCGCCCGTCGGATCGGACGACGAGCACGTCACCGGGGAGCTCGGACTGCGCCCGCGCGACGGATTCGGGATGCTGTCCGGTGACCGCGACCTGGTAGCCGCGGGCGTGCAGCAGCTCGGCCGTCGCTCTGCCGATCCCGGTCGTCCCCCCGGTGATGACCGCTGTAGGCATGGCAAACCTTTCGTCGCTGAAGCGATAAGTGAGACCACCCGTAATCGGGGAACTCCCCGGTTGTCTCACCGTACACTGAACCGGGGACTTCCCCGAATCGTTGCCGAGCCTCATCCGACACTCACGATCGCGAAGGTCATGACACCTCCACGCAGCACCCTGCGCGCCGACGCGCAGCGCAACCGCGAGCAGCTGATCGCCACGGCCGCCGAAGCCTTCGCCTCCGGACGCCCGATCTCGCTGGACGCGATCGCCAAACGCGCGGGAGTGGGGAACGCCACCCTGTACCGGCACTTCCCCACCCGAGAGGATCTGGTCGAAGAGGTCTACCGGGACCAGATCCGCCCCTTGCGCGAAGACGCGCGCACCCTGCTGGCTACCAAGCCGCCCGCACAGGCCCTCCACGCGTGGATGCTCCGATTCGCCGACTGGGCCGGCGAACGACGCGGCATCTGCGAGGCCCTGGTCGCCATGAGCGCTTCCGGCCGCTTCGGCACCGGACCGGTCTGCGACGAGGTCCAGCAAGTCCTGGCGATGGTGCTCGAGGCCGGCGCCACAGCAGGAGAACTGCGCAGCGACATCGACCCGGTCGAGGTAGGCGGCATCCTCGCCGGTTTGCTCTCCGTGGCCGGCGCACCCGAGCAGCGCCCCCAACTGAACCGCATGCTGGATGTCGTCGTCGACGGACTCAGGCCCCGCTAAGCGATACGCCAGCGGTTCGGCGAGGCGTCGGCCTATGCCGGACGGCATGGCTGCGGCCGCGGCGGTCGTGGCGCCCCAGACCTTGGTCAGGACCGTCGGGATGGTTGCCTACGTTCGGCTCGTTCCCCACCTCGCGACAGCGCCCGAACGGCTCGTCAGGTGTTCCTGCCGTCGCCGCTCAAGGGGGATCACCGAGGTGGACCCAGAGCCGCCAGTAGTTGATCTCGGAGGCGTCAGCGCTTCCGGCGGGCGGCGGCGTCGCGTTCGGCGACGTGTCGGGCGACTGCGTCGACGCTGGGGCGGGCGTAGCGTTCCAGGGAGCGGACGGATGCGTGGCGGGAGCGGGCCAGCAGCATCGGGGTGGAGGTGCCGCCCTCAGCGTCGTGTGTCAGGGCACTGTGGCGTAGCCGATGGAGCGTCCAGCCGTTCAGATCCTCGATGTCCTCGGGCGAGGCGAGAGGGTTGGCCAGTAGCCGGGTGTTCTCCTCGAAGATCTCCTCGGCCCGGCGATAGAAGAGCCGGGCCCGGCCGGTCTCGGAGCACACGTCCAGCGTGGGTGTTCCGGTCGGGGCCTTGCGGTCGGTGAGGAACAGCGGGCCGCGGGTGCGACGGGCGATCAGTCGGGGCAGAAGCTGGGCGGTGCCGGACTGCCAGTGAATCCACTCGATCGCCCCGCCCTTGGCGGTGATCCTGCCGCGCTTGTCCTGCGGATATAGGTCCTCCACGTTCAGGCACAGCACCTCATCGGCGCGGGCCGCCGACTCGTAGAGCATCTTCCAGAACGTCTTCTCCCGCAGCGAGACGTCCAGCCGCCACAGGGCGGCGATCTGTTCCTCAGCAAGGGCCTTGGTGCGGTCGGGCGGTGCCGGCCGTCGCTCGATGCCGATCGCGGGGTCGGATTCGATCCATCCCTGGCGCTGCCACCAGCCGATTGCCTTGCGCCCGATGGACAACTCCCGGTTGACGGTGTCGGCGTCCATCTCGTCCGCCCGCGCCGCCGCCAGCTCGGCCAGCACCTCGGGCAGGGCTGGGTCGTCGATCGCGGTGAGGGGGAAGACGGGCGGCTTCGCGCCTCGGCGGGTGGGTCCGGTCGGCGCCGGTTTGCCGGCAAGCATCCATCCCCATGTCGTCAGCGAGATCCGGTAGATCCGCGCGGAGGACTTCGCGATGCCCGCGCCGGTGAGGTACCGCTCGACCGCTGCGGTGTACGACGAGGACGGGGCGGACAGAGGGATCACCCGGACGCGCGGCGGCCGGAGCGCGCCCCGCTGGTTCGATCGTCACGTCCGTCCCGCCCTTCCAGTGCTGCCGCAGTAAATGCGTACACCTCGCCCCGGTGGCCGGAATCGTCCGTCGCAGGTCGCGATGATCACGGTAGGTGCTCTGCCGCAGTAAATCCGGTAATTACAGCCTGGGGCTGGGATGGCGGCTCGCACCGCCGCTGTAAAGGCGCAGCGGAATGCCGTACCGGCGTCCCTCCCCACCTCCGTGCCGATGGTCCGGTCCGCACGGCCACAGCCGAAGAGGTCCACGAGGTCGAGACTTCTGCTCGAGCACCATCCGAGCGCCGAGAATCTCCGGACGACACCCTGAAGATATCGCCGACGCAAGCGTCCCCCTCATGAATTCGCAGGCAGGAGGCTTGCGATGGTCGTTCCGTCCGCTCGGCCCGCCGCAGGAAGGGGAAAGAGGTCGAGCGATCCACCCGGGCCACAAACCCGTCGGATCCGGTGCGGCGGGGCGAGACCGGATCCGGCGGGTGCGGGTCGGAGCGGCGTGAGACTCGGGCCCCGAAGCACCTCAGCCCGTGGTGGGGCCGGTCCAGTCCGTGGGGACATGGCCGAGGCGGACCCGCTGCGGGTGGTCGCCGACGGGGATCGAGGTGACCTTCCTGCCGGTGGCAAAGTCGATCGCCGTCACCTGGTCGGCGCCGCTCTCGGACACCACGCAGTGCTTGCCGTCTCCGCTCACGGTGGCCCAGTACGGCTTGGAGGTGGTGACGAGCGGGCCTTCCTGGAGCGTCTCGCGGTTCACGACGGTGACGTAGTCGTCCATGGTCCCGGCGATGCAGAGCTTGTCACCCCGGGGGCTCATGGACATGCCGTGGTGGCGGGAGTCGTTGACGTAGGTGGTGCGTTCGTCGCTGGTGTCCGGGTTCTTCGGCAGTGTCTTCACTCGGGTGATCTCGTCGTTGCGCACGTCGTACTCGACGAAGCCGTTGAAGAAGGAGACCTGGAAGTACATCTTCGACTCGTCGGGCGTGAAGGCGACGGGGCGCAGCGCGTCGGACAGGTCCTTGCGGCCGAAGGCGTCGAGCCGCTCGCGCATGTCGATGATCTTCTTGACCTCGAAGGTCTCCGCATCGGCGACGGTGATGCGGCGGTCGCCCTTGGTGAAGTCCTGCCAGGGCGCGTCCATGTCGGTGTTGACCTCGCCGATGGCCATGTTCCAGATGTTCTTGCCGCCATCGGTGTACACGTTCTCGTGCGGCTTGTCACCCGTCTTGAAGTTGCCCGCTTCCTTGCCCGTCGCCATGTCGAGGACGTGCACGGTGTTGGAGATGGAGGAGGAGACGGCGACCTGGGTGCCGTCGGGGGAGACCGCCATGTGGTCGGAGCGGAAACCGGACACCGGGAAGCGCCAGTTGACCTTGCCGCTCTCCACATCGATGGAGACCACGTCGGCGAAACTCGGCCGGGAGGCGACGACGGACCTGCCATCATTAGTGGTGTACATGTCATCCACGTACTGGTCGTGACCCTCGCCCGGGCCGAGCCGGACACCGAGGAAGAAGGCCAGCTTGACGGGGTTGAGATAGATCTCCCGCAGACGCTCCTTCTTGTCGGGGATCATATCGATCCGGCCGATTTTGGCGTAGTCACCACGGGAGTTGATGATGTCGGCGGTGCCCTCCCAGTTGTTGCCGACGAAGAACACCTCCTTGAGATCCTCCGAGGCGGCCGCCCGCACCTGCTTCGGGGTCTCGCTCGCGCCGGCCGGGCCGGGGACGGTGGGCAGCGCGCCTGCGGCCAGTCCCGCGGCGACAAGGGCGACTGCGGCGATGGGGCGCCTACGGCGAGGGCGACGGGTGGCGGAACGCGTCATGGCGAACTCCAGAGGCAGGAATGGGCGGCGCGCCGTCAGACAGGCCCGCATCTGTTACTGGAGGTAACGTATCCAGGAGAGGGGAGCTTGAACAGGGTCCGATCGAGATCCCTCGGCGGGTGCGATCGGGCCTCCCGAGGATCCGTCACCATGGGCAGGCTCGCCCGAGCCGCCTCGTGCACGATGGACGAGCTCCGGTTGACGGCGCGGCATCCGTCTCGTCCACCCTCGCCGCAGCCGACTCGGCCGGCGTCCCTCGGGGCGTCGGACTCGACGACAGGGCAGACGGGCGGCTTCGCGACCCGGGCGGCGGGCCAGGGCGATGCCGGTTCTCCAGCCGCAGTCCCGCATGTCGTCAGCGGGATCCGGAAGTCCCCCGCTCACGCCGGACGCGGGTTCGCGCGTCATGCCCCGCGACGAGCGGGGCTCTCGGACCCGGCCTCCGAGGACCTCGCGCTGCACCAGGAGAAGTTTCGGCGACGTCCGCCGGAGTCACCGGACGAGTTGCGCGGCCCGGCACGGGGAATCGCGGAGGAAGCGGGAACCTGAAGCCGGTCCGCCCGCCGCAACGACGTCCCGCAACGAGTTGCCGAGCGTCGCGCCGCGACTGGGACGCCGAAGTGGCAGGAGTTCGCGCCCGCCTTGAACCCACCCCGGCGTCCGCAACGACCACGGCTGCGGGACCCGTCACGCGGACGGGACCCGCAACCGTGATCGCCGGACGGAGGTCAGCCGCTGACCGTGATGTTCGAGCTTCCGCTGCTCTGGTAACCCTCGGTGGCCATGATCATGTAGTACTTGAACTGGCCCATGTTCATGCCCGCGCGGGCCCAGGCGTCGAAGTGGTTGCCGGTGGTGATGGTGCCGGAACCGCTGGTCACCTTCGACTGCCGGACGCTCCAGTACTGCTGGAAGGTCTTGGTGCCTTCCACGGAGGGGGCGTTGTACCGGGTCGTCTGGTAGATGTCGTACGTGCCGCCGTCACTGGAGACGGTGCCCTTGTAGGTGCCGGTGGGCCGGTAGCTGCCCCAGTTGTCGACGATGTAGTACTCCACCAGCGGGTTCGAGGTCCAGCCGTAGAGGCAGCCGTAGCCGTTGCCCGACGGGTTGAAGTAGCCGCTGTAGCGGACCGCCCTGCGTCCGCCGGTGCTCCAGCCCTTGCCGGCGACGAAGTTGCCGCAGTTGGTCCACCTGGTGCTGTAGCTGCCGCCGCCGTTGAGCGTCATGGAGACGGAGCCGCCGCCGTCGGTCCAGAACGAGTAGTACATGCCGTCGGTGCCGGTCTGGTTGGTGGTGATGGTGGTGGCGGCGTGGGCGGTGCCGGGCAGCAGCAGCCCGGACGCGGTTGCGAGCGCGACGGTGCCGGCGCCGCCGAGGAAGCCTCGTCGGCTCCAGCCGTTGAGGGGAGCGGGGTTCTGCTGGATCTGGTCCTGCTGCGTGCCGTCCTGCTGCATGCATCCTCCCGATGAAGGCTGGTGGGGACCGGGCGGCTTCTGCTGCCCGGCGGCCTTGCATGAAACACGGCGGGGGTCGCCCGTCGTCGTGCGGTAACGACCGACCGCCATCCCGGTCACATGACACGAGGGGAACGACGGACTCCTGTCGTCCGGTGGCCACAGTTTTCGTAGAGCCTCATGACCCTGTCAATACTTTCGGCAATCTTTCGGAAAGATTGCCTTACTAGAGGAAGTCTTGAAGAGTGCGTCCTCGCTGGTCAAGCCGCCTTTCACGCGAATTGACGTGAGGGGTGGGCTGGAATCCAGGAGAGGTGGGGTGCAAGCAGGTGCGCGGCTTCGAAACTTTCGGACAGGCGTGGACGCGACCAGGGTGATCTGCCACCGGGAACGACTGCGCGTGATCGGCCTGGCCTGGTACACCGCGTACGACGCGGCGAAATCCGCGACCGCCGCCTACGGCGAGGTGCGGTGCCGCGCGCGGACCCTCGAATCCGTCAGCCTCGCCCTGGCCGGCATGCCCTGGGTCTTCACGTCGACGAGACCGCGGGTGACTTCGATCTCCTGGCGTCGGTCGCCGCCACCGACCTGTCGTCCTCCGACCGCTCGGTCCACGGCCTGATCGGCGGTCCGGGCAGCGCACGGCCCACCGCACCCGCTTCGGGACCACGCTGCACATCGCAGGGCGGCGACTGGCGTATGCGGGCCATGGAACCCGCCGGGCACGCGGAGCTCTCCGCTCCGTTCGGCGTACCTCACGCTCGACCGTGTGCAGCGCCCACATGCACCACCCGCCCGCGCCGGGGACCAGGCCACCCTTCTGACCGACCCCAGCGGCCGGACCCCGAAGACCCCAACAGCCCAGGAGCGATCCTGGGAGACTTCGGCTCGGACTTCCTCCAAGGGCTGAAGGCGCCCTTCCAGTTCCTCGGAGACGCCCACGACGCCGTCACCGGCCAGAACGGCGGCGCCGGCGTCTTCCTCGACAAGTACCTCCCCGTCCGCCCCGCCTACCGCCTCTACCGCGCGGAATACATGCTCCGCCGGCAGAGCTGCGACGCACTCGCCGACCTGTACGCGGAAGCAGCCGACGAGCTGACCCGGCAAGTGGCCCTCGTCGGGGGTCGGCGACCTCACGGGGTGGAGGCGACAGGCGTACGAACCGGAGACCTCCGTCCTGAGATCCGGGGGACCGCCGAACAGCTCCGCCGGGTCGAGACTTCCGCTGCGAGCGTCATCCGAGCGTCAAGAATCTCCGGACGAGTCCCTGAAGGCGTCGCCGCTGCAAGCCCTCAGCTCGTGAATTCGCAGGTCAGTGGCCTACAAGGGTCGATCCGTCCGCTCGACCCGTTACACAGAGGGAAACAGGTCGAGAAACCCACCCGGACCACAAAACCGCAGGTCAGGCGCCCTTGTCAGCAGGCTCCAGAATGGCCACGCACTCCACGTGCGACGTCATCGGGAACAGGTCGAACGCCCGCAGCGTCCGCACCTTGTACCCCCCGTCGCGGAAGTAGGCGATGTCCCGCGCCAGCGCCGCCGGGTCGCACGCCACGTACGCGATGCGGCGGGCGCCCAGCGACGCCAGGTGCTTGACCGTGGCCTTGCCGGCGCCGGCGCGCGGCGGGTCCAGGACGATCAGGTCGCACTCGGTGATGCCCGTGCGCGGCAGCACCTGGTCGACCTTGCCGTGTTCGATGCGGACCCGGTCGAGGTCCTTCAGGTTGTGGCGGGCGTCCTCGACGGCGCGCTTGCCGGACTCGATGCCCAGCACCGCGCCCTTCTCGCCGATGCGCTGGCCGATGGCGCCGGCGAACAGGCCGACGCCGCAGTAGAGGTCCAGCGCCATGTCGTTCTTGCGCGGCAGCAGACCCTGCATGACCGCGCGGACCAGCGTGTCGGCTGCCTGCGGGTGAACCTGCCAGAAGCCGCCCGAGCCGACGCGGTACGTACGGTCGTCGGCGCGCTCGCGGACGAAGGCGCGGCCGTGGACACGGTGGACGCCGCCGTCCTTCTCGTCGACACGGAGCACGGAGACGGGCTTGTCGAGCTCGACGAGCGGGAGGCGGCCGCCCTCGCGGGGGGTCAGGATGACCTGGCGGTCGTGGGAGCCCGTGGCGGAGATGGCCTCCACCGTGGCCATCTGCGGCCAGTCCTGCTTCTCGATGCCGAGCTCGGAGACGCCGGGAGCGGCGATCAGGCAGTGGTCGATCGGCTGGACCTCGTGCGAACGGTGCTTGCGCAGTCCGACCAGGCCGTCCGCGTCGACGGCGTACTGCACGCGGGTGCGCCACGCGGGGACCTCGCCCGGCGGGAGCTTGTCGCCCTCGGCCGGCATGACCGTGCCGTCCCAGCCGGCCTCCTCGGGCGTGAGACCCGCCAGGCGCTGGAGCTGCTCGGCGATCACTTCGCCCTTGAGGCGGCGCTGGGCGCCGGGCTTGGCGTGCTGCCAGTCGCAGCCGCCGCACTTGCCGGGCCCTGCGTACGGACAGGGGGCCTCGACCCGGTCCTTGGAGGCCTCGATGACCGTGACCGCGTCGGCGCGCAGGAAACGGGAGTCGCTCCCGCCCTCGGTGACCCGGGCGACGACCTTCTCGCCGGGGAGAGTGTGGCGCACGAAGAGCACCTGGCCCTCGGACGTACGGGCGATGCAGTGGCCGCCGTGGGCGACGGGTCCTACCTCGACCTCGTACTCCCGACCGATCAGATCCTCCCCGGCCTGCGACGACGTTGATTCGTTCTGCATGAGGGGGTGGCTCCAGAGGTCAGGAAAAAGGAAAACGGCAAAACGGCCGGACAACAGCCCACCAGTCTACGTGGGCGGAAGCCGGCCGCTTACCACAGGCGGAGCGTGGAGTCAGCCCTTCTGGCTCGGATCCTTGTGACGCCGCTCCACGGGGCCGCGACGCACCGATCCGGGGGCGATCCAGTCCGCGCGCCTCCTGGCCCGCACCTTCGCGGCCTCGGAGGACTCCAGCTGGTAGGGCACCGAGGTGACCATCACGCCTGGCGTGAAGAGGAGCCTGCCCTTGAGCCGCAGCGCGCTCTGGTTGTGCAGCAGGTGCTCGTACCAGTGGCCGACCACGTACTCGGGGATGTAGACGCTGATCACATCGCGCGGGCGGTCCTTGCGCAGGCTCTTGACGTAGTCGATGACCGGCCGGGTCACCTCTCGGTAAGGCGAGTCCAGGATCTTCAACGGGATGTCGATGCCACGCCTCTCCCAGTCGTTCCTGAGCGCCTTCGTCTCGTCCGGGTCGACGCTGATGGACAGCGCCTCCAGATGGTCCGAGCGCACCAGCTTGGCGTACGCGAGTGCGCGCAGCGTGGGCCGGTGGAGCTTGGAGACCAGGACGATCGAGTGGACCCGCGAAGGCCTCACGGTGTCGTCGGACGGGGTGTCGGACGCGGCGATCTCCTCGGCGACCCGGTCGTAGTGCTTGCGGATCGCGGTCATCGTGCCGAAGAAGATCACCATGCCGAGCAGCGCGACCCAGGCGCCGTGGGTGAACTTGGTGGCCAGGACGACGACCAGGACCAGTCCGGTGAAGAACGCGCCGAAGGTGTTGATCGCCCGGGAGCGGACCATGTGCCGGCGCGCGGCCGGGTCCTTCTCGGTACGCAGATGGCGGTTCCAGTGCCGCACCATGCCGGTCTGGCTGAGCGTGAAGGAGACGAAGACACCGACGATGTAGAGCTGGATCAGCCGGGTCGAGTCGGCCCCGTAGATCCAGACGAGCAGGATCGCGGCCCCGGCGAGCAGCACGATGCCGTTGGAGAAGGCGAGCCGGTCACCGCGGGTGTGCAGCTGGCGGGGCAGATAGCGGTCCTGGGCGAGGATCGAGCCGAGGAGCGGGAAGCCGTTGTACGCGGTGTTCGCGGCGAGGAAGAGCACGAGGGCGGTGGCCGTCGCGAGGAAGACGAAGAAGAACGTCCCGTCACCGAAGACCGCCGCGGCGACCTGGGAGATGACCGGGTCCTGGGTGAAGTCCGCGCCGACCGCGACACCGTTGTGGAGCAGGTCCTTCGCGGGGTTCTCCGCCATCTTCACGTCGGTGGCCATGGCCAGGCCGATGATGCCGCAGAACATGGTGACGGCCAGCAGGCCCATCGCCGCGAGGGTGGTCGCGGCGTTCTTGCTCTTCGGCTTGCGGAAGGCGGGGACGCCGTTGCTGATCGCCTCGACGCCGGTGAGGGCCGCGCATCCGGAGGAGAAGGCGCGCAGGAGCAGGAAGACGAGGGCGAAGCCGGCGATCCCCTGGTGCTCGGGCTTGATCTCGTAGTCCGAGGTGGGCGCGTGCATGGTGTCGCCGAGGGCCAGCCCCCGGAACGCGCCCCAGAGGATCATCACGAAGACCCCGGCCACGAACAGGTAGGTCGGGATGGCGAAGAGCTTGCCCGACTCCTTGACGCCCCGGAGGTTCATCAGCGTCAGCAGCACGATGGCGCCGACGGCGCAGAGCGTCTTGTGCTCGATGACGAAGGGGATGGCGGAACCGAGGTTCTCCACGCCCGAGGAGATCGACACGGCGACGGTGAGGACGTAGTCCACGAGGAGGGCGCTGGCGACGGTCAGACCGGCCTTGGGGCCGAGGTTGGTGTTGGCGACCTCGTAGTCGCCTCCCCCGCTCGGGTACGCGCGGACGTTCTGCCGGTACGAGGCGACGACGGTGAACATCAGGACCACGACCGCGACCGCGATCCACGGGCTGAAGTGGTATGCCGACACGCCCGCGATGGACAGCACGAGGAGGACTTCTCCGGGTGCGTACGCAACGGAGGACAGCGGGTCGGACGCGAAGACGGGGAGCGCGATGCGCTTGGGGAGGAGGGTCTCCCCCAGCTTGTCGCTGCGCAGCGCCCGGCCGATCAGGATCCGTTTGGGCACGTCGGTCAGTTTGGACACGGTGAGGATCGTAAGCGCTGCTGGGACACGCCGCCGAAGCACCACCCCCTCGGCACCCGGAAAACCTTCATAATTACCCGCCCTCACCGCAAAAGTCCATGGAATCCTTAACGAAATCCTTGCGGTACGGACCGCACCGCGGCCCGCGGCGGCTCCCCCTCCCGCCCGGCGGCCCGCCTCCCTTTGCTCATCGGCCCGTGGGATACGCACACTCGGATGAGGCGGTCCGGGCGTCGCCGCATAAGCTCGTCCACGGGCAACGCCGAAGGTGGTTGCCCGATTGTTTGCCCCGCAAGCTGAGAGAGAAGTGTGAGCAGGGTGTTTTCGCAGGTCATCGGGACGACCAGGACGGCGAGGTAGGCGCACGGTGCACATCGTCATCATGGGCTGCGGGCGCGTCGGAGCCGCTCTCGCGCAGACCCTGGAGCAGCAGGGGCACACGGTCGCCGTGATCGACCAGGACCCCACGGCGTTCCGCCGGCTCGGTTCCGGCTTCGGCGGCAGGCGGGTCAGCGGGGTCGGCTTCGACCAGGACACCCTGCGTGAGGCGGGGATCGAGGAGGCCGGAGCGTTCGCGGCCGTCAGCAGCGGCGACAACTCCAACATCATCGCCGCCCGGGTGGCCCGCGAGATGTTCGGCATCGAGAACGTCGCGGCGCGTATCTACGACCCGCGGCGTGCCGAGGTCTATCAGCGTCTGGGCATCCCCACGGTGGCCACGGTCCGCTGGACGGCGGACCAGATGCTGCGGCGGCTGCTGCCGTCGGGCGCCGAGCCGCTGTGGCGCGACCCGAGCGGCGGTGTGCAGCTCGCGGAGGTGCACACCACGCCGTCCTGGATCGGGCACAAGATCAGCACATTGCAGGAGGAGACGGGCGTCCGCGTCGCCTTCCTCACCCGGTTGGGTGAGGCCATACTGCCCACGTCGCAGACGGTTCTGCAGGAGGGCGACCTGGTCCACGTGATGATGCGTACGGACGAGATCGCGAAGGTCGAGGAGGCCTTTGCCGAAGGTCCCGAGGAGGGCGGTCACTGATGCGCGTCGCGATTGCCGGGGCCGGTGCGGTGGGCCGTTCCATCGCGGCCGAGCTCCTGGAGAACGGGCACGAGGTGCTGCTGATCGACAAGGCGCCGACCGCCATCTCGGTGGAGCGCGTCCCGATGGCCGAGTGGCTCCTCGCGGACGCCTGCGAGATCACGTCGCTCGACGAGGCGGCGCTCCAGCGGTGCAACGTCGTGATCGCCTCGACGGGTGACGACAAGGTCAACCTGGTCGTCTCACTGCTCGCGAAGACCGAGTACGGCGTCCCGCGGGTCGTGGCCCGGGTGAACAACCCGAAGAACGAGTGGCTGTTCAACGAGTCCTGGGGCGTCGATGTCGCGGTCTCCACTCCGCGTCTGATGTCCGCCCTGGTCGAGGAGGCGGTGAGCGTCGGCGATCTCGTCCGGCTGCTGCGCTTCAGCCACGGCGACGCCAACCTGGTCGAGCTGACACTGCCCCCGGAGTCGGCGCTGGCCGGCATCCGGGTGAGTGATGTGGCCTGGCCCGAGGACACCTCGCTCGTCACGATCATCCGCGGCACCCGGGTGCTGACGCCGAGCCCCGAGGAGAGCCTGGAGGCCGGTGACGAGCTGCTGTTCGTGGCCGCCCAGGCCCGCGAGGAGCAGCTGGAGGACCTGCTGTCGGTCCGCCGCGAGCCCGCCGAGGACTGAGGCAGGGCTGAGGCAGGGCGTCCCGAGCACATCGGAAGGGGCCCGGACCGTACGTCGATGACGTACGGTCCGGGCCCCTTCCTGCGGGCGACGGAGGAAGCCCCGGCCCGCCCGAACTCAGTCCGTACGGCGGTGCCTGGCGGGGCCGGCGTCGCGCTCCGTGCCGGCGAGGCCCGTGGCCAGGTCCTGTTCGGCCTGCGCGAACCCGGGGGCCAGGCCGTCCTCGACCGCCTTGCGGGCCTTGCGGTCCTTCTCCGCCTGCTCCTCCGCCTCCATCTCCGCGAAGACGTCGATGGGCGGCGGCGCCTTGGCCAGGAAGACCCACGTCAGATACACGGCGAGCAGGAACGGCGGGATCTTGAGCGCGACCAGCACCCACCCGAGCTGAGCGGTGTCGGCCCACCAGTACAGCGGGAAGAGGATCGCGCACTTGGCGAGCAGGATCAGCCCCCAGGCGTAGCTGGCCTTGGCGTACGCCTTCTTGCGGCCGGGGTTCCTGGTGCGCCAGGAGAGGTTCTCCTTGAAGACCGGGCCGAGGATCAGCCCGATCAGCGGCACCCCGGCGACCGTCGTGACGAGGTACGCGAGGGCGAGTCCGAGCGTGTAGATCATGCCCGGCAGATAGAAGTCCTTGGCGTTGCCCGTCATCATCGCGAAGACCACACCGAAGCCCACGCCGAAGACGCCGCTGAAGGCGTGCTTGACGGTGTCCTTGCGGATCAGCCGCACGGCGACGAGGGCCAGGGAGACCACCAGGGCGGCGATGGCCGAGGCCTTGAGGTCCTTGTTGATGGTGAAGATCGTGACGAAGAGCAGCCCGGGCAGGACTGTCTCCACCATGCCGCGCACGCCGCCGAAGGCCTCGAAGAGCGCGGCTTCCGTGACCGCCTTCGCGTCGGCGTCCTGCTGGTCGGTGCGGTGGGGCTGGTCCGTTTCGGACGTCGGCTTGTCGAGAGACGTCACCGGCTACTCCTTGCCGAGCGGTCGGAGTTCGTATTTGGGATTGAACAGCACCCGGCGGCCGTGGCTCATGGCTACGCGGCCCGACGCGATGAGCTTGCGGCCCGGCTCGATGCCGACGATGGAACGCCGGCCCAGCCAGACCACGTCGAGCGGCGCGGTGCCGTCGAAGAGCTCCGCCTCCAGGGCGGGCACTCCGGCACGCGGCCGCAGGGTGACCGTCCGCAAGGTACCAGTGACCTTGACGATCTGGCGGTCCGAGCACTCGGAGATGCGCGTGCAGCCCGAAGCGTGCGTGTCCTCCCGCAGCTCCTCGGACTCCAGATCCTCCTGGGAGCTGGACAGCCGGTCGAGCATGCGGCGGAAGCGGCCGGACGGCTTCGAGGTCCCGCCTGACTTCTCGGATCGGGGAACAGCGCTCATACCCGAAGGGTACCGGTCTCCTGTGGTAAGGGCTGGCCCGGACGGATGCCACCCGAACGAGTGACGCCGATCACTCCGGGACGGACCGTCCCCGCTCGAAGCGGTAGCCCATGCCGGGCTCGGTCACGAAGTGCCTGGGGTGCGAGGGATCGGCCTCCAGCTTGCGGCGCAGCTGCGCCATGTAGACCCGCAGATAGTTGGTCTCGGTCCCGTACGAGGGCCCCCAGACCTCCTGGAGCAGCTGCTTCTGGCTGACGAGCCGCCCGGCGTTGCGGACGAGGACCTCCAGCAGGTGCCACTCGGTGGGCGTGAGCCGCACGTCGCGGCCCTCACGGTGCACCTTCTTCGCCGACAGGTCGACGGTGAACCCCTCGGTCTCGACGATCACCAGGTCGTCGCCGACGTCCTGGCCGACCGGTTCCGCCCTGCGTACGGCGGCGCGCAGCCGGGCCAGCAGCTCGTCCATGCCGAACGGCTTGGTGACGTAGTCGTCGGCACCGGCGTCCAGGGCCTCGACCTTCTCGTCGGAGGTGTGGCGTGCGGAGAGCACGAGGATCGGCACCCGCGTCCAGCCGCGCAGGCCCCTGATCACCTCGACGCCGTCCATGTCCGGCAGCCCGAGGTCGAGGACGACGACGTCGGGGTGCCGCGCCGCCGCGAGCTGGAGGGCGGTCGCCCCGTCGGGCGCCGCGTCCACCTCGTACCTGCGCGCCTTCAGATTGATCACGAGGGCGCGCACGATCTGCGGCTCGTCGTCGACCACGAGCACCCGGGTCATCGCGGACCTGCCTTTCCTGAAAATGTGTACGGGACGGGGGTGCGCCGCCGCGGGGATCTCACGAGGCGACGCGTACGGGCGGTACGGGGCCGGCCCGCACCTGCCCCGGCGCGGCCGTGAGCGTGAGGACCATGGTGAGACCGCCGCCCGGGGTGTCCTCGGCGTCCAGCGTGCCGCCCATGGACTCCACGAAACCGCGGGCGACGGCGAGCCCGAGTCCGACCCCGGCCCCGCGCGGGGCGTCACCGTAGCGCTGGAACGGCTCGAATATGCGTTCCTTGGCCTCGTCCGGGACTCCGCGGCCGCGGTCGGCCACCCGCAGCTCGACGCGGTCGCCCAGGGCACTGGCGGCGACGGTGACACGTTCCCGGCCGGGGCTGTACTTGACGGCGTTCTCGACGATGTTGGCGACGGCCCGCTCCAGCAGTCCGGGGTCCACGGCGACCATGGGCAGCGTCTCGGGGATGTCCAGGTCCACGCTGCCCTCGGGCACGCCGCCGAGGGCCATCGGGACGACCTCGTCGAGGTCGAGTTCGCGGATCAGCGGGGTCACCGTGCCGGTCTGCAGACGCGACATGTCGAGCAGATTGCCGACCAGGTGGTCCAGGCGGTCCGCGCCGTCCTCGATGGCCGCGAGAAGCTCCGCCTCGTCCGCGTCGGACCAGGAGACGTCGTCGGCGCGCAGGGAACTCACCGCGGCCTTGATGGCGGCCAGCGGGGTACGCAGGTCGTGGCTGACGGCGGCGAGCAGCGCGGTCCTGATCCGGTTGCCCTCGGCGAGCCGTCTGGCAGCCTCCGCCTCCCCCACCAGCCGCTGCCGGTCGAGCACCACGGCGGCCTGCGCGGCGAAGGCGCCGAGGACCCGGCGGTCCTCCGCGGGCAGCACGCGGCCGGAGAGCGCCAGCGCCATGTGGTCGCCGACAGGCATGTCCACGTCCGCGTCGTCGGGCCGGGCCACCGGCGCGGGCCCGACGGATCCGGCGCAGGTCCAGGGCTCGACGTCGCTCTGCCGCTCCAGGAGGGCGACGGACTCCATGCCGAAGGTCTCACGGACCCGGTCGAGCAGGGCGTCCAAGGCCGTCTCGCCCCGCAGAACGCTGCCGGCGAGCGTGGAGAGGATCTCCGACTCGGCTCGCAGCCGTGCGGCCTGGTGGGTGCGCCGGGCCGCCAGGTCGACCACGGAGGCGACCGCCACCGCCACCGCGAAGAAGATCACGATGGCGACGAAGTTCTCCGGATCCTGGACGGTCAGGGTGTGGGTGGGCGGTGTGAACCAGTAGTTCAGGAGCAGGGAGCCCACCGCGGCGGAGGCGAGCGCGGGGGCCAGACCCCCGAGCAGCGCGGCGGCGACGGTCAGGAAGAGGAAGAGCAGGACGTCGTTGGCGAGTCCCGGCCCGTTCTCCATTCCGTGCAGGAGCAGGGTCAGGAGGGCCGGTCCGCCGACGCCGGCGAGCCAGCCCGAGACGATCCGGGTGCGGCTGAGCCGGGCCCCGCGCGCGATCGGCAGCCCGCGCCCCTTGGCGACCTCCTCGTGCGTGACGATGTGCACGTCGAGGTCGGGCCCCGACTCGCGGGCGACGGTGGCGCCGACCCCGGGGCCGTAGATGTACTGCCAGGTCTTGCGGCGGCTGGAGCCGAGGACGATCTGGGTGGCGTTGACGCCCCGGGCGAACGCGAGGAGCGCCGAGGGTATGTCGTCGCCGATGACGTGGTGGAAGGTGCCTCCGAGGTCCTCCACGAGGGTGCGCTGGACGGCGAGCTCCTTGGGCGAGGCGGAGGTCAGTCCGTCGCTGCGGGCGATGTACACCGCGAGGATCTCGCTCCCGGAGCCCTTCGCGGCCATCCGGGAGGCGCGGCGGATGAGCGTACGGCCCTCCGGTCCGCCGGTCAGTCCGACGACGATGCGCTCACGGGCCTGCCAGGGGGTGCTGATGTCGTGTTCGCCGCGGTACTGCTGGAGGTACTCGTCGACCCGGTCGGCGACCCAGAGGAGGGCCAGCTCGCGCAGGGCGGTCAGGTTGCCGGGGCGGAAGTAGTTGGACAGGGCGGCGTCGACCTTGTCCGACTGGTAGATGTTGCCGTGGGCCATACGCCGGCGCAGCGCCTGGGGCGACATGTCGACAAGCTCGATCTGATCGGCGCGCCGGGCGACCTCGTCGGGGATGGTCTCCTGCTGCCGCACCCCTGTTATCGACTCCACGACGTCGCCGAGGGACTCCAGGTGCTGGATGTTGACGGTGGACACCACGTCGATGCCGGCCTTGAGGAGTTCCTCGACGTCCTGCCAGCGCTTGGCGTTGCGGGAGCCGGGCACGTTGGTGTGGGCGAGCTCGTCCACGAGGGCTACGGCCGGCGCCCTCTCCAGGACGGCGTCGACGTCCATCTCGGCGAAGACCGCGGAGCGGTGTTCGATGTCCCGGCGCCGGATCTGCTCCAGGCCGTGCAGCAGCACCTCGGTGCGCGGACGGTCGTGGTGCTCGATGAACGCGACGACGCAGTCCGTGCCCCGCTCCACCCGTCGATGGGCCTCGGACAGCATCGCGTAGGTCTTGCCGACGCCGGGTGCCGCACCCAGGTAGATCCGTAGCTTGCCGCGTCCCATGGCCCCATTGTCTTCCCTGAACCGGCCACCGCAGACACGGGGAGCCGGACTCGAAGCTACCCCGGGAATTTCTCGCACAGGGGCCGGAGGGGTGCGCCGGGGGTCCGTATTGACGGGATTCTGACGCGGCTCAGCAGGTCAGACGTGCTCGACGATGTGCCCGTCGCTGAGCTCCAGGACCCGGTCGGCGAAGCCGAGCAGCTGGGGGTCGTGCGTGGCGACGAGGACGGTGACGCCCTCGCTGCGCACGACGGCCCGCAGCAGCTGCATGACCGCGAGCCCGGTCTCCGCGTCGAGCTGCCCGGTGGGTTCGTCGGCGATCAGGAGGGCGGGCCGGTTGGCGAGCGCGCGGGCGATGGCGACACGCTGCTGCTGGCCGCCGGAGAGCTCTCCGGGGCGCTGCTTGGCGTGGTCACCGAGACCCACCAGGGAGAGCAGCAGCGCCACGCGCTCCTCGCGCTCGTGCGGGTCGGTCCTGCGCAGGCGCATGGGCACGCCGACGTTCTCCGCCGCGGTCAGGATCGGGATCAGGCCGAACGACTGGAAGATGAAGCCGATCCTGTCCCGGCGGAGCTCCAGCAGCCCGTCCTCACCGAGCCCGGAGAGGTCTGTGCCGCCGACGGTGATGCGGCCACTGTCCGGTGTGTCGAGCCCGCCGACGAGGTTGAGCAGGGTGGTCTTGCCCGACCCCGAGCGGCCCTTCAGCGCGACGAGCTCTCCGCGCGGGATCTCGAAGGAGACCCCCCGCAGGGCGTGCACGGCGGCAGCGCCGCTCCCGTACGAACGGTGCAGGTCCTCGACCCTCACCATGGGGCCGTCGGCCGGGCTCTCGGCCAGGGCCGTGCCGGTCTGTCCGTCGGTGGTCCGTGTCATCGCTCTCCCCCGTGCGTACCGCTCTCCTCAGGCGGCCGCCAGTATGTGCATGAGGCAGCCGGTGAGGCAATGGAAAAGCCGGTGGGCCGCGCCCCCTCCCCGGGGCGCGGCCCACCGGCCGGAACGAACTGGGGTGCGGTCAGCGCACCTCGGTGATCTCGGGCCCGCGCTGGAGCTGGCCCATACCGCCGGAGAACTTCGAGCTCTCCTGGTCCTCCTGCTGCACACCCTCGGGCACCATCTGGGCGTCGTTGGGGAGCTTCAGGACGATCGGGTCACGCGGCGCCATCGGGCCGTCACCGCGTACGACGACGGTGTCCTGGAAGATCGTCTCCAGCAGCCCGGCGGCCTCCGGCTGGACGGCGCCCTGGCCGGAGATCACGCCGCGCAGGAACCAGCGCGGTCCGTCGACGCCGATGAAGCGCACCATCTGTACGCCGTTCTTCCCGTCCGGAAGCTGTACGGGGACCTGGGCGCGCAGCTCCCAGCCCAGCGGGCCCTCGACCTCGTCGATGATCCCGCCCTGCTGGGTGATGCCCGAGGCGATCTCCTCGCGCACCTCGCCCCAGATGCCCTCCTTCTTGGGAGCGGCGAAAGCCTGCAGCTGGACCGCGCTGTCGCGCAGCACGACGGTCGCCGCGACGATCGCGTCACCGGCGACCTCCACGCGGAGCTCCATGCCCTCGACCCCGGGCACGAAGATGCCGCCCAGGTCCACCCGGCCCTCGCCGGGCTGGGAGACCTCGGAGATGTCCCACGGCCCGTCGGGGCGGGGAGCCGGCGGAAGGTTTGTACGGCGCGAGCCGCCCTCGGCGGTGTCGTCGAGCTCGTCGGCGACCTGCTCGGCCTCGCGCGCTTCGTCCGCCGTGTCCTTGGCGGAACCACTGTTCTTGCGACGTCCGAACACGTCAACGTCCTTCCCGGTCGGATACGACCGAAGCGTAGCTGTTCCCACCCTGGGTGTTACCGCCCGTGACGCCGTCCACTGCGGCGTGACCGCCGGTGGATCCGAAGCCCCCCTCGGCCCGCGCCGAGCCGGGGAGCTCCGTCACCTCGTGGAAGCGCACCTTCTCGACCTGCTGGACGACCAGTTGGGCAATCCGGTCGAACCGTTCGAACCTCACGGTCTCGCGTGGGTCGAGATTGACCACGATGACCTTGATCTCCCCACGGTACCCGGCATCGACCGTCCCCGGGGCGTTCACGAGGGCCACTCCGCAGCGGGCAGCGAGGCCGGAGCGGGGGTGGACGAAGGCGGCGTAGCCGTCGGGCAGGGCGATCGACACCCCGGTGGGGAGCACCGCCCGCTCGCCCGGGGCGAGCTCGGCCGCCTCGGTGGTGACCAGGTCGGCACCGGCGTCACCCGGGTGTCCGTACCCCGGAATCGGCACGTCCGGGTCGACCCGGCGGATGAGTACGTCGACGGGGTGGCGCATCAGGGGTTCACCTCGAAGGCGCGGGCGCGCCTGACCTGGTTCGGATCGGACATCGCGGCCTGGATCTCCTCCGGCCGTCCGTTGTCGATGAAGTGGTCCACCTTGACCTCGATGAAGAGGGCTTCCGCACGGACCGCGACGGGCCCTTCGGGGCCGCCGGTCCGTCCCGTCGCACGGCAGTAGATCTTCCGGCCGTGCACCGCGGTGACTTCGGCCTCCAGGAAGAGCACCGTGTCGACGGGCACCGGCAGGACGTAATCGGTCTCCAGCCGGCCGGTCACCGCGATGACCCGCAGCAGCCAGCTCAGCGCGCCGAGCGTCTCGTCCATCGCCGTGGCCAGGACACCGCCGTGCGCCAGCCCCGGAGCGCCCTGATGGGCGGGCTTCACGGTGAACTCGGCGGTGACGCTCACGCCCTCTCCGGCCGTCGCCTGGAGATGCAGTCCGTGCGGCTGCCCGCCACCACAGCCGAAACAGTGTTCGTAGTGGGATCCGAGGAGCTCACCGGGCGCGGGAGCATCGGGATGGCGGACAGGCCTCACCGCGCCGGCCGGGGGTGTCAGACGTGCAGATGTTCCACTCACAGCCGCAGACCTTACCCGCGCGGCCGACCGCGGGTCGCGCCGTGCCAAGCTTGCTTTCATGCAGCCTTCCGCACCTCCCTTCGACGAACGTCTCACCGCACCCCGCTCGTGGTGGCTCATCGCCTTCGGGATCGGTGTCGCCTGTGCGCTGATGCTCCTGCCGCTCGGCGCCCTGCCGATGCTCGGCGGCCTGGTCGCCGGTACGGCCGCGGCATGCGTGGGCGTGAGCTCGTACGGCTCCGCGCGCATCCGGGTCGTGGCGGGCGCCCTCGTCGCCGGCGATGCCCGGATCCCCCTGGAAGCACTCGGGGACGCCGAGGTGCTGGACGGGGACGAGGCGCGCGCCTGGCGCTCGTACAAGGCTGATCCACGGGCGTTCATGCTGCTGCGCAGCTACGTCCCGACGGCGGTGCGGGTGAAGGTCACGGACCCGGCCGACCCGACGCCGTACCTCTATCTGTCGACCCGGGAGCCGCAGGCTCTGGTGGCGGCCCTCGCGCCCGTACCCGCCTGAGCGGTCAGCGGCCGGGGTCGTCCAGACCCTTGGGCAGCTCCTTGGCGGGCTCCGCGGGCTGTTCCAGCGGGGGAAGCTCCGGGAGACGGTCCCAGGGGACCTGTCCACGCCGCAGGTCGTTCCTGACCCGGTCGGCGAGCCTTCTGGTGTCCCGTCGGTTCATCAGCGCGCCGACTGCGGCACCGATCATGAACGGGATGAGGTTCGGCAGGTCGCGCACGGTGCGCTTCATGATCTGCTGGCGGAGCTCGCGCTTCATCTGCCCGCCCAGCGCCGCGTTGAGCGTGGTGGGGCGTGAGACGTCGATGCCTCGCTCTTCCGTCCAGGACGTCAGATACGCGGTGCTGCGCTGGCCCAGGTTGCCCGGCGGTCGCTGGCCGTAGACCTCGTGGAGCTCGGCGACCAGCTTCATCTCGACGGCGGCCACTCCGGTGATCTCGGCTGCCAGCTCGGCGAGCATGGCGGGGGGTACGGGCATCATCGCCGCTGCCCCGATGCCCGCGCCGACGGTCGCGGTGGCGTTGCAGGCGCCCGCGACGAGCTTGTCGGCGAGCTGTTCCGGGCCGAGCCCCGGGAACTGTTTGCGCAGGGTGGCCAGGTCCCGGACAGGGACACGGGGAGCCGTGTCGATGATGCGGTCGGCCACCATGCCGACCGCCGCCGCGACGCTCTCCCGGCTCTTGCGTACGCCTCGTTTCAGTGTGTGCAGGCGGCCGGAGCCCTCCGGGGACTCTGCCCGTCCGTCCTGCCCTGGCTCGGGTGACGGATCCGTCGCCCTTACCGCTTCGAGCGAGGCCGGACGGCCCCGCTCGTCGTCAGGTGGTGTGCCGGGAGAGGCAGGCAGGGCGGCCTGGTGCTCGGCAGTGGGGCTCTCGCCCTCTGCCGGGCCTGCGCCGCCCTGATATGCCTCCGACGACTTCGTGCGCCGCAAGCGCCGCTTCCGGAACGGTGTGTCGCCTGCCACGGCCGGCCGGCCTCAGTCGCAGTCGCGGCAGATGGGCTGGCCGTTCTTCTCGCGCGCCAGCTGGCTCCGGTGGTGCACGAGGAAGCAGCTCATGCAGGTGAACTCATCGGCCTGCTTGGGCAGAACCCGCACAGCAAGCTCTTCGTTGGACAGGTCTGCGCCGGGCAGCTCCAGTCCCTCTGCCGCGTCGAACTCGTCCACGTCGACGGCGGATGCCGTCTTGTCGCTCCGACGAGCCTTGAGCTCTTCGAGGCTGTCCTGGTCCACGTCGTCGTCGGTCTTGCGTGGGGTGTCGTAATCCGTTGCCATGTCGCTCTCCCCCTCATGGGTGTCTGCGGTGTCTCAGCGCACGTAACGCGTGAGAGGCCGGACTTGTGCCCGACCTGAGGCGGAGATTTTGCCTCACATCAAGGTCTGTTACTCAATCGACACCCAACCGGATCCCTCGTGAGCGATCGGCTTGGGTGGCGATGGGGACCGTACACGGTCCGATTGCTGCAGTTCACGGGCGCCACCCCGTGTACTTCCCGTGATATCGACCCCCGGAAACCCGGACGTTTCCAGGCTTTCGGACAGAGTTGTGATCACGGAGAGTGGAGGGGCCGGAATATGCCCCTGTGATCGATCACACAAGGACGGAACGGAAACAGGGTCCGAAAATTCCGCCCAAAGCGAACAGAGCGATCCAATGCCGCTCACACCGTGAAGCCTCTCAGACAGGCAGGGTGACGCGCATCACGAGACCGCCGCCCTCGCGGGGCTCCGCGATGATACGGCCTCCGTGCGCCCGCGCGACGGATCGCGCGATCGACAGGCCGAGCCCCACCCCCTTGTCGCTGCCCGTGCGCTCCGTGCGCAGCCGCCTGAACGGCTCGAAGAGGTTGTCGATCTCGTAGGCGGGCACCACGGGCCCGGTGTTCGAGACGGTCAGGAGCGCCTGTCCGTGCCGGAGCTCGGTGGTGGCCTCCACCCAGCCGCCCTCCGCCACGTTGTAGCGCACGGCGTTCTGCACGAGGTTCAGCGCGATCCGCTCCAGGAGTACCCCGTTGCCCTGGACGACGGCCTGGGCCCGCTCTCCGCGCACCTCGACCCCCTTCGCCGCCGCCTCGGCCCTGGTCTGGTCGATGGCGCGGTCGGCGACCTCGGCCAGATCCACGGGCTTGCGTTCGACGATCTGGTTGTCGCTGCGGGCGAGCAGCAGCAGCCCTTCGACCAGCTGTTCGCTGCGCTCGTTGGTGGCCAGGAGCGTCTTGCCCAGCTGATGAAGCTCCGGTGAGGCCTCCGGATCGGAGAGATGGACCTCCAGGAGCGTGCGGTTGATCGCGAGGGGCGTACGCAGCTCGTGCGAGGCGTTCCCCACGAACCGCTGCTGGGCGGTGAAGGCCCGCTCCAGACGGTCCAGCATCTCGTCGAAGGTGTCCGCGAGCTCCTTCAGCTCGTCGTCGGGGCCGTCCAGCTCGATCCGGCGGGAAAGATCCGTGCCCGCCACCCGGCGGGCGGTGCGGGTGATCCGTCCCAGCGGGGACAGGACGCGGCCCGCCATGGCGTAGCCGAAGGCGAAGGCGATGATGCTGAGGCCGACGAGAGCCAGCAGCGCCCTGTTCAGCAGGGAGTCGAGGGCGTGCTGGCGCTGGGCCGCGGTGCAGTTCTTGATCGCGTCGTTGAGCTGGCCGTTGTTCTGCGCGGAGCCGAGCTGCGGACAGGTGTCGCTGGAGATCTGGACGTTCGTGCCGGAGACCTGGAAGGCCGGGCCGCCGGCGTCGTGCAGGGCCTGTGCCGCCAGCATGTAGATGATCGACAGCAGGAGGATGCCCGCGATCAGGAACATGCCGCCGTACAGCAGCGTGAGCCGTATCCGGATGGTCGGCCGCAGCCAGGGGTACGGGGACTCCTGCGCCTTGGGTTCCCAGGTCGGCTTCGGGGGTGCCTTCATGGGGGCCGGGGAAGCTGCCATCACGCCCTCAGATCCGGTATCCGGAGCCGGGGACGGTGACGATGACGGGCGGCTCGCCGAGCTTGCGGCGCAGGGTCATGACCGTCACGCGCACCACGTTGGTGAACGGGTCGGTGTTCTCGTCCCACGCCTTCTCCAGCAGCTGCTCGGCCGAGACGACCGCGCCCTCGCTGCGCATGAGGACCTCCAGGACGGCGAACTCCTTCGGAGCGAGCTGGATCTCCTGCTCGTCCCGGAAGACCTCGCGGCGGTTGGGGTCGAGCTTGATGCCGGCCCGCTCCAGCACGGGCGGCAGCGCGACCGTGGTGCGGCGCCCCAGAGCGCGCACCCGCGCCGTCAGCTCGCTGAAGGCGAAGGGCTTGGGCAGGTAGTCGTCCGCACCGAGCTCCAGGCCTTCCACCCGGTCGCTGACGTCACCGGAGGCGGTGAGCATGAGCACCCGGGTGGGCATGCCGAGCTCGACGATCTTGCGGCAGACGTCGTCCCCGTGCACCACCGGAAGGTCCCGGTCCAGCACGACGACGTCGTAGTCGTTCACCCCGACGCGCTCGAGGGCCGCCGCTCCGTCGTAGACGACGTCGACGGCCATGGCCTCCCGGCGCAGCCCGGTGGCCACCGCATCGGCGAGCAGCTGCTCGTCCTCGACGACGAGTACGCGCACGGCGCAGTCCTTCCCTAGATCTTCGAAAAAACGGCGAGTGGCCCTCGTTCCGGCTGCTCGCAGCACGTCAGCGGCACCGACTGTGCGCGTCCATCCTGCCCGTAACGCGCATAAACCGGCGGTAAGACGGCGCGGCCCGGTCCGCCGCTCCAGGGAATGGAGCGGATTTCCACGACAGTTGAGGTTTCTCGCGGGCGGGCGGCGGGGAGGACGCTCTCACACCCGCGATCACGCCCTGCATGTGGCGTACCACAGCCCGTCCTGCTTCCAGAGGGACTGCGTGATCACCCGCACTCCGGCCCACGGGCCGGAGGACCACCGGGCACACCCCCGTGCCACCGACCCACGACGAGGGGGCGCTTCATGGACGCTTTCACCGCAGGTCTGCTGCAACGAATCAAGACCACCGAGTCCGACCTCACGAGGGCTCGCGAGACGGGCGACGACTTCCTCGCGGATGTCGAGCAGGGAGAGCTTGACGACCTGCACCGCCTCGCCGCCGAGCACGGCGTGGAAATCGGCGCCACAAGCGTCTGAGCCGCCATGAGAGGGCCCCGGGAGCCGTGATGGCTCTCCGGGGCCCTCTCTCGTGCCGGCACCCTCCCTGGGGGCCGCAAGGGGCTCAGGGAGGGCGTACGTCAGTCGTGCCAGGCGCCCAGTTCCTCCAGGAGCGCCTGCAGCGGCTCGAAGACGCCGGGGGTCGCCGCGACCGTCAGGTCTCCGTCGGCCGGCCTGCCCGGCCGTCCCCCGGTGAGGGCTCCCGCCTCCCGGGCGATGAGATCGCCCGCCGCGACGTCCCAGGGGTGCAGTCCGCGCTCGTAGTAGCCGTCGAGCCGGCCGGCGGCCACGTCGCACAGGTCGACGGCCGCGGACCCCCCGCGGCGGATGTCACGCAGTCGCGGGATGAGCTGCTGGGCCACGGCGGCCTGATGGGCGCGGACCTCGGTGACGTAGTTGAAGCCGGTCGACACCAGCGCCTGGTCGAAGGGGGCCGTGGGGCGGCAGCGCAGCGCGTCACCGTTCCCGTACGCGCCGCCGCCGAGCACCGCGTGGAACGTCTCCCGCCGCATCGGGGCCTCGACGACGCCGACGACCCGTTCGCCGTCCCGCTCGGCCGCGATGGAGACGGACCAGGTCGGAAGTCCGTAGAGGTAGTTCACCGTGCCGTCGAGCGGGTCGATGACCCACCGGATGCCGCTGGTGCCCTCGGCGCTGGCGCCCTCCTCCCCGAGGAAGCCGTCGGCGGGGCGGTGCTCGGAGAGGTAGCCGGTGATCAGCTTCTCCGCCCGGATGTCCATCTCGGTGACGACGTCGATCGGGCTGGACTTCGTCGCGGCCACCCCGAGGTCGGCGGGGCGGCCGTCACGCAGGAGCGCGCCCGCCCGGCGGGCCGCCTCCAGGGCGAGGTCGAGCAGTTCGGACAGGAGGGGGTCGGTCACAACGCTCCAGAGGTGGTTCGCGGGCCGGGCGGGCCTGTCGGCGCCCGCGCGGCCGGGGATGCGGACGGTGGTCAGAACGGGCTGTCGGCGCCTGCGGCGGCCGGCTTGGGGACCCTGGCCGGGCAGCAGCCGACCGGACAGAGGTCGTGGGAGGGGCCGAGCGCCCCCAGGGCGCACGGCGCGACCGGGCGGTCCTGCTCGGCGGCGGCGCGCTCCAGGAGGAGCTCACGCACGGCGGCGGCGAACCGGGGGTCCGCGCCCACCGTCGCGGAGCGGCGCACGGGCAGTCCGAGCTCGGCGGCCTTGGCGGTGGCCTCGGTGTCGAGGTCGTACAGCACTTCCATGTGGTCCGACACGAAGCCGATGGGGGCCATGACGACCGCCGGGACACCGTCGCCGTGGAGTGCCTCCAGGTGGTCGCAGATGTCGGGCTCCAGCCACGGGATGTGCGGGGCGCCGCTGCGCGACTGGTAGACGAGCTGCCACGGGTACTCGACGCCGGTCTCCTCGCGCACGGCCTCGGTGATCAGCCGGGCGACTTCCAGGTGCTCGGCCACGTAGGAGCCCCCGTCGCCGTGGGTCTCCACCGGCCCGGAGGTGTCGGCCGCCGACACCGGGATGGAGTGGGTGCTGAACGCGAGGTGCGCCCCCGCCCTGACGTCCTCGGGGAGATCGGCCAGCGACGCCAGCACGCCGTCCACCATGGGCCGCACGAACCCGGGGTGGTTGAAGTAGTGCCGCAGCTTGTCCACCCGGGGCACCGGGAGCCCTTCCGCCTCCAGCGCGGACAGCGACTCGGCCAGATTCTCGCGGTACTGACGGCAGCCGGAGTACGAGGCGTAGGCGCTGGTGGCGAGCACGGCGATCCGGCGGTGGCCGTCCGTGATCATCTCCCGCAGGGTGTCGGTGAGGTACGGAGCCCAGTTGCGGTTGCCCCAGTACACCGGGATCTCGAGGCCGTGTTCCGCGAAGTCCTTGCGCAGTGCGTCCAGCAACGCCCTGTTCTGTGCGTTGATCGGGCTCACACCGCCGAAGAGGAAATAGTGCTTGCCGACCTCCTTGAGCCGTTCTTCGGGGATGCCCCGGCCGCGCGTCACGTTCGCCAGGAACGGGACCACGTCGTCGGGGCCTTCGGGACCGCCGAAGGAGAGCAGCAGCAGGGCGTCGTAGGGAGCTGGACCACGCAGATCGGACATGCACCCGATCCTGCCACCCGCCTCCGACAGTGCGGCAACCGCCGTCGGCGGGTACCCCGCGCCCGTAAGCTGTATCGGCCATCCATACACCTGACAGGCTTCCCGGAGCGTCCCTTGCCCAGCCCCTACCGCGCCATCTTCGCCGCCCCCGGGACCCTGGGGTTCTCGGCGGCGGGCTTCTTCGGCCGGATGCCGCTGGCCATGATGGGCATCGGCGTCGTGACGATGGTCTCCCAGATGACCGGCCGCTACGGGCTGGCGGGAGCGCTCTCCGCCACGCTCGCCATGGCTGCGGCCGTGATGGGCCCGCAGGTCTCCTGGCTGGTCGACAGGTACGGGCAGCGGCGTGTGCTGCGCCCGGTCACCCTGGTCGCGGGGGCGGCGGTCGCGGGGCTCCTGGTCTGCGCCCAGCAGCGGCTGCCGGACTGGACCCTGTTCGTCTTCGCGGCCGGCGCGGGCTGTGTGCCCAGCATGGGCTCGATGGTCCGGGCCCGGTGGGCGGAGATCTACCGGGGGTCCGGCCGTCAGCTGCACACGGCGTACTCCTGGGAGTCGATCGTCGACGAGGTGTGCTTCATCTTCGGACCCATCGTCTCCATCGGCCTGTCCACCGCGTGGTTCCCGGAGGCCGGCCCCCTGGTCGCGGGTGTGTTCCTCGTGACCGGCGTCTTCTGGCTGACGGCCCAGCGGGCCACCGAACCCAGGCCGCACCCGAAGGAGCACCACACGGGCGGCTCGGCCCTCCGCTCGCCCGGGCTCCAGGTGCTGGTGACCGCCTTCGTCGCCACCGGAGCGATCTTCGGAGCGGTCGACGTGGTGACCGTGGCCTTCGCCGAGGAGCGCGGCCACAAGGCCGCGGCCAGCCTCGTGCTCGCCGTCTACGCCCTGGGGTCCTGCCTCGCCGGTGCCGTCTTCGGCCTGGTGCACCTGCGGGGGAAGCCGTCCACCCGGTGGCTGGTGGGGGTGTGCGCGATGGCCGTGAGTATGATCCCCCTCCAACTGGCCGGGAGCCTGCCGTTCCTGGCCGTGGCGCTCTTTGTCGCGGGCCTCGCCATCGCACCGACGATGGTCACCACGATGGCCCTCGTCGAACAGCACGTACCACGCACCCAGCTGACCGAGGGCATGACCTGGACCAGCACCGGACTCGCCGTCGGAGTGGCGCTCGGCTCCTCCGCCGCGGGCTGGGTGGTCGACGCCTCCGGGGCCGGGGCGGGGTACGCGGTGCCCGCCGTGGCGGGAGCGCTCGCGGCCGCGGTGGCGTTCCTGGGGTATCGCCGGCTCGCGGAGCCGGTTCCTAGGGGAGGGCGCGGGGAAGATGACCGACACCTACGCACGGACGGCGAACACGTGGCGTAACTGGGCGGGCAACGTCACCGCCCGGCCCGCACGCGTCGAGTCCCCCGCCTCCGTCGACGAGCTCGCCGACGTGCTCCGCAGGGCGTCCGAGGAGGGCCTGACGGTCAAGCCGGTCGGCACCGGTCATTCGTTCACCGCGACCGCCGCCACCGAGGGCGTCCTCATACGTCCGGACCTGCTCACCGGCATCCGCGGCGTCGACCGCCGGGCGATGACCGTGACGGTCGAGGCGGGCACACCGCTGAAGCGTCTCAACGCCGCACTCGCCCGCGAGGGGCTCTCCCTCACCAACATGGGCGACATCATGGAGCAGACGGTCGCCGGGGCCATCTCGACCGGCACCCACGGCACCGGCCGCGACTCGGCGTCGGTGTCCGCGCAGATCCGCGCGCTGGAGCTGGTCACGGCCGACGGCACCGTGCTGTGCTGCTCGGCCGACGAGCACCCGGACGTGTTCGCGGCGGCCCGGATCGGGCTCGGGGCGCTCGGCGTGATCACCTCGGTCACCTTCGCGGTGGAGCCGGTCTTCCTGCTGACGGCTCGCGAGGAGCCGATGACCTTCGACCGGGTCACGGCCGATTTCGATCAGCTCGTCGCCGAGAACGAGCACTTCGAGTTCTACTGGTTCCCGCACACCGGCAACTGCAACACCAAACGCAACAACCGGAGCGCGGGCCCCACCGCTCCGCCCGGGCGGGTGAGCGGCTGGATCGAGGACGAGCTCCTCTCCAACGGCATCTTCCAGGTCGCGTGTTCGCTCGGCCGGGCGGTCCCCGGGGCCATCCCCTCCATCGCCAGGATCTCCAGCCGCGCCCTGTCGGCCCGTACGTACACCGACATCCCGTACAAGGTGTTCACCAGCCCGCGGCGGGTGCGCTTCGTCGAGATGGAGTACGCCCTGCCGCGCGAGGCGGCCGTCGAGGCGCTGCGTGAGCTCAAGGCGATGGTGGAGCGCTCGCCGCTGCGGATCAGCTTCCCGGTGGAGGTCCGCACGGCGCCCGCGGACGACATCGCGCTCTCCACGGCCTCGGGCCGGGAGAGCGCGTACATCGCGGTGCATCTGTACCGGGGCACGCCGTACCAGGCGTACTTCACCGCCGTCGAGCGGATCATGACGGGATACGACGGCCGCCCGCACTGGGGCAAGATCCACACCCGTGATGCCGGCTACCTGGCCGGGAGCTATCCGCGGTTCGGCGAGTTCACCGCCGTACGCGACCGCCTCGACCCGGACCGGCTGTTCGCCAACGACTACCTGCGTCGCGTGCTCGGGGACTGAACGAAGGCGGAGCGCACACCCGGGGACCGGTTCACCGGCCCGTGTCGCTCCCGGCCGTGTCGCTCCCGGCCGTGTCCCCGCCCTGCTGGTCCGGGACTTCGTCGGCCCCGGTCGGGTCCGGTGCGGCCGGCGTGGTTCCGGCGTCGCCCGGTTCCGCCGGGGTGGTGGCTCCCGGGGTGGTGGTCCCGCCGGACGCCGAGGGCGTGGGGGCGGGGCCGGTGGCCGGACCGCCGCCGCCCGAGGGGTCCGGCTGCGCGCTCCCGCCGTCGCCCTGCCCGGTGCCGGGCGACGTCGAGCTCCCGCTGCCGGGCGCGTTCCCGTCCCCCTGGTCCCCCTCGTCCTTCCGGCCCGTGCTGTCCGAGGGCGAGGGGGAGGGCGAGGTCGTCCCCCCGTGGCGCTCGCCGCTCACGACGGTGCCGATGGTGGTCCGTCCGTTGCCTCCCAGATCATGCCCGGAGACCATTTCGTACACGGTGATGCCGGCCATCGACAGGACGAAGACCCCCGTGGCCGCGAGGGCCGAACGCTTCCAGCCGCGGACGCGGGTGCCGTGCGTACGGGCGTCGGAGTAGGAGCCGTCCGTGAGCGCGTCGCCGGGGCGCGGGGCACCCGGGGATGGATCGCCGAGGGCCGGGCCCCCGGGAGACGCACCGCCGGGGCCGGCCTCCCCCGGCCGGACCTGTCGCAGCACCGTGGTGCGGTCCGCGTCGGGCCCCACCGTGCGCAGGACCCGCGTCGCGTCGTCCTCCGGCCGGCGCAGGGCCCGTGTCGCGTCGTCCTGGGTCTGCCGCGCGGCGGGGACCGTCTCCCGTGTGTGCACGGTCACCTGACGGCCCGCAGGGTGCTTCACCTGGACGGTGACTTCACGGATCTGTTCGCCGGTGCGGCGGAAGAAGTGCTGGAAGACCGAGCCTCCGCAGGTGGCCACCACGCTCATCACGCCGGCGCCGGCGATGGTTCCGTACACGCCGAGCTGTGAGGCCATCACCGCCGCCGCGACCGCCGCGACGGCACTGCCCGCAACCTGCGGGAGGCTCAGATCTATGCGCCTTTCCTTGCCTTCCGCACCGCTCTGCGGCTTCTGAACCATGATCAGCCCCTGCTCGACAACTACCCCACCTTGCACCAGGAAGGGACATTTGAGCGAATCAAATAGTTCCGATTCTGGAGATTTTGTGAAGCAGCCCACGCATTGAGGGCATACCGCAGACATCCGGGTAACCCAACTCCCGTACCCGGTGAGAACTTCGGCGGCGCGCCGGTCCACCCACGTGGCCCGAATGGAGTACTGTGGCGAGCCCTGGGGCCGGACTCCCACACGGGTATCCGGAACCTACGGGAGGGGGCCGAAGGACGGCACCCGAACCGGCGGCGCCGCGGCATCGCACGGGCGCCTGCTACATGGAGCGACCAACCGGTCACTCCGCGTCGTAAACAGGTAACCGTGCCATCGTGGCGTTCCAGGGCCAAGGCCCGACACGCCGGGTAACTTGGCAAGGTTGTGGCAGGCTGAACCCGGGCAGGTCACACTCGACTAGCGGAAGCAGCGACGCACGTGACGTCGGCAGGCACCACCCGGGAGGTTCCCATGCCCGAACTGCGTGTCGTGGCCGTCTCAAACGACGGCACACGACTGGTGCTCAAGGCTGCGGACAGCACGGAGTACACGCTTCCGATCGATGAGCGGCTGCGTGCCGCCGTGCGCAATGACCGCGCCCGGCTCGGCCAGATCGAGATCGAGGTGGAGAGCCATCTCCGCCCGCGCGACATCCAGGCGCGCATACGCGCCGGCGCCTCCGCCGAGGAGGTCGCCCAGTTCGCCGGCATTCCGGTGGACCGGGTACGCCGCTTCGAGGGCCCTGTGCTCGCGGAGCGCGCGTTCATGGCCGAGCGCGCCCGGAAGACTCCTGTGCGCCGTCCCGGCGAGAACACCGGGCCCCAGCTCGGCGAGGCGGTGCAGGAGCGGCTGCTGCTGCGCGGAGCCGACAGGGAGACCGTCCAGTGGGACTCCTGGCGCCGGGACGACGGCACCTGGGAAGTCCTCCTGGTCTACCGCGTCGCGGGCGAACCGCACTCCGCGAGCTGGACGTACGACCCGCCGCGGCGGCTCGTGCAGGCCGTGGACGAGGAGGCGCGCTCGCTGATCGGCGAGACCGACGACGTCGCGGCTCCGGAGCCGAGCTTCCCGTTCGTACCCCGGATCGCGCGGCTGCCGCGCGACCGGCCGCTGGACCGTGCGCTGGACCGGCAGATCGAGCGTCCCGCTCCCCCCGCACCGGAGCCGGAGGAGCGCGTCAGCGGTGTGTCCGCCGGCGAGCGCGACTCGCTGACCAGCCTCCTGGAGGCGGTGCCGAGCTTCCGTGGCGACATGGTCGTCCCGGAGCGGCCTTCACAGCCCGAGCCGCCGGCCCTCGAGCCCGCACAGCAGGAGGAGCCCGAGGCCGACGAGCCCCCGGCCGCGGCGGCGTCCGCCGGTGCGGGATCCGCCTACGCCGATGTGCTGATGCCCCGCGCGGTGGCCGGCCACCGCGACAGGCTGACCGGGACGACGGACCGCCAGGCCGAGGCGGACGGCGTGCGTCCGGGCCGCCGGGCGGCGGTGCCGAGCTGGGACGAGATCGTCTTCGGCACGCGCCGGAAGAAGCAGGACTGAGGACCGGTCCGGGTGATCGTGGCATGAGGAGGGCCCGTACGCAGCCGCGTGCGGGCCCTCACTCCGCCCGGATCCCGGTCGTGTCAGGCGGGGTCCGGCCCGGTGGCGACGGGGCGGGACTCGTCCGAGGACCACTCCGACCAGGACCCCGCGTACAGGGCGGCCCGGTGTCCGGCGAGCTCCAGCGCCAGTACCTCATGGGCACCCGAGACGCCCGAGCCGCAGTAGACGCCGACCCGGGTGTCGCCGTCGGCCCCCAGAGCGGAGAAGCGGGAGGCGAGGGTTCCGGCGGCCAGGAAGCGTCCGTCCTCGCCGACGTTCTGCGTGGTCGGTGCCGACACCGCGCCGGGGATGTGGCCGCCGACACGGTCGATCGGTTCCACGTCCCCGCGGTAGCGCTCCGCGGCCCGTGCGTCGAGCAGCAGACCGGAGCGGGCCAGTTCCGCGGCCGCGTCCGCGTCGAGAAGGCCGAGCGCGCCCGGCCGGGGCCGGAAGTCACCCTCGGCGGGCTCCGGGATACCGGTGGTGAGCTCACCCGTCCATGCGGCGAGGCCGCCGTCCAGGACCCGGACGTCGGCGTGTCCGGTCCAGCGCAGCAGCCACCACGCACGGGCCGCCGCCCAGCCCTGGCCGCCGTCGTAGACCACGACCGGGCTTTCCTGGCCGACCCCCGCCCGCCGCATGACGGCCCCGAAGGCCTCCGGGTCCGGCAGAGGGTGACGGCCGCCGCTGCCCGCCGGGCCCGCGAGCTCGGAGTCGAGGTCGACGAACACCGCGCCCGGGATGTGCCCGGCCTCGTAGTCGGCGCGGCCGTTCGGTCCGCCGAGCTGCCAGCGGATGTCCAGGAGCACCGGCGGGCGCGGACCCGCCGACTCGCTCAGGTATTCGGATGCGGTGATGATGGGCTTCATGGGTGCCATCTTCGCGCAGGGGCGACCGCCCTTGGCGCCGTAGTGCCGAATTGGATGTATCGCACCAAAACGGGCTTCGACCTGAGCGGAAGCCGGGAAACGCGGCGCGGCCGGGGTGCCTCGAAGGCTCAGTGGTGCGAGCATCTGCACGGAGCGTACGCACCCGTATCCGTACCGCTGGGCACCGCACAGGCTCCGTCCCCCCGTACGGCCACCCCGATGGTACGAGGAGAGAGAAGAAGATGACCGAGGCTGCCGCCCGGCGCACGCCTGGAGCACCGTGCTGGGTGAGTCTGATCGTGCACGGCCTGACCGCGACCCAGGCGTTCTACAGCCGGCTGTTCGGCTGGGAGTTCCAGCCCGGCCCCGAGCAGCTGGGGCCCTACGTCCGAGCGCTGCTGTGCGGCAAGGAGGTCGCGGGGATCGGGCAGCTGCCGCCCGGCCAGCACCTCCCGATCGCCTGGACGACCTATCTCGCCACGGAGGACGCGGACGCCACTGCGGAGTCGATCCGCTCCTGCGGCGGGACGGTGGCCGTCGGCCCCCTCGACGCCGGGAACGCGGGCCGCCTCCTGATCGCGTCCGACCCGAGCGGCGCGGTCTTCGGTGTCTGGCAGGCCGCCGAGCACCTCGGTACCGCCCTCGCGGGCACACCGGGCACCCCCGTCTGGAACGAGCTGGTGACCCGGGAGACCGCGTCGGTCGCCAAGTTCTACCAGGCCGTCTTCGGGTTCGAGACCGAGGCGGTCGTCTCGGCCGACTTCGACTACCAGACGCTGCACCTCCAGGGCCGCCCGGTGGCCGCCCTGCACGGTGTGGGACACGCCCTGCCGCGCCACCGGGGGCCCCACTGGATGACGTACTTCCAGGTCGCCGACACCGACGAGGCGGCGGCCCGGGTCGTGGAGCTCGGCGGGCACGTGCTGCAGCCGCCGCGTGAGGCCTCCAGCGGCAGGCTGGCCACGGTGGCGGACCCGGAGGGTGCGGTGTTCACGATCGTGCGGCCGCCCGGCAGCTGACGCCCGCCTCGACGCAGCCTTCGGGGGAAGCGACCGCGTGCCGCTCCCCCCGGACCTTCGCAGTTGTCCTGTCCGTTGCGGTGTCAGCCGGTGGCGCCGGCCCCTCCTGTACGGGAACGGAGCATCAAGGCGCGCACCTGTTCGGCGAGTTCAGGCACAGGGCCGGCGATCTCGAGTCCGGGGACGACGTCCCGGATGGACAGCGGGCTCAGGGGCGAGGTGACGGGGACACCCCACTCGGCCTTCCAGTCGCGGGCCTGCCGGGACGAGCTCGCGTACACGATGCGGCCCAGTCCGACCCACCCGTGCGCAGCGGCGCACATCGGGCAGTGCTCACCCGATGTGTAGACGGTCGCCGTGGCCCGTTCCTCGGGACTCAGGTGGTTCGCCGCCCACCGCGCGAGTTCGAACTCCGGGTGCATGGTCGGGTCGCCGGTGGTGGACTCGCGGTTGCGGTCCTCCGCCAGGACCTTGCCGTCCGCGTCGACCAGCACGGAGCCGAACGGCCCGTCACCGGCGGCCACCGCCTCAGCCGCCAGTTCGACGCAGCGGCGCAGATGTGTCAGGTCGGCTTCGGTGACAGCGGCGGCGCGATCGGGGTCGCTCCCGGGAAGGTCGTGGTCGTTGAGTGCCACTGTTACTCCGTCTCTGTGGGGTATCGGTGGGACCGGCGCGCGGCGACGGCGGCCAGCGCCTGCCATGCCGCCTCGGGCCGGAGGGCCTCGTCCGGGTCACCGGTGCAGGGGTCGAGCAGCACGGTGTCCGTGTCGGCGAGGCGCGCTGCTCGATGTCGTCGGGGATCCGGTCGAAGTTACCCGGGACCGGCGGTGAAACGGCTCCCCTGCACGTGGAGTTCACGGTACGGCGCGGGATCGGGCAGCCGCCGGCCGGGAGCGGGCCCCCGGCGGAAGCCAGGGGCGGACAGTCAGGCGGAAGCGACCGGCAGGACGTCGGGCGACAGCACACCCGCGTGGGCGGCGGCACTCGTCATGTGGCGGCGGTGGTGACGGCGGCAGAGGACCTCGTAGCCCACGTCCGTGGCGGGCTGGTCGACGTCCCCGACCACGACCTGCTCCCCCTCGACCACCATCACCCCGCCGGCCGTCCGGGCGTTGTGCGTGGCACGGGCACCGCACCAGCACAGGGCCTCGACCTGCAGCGTCTCTATCCGGTCCGCCAGCTCGATCAGCCGCTGCGAACCGGGGAAGAGCTTGGTGCGGAAGTCCGTGGTGATGCCGAACGCGAACACGTCGAGGCCGAGGTCGTCGACGACACGGGCCAGTTGGTCGATCTGCTCGGGGGCGAGGAACTGGGCCTCGTCCACGATCACATGGTCGACCTTGTCGCCCTTCGACATCCGGCTCACGAGATAGCCGTACAGATCCATGCCCGGGGAAGCCTCGACCGCCTCCGTCACCAGTCCGAGCCGCGACGACAGCTTCCCCTCCCCCGCCCGGTCGTCCCGGGTGAAGATCACTCCCCGCAGGCCGCGCGCCGACCTGTTGTGGCCGATCTGGAGAGCCAGGGTGCTCTTTCCGCAATCCATCGTCCCGGAGAAGAACACGAGCTCGGGCATGAGAGGGGGCGCGCCTTTCGGAGGAGTGTGCGGGTGCGGGGGAAGGAAGAGGTCGGCTACGAGCGTACTTCGAGGAGCGGAACCAGCTGTTCCACGGGGGTCAGCGAACCGTGCATCCCCACCATCGCGGACTCGTGGGGCTCCTTGACCGAGGCAGTGATCACCACGTCGTCGTGGGCGGCGGCCACCACGTCGCCGATCCTGCCGTGGACCCGCTCGTCGATCCGCGGGCCGAACCAGCCCGCCGCGACGGCCTCCTCACGGCTCGCCACCCAGAACTGCTCGCCGAGCACCTCGCGCCAGACGGTCAGCACGTCCGCCTCGGCCCCGGGCACCGCGTACACATGACGGGCCCGGCCCTCGCCGCCCAGCAGGGCGACTCCGGCGCTCAGCTCCCAGTCCTCGTCGAAGTCGATCCGGGAGTGCTCGTCGAACGGGATGTCGATCATGCCGTGGTCGGCGGTGATGTACAGCGCCGAGCGGGGCGGAAGCTGCTCGGCGAGGCGCCGGGAGAGTCCGTCGACGTACATCAGCTGGCCGCGCCAGGCGTCGGAGTCGACGCCGAAGCGGTGCCCTTGGCCGTCGACCTCGCTGTAGTACGTGTAGACGAGGGACCTGTCGCCTGCGGCGAGCCGCTCCGCCGCGAGGTCCATCCGGTCCTCGCCGGTGAGCCGGCCGAGGAAGGAACCACCGCTGAGCGCGACCTTGGTCAGGGGCGTCTGCTCGAAGCCGGGGGCGGAGACCTGAGCCGTGCGCACTCCGGCGGCGTCGGCGAGCTTGAAGACGGTGGGGTGCGGCTGCCAGGCCTTGAGGTCGGTCCACGGCTTCCAGCGGAGCTGGTTCATGAGCGCGCCCGTCGCCGGGTTGCGGACCGTGTAGCCGGGCAGGCCGTGCTCACCCGGGGGCAGGCCCGTACCGACGGAGGCGAGCGAGGTCGCCGTGGTGGACGGGAAGCCCGATGTGACCGGCCGGCCGGTGCCACCGCGGGAGGTGGGGAGCAGCGAGTGCAGGAAGGGGGCCTCGTCCGGGTGGGCCTTGATCTGCTCCCAGCCGAGTCCGTCGATCAGGAAGACGCAGTTACGGTCGGCGGGGGTGAGCTCCGGGATCGTCGCCTCGAAGCCGGGCACGCCCTGTCCCGCGACCAGCGTCGGCAGCAGGTCCGCGAGCGAGCCGGTTCCGTATTCGGGTACGGGCGCGCTCTCGGGGGCGAGCAGGACGGGGTCCTGCCATGCGGGCTGGACCATCAGCGCGGGGCCGCCGCGGTCGCGGCCGTGGCCTCGGAGAGGGACTGGGCGAAGGCGAGGGTCTGGCGCACGGTGTCCGGGCCGTCCCCGGCCTCGCTGACACGGAGGCTCAGGTCGTCGGCGGTGGAGCTGCCGGTGTAACCGTGGTCGGCCTCGCAGTTGGGGTCGCCGCAGGCCGCGGGCTCCAGGTCGATGCGGGAGACGGCGCCCCATCCGATGGTCAGGACGACCTCGCGGGGCAGCGTGCCGGGCACGTACTTCTCGGGGTTGGCGACGACGCGGCTGACCACGACGGACGAGATCCGGTCGAGCTTGACCGACTCGGTGGACGTCGTGGCGTACGGCGTCGGGGAGCTGGTGTCGGCGGCCTGCTCGTCGGTGTGGCTCACGATGAAGCGCGTGTCCGTCAGGACGAGGACCGTGACATGGCGCCGGACCTCGTTGGAGTCGAAGGTGGTCTCCTGGTGCACCAGGTACGAAGCGACCGGCTCCCCGCCGACGGCGGCCTCCACCGCCTCGGCCACGAGGGCCGGGTAGTAGCCGCTGCGCTCGATCGCCGCGCGCAGCCCCTGGGTCGTCGTACCGGTCTTTGCCATGGGAACCATCCTACGGGGGGCCGGTGACTGCCGGGGACGCTGTGCGGGGGTCCGTGGGCGTTCAGTAGCTGGGGAGCCGGCGGGGGCCGAGGTCGCTGCGGGCGGGGGGCGGGGCGAGCCGGACGCTCGCTCCGAGCACCGTCAGGCCGTGCGTGGCGACGACGACGGGTTCCAGGGCGACCGAAACCACCTCGGGGTGGTCGTCGACCAGCCGGGACACCCGCAGCAGGAGCTCTTCGAGCGCCCCGGTGTCCGCCGGAGCGGACCCGCGCCAGCCGAACAGCACCGGAGCCGCCTTGATGGAGCGGATCAGCTCGGCCGCGTCGCGGTCGGTGGCGGGGACGAGACGGTGGGCCGTGTCGCCCAGGAGCTCGGAGGGCGCGCCGGCCAGGCCGAAGGAGAGGACCGCACCGGCGGCAGCGTCGATGGACGCCCTGACGACGGTGTCGACACCCCTGGGCGCCATGGCCTGGACGACGGGCCGGAGTTCGGCGGGCGTGCCCAGCAGATCGGTCAGTTCGTCGTACGCCCGGCGCAGCGCGTCCTCCCCGGCGAGATCGAGCCGGACACCACCGAGGTCGGCGCGGTGCCGGAGATGGGGGGCGGTGGTCTTGAGGGCCACCGGGTAGCCGATCTTCTCGGCGGCGGCGACGGCTGCCTCCCGATCGGGGGCGGGGAGCGCGGGCCGTACGGTGACGCCGTAGCGGGCGAGCAGCTCGCGGGCCTCGTCATGGGTCAGCGGACGGCCGCGCGGGCCGGGGCTCGGGCCGAGCAGCGTCTCGATCAGCGCGGCGGTCCCGTGCTCGTCGATGGTGTCGTCCAGGAATTCGGGCACCCTGCCGGGGGCGGCCGCCTGGCGCCGCCACTGGGCGTACTTCACCGCCTCGGCGAGCGCGCGGACTGCTCGCTCGGCGGCGGGGTAGGCGGGGATGCGCCCGGCGGCGCAGGAGCCGCCCGTACTCCTGTCGGGCGCGGTCGGCACCGGGGCGCCTGTCTCGTCCGCCGGGGGGGCGGGGGCGGGCGGGCTCGGGGCTGCCGCGGGGCCGGCCGGCCGCCGGGTCGCGCGCGGGGCGGCCGTGCTCGTGGCGGCGGCGAGGGCCTGCGCCAGGCCGCCCATCTCCACGTGCACCACGGCCACGGGCTTGGCGGGGCCGTGGGCCGCCGCCTCGCGCAGGGCGGCGGCCAGGACCTCGCCGTCACCGGTCTCCGCCTCGCCGTTCTCCCCCACCCAGGGGATCGCGGTCACGATCACGGCGTCGCACGTCCGGTCGGCGAGGGCCTCGGCCAGCGCGTCCCGGAAGTCCTGCGGGCTCGCGACCGTGGTGAGGTCGCGGGGCGGGCGCGGGCGGAGCCCTTCCGCCATGCAGGCGTCGTAGGCGAGGAGGCCGAGCGACTCCGAGTTGCCCAGGATCGCCACGCGGGGGCCGTCCGGCAGGGGCTGGCCGGCGAGGAGGAGACCGACGTCGACCATCTCCGTCACGGTGTCGACGCGGATCACGCCCGCCTGGCGCATCAGCGCGGAGACCGTCGCGTCGGGGATACGGCTGACGGGCACCGCGTGGCCCGGCGGATTGGATCCGCTGTGCCGGGCGCCCTTCACCACGACCACCGGCTTCACGGCGGCCGTCCGGCGGGCGAGCCGGGTGAACTTGCGCGGGTTGCCCAGTGATTCGAGGTACAGCAGGGCGACATCGGTGTCCTGGTCCTCGTACCAGTACTGAAGGAAGTCGTTGCCGGAGACATCGGCGCGGTTGCCCGCGGAGATGAAGGCCGACAGCCCGGCGCCCCTGCGGTGGAGACCGGACAGGACGGCGATGCCGATGGCGCCGGACTGGGTGAAGAGCCCGATGCGCCCGGCCTGGGGCGACTCGGGGTCGAGGGAGGCGTTGAGGCGGACCGTGCCGGACGTGTTGATGATGCCGAAGGCGTTCGGGCCGATGATCCGCATGCCGTAGGAGCGTGCCTGCCGGACCAGTTCCCGCTGCCGTTCCCGGCCTTCGGTGCCTCGCTCGGCGTAACCGGCGGAGAGGACGACGAGGCCCTGGACGCCGTTCTCGCCGCAGTCGGCCACGACCTCGGGCACCCGGTCGGCCGGAACGGCGACGACCGCGAGATCGACCCGCTCGCCGGTCTCGCCCACCGAGCGGTGCGCGGGCACCCCGTCGACCGTTCCCGTATCGGCGGCGAAGGAGGTGTTCACGGCGTACGTGCGCCCGGTGAAGCCCGAGCCCAGGAGGTTGCGCAGCACGGTCCGGCCCACACCGCCGGGCGCGCGGCCGACGCCGATGACCGCGACGGAGCCGGGGGCCAGCAGGCGCTGCACGGAGCGCGCCTCGGCCCGCTGCTCACGGGCGCGCTGGACGGCGAGGGACTCGGCCGTGGGCTCCAGATCGAGGGTGAGATGGACGGAGCCGTCCTCGAAGCTGCGCTGCTGGGTGAAGCCGGCGTCCCGGAACACCTTGATCATCTTGTTGTTGGCGGGCAGCACCTCTGCGGCGAAACGGCGGATCCCCCGCTCCCTGGCCACCGCCGCGATGTGTTCGAGGAGGGCGGACGCCACGCCGCGGCCCTGGTGGGCGTCCTGCACGAGGAAGGCGACCTCCGCCTCGTCGGCGGGGGCCGAGGCGGGCCTGCCCTGCTCGTTGATCCGGTCGAAGCGGACGGTGGCGATGAACTCGCCGCCGATCGTGACGGCCAGTCCCACCCGGTCGACGTAGTCGTGATGGGTGAAGCGGTGCACGTCACGGGCGGAGAGACGCGGATACGGGGCGAAGAAGCGGTAGTACTTCGATTCGTCGGACACCTGCTCGTAGAAGCTGACCAGCCGCTCGGCATCGTCCGTGGTGATGGGCCTGATCCGCGCGGTGCCACCGTCGCGGAGTACCACGTCCGCCTCCCAGTGGTCGGGGTACGCGTGATGCGGACTCTGCTCCGGAGTGGGCTCCATGGGCAAAGCCTACGGCTCGTGGCACCGGTAGCGGCGGGATCTCGACAGGGGCACGCTGGGGGTGCCGGCGGACGGCGGGCAGGCCGGTGACGGTGCCGGGCACGGCAGCGCGCACTGCATGAGAGACTGGTCTAGACAACCCATTGTTACGTGAAGGGCAGAACCATGGCTGAGCGCCGCGTCAACGTCGGTTGGGCCGAGGGCCTGCACGCCCGCCCCGCTTCCATCTTCGTCCGTGCCGCCACGGCCTCCGGCGTCCCCGTGACGATCTCCAAGGCCGACGGCAACCCGGTGAACGCCGCCTCCATGCTCGCGGTGCTCGGCCTGGGCGCCCAGGGCGGCGAGGAGATCGTGCTCGCATCCGAGGCGGACAACGCCGAGGCCGCCCTGGACCGTCTGGCCAAGCTGGTCGCCGAAGGGCTCGAGGAGCTCCCGGAGACCGTCTGATTCCGGCCACTTCGAACCGGATTTTTTTCTGCGAAAAGCCGCGGCACCCCCGACCGGGAGCCGCGGCTTTTCCGTTTCCCGAAGCGGAGCGGACAGAGCTCCGGAAAGAATGGATCAGGGCAGCAAAAAGAAAGCCCTCCGATAATTACTCTCTTTGTATACGGCGCAATTGTTAATGACGGACTCCCCCGATGTTTACGGGGTGTTGCGAAGTCCTCACCCGGGCCTGGCCGGGCGTGTGCCCCGGCGCGAGCCGCAGTCGGTGGGCCGCTGTCGCCCGCTCGGCGTGCTGGATGGCGAGCGCCCTGGCCCGCTCCGCGTCGCGGCGGGCGACGGCGTCGACAAGAGCGCCGTGCTCGGCCCAGGAGTCCGCGGGGCGGACCGGCTGCTCGACCGCGTACATCCAGGCGATCTTGTGCCGGAGCTGGGTGAGCAGAGCGATCAGCGCGGGGCTCCCCGAGGCCTGCGCCAGCGTCTCGTGGAACCAGCCCCCCAGGGAGCGCAGGTCCTCCCCCTCGCCCCGGCGCACCCGCTCCTGGCCCAGCCTGACCAGGCCGCGGAGCACCTTGAGATGCGCCTCGGTGCGGCGCTGCGCCGCGCGCGCGGCCCCGAGGGGCTCCAGGAGCATGCGTATCTCCAGGAGGTCGGCCGCCTCCTGCTCGGTGGGCTCGGCGACACAGGCACCCGCGTGCCGGCGGGTGACGACGAACCCTTCGGACTCCAGGGTGCGCAGCGCCTCGCGTACCGGGACGCGGGAGACGCCGTATCGACGCGCGAGCACCTCTTCGGTGAGGCGGCTGCCGCGTTCGAAGACACCGGAGACGATGTCGTCACGGATTGCCGTGCATACCGAATGCGCGGGAATGCGCATGTCCGAACCTCCGCCTTAATCCCCGCGAAACGCGGCCGATCGACGCCTGTTCTGTGACTCTATTGCAACCGGCCGGAATTTCCGATGGCGGGGTGGAATCCATGGATATCTTTTGGCCAGGGAGCACTTCCGCGGGGGCTATGGCACGCATCTGCCCCGGGGCACGGCGAAGGCCCCGGCGGGTGCCGGGGCCTTCGTCGGAGATCGCGGTGCTGCGTGGGGTCAGACCTGGACGCCGTGGGCGCGGAGGTAGGCGACGGGGTCCATGTCCGAGCCGTACTCGGGGGTCGTCCGGGCCTCGAAGTGCAGATGCGGCCCGGTGGAGTTGCCTGTCGAGCCGGAGAGGCCGATCTGCTCGCCGGAGCCGACGCTCTGGCCGACGGAGACGCCGATCGAGGAGAGGTGGCCGTACTGGGTGTACGTGCCGTCCTTCATCCTGAGCACGATGTTGTTGCCGTAGGCGCCACCCCAGCCGGCCTCGACGACCGTACCGGCGCCGACCGCGACGACCGAGGTGCCGGACGCGGCCTGGAAGTCCACGCCGGAGTGGGAGCCGGAGGACCAGAGCGCGCCACCGGACTTGTAGCCGGTGGTGACGTGGGAACCGGCGACCGGGAGGTGGAAGGCGTTGAGCCGGGCGCGCTCGGCGGCGCGGGCGGCGCGCGCCTTCTCCTCGCGGGCCTCCTTGGCGCGGGCCTCCGCCTTGCGCTTGGCCTCGGCCTTCGCCTTCGCCTTGGCCTTCGCTTCGGCCGCGGCCTTCGCGGCGACGTCGGCCTGGTGCTTCTGGGCCTTCGCCTGAGCCTCGATCTGGGCGGCGAGGGTGGTGTCGAGGGCGACCGTCTGGGTCAGGCCGGTGCTGCCCGCGGTGACCTCGGAGTCCGCGGCGAGGGCCGGGGAGGCCGTGGCACCGAGTACGCCGGTGGTGGCCAGGGCGGCGACGCCGGCGACCCTGGCACTCTTGCGCGTCAGGCGGCTCGGGGCACGGTGCTTCCCGGTGGCACGGATGAACGCCATGGAGGGGCTGGTCCTTTCCTTCCTTCTCGCCTACCGGGTTAGCTGACGGGTTCGGAGCAGGAAGGTCTCCTACGGGCCCCTGAGCCTCCGACGAGGTACAGGGATCCGATTCACCCCAGGGACTTCATGGGTCCCCGGCTCCCCAGGCTCGCGCCTGACGGGGACTCGGCGATGGCTGTCCGGCGCCGCGGGCGCGGCAATCGTCCGGCGGACAGCCGCGCCGACGCTAGATCGGGAGACTTTCCCCCGCCAAACGGAAAGGGCCTTTTGTCGCACATCCCACAGGACGAATTGCTACCTTCTCTGCAATACGGACAAATGACGGAACCCCGGCGGAAGTACAGCCGCCGGGGTCCGTCATGTCCGGTTCTTTCAGCCGCTGACGACCGACACCTCACCGATACCGAGCGCCTCCACGGGCTCCTTGATCTGAGCGGCGTCCCCGACCAGGACGGTGACCAGCCGGTCGACCGGGAACGCGTTGACCACGGCGGCGGTCGCCTCGACCGTGCCGGTGTCGGCCAGGCGTGCGTACAGCTTCGCCTGGTAGTCGTCCGGGAGGTGCTGCTCCACCTGGTCGGCCAGGGTGCCCGCGACGGACGCCGCCGTCTCGTACTTGAGCGGGGCGACGCCCACGAGGTTCTGCACGGCGGTCTCCCGCTCGGCGTCGGTGAGCCCCTCGGCCGCGAGGGTGCGCAGGACCTTCCAGAGGTCGTCCAGCGCGGGACCGGTGGACTCGGTGTCGACGGAGCCGCTGATGGCGAGCATCGCGGCACCCGCCGCCCCGGACGAGGAACCGGGCGCCGTCGAGCGCAGCACCTGTCCGAAGGCCCGGACGCCGTAGGTGTAGCCCTTCTCCTCACGCAGCACGCGGTCCAGCCGGGAGGTCAGAGTGCCTCCCAGGCAGTACGTGCCGAGGACCTGGGCGGGCCACACGCTGTCGTGCCGGTCCGCGCCGATCCGGCCGATCAGCAGCTGCGTCTGCACGGCTCCCGGACGGTCCACGATGACCACACGGCCGGTGTCGTCCGCGGTGATCGGAGGCACGGGCCGGGCCTGGCCGGCATTGCCCGACCAGTCACCGACGGTGTCGGAGAGCAGCGCGTCCAGGTCCACGTCGGTGAGGTCGCCGACGACGACCGCCGTCGCCGTGGACGGGCGCACATGGGCGTCGTAGAAGGCGCGTACGGCGGCGGCGTCGATGCGCCGGACCGTCTCCTCGGTGCCCTGGCGCGGGCGTGACATCCGTGCGGTGGCGGGGAAGAGCTCCTTGGAGAGCTGCTTGGCCGCGCGCCGGGCCGGGTTGGCCTGCTCGTGCGGGATCTCGTCGAGGCGGTTGCCCACCAGGCGCTCGATCTCGCTCTCCGCGAAGGCCGGGGCCCGCAGAGCCTCTGCGACCAGGCCGAGGGCCTTGGTCAGCCGGGAGACCGGTACCTCCAGGGAGACGCGGACACCCGGGTGGTCCGCGTGGGCGTCCAGCGTGGCGCCGCACCGCTCCAGTTCGGCGGCGAACTCCTCCGCGGAGTGCTTGTCCGTGCCCTCGGACAGCGCGCGCGCCATGATCGTGGCCACACCGTCCAGTCCCTCGGGCTCCGCGTCCAGCGGGGCGTCGAGGAAGATCTCCACGGCGACGACCTGCTGGCCGGGCCGGTGGCAGCGCAGCACGGTCAGCCCGTTGGGCAGGGCGCCGCGCTCGGGCGCGGGGAAGGCCCAGGGCCTGGCCTCGCCGGCGGTCGGCTGCGGGTGGTACTCCATCGCTACTCCAGTCACGGCGGCGTCGGTCACTTGTCGGCCCCCTCGGGCGCGTCGGTGCCCTCGGTCTCGTCGGCCGGTTCGACCGGCTCGTAGACCAGGACCGCACGGTTGTCGGGGCGCAGGTGCGCCCGGGCGGCTGCCTTGACCTCGTCGGCCGTCACTTCGAGCACACGGCCCACCGCGGTCAGGGCGAGCTGCGGGTCGCCGAACAGGACGGCGTAACGGCACAGTTCGTCCGCGCGGCCGGCGACCGTGCCGAGACGGTCGAGCCACTCGCGCTCCAACTGCGCCTGAGCGCGTTCCATCTCCTCCGGCGTGGGGCCCTCCTCGGCGAAGCGGGCCAGCTCCTCGTCGACGGCCGCCTCGATCTGCGGCACCTCGACGCCACCGGACGTCTTGACGTCCAGCCAGCCGAGCGACGGCGCGCCGGCCAGCCTGAGCAGCCCGAATCCGGCGGCCACCGCCGTACGGTCGCGGCGCACCAGCCGGTTGTGCAGGCGCGACGACTCGCCGCCGCCGAGCACGGTCAGGGCCAGGTCCGCGGCGTCGCACTCGCGGGTGCCGTCGTGCGGCAGCCGGTAGGCGGCCATCAGCGCACGCGCGGGGACCTCCTCCTGGACCACTTCGCGCAGCTGCTCGCCGATGATGCCGGGCAGCGTGCCGTCGCGCGGGGGCTGCTTGCCGTCGTGCGAGGGGATGGAGCCGAAGTACTTCTCGATCCAGGCGAGCGTCTGCTCCGGGTCGATGTCCCCGACCACGGAGAGCACGGCGTTGTTCGGCGCGTAATACGTACGGAAGAACGCCTGCGCGTCCTCCAGCGTCGCCGCGTCCAGGTCGGCCATCGAGCCGATCGGCGTGTGGTGGTACGGGTGGCCGGCCGGGTAGGCGAGAGCGGTGAGCTTCTCGAAGGCCGTGCCGTACGGGACGTTGTCGTAGCGCTGGCGGCGCTCGTTCTTCACGACGTCCCGCTGGTTCTCCATGGACTCCTCGTCGAGCGCGGCGAGCAGGGAGCCCATCCGGTCGGCCTCGAGCCACAGGGCCAGCTCCAGCTGGTGCGTGGGCATCGTCTCGAAGTAGTTGGTGCGTTCGAAGCTGGTCGTGCCGTTCAGGGAACCACCGGCCCCTTGCACCAGCTCGAAATGCCCGTTCCCCTTGACCTGGCCGGAGCCCTGGAACATCAGGTGCTCGAAGAGGTGAGCCAGACCCGTGCGCCCCTTGACCTCGTGGCGGGAGCCGACGTCGTACCAGAGGCAGACCGCGGCGACGGGGGTCAGATGGTCCTCGGAGAGCACCACGCGCAGGCCGTTGGCCAGACGGTGCTCGGTCGCCGTCAAGCCGCCGGAACCGGCCTGGGCTGTGGCCGTGTGACCCATGGGCATGTACGTCCCTTCGATCGGTACAGGATTTCCTGCCGGACCTGCCACTCTAGGCAAGCGCACGGGCACCTGGCGAAGTTCCCGCCGGGTGATTGTTGTCGTAGATACTGCCGTGAACGGGGGCTCCGCGGAGGCCCTGAGGACCGCTTCGGACGGGTCGAGGTCGGTGTTGTCAGTACGGCGGGCCACAATGGTCCGCGTCAGAACCTGAGGTTGCCCGACAGAATCTGTGAAGGAGTCGCAGCCGCGATGGCCCGCCGCAGCACGAAAACCCCGCCGCCGGACGACTTCGAGGAGAAGATCCTCGACATCGACGTCGTCGACGAAATGCAGGGCTCCTTCCTCGAGTACGCGTACTCGGTGATCTACTCCAGGGCTCTGCCCGACGCCCGCGACGGCATGAAGCCCGTACACCGCCGCATCGTGTCCCAGATGAACGAGATGGGGCTCCGCCCCGACCGCGGCTACGTGAAGTGCGCACGCGTCGTCGGCGAAGTGATGGGCAAACTGCACCCGCACGGTGACGCGTCGATCTACGACGCACTGGTGCGCATGGCACAGCCGTTCTCGATGCGCCTGCCCCTCGTCGACGGGCACGGCAACTTCGGCTCGCTGGGCAACGACGACCCGCCGGCCGCCATGCGGTACACCGAGTGCCGGATGGCCGACGCCACGTCGCTGATGACGGAGTCGATCGACGAGGACACCGTCGACTTCCAGTCGAACTACGACGGCCAGGAGCAGGAGCCGGTCGTCCTCCCGGCCGCGTACCCGAACCTCCTGGTCAACGGCGCTTCCGGTATCGCGGTCGGCATGGCGACCAACATGCCCCCGCACAACCTCGGCGAGGTCATCGCCGCCGCCCGCCACCTCATCCGGCACCCGGGCGCGGACCTCGAGACGCTGATGCGCTTCGTCCCGGGTCCCGACCTGCCCACCGGCGGCAGGATCGTCGGTCTCGGCGGCATCAAGGACGCCTACGCCGCCGGACGCGGCACGTTCAAGATCCGCGCCACGGTCGCCATAGAGAGCGTCACGGCCCGTCGCAAGGGTCTCGTCGTCACCGAACTGCCCTTCACCGTCGGTCCGGAGAAGGTGATCGCCAAGATCAAGGACCTCGTCGGTTCGAAGAAGCTCCAGGGCATCGCGGACGTCAAGGACCTCACCGACCGGGCGCACGGTCTGCGTCTGGTGATCGAGGTCAAGAACGGCTTCGTGCCGGAGGCCGTGCTGGAGCAGCTCTACAAGCTGACGCCGATGGAGGAGTCCTTCGGCATCAACAACGTCGCGCTGGTCGACGGACAGCCGCTCACCCTGGGGCTCAAGGAGCTCCTCGAGGTCTATCTCGACCACCGCTTCGACGTGGTGCGCCGGCGCAGCGAGTTCCGCAGGACCAAGCGGCGTAACCGGCTGCACCTGGTCGAGGGCCTCCTCGTGGCGCTGATCGACATCGACGAGGTCATCCGGCTCATCCGGGACAGCGACAACTCGGCGCAGGCGAAGGAGCGCCTGATGGAGCGCTTCTCGCTGAGCGAGATCCAGACCCAGTACATCCTGGACACCCCGCTGCGCAGGCTCACGCGCTTCGACAGGATCGAGCTGGAGAGCGAGCGCGACAAGCTCACCGAGGAGATCGCCCAGCTGACCGCGATCCTGGAGTCGGACGCCGAACTGCGTAAGCTGGTCTCGGCCGAACTGGCCGCGGTGGCGAAGAAGTTCGGCACCGAGCGGCGCACGGTGCTGCTGGAGTCGGCGGGTTCGCAGGTCGCCTCGGTGCCGCTGGAGGTCGCGGACGACCCGTGCCAGGTGCTTCTCTCCTCGACCGGCCTCCTGGCCCGTACGGCCAACGCCGAGCCGGTCCCCCAGGCCGAGGACGCCAGGCGCACGAAGCACGACGCGATCGTCTCCGCCGTCCCCGCGACGGCGCGCGGGGACGTGGGCGCGGTGACGTCCACCGGACGGTTGCTCCGGCTCTCGGTGATCGACCTGCCGCAGCTGCCGGACACCCATGCCGCTCCGAACCTGTCGGGCGGTGCCCAGATCTCGGAATTCCTGACGCTGGAGCCGGACGAGGAGCTGATCTGCCTCACCACCCTCGACGAGGAGCCGCAGGGCCTGGCCATCGGCACCCTGCAGGGCGTGGTGAAGCGCGTGGTGCCCGACTACCCCGCCAACAAGGACGAGTTGGAAGTCATCTCGCTGAAGGACGGTGACCGGATCGTCGGCGCCAAGCAGTTGCGTACGGGCGAGGAGGACCTGGTCTTCATCACGTCCGACGCCCAACTGCTGCGCTATCCGGCCGCGTCGGTGCGTCCGCAGGGACGCCCGGCGGGCGGCATGGCGGGTGTCAAGCTCGCGGCGGGCGCCACTGTTCTCTCGTTCGCGGCGGTGGATCCCTCCGCGGACGCGGCTGTGTTCACCGTCGCCGGATCGCACGGCACGCTGGACGACTCCGAACGGACCTGGAAGCTCACCCCGTTCGACCAGTATCCACGCAAGGGCAGGGCCACCGGCGGGGTGCGCTGCCAGCGCTTCCTCAAGGGGGAGGACGTCCTGGTGTTCGCCTGGGCGGGCGAGACCCCGGCACGGGCGGCCCAGAAGAACGGCGCACCGGCCGAGCTTCCGGACCCGGATCCGCGCCGTGACGGTTCGGGCACACCGCTGACGAGTCCGGTCGCGGTGATCGCCGGGCCTCTGTAGGACATCCGGCCGGGCGGCAGGGGCTCAGCCCTCGTCGTCCGGCTGCCGTACGTACCGCAGGACGCCCCACATGCTGCGCTCCAGCTCCTCGGTGGCGTCCTGCCACGCGTCCTGGCATGCCTCCAGCTCCTTGTGCAGGGCCGCGGCCTCGATACCGGAGCCGATCAGCACCAGCTGGGTCCGTCGCGGTTCGTCACGGGCCCAGCGCTCCGGAACGAAGCGCAGGAACCTCCCCACGGCGTGCAGGGCGTAACGGTTACCGGGGTCGCCCGCACCGAAGTCGGCGAACCCCTTGATCCGGTAGAGGCCCGCCGGCCTGGAGTCGAGGAACGCCATGAAGCGGCGGGGGCTGAGCGGCACGTCCGCGGTGAAGGAGACACTCTCGTACGCCGCGTGCAGGTGCTCCTCGTGCGCGCGGTCGGCCTCGGGGAGCAGGTCCTCGAACGTCAGCTGGCGGAACGAGTCGTCCTCGTCCGGCCGGAGCACGGGATCGAAGAGCAGCTCCGGGTCGATCCTGCCGTACGCGGCGCGGATGACCGCCGCCCTGGCGCCCGCCGTCCCGACCGTCTCCCGCACCGCCGCCAGTTCCGCGTCCGAGACCCGGTCGGTCTTGTTCAGGACGATCAGGTCGGCGGCCACGAGGTGGCGGTCGATCTCGGGGTGGCGCTGCCGCGTGGCGGGGAATTCGGCCGCGTCGACGACCTCGACCAGTCCCCCGTACCGGATGTGCGGATTGTCGCTGGCCAGCAGCATCCGTACGAGTTCCTGGGGCTCGGCGAGACCGCTGGCCTCGATGACGATCACGTCGAGGCGCGCGGCGGGCCCGGTCAGTGTCTCCAGATAGGTGTCGAGCTCGCTCGCGTCGACCGCGCAGCACAGACAGCCGTTGCCCAGTGAGACCGTCGATCCGACCTGCCCCGCGACGGTCATGGCATCGATCTCGATGGACCCGAAGTCGTTGACGATGACGCCGATCCTGTTGCCCGCCCTGTTACGGAGCAGATGGTTGAGCAGTGTCGTCTTGCCGGATCCGAGGAACCCCGCCAGGACGACGACCGGGATCTGCGGGGCGTGGGGCGGGGTCAACGGGGCCTTCCTCGGGTCGTTCAGAGTGCCGGTACGGGCTGCGGAGGCGGGGGCCCGGCATAACGGGCCGCCGGGCGGATGATCTTCGGGTCCTCCGCCTGCTCCAGGATATTGGCGCTCCAGCCGACCATGCGCGCGGCACAGAAGGTGGGCGTGAACATCTCACGCGGCAGCCCGCAGAGCTCCATGACGACACCGGCGTAGAACTCCACGTTCGTGTGCAGCTCGCGTCCCGGCTTGAGCTCGGCGAGGATCGCCTCCACTTGGCGTTCGACCTCGACGGCGAAGTCGACGAGCGGACCCCCGAAGCTCTGCGCGACCGAGCGGAGCATCCGTGAGCGCGGGTCCTCGGTGCGGTAGACGGGGTGCCCGAATCCCATGATCCGTTCCCCCGCGAGGACCCGTCCACGGATCCAGCCGTCGATCCGGTCCGGGGTGCCGATGGCGTCCAGGGTGTCCAGCGCCCGGCTGGGCGCGCCGCCGTGCAGCGGGCCGGAGAGCGCGCCGACGGCTCCGACGAGGCAGGCGGCTACATCGGCGCCGGTGGAGGCGATCACTCGGGCGGTGAACGTGGACGCGTTGAAACCGTGGTCGACGGTGGAGACGAGGTACCGCTCGACGGCCGAGGTCCGTACGGCGTCCGGTTCCTCGCCGGTGAGCATGTACAGGTAGTTCGCGGCGAACGGGAGGTCGTCACGCGGTTCGACCGGCTCCAGTCCCTGGCCGAGGCGGTACAGGGAGGTCAGCACCGTGGGGACGGCCGCACATACGGCGAGGGCGTCCTCACGCCGGCGGTCGGCCCCGATGTCGTACACCGGACGGAACCCGGCCGAGGCGCCGAGCAGCGAGAGCGCCGTACGAAGGCCGGCGAGCGGGCCGGAGAGAGCCCCGGCCCGGGCGATGGCGGGCAGCGCCTCCCGCACCTCTGCGGGCAGCCGGCGCAGGCCGGCCGTGCGGGCGGCGAAGCCGGCGCTCTCGGTCCGGCCGGGCAGCTCGCCGTGGAACATCAGGTACCAGACGTCCTCGAAGCTGCGGCTCTGTGCGAGCTCGACCGCCGAGTACTGCCGGTAGTGGTAGAACCCCTCGCGCCCGCGCACGTCGCCGAGCGCGGTGTCGGTGACGATCACGCCGGCGAGACCCCGGGGGACGTCGAGCGGGGCGGTTTCCGTATGCGAGGCAGGCATGGCAGGTCTCTCCTCCACCGATGAGCGATATATTGATTCGACTGTCCATGGTTGACTTTGTCATTGTCAATATTGATTGAATCAATATGAAACGTCGTTGGAGGTGATCCCCCATCCATGGACATGGATACGGTGGGCGCCATGACGCATGACTCGGCGCACGGAACCGGTACGCAGGACTTGGGAGCCGAGGGGGCGCCCCACAGGCTCACCACCCGGGAGGCGGCCGAACGCCTCGGGGTGAAGTCCGAGACCGTGTACGCCTACGTGAGCCGGGGGCAGCTGACCAGCAAACGGAACCCCGGCGGACGCGGCAGTACGTTCGACGCCACGGAGGTCGACGCCCTGGCCCGCCGGACGGGGCGCAGGGAGCCTGCGCCGTCCGCCGCGGGCGACCTGGTCTTCCGCACCGGCATCACGCTCATCGAGCCGGACCGCTATTTCTTCCGCGGCGTCGACGCGACCGAACTCGCCCGTCACCACGGCTACGAGGAGGTCGCCGAGTGGATCTGGACCGGCGAGCTCCGTCCTGGCATCCGCTTCACCGCGGCGCGCGAGTCCCTCGCAGCGGCCCGGCGGACGGCCGCCTCGATGCCGCGGCACAGCAGCGCGACGGACCGGCTCCGTGCCGCTGTCGCCGCGGCCGCGTCCGCAGACCCCCTGCGGTTCGACCTCTCTCCCGAGGGGGTGCTCAACAGCGCACGCAACCTGATCCCCACCCTGGTCGGCGCGCTGCCGGCAGCCGGGGGCGCGGCCGACGGCGAGGTCGAGGCCGAGGGCTCTCTGGCCGCCCGGCTGTGGACGAAGCTCTCCGCCCGGCCCGCGGACGCTGCCGCACTGGCCGTGCTCGACACGGCGCTCGCACTGCTGGCCGACCACGATCTCGCGGCCTCGACCCTGGCGGTACGGGTCGCCGCCTCGACCCACGCGAACCCGTACGCCGTGGTCTCCGCGGGACTCGGCGTGCTGGAGGGCCCCCTGCACGGCGCCGCGAGCGGGCCGGCACACCGGATGCTGGCCGAGGTCGTGGACCGGGGCGGCGCGGCTCCGGTCGTCGCGGACCACCTGCGCGCCGGCCGACGGGTACCAGGGCTCGGCCACCGCCTGTACAGGAGCGAGGATCCGCGGGCGGGCGAGCTCTTCTCGCTGCTGGACGAGATTCCGCAGGCGGCCCCGGCGGTGGCGGCGGCCCGTGACGTGGTCGCGACCACCGCCCGCCACACACCTCTGCACGCCAACGTCGACCTGGCCCTGGCCGCCCTCTCGGTCGCGTACGGCATGCCCGCCGAAACGGGTGAGACCGTGTTCGCCGTGTCCCGCACGGCGGGCTGGATCGCCCACGCGATGGAGGAGTACACGGAACGGCCGCTGCGCATGCGTCCCAGCGGGCAGTACACCGGCCCGCGCCCGCCCCAGCCGCTGCCTGCCCCGAAGGCTGCCACGCCGGAGGGTGCGGGGCCGGAGGGTGCGGGGCCTGCAAATTAGCTACAACCGGCGGAAATTCTCACCGGGCTACGACCGGGGCGGGCGGGCCGTGGAGCCACGGACGACCAGTTCCGGCTCGAAGAGGAGCTCGTCCGACGGCACCGCGCGCCCCCCGATCTGCACGGAGAGCAGCTCGACCGCGGCCCTGCCCATGGCCTCGATCGGCTGGCGCACCGTGGTCAGCGGCGGTTCGGTGCAGTTCATGAACGCGGAGTCGTCGTAGCCGACGACGGAGACCTCCCCGGGCACCGACAGTCCCCGGCGCCGCGCCGCGCGTACCGCACCCAGGGCCAGCGGGTCGCTGGCGCAGATGATGCCCGTGATCCCCTGGTCGAGCAGCCGTGTGGCGGCGGCCTGGCCGCCCTCGAGCGAGAACATGGCCCGCGAGACGCACTCGTCAGGCACGGTGGCCCCCGACTGTGCGGCCAGTGCGCGGGCGGCGGCGAGCTTGCGCTGCGAGGGCATGTGGTCGGCCGGGCCGAGGACGAAGCCGATCCGCTCGTGGCCGAGCGAGACGAGATGACGCCAGGCCTGCTCGACGGCCACCGAGTCGTCGCAGGAGACCGCCGGGAACCCGAGATGCGCGATGGCGGCGTTGATCAGGACGACCGGGATCTTGCGGTCGGCGAGCACCTTGTAGTGGTCGTGGGGGGCGTCGGCCTGGGCGTACAGACCACCGGCGAACACGACTCCGGACACCTGCTGCTGCAGGAGGAGCTCCACGTAGTCGGCCTCGGAGACCCCGCCCTTGGTCTGCGTGCAGAGCACCGGGGTCAGGCCCTGCTGGGCGAGCGCGCCTCCGACCACTTCGGCGAAGGCCGGGAAGATCGGGTTCTGCAGCTCGGGCAGGACCAGTCCGACGAGCCTTGCACGCTCACCGCGGAGCTGCGTCGGACGCTCGTAACCGAGCACGTCCAGGGCGGAGAGAACGGCTTGGCGTGTGGCGTCCGAGACACCCGGCTTGCCGTTCAGCACGCGGCTGACCGTGGCCTCGCTGACTCCTACTTTCTGGGCAACCTGAGCAAGTCGTCGCGTCATGAACGCAAGATTAGCGCAAGAATCGCAAAAATATTGCGTCAGGGTGGATACCCATGGAACGCTCACAGATGGAGGGGCGGGAGGGCAAGAGCCCGGCCTGACCGGCGATCGGAGAACGGTCGGCAGGCGAACGACGGGCGATCGGCCTCCGAGATTTCGGTGAGCGCGGATTGCCCCTTACCGTTCGTACGATGAGCGCCCTACGGACCACCCCACGGGGACCGCGCCGGTTCGGCTGGCCGCGGCGGGTCTTCTCGCAGGTCCTGCTGATGCAGCTGGCCATCATCACCGGCGTCACGGTCCTCGTCACGGGCCTCTTCCTGGCACCCCTCAGCGCCCAGCTCGACGACCAGGCGATGCGCCGCGCCCTGGCGATCGCTCAGTCCACGGCGGCACAGCCGCAGATCTCCGCGTCGCTGCTCACCACCGAGCCGCGCCCGGGCGGCGCCGTCCAGGCCGCGGCGGAGCGGATCAGGCGGGCGACCGGTGCCGAATACGTCGTGGTCATGGACAGGCAGGGTGTGCGCTGGTCGCACACGGACTCCTCCCGCATCGGCGACGTCGTCTCCACCGACCCCAGTGCGGCGCTCGCCGGCAGGTCCGTGATGGAGATCGACAGCGGCACGCTCGGACGTTCGGCGCGCGGCAAGGTACCGCTGCTCGACGGATCGGACCGGGTCGTCGGTGCCGTCTCGGTGGGCATCGCGTACGACAGTGTCCGCGCCCGGCTTCTCGCCGCGATCCCCGGGCTGCTCGCCTACGCGGGCGGGGCGCTGGCCGTGGGAGCCCTCGCCGCCTATCTGATCTCCCGCCGTCTCCAGCGGCAGACGCATGACCTGGCGTTCTCCGACATCGCGGCGCTTCTCACCGAGCGCGAGGCCATGCTGCACAGCATCCGTGAGGGCGTCGTCGCGCTCGACCGCACAGGGCGCATCAGGCTCCTGAACGACGAGGCCCAGCGACTGCTCGGGCTCGGCCCCGAGGCCTCGGGGAAGCAGCTCGACGAGGCACTGGGCGAGGGGCGCACAACCGACGTGCTGGCCGGGCGGGTGGTCGGCGACGACCTGGTGACGGTCCGCGGCAACCGCGTGCTCCTCGCCAACCGGATGCCGACCGACGACGGCGGGGCCGTCGCCACGCTGCGCGACCGTACGGAACTGGAGTACCTCGGCCGTGAACTCGACTCCACCCATGGCCTGATCGATGCGCTCCGCGCCCAGGACCACGAGCACGCCAACCGGCTGCACACCCTCCTGGGGCTGCTGGAACTGGAGATGCACGAAGAAGCGGTGGAGTTCGTCACGGAAGTCGTCGGCGTCCACCGGGCGACGGCCGAGCAGGTCACCGAGAAGGTCCACGACCCCCTGTTGGCCTCGCTCCTGGTGGGCAAGGCGACCGTGGCCGCCGAGCGCGGTGTCGCTCTGCGCATGGCGGCGGGAACCCTCCTGCCGGACCGGCTGGTGGACCCACGCGGACTCGTCACGGTCCTCGGCAATCTGGTGGACAACGCCCTGGACGCGGCCGCGGGGACCCCCGACGCACGGATCGAGGTCGGGCTGCGGGCCGAGGGCCGTACGGTGGTACTGCGGGTGCGCGACAGCGGCCCCGGCGTTCCGGCCGGTGATCACGAATCCATCTTCACGGAGGGCTGGTCGACCAAGGAACTCCCGGCCCACGGAAAGCGGGGCCTGGGGCTGCCGCTGGTGCGGCGGCTCGCCGAGCGACAGGGTGGCAGCGTATCCGTGTCGAGCGCCCCCGAGGGCGGGGCGGTGTTCACCGTCGTCCTTCCGGAGGCTCTGGGCGGCACGGAACGGCAGGGCGTCCAGGCGCCCGGAAGCCCGGAACGGCCCGGCTCCCCCACCGCGGGCGGCCCGTCGGCCCCCGTACGGCCCGCGACGTCAGGAGACGCCCAGTGATCGAGGTTCTCGTCGTGGACGACGACGTACGGGTCGCCCGGATCAACGCCGCCTATGTCGCCAAGGTGCCCGGGTTCCGGGTGGCCGCGATGGCCCACTCCGCGACAGAGGCTCTCGCGAGGATCGGCGAGGTGCCCATCGATCTGATCCTGCTCGACCACTATCTGCCGGACCGCAACGGCCTGGCCGTGGTGCGTGAGCTGCGTGCCCTCGGTCATCACACCGATGTGATCATGGTGACGGCCGCCCGCGACGTGGCGACCGTACAGGCGGCGATGCGCCACGGCGCCCTCCAGTACCTGGTCAAGCCGTTCGCATACGCCGGGCTTCGCACCAAGCTGGAGGCGTACGCGGCGCTGCGCCGCACCTTCGAGAACGGCGGCGAGGCCGAGCAGACGGAGGTGGACCGGCTGTTCGGGGCCTTGTGGGCCACGGGCGGGTCCGACCTCCCCAAGGGCCATTCGACGACGACCGCGGAACTGGTCCGCCAGGCCCTGCGTGCTGCCGACGGGCCGCTCTCCGCTCAGGAGGTCGCGGAGAGCGCCGGGATGAGCCGGCAGACGGCCCAGCGCTATCTGAAGCTGCTCGAACGCACGGGCCGCGTGCGGCTCTCCCTCAAGTACGGCGAGACGGGCCGCCCCGAACACCGGTACATCTGGGCCACCGGTTCCTGAGGGCGCGGCCCCGCCTATGCCGCCCCCGCCCCGGTGAGCGACCGGACCTCCGTCTCCGCGTGCTTGGCCGGGTCCGGCGGCTCGGGTGAGGTGACCGTGCCGATCCAGCCGGCCAGGAAGCCCGCCGGGATCGACACCAGTCCCGGGTTCTCCAAGGGGAAGAGGGCGAAGTCCACGCCGGGGAAGAGCGAGGTGGCGCTCCCCGAGACGACCGGCGAGAGCAGGACGAGCAGGACGGCGGGGATCAGTCCGCCGTAGACGGCCCAGACCGCGCCCCGGGTGGTGAAGTTCCGCCAGAACAACGAGTAGAGCAGCGCCGGGAGGTTGGCCGAGGCGGCGACCGCGAAGGCCAGGCCGACGAGGAACGCGACGTTCAGATTCTGGGCCAGGAGGCCGAGTCCGATGGCCACCACCCCGACGCCCGCCGCGGCCACCCGGGCCACGCCCACCTCGCTGCGCTGCTTGGCACCCGGCCTCCGGAACGAGGCGTACAGGTCGTGGGCGACGGAGGCGGAGGAGGCGAGGGTGATCCCCGCGACCACGGCGAGGATCGTGGCGAAGGCGATGGCGGCCACGACGGCGAAGAGCACCGTGCCGCCCGTGGATCCCTCACCGCCTCCGAGGACGAGCGCCAGGAGCGGGACAGCCGTGTTCCCGGAGGCGTTGGACGCCCGGACGTCCGCGGATCCGACGAGCGCGGCCGCTCCGAACCCGAGCACGATGGTCATCAGGTAGAAGCCGCCGATGAGCCCGATGGACCAGACGACGGAGCGCCGGGCCGCCCGGGCCGTGGGGACGGTGTAGAAGCGCGACAGGATGTGCGGCAGCCCGGCCGTGCCGAGGACGAGCGCCAGCCCGAGGCTGATGAAGTCGAAGCGCGCCGTCCAGCTCCCGCCGTACCTCAGGCCCGGCGAGAGGAAGTCCCGTCCGTGGCCGCTGCGTTCGGCGGCGGAGGTCAGCAGGGCGTTGAGGTCGCCGTGGAAGCGGAGAAGGACGAGCACGGTGAGCGCGACGGCGCCCGCCATCAGCAGGACCGCCTTGACGATCTGGATCCAGGTCGTGGCGCGCATGCCGCCGAGCGACACGTAGACCACCATCAGCGCTCCGACCCCCACCACCGTCCAGGATCGGGCGGTGTCGCTCGTGCCTCCGAGCAGCAGCGCGACGAGGCTCCCCGCACCCACCATCTGGGCCACCAGATAGAGCACCGAGACGGTGACCGACGAGGTGCCCAGCGCCGTGCGCACCGGGCGCTCCGCCATCCGGGCGGCGACCACGTCGGCGAGCGTGAACCGCCCGCAGTTGCGCACGAGTTCGGCGACGAGGAGCAGGACGACGAGCCAGGCGACGAGGAACCCGACGGAGTAGAGCATGCCGTCGTAGCCGAACAGGGCGATCAGCCCCGAGATGCCGAGGAAGGACGCCGCGGACATGTAGTCACCGGCGATGGCGAATCCGTTCTCCATGGGGGAGAACAGACGTCCGCCGGCGTAGAACTCCTCGGCGGACCCCTGCCTGTTGCGGCTGACCCAGGTGGTGATGCCGAGCGTCACGGCGATGAACACGCTGAACAGCAGCAGCGCCAGCGTCTGATGGTCCCCCCTCACCGGCGGATCCCTCTTGTCATCTCCTGTGTGTCCCAGCGCAGTTCCAGAGCGGCACGGTCCCGGTGCAGACGCGCGTGTCGGGCGTACGCCCAGGTGAGCAGGAAGGTGGTGAGGAACTGCCCGAGTCCGGCGACCATGGCCACATTGAGCGCGCCGGCGACGGGACGCGCCATAAGGTCGTGGGCGGTGGTGGCCGCGATGACATAGGCCAGATACCAGAGCAGGAAGGCGACTGCGGCGGGAACCACGAACCGCCGGTAGCGACGGCGCACTTCGCGGAATGCGGGGCTGTCCTGCACCTCCAGATAGATCTCTGCCGCGCTCCGGCCCTGCTCCTGTGACCGGGGCCCTCCGTCGGGCGCACCGGCCTCCGCACCGTCCGGCTCGCCCCACACCGTGCCCGACGCCTCGTACCACGGGTCGTCGAGCCGCATCGCTGCGGCCCCCGGCCCTGCTTCCTTCTCCACCGATAACTCCCTTGTCCACGAGCCTCTTCGGCCGCGTAGCCAAGAATGGGCAGACCGGGAAGATCCCGGGCACTTCATTCGCCGTGCTTCACCATTTCAGGTGACGGAAGTGCCGGGTGGGTGTGCGAGTCCCCGGCCATAGGCGTAGCGCACGGCCAGCGCGTTCTTCCGCGAAGCGGCCTGGCTGCTGATCGAGCGGGATCTTCGACGCTACGGAGGCACGGCGGTCAGGGGATCGGCTCAGAGGCTGACCGTGGGTGGAGAAAGGTCTCCACCCACGGGTGGAGAGCCTCAGACATCGATGCGCGAGCGGTCCAGGGTGGCGGCGGAGCTGGTGATGAACTCCTTGCGTGGGGCGACCTCGTTGCCCATCAGCAGATCGAAGACCTGCTCGGAGGATTCCAGGTCGCCGATGTTGATCCGGCGCAGCGTGCGGTGGCGCGGGTCCATCGTGGTTTCCGCGAGCTGGTCCGCGTCCATCTCACCGAGGCCCTTGTACCGCTGGATCGAGTCCTTGAACCGCACGTTCTTCCGCTGCAGCTCCAGCAGGGTCTGCCGGAGCTCGTTGTCGGAGTAGGTGTAGATGTACTTGTCCTGGCCCTTCTTCGGCTGGACGAGCTCGATCCGGTGCAGCGGGGGCACGGCCGCGAAAACCCGCCCTGCCTCGACCATCGGCCGCATGTACCGCTGGAAGAGCGTGAGCAGCAGGGTGCGGATGTGCGAACCGTCGACATCGGCGTCCGTCATCATGATGACCTTGCCGTAGCGCGCCGCGTCGATGTCGAAGGTGCGTCCGGAGCCTGCTCCTATGACCTGGATGATGGCTCCGCACTCGGCGTTCTTGAGCATGTCCGAGACGGACGACTTCTGAACGTTGAGGATCTTCCCCCGGATCGGCAGCAGCGCCTGGAACTCGCTGTTGCGGGCCAGCTTCGCGGTGCCGAGGGCCGAGTCGCCCTCCACGATGAAGAGCTCGCTGCGCTCCACGTCGTCGCTCCGGCAGTCCGCGAGCTTCGCGGGCAGCGAGGAGGACTCGAGCGCCGTCTTGCGGCGCTGCGCGTCCTTGTGCTGGCGGGCCGCGATGCGGGTGCGTGCGGCGGCCACCGCCTTGTCCAGCACTGCCCTGGCCTGAGCCTTGGCATCGCGCTTCGTGGACGTCAGGAATGCCTTGAGCTCCTTGGCGACCACGTTGGCCACGATCCGGTTGGCCGCCGAGGTGCCCAGGACCTCCTTGGTCTGCCCCTCGAACTGCGGCTCCGCCAGCCGTACGGTGACGACCGCGGTCAGGCCCTCCAGGGCGTCGTCCTTGACGATGTCGTCCTCGGCCACCCGCAGCAGCTTGGAGGAGCGCAGGACCTCGTTCACCGTCTTCGTGAGGGAGCGCTCGAATCCGCTGACGTGGGTGCCGCCCTTGGGGGTGGCGATGATGTTGACGAAGGACCTGAGAGTGGTGTCGTAGCCGGTACCCCAGCGCAGGGCGATGTCGACACTCAGCTCACGGGTGACCTCGGTCGCCGTCATGTGCCCCCGGTCGTCCAGGACCGGCACGGTCTCCTTGAAGGTTCCCGTTCCACTGAGGCGCTGGACGTCGCAGACAGCCTTGTCCTGCGCCAGGTACTCGCAGAATTCGCTGATCCCTCCGTCGTAGTGGAACGTCTCCTCCGTCTTGCCCTCGCCGTCGATGCCCCGCTCGTCGCGTACGACGATGGTGAGGCCCGGCACGAGGAACGCGGTCTGGCGTGCCCGCTGGTACAGGGTCTCCAGGTCGAGCTTCGCGTCCTTGAGGAAGATCTGCCGGTCCGCCCAGTACCGCGTACGGGTACCCGTACGCGTCTTGGGGACGCGCTTGCCCTTGCGGAGGCCGTTGGCGGGGTCGAAGGGGCTGTCCGGCCCCTGTTCGGTGAAAATGCCCGGGACACCACGCCTGAAGCTGATGGAGTGGGTGACACCGCGGTCGACCTCGATGTCCAGCCGGGCGGAGAGCGCGTTCACGACCGAGGCGCCCACACCGTGCAGGCCGCCCGACGCCGAGTAGGACCCGCCGCCGAACTTTCCGCCGGCGTGCAGCTTGGTCATGACGACCTCGATGCCGGACAGCCCGGTCTTGGGTTCCACGTCGACCGGGATGCCCCGGCCGTTGTCGCGGACCTCGACGGAGGAGTCGTCGTGGAGGATGACCTCGATGCTGTCGCAGTAACCGCCGAGAGCCTCGTCGACCGAGTTGTCGATGATCTCCCAGAGGCAGTGCATCAGTCCGCGGCTGTCCGTGGACCCGATGTACATCCCGGGGCGCTTACGAACCGCTTCGAGCCCCTCGAGGACGAGGAGGTGCCGCGCGGTGTAGTTGGAGCTGTCCCTGTCTGAGCCGCCTGCTCCGGTCAGCAGCGCAGTGGACGGCACGGAATCGGCGGTCACGCGGTTCGCTCCTCGCTGAATTTCATTTGGGGGCCCGGTGGGTATCGGGCTCGGCCTCGGTAGCCGCTGAGAGCCTACCGAGGCCTGGTAGAGCGGTTGTAACGCCACCCAGGGGGAATCCTTATGCTAGTCCAGCCTCGCATACGCGTTCGATCATTCGTTAGGGTGACGTGCACATCACGTTCCCTTCGAGGCATGAACCATTTAGGCTCCGGGCACGTCCTCATGAACAACCGGCAAGCCAGCCGGCGGACCGGCCCACACAAGCAACGCGAAACCGTAGCGCTACGCAATACGGCACATTCGCCGCCAACCGGCAACAGACAGCCATCCTGAGAAGAAGTTTCGAAGAAATGCCACGAGCGGGAACGTTTTCGGCCTGGTTGGATGTTGACCCTGGTACGACAGCTCGTCGAGCTAGAGAAGAGGCGACGTGACTACTGTTCTGACCCCCGCGAGCCCGCTGACCGCAGCAGACCGCTGTGACCGTTGCGGCGCCCAGGCATATCTGCGCGTCGTCCTGATCAGCGGCGGTGAACTGCTCTTCTGTGCCCACCACGGGCGCAAGTTCGAGCCGGAACTCAAGAAGATCGCCGCGGAAATACAGGATGAGACAGATCGGCTCACTGCCGTGCAGGCCAGTGCCGCCGACGAGGATCAACACTGACACCTCGCATCCACGACGAGCTATGGGCACGGTCCAGGACCGGCCGGCGGGCGGCCTCCCCTCGGGGAAAGCCGCCCGTTCTCATACGCTCCGACGCGATGTGGCGGTGATCGTGGCTGTGCGGTCTCCGCGGTTCAGCTCCCGTCGGCCATCCACCGGATCGCCGCGGACACCCGGGTGTACACCCCGGGGCTGCCGGGGCTCCCGCAGCCGCTGCCCCACGAGACCAGCCCGATGAGGCGCCCACGGGCCACCAGCGGGCCTCCGCTGTCCCCCTGGCAGGCATCCCGCCCGCCGGCGGTGTCACCGGCGCAAAGCATCGATGAGGCGTCGTACGCGCCCTGTGTGCCGCCGGGGTAGGCCCGGGCGCAGTCGCCGTCCGCCAGCACCCGTACCGTGGCCGCGCGCAGCCCTGAGGCGTAGGCGCCGTACCCGGTGGTGTCCCCCCAGCCGTACACGGTCGCCTCGGTGCCCGGCTCGTACGCCGCATTCCCGGCCCCGGCCATCGGGATGACGCTGCCCTTGGGCAACGTCCTGGCCAGGGTGAGGACCGCCAGGTCCGCGGCGTTCGTGTGCGGGTCGTACCCCGGATTGACCCACGTCGATCGCACGGGGATCTCCTGGCCGCCCGGCCCGCTCAGCTCGTCGCGTCCGGCGATGACCCGCAGATCCCGGATCTCCGGGACGGCGGCCCCCAGGACGTCCTCCCTGAGGCAGTGTGCCGCCGTGAGTACCTTGGTGGGCGCGACCGCCACTCCCCCGCAGAACTGGCCCGCGCGGGTTCCTCCGAACCGGTCACGGCTCGACAGGGCCACGACCCACGGGCTGTCCGCGACGGCCACCGGCCTCCCGCCCACGATGATGCTGTCCGCCGCGGCGGGCGCCGGAGGGCCGAGGGGTATCAGCGCCGCCGCGACCGCAAGGGCGGACGCGGCGGGAAGGACACGGACGAGAAGGCGGGGCATGGAGACTCCTGACGCCGAGGTGAACAGTGCCCACTCAGCGTCATCCGCCCCGGTGCCGACCGCATGCGCACATGGCCCGGGGCCCGGAACCTGAAGAGGTTCCGGGCCCCGGGCCATGTCTGTCCGCGATCTAGTCGAGGTAGTCGCGCAGAACCTGCGAACGCGACGGGTGGCGCAGCTTGGACATCGTCTTGGACTCGATCTGACGGATGCGCTCACGCGTCACGCCGTAGACCTTGCCGATCTCGTCCAGCGTCTTCGGCTGGCCGTCGGTGAGACCGAAACGCATCGAGACGACGCCCGCCTCACGCTCGGAGAGCGTGTCGAGCACGGAGTGCAGCTGCTCCTGGAGCAGCGTGAAGCTCACCGCGTCCGCCGGCACGACCGCCTCGGAGTCCTCGATCAGGTCTCCGAACTCGCTGTCTCCGTCCTCACCCAGCGGGGTGTGGAGGGAGATCGGCTCGCGACCGTACTTCTGGACCTCGATGACCTTTTCGGGGGTCATGTCGAGCTCCTTGGCCAGCTCCTCCGGGGTGGGCTCACGGCCCAGGTCCTGGAGCATCTGGCGCTGCACCCGCGCGAGCTTGTTGATGACCTCGACCATGTGCACCGGGATACGGATGGTGCGGGCCTGGTCGGCCATGGCGCGGGTGATCGCCTGGCGGATCCACCACGTGGCGTACGTGGAGAACTTGTAACCCTTGGTGTAGTCGAACTTCTCGACCGCGCGGATCAGCCCGAGGTTGCCCTCCTGGATGAGGTCCAGGAAGAGCATGCCTCGACCGGTGTAGCGCTTGGCCAGCGAGACCACGAGGCGGAGGTTGGCCTCCAGCAGGTGGTTCTTGGCGCGGCGGCCGTCCTCGGCGATGATCTCCAGCTCGCGCTTGAGCTTCGGCGCGAGCTTGTCGGAGTTCGCGAGCTTGTCCTCGGCGAAGAGGCCGGCCTCGATGCGCTTGGCGAGCTCGACCTCCTGCTCGGCGTTGAGGAGGGGGACCTTGCCGATCTGCTTCAGGTAGTCCTTGACCGGGTCGGCCGTGGCGCCGGCGACGGCCACCTGCTGCGCAGGCGCGTCGTCCTCGTCGTCGTCGGAGAGGACGAAGCCCTTGTTCTCGCCCTCGCCCTCCTCTTCCTCACCCTTGCCGGCCTTGACTTCCTCGACCGCCTCGTCACCGTCGAGGAGCTCGTCGTCCTGCTTGCCGGACTTCTTGGCGGCGGTCTTCTTGACCGCGGTCTTCTTCGCGGCTGTCTTCTTGGCAACCGTCTTCTTGGCTGCTGTCTTCTTCGCAGGAGCGGCAACGGCAGCGTCGTCGGCCGCCACGTCCGCGCTCTCGGCCGCCGGGGCGGCAGATGCCGCGACGGTCCGCGTCACGGCGGTCTTGGCCGCGACAGTCTTGGTGGCGGTGCGCTTGACCGGGCTCTTCGCTGCGACGCTCTTGCGGGCGCGCTTAGGCGACTCCGCGGCACTGACCATCAGCGTCACACCCTCTTCCTCGAGGATCTGGTTGAGGCTGCGCAGAACATTCTTCCACTGGGTTGGCGGAATCTGGTCAGCCTCGAAGGCCCGACGCACGTCATCGCCGGCGATCTGCCCATCAGCCTTTCCCCGCTCGATGAGCGCCATCACAGACTCGGACTCGGCGATCTCCGGCGGGAGCGTACGGGATGTGCTGGCCGACACGAACAACCTCTCGGAACGATGGAAACGGCTTCCGGCCCGGCCCTGGAGAGGGCTGGAACCGACGACCGTCGGCTGGGGATGTGCCAACGGCGCGGGCTTGGCCTCAGAACTGCACAGCGCACTGTGTGGCTGCTGTATTCCTTCCGCGGCGGTCACCTCTTAAGTCATCGCACTGTTTCGAGGAGTGTTACGCCCAATTCGCGTGGCCCCAGTCACACCTCATTCGCGACAAACAGACCCAGAGGTCACATCTCCGCGCGAACCTGCCGCCGAACCGCCTGGGCCCGGCAGCACATGGTTCGCATACCCCGGTCTGGCGGCGTTCAGTGCTCGCGAGGCGCGGGAACCACTCGCTCGCCATCGGTGTGGCCGACCAGCAGCTGTCGCATCGCGGCCTCGGCGCCGGCGGAATCGCCTGACGCGAGGGCTTCCACGATCCGTGCGTGGTGACCGAGGGACGCCTCGGCGGGCCGGTCACAGCCGGTGACGGGTCCGCCCGAAACGTGCAGGGCCGCCGACACGATCCCGGAGAGGTGTTCGAGCATGCGGTTGCCCGCCGCCTGGATCAGCAGGGCGTGGAACTCCGCGTCGGCCCTGGAGAACGTGATGGCGTCTCCCTGCCCCATCGCGTGCCCCATGATCTCGATCATGTCGTCGAGGCGCTGCTGAATGTCCTCACGCCCGTGACCGGCCGCCAGCCGGGCGGCCAGCGGCTCGATGGTCCAGCGGAGGTCCTCCAGTTCGCGGCGCTGATCATCACGCTGCGGACCGAAAGCGCGCCATTCGATGATGTCGGCGTCCAGCAGGTTCCAGTCGCTCACCGGGCGGACCCGCGTGCCCACGTTGGGCCGGGCACTCACAAGGCCCTTGGCCTCGAGAACGCGCAGGGACTCCCTCACAACGGTGCGGGATACCTCGAATCGCTGACCGATCTCCTCCGGGACGAGCGGCCGGTCGGCACCGAGGTCACCGGAAACGATCATCTGGCCGAGCTGCTGGACCAGTTGGCCGTGAAGTCCACGGCCGCGGCTGGCCGTGCCGCGTCGGCTCACCCGCCCCAGTTCGGATTCGGCGCCACCCCACGAACGGAGGGCGGCACGCTCGCCGGCCGGCGCCTCCGTGTACGGGTAGCGGTCGAGTTCGCCCGGACCGGCGAGGCCGGAGTCGGCAGAGCGGGCGGCGGTCATCATGGTGTGCGCAAGGGTACTCACGCATCCTTTGTCGGCGCGGCTCACCCGCCCCTTGAGGTCTTTGCTGAAAAGCACACGAAAGGGTGATCGGCATCCGCCTCTCAATTGACGCCTTATCGGTAGAAATCGCATCTTTTCAGGAGAGTTGCCTGCAAGTAGCTGCAGGTGCCGGGCCAAACGATCACCAACGGGCTCTCCCTCGAAGGCTGGTGAACACATACGCACAGATCAAGGCAGACAACGACAGGGAAAGCGCCAGCCCCACGGGTTGGGCCACGACCCGCACCGCGGCCATGGCCCAGCGGTCCGTCTCGTACGGCCACTGCGCCCAGCCCAGTTCACGCAGCCGGCTCGGCAGTCCTGTGATCGAACCCGCGGACGGTCCCGCGAGAAGCTTCTGCATCAGCGGCACCACAAGGACCGGGACCGCCAGTACGGCAGCGACTCCGGCAGCGGTCAGCCGGAACACACCCGCCCCGAGCAGGCCCGCCCAGGCACACCCGACCGACAGGCCCGCCCAACTGGCGGCGAGCTGAGGCGCGTCAGCCGGGACGGTCACCAAGTCGGAGCCGTAGACGAGACGCAGGGCTTCGGCGTCCGCCAGTACGGAGAGCAGGGCGAGCAGCAACGCGACGCCCGCCGAGACCACCAGCTTGGCCACCAGGAGTCCGAGGCGGCGCGGGACCGTCCCCCGCCCGGCGGCGAGCGCCGGGTAGCGGAACTCGTCACCGAAGGAGAGGGCGCCCAGCAGCCCGGCCGCGAACGCGGCGGGCGGTAGCGGCAGCAGGTCCGGCCAGGCCACCAGCAGATCCGGCAGGGGTGTCCTCCCGGAGCGGGCCAGCAGCACGGAGAGGGCCGCCGACACGACCAGAACGGCCGCCACGATCAGGGCGGTTGTCCTGACGCCGAAGAGGCGGCGCAGCTCGTACCGCATGGGCCGGAGCGGACCACGGGCCGGGCGCACGGGGATCGGGGGCGGCAGCTTCGAGATCGCCACGGCCGAGGCGGGCTCCGGTAGGACGGCCCTCACCGGACCGCCGCCCGGCCCTCGGGCCGGGGCGGCCACCGGGCCCGCGTCCCCGGTCTCGTCGGCGAGTTGATGGAGGGGGAGGCCGTGCCGGTACGCCGTGTCCCCGACCTCCGCGCAGCTGCTGCCGTACACCGAGAGCCGACTGCCGTCCTCGGCGACCACCTCGACGGAGCGCTGGGCGGCGCGGGCTTCGCGGCTCACCACTGCGGCCAGCCGGGCGGCGTGCGGCGTCCGCACGGCGACCCGGGGCCGCAGACGGGTGCGGGAGAAGTCGGCGACCTCCTGGTCGGCGACGAGGCGCCCCTCGTCGATGGTGATCACGCGGTCGGCCGCGCGAGCGGCCTCCTTGGGATCGCCCGTCGTGTGCAGGACCGTGCCGCCCTCGGCCGCGTGTGCGCGGAGCAGACCGTGGAGCCAGCTCCTCTCGCGCGGCGAAAGGCCTTCGGTGGGCTCGTCCAGTACGAGCGTATGGGGGTCGCCGAGCAGCGCCGAGGCAAGGCCGAGCCGCCGGTCCATGCCGGCGGAGAGGGTTCCGATGCGCTGGTCCCCCAGCCCTGCGAGGCCGACGACTTCGAGCAGTTCGTCCGCCCGGGAGGCGGGAACTCCCGCTGCGGCACAGAGCATGCGGAGCTGGCCGCGCGCGGTGCGCGCAGGATGCCCCGGCACATCCCCGAGCAGCACCCCGACCTCGCGGGCGGGATGGCCGATGCGGTGCAGCGGGCGGCCCTTGAAGTAGGTGACGCCCCTGCCCGCTTCGAGCTCGAGCATCAGCCGAAGGGCGGTGGTCTTGCCGGAGCCAGGAGCGCCGAGGAGTGCGGTGACACTTCCGGGCGGGGCTTCGAAGGTCAGGTCGTCCACGACGGGCGGACGGTCGCGGTGGGGGGCGCTGGTGAGTCCGATGGCCTGGAGCATCGCTTCTCTCGCTGAGGGTGAGACCGCTCGGCGGCAGGGTGGATTACCCCAGCAAGATAACGCGACATTTCAGACTTTGTGTGCACCGGTGCTTCTATGGGCGTTCCGCAGGTGCGTGTGCCGCCGGCCCCGCGGCACACGGCCCCGCTCAGACTTCCGGCCTCAGCATCGGAGGGTTGAGCACGGTCGCCGCCCCGGCCCGGAACAGTTGGGCGGGCCGGCCCCCCTGCCGCGTGGTCGTCCCGCCGGACGGCACCAGGAAGCCGGGCGTACCCGTGACCTTGCGGTGGAAGTTCCGGGGGTCGAGGACCACACCCCACACCGCCTCGTACACCCTGCGCAGCTCCCCGACCGTGAACTCCGGCGGGCAGAACGCCGTGGCCAGCGAGGAGTACTCGATCTTCGAACGGGCCCGTTCCACCCCGTCGTCGAGGATCCTCGCGTGATCGAAGGCCAGCGGCGCGGACTGGTCGCCGTCGCGGGCGAAGCTGCCCCCTGGCCCGAGCAGGTCCTCGACCGGTGCCCAGCGGGCGCTGTTCGCGTCCCCGCCCGCACGAGGAGCCGGGAGGTCGGGCGCGAGCGCGAGGTGCGCGACGCTGACGACCCTCATCCGAGGGTCACGCCCCGGGTCGCCGTAGGTGGCGAGCTGTTCGAGATGTGCGCCGTTCCCGACGGCGGGGGCGGCCGGATCGTGAGCACAGAGCCCGGTCTCCTCGACGAGTTCACGCGCTGCCGCAGCACCGAGGTCCTCATCGGCCCTGACGAATCCGCCGGGTAGTGCCCACCGCCCCTGGAACGGCGATTCGCCACGGCGTACCACCAACGCACAGAGGGCGTGACGTCGCACCGTGAGGACAACCAGGTCGACGGTGACAGCAAAGGGCGGGAAGGTCGACGGGTCGTAGGGCGGCATGCGGAAATCATAGTCGTCTTCCTGACGATAAACACTCCCTTCGCGACACCTGTTCCGCGCCCGGCTCCCGGTTGCCTCCCCCGCGTGGCCGGGCCGGAGGAGGGCTTCCGTCCACCCCCGCGGCATCTCCGTCAATCGCGGCTCCTTGCACCACGCTGACCCAGCCGCCGGGTGGTGTCACGGGCCCGGCCCCGGCTCACGGACGAGCCCGGACGAGAGGCGACGCCCGGTGCCGGCCGCTCCGTCGCCCTCCGTTTGCGCCTCGCCGCCGGAGTGTGCGGGGGCCGGGACTCGGTCCTTCGCTCCGGACGGCGCCCGCTGCCGCGTTCCTGCGGGGCGCCGGCGCCTCCGCTCTCGCGCAGCATGCGCTCCCCGCGGAGACAGCGACGCAGCGTCTCCGGATCCAGTCCTTGATTGCACGCCTGGTGCAGCAGCTGAGCGAAGGTGTAGTCGGGGTCCGCGCGCAGAGCGAGCCCCAGTGCCACCCTGGCGCCCGCCTCGTCGCCGGTGGACCACGAGACCCAGCCGGCCAGCGTGAGCGGCGCCGCGGCGTGCTCCACGTACGGCCCGACACACCGGCGGGCGAGAGCGCGCCACAGCCGGAGTGCTGTCTCGGCCTCGGAGCCCTCCATCCACTCGGCGGCCCGGTCCCTGGTATCGCGGTCCTGAAGGCCCAGGATCAGCGCCGCCGCCTCGTCGGGTGCGATCAGGACATCGTCACCGCCGTCCGTCCCTGCCGAACCGGAGGGCGGTGCGTTCCCCATGCGTTCCATGAGGTCCCGCGCGAGCGCGAGAGTCTCCCGCGCCACCTCCCCGCGCCCGTCGACGTCAAGGATGCGGGAGACCAGGACGGCACCCGCCGAGTCCAGGGCTCGCTCCTGCTCCTGTGCCGCCGCGGAGTCCCACGGCACGAGCCGCGCCTCCATGTCCCGCAGCGACCCACGCACCTGGACACCGGCGTACGCGGCTGCGGCCGCCATCACCGTCGTGCCCGGGAGCGCCAGCGGATTGCCCTCGGGCGGACAGCAGCGGTCGTCGGGGCAGCAGTAGGACCAGTAACGGCCGTCCGAGATGCAGAGCGCTTCGAGGACGGGAACGTCGAGCGCCCCGCAGGCCGTACGCAGGCGCTGGGCGAGCGGCCTCAGCCGCTCCATGGTCTGCGGCGCGCTCTCTCCCTCCGCAGGGTCCTGGCAGAGGAAGACGACGATCGCGTCAGGGCGGGATTCGCGCCTCTCGCTTCCCGCGATCAGGCAGCGCGCCAGCTGGTCGGCGACCGGCGCCCACTCCTCCGGTTCCTGCGGGATGCCCAGCCTGAGCCGGCCGCCGAAGCGGCCCCGGCCGCCGTGCAGGGCCACCATGACCACGCTGTCGTTCGGATGGAAACCCATCAGGTACGGAAGAGCATCGGCGAGTTCGGCGGGGCCCCGCAGGGTGACCTGCTGGGCCCCGGACGGTCCGGTGGTTTCCTCGTGCTTGTTCATGGCACGACCGTCCCGCGGGCCACGGATTTCCGCGACCCCTGTGGATAACTTTGTCCACAGGCATGGCCCACCGTTCGCGGTTTGTCGTAGGCATCGGGTTGCATGGGGGCATGACCAACGCAGACCGCGCAGAGCTCAGGGCCTCGGCCGACTCCGTACTCGCCCGTCTGGTCGGGGACGCCACCGGCACCGCCCGGCTGCGCGAGGACCAGTGGCGGGCCGTCGAGGCCCTCGTCGCCGACCGGCGCAGAGCCCTGGTCGTCCAGCGGACCGGGTGGGGCAAGTCCGCGGTGTATTTCGTGGCGACATCGCTGCTGCGCGCCCAGGGCAGCGGGCCGACGGTCATCGTCTCGCCCCTGCTCGCCCTCATGCGCAACCAGGTGGCGGCCGCGGCCAGGGCCGGTATCACCGCCCGAACGATCAACTCCTCCAACACCGAGGAGTGGGACACCGTCCAGGCGGAGGTGGCGGCGGGCGAGGTGGATGTGCTGCTGGTCAGTCCTGAGCGACTCAACAACCCCGATTTCCGGGACCAGGTGCTGCCGCGCCTCGCCGCGGCCACGGGTCTGCTGGTGGTTGACGAGGCGCACTGCATCTCCGACTGGGGCCATGACTTCCGGCCGGATTACCGAAGGCTGCGGACCATGCTCGCCGATCTTCCGGCGGGCGTTCCCGTGCTCGCCACGACGGCCACCGCCAACGCACGGGTGACCGCGGACGTCGCGGAGCAGCTCGGCACGGGGGCAGGCACGGACGCGCTGGTGCTGCGGGGCCCCCTGGACCGGGAGAGTCTCAGCCTCGGAGTGCTCCAACTGCCCAACGCAGCGCACCGTCTGGCCTGGCTGGGCGACCATCTCGGGGAGCTGCCGGGCTCGGGCATCATCTATACGCTCACGGTCGCGGCCGCCGAGGAGATCACGGCCTACCTCCGCCAGTGCGGACACACGGTCGTGTCGTACACCGGCCGGACGGAGAACGCCGACCGCCAGCAGGCCGAGGACGATCTCCTGGCCAACCGGGTCAAGGCGCTGGTGGCCACGTCCGCGCTCGGCATGGGGTTCGACAAGCCCGACCTGGGCTTCGTCGTGCACGTGGGGTCGCCGTCCTCGCCCATCGCCTACTACCAGCAGGTCGGGCGCGCGGGGCGCGGAGTCGAGCACGCCGAGGTCCTGCTGCTCCCGGGCAAGGAGGACGAGGCCATCTGGCAGTACTTCGCCTCGGTCGCCTTCCCTCCGGAGGAGCAGGTCCGCCGGACCCTCGACGTCCTCGCCCAGGCCGGCCGGCCCCTGTCGCTGCCCGCCATGGAACCGCTGGTCGACCTGCGGCGCACCCGCCTCGAGACGATGCTCAAGGTGCTGGACGTCGACGGTGCGGTGAAGCGTGTGAAGGGCGGCTGGATCTCCACGGGCGAACCGTGGATGTACGACGCCGAGCGCTACGCCTGGGTCGCGCGGCAGCGGGCGGCCGAGCAGCAGGCGATGCGCGACTACGCGTCGGGGGCCGGATGCCGCATGGAGTTCCTCCGGCACCAGCTGGACGACGAGGAGGCCGCGCCGTGCGGGCGCTGTGACAACTGCGCGGGTGCGCGGTTCGACGACAAGGTCTCCACCGCCGCCCTCGACGGGGCGCGCGGCGAGCTCGACAGGCCGGGGGTGGAGGTGGAGCCGCGCAAGATGTGGCCCACGGGGCTCTCCGCGGTGGGGATCGATCTCAAGGGCCGCATCCCCGCCGGCGAACTGGCCCTCCCGGGCCGTGCGCTCGGCAGGCTCTCGGACATCGGCTGGGGCAACAGGCTCCGTCCGCTGCTCGCGGCGCAGGCACAGGACGCCCCCGTCCCCGACGACGTGTCGAGCGCGGTCGTCACGGTGATCACCGACTGGGCGAAGGGCCCCGGCGGCTGGGCCTCCGGAGCCCCGGACGCTGCACCCCGGCCGGTCGGAGTCGTCACGGTCGCCTCACGCCGCAGGCCCCAACTCGTCCACTCACTCGGCAGCCGTATCGCCGAGGTTGGCCGGATGCCCCTGCTGGGCACGGTCACCTACGCTCCGGGCAGCGAGGACCTGCGCATCTCCCAGACCAACAGCGCGCAGCGGGTGAGGGCGCTGCACGAGGCCCTCGTCGTGGAGCCCCCGCTGGCGGAGTCGCTCGCGTCCGCGGGAGGGCCGGTCCTGCTCGTGGACGATCTCTCCGACACCGGGTGGACCCTCGCCGTCGCGGCACGGCTGCTCCGGCGCGCGGGAGCGGAGGGAGTGTTTCCGCTGGTCCTCGCAGTCCAGGCCTGACGATTGGCTTCGTTCGACGCCGAACGGGCAGGGATATCTGTGTCATTCCGTCAGATACCAGTCAGCCGCGCCAATTGCTCGTTGCCGCCTGCCGATGCGACAGGAAGAATTGGAATCGCTCCCCGCACGGTCTCTTCGCGGGCCCGGAAGGGCTGTGCTGCGGCGCGCCCTCACTCGACCCTGCCCGCACCGTGGGCGCGTAGCGAAGGGAGGACCGTGACCTTCGGATTCGCTCCGTCCGCAGCCACTTCACTGTCGGCGTCCGCGGGCTCCGTCAACCACGTCGCCAGGATGCTCGAACCGGCCGAGTGGGCTGCGGCGGGCATACCTCTGCTGCGCAGTCCGCGTGAGGTCGTCAGCGGCCTCCACGCACGGCACCGGCCGACTCCGGCGACCGCGGTCGTCGCCGTCCTCGATCATGAGGAACGCCTCACGGCGAGCGCCTCGTTCGCCCGGCGGCCCAGCCTGGCCACGGACGGCTGGGAGTTCCGCAACGCCCTGCTGGCGCATCTGCGCCGGGTGATCCCGCACGATCTGCGCCGCCGCACCCCGGTGCGTACCGCCGTACTGCTCTACTGCCGCGAGGGCGACGAGCGTTGGACGGAGGAGGACGGGGCCTGGATGTGGGGGCTCAGGGACGCCTGCACGCTGCACGGCCTCCGTTGCGGGGCCTACATCACTCTGACGCGTGGAGGCTGGCAGGTCCTCGGTGAGGGCCGGGGCGGACGCAGGCCGACGCTCCTGTCGACGCCGTCGGCCCTGGCGGACGCCTCCGCCGACCATGACCCAGGCCCGCTCCGCACCGGGGGCGGTGCGGCCGAGGCACTGCGGCGAAGCGCCGCCCGTTGAAACGGGACGTGGGCCCCGGCCGTCCTCACGGATGGCCGGGGCCCACGGACGTACGGCTCAGACTCCCGCGCCGAGTGCCGAGTTGATCTGCTGCGGGTCTCCGCACACGATCAGCAGCGCGCCGGCGCGCTCCCGCACACCGGACAGCGCCCGGGCAGCCGCGTCGTCGAGGTCACTGTTGACCGCGACGACGACGACGGAACGGGTGGCGTACCGGCCGGCGTTTGCCGTGCGGGCGAAGAAGACGTCGTCACCCGCGTCGTGCTGGGCCCAGTACCTGGCTTCTCCGAAGGAGAGTTCGTGCGCGGCCCAGGGGTGCTGTTCGCCGGTGGTGAGCACCAGGATGTCGCCAGGTGCCCGCCCGGAGTCGAGCAGCAGGTCGACGGCCTCGTCGGCGGCGTCGATCGCGCCGTCGGCCGGGGCCGGGATCAGCTGGAACTGTGCTGCCGGACGTTCCTCGGGCAGCTTCTGCCCGGCAGGGGCCGGAGCAGCGGGAGAGGCGGAGGTGGGGTGCGGGCGCGGCGCCGGGGGCGCGGGCCTGGCGGGGCCACGGCCCGGGCTTCCGGGACGCGGCGTGGCCGCGGAACGCGGGCCGGGTACGGGACGGGGGGTCGGCGCGGTGCGGCCGGCGGCCGGAGTGACGCGGGGACCCTGGGCGCTCTCGGGAATCTGAGGCTCCTCGGGGATGAGAGGCATGAATGGTTGTCTTTCGCAGCCGACGCGAACACGTCGGCGGTGGGGTGCGCCTGTGCGATCAGAAGTCGAAGCCGAGCTGGCCCCCGCTTTCAAGTGCCGCCGCCTCGGCGGAGAATCGGACCTTCTTCAGGTGCTGCCATTTGGGCAGCGCGTCGAGGTAGGCCCAGCTGAGGCGATGGTGAGGCGTAGGCCCCCGCTCCTCCAGCGCGGCCCGGTGTACCGGTGACGGATAACCGGCGTTCGCGCCGAAGGCGAAGTCTGCGTACTCCCCGGTGTCCGCGCCCAGTTCGGCCATCACCGTGTCCCGGTGGACCTTCGCGATCACCGAGGCCGCGGCCACGGCGATGCAGGACTGGTCGCCCTTGATCACGGTACGGACGTTCCAGGGCGTTCCGAGGTAGTCGTGCTTGCCGTCGAGGATCACGGCGTCCGGCCGCACGGGCAGAGCGTCCAGCGCCCTGACGGCCGCGAGACGGAGCGCCGCGGTCATGCCGAGGTCGTCGATCTCCAGTGGTGACGCATGCCCCAGCCCGTAGGCCGTGACCCACTTCTCGAGCAACGGGGCGAGTTCCGCCCGGCGCTTGGGACTGATCAGCTTGGAGTCGGTGAGTCCCTCAGGGGCTCTACGGAGACCGGTGACGGCCGCGCACACGGTGACGGGGCCGGCCCACGCTCCGCGTCCGACCTCGTCGACACCGGCGACGGTCCTGGCACCGGACGTAGCGCGCAGTGAGCGCTCGACGGTGTGCGTGGGTGGTTCGTACGGCATGGCGCCTGCCAGGTTACGCCGATGGGCACGGCAAGAACACCCCGGGGCACCGTGCAGCGCTTCGGCACGTGTCCGGCCACGTCCGGAACACCCCGGGCGGTGCGCGACGAGGTGACCAGGCCGCCTCACAAGGGGACCTCTTCACGCGTCACTGACCTCGCCGGGCCGGGCGCGTTCCCCGAACACCCCCTGCCGCAACCAGGTGTCCGGGGGCGGGCCGCCTCAGTACGGGTCGTAGGAGTCCTCCTCCTCGTGTGCGTCCCGCTCGTCCGTCTCCGTCCCGAGGCCGCGGCAGTCGATCCCACGGTCCTGTACGGGGTGTTCCTCCAGGATGTCCCGGGCCCTGACCTCTCCCCAGCTGGAGGCGTACCACGGAGTGTCCAGGAGGGCGAGGTCGCGCTGGTACTTCTCCAGCACACAGGACCGCAGAGGTTCCGGCAGCCCGTCCAGGGCCGGTACGGCGTCCGCGGAGAGCCCCTCGAGGTACTCGAGGTCGATCGTCCTGTGGCTGCCGTACCGCTCGACGTTCTGTTCGGCGATCAGTCCGTCGGGCGAGAGCAGCCCGAAGGCGAGCACGCCGACGGCCGCACTCGCGGCGACCGCGCGCGGCAGCAGCCTGGCGCCGAAGACTCCGGCCGCGAGGATGAGGATCAGCACCACTCCGAGCCAGAGCTCCACAGCGGCCACGGAGATCCGCAGCCTGGTCAGCCCGAAGGCGTCCACGTAGAGGTCCATGCGGCGCAGGGCCGATGCCACGACGACGAGTGTCAGTACGCACAGTGCACCGAGAACGCTCCGGACCAGGACCCGGTCGCGCGGTCCGCCCCGCGGGGCCCAGCGCAGGGCGAGGGCGATGACGAGCAGGGTCAGCACGGTGGCCCAGAGGAGCTGCCAGAAGCCCTGCCGGGCGTACTCGGCGGGCAGCAGGCCGGTCTCGTCGAGCACCTTGTCGTACCCGCCGAGCAGGACGACGAGCTGGAGCGTGATGAACGCGGCGAAGAGCAGGTTGAGCACGATCAGCGGAAGCGCCCACTCCGCCCTGTTCCTGGCCTTGCCCGGTCGTACGGTGATCCCGTCCCAGCGCACCGGCGCCGCAGCGCTGTACGCAGCGGCAAGTGCTCCGACGAGGCCGAGCGCGAAGAGGAAGAGCCGCCAGGGGCTGTCGCCGACGGACACGTCGGGGGTGAGGCTGCCCAGGAGATCGGCGAAGGCGGCGTCCGCGGAGGCGAAGAGCGCGCCGAACACGACGAGCAGGACCACCGCCACCGCCGTGCTGCGCACCACGGTGCGCACCCGTCCCCGGGAGTCGTCCGCGCGGTCACGTACCCCGTGCCACCCCCAGCGCACACCGGCCGCGACCGAGGGGAACAGTCCCAGCGAGCCGAGCAGCACGCCCGGCCAGGTGCGGCTTCCGTGCAGGGCCAGCGAGCCGAGAGCGAGCGCCGACACCACGGCGAGGAAGACCGGCCACCCCGCTTCCCGGAGCGCCGGAATCGCCAGGAGCGCCAGGCCGCCCACCGCCCACACCGCGGTCCAGGGGCGCAGCCTGCGCCCCGCCGAGCGTGCGGCGAAGAACGCCCCCAGGGCGGCGGGCACCGCCACGATCAGCAGATTGGGCCCGAGGCCGTCACCGAGCAGCAGGGCGCTGAGCAGGCCCGTGGCGAGGACCGCCCAGAGCGTGGCGGGCCCGATCGCGCGCGGGGACGGAGGCCTCAGGCGCGACATCACGCCGACCGGCTGATGCCGTCCAGGGCGCTGCCAGACGTCCGCCGGGGGCGGCGGCTGGAGATAGGAGGGCACCTTCGGCACATCGGGGCCCGCCTGCTGCGGCGGCACCTGGGTGGAAGCCCTCGCAGGCTTGCCCGCCGCCTTCGCCCCTCCGGGACTCCCGGACGCTGTGCGGGGCGCCTCGCTCCCCGCCCCGGATGCGGTGTCCGCAGCGGATTCCGCCGCGTTACCGGACTCCGGTGACGCGTCGGGCCGGCTGGACGCATCGGACGACTGATCGGACATGGGACCCCTCCCCCCACCGGGGTCCGCTCGCGCTGCCACATCGCGGCGCGCCTGCCCCGGCGTCTCTAGGCGCACACCCACCAAGATCGATGAGGGCGGCGTGGCCGAAAGAGTAAGTCGCGCCCGGACCGTTCAACCGGTCGGGGCCCCTGCTGTGGCAGGACCGTGACAGTAGAAGTGCCATGCCCCGTGGCCGTGAAGGGGACACGACAGCCGCCAGGACCGCTGAGCGCACACCCCGCGTTCGGTCAGCGGCGCGCCGGAGCGAGGGGCATCCAGTCGGGCAGCTCCTCCGTCCTGGCCAGCCAGTCGGCCGGAGGGGTGCCGCCAGGCTGGGCGGCGACGATCCCGCCGACGATGGCGCAGGTGGTGTCCACGTCGCCGCCTGCCTGTGCCGTCACCCAGAAAGCCTCTTCGAAGTCACCGAGGCTCCGGGCCGCCGACCAGAGGGCGAAGGGCACGGTGTCGTGCGCACTCGTACGGCGGCCGTTGCCGAGCACCGCCGCGACCGTCCCTGCGTCCCGGTAGTCGAGCATGTCGCGCGCCCTGCGCAGCCCGGCACCGACAGCGCTGCGCGGGACGAGGGCGACGACGCCGTCGATCAGGTCCTCCGGCGTCGGCGGCCCTCCCGGCGCGGCGACGAGGGCGGCGGCCGCCGCGACGGCCATCGACCCCACGACCGCCTCGCGGTGCTGATGGGTGGTGTAGGAGGAGATCTCGGCCTGGTGGGTGGCCTGCTCCGGATCGTCCGCGTACCAGGCGCCCAGCGGTGCGATGCGCATCGCCGAACCGTTCCCCCAGGAGCCCTGGCCCTGGAAGAGCGCCGATGCCAGCTCCCGCCAGTCGCCGCCTTCCCGCACCAGCCTGAGCAGCCGGTTCACCGCGGGCCCGTAGCCCCGGTCGAAGTCGTGATGCCGAGCGAAGGAGTGGGCGAGCTCGTCCTGGTCGACGCGCTCATGCGCGGCCAGCACGGCGAGCACGGAGCACGCCATCTCGGTGTCGTCGGTCCACTGCCAGTCGCCGGGCGGCAGGTCGCGGCTCTTGAGCAGGGGGTAATGGGCCGGGACGAAGAACTGGGAGCCGAGGGCATCTCCCACGGACAGTCCACGCAGGCTGGCCAGAGCGCGTTCGAAACGTTCGGAAGCGGATTCAGCGGTCATCGCTCGGCCACTCTATCCGGTGATGCCGTAGGGCTCAGGGGTGCGCCACCGCCGAAAGGGCCGGTCGAGCGTATAGCGGCCGTCCTGACCCAGCAGCAGCGTCCTGGATTCGCCGTTCCCGGGATTGGACAGCGACTCGAATTCCGCCACCGACCAGTGAAACCAGCGCATGCAGAAGAGCCTCATGGTCAGCCCATGGGTGACCAGCAGGACGTTCGGCGGGTGGCCCGGGTCCTCGAAGCTGCGGTGGAGGCTCTCCAGGAACGCGTCGACCCGGTCGTACACGTCGGCGCCGGACTCGCCCTGCGCGAAGCGGTAGAAGAAGTGCCCGTACGCGTCCCGGTAGGCCTTCTGCAGCCTGACGTCGTCACGGTCCTGCCAGTTGCCCCAGTCCTGCTCGCGCAGCCGGGGCTCCTCCCTGACACGCACGTGCTCCAGTTCGAGGCCGAAGGCCCGGAACGTCTCGTGGGTGCGCCGGTAGGGCGAGATGTAGACGCTGACACGCTCGTCGCCGAACGTCTCACGCAGCCGGGAGCCCGCCGCCTCTGCCTGACGCAGCCCCTTCGCCGTGAGCCTGAGCGCATGGTCGGGCTCACGTTCGTAGACCGTGTCGTCGGCATTGCCCTCGGACTCACCGTGCCGGACGAGAACGATGCGTTGCGGTCGTGCCATGTACCGACCCTAGATGCCGTACGGCCCGATCGAGCAATTGTGCGGGCTCCATCGGGCGTATGTGACCAAGGAAACGGACGTACGGGGCCGGGTCAGACCGTCCACGAGGGATCGAGCTGCACCACGTCACCCGTAAGCGACTCGACATCCCGCTCGGTCTCCGCCCGTGCCGAGAGCCGGGCGACGCTCTCCGGCCGGTACTTGCCGCGTTCGGCGCTCGACTGCCACATCGACAGCACCAGGAACTCGTGCCCCGGGGCCTGGCCGAAGACTCCGCGCAGCATCCCGGGAGAACCCGCCATGGCCGGGTTCCACACCCGCTGCTGCATGAGCGCGAAATGGTCGACGCGGTCCTCGTGCACCTGGCTGTGCGCGACCCTGACCACATCCGCGTCGGTGAAGTCCGGCACGAATCCGGTCTTCACATCGAAGCGGTACTCGAACAGCTTGACCTGCATGTCCTTGTACATGCCGGACTGTGCGGCGGCCAGCCGGTCATGCCCGCGGGCCATGAAGGAGTCATAGAAGACCCGGTTCTCCCAGAACGCGAACACATGGGCGACTTCGGGCTGCCCTCGGCTCCACCCGCCGCTCTGACTCCGGAATCCCGGCTCCCCGAGCAGCGCCGCCCACTTCCGCTGCCCCCGCTCGAAACCGCGGCGGTCCACCACGGTGCAGCGAATCCACTTGACCAGCACTGCGCCATCGTACGGCGCCCGGCGTGGCGCGGTTCACGCTCCGGGCGGCGGGGAGCCCGCCGACACCGGCAACGCACAACTCCGGCCACACGATGGCCCGAATGCGATGCCCGTTTCCAACGCGGTTGGATCCACGGACAGTTACGGACATGATCTGAGGGGCAAGCGGTCCGTCGGTCCAGCAGCGAGGAGGCACGTCCGATGAGCACTCCCAACAAGGACATCGAGAAGGTCGAGGTGAGGGTCAAATGGGACCCCAGCGACTTCGGTGAGCCCGCCAACGACCTCGACATCATCGCGGCCACCTACAGGACGGAAGCGCCCTACGGGAGTCCCGCCTATCTCGTGCACTTCGACAGCAGGTCACCGGACGGGACGATCACGCTGAACCGGGACAGCCGGACGGGACAGGGCTTCGGCTTCGACGAGGTCATGACCCTCGAACTGGACCGGCTGTCGGACGCGTACGCCAGGGTCGTGGTCGGCGTGGCCATCCAGCAGCGCGACGGCCACAAGACCTTCGGCCAGATAGAGCACACGGCCGTACAGATCCGCGAGGGCTACACGAACCTGGCGGAGGACGACTTCTCCGCGGTGTCGGCAGCCACCGCGGCGGTCGTCGCGGAATTCGTCCGGGACACCTCCGGGGCCTGGGGCTTCCACGGTTCCGTCCGCGGGTTCGACGGCGATCCCGGTTCGTTCGCCACGGAGATGGGGAACCGCCCGGGGGCATGACCGGGTTCCGCTCGCCACGGCCGGCCGTCCGGCGAACCGGCAGCCCGAAAGGGGACCGGCCACCCGCCGGTCCCCTTCGTGAGCTGCTGGTCAGCCGCCCGGGCGGGCCGCACAGGACGTCCCGTCCGGTGCGGCCCCGATCACCCTCAGCTGCAGCCGCTGGTCGAGCCGCAGCCCTCGCAGATGTAGCAGGACCCGGCGCGCTGCATCTTCGTACCGCACGAGAAGCACAGCGGCGCGTCCGCGCTGATGCCGAGCTGCATCTCGACCAGTTCGGCCGAGGTGTGCGCGGTCTTGGGGGCCGGCTTCTCCGCTGCGCTCTCCACCGGCGACGCGACGGCCTTCAGCGGCTCCACGTGCACAGGAGCGGACTGGGCCAGGCTCTCCGAGTCGAGGTCGTCGTCCCCGAAGGCGGGCTCGTACGAACCGGTGTCGAGGTGACGCTGACGCTCCTCGGCCGAGTGGATGCCGAGCGCGGAGCGCGTCTCGAACGGCAGGAAGTCGAGCGCCAGGCGGCGGAAGATGTAGTCGACGATCGACTGCGCCATCCGCACATCCGGGTCGTCCGTCATACCGGCCGGCTCGAAACGCATGTTGGTGAACTTGGAGACGTAGGTCTCCAGCGGCACGCCGTACTGCAGACCGACCGAGACCGCGATCGAGAAGGCGTCCATCATGCCCGCGAGGGTGGAACCCTGCTTGGACATCTTCAGGAAGACCTCACCGAGACCGTCGTCCGGGTAGGAGTTGGCGGTCATGTAACCCTCGGCGCCGCCCACCGTGAAGGAGGTGGTGATGCCGGGGCGGCCCTTGGGCAGACGCTTGCGGACCGGGCGGTACTCGACGACCTTCTCGACCGCGGCACGGATGGTGTCCTCGGTCTTCGCGGTCACCTCGTCCTTCTTCTCCTCCCACTTCTTGGTGGAGAGGGGCTGGCCGACCTTGCAGTTGTCGCGGTAGATCGCGAGCGCCTTGACGCCCATCTTCCACGCCTCGAAGTAGACCTCCTCGACGTCCTCGACGGTGGCCGTCTCCGGCAGGTTCACCGTCTTGGACAGCGCGCCGGAGATCCACGGCTGGATGGCCGCCATCATCCGGACGTGGCCCATGGCCGAGATGGAGCGCTCGCCCATCGCGCAGTCGAAGACCTCGTAGTGCTCGGTCTTGAGACCGGGGGCGTCGATCACGTTGCCGTTGTCGGCGATGTGGGCGACGATCGCCTCGATCTGCTCCGGCTGGTAGCCGAGACGGCGCAGGGCCTGCGGCACCGTGCCGTTGACGATCTGCATCGAGCCGCCGCCGACGAGCTTCTTGAACTTGACCAGGGCGAGGTCGGGCTCGAGGCCGGTGGTGTCGCAGGACATCGCGAGACCGATGGTGCCGGTCGGGGCGATGACCGACGCCTGGGCGTTGCGGAAGCCGTTCTTCGCGCCGAGGCGGAGCACGTCCTGCCAGGCCTCGGTGGCGGCGGCCCAGACCGGCGAGTCCAGGTCGTCGACGTGGACGGCCACGGCGTTGGCGTCCGAGTGCTGCTTCATGACGCGCTGGTGCGGCTCGGCGTTGCGGGCGTAGCCGTCGTACGGGCCGACGACCGCGGCGAGCTCGGCGGAGCGCCGGTAGGACGTACCGGTCATCAGCGAGGTGATCGCGCCGGCGAGCGCACGGCCGCCGTCGCTGTCGTACGCGTGCCCGGTGGCCATCAGCAGGGCGCCGAGGTTGGCGTAGCCGATGCCCAGCTGGCGGTAGGCGCGGGTGTTGTCGCCGATCTTCTGGGTCGGGAAGTCCGCGAAGCAGATCGAGATGTCCATCGCGGTGATGACCAGCTCGACGACCTTGGCGAAGCGCTCGGCCTGGAAGGACTGGTGGCCCTCGCCGTCGTCCTTGAGGAACTTCATCAAGTTCAGCGATGCCAGGTTGCACGAGGTGTTGTCCAGGTGCATGTACTCGCTGCAGGGGTTCGAGCCGTTGATGCGGCCGGACTCCGGGCAGGTGTGCCAGTGGTTGATGGTGTCGTCGTACTGGATGCCGGGGTCCGCACAGGCCCAGGCGGCCTCCGCCATCTTGCGGAAGAGGGACTTGGCCTCGACCTCTTCGATGACGTCACCGGTCATGCGGGCCCGCAGACCGAACTTCCCGCCGGCCTCGACGGCCTTCATGAACTCGTCGTTCACACGGACCGAGTTGTTGGCGTTCTGGTACTGGACGGACGTGATGTCGTCGCCGCCCAGGTCCATGTCGAAGCCCGCGTCGCGCAGGGCGCGGATCTTCTCCTCCTCCTTCACCTTGGTCTCGATGAAGTTCTCGATGTCGGGGTGGTCGACATCGAGGATGACCATCTTGGCCGCGCGGCGCGTGGCGCCACCCGACTTGATCGTTCCGGCGGAGGCGTCGGCGCCCCGCATGAAGGAGACCGGGCCGGAGGCGTTGCCGCCGGAGGAGAGCAGCTCCTTGGAGGAGCGGATGCGGGACAGGTTCAGGCCGGCGCCGGAGCCGCCCTTGAAGATCATGCCCTCTTCCTTGTACCAGTCGAGGATCGACTCCATGGAGTCGTCGACGGCCAGGATGAAGCAGGCCGAGACCTGCTGCGGCTGGGGCGTCCCCACGTTGAACCAGACCGGCGAGTTGAAGCTGAAGATCTGGTGCAGGAGGGCGTACGCCAGCTCGTGCTCGAAGATCTCGGCGTCGGCGGGGGAAGCGAAGTAGTTGTAGTCCTCGCCGGCTTTCCGGTACGTCTTCACGATCCGGTCGATGAGCTGTCGCAGACCGGTCTCGCGCTGCGGCGTGCCGACAGCCCCCCGGAAGTACTTGCTGGTGACGATGTTGACCGCGTTCACCGACCAGAAGTCGGGGAACTCGACGCCACGCTGCTCGAAGTTGATCGAGCCGTCGCGCCAGTTGGTCATGACGACGTCACGGCGCTCCCACGCGACCTCGTCGTACGGATGCACGCCGGGAGTCGTGTGGATGCGCTCGATGCGCAGGCCCTGCTTGGTCGCAGTCGACTTGGCTCCCTTGGTGCGGGAACCTCGTGCCGGGCCGCTCGCCGTCTCTGTCATGCCGCCTCCCATATGTGGGCAAAAACGCCCTGAAGTGCCCAGTTCTTCCCAGGGCACAGTGTGTGTCTGATGCTCCGGACGCCACGCACAGCGTCTCGGAACAGGTCTGGTGCCGCCTGCCGCCGGCTCCGCCGCCCCCGGCGGCCGGCCCGGTGATCAATCAGCGGCGACTGCGGCGGGCGCGGGGACCTCGAGGGTCTCGCCGCTCCCGCATTGCTCTGCGCGGGGCCGCTCTTCACGGAGCTCCGCGATCGCGGTCTCGAAGTCTTCGAGGGAGTTGAACGCCCGGTACACCGACGCGAAACGCAGGTACGCGACGAGGTCGAGCTCCTGCAAGGGGCCGAGTATGGCCAGACCCACGTCGTGCGTCGTCAGCTCGGCGCTCCCCGTGGCCCGCACGGCTTCCTCGACCCGCTGGCCGAGCTTCGCCAGTGCGTCCTCGGTGACGGGCCGGCCCTGGCAGGCCTTGCGGACCCCCGAGATGACCTTGGTGCGGCTGAAGGGCTCGGTCACGCCGCTGCGCTTGACCACCATCAGCGAACAGGTCTCCACCGTCGTGAAGCGACGGGAGCAGTCGGGGCACTGACGGCGCCGTCGGATCGACGTCCCGTCGTCCGTCGTGCGACTGTCCACCACCCGACTGTCGGGGTGCCTGCAGAAGGGGCAGTGCATGTCTCCGAACCCTCCCTCACAGCACGACTGAATAGCCCTCCGTGCCCTGTTCAGGCCCCTGAGGACAGTCACCAGCATAGGCGATGAACTCGGCCCTGACGGACCGGGGACCACTACTTATGGGCAGCGACAGCAAGGCGACCACTACATCTAGGGTTTTGCTCCACCTCCACCCCCCGCGCGTGTCGCGCTTCCCCGGGGGCCGGGTGGCAGCCTACGGCCCGGCACGAGGGTACGGGAAACGCACACACGCCCGGGCTGCGGGGGCCGCCCGGCAGGCAGCCAGGGACGTGCCCCGGAGGGCACGCCACGGCACGCCGGGGACGCACCCCCGCGCACGGGAACGGACCGGCGGAACGCTAGCGTGGACCTCGGGAACCGCGCTCGATTCCGGTCCACCGCATTCAGCTCATACACCTCTCGGCAAGCGCGCGACAGCCCTTTATTTGTTTTTCACTCGAACGTGTGTTTGGCGCAACCTTTCGAAAGCTACTACCGTTGCCTAACTAGGGAGACCATTCGAGAGGGGCCGACGTGACCACCACCGCAGACAGTGCCACCATCACTGCCCAGGACCACCGCTCCCAGAGCCGACTTGAGCCGGTGCATGCCATGAATGACTCAGTCATGAACGCGGAGGGGCCGGAGCCCACACGCCCCGCACGCTCCTTGCCCGGCCGACCTCCTGGAATCCGGGCGGACAGCTCAGGGCTCACGGACCGGCAGCGGCGTGTGATCGAGGTGATCCGGGATTCCGTGCAGCGGCGGGGCTATCCCCCGTCGATGCGCGAGATCGGCCAGGCGGTGGGTCTGTCGAGCACCTCGTCCGTCGCCCACCAGCTGATGGCTCTGGAGCGCAAGGGCTTCCTGCGCCGCGACCCTCACCGGCCGCGCGCCTACGAGGTCCGGGGCTCGGACCAGCCCAGCACCCAGCCGACCGACACCACCGGGAAGCCCGCGGCGTCGTACGTGCCGCTGGTCGGCCGGATCGCCGCCGGCGGGCCGATCCTCGCCGAGGAGTCCGTCGAGGACGTCTTCCCGCTCCCCCGTCAGCTCGTCGGTGACGGCGAGCTCTTCGTGCTGAAGGTCGTCGGTGACTCGATGATCGAGGCGGCGATCATGGATGGGGACTGGGTCACGGTCCGGCGCCAGCCGGTCGCGGAGAACGGCGACATCGTGGCAGCCATGCTGGACGGCGAGGCCACGGTCAAGCGGTTCAAGCGCGAGGACGGCCATGTATGGCTGCTCCCGCACAACTCCGCCTACCAGCCGATCCCCGGTGACGAGGCGACGATCCTGGGCAAGGTCGTGGCGGTGCTACGGCGGGTGTGAGCTCCGCCCGTTCGGACTGGGCCCCGGGATCCCTGCGCCGATCCCGGGGCCCTGGCGCGTCCGCGGTGCTCACTGAGCGGTCTTGGCCGCCGCGTCGATGGCCGCGAGCGAGCGCCGCGCCTGGTCGCGGTCCGTGGTGTACCAGAAGTCGGGCAGCGAGGCCCGGAGATAGCTCCCGTAGCGCGCGTTGGCCAGCCGGGGGTCGAGCACCGCGACCACCCCCTTGTCGCCCATGGCCCGGACGAGCCGGCCCGCGCCCTGTGCCATCAGCAGCGCCGCATGGGTGGCCGCCACCGCCATGAATCCGTTGCCGCCCGCGTCCTCGACCGCCTTCTGCCGGGCGCTCATCAGCGGATCGTCCGGCCGGGGAAACGGAATCCGGTCCATGATCACGAGCTGGCAGCTCGGGCCGGGGACATCGACGCCCTGCCAGAGGGACAGCGTCCCGAACAGACACGTCTCGGGGTCCGCCGCAAAATTCTTGATCAGCTCGCCGAGGGTCTCCTCGCCCTGCAGCAGAATCGGCTTGTCCTGCCTGCCACGCAGCTCCTCGGCTGCCGCCTGGGCCGCCCGCATGGACGAGAACAGGCCCAGGGTGCGGCCGCCCGCCGCCTCCACCAGCTCCGCGAGCTCGTCGAGCATGTCGGCGCGGGAACCTTCCCGTCCGGGCGTGGCCAGGTGCCGGGCGACGTACAGAATGCCCTGCTTCGGATAGTCGAAGGGCGAGCCGACGTCGAGCCCCTTCCACTGAGGGATGTCGTCACCCGCCGTGCCCTCGGGCGCGAGACCGAGTGAGGCCCCCACCCCGTTGAAATCGCCGCCGAGCTTGAGGGTGGCCGAGGTCAGCACCACCGAGCGGTCGGCGAACAGCTTCTCCCTCAGCAGCCCGGAGACGGACAGCGGGGCGACCCGGACCGACGCCCCGAAGCGGTCATGGCGCTCGTACCAGACGACGTCGTACTCGGAGCCCTGGGTGATGCGCTCCGCGACACTGTGGATGGACTCGACCGACGCCATCGCCTGCTTGCGCACCGCGTCCTCGTCCTGGACGTTCTTGTCCCGGGTCCCCCCGAGGGCGGAGATCACCGTACGCGCGGCGTCACGCAGGGCCATCAGTGCGTAGCCGAGGTCTTCGGGCACCTCTTCGAGGCGCCCCGGGAGCGCCAGCTCCATGACCCGCTCGAATCCCTCGGATGCGGTCAGCAGGGCGTCGGCCGCCTTCTCGTTGACCAGCTTCGCCGCACGGCGCACCGCCCTGTTCACCTGGCCCGGGGTGAGCTCACCGGTGGCCACCCCGGTGACCCGGGAGACCAGCTCATGGGCCTCGTCGACGATGAGCACCTCGTGCTTGGGGAGCACCGGGGCGCCTTCGATCGCGTCGATCGCGAGCAGGGCGTGGTTCGTGACGACGACATCGGCGAGCTTGGCCCTCTCCCTGGCCGCCTCCGCGAAGCACTCGGCGCCGTACGCGCACTTGGTGGCGCCGAGGCACTCGCGCGAGGAGACGGAGATCTGGGACCATGCACGGTCCGAGACACCCGGCGTCAGGTCGTCCCGGTCGCCGGTCTCCGTCTCGTCCGACCAGTCCCGCAGACGCAGCAGGTCCTGGCCCAGCTTGCTCGACGGCGCCGCCGCTTCGAACTGGTCGAAGAGCCCTTCCTCCTCGTCCTGCGGCGCCCCCTCGTGGAGCCGGTGCAGACAGAGGTAGTTCGACCGGCCCTTGAGCATCGCGAACTGCGGCCGACGGCGCAGCAGCGGGTGCAGCGCGTCGACCGTACGCGGAAGGTCCCGCTCCACCAGCTGGCGTTGGAGGGCCAGGGTGGCCGTGGCCACCACGACCCGCTCGCCGTGGGCCAGCGCCGGCACCAGGTAGCCGAGGGACTTGCCCGTGCCGGTGCCGGCCTGGACGAGCAGATGGGCGTTGTCGTCGACAGCCTCGGCGACGGCTTCGGCCATGGAGACCTGGCCGGGGCGTTCCGTACCGCCGACGGCGGTGACGGCGGCGTGGAGGAGCTCGGGGAGAGATGGCTTCGTCATAGCCCGTCCAGCCTACGGCGCCCCACTGACACCATCGATCGCTCCCGGACTCACGCGGAGGGGTGGAGCGGGTTGCGGACAGAGCCGTGGACGGCGGCGTGCGGGCGCTGCGGGCGGTCGCGGTAGCCGTCCAGATGCAGACGGTTGCGGTTGAGACACAGGCGCTCGATCGTCGGCGTCAGCATGTCGAAGATCTCGAACCGCTCCTTGAGGTCGGGGAACCGGGCGTGGTGCCTCAGGATCTCGGCACGGACGAGTGACCAGAATTCACCCTCCGGTACGTCCAGTTGCTCCTCGCACAGGGGCGACAGATAGCGGAAGACGCCCACGAAGAGCCCGGAGTGGATGAACTGGGTGAGGAAGGAGGGGTCCTCCGTGAGCAGGATGTCCCGGACGTGCGCGGGCATCGTGTCGTGCTCGGGCAGCGGCCGGGCGCTGACGTTCACGTCGTCGACGAAGTCCTTGATCGCGAGCCGTACGGGTACGTCGTGCTCGTCGAAGACGACGATGGCGTTCTCGCCGTGCGGGGAGAAGACCGTGCCGTAGCGGTACAGGAAATGCAGCAGCGGTGGCAGCAGCGCGGTGAAGAGCCGGGTCAGCCAGGCGGCGGGGGCAAGCCCCGAGCGTGCGACGAGCTCGGCGGTGAAGGAACGGCCGTCGGGGTCCGTGTGCAGCAGCGAGGCCAGCGTACGGGCGCGTTCGCCGGGTGCCAGCCGCGGCTGGAGGGGCTCCCGCCAGATCGCTCCGAGGATCTCCTTGAACTGGTACGGAGACTCCGGGAGGTGGTCGTAGAGCGGGTGTTCGACGGCCACCGAGGCGACCTCGCCGAGCAGGATGACGCCGCAGGTGTCCCGGAGGAACGAATCGCCGTCGCACAGCCCCTGGACCCACGCCGTGACGGCCGGGGCGGCGAGCGTGCGTTCGGTCGGCAGGCCCCGCCAGACGAGGGTGTTGAGGATCGACAAGGGCAGCTTGACGGTGTGCCGGTCGGGCCGCCCCACATTGGTGAAGGTACGGATGGACTGCTGCGGCAGCCGGAGGTCGTCGTCGGTGTGCAGGGGAACGATCTCGGCGTCCGCGATCGCGGGGGCGAAGAGGGGGACGATCCATTCGTCCCACTGCCATGGATGCACGGGGAGGAACAGGTAGTCCGCGGGGTCGAGCCCCCGTCCGCGCAGGATCGCGGCGAAGGATTCCCGGACACCCGGGTCCAGTTCCTGGTCGTAGAGGTCTCCGGGGGCGGCGACACGGCCCACTCCCCGGTAACCCGCTATGCGGGTGCTGACGGCGATCCAGGGCAGCGCGGTCGCGGACCGGGCTTCCGGTGCGAAGAGGGCGGCGTCGGTGGCGGAGAATCCGAGACGGCCCTTGTTCGCCACGAGCCAGGGGTGCCCTGTCTGGTGTCCTTCGAGCTCGGCGTACGGGAGCTCGACGAGCTGCGCCGCGGTGAGCGCCGTGTGGTCGAGGCGGGCGTCGGCGGTGAGGGTGGCGGTGAGCTCGCGGATGAGGTGGCCGAGCGTGGCACCGTCGAGACCGAGAAGACGGCGTCCTCGGGCGAGGAATCGCAGGGGGTCCCGGAAGGGTGTGCCGTCGGTGCTGCCGGCCCCGGTGTCCCCGGCGGAGAACTCACGGATCGTCGCCGGGTCGACACGCCAGCTGCCGTAGACACCACGCCGGGCGTGGAAGCTCAGGGTCGCGCCGTCGTCGAGCGTCAGGGTGTAGTCGCCGGTCCGCTCCGCTCCGTCGTCCGTCCGGGGTACGGGCTCGATGACTTCCTCGTAGGCGAACTCACCGAGCATCTTGGCGAGGAGCCTCGCCGCAGCCCGGTCCCAGACGGTCCGGTTGAGTTCCGGAGTGTCGAGCGGCGTATGAGGCTTCGCCGGATGATGGCTCGCAGGATATGTCGGCACGGGGACTCCTCCGGGTGGGACCGATGGGGTTCGAGCAGGCTGTGCGGTGCGGCGAGTTGTTCACAGGCGGTCACGGTGGGCTCGGTCGCGGACCATCAGGGCGGCTCGCTTGTCAGGAAGGTCCACTTCCGCGCAGAAGCGGAAGCCGGCGCTCAGGAAGGCGGAAACGGACGGGGTGTTGCGCAGATCCGGCTCCGCGACGACACGTCCGCAGTGCGGCCGGTTGTCGAGTACGAGATCGGCTACGGCCCTGAGCAGTACGGTGCCGATGCCCCGTCCTCGGTTGCCCACACCGCCGATGAGAAGGTGGATCCCCATGTCGTGGGGCCGTGCCGGGTAGTGGCGGGCGAGCGGGTCCAGATCCGCGCGGTAGATCTCCCAGTAGCTCATGGGGGCACCCGCGAGGACGCCGAGGCAGGGGACGCTGCGGCCGTCCCCTTCGAGCTGCCGGCGGAGGTGCGCCGCGGTGACCGGCTCCGGTCCTGCGAGCTCCCAGAAGGCGGCTACCGCGGGATCGTTCATCCAGCGGCTGATCACCGCCAGATCGCGTTCGGGTTCCACCGGGACGAGTCGGAACACCCCGGCGGGAGTGGTGACCGGGCTCCACCCGCCGGGGTCTCCCACGAGAGCGGAGGCGCCGGCCCTCGCGGCGGACGCCGCCGAGCCGTCACCGAGCAGGGCGAGGAGCTCCTCGGTGAGCCGCAGCTCCAGGGTGTCCTCGGTGCCGGTGCCGTCGGGCGGGACGGCACCGGTCCCGGTGCGGGCATCGGCTTGGTGCACCGTGACGCTCTCCTCTCGCTGGCTCAGACCGTCATGCCTTGCCGCTGGTGAGCGGATTGGCGATGGTGACGTACACGGACTGGGTGTCGACCGGGCCGACGAGTTCGTCGAGGCCGTGCATCCGGGTCAGCAGGTTGGCCTTGCAGCGGAGCTGGCCGGTCTCCAGAAGGTAGGCGGGCAGGGAGGATCCCAGCGGGACTGCGCCTTCGAGGAAACGGCGGAACGCGGCGAGGAGCAGCTGCTCGTCGGCGAGCCGCTGGGCACCGAAGGCGCCGATCAGCCCGAACACGTTGTTGATGCCGAGGTAGTAGGCGAGCCGTTCGTCCGTGACGGCGTCGGTGACGAAGGTGTCGCTGACGGCACCGATGCCCGGGAGCCGGCGCTCGAGTGCGGTCCGGTGGGACTCCCGGAAGTAGTAGCCCTGGTTGTCGCGGTACCTGCCGCCGACGGGCCAGCCGTCCGGGTCGAGGATGACGAGCGTGTTCTGCTGGTGGGCCTCCAGGGCGACACCCGCGTTGGCGTCGAGCCAGAGGACGGGGAGGACGACGCGGTCGAGGTAGCGCAGGAACCACTCGGCGCACACCGCCCCGGTCGTCCGGCCTGTGCGCGCGGCCAGCGAGAAGACCGTGTCGGCGAGCCGCGAGTGCGTGCCGGGACGGCCGGGCCACGGCCGCGGGGCGGTGAGTCCGGCGATGCACACGGCGTCGTCGGCGGGGCCGAAGGGATTGTGGCGGAGCACCACGTCGAGGCCGGGGACGGGGCTGCCGTCCGGTTGGTCGACGGCGATCCAGGCCGGGTCCCGGACGATGTCGAAGCCCGGGTGCGCCTCCTGCCACCGGTCGGCAAGGCCGGTGCGCAGCAGCCGGTGTACCTCGGCTCCGCGGTGGAGCTCCTTACGGAGGTTCTCCCGGCGGGAGTTGGTGATGCGTACGCCCAGGGACAGCTTCAGCATGAGGTCGGATCCCGGGCGGTGCACGGTGCGGACGGACGAGGTGGGGTGCCAGCGTTCGCCGTACGGGCCGAGGTCGTGCAGGATGCCCTTCTCGCACAGGGCGACGACCTCGGGGCGGCGCAGGACCTCCGCGGCCTGCCAGGGGTGGAGCGGAAGGGCCGTGGTCCCGTCGGGGAGGTCCAGCCCTTCGGCGTGTGGTGCGAGGAGCGTCTCCGCCGAGACCGGCCGGCCGGCCTTCGTCCACGCCGACTCCGTGGCCAGCACGGAACGGTCCACGGCCATCCAGTGGAGCGGGAAGGAGCCGCGCAGCTCGGGTGAGTAGAGCAGCGCCTCCGACTCGGAGAGGCCTTCGCGGCTCTTGGGGGTGGGGTGCAGGGGGTGGCCGAGGACGAGGGACTGCTCGGCGGTGAGGAAGAGATCGGCCTCGGGAGGCGCGGTGGGTGTGCGGCGCCGGTCGGCGATGAAGGCCGCCGTGTGCCGTACGGAGTCGGCCACCCTGGCCACCAGGTCGACGCCGGCGTTCCGCTCGCTCTCCCGGCTGAGCAGCGCGGCCACGGTGACGGCGTCGACGCCCGGGGCGCCGTCGGGCGCGTTCTCCAGGGACGGCGTCCCGAAGCGGTGCCAGCCCGTCGCGGACCAGTGGGCGACCGGGACGAGCAGGGCGATGCCGCTCGCCGGGAGCGGAACGCGCAGGGTGTTTCCCCGGGGGCGGGGCAGGTCGTTCTCCCTGGTCCAGCAGCGCAGCAGATTCTCCGTACCGGCCGAGTCCGCAGCCCGGAACGGGTCCGGATGGTCGAGCGGGTCCCGCATCGTGTCGCCGGGGCGGTCCGCCGGGACGGCACCCGAACCGGCACGCGGGGTGCCGTGCGGACCGGCCTTCTGTCGCGGCACGGTCGTCGACTCGACGGCGAGGGGGCCCTCCGGCAGGTCATGTCCTCGCTGCTGGCTGGTGAGGGGGCCGTCGGCCTCGGGCGCAGGGGTGGGGTTCACGGCGGTCTTCCTTGTGAGGGGTCCGGGATCAGCGGGTAGGCCCGGCAGCGGCCCGGCGGTACGGAGAGCGCTCGGCCGCTCTCAGCGCGTCGGCCAGGCGGTCGACGACCGCCGTTGCCTGTTCGTCGGTGAGAGTGAGGGGAGGGAGCAGTCGGACCACGGCGCTGTGGCGTCCGCCGAGTTCGACGATGAGGCCGCGGCGCAGGCACTCCTGCTGCACCGCCGCGGCGAGGGCCGGATCGGGCGGCGGGGCGGAGCCGCTCTCGGCGGTGACGGTGAGCGGCTCGGCCTCGGGGTCGACGAGTTCGATGCCGATCATCAGGCCGCGGCCACGGACGTCGCCGATGCTCGGATGGTCCGCGCCGAGCGCCTGGAGCCGGGCGAGCATGCGCGCGCCGAGTGTCCCCGCGCGTTCGGCGAGCCGGTTCTCCCGTACGTACGCGAGGGTCGCGGCGCCGGCAGCCATGGCCAGCTGGTTGCCCCGGAAGGTGCCGGCGTGGGCGCCCGGCTGCCAGAGGTCGAGCTCGGATCGGTAGACGATCACCGCGAGGGGCAGCGAGCCGCCGATGGCTTTCGAGAGCACCATCACGTCCGGCACGATACCGCTGTGCTCGACCGCCCAGAAGGTGCCGGTCCTGCCGACTCCGGTCTGCACCTCGTCCGCGATCAGGGCGATGGAACGCTCCTGGGTGATCTCCCGCATCCGGCGCATCCAGCCGTCCGGGGCCGGGTTCACCCCGCCCTCGCCCTGGACCGGCTCCAGGATCATGGCGGCCGGAGCGGGCACCCCGCCCTTGGGGTCGTCCAGGAGGTATTCCGTCCAGTGCGCGGCGATGTCCGCGCCCCGCTCCCCGCCGGCTCCGAAGGGGCAGCGGTAGTTCTGCGGGAAGGGCAGCCGCGTCACCCGGACGTCCGTGGCCCCGCCCGAAGCGGCCAGCGCACCGGCGGTCATTCCGTGGTACGCGCCGGTGAAGGCGAGGAGTTCACTGCGCCCGCTCGCTGCCCGGACCAGCTTGAAGGCCGCCTCGACGGCGTCCGTCCCGGCCGGACCGCAGAACTGGATCCGGGCGTTGTCGGCCAGTTCACGGGGCAGGGTGGCGAACAGCTCGGTCGTGAAGGCGTCCTTGACGGGTGTGGCGAGATCGAGCACATGCAGTGGTGCGCCGGAGTCGATGACCTTCCGGATGGCCTCGAGCACCACGGGGTGGTTGTGTCCGAGAGCCAGCGTGCCCGCACCTGACAGACAGTCGAGATAGCGCCGGCCGTCCGCACCCTCGATCGTCATGCCCCGCGCGCGTACCGGCACGATCGGCAGGGACCGCGCGTAGGTGCGGGCCGCCGATTCACGTAGTGCCTGACGCCGCAGAATCCCTTCGTGCGCAGGAGAAAGGGCCACCGGAGCTGGTTCGGTCACGGCCACGGCTGTTCGGTCCTCCTGCTGTAACAGTTGCGTTGCGCATCGGTACGGCCCCCCGGGGCGGACTGCGCCGATGAACGGTGTCCGGGTGTCCCCCGTACGTACCAACGAGGCGGAACGCGGGAGATCACGGGTAAATCGGAAGATCCTTGTGCAGGCGGAACCGCGGCCCTGCCGCGCACCGTCCCCAACGGCACCGGCATAGTAGGGGCCGCACTCGGGACGGAGCCGCCGCTCCGTGGGTGCGCGATGCGGCCGGACGGCCCTGCCGCGCACGCCAGGTCCGCAGTGCGGTACCGAAGTCAGTGACGAAGTCCCAGGGGGATCACCAGATGCGACCCATGCGCCCGACCGATACCGCACACCGCGGGGGGAGCGCCCGCCGCACCCCTCGGGTGTTCGCCGCGGCCGCCCTTGCCGCTCTCCTGACGCTCTCCGCCACGGCCTGCGGGCCGGAGGAGGACGGCGCTATCAGCGAGCCGAGCAGCTCCACCGGCCAGTCCTCCGACGGAAAGGTCGTGATCCCGGACGATCTCAAGGACCGGCTCAAGGAGCACGGGATCGACCTCGACAAGTGGAGGGACGGCGAGTGGAAGAACTGGGACAGGGACAAGTGGCTGCGTGAGGCCAAGGACTACGTCAACCCCATCATCGAGGACCTCTGGGACCCGGAGCGGATGCGGGACGCCGACAAGGCCCCGGAGAACCCCGTCGACAACGACATCTCCGGCGACGAGGGCGTGACGGACCCGACCCCCGCACCGGTCGAGGCCGCGAACCTGCAGACGCCGTACCACGCGAGCGCGCCCGAGTCCGGCAAGCTCCTGTTCGACGGTCCCGAGGGCTCGATGGTCTGCTCCGCGACCGTGGTGCAGGACCCGGCCCACCCGGGCAAGTCCAACATGGTCTGGACGGCCGGGCATTGTGTGCACGCGGGCAAGAACGGCGGCTGGTACCGCAACATCGCCTTCGTCCCCTCGTACAACGACAGCGGTATGTCGACGGCCGAGCTGCAGAACGCGACGAAGGAGGAGATCGCTCCGTACGGCGTGTGGTGGGGTCAGTGGGCGCAGACCTCCGACCAGTGGATCAACCAGGGCGCCGCGACCGGCGGCCAGGGAGCCCCGTACGACTTCGCGGTGCTGCAGGTCGCTCCGGAGAAGGGTTCGACGGGCAAGTCCCTGGAGGAGACCGTCGGTTCGGCGCTCCCGGTCGATTTCAACGCCCCGGCCGTCCCGGAGATCGACAGCATGACGGCCACCGGCTATCCGGCGGCCCCGCCGTTCGACGGCCAGAAGGCTCTCCGGTGCACCGATGAGCCGGGCCGCCTCGCCGTCTTCGAGGAGCAGCCGACGATGTACCGCATCGGGTGCACGATGACCGGTGGTTCCTCCGGTGGCGGCTGGGTCGCGAAGGGCCAGGACGGTAAGCCGGCGCTGGTCTCCAACACCTCCATCGGCCCGGTGACGGCGGGCTGGCTGGCCGGCCCCCGCCTGGGCGAGGAGGCCAAGGGCGTCTACGAGGCCGTCAGCAAGAAGTACGCGGGACAGTAGGACCGCGGGCCCCGGCCCGGCGGTTGCGGGCCGGAGCACAAGGAGGCCGGGCTCCCCTTCAAGGGGGGGGGGAGCCCGGCCTCCTGCATGTCTACCGCGTCAGTGAGCCACCGGCACGAAGACGGCGAGCTCCGCAGCGAGTTCCTCGTGGACCCGCGCCTTGAGCAGCGTGCCCTCCGGCGTGTGCTCCTCGGAGATCACCTCGCCCTCGGCGTGCACCCGGGAGACGAGCGCACCCTGGATGTAGGGCACGAGCGCCTCGATCTCCACGGACGGCCGCGGCAGCTCGGCGTCGATGAGCGCGAGCAGCTCGTCGATGCCGGCGCCGGTCCGCGCCGACACCGCGATCGCGTGCTTCTCGGCGCGCATCAGGCGCTGCAGCACGAGCGGGTCGGCCGCGTCCGCCTTGTTGATCACGACGACCTCGGGTACGTCGACCGCGCCGACTTCCCGGATGACCTGACGTACGGCGGCGAGCTGCTCCTCCGGCACCGGATGGGAACCGTCCACCACATGCAGGATCAGGTCGGACTCGCCGACCTCCTCCATGGTGGAGCGGAACGCCTCGACCAGGTGGTGCGGCAGGTGCCGCACGAACCCGACGGTGTCGGCCAGGGTGTAGATACGGCCGCTCGGCGTCTCGGCCCGGCGCACGGTCGGGTCGAGGGTCGCGAACAGGGCGTTCTCCACGAGGACACCCGCACCGGTGAGCCGGTTGAGCAGCGATGACTTCCCGGCGTTGGTGTACCCGGCGATCGCCACCGAGGGCACCTTGTTGCGCTTGCGCTCCTGGCGCTTGATCTCCCGGCCGGTCTTCATCTCCGCGATCTCCCGGCGCATCTTCGCCATCTTCTCGCGGATCCGTCGCCGGTCCGTCTCGATCTTGGTCTCACCGGGACCACGGGTGGCCATGCCGCCACCGCCGCTGGAACCGCCGCCGCCCATCTGCCGGGACAGCGACTGACCCCAGCCGCGCAGGCGCGGGAGCATGTACTGCATCTGTGCCAGCGACACCTGCGCCTTGCCCTCCCGGGACTTGGCGTGCTGGGCGAAGATGTCGAGGATCAGGGCGGTCCTGTCGACCACCTTGACCTTGACGACGTCTTCCAGGTGGATCAGCTGGCCGGGGCTGAGCTCACCGTCGCAGACGACGGTGTCGGCCCCCGATTCGAGAACGATGTCGCGCAGCTCCAGCGCCTTGCCCGAGCCGATGTAGGTGGCCGGGTCGGGCTTGTCCCGCCGCTGGAACACGGCGTCCAGCACCTGTGCGCCCGCCGTCTCGGCCAGGGCCGCGAGCTCCGCGAGGGAGATCTCCGCGTCATGGACGGTCCCCGATGTCCAGACACCGACGAGAACCACGCGCTCCAGGCGCAGCTGTCGGTACTCGACCTCGGTGACGTCCTCGAGCTCGGTGGAGAGGCCTGCCACGCGGCGCAGAGCCGCACGCTCGGAACGGTCGAGCTGCTCGCCGTCCCGCTCTCCGTCGATCTCGTGGCTCCAGGCGACGTCCTCTTCCATCAGGGCGTCGGCCCGAAGGCTCTCGGAGTTGGCTTCCGTGGCGCTCTGCGCGTCCTGCGCGTCCTGGGGAAGGGAAGAAGAGGAGGTCATTGGATCCTTACGTCGATAGAAGTCCGATACGTCACTCACAACGCGTGACCCCGCCGGAAGATTCCCATGGAGAGGATCCACCGGCCGGCCGCCGTGCCGACGCGTCGATAGTGGCATGTCCCCGCCCGGGCCGTCACTCGGGTTTCGGCGCCCGCGCGGGGCTCTGCCCGGCCGCGGCGCTCCGGGGCGTCTCGCTGCGCCAGTCCGGGTGCCCCGGCATCGAAGGGGTCTTCTTCCCGTACAGCCACCCGTCGAAGAACGCCGTCAGGTCCCGTCCCGCGATCCTCGACGCCAGGTCCGTGAACTGCTCGGTGGTCGCCGATTCGTTCCGGTGGACGCGCACCCAGGTCCGCTCGAGGCGGTCGAACGCGGCCTCGCCGATCTCCTCACGCAGCGCGTACAGGATGAGCGCGCTCCCGTCGTACACGACCGGCCTGAAGAGGCTGATCTTGTGGTCGGGGGTGGGCACATCGGGGCGTGCGGGCGGACCGCCCGCCGCGCGCCAGGTGTCGGAGCGGGCGTAGGCCTCGCGCATCCGGCGCTCCATGGGCTTCTGCGCGTGTTCCTCGGCGTAGCGGGCCTCGTACCAGGTGGCGTGTCCCTCGTTGAGCCACAGATCGGACCAGGACCGCGGGGAGACGCTGTTGCCGAACCACTGGTGGGCGAGCTCGTGCACCATGACCGAGTCGACGTACCACTCGGGATATCCGTCCCCGGTGAACAGGGAGCGTTCGAAGAGCGAGAGGGTCTGCGTCTCCAGCTCGAAGCCCGTCTCGGTGTCCGCGACGAGGAGCCCGTACGTCTCGAACGGGTACGGGCCGACCTGCTTCTCCATCCAGGCCAGCTGCGCCGGGGTCTTCTCCAGCCAGGGCTCCAGCTTCGCGCGGTCGGCCGAGGGCACCACGTCGCGCACCGGCAGTCCCCGGGGCCCGGTGCGGCGGAGGACGGTGGAGCGGCCGATGGACACCTGGGCGAGTTCCGTCGCCATCGGGTGCTCCGTGCGGTAGGTCCAGGTGGTCGCGCCGGCGTGGTCCCGCTTCCCGGCGGGAAGGCCGCCCGCCACGACCGTGAGGTCCTTCGGCGCGGTCACCCGGAAGGTGAAGAACGCCTTGTCGGCGGGGTGGTCGTTGCCGGGGAAGACCCGGTGGGCGGCGTCGGCCTGGTTCGCCATCGCGAGGCCGTCGGCGGTCGGCACCCAGCCCCCGTTGGCCCGGTCCCCCGAGGGGTCGCTCGTATGCCGGACGGTGATCCTCACGGGCACCCCGGCCGGGATCCGGGAGGGCGCGTCGACGATCAGGTCCTCACCGGCGGTGGCGAACTCCGAGTTCAGCCCGTCGACCTCGACGGAGTGGACGGCGCCCCGCGCGAAGTCGAGGTTGATCCGTTCCAGCGGTGCGGTGGTCCGGGCGTCGATCGTGGTGACGGCGTCGAGGGGCTCGGTGTTGCGGCCCTTGTAGGTGAGAGAGATGTCGTACGAGAGGACGTCGTAGCCCGGGTTGCCGAGGTGGGGGAAGAGTCGGTCGCCGATGCCGAGCGGTTCGGCTGCGGGCAGGGTGGCGGCGACGAGGGTGACCGACGCGGTGGCCAGCAGAGCTGCACGCAGTCGGCGGGAGGTGAGCGGCATGGACTACGGCTATCAGCGCGCACCGTCCACGCGGCGGTGGCGCGCGCCGCACCACCCGAACGGGGTCGCCGGTGAGCGGCAAGGAGAGGTCCCGGACGGGACAGGGCGTCAGCCGGTGGCGGCGGGCTGCTGGGCGCGGCTCACGTCGTACACGCCGGGTACGTCGCGCATCGCCCGCATGAGGCCCGGCAGTCCCGCCGCGTCGGGCAGCTGCAGCGTGTAGGTGTGCCGGACGCGCTGTTCGCTGGGCGGCTCGACGGTCGCCGAGACGATGGCGGCGTCCGCGGTCGCGATGGCCTCGGTGAGGTCGGCGAGGAGCCGGGGGCGTCCGAAGGACTCGGCGACGAGGGTGACCCGGTAGTCGGGGGTGCCGCTCCGGTCGCCCGGGTCGTTCCAGTGCGCCTCTACGGCCGGCCGGCCGATCGCCCGCATCCGGGCCACCGCCGGACATTCCTCGCGGTGCACGGTGACGGCGCCGCCGCGCACCGTGAATCCGATGATGCCGTCGGGCGGGACGGGGGTACAGCATCCTGCGAGCCGGACCGGTGCGCCCGGCGTGCCGATCGCCACGATCGGAGCCCGGCCGGCTGCCCTGGCCCGGCTGTCCGCCGCGTCTTCGGCGGGCTGGGCCTGCGGCCTCGGGGCGTCGGGCCTGCTCTTGTGGGGGCCCTGCGCACCGCCCGGATGGGCGTCGAGCCATGCCATGATCGCGATCCGGGCGGCAGGCGTACGGGCGTGTTCAAGCCACTCCGGGGAGGGCCCGGAAGAGGCGTCCTGGGCGAGCAGCAGCTGCACGGTGTCACCGTCGTTCAGCGCGGTGCTCAGCGTCGCCAGCCGGCCGTTGACGCGGGCTCCGATGCAGCCGTGCGCCTCGTCGCCGTACTGCGCGTAGGCGGCGTCGACGCAGCTGGCGCCGGCGGGCAGCCCGAGGGTCCCGCCGTCGGTGCGGAAGACCGTGATCTCCCGGTCCTGTGCGAGGTCGGCTCGCAGCGTGGCCCAGAACGTGTCGGAGTCGGTCGCCGACTCCTGCCACTCCAGGAGGCGGGAGAGCCAGCCGGGCCTGGTCGGGTCGGCGCGCTCGCCGTCGGCGGGTTCGGCCTGGTGCGCGGCGTTGGTGCCGTCCTGGGTGTACGGGTTGCCGAGCGCGACGACACCCGCCTCGGCGACCTTGTGCATCCGGTGTGTACGGATCAGGACTTCGGCGACCGCGCCCTCGGGTCCGACGACCGCCGTGTGCAGCGACTGGTAGAGGTTGAACTTGGGCGCCGCGATGAAGTCCTTGAACTCGGAGATGACCGGGGTGAAACAGGTGTGCAGCTCGCCCAGGACCGCGTAGCAGTCGGCGTCCTCCCCGACCAGCACCAGCAGCCGTCCGAAGTCGGTGCCCCGCATTTCGCCGCGTTTGATCCTCACCCGGTGCACGGAGACGAAGTGACGCGGTCTGATGAGCACTTCGGCGCTGATACCCGCTTCCCGCAGGGTCGATCTGACGCTGCCGGCGATCTCCGTGAGAGGGTCCGCCGCTCCGCTCCAGGCGGAGATCAGGGCCTGGGTGCGCTCGTACTCGTCCGGGTGCAGGATCGCGAAGACGAGGTCCTCGAGCTCCGTCTTGAGCGCCTGCACGCCGAGGCGTTCGGCGAGCGGGATGAGCACGTCCCGGGTGACCTTGGCGATCCTGGCCTGTTTCTCGGGGCGCATGACGCCGAGTGTCCGCATGTTGTGCAGCCGGTCGGCCAGTTTGATCGACATGACGCGGACGTCGTTCCCGGTGGCGACGAGCATCTTGCGGAAGGTCTCGGGCTCGGCGGCGGCCCCGTAGTCGACCTTCTCCAGCTTGGTGACGCCGTCGACCAGGTAGCAGACCTCTTCGCCGAACTGCTCCCGCACCTGATCGAGGGTCACATCGGTGTCCTCGACCGTGTCGTGGAGCAGCGAGGCCGTCAGGGTCGTCGTCTCCGCGCCGAGTTCGGCGAGGATCAGGGTCACCGCCAGCGGATGGGTGATGTACGGCTCACCGCTCTTGCGCATCTGGCCGCGGTGGGAGGTCTCGGCGAGGACGTACGCCTTGCGCAGGATGGCGAGGTCGGCGTCCGGGTAGTGCGCGCGATGAGCCTCCGCGACATGCCCGATGGCGTCGGGAAGCCGGTCACGGGAGACCGGCCCGAGCAGGGCGACACGGCCCAGCCTGCGCAGGTCGATCCGTGGACGACCGCGTTTGCGAAGGGGAGCACCTGGATTGGTGGCCTCTGCGCTCATGGGGCACCTCCGGCAACGTCGACCGGCGGTGGATGCGGTTACACCCCCGAGCCGGTGCTTGATGCTATCGACCCCACCACGTGGCGCAGTCCAGCTCTCGCTCAGCGTGAAACGGATCACCCATTCGAGCGAAGCTCTAACCGCTCATCGTTTCGAGCCAGGCGGGGTCGATCACGCCCTCCGCGACGATCACGGCGGGCCCCGTCATGTCGATCCCGCCGTCAGGGTATTCGGTGATCACCAGGGTGCCGCCGGGCAGGTCCACGGTGTATGCCGCGGGGGCGCCGGTCTCCGACGGGTCCACGCCGTCCCGGCGTGCGGCGGCGACGGCCACCGCACAGGCGCCGGTGCCGCACGACCGGGTCTCACCGGAACCGCGCTCGTGGACACGCATCGCGACGTGCCGGGGGCCGCGGTCCACGACGAACTCGATGTTGACTCCGTCGGGGTAGACGGACCGCGGGCTGAACGGCGGTACGGAGGAGAGCTCTCCGGCGTGGTCCAGGTCCTCGACGAACGCGACGGCGTGCGGATTGCCCATGTTCACGTTGCGTGCTTCCCAGCTGCGGCCGTCCACGGTCACCCTGACGCCGTCGTCCGGCAGCAGGGCACGCCCCATGGAGACCGTGACGTCGCCGTCCTTCGCGATGTGCACCCGCTTGACCCCGCCCCGCGTGGCGACGGACAGATCACCTTCGGCGACGAACCCGGCACGCTGGAGGTAGCGGGCGAAGACCCGCACCCCGTTGCCGCACATCTCGGCGACCGAGCCGTCCGAGTTGCGGTAGTCCATGAACCACTCGGCCTGCTCGGCCATGCCGCGCGCCTCGGGGTGCGCGGCGGACCGCACGACGTGCAGCAGCCCGTCGCCGCCGATGCCCGCCCGGCGGTCGCAGAGCCGGGCGACGACGGAGACCGGCAGGTCGAGGGCGTTGTCCGGATCGGGAACGATCACGAAGTCGTTCTCCGTGCCGTGACCCTTGAGGAAGGTGATCTGCGAAGTGCTCACGAAACAACTGTACGAGGCTCCGCCGACAGTCCGCGGGTCCGGGCCACGTCGCGGGCCGGCGCCTGCCCGCAGAAGGGGCTCCCGGGGTCCGGGCCGGTCAGCGGAGCCGGGCCACGCGCCAGACGGCGAGGGCCACCAGCACGGCGCAGACGGCCACGTACAGCGTGACCACGCGCCAGTCGGGGCGTTCGTTCGATCCTCTGGCCGGCAGGCCGGGCCAGGTGTGGCCGACACGGCGGGCGGCCATCATGCCCCAGCCCGCGGCACAGCCGCTGATCAGCAGGCCCAGCATCGCCACGACGGCACCGCCGCCGCCGAACTCGAAGGCGAGCGGGAAGGCGAACATCAGGGAGCCGACCGCAGCCAGCCCCACGATGGGTGCCAGCTGCCAGATCCGCAGCCGGCGGGCGGGCCGGAGCTCGACCTCGACCTCGGGGGCCACCTCGTGCTCGTCCGGCCCGTCAGGGCTCAGGCGTCCTGCCTCGTGCTGCGCATCCGGTGCGTCTCTGTCTGTGTCGCGAGGGCCGGCCTCCATCGCCACGCGCCCTCCCAACTCGGACTCCACTGGTCGATCGATGCTCGATGATGGCACGGCCCCGGCCGCCGAAATGACGGGCGGAGCTTCCCGATGCCATCACGTGATCAGGCTGTTATAGCCCCGCTTTAGGGTTTATGCAGGTCAGACGCCTGCTGCTGGTCGGCGAGTCAGCAAATGGTCAGCAATAGCCCCAGGTCAGCGCCCGATTGGCCGGTCGCGGCCAGCCCGGAGAAGGAACCATCTCAACCATGTCGAACAGGCTTGCGCGGGGTATGGGGAGCTTCTTCAAGCCCTGCGAATGCCGCAGGCCGTCGAGCTGCCCGCACCTCTACACGATCCGCTTCCGCAACACCCGGGGCAAGCAGGCCGAGGAGTCCGGCTTCCCCACCTAGGACGCCGCCATCGAGCGACTGACCGAGCTCTACACGGCCCGCTTCGTGGTGGAACGCTTCATCACCGCCATGGAACGCAGCGACGTCGGTGCCGCGACCCAGACACAGGTCTTCCTGCGGGTGAAGGGAATCCTCAAGGACGCACCGCCGCGGACTCATAGGTCTCGACCCGCTGCTCGACGTCAGCCCGCCGGAATACCGCCCGGGCCCGACCGTGATTCCCACCAAGGAACAGGTCGGCCTCCTGCGCGTGGCCCGCGACGACGACGCCTTCCGCCTCATCGTCGACAACGGAATCAAGTGGCGGGCGATGCCGGTGGACCTCCCCGCCTGGGACCGGGTCTACGCGCTCTTCCGCCGCCGGAGGGACAAGGGCCTGGTCAAGGAATTCCACGAGCGGCTGCGTGGGAAGGCCCGCGAGGCGGCCGACCGGGATCCGGAGCCGACCGCGGGCAGCATCAACGTCCAGTCGGTCAAGGCCGCCGCGTCCGTGCCCGCGTCCTCACGGGCTTCGACGGCGGGAAAAAGATCAATGGCCGTAAGCGGCACATCGTGGTCGACACGACGGGGGCTGCTGCTGACGGTCATGGTCACCGCGGCGAACGTGACCGACCGGGAGGCGGGCCAGGTTCTGCTGGCCCGGCTGGCTGAGCGGTTCTTCCTGCTGAGGCTGGTCTGGGCTGACGGCGGTTACACCAACCCCCTGGCCGACTTCGCAGCGAAGATGCCGCGTCTCGCACTCACGGTCGCCCAACGCGATGCGGACGCTTCGGGCTTTGTGGTGCTGCCCCGCAGGTGGGTGATGGAGCGGACGTTCGGGTGACTGATGCGTTCGCGCCGTCTGGTCCGCGACTACGAGAGGCGGGCCGACACGTCCGAGGCGATGGTGCTGTGGTCGATGACCATGGTCATGAGCCGCCGCCTTGCGAAGCGGCGACGTTGAAGGAGCCCTGGGTGTTCTCGACGAGCAAGCCCCGTGCGGGCCAGGCGCTTCGCCTTGGACCTCACCCCTTCGATCTTCGCCGGGACCAGTTCGAGGTCCAGCGCGTCAGCGAGTTGCCGGCAGATCGTCGGCCCTTCGCCGGACCACGATCGGCCAGGACGTGCATGATCCGCTGGTAGTCCGGCGACAGCACCGTCACGTCAAGCCCCTCCCGTCGCACGGGCACCACTGGATGGGGCGCCGTCCCGGGCGCCGCCGACTCTCTCCACAGCACCCCAGCGCCGACGCCCTGTCAGATCTGCCAAGGTGTCAACAATCGGACACCAGCAGCATGTTGGAGTCAGGTGAAGATTTTCGAACGACCGGGACGGTGCGTCGATGGCTTCCGGTCCCGCAGCCGCCTTTCAGTCGTCGACCTTCAGCCGACCGAGATCGCGTCCAGCTTCTCGCGCAGATACACATGCGAGTCCACCGGCGGGTGGGCGATCCGGCCGGTCGGGGCCGGCACGGACTCGACCGTGGTGCGCGGGTCGCACTCGTAGAAGTAGACGAGCGACATCAGCTCCTCGGCAGGAGCGTCGGCGGGCGGCGGCAGCACCCGGTGCCGGCCCGAACGCCAGCGGTCACCCGTCCAACGCGCCATCAGATCACCGATGTTGATGGTGAACGCCGCCGGATCGTACGGAGCGTCCTCCCAGCCGCCCTCGTCCGTGAAGACCTGCAGCCCGCCCTTGCCCGCCTGCCGGTCGAGGACCGTGACGGTGCCGAAGTCGGTGTGCGGGCCGATCCGGAACTGGCCGGGCTGCGGCTCGCCGACGACCTCCGTTCCCGGATACCAGTTGATGTTGAAACCCCAGGTGGGGTGGGCGGTGTGCCGGGTGAAGAAGTCCTCGGGCTCGCCGAGAGCGGCACCCAGCAGCTCCAACAGCTGGTCCGAGAGCGTCCGCATCTGCGCGAGATACGTCGTCACCAGGGCCTTCAGCCCAGGGGCCTCGGCCGGCCAGGAGTTGGGCAGGAACCACTCGGCGTCGACCGCCGCGTCCCCGGTGGGATCCTCGGCCGCGAAGGACAGCGACTCCTTGAGGTCGGGGGGCGTCTGCGTACCCTCCGCGTAGCCATTGGCCTCGGCGCCGGGGCCGAGCCACCCGCGGCCGCCGACCCTGACGGAGTACGGCTCCTTCGTCGCGGCCGGCAGCCGGAAGAAGTCCCGGGCCCCGTCGCGGATCGCCGTCCGCAGCGCGGGATCGATGCCGTGCCCCGTCACCAGCAGGAAGCCTGCCGTCCGCAGCGCCCGGTCGACGGTCGTGGCGATCTCCTTGCGGGCTGCGTGGTCTCCGGAGAGCCACGGGCGCAGATCGATCGTGGGAATCCTGGGCTCACTCATCGCCGATGTCCTCGTTCCATACGTCGGGGTGCTCCTGGATGAAGGCACGCATCAGACCGGTGCACCCGGGGTCGTCGAGCAGCACGATCTCCACGCCGTGCCGGGCCAGCCAGTCGTGCCCGCCGTGGAAGGTCTCCGCCTCGCCGATCACCACCCGGGAGATCCCGAACTGGCGCACCAGACCACTGCAGTACCAGCAGGGCGAGAGGGTGGTCACCATCGTCGTACCGCGATACGAACGCTGTCGCCCGGCCGCCCGGAACGCCGCCGTCTCGGCGTGCATGGACGGGTCGCCGTCCTGGACGCGGCGGTTGTGGCCGCGACCGAGGAGCGTGCCGTCCGCCCCGTACAGTGCGGCACCGATCGGAACGCCGCCCTCCGCCAGTCCGGCGCGTGCCTCGGCGACCGCGGTCGCCAGCCACCTGCGGAAATCCGTCCCGTCGGCTGCCGTCTCCGGCCCGCCTGCTGTGTTCGCGCGGCCCGCACCGTCCGTGCCGCCGGTGCCGTACGTACCGTTCATGTGGTCCACTCTCCCGGTCGCGAAACACCGGGGCAACGTGCGGAAAGTACTCTCCCGGCAGCCCGTCGCCGGACGAACTGTCAGCGCCCGGGACACGCCCCAGGGAGGCCGCCGTGCCCGCACTCACCCTCCGCGAGATCCTGGCCCTCGACACGGTCGGTGCCACGGAGCCCGAACTGCTGGCGGGCGCGAGCTCACTGGACCGGCCGGTCCGCTGGGTCCATTCCAGCGAGGTGTACGAGGGCGCGAACTTCCTCGACGGCGGCGAACTCCTGCTCACCAACGGTTTCGGACTCGTCGGCGCGGACGCCGAGACCCGCCGTCGCTACGTCCGGGAACTGGCCGCCCGGGGCGCCGCCGGACTCGCCGTGGAGGTCGGCCGCTCGCTGCCCGTCATGCCCGAGGAGGTCGTCGCCGAGGCCCGCCGCCTGGAGCTGCCGCTGCTCGCTCTGCACCGCGTCGTGCCGTTCGTGCGGATCGTCGAGGCCGCCAACCGGGCCATCGTCACCCAGTCCCTCGCGACCAGAGCCGTACGCACCTGGGAAACCGATCACGCCGCGGCGCTGCTCGCCGACCTGGCCGACGGGCGGGCCCTGAACCAACCGGAGGTGACGGCCCGCTCGGAGCTGGCGGGCTTCCGCCCGGGGGAGGGGAGCCTGCTGGTGGGGATCTCGGTGCACGGACCGCAGCGCGCGGCGGCGGCGCTGCTGCGGGGCGCGGTACGTGGCCTCGGCGGGCGGCCCGTCCTTCAGGCGTCGTTCCCCGGGGACACCCTGGCCCTGCTCGCGGTGGTGCGGACGGCGGCCCGCCCGGGGGTGACCCGGGACCCGGTACGGGATCCGGTACGGGCGGTGCAGATGGCCCTGCGGGCGGCAGCCCACGGTACGGAGAGCGGCGGTTGGGCGATCGGCGGTGAAGGCGTCACCGCCGCGGTCGGCCATGCCGTGCCCGCCGCCGCGGCCTGGCTGCGCCGCAGCGAGACCCTGCGCGCCGCACGCGCCGCACTGGAACTCGCCCTCACCGTTCCGCCCGCCGAACCCGCCCCCGAACACGGCCCGTTGATCACCTCGTCGCGCGCCCTCGCCCTCGAACGCGAACTGACCCGAGGTGGCCTCGACGCCAACCGGGACCGGCTGGCCGCCCTGGTGCAGCAGACCCTCGGCCCGCTGCTGGAGTGGGAGGCGGCCCACCCATCCGATCTGGTCCGCACCCTGGAGGTCCACCTCAGGAACGGCTGCAGCCCGACCCGGACGGCGGCACTGCTGCACATCGGCAGACAGTCGCTCTACCAGCGCCTCGAACGTATCGAGATGCTGCTCGGTCTCGCACCCGACGATCCGGAACTCCAGGGCGCACTGCTGTCGGCGGCCTGCGCCCACCGCATTGTGCGTGGCGCGCAGGCGGCCGCCGCGCCAGGGCGGCGTCCGGCTGCCTGAGACCGGCCGGGGGGGGTGTCCGCGAGGTCAGGCCGGGCTCGCTGGCGCTGGTCGCAAACGTTCACCGGGCAGCGCGGGGCCGCGCTGTGTCCTCAATCCCCAGACTTCGTCCGGGGGGAGCCCCACGGGCTTGATTTCCCTGCGCCGACTCGAAGCGCCGCGTACACGCCCGCGCTCACCACGAACCCCACCACGCAGGTGATGTCACCCAGGTCCGGCCACCGTCCGGCGGCCCACCCCACGTACTGCTCCTGCCGGGAGAAGAGCGGCACCGACACGGCCACCCCCGCGAGGAGGGCCACCACACCCGGCCACCCGCTGTACGTACGGTCCGTCAGCCGCGCCGCGAGCACCTCGTCGGCGGTGGAGCGCGTCAGCCACCGCGCCGTCAGCACCACACCCAGCCAGGGCCCCACCCAGTAGGCGATGACCAGCAGGAACGCCTCGTACGCATGCCCCGCGTCCGCCAGCGACGACCAGGCGGCCGCCGTGCCCACGACACCCGTGACCAGCACCAGCGTGCTGCGCCCCAGCCACCGCGGAAGCCGCAGCCCCAGCGCGGTCAGTGACATCGACGAGGAGTAGATGTTCAGGGCGTTCGCGGAGACCGCGCCCAGGATGATCGCCAGCAGGACGAGATGACTCAGCCAGCCCGGCAAATGACCGGTGAACGCGGCAGTCGGCGTGGCGTCGGCCGGTGCGGCGATCGTCGCCGAGGCCGCGCCGATCAGTGCCACTGTCGCCACGGACACGAACAGGCCGATCGCCGGATACAGGGCCGTACGCAGCCGGGAGGCGCCCTGCGGCAGATACCGGGTGTAGTCGGAGGCGAACGGATTCCAGCCCGCCGTGTAGCCGAAGGCCGCGCTGAACGCGAGCAGGAAACCGCCCACGCCGCCGCCCCCGCCGGCTGCCGAGAGCTCCGCCCCGTCGAACGTCCAGACCCCCGCCAGCAGGAAGACCACCGCGAGCACGGGCAGCGCGTACCGCTCGAAGGTGTGCACGAAGTTGTGCCCGATGAAGCCGACGGCGATCTCCACGACGACCACGAGCAGCAGGCTCGGCAGCGGCCGCAGCCCGGTCAGTGTGTTGAGCGCGAAAGCGGCGCTGACACTGTTCACCGCGAACCAGCCGACGCCCGCCACCAGCGCGTTCACCACCGACGGCAGCGCGTTGCCGCCACGGCCGAAGGCCAGTCGGCCGACGGCCATCTGCGGTACCCCGAACCGGGGCCCGTCGGTGCTCAGCACTCCGTGCGTGACCGCGCCCACCGCCGTACCCAGCAGCAGCGCTGTTGCCGCCTGCCAGAAGTTCAGCCCGAAGAACAGCACCGAGATCACGCCGATGTAGACCGTCGCGAACTCGATGTTGGGCGAGGCCCAGGTCCACAGCAGTCCGCGCGGAGTGCCGTGCCGTTCGGCCGGCGGGATGGGGTCGGCGCCCGCCGTCTCGACGGCGATGACCTTGTCGCCGTACCCGGTGCCGGGTGCGGCCGTGTTCGGGGAGGTATCGGTGGGGGCGGTCGTCATGGGACGAAGTCTCGGCCCGCGGGCCGACCGCTCCCAGGGGCGTGCTGTCCGCTTCGGGGCCTGTGACGGCGTACAGCGTGTACGTCGTCACCGGCCCGAACACGGCACGCTTCGGGATATCAGCAGGCTCAGCCCTTCGGCGGGGCGGAGTCCTCCGGCCCCCACTGCCCTCGTGGCTGCCCTCGCCCGCGCGGCGCTTGAGCTCCTCCTCGCGGCTTGTGCAGATCCGCCTCCCAGTCCTTGAGAACGGACTCGTCCTTCTTGTTCTCTCGCCTCTGCCTCCGTCACGCCACCGCACACCCCTCACCGAACGAGCGGAACAGAACGTCGGAATCAACGGGCTCGCCCGCTGCTCTCCCCAGACACACAGCAGCTCCCCGTCGCGGCACCCACAGCTCACTCCGCCCTCCGCCCACAGCCACTCCAAGAAACTGATTAGCCATCAGCAAAGTCAGCGATGCGTCAGCACCAATACCCGAAAGGGTTGTGCCTGATTGTCGAAGTCTGATGAAGCCCGAAACCCAGGACAGTCTCTCTGACCTGCTTCGATGCAGCACAGACTGATCCCTGCTACGCCTCGTTCTCTCGTCACGCCATCAGGTTGTAACCGCTCGTTCGACCAACGCCAGCGCCCGGCGCGGGAGTTCTCCGCGCTGTTCCTCGGCACCACTCAGCCACCGGACGCGCGGGTCTCGCCGGAACCAGGAGTCCTGCCGCCGCGCGAAGCGTTTGGTGGCGCGTACGGTCTCCGTGCGCGCCTCGTCCTCGGTGCACTCCCCCGCGAGAGCGGCGAGCACCTGCTGGTAGCCCAGCGCGCGCGAGGCGGTGCGTCCCTCGCGCAGCCCCCGGGCCTCCAGGTCACGCACCTCGTCCACCAGCCCGGCCTCCCACATCCGGTCCACGCGGGTTCGGATACGTTCGTCGAGTTCGGGACGTCCGACGTCCACGCCGATCTGAAGGGCGTCGTACACCGCTTCGCCGCTCGGCAGATTGGCCGTGAAGGGCTTGCCGGTGATCTCGATGACCTCCAGGGCGCGGACGATACGGCGGCCGTTGCCGGCCAGGATGGCGCGGGCCGCCTCGGGGTCCGCGGCGGCGAGCCGGGCGTGCAGGACGCCGGAGCCGTGCTCCGTGAGCTCCTGTTCGAGCCGGGCACGTACGCCGGGGTCCGTACCCGGGAATTCGAGGGCGTCGATCGCGCCCTTCACGTAGAGACCCGAGCCGCCCACCAGGACGGGCGTACGTCCTTCGGCCAGCAGCCGGTCGATCTCGGTGCGCGCGAGCCGCTGGTACTCGGCGACACTCGCGGCCTCGGTGACGTCCCAGATGTCCAGGAGATGGTGCGGAACGCCGGCACGCTCGGGGAGAGTCAGCTTCGCCGTGCCGATGTCCATGCCCCGGTAGAGCTGCATGGAGTCGGCGTTGACCACTTCACCACCGAGCTGCTGGGCGAGAAACACTCCCAGATCGGACTTTCCGGCGGCGGTGGGACCGACGACGGTGATGACGCGGGGGGTGGGAGCTGGTCTTCTCACCGAGACAGTCTCCCAAACTTCGGGACGCCCTCCGACCGGAAGAGACCGGGAACGGACGGACACGGCGAGTAACGCGTGATTTCTCACAGACGGGTAAAATGTGACCACAGTCCCCCAGCACGGAAGGTGACCCATGGGTTTCCTGGACAACCTGAAGGCCAAGCTGGCCCCGGCCAAGGAGAAGGTCGGCGACCTCGCGCAGCAGCACGGGGGGAAGATCGACCAGGGCATCGACAAGGCCGCCCGCACGGTCGACCAAAAGACCAAGGGCAAGTACAGCGACAAGATCGTGTCCGGCACGCAGAAGGCCAAGGACGCGGTCGACCGTCTGGGCCAGAAGAACCAGGGCGGTACACCGCCGCCACCGCCCGCGCACTGACCCGGTTCCATCGGGATCGAGGGCCGTGGAGCGATATGGCTCCACGGCCCTCGTCCGTGCCGTGGCAGGATCAGGACCGGCGGGTCAGGACCAGACGGCGACGACGTATCCCACGCCGTACGGGGCGTCCTCGTACAGCAGCCGCCCGCCGAGGCCCGCGCCCCGGGCCGCGCCCGCGAGCACCTGCCAGGGCGCCCGGCCCGCCGCCTTCAGTTCGTACGCGAGCGACTCGTCCAGAGCGCTCAGCGCGGCCACATCGGCGCTCCCCAGCGCACGGGCCGCCGCCGCGTCGAAGTCCGCCGCCCGCTCGTCCAGGTAGCCGGGCGCCTTGACCGTACGGCAGGCGCTGCCGTCGCCCATGACCAGCAGGGCCACCCGCTCCGCCCCGGCCGCCAGGTCCGCTCCCGCCCGCAGGCAGCGATCGGCGGCGAGGGGCTCCCCCACGCCGAGCCCTTCGACCGGGGAGCCGTCCCAGCGGGCGCGGCCCAGCAGCCAGGCGCCGACGGCGAGTGACCCGGGGAGCGGGCGCCCGGGGGCGGGTGATCCGCCCGGGGCTTCACCCAGCCGCACGCTCAGGTCGACGCCGAATCCGGCGAAGGAACCTGCCGAACCCGGGGGGAACGGCCCGCGGCCGTCAGGTCCGGCGGGCCCGGCCACGATCAGCAGATCCGGTTTCGCGGCGGCGAGCACGCCCAGTGCGTCGAGGCACGCGTTCCTCGCGGCGTCGAGCTCGGGTGCGGCTCCCGCCGCCACCTCGGGGACCAGGATCGGCGGGCAGGGGCAGACGGCGGCGGCGGCAAGCATGCCGGTCAGCGTACTCAGACGGGCCGGTGTCAGTCGCAGCCGCACCCCGGGGTGGCGGCCACGGGCTGCGGGGCGGGCGCGCCGATCCCGGGCAGGCCGAGCATCACTCCGGCGGGCCGGTCGGCAGGGGTCGCGTTGCGCTTCTCCCAGGCGTCGCCCGACCGGGTGCGCCGGACGCCCAGGGGCGCTCCCTCGGCGAGCAGGTGGTGCGGAGCGGCGTAGCTGATCTCGACCGTCACCACGTCCCCGGGGCGTACGTCCTGGGACGGCTTGGTGAAGTGGACCAGACGGTTGTCGGGAGCGCGGCCGGAGAGCCGGTGCGTGGCGCCGTCCTTGCGGCCTTCGCCCTCCGCGACCATGACATCCAGGGTGCGGCCGACCTGCTTCTTGTTCTCCTCCCAGGAGATCGCCTCCTGGAGGGCGGAGAGGCGCATGTAGCGCTCCTGTACGACCTCCTTGGGGACCTGTCCCTCCATGTCGGCGGCGGGCGTCCCGGGGCGCTTGGAGTACTGGAAGGTGAAGGCGTTCGCGAAGCGGGCCTCGCGCACGGCGTGCATGGTCTGCTCGAAGTCCTCCTCGGTCTCCCCGGGGAAGCCCACGATGATGTCGGTGGAGATCGCCGCGTCCGGCATGGCGGCGCGCACCTTCTCGATGATCCCTAGGAAGCGCTCCTGGCGGTACGAGCGGCGCATGGCCTTGAGGATCGTGTCCGATCCGGACTGCATCGGCATGTGCAGCTGGGGCATCACGTTCGGTGTCTCCGCCATCGCCGCGATCACGTCGTCGGTGAAGTCCCGTGGGTGGGGCGAGGTGAAGCGGACGCGCTCCAGGCCCTCGATCGTGCCGCAGGCCCGCAGCAGCTTGGAGAAGGCCTCGCGGTCACCGATGTCGGAGCCGTACGCGTTGACGTTCTGGCCGAGCAGGGTGATCTCGCTGACCCCCTCGGCGACCAGGGCCTCGATCTCGGCCAAGATGTCGCCCGTGCGGCGGTCCTTCTCCTTGCCCCGCAGCGCCGGGACGATGCAGAAGGTGCAGGTGTTGTTACAGCCGACGGAGATCGACACCCACGCGGCGTACGCCGACTCACGGCGGGTGGGCAGCGTGGAGGGGAACGCCTCCAGCGACTCGGCGATCTCGACCTGCGCCTCCTCCTGGACCCGGGCGCGCTCCAGGAGCACCGGCAGCTTGCCGATGTTGTGCGTACCGAAGACGACGTCCACCCAGGGGGCACGCCGCACGATGGTGTCGCGGTCCTTCTGCGCCAGACAGCCGCCGACGGCGATCTGCATCCCGGGGCGCTTCGTCTTCATCGGGGCGAGGCGGCCGAGGTTGCCGTAGAGCTTGTTGTCGGCGTTCTCACGCACCGCGCAGGTGTTGAAGACGACGACGTCGGCGTCGCCGTCGGAGCCCTCGGGGGCACGCACGTACCCGGCGCCCTCCAGGAGCCCCGACAAGCGTTCGGAGTCGTGGACGTTCATCTGGCACCCGTAAGTGCGTACCTCGTAGCTCTTCTGGACGTCCACTGCTTCGCTCCGGTTGCCGCTGGTCATGGGACAAGGGTAGGCGGTGGCCGGGGTCCGGCCGTACGACGGAGCCGCCACAGAGGGCGGGCACAAGCCGTCCGGGGCGGGCGGCTCGGGCAGGGGGCGTTGAACGACCTGCTCCGGTTCTTTTCTATGCTGACTGCTCCACGCTCGAAAGGTGCATGTCATGGTCCTCTCTCTCCTCCGCGGCAGGCGATCCAGGCGGGCCTCCGGTGAAGGTGCGAGATTCGTACTCCCCGTGCCTCCAGGGGCCGGGACCGTCACCTGCGAGGTCACCGATCCCATGGGACAGCTGCTTGGCGGCGCCGAGGTGACGATCACTGCCCAGAGGTCGGCCCGGACGGCGGCCAAGGGGACCACGGACCTGTTCGGCATGTTCGTCGCGGCTCTGCCTCCAGGCGACTACCGCCTGCTCATGACGGCCGAAGGCATGCAGCCGGCCAGCTGGACCTTCGAGGTCGCCGCAGGTGAGACCCTGTCGATGGGCCGCGTGCAGCTGGACGTCGCCCGGCAGCTGGAGCCCCCGGCACCCGGGAACTGGCTCTTCGATCCGCCGCACACCGCGATCCGCTTCATCGCCAAGCACGTCGGCATGGCCAATGTGCACGGCCGCTTCACCTCCTTCGAGGGCGGAGTCCGGATCGCGCCCTCTGTCGAGGACTCCCAGGTCGAGATACGCATCGACGCCGCGAGCATCACGACGGGCAACAAAACCAGGGACAACCATCTGCGGTCGGCCGACTTCCTCGACGTGGAGAACTTCCCGTACCTCCATTTCGCCAGCACGCGGTTCGTCTACCGGGGCGGCAACAACTGGACCGTCCAAGGAGGGCTGACGATGCACGGGGTCAGTCGCTCCGTCTCCCTCGACACGCAGTATCTGGGCGCTGTCAACGGCGGTTACGGCGAAGAGCTGCGCTGTGCGGCACGCGCCACTGCCGAGCTGCACCGTGAGGACTACACCCTGAACTGGCGCAACATGCTCGCCCGCGGCATCGCCATCGTCGGGCCCACCATTCAGTTGGAGCTGGACATCCAGACCATGTTCCAGGGGCCCGACACCCCTACGCCGCCGGAGTGACGGGCGGGGGAGGCACCTCGCTCCCGGTGCGGACGGACTGATCCACGGCAGGTGCGGCCACATCCCGCGAGGGGTGCGGCCGCCCCCTGCCCTGGCCGTCACGGGCAGGGAGATGGCAGGATCGCGCCATGTTGCACGCACTGTCCCGGTTCGGCCGGCGACGCACCCTTCAGGGGGGCGCCGCCGCCGTGGTCGTGCTCGGACTGCTCCTGTGGTGGGTGCTCCCGATCGGGGAGGAGGAGCCGAGCGGTTCGCTCACGTTCTCCACGGGCGTACGGAGCGGGGTCTACCAGCTCTACGGACAGCGGCTGGAGGGCGCGCTGGCCAAGGACATGCCCAAGGTGTCGATACGGCTGCAAACCAGCGAGGGCTCGCAGCAGAACATCGAACGGGTCGCGACGGGGAAGGCCGACTTCACCATCGCCACCGCCGACGCCGTCGCCACCTACCTGGCAAGCGGGAAACCGGGCGCGGGCCGGCTGCGCGGCTGCGTCCGGCTGTACGACGACTACATCCAGCTGATCGTGCCCCGTGGCTCCGGGATCCGTGAGGTCGCCGACCTGCGGGGCAAGCGGGTGGGTGTGGGACAGAAGGGGTCGGGGGTGCTTCTCGTCGCGGACCGGCTGATGAAGGCGGCCGGCGTCGATCCGGCGGAGGACATCACTCCCGTCCAGGCCGGGATCGACACGATGCCCGCGCGGCTGGCGGACGGCCGGCTGGACGCCTTCTTCTGGTCCGGCGGGCTGCCGACCGGCGCGGTGCAGGACCTCTCGGAGAAGTTCGCGATTCGGCTGGTGCCCCTGGAGGACGCGCTGGTCACCCAGCTCCAGGCGGCCGGCGGGTCCACGCGCTACTACCGCTCGGCCGTGATGCCGGCCGACGCCTACCTGCACGCACAGCAGGGTCAGGCCGTGCGCACAGTCGCCGTCTCCAATCTGCTGATCACCACGGACCGTACGGATCCGCTGACGACCGAGGCGTTCACCCGGACCGTGATCGACAGCCGGGACCGGATCGGCCGCGAGGTGCACTCGGCGCAACTGGTGGACCTGCGGACCGCCATCTACACCGATCCGCTGCCGCTGCACGAGGGCGCCAAGCGTTACTACCGCTCGGCCAAACCCTGACGGTCAGGGCCGGGCTCACGCGTGCGGCGGGTTGCGCGGCACGGTGACCGTCACCCGCAGGCCGTGCGGTTCGTGCGTCCCGTAGCGGATCGATCCGCCGCCCGCCGCGAGCAGGGCGCGCGAGATGGACAGCCCGAGGCCGGATCCCTTGACGTTCTGGTGCCGCCCGCTGCGCCAGAAGCGGTCGCCGATGCGCTCCAGCTCCTGTTCGGTCAGGCCGGGCCCCCGGTCGGCGACGACGACCGTGGCGCCTTCGCCCTCGAGCCCGGCCGTGACCCGGACCTCCTGGCCTTCGGGGGTGAATTTGAGCGCGTTGTCGATGACGGCGTCCAAGGCGCTGGAGAGGGCGATCGGGTCCGCCCAGCCGGTCACCGCCGGTGCCCCGTCCAGGGCCAGCCGTACGCCCTTCTCCTCGGCCAGCGGACGCCATGAGGCGACCCGTTCACCGGCGAGTGAGGCGATGTCCGTGAGCTGGAGATCCGCCGCGGTGTGCTCGGCCAGCGCCAGGTCCAGCAGGTCGTCGAGTACCTGGGCGAGGCGCTTGCCCTCCGTACGGACCGAGGCGATCTCCTCGTTGCCCTCGGGGAGTTCGAGTGCGAGGAGCTCGATCCGGAGCAGCAGCGCCGCCAGCGGGTTACGCAGCTGGTGCGAGGCGTCGGCGACGAAGGCGCGCTGCTGCTCCAGCACGTCCTCGACGTTGTCGGCCATCTCGTTGAACGAGCGCGCCAGGCGCCGGAGCTCCGGAGGTCCGCCGGAGGCGACGACACGGGACCTCATCCGGCCGCTCGCGATGTCGTGCGTGGCCGCGTCCAGGGTCCGTACGGGCAGGAGCACCCATCCGGTGAGGCGGAACGCGGCGCCGACCGCCACGAGCATGGCCACGGCCTCGCCGAGGGCGATGAGCAGCCAGCCGCGCAGTGTGCGGGACCGCATGTCCCCGGTGGGCGAGTCGGTCACGACGACGGCGACCACGTCCCCGTCGCGTACGACCGGGGAGGCGACGACGATCCGGCCGTTCTGCCAGGGCCAGACCTGGGGCGGGTCGTGGGAGCGACGGCCGAGGAGGGCCTCCGCGAACGCCTCACGCCCTTCTCCCTCGGTGGGGAGGGTCCATGAGGCCGGCGCCTTGGCGAGGGCTCTGTCGTCGCGGTAGAAGACTCCGGCCCGGATCCCGTAGACCGAGTCGTACGCCTCGAGTTCGGTCTGCAGGGTGCGCTGCCGCTCCTCGGTGCCCCGCACGGGTTCGTCGACGAACTGGGCCAGCGCGCCGAAGCGTGCCGTGTCGTCGATCCGGTCGATGACGACCCGCTGCTGTTCGGCGGCGGCCACGCGTACGGCCAGCGGGAAGCCGAGAGCGAGCAGCACGGCGGCCATCAGGACGATGAGCAGAGGGAGCAGGCGGGTGCGCACGGGGGCGTACGTCCTCAGGCCGACGGCGGGACGAGCCGGTAGCCGACGCCTCGCACGGTCTCGACCAGTGCGGGAAGCCCCAGCTTGGAGCGCAGCGAGGCGACGTGCACCTCCAGGGTGCGTCCCGTTCCCTCCCAGCTCGTCCGCCACACCTCGCTGATGATCTGCTCCCGGCGGAAGACCACGCCGGGGCGCTGGGCGAGCAGTGCGAGCAGGTCGAACTCCTTGCGGGTGAGCTGTACCTCCTGGCCGTCGACGCTGACCCTGCGGGTGGGCAGCTCGATGTGGACCGGCCCGATCCGCAGCGCCGCGAGCGGGGTCGGCCCGGTCTCCTCACCGGCCGTCCTGCGCCGGGCCACGGCGTGGATACGGGCCAGCAGCTCTCCGGTGTCGTACGGCTTGACGACGTAGTCGTCGGCGCCGAGGTTCAGGCCGTGGATCCGCGAGCGGACGTCGGACCGCGCGGTCACCATGATCACCGGGATCGCGGAGCGCTTGCGGATCTTCCCGCACACCTCGTAGCCGTCCTGGTCGGGCAGCCCGAGATCCAGGAGCACGACCCCGAAGGGCTCCTTCTCGGCCGGCAGCAGCGCCTGGAGGGCCTCCTCGCCGCTGCGGGCGTGCACGACCTTGAAGCCGTGGCGCGTCAGCACGGCGGACAGGGCAGCCGCGACGTGGTCGTCGTCCTCGACGAGCAGCAGTCTCATGGCCCCCCTCTCCGCCTCATGTCTTCTCGTGATTCCTTCGCGACCACCGCGAACCGTGCGTGACGGTCCACCGGTGTTCCGCCCGGCGAACCTTTCCGTACGGCGTCGATTCACATCATCCCCGTACCAGGGCATCCACGCCGATGACGGGTGGGTCAGTCAAGTCCCTGCCGGTTACCACCAGGTTTCCGTTACCCACCCGGTATGCCGTCGAGCGCCCCGCGGCGTCCCCTTCACGCGGTGTGTCCGGTTGCGGCCGGATCGTTATGCTCAATTTCCGCTCAGATGTAATGACGCTGGTAGCACTGCGTCACTAGTGTCCTTGCCTAACCGAGGAGGACGGAGCAAGAAGCCGATGAGCGGAGTTTCAGTGACCAAGGCCGCCGAGGATGCCGCACCTGCGGGAGACGACCTTGTCGTACTGAGCAACGTCAACAAGCACTTCGGCGCGCTGCATGTGCTCCAGGACATCGATCTGACCATCGCCCGTGGCGAGGTCGTCGTAGTCATCGGGCCCTCCGGGTCCGGGAAGTCCACGCTGTGCCGCACGATCAACCGCTTGGAGACGATCGACTCGGGCGCGATCGCGATCGACGGCAAGCCCCTGCCCCAGGAGGGCAAGGAGCTGGCGAGGCTGCGTGCCGATGTCGGCATGGTCTTCCAGTCGTTCAATCTCTTCGCGCACAAGACGGTGCTCGAGAACGTGATGCTGGGCCAGGTCAAGGTCCGCGGGACGGACAAGAAGGCCGCCGAGGAGAAGGCCCGGACCCTGCTCGACCGGGTGGGCGTCGGCGTGCAGGCGGAGAAGTACCCGGCGCAGCTCTCGGGCGGTCAGCAGCAGCGCGTCGCGATCGCACGCGCGCTGGCGATGGACCCCAAGGTCATGCTCTTCGACGAGCCCACGTCGGCTCTCGACCCGGAGATGATCAACGAGGTGCTCGAGGTCATGCAGCAGCTGGCCCGGGAGGGGATGACCATGGTCGTCGTCACCCACGAGATGGGCTTTGCCCGTTCGGCCGCCAACCGTGTGGTGTTCATGGCGGACGGGAAGATCGTCGAAGAGGCGACTCCCGACCAGTTCTTCAGCAATCCGCGCAGCGACCGGGCCAAGGACTTCCTGTCGAAGATTCTGCACCACTGATACCGACGACCTACGACACGAGGATTGTTCACATGAAGCTCCGCAAGTCGGCCGCAGTTGCGGCCATCGCTGTGCTCGCCCTGACCGCGACCGCCTGTGGCGGCAAGGAGGGCTCCGCCGGCGACAAGCAGTCGGGCGTCAAGCCCGGTTCGTCCGAGGCCCCTGAGCTGCCGAAGTACACCGTCGCCACCGGTGTCGACCTCGACTCCCCGACCTTCAAGGACGCGAAGAAGCGCGGCAAGCTGGTCATCGGCGCCAAGGCCGACCAGCCGTACCTCGGCTTCGAGGACCAGTCGACGAAGGAGCGCTCCGGCTTCGACGTCGAGCTCGCCCGGATGATCGCAGCTGACCTCGGTTTCTCGGAGAAGCAGATCGAGTGGAAGACCGTCGACTCCGGCATCCGTGAGACGGCCATCTCCAAGGGCCAGGTCGACTACTTCGTCGGTACCTACACGATCAACGACGAGCGCAAGAAGCAGGTCGGATTCGCGGGCCCGTACTACAAGGCCGGCGCGGACCTCCTGGTGCGCAAGGACGAGACCTCCATCACCGGCAAGGAGTCGGTGAAGGACAAGAAGGTCTGCTCGATCGTGGGTTCGACCCCGCTCCAGGAGATCAAGAAGCCCGAATACGGCGCGCAGGTCGTCGAGCTGGCCAAGTACTCGGACTGCGTGCAGCAGCTCCTGACCAAGCAGGTCGACGCCGTCACCACCGACGACTCGATCCTCAAGGGTTACGCCGCCGCCAACTCCGGCAAGCTGAAGGTCGTCGGCAAGCCGTTCACCGACGAGCCCTACGGCGTCGGCCTGAACAAGGACGACAAGGTGCTCCGCGAGGCGATCAACAAGTCGCTGGAGACCCACGTCAAGGACGGCACGTACAAGAAGATCTACGAGGCGACCCTGGGCCTGTCCGGTTCGGAGTACACCGAGCCGCCGGCCATCGAGAGCTACTGACGCAGCTCCGTCGCTGACGTCCTGTCACTGACGCCACACGCGTGAGTGAGGCGTCCCGTACGCCGCCGTCACTGAGTACGGCAGCGTACGGGGCGCCCCTTCCCCTGCCCAGATGCCGCTGACCGCCGACGCGGAGACCCCATGAACGTATTGCTCGACAACTTCCCGGAATACCGCGACGGCTTCATAGGCACCGTGTCGATCACCGCCATCAGCTCGGTCATCGCTCTGGTCCTGGGCGTCGCCATCGCCGGCTTCCGTGTGTCGCCCGTGCCGCCGCTGCGCTTCTTCGGCACCGCCTGGGTGACCCTGCTGCGCAACACCCCGCTGACGCTTCTCTTCCTGATCTTCTTCTTCGTGGTGCCGGAGATCCTCTTCCCGGGCATGAGCCCCTTCCTGCTCGGCTCGCTGGCCCTCGGCTTCTACACCTCCTCCTTCGTGTGCGAGGCGGTCCGCTCGGGTATCAACACCGTCCCCCTGGGGCAGGCCGAGGCCGCCCGCTCCATCGGCATGACGTTCGCCCAGACCCTGCGGATCGTGGTTCTCCCGCAGGCCACCAGGTCCGTCATCCCGCCGCTGAGCAGCATCTTCATCGCCCTCACGAAGAACTCGGCGATCGCCGGGGCCTTCAGCGTCACCGAACTCTTCGGGTGGCAGAAGCTGATGAGTGACCGGGGCTACGAGATCATGCCCGTCTTCGTCTGGGTGGCCCTCGGCTACCTGGTCGTCACTTTTGCCATCAGCGGTCTCTTCCGGCTGCTCGAGCGTCGTATGGAGGTCGCCCGATGAGTGCCAGCGTTCTCTACGACGCCCCTGGTCCCAAGGCTGCCGTCCGTAACCGGATCTATGCCGTGGTCGGAAGCCTCGCCATCCTGGGTCTGATCGCGGTCAGTTTGGTGCGGCTGTCCGACAAGGGGCACCTGGCCCCCGAGATGTGGGACATCTTCAACTACGCGGGCATCCGGCAGAACATCGCCGACGCGGTGCTCGCCACGCTCAAGGCCTTCGGGCTGGCGGCCGTCGGTTCACTGATCCTCGGGGTCCTGCTCGCGATCGGCCGGCTCTCCGACCACAAGCCGGTCCGCTGGGTCGCGACCACCTTCATCGAACTCTTCCGTTCGATCCCGCTGCTGATCACCATCTACGCCATCTGGGTCGGCTTCCTCACCGACTACTCGATGTGGGCCCTGGCGCTCGGACTGTCGGTCTACAACGGCTGTGTCCAGGCCGAGGTGCTGCGCGCGGGTATCAACTCGGTGCCCAAGGGGCAGAGCGAGGCGGCGTACGCCCTTGGGATGAGCAAGACCCAGGTGATGGTCAGCGTGCTGATCCCGCAGGCGGTGCGCGCGATGCTGCCGACGATCATCAGCCAGCTGGTGGTGACCCTCAAGGACACCTCGCTCGGCTTCATCATCCTGTACCCGGAGCTGCTGCAGACGGCGCGTCTGATCGCCTCCAACACCCAGGTCAACAGCCAGTACCCGTACGTCTCGACGATCGCGGTCATCGGCACGATCTATGTGGCGATGTGTCTGCTCCTGTCGGCGCTGGCCACCTGGATCGAGAAGCGTGGCCGGCGGGCCAAGACCGGTATCGCGATGGCCGCGGCCGCCGAGACTCCGGGCATCCTCCCGGTCGGCAGCCTCGCGGCGCCCCGCGCCGAGGACGGCCCGGCAGGCGGGCCCGAGTCGACCGAGGGGACCGGCAAGACCGACTGACGGAACAGGCGTCCGGGCCTTCCGTGACGGGAGGCGTTGTTCGCCCTTCTCACCTTCGTGACGTTCGCCCTCCTCACCTTTGTGTCAGCCCGCCGGTCCGCCGGCGGGCTGACACGGTTTCGGGAGCATTGAGGCGCGGGAGCTGCACGGGTTGCGTGGGGCGGCAACGCGGGCGCCCCGTCCCGCCGTCGCTTGACGCAAGCACCGGCAGTGGGTTGCATTCGTTCTGTGATCGCGCCCCGAACCACCGCCGCCGCACCCCCTTCCTCCCCCTCGGCCCCCAGGACCTCCACGGCCACTCCCACCAGCGCCGGAGGGTTCACGCCGTGGACCCGGTGATCGTCGTCGGCGCCGGCCCGGTCGGGCTGGCGCTGTCGCTCGCCCTCGCGGCTCAGGGCGTTCCCTCCGTGCTGCTCGACGAGGGCCCAGGGAAGTACGAACCGCGCCCTGCCCGCACCGTCGTGCTGCGCGAGGACACCGCGGACCTGGTGGAACGGCTCGGCTGCCCGGCGCTCCACGACGAAGGGCTGCGGTGGGCCGGCTGGCGTTCGGTGCGGCGTAAGCAACTGGTGCGGGCCGTACCGCTGGGCGAGGAGGAGGGCACCGTACCGCTGCCCTCACCCGTCCATCTGCCCCAGCACGCCCTGGCAGGCGGTCTGCGGGCCGCGGTCGCCGCGCAGGACCTGGTCACCATGGTGCCGTTCAGCAGGATCGACACCCTGGAGCAGGACGCGCACGGGGTCACGGTGCACACCCGTGAGCCCGGATCGACCTGGTGGCGCGGGAGTTACCTGGTGGGCTGCGACGGCGCGCGGTCCACCGTGCGCAAGCTCCTCGACATCAGGTTCCCCGGTCGCACGGCGGTCGAGCGGCACGCTGTCGCGGCGCTCCGCGCCGAACTGCCCTGGCCGGACGAGGCGGTGCTGCACCGGTCCCCACCCTGGCGCACCGGTGGTGCCGAGGTAACCGCGCGTCCGCTGCCCGACGGTGTCTGGCGGCTGGACTGGCTCCTTCCGCCGCGCGGTGAACTGGTCACCCCCGAGGCCCTGATCACCAGGATCCGCGACACCCTCGAGGGCTGGTGCGGTGAGACTCCGGCCTACGAGCTGCTGGACACGGGCGTGTACACCCTCCACCACCGGCTGGCCCGGCGCTGGCGGTCCAAGCGCGCCTTCCTCGCCGGGGACGCCGCCCACCTGCTGGGCGCGCTCGGCACTCAGGGCCTGGACGAGGGGCTGCGGGACGCCGAGAACCTGGCCTGGAAGCTGGCGCAGGCCTGGCACCAGAGTGCCTCCGAGCTCCTGCTCGACAGCTACCAGGCCGAGCGCCGGGCCGCTGTCGCCTCCCGGCTGCGCGCCGCCGACCAGTCGCTGCCGATACTGCGGGGCGGCGCGGGCCTCCGGACGCTCGTACCCGGTACCGCGCGCGGGCACGACACGTTGCTGGCCGATGGCCATCTGGGGTGCGGCCCCCTGGGCGCGCCCCCCGCGTACCCGCACTCCCCTCTTTCGCCTCAACGCACCGAGGGGCACGCGTCGGTGGGGACGGACCCCGGTGCGCCGGTCGCCGACGTGCGGGTGACCGCGCCCGACGGGAAGACGGTGCGGCTGCGCGACCGGCTGGGCCTGGGTCATCTGCTCGTGATCCTGGTCGCACCGGGCACGGGGGTGTGGGACAGGCGGCACTGGCTGACCGCGGGTGTCATGCCCCGGCTCGTCGACGCGGTGGACGCCCTCCCCGTCAACGCCGAGCTGCTGGTGACCGAGAGCTACCCGGGGGCGACGGCCCATACGGTGCTGCTGGTCAGGCCGGACGGGCACCTCGTCGCCGCCTTCAGCGGGGTGCGGCCCGCCGAACTGTTCGCGGCGGCGGACGCGGCGCGCGGGGGTGGCCCGGACACGGCGCACGGCGACCCGGCGCGCACCACCACGAGCTCCGACCGGACCGCGGACGTCAATTGACCGTCGCAGGCGCACATGGTGTACTCCAGATCATGACCGACACCGATGTGCGCCTGTGGCGGAGGGTCCATATGGACCTCGTCCGCTATGCGGGCTGCGTGTGTCGCCCGTCCTGCTGAATCGCCTTTCCCCGCACGCCGTGCTGTGTCGCGCGGCTGTGCTTCCACGCGAACTTCTCAGGACGGTCCCTGTGTCTGCACCCTTTCCCACGCTGCCCACACCCGCGTCCGAGTCCGCCGTCGGAGCGGGCCCGTCGGCCCCCGCTGCCGACGACGCGAGCGTGCCCGCCGTCGCCGGTACGGGCTCCCCGGCCCCGACCGCCGCGGAACTGCTCGGCTTCGTCCGCCGGACCGCGGAGGACTCCGCGCTCGTCGCCTCGCTCCCGCTCGATCCCGAGGGCCGCACCTGGCTCCGGCTCGAGGGTCCCGGCGGCAGCGAGGCGTGGCTGATCAGCTGGCCGCCCGGTACGGGCACGGGCTGGCACGACCACGCCGAGTCGACGGGGGCCTTCACCGTCGCAGCGGGCGCCCTCCGGGAACACTCGCTGGCCGCGCGGCTGCCCACGGACGGCTGGAAGACCCTCGAACTGAGCGAGGGCATCGACCGGGACCGGCTCCTGCCGACCGGGCAGGGCAGGGCCTTCGGCCGCCACCACGTCCACGAGGTACTCAACGAGTCCGACGACGAGCACGCCGTATCGGTGCACGCGTACTACCCGCCCCTGCCGCAGATCCGCCGCTACAGCCGCACGGGAGCGGTGCTGCGCCTGGAGCAGACCGAACGCCCGGAGGACTGGCAGTGAGCGACGCGGACCAGCTCCACCCGAGACCGGTGGGCATCGATGAACTGCTCGACCGGGTACGGGCAGGCTACGAGCGGGTCGGACCCGTGGAGGCCGCAGCCGAGGCTGACGAAGGCGCGCTGCTGGTCGACATCCGTTACGCGGCGCTACGCGAGAAGGACGGCCTGATCCCCGGGGCTCTGGTCGTCGAGCGCAACGAGCTGGAGTGGCGGCTCGATCCGCAGGGAAGCCACCGCGTCCCGCAGGCGGTGAGCCATGATCTGCGGGTCGTGGTGATCTGCAACGAGGGTTACGCGTCGAGTCTCGCGGTCGCCTCCCTGCGACAGCTGGGACTGCACCGGGCCACGGACCTGACCGGCGGCTTCCAGGCGTGGCGCGCGGCCGGGCTCCCGGTCGCTCCCTGAGGAAGAGCACCTGACGCGCCTGGCCTCGTGCACCGGCGGCCGCCACACCGTGCCGGCGGCCCTGTCGCTTCCGATGACCTTCCGATGACCTTTGCGATGACCGGTGATCGATGACGGATGGCCGGATGACCGGTGGCACAGTCACCGGTCATCCGGCCGCTCACTGGACCGAACGACGCTCCGACCCACCCGAACGCTGCTCCCCGGTGGAGCAATCGCCGCGCGCGACGGACATTCGCCTCATCACTGAGGACCGGAATGTACGGAGATGTCGCGCCGATGGAAACCGCTCAGCTCACCCCGGACCAGCTCGACGCACAGGCCTCCCGGCTCCATGGCACCGACGCGTGGCAGCGCATCGTCACAGACTGGGAGCAGACCGCCCGAGAGCCCGCACCCCCGACCGCACCCCCGGCGTCCGTATCGGACGACGAGACGCGGCCCGCACCCACGCCTGCGGACTGGCGGGACCTGCTGTCCGTGCCTGTCGACCGGCTCGTCGAGGAATCCCTGCGGGCCCTGCCTCCGCGACCGCCGCGCGAGCGCCGGCTTCCCGGGCGCCTCGGCGCTGTACTGCCCGAGCGTCTGCACACGTGGCGCCGCATCGGACAGCCTGATGTGCGCCCGTCCACCCATCTGGGCTACGCCCGGCAGATCCTCACCGAGTGGGGGTGGCAGAACACCCCCTACCGCCTGCGCAACACCCGTGGCGCGCGTTGTCTCTGCGGGGCCATGCTGACGGCTCACCGGCTCGGCTACGGGTCGCTCGACACCGTCGACCGTGCCGGTGCGTGGATGATCACCGAGCTGCGCTCGCAGGGCTGGTCCGGCCTGATCGGTCCCTGGAACCGGCACCCCGGCCGCACCGCCGCCGACGCACTGGCCCTGATCGACGCCACAATCCGCCGTGCGTCCCTTGCAGGACACTGATCACCGGACTTCCGCCCGCCCCCTTCCGGCACCGAGCGCGGTCTGCGGCGGTGGCCCCCTCCGCCACCGTCGCCGACCGCCTCCGTGACTTGCGCGTTCATCCCCCGATTCCCCCGCGCCGGCCTGGCTTCGTGCTCCCCCGCTTCTCCCGCCCCCGTTCCACCGGTCAGAAGGGCTCGTCCAGCCCTTCCATGTCCTCCCCCTCCGCCTCGATCGCCTGACGCACCACGCGCAGGGCCATGCCCTCGCCGTACCCCTTGCGCGCGAGCATGCCCGCGAGCCGACGCAGACGCTTGTCGCGGTCCAGCCCCCTGGTGGAGCGGAGCTTGCGCGCGACGAGCTCCCTGGCGGTCTCCTCCTCCTGCTCGGGGTCGAGCTGCCCGACCGCCTCGTCGATCACTGTCGGGTCCACCCCCTTGGTGCGCAGCTCCCGCACGAGGGCACGCCGGGCCAGCCCTCGCCCGTGGTGCCGGGACTCGACCCACGCGTCCGCGAACGCGGCGTCGTCGATCAGTCCCACGTCCTCGAACCGCGAGAGCACTTCCTCAGCCGCCTCGTCGGGAATCTCCCGCTTTCGAAGCGCGTCAGCCAGCTGCTTACGGGTGCGCGGGGTCCCGGTCAGCAGCCTGAGACAGATGTTGCGCGCCTGCTCGACCGGGTCTCGCGGTTCCCCCTTCTCGGCCCTCGACGAGGAAGGGGAACCGCTGCTTCTGGAGCGGGAGCGACGGCCGGCCCCCTCACCGAACCCGGCCCCCCGGCCGGGCTCCGGGGGACCCCCGGACGGCTCTGCGGCGTACTCGGGGCCGGGGCCCGCGTCGGTACCCGGCCACTCCGTGCGGCGCGTCACGGTCTAGCTCTTGGCCGCCGCGGCCTTGGCGGGCTTGGCCTTGGCCGCGGGAGCCGGTACCGACTTGGCGGCCCCGTCGGCCGGGGCACCCGTGGTGACCGCGCCATCGGCTGCGGGCTCCGCCGCGGCATCCTCCGGACGGACACCGACGCCGAGCTTGTCGAGGATCTTCTTCTCGATCTCGTTGGCCAGGTCGGGGTTGTCCTTGAGGAAGTTGCGGGAGTTCTCCTTGCCCTGGCCGAGCTGGTCGCCCTCGTACGTGTACCAGGCGCCGGCCTTGCGGACGAAGCCGTGCTCCACGCCCATGTCGATCAGACCGCCCTCACGGCTGATGCCCTGGCCGTAGAGGATGTCGAATTCGGCCTGCTTGAACGGCGGCGCCACCTTGTTCTTGACGACCTTGACGCGCGTGCGGTTGCCCACGGCGTCGGTGCCGTCCTTCAGGGTCTCGATCCGGCGGATGTCCAGACGCACCGAGGCGTAGAACTTCAGCGCCCGGCCACCGGTCGTGGTCTCCGGCGAGCCGAACATCACGCCGATCTTCTCGCGCAGCTGGTTGATGAAGATCGCGGTGGTCTTGGACTGGTTGAGCGCGCTGGTGATCTTCCGGAGCGCCTGGCTCATCAGGCGGGCCTGCAGACCCACGTGCGAGTCGCCCATCTCTCCCTCGATCTCCGCTCGCGGCACCAGGGCCGCGACGGAGTCGATGACGATCAGGTCGAGCGCGCCCGAGCGGACGAGCATGTCCACGATCTCCAGCGCCTGCTCGCCGTTGTCCGGCTGCGAGAGGATGAGATTGTCGATGTCGACGCCGAGCTTCTTCGCGTACTCCGGGTCCAGAGCGTGCTCCGCGTCGATGAACGCCACCGAGCCGCCGAGCTTCTGCGCGTTCGCCACGGCGTGCAGCGTCAGCGTCGTCTTGCCGGAGGACTCCGGTCCGTACACCTCCACCACGCGGCCGCGCGGCAGCCCGCCGACGCCGAGCGCGACGTCGAGCGCGGTGGACCCGGTGGGGATCACCTCGATCGGCTCGTTCGGCCGCTCACCGAGGCGCATCACCGCGCCCTTGCCGAATTGCCGTTCAATCTGTGCGAGTGCGGCGTCCAGCGCCTTCTCGCGGTCGGTTCCTGCCATGGGTTCCACCCGATTTGCTTGAGTCGATCGCTTCACGTCACAGACGCTAACCCCTGCCACTGACAATGGGCCTCGACGTCCTCCCGGCCTGTGGACAACTCCACGGTCGGGCCCGGCAAAACCCGGCCGGAATCCAATGAGAATGGATGTTCGATTTCAGTGTCAAGCGCACCACGCCGGACCGATACGGACGAGGGTAGCCGCTTATAGCAGTCAGCATCGATCAAGTCAATGAACTGCGACGGGCCTCACATCGGATTCGGGCGATGCCTCGTGGAGGCCCAGGCCCAGACCCCGGACCTGCCGACCGGTGTCACGGATTGCCGTCGGCCGGGCCTCCGGCGTGCCCGCCACCCCCCATGGCACGGCGGATCCTCGACAGCACCGGCTCGCCACGGCGCCAGCGGTGTCCGCCCTGCACCCGTGGGTCGTCCATCACGTCGTAGCGCTTCACATACGCGCCCAGGAACGCCTGGAGCGTGGCGACGGCCGGAATGGCGATCAACGCTCCGACGGCTCCCATCAGCGCGGTGCCCGCGACCACCGAGCCGAAGGCGACCGCGGGGTGGATGTCGACCGTCTTGGACGTGAGCTTCGGCTGCAGCACGTAGTTCTCGAACTGCTGGTAGACCACGACGAAACCGAGCACCCACAGCGCGTACCAGGGATTGACCGTGAAGGCGATCAGCATGGGCAGCGCGCCGGCCAGATACGTACCGATCGTGGGGATGAACTGCGAGACGAGGCCGACCCAGACCGCGAGCGCCGGCGCGTAGGGCACTCCGAGGACCACCAGCAGGACGTAGTGCGCCGCGCCGGAGATCAGCGCCATCAGTCCGCGCGAATAGATGTAGCCGCCGGTCTTGTCGACCGCGATCTCCCAGGCGCGCAGCACCTCTGTCTGCCGGGAGGGCGGCAGTACGGAGCAGAGCGCGCGCCGCAGCCGGGGACCGTCGGCCGCGAAGTAGAACGAGAACAGGAAGATCATCAGCAGCCGGAACAGCCCGCCGAGGACGGTGGTCGAGACGTCGAGCACGCCGGTAGCGCTGTTCTGCACGTACTTCTGGAGCCAGTCGGAGTGCAGCAGGCTGTCCTGCACCTCGACCCGGGAGAGCTCCGTGTGGAAGGTCTGGTTGACCCAGTTGATCACCGAGTCGAGGTACTTGGGGAACTCCTCGACCATGTCGACGATCTGGCCGGCGAGCATCGAGCCGAGCAGGACGATGAAGCCGATCCCGGCGATCAGCACGGCGAGGAAGACCAGGAAGGTGGCGAGTCCCCGGCGCATCCCGTGCCCGGCCATGCGGCTGACGGCCGGCTCGATCGCCAGCGCCAGGAAGAAGGCGATGAGGATGTTGGTCAGCAGCCCGATGAGCTGGTAGAAGGCCCAGCTGCTCAGTTGGAAGCACCCGTAGAGCGCCAGTGCCATGACCATCGCGCGCGGCAGCCAGCCGGGCATGCGGACGGGGCCGGTGCCGGGCGGCGGACTCGGTGGTGCGGGCGGCGAGGCGGGCGGCTGGGTCTGGGCTGTCTCGTCTGTCGGGGCCACGCGACAAGTCTCGCTCACCGCAGTGACAGCCGGTCCCCCGGCCCGGCAGGGACCGATGCGGCTGACGCGGCCGTGCCGGTGGGCATGGCCGCGTCGCTCAGCGCTTGTCCGGGGGCACTCCGACCGCCGAGCAGACCCCGCGCCAGACGTCTTTGGCCTCCCATCCCGCGGCCAGGGCCTGGTGCACCGTGCGGCCGCCGAGCTCCGCCATGACGTGATCGCGCGCGAAGGAGTCGGCGTAGGCCTCGCCGAAGTGATCCGCCATCCGTTCCCAGAAAATCGTCAACCGCATGCCCTCAGTATCCCGCTCCTGAGAGTGCAGCCGGGCCGGAGGGCCCTGCCGGCGACGTTTTCCCCTCTACGGTCGGTTCCATGGCTGGAACCGGAGCAAATCCCCTCGCCCGCGCCGAGCAGTTCATCTGGCTCACCGCACGCGTCCTCGAACAGCGGCGGTTCGCCCATCTCTTCCTGGGAGGGAGCGCGGACACCGTCGAAACCGCGCTCGACGCCTATCGGAACGAGGACGGCGGCTACGGTCACGCGCTCGAACCCGATCTTCGCGGGCCGGTGAGTCAGCCGCTCCACACCGCTCATGCGCTGAGCGTCCTCGACTCCATCGGCCGCTGCGGTGGGATGCGCGTGGAACGGATCTGCCGTTATCTGACGGACGTGTCGACCAAGGAAGGGGCTCTGCCGGCGCTCCATCCCTCCCAGCGTGGCTACCCTGCGGCGCCCTTCGTCCCCGTCGTCGACGACCCGCCCGCCGAACTGCTGGCGACGGGCCCGGTGGTCGGGCTGCTGCACCGCAATCAGGTGTGGCACGCCTGGCTGTTCCGGGCCACCGACTTCTGCTGGGCCGCTGTCGACGCCCTGGAGCAGTCCCATCCGTACGAGATCGAGGCCGCCGTAGCCTTCCTGGACGGCGTTCCCGACCGTGCGCGTGCCGAATCGGCAGCCGACCGGCTGGGGCAACTGGTGCGTGAGCAGCGGCTGGTGGTGCTCGATCCCCGGCGCCGTGCGGAGTACCAGGTGGCTCCTGGCTACGCCCCGGGGGAACACCACTTCCCTTACGACTACGCCCGCACACCCGGGTCGCTCGCCCGTCGCTGGTTCAGCGAGGGAGAGCTGGGAAGCGCTCTGGATCATCTCGCGGCCGAACAGGAGGAGGACGGCGGCTGGCCGGTCAACTGGCGCCAGTGGGCCCCGGGGACGGCTCTGGAGGGCCGTCCGATCGTGACGATCAAGGCGCTGCAGACCCTCCGGGCATACGGCCGCGGTCCGCGCTGACCTGCCCGCCTCAGAACAGGGCGCGCGCGGCAGCGGTGACCACGACGGCGGTGCCGACGACGACGAGGAAGGGCGCCCGCAGGACGAGGGCGAGCGCCGCAGCGGCGAGCCCAGCCGCTCTGGCGTCCAGCACCAGCTGCTGTCCCTCGGCGAAGGTCTGCTGAGCGGTGAGGGCCGCGAGCAGCGCCACCGGCATGAGTGCTGCCAGCCGCTGCACGAGGGGGCGTTCCAGGACTCCGGCGGGGACCAGGAGCCCCAGGAGCTTCGCGAGATAGCAGCCGACGGCGGTGAGCCCGATGGCGATCCAGATGTTCATCGGCCCTCCCCGGGCGCCGTGCCTTCGGTGGCGGTCCGGTCCGAGCCGTTCTTGCCTCGGCCGTTCAGGAACAGGACGACCGGAGCGGCCAGCGCGGACACCAGTACGGGCGCGCCCGCCGGCAGCACCGGCAGGAGGCCCAGCACCAGCAGGACCGCCAGTCCCGCTGTGACGCGCTCCGTGGTGCTCTTCAGCATCGGCGCGAGCAGCGCGAGGAACACGGCGGGGCCCGCCGCGTCCAGTCCCCAGGCGGCGGTGTCGCCGAGCGCCTTCGCCCCGAGCGCGCCTCCCAGCGTGGTCAGGTTCCACAGGACGTAGAGGGTGAGCCCGGTGACGGTGAAGCCGATACGCGCGGCACGCCTGGTGGGCTGGGGCAGCGTGACTGCGGTCGTCTCGTCGATGACCCAGTGGGCGGCGAGGGGGCGCAGGAAGCGCGGCACGGCGAGCAACTGCGACAGCCGTAGCCCGTAGAAGGCGTTGCGGATGCCCAGGAAGAACGCTCCTGCCGCGGCGGTGTAGGGGTTGCCTCCGGCCGCGATGGCGCCCACGAGGGCGAACTGGGAGGCGCCCGTGAAGACGAGGAGACTCAACGCGCAGGTCTGGAGAAGGCTCAGTCCGGAGCCTGCCGAGGTCACGCCGAAGGCGAACCCGGAGAGGCCCACGGCTATGCCCACGCCGAGCGCGTCCCGGACGACGGCTCCGTCCGGCTTCTCTGTATCCGCGCCCTGGGCGGCGAGTGCGCCGGAGCTCTGAGGGGGTGCTGTCTGTTCTGCCACGCCCGGAACGCTACGGGGCGGGATCCCCGCCGGTCTTGTACGTTCTTGCACGCTCGCGCTGGTAGGCGCCCGGGGGCACCCCGACGATCCGGGTGAAGTGACGGTTGAGATGGGGCTGGTCGGTGAAGCCGACGGCGGCGGCGGCCTCGGCGGGCGCGGTCCCGGCGTCGAGCATGCGTCTCGCACGCCGCACCCGGGCGTCGGTGAGCCAGGTGTGCGGAGGCATTCCGTACTGCTTCTTGAAGGCCCGCAGCAGCGCGAACGGGCTGGTGCCCAGCTCGGCCGCGAGCGCTTCCAGGGTGGGCGGCCGCTCCATCCGTTCCTCCAGTGCGGTCCGCGCGCGGACCGCGTCCCGGGCACCGGCGAAGTGCGGGGTCCTGGCCGGCAGCACGCTGCCGTGGCGGTCGAGCATCCGGGCTACCAGGACGCGCAGGACGCTGTCGGCGGCCAGGGCGTTACCCTCCTCGGCGGCCCGGTGGACCTCGGTGATCAGACGGGCGGCATGCGGGTCCCGCACGCCGGTCTCCGCGAAGCCGACGGTGCCGCGCAGGTTCGTCAGGTCGGCCGCGATGTCGTTGATCACCTGGGCGGAGGGGTAGAGCGTGGCGTACACCCATCCTTCGGGCACTCCGGCGCGGGCGGTGTGCGGCACCTCCGGGTTGATCATGACCACGGTGCCGGGTCCCGCGTGCACGGTGCCGTCAGGGAGGCCGACGTCCTCGATACCGCTGGTGATCGTCCCGAAGACGTAGCCCTCGTGGCTGTGGCGCGGAAAGGTGTGGCGGACGTAGCGGGCACGCAGCAGATCGAGGTCGGGCAGCTCCGCGTACTGCCAGTACCTCGCCCATTCCCGTGTCGTGTCCACCTCCGCCATGCTCGAATTCTCGCAGGTCCGGGCCGGTGGCCGAAGCCCCGGAAGGTGGGCGGCGGCACGTCCACCGGCCGTTGTCGGTGGCGGGGTGCACGATGGGGGGCATGGCCGGTTCCGCACTCGATTCGTTCTCACCCGCGACCCGCAGCTGGTTCGCCGCCGCCTTCGACGCGCCCACCCCCGCGCAGGAGGGTGCCTGGCGGGCCATCGGCGAGGGTTCGGATGTGCTGGTCGTCGCACCGACCGGATCGGGTAAGACGCTCGCCGCCTTTCTCGCCTCCCTGGACCGGCTGGCGGCCCTTCCGCCTCCCGCCGAGGCGAAGAAGCGCTGCCGGGTGCTGTACGTGTCACCGATGAAGGCGCTCGCCGTGGACGTGGAGCGGAATCTGCGTTCACCCCTGACCGGAATCCGCCAGGAGTCGGTACGTCTGGGTCTGCCCGAGCCGGAGGTGCGGGTGGGGATCCGTTCAGGCGACACCTCTCCGGCCGAGCGCCGTTCGATGGCGACGAGGCCCCCGGACATCCTGATCACCACTCCCGAGTCCCTGTTCCTGATGCTCACGTCCTCGGCCCGGGATGCGCTCGCCGGGGTCGAGACGGTGATCGTGGACGAGGTGCATGCCGTCGCGGGCACGAAGCGCGGCGCCCATCTCGCCGTGTCCCTGGAGCGTCTGGACGAGCTGCTGCCGCGGCCCGCGCGGCGTATCGGACTGTCGGCGACGGTCCGCCCGGTCGACGAGGTCGCGCGGTTCCTCTCCCCGCAACGGAGTGTGGAGATCGTCCAGCCCCCGTCCACCAAGGAGTTCGACCTCTCCGTCGTGGTTCCGGTGGAGGATCTCGGCGAGCTGGGCGGCTCCCCCGCCACGGGTGACGAGGGCGGCCAGGCGGAGAAGCCTTCGATCTGGCCCCATGTCGAGGAGCGCATCGCCGACCTCGTGCAGTCGCACCGCTCCACGATCGTCTTCGCCAACTCCCGGCGGCTGGCGGAGCGCCTGTGCAACCGGCTGAACGAGATCGCCCACGAGCGGGCGACAGCCGCCGCGTCGGAGGAGGAGCCCGGGGCGGGCGGGCCCCTGCCCGAAGCTCACTCCCCCGCCGAGATCATGGCCCAGTCCGGGGCGGCGAAAGGGGCACCGGCCGTCCTTGCCAGAGCGCACCACGGCTCGGTGTCCAAGGAGCAGCGCTCCCAGGTCGAGGAGGACCTGAAGGCCGGCCGGCTGCCGGCCGTGGTCGCCACCTCCAGCCTGGAGCTGGGGATCGACATGGGCGCGGTCGACCTGGTGATCCAGGTCGAGTCGCCGCCCTCCGTGGCCTCGGGACTGCAGCGGGTGGGCCGCGCCGGGCACCAGGTCGGCGCGGTGTCCACCGGGGTGGTCTTCCCCAAGTACCGCGGCGACCTGGTGCAGGCGGCCGTCGTCACCGAGCGGATGCGCCAGGGCGCCATCGAGGCTCTTCGGATCCCGTCCAACCCCCTGGACGTGCTCGCCCAGCAGATCGTCGCCACGGTCGCGCTCGACAGCTGGCAGGCCGACGATCTGCTCGCCCTCGCCCGCCGGGCGGCCCCCTTCGCCTCGCTGCCCGAATCCGCGTTCACCGCCGTGCTCGACATGCTCGCCGGGCGTTATCCGTCCGACGCCTTCGCGGAGCTGCGGCCCCGTGTGGTGTGGGACCGCGTCACCGGTACGGTCACGGGCCGCCCCGGCGCCCAGCGGCTCGCCGTCACCTCGGGCGGCACCATTCCCGACCGCGGGCTCTTCGGTGTCTTCCTCGTCGGCGCCGACCCGAAGAAGGGCGGCGGACGCGTCGGCGAGCTGGACGAGGAGATGGTCTACGAGTCCCGGGTCGGCGACGTCTTCACCCTGGGCACCACATCCTGGCGGATCGAGGACATCACCAGGGACAGGGTCCTCGTCTCGCCCGCCCCCGGAGTCCCTGGCCGGCTGCCGTTCTGGAAGGGCGACCAGCTGGGCCGCCCGCTGGAGCTGGGCCGTGCCCTGGGTGCGTTCCTCCGGGAGATCGGCGGGCTGTCCGCCGAGGACGCCAGGCTCCGGCTGGTCACCGCCGGGCTCGATGCCTGGGCCGCGGACAACATCCTGTCGTACCTCGACGAGCAGCGCCGGGCCTGCGGGCATGTCCCCGACGACCGGACGGTGCTGGTCGAGAGGTTCCGGGACGAGCTGGGCGACTGGCGGATCGTGGTGCACTCGCCGTTCGGCGCCCAGGTCCACGCCCCGTGGGCGCTCGCCCTGTCCGCCCGGCTCGGTGAGCGGTACGGCATGGACGCACAGGTCATGCACGCGGACGACGGCATCGTGCTGCGGCTGCCCGACGCCGACCTGATGGGGCTCGACCTCCTCGACTTCGATCCGGTCCAGGCCGATGCGAGCGGTGAGGCCGCGGGCGATGCGGGGCGCGGCGCTGGCGGCCCAGGTTTTCCCGCCGCCGGATTCGACAGCGAGCAGCCTCCCGTCGGGGCCACCGACGTGGTGTTCGACAAGGGCGAGATCAGCCAGGTCGTGACCGAACAGGTCGGCGGATCCGCCCTGTTCGCCTCCCGGTTCCGCGAATGCGCCGCGCGTGCCCTGCTGTTGCCCCGGCGCAGCCCCGGCAAGCGCACCCCCCTGTGGCAGCAGCGACAGCGCGCGTCCCAGCTGCTCCAGGTGGCCTCCGAGTTCGGCTCGTTCCCGATCGTCCTCGAAGCCGTCCGCGAATGCCTTCAGGACGTCTTCGACGTCCCCGGTCTCACCGAGCTGATGGGCGACCTGGAGGCGCGCCGCATCCGTCTGGTCGAGGTGACCACCCCCGAGCCGTCGCCGTTCGCCCGCTCCCTCCTCTTCGGCTATGTCGCGCAGTTCCTTTACGAGGGCGACTCGCCCCTCGCCGAGCGGCGGGCGGCGGCCCTCTCGCTCGACTCCCGTCTCCTGGCCGAGTTGCTGGGCCAGGCGGAGCTGCGGGAGCTGCTCGACGCCGATGTCCTCGGCGAACTGGAGCGGGAGCTCCAGTGGCTGACCGACGACAGGAAGATCAAGGACGTCGAGGGGGTCGCCGACCTGCTGCGCGTGCTCGGCCCCCTCACCGACGCCGAACTGGCCGAGCGCGGCGCGGAGCCCGCATGGGCCCCGGAGCTGGCGACATCCCGGCGCGCCATCCAGGTCCGCATCGGTGGAACCTCCCACTGGGCGGCTGTCGAGGACGCGGGCCGGCTGCGCGACGCACTCGGCACCGCACTCCCGGTAGGAGTCCCCGAGGCGTTCACCGAGCCGGTCAAGGACCCGCTCGGCGACCTCCTCGCCCGGTTCGCCCGTACGCACGGCCCGTTCACCACCACGCAGGCGGCGAGCCGTTTCGGCCTCGGCAGCGCCGTGACCGACGGGGCGCTGCAGCGGCTCGCCGCGTCGAGCCGCGTCGTCCAGGGCGAGTTCCACCCCGCGGGCATCGGCCAGGAGTGGTGCGACGCCACGGTCCTGCGGCGGCTGCGCCGCCGTTCGCTCGCCGCGCTCCGCCAGGAGCTGGAGCCTGTGCCACCCGCCGCGCTGGCCGGCTTCCTCCCCCAGTGGCAGCACCTCGGCGACAACAGCCTGCGGGGGATCGACGGACTGGCCCGTGCCATCGAGCAGTTGCAGGGCGCCCCGGTCCCGGCGTCCGCCCTGGAGAAGCTGATCCTGCCGAGCCGCGTGGCGGGATACACACCCGCGATGCTCGACGAGCTCACGACCACGGGCGAGGTCGTCTGGGCAGGCGCGGGCGCTCTCCCCGGAAAGGACGGCTGGCTCTCCGTCTACCTGGCCGACAGTGCTCCGCTGCTCCTCCCACCGCCCCTTCCGCTGGAGGAGACCGCGTTGCACGAGTCGGTTCTCACCGTGCTCTCCGGCGGGTTCGGTCTCTTCTTCCGGCAGATCGCCGATCAGGTCCGGGCCACCACCCACCCGGACTGCACCGATCCTCAGCTGGCCGACGCGCTCTGGGACCTGGTCTGGTCAGGCCGTCTCACCAACGACACGCTCGCGCCCCTGCGTTCGCTCCTCGGCTCAGGGCGCACGGCGGGCTCCACCGCGCACCGCGCGCGGCGCAATGTGCCACGCGGCCGTTACGGGTCGCTGACCGCGGCAGCCCGTCCCGCGTCCCGCACCGGCCCGCCGACCGTGTCGGGACGCTGGTCGCTGCTGCCCCCGGCCGAGCCCGAGCCGACGCATCGCGCGCACGCCCTTGCCCGGACACTCCTCGACCGCCACGGCGTGGTGACCCGCGGCGCGGTGCAGGCCGAGGGCGTCGAGGGCGGGTTCTCGGCGATCTACCGCATCCTTGCCGCGTTCGAGGACAGCGGTCAGGCCCGCCGTGGTTACGTCGTCGAGGGGCTGGGGGCCGCCCAGTTCGCCATGGACGGCGCCGTGGACCGGCTCAGGGCAGCCTCCACCGCACGCGACCGTGCGGACCCGGGCTCGGCTCCCCGCGCCCTGGTCCTCGCGGCGGCCGATCCGGCCAACGCGTACGGTGCCGCCCTGCCCTGGCCCGAGTCACCGGACGGCGCGGGACACAAGCCCGGCCGCAAGGCGGGGTCGCTGGTGGTCCTCGTGGACGGCGAGCTGACGCTCTACATGGAGCGCGGTGGCAAGTCCCTCCTCGCGTGGCCCACCGATCCGGAGGACCCGGCGCTCCGGGCCGCGGCGGAGGCGCTCGCGTCGGCCGCCCGCTCGGGGACGCTCGGCACGGTCACGGTGGAGCGCACCAACGGCGTCTCCTCCCTCACCTCCCCGCTCGGCCGAACCCTGGAGGCCGCCGGCTTCCTCGCCACGCCACGAGGTCTGCGGCTGCGCGCCTGAGGACGCTTTCGGCGCGGCCGAGGAACCACGCGCGGCCCGGTCCGCGCATCATGGACACATGCCCGAAGGTGACACCGTCCTGCAGACCGCCCGGCGTCTCGACGCGGCACTCGCCGGCCAGGTCCTGACGGTCTCCGACCTGCGGGTCCCCCGGTTCGCCACAGCAGAACTGACCGGCCGGACCGTCCTGGACGTCACGGCGCGCGGCAAGCATCTGCTCACCCGGTTCCAGGGCGGTCTCACCCTCCACAGCCACCTGCGTATGGAGGGTTCCTGGCGCGTGTACGACCCCGGCGAGCCCTGGCGAGGCGGCCCCGCCCACCAGATCCGCGCCGTGCTCGCCACCGCGGAGCACACCGCCGTCGGTTACCGCCTGCCCGTCCTCGAACTGCTCCGCACCGAGGACGAAGCGCAGGCGGTGGGCCATCTGGGGCCCGATCTGCTGGGACCGGACTGGGACCCGGACACCGCACTGCGCAATCTGCTCACCGACCCCGGGCGCCGGATCGGGGACGCGCTTCTGGACCAGCGCAACCTGGCCGGCATCGGCAATGTCTACATGTGTGAGCTCTGCTTCATGGCCCGCGCGACGCCGTGGCTCCCGGTGGGCGAGCTGCCCCTGCCCGTCGCCACCCGTCTGGTCAGCACGGCCAGGCAGATCCTGGAGGCCAATCGCGACCGGCCTGTGCGGACCACGACCGGAGCGACGGCGGCCATGTCCCGCAGCCGTACACGGGAGCGTCTTTTCGTCTACGCACGGGCCGGCCGGCCCTGTCTGCGCTGCCGTACGCCCATCCGCGTCGCGGACCGCGACAACCGCCCCACGTACTGGTGTCCGCACTGCCAGTCCGGGCCCACCGGCTGAGATCCGCGCCCCGTCCGCGGCCCCGGCACGCGCTGAGAGTCAGGTGCCGCCCCAGGCAATGTCTGCGTGACGGGACGAACGCTGCCTCCTGAGGAATTAGGAGGGTATGTCCGTCCGGCCCACCGCAGGCTCATCGGCAGCCTCCTCCGGCCGCCTCGAGGACGCCACATGAACAGGCAGGAGACTCAGCCCCCACCCACCGGCCGCCACCGCACCCTCGACCACTCCGGCGTGCTGCGGCTCCAGAAGCAGCCGCAGCACCGCCCACCACCACACGCCACCGAGGACGAGCACCGGCACCCATCGCCGCACCATGGCTGCCTCCTCCGGCCGACGCTAGTACGGCACGATCTCCTGACGGGAGGGCGCATCGGTGCACTACCGGCGTGCACGGCGCGAGCGGAACGACAGCGCGCGCTCTCTCCTCGGGCCGCTGACGGGAGAGGTGTGTCCCGGCCCTCCCCCGCAGTTTCCCCTGGGTCGGCGCCGACTGCATCCCGCGGCCCCGGGCACGCCGGCACCCCGGACATGCCGGTGCCCCCGGGATCGGAATCCGCGGGGGCACACCGGTGGGCGCTGCTCCTACCGGTCGTCGTCGGTGAGGGAATCCTTCACGCCCTTGGCACGGTCACCCGTGGCGCCCAGGGCACCCTCCGCCTTGGCCTTGGCCTGGTCGGACTTGCCTTCGGCTTCCTTGCGACGGTCTCCGGTGACCTTGCCGGTCGCTTCCTTGGCCTTGCCCTTGAGCTTGTCCATGGCCTTCTTGTCCGTCACGGCGATTCCTTCCTCGATTTCGGGTTCAGGCACTCTCCGCCTGGAACATCCAGGCGTGCTTCTCGAGATCCGCTGTGAGCGTGATCAGGATGTCCTGGCTGACGGGGTCCGGTTCGTCGGTCGCCTCGATCCGCTCACGCATGCGGTCGATGACCACGCGGAGAGCGTCGACGAGCACACGCACCGCGTCGACGTCCTTGATCCAGCCCTCGGGCACGGAATCGATTGCAGTGGTCTTCGCGAGCGTCCGGGACCGGCCGTCCGGGTTGACGCCGACCGCGGAGGCCCGCTCCGCGACCGTGTCCGAGTGCTGCCGCGCGGTGTCGACGACCTCGTCGAGCTGCAGGTGCACGGAGCGGAAGCGTGGGCCGACAACGTTCCAGTGGACCTGCTTGGCCACCAGGGAGAGGTCGACCAGGTCGACCAGCGCGCCTTGCAGTGCGTCCCCCACGACCTTACGGTCACCTTCGGACAGGGCGCTCTTCACGACAGACATGCCTTCTCCGTTCAGATAGCTGTTCGACCTATCTTTTGTCCACAATGTCACATATGGGTCGAATTGGGCATCCGGGTGGTTGCTCTCCGGATCCACGGATCCGGAGATCCTGATCCGGGAAAATCACCCTTCGGCCTCACTCCGCGCCTGCCCCGCGAGCGCTCCCGCACACACCGGGTACGCGAAAGCCCCGGCCGCCCCCTGGAGGGGGGCGGCCGGGGCTTTCGTTCACCACGAACCGTGCGGTCAGGCGGCGACGACATCCACCGCTTCCGCGGGCGCCTTGATGGTCACCCGTCCCGTCGGTACGCCGGCGACCGACGCAACAGAGACGGAATTGAGCATCGGGCGTACTGGCACAGGCACCGCATCACTGGCTGCTGCCGACTCGGCCAGCTCAGCCAGGGACAGTTCATCGCTCACTTCACGCATGAGCTCGGACATCCGTACGTCCAGCGCGTCGCAAATGGCGGAGAGCAGTTCGGAGGATGCCTCCTTCTGCCCCCGCTCCACCTCGGAGAGATAGCCGAGCGAGACTCGGGCGGACGAGGAGACTTCGCGCAGAGTACGGCCTTGGCGCTGGCGCTGCCGACGCAGCACGTCACCAAGCAGGCGACGGAGCAGAATCATCGGTGGCTCCCTCCTCGGACCGCGTAGCCGCATCCTTCACGCCCCACCGTACCGCCTTGCGCTGCGGCCGTGCGGGGAGCGATGTCGTGTTCACTCAGGGCTGCAAACATCAATTCCCCCCGTTCTGTTCCGTATCCTGTGCCCTCGCATTTTCGCCGAGTTCGCCGGAGAGCAGTTCGAGCAGGCTCCGTACACTCTCCTTACGGATGTCCGCCCTCCCGCCGTTCAACCTCAGCTCGGCGACTTTCTGTACGCCGCCCGGCCCGGAAACGGCTATGAAGACTGTTCCGACAGGTTTGCCGTCCTGCGGCTCGGGACCGGCGACGCCGGTGGTCGAGACGCCCCAGTCCGCGCCGAGGGCCCGGCGCACGCCGGCGGCCATCGCCTGGGCGACCTCGGGGTCCACAGCGCCGCGCTCGGCCAGGAGCGCGCCGTCGACGCCCAGCAGATCACGCTTCAGAGGCGTGGCGTACGCCGTCACGGACCCGCGGAAGCTATGCGAGGCTCCGGGTACGGAAGTGAGCTCGGCGGCCACCAGACCGCCGGTGAGGGACTCGGCGACCCCGAGCGTCTCACCGCGCTCCTGAAGCTGCCGCAGCACCTGGGCCGCCGCGGAGCTCACCGCTCCGCCTCCGCGGCGCGGTGGCTGCCTGCCACGCGCTCCCCGGCCGGCTCCCTGACGGACTCCGCCGTCGGCTCCCTGACGGGCTCCGCCGCAGCGTCCGCCGACCCACCGACGCCGTCGGTCGGGATCCGCGCTCCGGCGGGAGCCCCCATGTCCGCTGCCGCCGCAACCGCTTCCATGGCTGCGGCCCGCTCGGCGGCGAGCCCGCGGCGGCGCAGCACGACGGCCTGGCGCACGTAATCGAGGCCGGTGAGGACCGTCAGGACGACGGCCACCATCATCACCCAGAAGCGCAGGGTCGCCAGGGGGCCCGTCAGCGCCAGGACGTACATCCCCACAGCGATGCCCTGGGCAAGGGTCTTCACCTTCCCGCCGCGGCTGGCGGGGATCACCGAGTGCCGGATGACCCAGAAGCGCATGAGCGTGATGCCGAGCTCACGGAAGAGGATCACGCCCGTGATCCACCAGGGCAGATCCCCGAGTGAGGACAGACAGATCAGTGCCGCGCCCATGATCGCCTTGTCCGCGATCGGGTCGGCGATCTTGCCGAAATCGGTGACCAGGTTGTACGCGCGTGCCAGATGGCCGTCGAAGACATCGGTGATCATGGCGACCGCGAAGGCCGCCCAGGCGAAGGACCGCCAGACCGGGTCGTAGCCACCGTCGTGCAGAAGCAGCATGACGAAGCCCGGGACGAGCAGCAGCCGCACCATCGTGAGGATGTTGGCGATGTTCCACAGGCCCGCCTGATGGACGGCCCCCGCGCCCAGCTTGCCGCCGCGGGGCGCCGGCGTCGCGCCGGAGCCGCCTGCCGCGGATGCCGGGGCTCCCGTCATCTGGCCGCCTCCGCAAGCTCGTGGTGTTCGGCCACGAGGTCCACTCCCTCGGTGCCCACTGCCTTCGCTTCGACCATACGGCCCGGCACGAGCCCTTCGCGTGCGGTGAAGACGACCTGGCCGTCCGTTTCCGGTGCCTGGTGGGCGGCTCGGCCCACCGCCACGGGCCCGTCCTCGTCGGACTCCACGGACTCGACGAGGACCTGGAGGGTTTCGCCGACCCGCTCCTCGGCCCGCTGCGAGGTCAGCTCCTCGGCGAGCTGCGAGATGTGCGCGAGGCGCTCAGCGATGACGTCGGCGTCCAGCTTGTCCTCGTAACCGACCGCCTCGGTGCCCTCCTCGTCGGAGTAGCCGAAGACCCCGATGGCGTCCAGGCGTGCGCCGGTGAGGAAGCGTTCCAGCTCGGCGAGGTCGGCCTCCGTCTCACCGGGGAATCCCACGATGAAGTTCGACCGCGCACCGGCCAGCGGCGCCTTCGACCGAATGGTGTCCAGGAGTTCGAGGAAGCGGTCCGTGTCGCCGAAGCGCCGCATCGCGCGCAGGACCCCAGGTGCGGAGTGCTGGAACGAGAGGTCGAAGTAGGGCGCGACCTTGGGCGTCGAGGTGAGTACGTCGATCAGCCCCGGCCGCATCTCGGCGGGCTGCAGATAGCTGACGCGGATGCGCTCGATCCCGTCGACGTCGGCGAGCTCGGGGAGCAGGGTCTCCAGCAGCCTGATGTCCCCGAGGTCCTTGCCGTACGAGGTGTTGTTCTCGGAGACGAGCATGACCTCCTTGACGCCCTGCTCGGCGAGCCAGCGGGTCTCTCCGAGGACGTCGGAGGGGCGCCGGGAGATGAACGAGCCGCGGAAGGAGGGGATGGCGCAGAACGAGCAGCGCCGGTCACATCCTGAGGCCAGCTTCACCGAGGCTACCGGGCTGGTCCCGAGCCTCCGGCGCAGCGGTGCCCGCGGCCCGGAGACGGGCGCGACACCTTCCGGGAGGTCCGCGGGGGCCGGTGCGATCTCCTGGGCGTGCCCGGGAAGCGCGACGGCGGCGTCCTGACGCTCGGCCGGGCTGATCGGCAGCAGCTTGCGCCGGTCACGCGGGGTGTGGGAGGCGTGGATGCCACCGTTGAGGATGGTCTGCAGGCGGTCGGAGATGTCGGCGTAGTCGTCGAATCCGAGGACTCCGTCCGCTTCCGGGAGCGCCTCGGCGAGATCCTTGCCGTAGCGCTCGGCCATGCAGCCGACAGCCACGACGGCCTGGGTTCTGCCGTGATCCTTCAGATCGTTGGCTTCGAGCAAGGCATCGACGGAGTCCTTCTTGGCGGCCTCCACGAACCCACAGGTGTTGACGACGGCGACATCCGCGTCCGTGGCGTTCTCGACGAGCTCCCAGCCGTCCGCTGCCAAGCGGCCTGCGAGCTCCTCCGAGTCCACCTCGTTACGGGCGCAGCCAAGAGTGACAAGGGCGACGGTACGGCGTTCGGGCATGGGCTCAAGACTACTTTGTCCCGGCACTCACCCTGCCGTGCAGGGTTCACCGCTACGGGGAGTGACCGAACAGCCGGTAAAGACGAGGGAAAACACGACGGTGAGCGCCGGCACCTGCCGGGCGCTCACCGTCGGGAAGACACGTGTGGAGAGGTCAGCCGACCTCGGGGTCACCCTTGGTGTACGAAAGCCGTTCGACCTGGCCCGATTCGAACTGGTCGTCGACCTTCTTGCCGTTCACGAAGAGATCGATCGCTCCGGCGTCTCCGAGAACGAGGTCGACCCGCTCCTTGTCCTGGAAGGTCTTGGTGTCGCCCTGGGCCAGCAGACCGTCGAAGAGCAGCCGCCCGTTGTGATCCTTGGCGGAGATCCAGCTCTTGCCCTCGGTGGCGCTCAGCCTGACGGTCACCTTGTCCCGCGGAGCTGCGGCGATGGCGCTTTCGGAGGGGACGGGCTTGGGGTCGGCGGGCTTGGTCGCGGTGGGCTTGGGAGTGGTCTTGTCCGGAGTCGAGCCTTCGGCCACCTGTGCCGAGCCCGAACCCTCGTCCTCGCCGCTGAAGAGCGTGAAGCCGACGAAGCCGACCACGGCGACGATCGCGGCGACCATGGCCGCGGTCCAGTTGGGCCGACGGGGTTCGGAGCGGATCCGCTCCGCCTCGAACAGCGGTGCCGCGGGCGTGGGCGCGGGGCGGCCGCCGTGCTCGGCGTCGAACTCCGCGATCAGCGGATCGGGGTCGATCCGGACGGCACGGGCGAGCATGCGGATATGGCCGCGGGCGTACACGTCGCCGCCGCAGCGGGAGAAGTCGTCCTCCTCGATCGCGTGCACGATGGGGATGCGCACCCGGGTGGAGCTGCTGACTTCCTCGACCGTCAGACCTGCGGCGATACGAGCCTGCTGAAGCACGCGACCGATCGAAGGGCGGTCGTCTTCGGGGGAGTTGCCGATGGACACGGGGGCGCCTTTCGAGCGTGAGCCACCTGCTGGATGTTCAGTCTAGGGGTGGTACGAAAGGGTGGGGCAACCGGGAGCGACGACTTTGTACGCCATCGGGTTCGCAGGGAAGCCCCTCGGGCAGGACAGAGGACGGAGCACCGGACGGATCATCCCGCTGCTCCTTCCTTCAACTTGACGTACGGCCGGGCGAAACGGTTGCCCGCAAAACTCTTACGAAGCGGTTTCCCCACGAATGACGGCCAACACACCGTCGAGCTCGTCCGGTTTCACCATGACATCGCGCGCCTTGGAGCCCTCGCTGGGACCCACGATGTTGCGCGACTCCATCAGGTCCATCAGCCGTCCGGCCTTGGCGAAGCCGACGCGCAGCTTGCGCTGGAGCATCGATGTTGAGCCGAACTGTGTGGACACGACCAGCTCGGCCGCCTGACAGAGCAGATCGAGGTCGTCGCCGATGTCCTCGTCGATCTCCTTCTTCTGCTTGGTGCCTACCACGACGTCGTCGCGGAAGACCGGCGCCATCTGATCCTTGCAGTGCTGGACGACGGCCGCGACCTCGCCCTCGGTGACGAAGGCCCCCTGCATACGGGTCGGCTTGTTCGCCCCCATCGGCAGGAAGAGACCGTCGCCCTTGCCGATGAGCTTCTCGGCGCCGGGCTGATCGAGGATGACCCGGCTGTCGGCGAGCGACGAGGTCGCGAAGGCGAGCCGGGAGGGCACATTCGCCTTGATCAGACCCGTCACGACGTCGACCGAGGGACGCTGTGTGGCGAGGACCAGATGGATGCCGGCGGCACGCGCCAGCTGGGTGATTCGGACGATGGAGTCCTCGACGTCTCGCGGAGCCACCATCATGAGGTCCGCCAGCTCGTCGACGATGACCAGCAGGTACGGGTAGGGCGAGAGCTCACGCTCGCTCCCCTCGGGCGCCTTGGCCTTGCCGGTGCGGACCGCGTGGTTGAAGTCGTCGATGTGCCGGAAGCCATACGCCGCGAGGTCGTCGTAGCGGAGGTCCATCTCCCGCACGACCCACTGGAGTGCTTCGGCGGCCTTCTTCGGGTTGGTGATGATGGGCGTGATGAGGTGCGGGATGCCCTCGTAGGCGGTGAGCTCCACGCGCTTGGGGTCGACGAGCACCATCCGCACGTCCTCGGGTGTCGCCCGCACCATGACCGAGGTGATCAGACAGTTGATGCAGGAGGACTTTCCGGAACCGGTCGCACCGGCGACCAGGACGTGCGGCATGTTCGCCAGGTTGGCCATCTCGTAGCCGCCCTCGACGTTCTTGCCGAGCGCCACCAGCATGGGGTGGTCGTCCTCGGCCGCGTCCGCGAGACGCAGGACGTCGCCGAGGTTGACCATCTCCCGGTCGGAGTTGGGGATTTCGATGCCGACCGCGGACTTTCCGGGGATCGGGGAGATGATCCGGACGTCAGGGCTGGCGACGGCATAGGCGATGTTCTTGGTGAGGGCGGTGATCCGCTCGACCTTGACGGCGGGGCCGAGTTCCACCTCGTACCGGGTGACGGTCGGGCCGCGGGTGAAACCGGTGACCGCAGCGTCCACCTTGAACTCCGTGAAGACGGTGGTCAGGGAGGCGACGACGGCGTCGTTGGCGGCGCTGCGCGTCTTGCCGGGGCCGCCGCGCTCCAGGAGGTCCAGCGAGGGCAGCGAGTAGGTGATGTCACCGGAGAGCTGCAGCTGCTCGGCCCGGTTGGGCAGCCCCTCAGGCCGCTCGGGGGCCGGCTTCGTCAGATCGGGGACGCTGTCCTCGGAGGACGAGGTGCTCTTCTCCGCGCGCCTGTCACCGGAGGGAGCCTTCTCGGCCGACCGCGCACCGGGCACCGGGGTGCCGGTCCGCTCGCGGTCCCGGTCCGTGGAGACGCCCTGGGTCAGATCAGCGACGACAGGCGAGGGCGGCATGCCGTTGAGTACCGCCCCGTCGAGCGCGGCCGCCGCGGCTGCCGCGACGTCCACAGCGTCCATGGTGCGGTTCATCGCAGGCTGGGCGGACGGCCTGCGGGACCGGCGCCGCTTGGCCAGCGCCTCGCCCTCGGCCTGATCCGGGTCGTACACGTCGTCGGGCCCCGGGCGACGTGCCGAGGCACGCCGGGTGCGCTCGGGCAGCGCTTCGCGCCACTGCTCGTCGTAGCGCTCGTCGTCGCTCCCGTCCTGCTCGCCCGGTACGTCCACCGGGTCGACGATGCCGAGCCTGACGCCGAGCTGCCGCAGCCGCCGGGGGATGGCGTTGACCGGGGTGGCGGTGACGACCAGGAGTCCGAAGACCGTCAGCAGCAGAAGCAGCGGGACGGCGAGGACCTCGCCCATGGTGAAGACGAGGGGCTGGGAAGCGGCCCAGCCGATGAGGCCGCCCGCGTCCTGCATGGCGCCGGTGCCGTCCTCGCGGCCCGGCGATCCGCAGGCGATGTGGACCTGGCCGAGCACGCCGATGACGAGAGCGGAGAGCCCGATGACGATTCGGCCGTTGGCCTCGGGCTTCTCCGGATAGAGGATCAGCCGTACGGCGACGGCGCCCAGCAGTATCGGCACCAGCAGGTCGAGCCGGCCGAACGCCCCAGTCACGAGCATCTCGACGAGATCGCCCACGGGGCCCTGCAGATGCGACCACGTGCCGGCCGCCACGACCAGCGCGAGCCCCAGGAGCAGCAGGGCGAGCCCGTCCTTGCGGTGTGCCGGGTCAAGTCCCTTCGCGCCGCGCCCTATGGAGCGGAAGACAGCCCCCACGCCGTGCGCGGTACCCAGCCACAGGGCGCGGACGAGCCTGTACACGCCCCCCGTGGGGGACGGTGCGGGCTTGGGCGCGGGTTTCTTCGCGGCAGCCTTCTTGGCCGGTGCCTTCTTGACGGGCACCGTCTTCTTCGCCGCCGCCTTCTTGGCGGGCGCGGCTTTCTTCGCCGGTCCCTGGGTACGGCCGGCACGCTTCGCGGTGCCCGCCGTGCCCAGGGAACCCTTGCCGGACGTACGTGAGGCCATGTGACTGAGGTTACCGGTGCCGACGCCCGTGGACACGTGTGCCTACGGCTTCACCCGTCCGTGTCGCCCTTGCACAGACGTTGAACTGACGCGCCCTCAGCGGGGACAGGTCAGCTCTGCGAGGGCAGGGGCGCCGTGGAGCCGCCCGCCCCGGGTTCCAGCGCGTCGAGCGCGCGGCGCAGGCCCGTGAGCTTGCGCTCGAGGTGGGCGGCGGTGGCCACTGCGGCCGCGTCCGCCGATTCGTCGTCCAACTGCTTCGAGAGGGCTTCCGCCTGCTCCTCGACCGCGGCGAGCCGGGCCGACAGCTCGGCGAGCAGCCCCGCCGGCTCCTTCTCGTCGGCGCCCTGATGGGTGCCGTCTTCGAGCTGGAGCCGCAGCAGCGACGCCTGTTCGCGCAGCTGGCAGTTCTTCATGTACAGCTCGACGAAGACCGAGACCTTGGCGCGCAGCACCCAGGGGTCGAAGGGCTTCGAGATGTAGTCCACCGCGCCCGCCGCATAACCACGGAAGGTGTGGTGCGGACCGTGGTTGATCGCGGTCAGGAAGATGATCGGGATGTCCCGGGTCCGCTCCCGCCGCTTGATGTGTGCGGCCGTCTCGAATCCGTCCATGCCGGGCATCTGTACGTCCAGCAGAATAACCGCGAAATCGTCCGTGAGCAGCGCCTTGAGCGCTTCCTCCCCTGACGATGCCCGTACCAGTGTCTGATCGAGCGCAGAGAGGATGGCCTCCAGCGCCAGCAGATTCTCCGGCCGGTCATCGACCAGGAGGATCTTGGCCTTCTGCACCATGGCCCGTCCTCCTCGCCCCGGAATCGCACCGGGTGCCGCCCCAGGGGACGACTCCCTTACGCCGTCCGTCCTTGTGCCGGTCATGGTAGCCGCACCCCGCCCGTCACCACACCCTGTCACCGCGATGTCACTGTGCACATAACGAAAACGCGGTCGAAGACCAGAAGGTTCCCCGGAATCCGCACAGTCACACCCCTCAGCACACAGCCGGACGACGAATTTCGACGAGCCGCTCCCCGCCCGGTCACTCTCCGCGCATCCACTTCTCCATCACCGACAGCAGATGGTCGGAATCGACCGGCTTGGTCACATAGTCGGAGGCTCCGCAGTCGATCGCCTTCTCGCGGTCCCCCTTCATGGCCTTGGCGGTCAGCGCGACGATCGGCAGCCCCGCGAACTGAGGCATCCGGCGGATCGCTGTCGTCGTCGCATAGCCGTCCATCTCAGGCATCATGATGTCCATCAGAACGATCGTCACATCATCGTGCTGCTCGAGGACTTCGATGCCCTCGCGCCCGTTCTCCGCATACAGCACCGACAGTCCGTGCTGCTCCAGCACGCTGGTGAGGGCGAAGACGTTGCGGATGTCGTCGTCGACGATGAGCACCTTCTCCCCGTGGAAGCGGAACGTCCGGCGGGGTGCCTGCTCCTCCTGCGCGCTCTGCACCCATTCCTCCGGCGCCGCGCTGCTCTCCTCCCCGGAGCTGCCGTTCGCCAGGGCGGGGCGCTGTGCCGTGCCTCCCAGGGCCTTGCGGCGGCGCCGGAACGCCCCCGCGTAGTTGGCGGGGTCGCCCAGGGGCTGCTCGTTCCCGGCGCTCTGCGACGCCTCCAGGTGCAGGGCGCCCTCGGCGGAACTCGCGTGGACCTCGATGGGGCCGGGCCCCATCTGCGGATAGCCCTGCGGAGGCAGCTCGCTGGGGTGCAGGGGCAGATACAGCGTGAAGGTCGAACCGCGGCCCGGTTCGCTCGCCGCGTGGATCTCACCGCCCAGCAGCCGGGCGATCTCCCGGCTGATGGAGAGGCCGAGACCCGTGCCCCCGTACTTGCGGCTGGTCGTACCGTCCGCCTGCTTGAACGCCTCGAAGATCACCAGCATCTTGCTCGACGCGATGCCGATTCCGGTGTCGGTGACCGAGAAGGCGATCAGGTCGCCGTCGGCGTCACGCAGCGAGCCGGCCTCCAGGAGGTGTTCCCTGATGGCGTTCGGGACATCGGCGCCGGCCGGCCGGATGACCAGCTCCACGGCGCCGCTGTCGGTGAACTTCACTGCGTTGGACAGGAGGTTGCGCAGGACCTGGAGCAGCCGCTGCTCGTCCGTGTGCAGTGTGGCGGGGAGCTCCGGGGACACCCGTACGGAGAAGTCGAGCCCCTTCTCCGCGGTGAGCGGCCGGAACGTCGCCTCCACGTAGTCGACCAGCTGCACCAGGGCGATCCGGGTCGGGCTGACGTCCATCTTGCCCGCCTCGACCTTGGACAGGTCGAGGATGTCGTTGATCAACTGAAGCAGGTCGGAACCCGCCCCGTGGATCGTCTCGGCGAACTCCACCTGCTTGGGCGAGAGGTTGCCCTCGGCGTTGTCCGCGAGCAGCTTGGCCAGGATGAGCAGCGAGTTGAGCGGCGTACGCAGCTCGTGCGACATGTTGGCCAGGAACTCGGACTTGTAGCGCATCGAGACGGCGAGCTGCTCCGCGCGCTCCTCCAGGACCTGCCGCGCCTCCTCGATCTCGGTGTTCTTCACCTCGATGTCGCGGTTCTGCTGCGCGAGCAGTTCGGCCTTCTCCTCCAGCTCGGCGTTGGACGCCTGCAGCGCCTTCTGCCGGTTCTCGAGCTCCTGCGAACGGTCACGCAGCTGCTCGGTGAGCTCCTGGGACTGTTCCAGGAGCTTCTCGGTCTTCGTGTTGACGCTGATGGTGTTGACGCTCGTGGCGATCATCTCGGCGAGCTGGTTGAGGAAGTCGCGCTGAATGTGCGTGAACGGCTGGAACGACGCCAGCTCGATGACCCCGAGCACCTGGCCCTCGAAGAGCACCGGCAGCACGATCACGTGTGCGGGCGGCGCCTCCCCGAGTCCGGAGGAGATCTTCAGATACCCCGGCGGCACGTTGTCCACCTGAATCGTCCGCTTCTCCTCGGCCGCCGTGCCGATGAGCGTCTCACCGGGCCGGAAGGAGGTCGGCATGGAGCCGGCGGAATAGCCGTAACTGCCCCGCATCCGCAGCTCGTACGAGCTCTCGCTGCCACTGTCCGACCCGACCTCGTCGCCGTCCCCGGTGGCCATGGCCAGGAAGAACGCGCCGTGCTGGGCGGAGACGACCGGCGTCAGCTCGCTCATGATCAGCGAGGCGACGTCGTCCAGATCCCGGCGGCCCTGCATCAGACCGGAGATCCGGGCGAGGTTGCCCTTGAGCCAGTCCTGCTCCTTGTTGGCCAGCGTGGTGTCGCGCAGATTGGCGATCATCGTATTGATGTTGTCCTGCAGCACCTGGATCTCGCCGGCCGCGTCGACGTCGATCTTGAGATTGAGATCGCCGCGGGTCACCGCGGTGGCGACGGCCGCGATGGCGCGCACCTGACGGGTCAGGTTCCCTGCCATCTCGTTCACCGACTCGGTGAGGTCGCGCCAGGTCCCGTCGACGTCCCGGACCCTGGCCTGCCCGCCCAGCTGCCCCTCGGTGCCCACCTCGCGGGCCACCCGGGTCACCTGCTCGGCGAAGGAGGAGAGCTGGTCGACCATCGTGTTGATGGTGTTCTTCAGCTCCTGGATCTCACCGCGCGCATCGATGTCGATCTTCTTTGTGAGATCACCCTTGGCGATGGCCGTGGTCACCGTGGCGATCTGGCGCACCTGGCCGGTCAGGTTGGAAGCCATCGAGTTCACCGACTCGGTGAGGTCCTTCCAGGTGCCTGAGACGCCCGGTACGCGCGCCTGGCCGCCCAGCTCTCCCTCGGTGCCCACCTCGCGGGCCACCCGGGTCACCTCGTCGGCGAACGAGGACAGGGTCGTCACCATCGTGTTGACGGTGTCGGCCAGTTCGGCGACCTCGCCGCGTGCCTCGACCGTCACCTTCTTCGTCAGATCGCCGTTGGCGACCGCGGAGGAGACCCTGGAGATGTTGCGCACCTGGCTGGTCAGGTTGTTGGCCATCAGGTTGACGTTGTCGCTGAGGTCCTTCCAGATGCCGGTCGCACCGCGCACCCGGGCCTGGCCGCCGAGGATCCCCTCGGTGCCCACCTCGCGGGCGACCCTCGTCACCTCGTCGGCGAAGTTGAGCAGCTGGTCGACCATCGTGTTGACCGTCGTCACCAGTTCGAGGATCTCGCCCTTGGCGTCGACGGTGATCTTCTTGGAGAGATCACCCTTCGCGACTGCCGTGGTCACCTCTGCGATGTTGCGCACCTGGAGCGTCAGGTTGTTGGCCATGCCGTTGACGGACTGGGTGAGGTCCTTCCACGTACCGGAGACGCCCTGCACCTCCGCCTGCCCGCCGAGGATGCCCTCCGTGCCCACCTCGCGGGCGACCCGGGTCACCTGCTCGGCGAAGTTCGACAGCTGGTCGACCATGGTGTTGAGGGTGTTCTTCAGCTCCAGGATCTCGCCCCGGGCGTCCACATCGATCTTCTGCGACAGGTCACCCCGCGCGACCGCCGTGGCGACCTGCGCGATGTTGCGGACCTGGGCGGTGAGGTTCCCCGCCATGCCGTTCACCGAGTCGGTCAGGTCACGCCACACGCCAGCCACTCCGGGCACCTGGGCCTGGCCGCCGAGGCGACCGTCCGTGCCCACCTCGCGGGCGACCCGCGTCACCTGGTCCGCGAAGGCGGAGAGCTGGTCGACCATCGTGTTGATGGTGTTCTTCAGCTCCAGGATCTCGCCCCGGGCGTCCACATCGATCTTCTGCGACAGGTCACCCCGCGCGACCGCCGTGGTCACCTGGGCGATCTGGCGCACCTGGGAGGTCAGGTTCCCGGCCATGAAGTTGACGGAGTCGGTGAGCTCCTTCCACGTGCCGGAGACACCGTCGACACGCGCTTGACCGCCCAGGCGGCCCTCCGTGCCCACGTCCCGCGCCATCCGCGTCACCTGGTCGGCGAAGTTGGACAGCTGCGCCACCATCGTGTTGACGGTGTTCTTCAGCTCCAGCATCTCGCCGGCCACGTCGACGGTGACCTTCTGCGACAGATCACCATTGGCGACGGCCGTGGTCACCTGCGCGATGTCACGCACCTGGCCCGTGAGGTTCCGGAAGGCGGTGTTCACCGAGTCGGTGAGGTCCTTCCACGTCCCTGCCGCGCCCGGCACCTCCGCCTGGCCGCCGAGACGGCCCTCGACACCGACCTCCCGGGCGACCCGGGTCACCTCCGACCCGAAGGCCTGGAGCTGGTCCACCATCGTGTTGACGGTGTTCTTCAGCTCCAGCATCTCGCCGGCCACGTCGACGGTGACCTTCTGCGTCATGTCACCGCTGGCCACGGCGGTGGTCACCTGTGCGATGTCACGCACCTGCGTCGTCAGGTTCCGGAAGACCGTGTTCACCGAGTCGGTGAGGTCCTTCCAGGTGCCCGCGGCGCCCGGCACCTGTGCCTGGCCGCCGAGCAGACCCTCGCCACCGACCTCGCTCGCCACGCGCGTCACCTCGTCGGCGAAGGTACGCAGTGTCTCGGTCATCTGGTTGATCGTCTCGGCGAGCTGCGCGACCTCGCCGCGGGCGCTCACCGTGACCTTCTGGGACAGGTCTCCGTTGGCGACCGCCGTCGTCACCTCTGCGATACCACGCACCTGGGACGTGAGGTTCCCGGCCATGGTGTTGACGGAGTCGGTGAGGTCCTTCCAGACCCCGGCCACCCCCGGCACCGTCGCCTGCCCGCCCAGTTCACCCTCGGTGCCCACCTCGCGGGCGACCCGAGTCACCTCGGAGGAGAACGACGACAGCTGGTCCACCATCGTGTTGACGGTGTTCTTGAGCTGGAGCATCTCACCGGCCACATGGACGGTGACCTTCCGTGACAGGTCTCCCTTGGCCACGGCCGTCGTCACCAGGGCGATGTCGCGCACCTGGGCGGTGAGGCGGTAGGCCATGGTGTTGACGGAGTCCGTGAGGTCCTTCCAGGACCCGGACATGCCGCGGACCTGGGCCTGACCGCCCAGCTTGCCCTCGGTGCCCACCTCGACAGCCACCCGCGTCACCTGCTCGGTGAAAGCGGACAGCTGATCGACCAGGTTGTTGACCGTGCGGGCGACCTTCAGGAACTCCCCACGGAGCGGGCGTACGGTCTCGTCCGGTGCGTGGGTCCGCAGTTCCATCCGCTGTTCGAGGTCACCGTCGGCGACCGCGGAGAGTACCCGTCCGACTTCGGACACGGGCCGCGCCAGGTCGTCGACGAGCTCGTTGGAGGCGTCGATCGCGGCCGCCCAGGAGCCTTCACAAGCGCCGGTCTCCAGGCGCTCGGTGAGTTTCCCCTCCCGCCCGACCACGCGCCGTACACGGGCGAGCTCGCCCGTCAGGTGGAGATTGCGGTCGGCCACCTCGTTGAAGACGGCGGCGATCTCCGTGAGGACGCCGTCGCCGGAGACGGTGAGCCTCCTGCGGAAGTTGCCGTCACGCATCGCCACGAGGGCCGCGAGCAGTCTGTTCAGAGCTGCCGCGTCCACGTCGATGGTCCCATTGCGCTGCTTTTTCACGGACTGCCCGCCTTTTGTGCGCGTTCCTGAACCCCGCGCCGCCACGCCAGACTCCACCGTGTCCCTCCCGCAGGGGTTGACCGTATCGCTCGGGCCGTTATCGGAAGCTTGCCCACTTCCACTTTGGCTCACCGCCACAGCACACCGTTGACGGGTGACTATGCGGTCGTCAAATCGTTGAAACGTACCAGGCCGGAACGGGAGGGCGAGAACAGTCTCACGGTCGTCCCATTTCCCTCACCGGGGGCCCCATAGTTGTGCGCCGGGCGCACAACCACCGGGTGCCCTGCGTACCCAAGACTGCCCTCGTGTACCCGGGACACCGGGCGAACGTCTAGCCTGGCAGACGAATCGAAGCGGCGATATACGGGCACAGGACTCGGGGAAGCGACGAGACACCATATGGGGAGTGCTGTGATCACCGCGCGCGCGGCTGCCACCTTCGATCCGGTCGGACGCTCGGTCGCGACCGCCCGCGCGTTCGTCCGCGACACCCTTCAGGGGTGGGGTTACACGGACGTCGTTGACGACGCCGTCGTTCTTACCAGTGAACTCGTGACCAATGCGGTCGTGCATGCGGGTACGGCCGCCGACGTGCTCTGTCTGCGCACCGAGGACGGCGTACGCGTCGAGGTCTCCGACCACTATCCGGAGCGGGAGGTGCCGCTCCAGAGCTCCGGCCTCGACTTCGGGAGCCCGGACCGGGAGGGCGGCCGCGGCCTGCTCCTCTGCGCGGCTCTCGCTTCCCGTTGGGGCGTCGAGTACACACCGACGCACAAACATGTCTGGTTCCAGCTCGACCTTCCCGAACGCCCTGTGGGTATCCGCTCGGCCAGTCCGGTCCTGCCCACCGCTCTCCTGCCGGTGGCGGAACAGCGTGTGCGGGTGGCCGTCGTCCAGATCGACGGCTCCGGCTCCATCGCCTCGTGGAACGACGACGCGTCCTTCCTCTTCGGATACGCCACCGAGCAGGTCGACGGAAAGCAGTTCACCGACTTCGTGGCGTGGCCGCACACCCCGGGCACCAACACCGGCATCGCCGACGCACTGCAGCTCTCCCGGTGGGAGGGCAGCTACGGCATCCGCGGCGCCGACGGCCGTGTCATCCCGGTGTACGCCTCGCACCTCAGAGTCCGCGATGCCGACGGGGAGCCTTCCACCGTCTGCCTTCTCGTGCGCGACTACGAACGCGCGGTGCTCCAGACGCCGGTGCGCGCCCCCGTGTCCGACGCCTCGGCCGAGAACCGCACCACGGATCCGTTCGAGATCTTCATCGGCTCGCCGGCCCCGGACGACCTCGACGGACTGCTGCAGCGCACGGTCGAGCGGGCGCGCGACATGCTGGACGCCGACGCAGCCTTCCTGCTGCTGGCCACCGATGACGAGACGGAGCTGGAGGTCCGCGCGACCACCGGCCTCCCCTCAGCCCGTCAGCGCTTCGCACGGGTCCCTGTCGAGGCCGGCACGGGCCGCTACGGCTCCGCCCGCATGCCCGCCGTCCACGAGGACCTCACGGTCGTCCCGGGCGCTGTACCGCTGCTCAGCGACACAGGGATGCGCTCGGTCGTCACGGTCCCGCTCAAGGTCGAGGGCCGTCTCACCGGCTCCCTCGGGGTCGCGGCCGAAGCGGCGGGCAGGTACTCCAACGAGGAGGCGCTGCGGCTGCAGTTCGCCGCGGACCGCATCGCGCTGGCCGTCGAGTCGGCGAGGCTGGGCGAGCTGGAACGCCTGCGCCGCGGCTCGCTGTCCTTCCTCGTCGAGGCGTCCGACCTGCTGGCCGGAACGCTGGACAGGGACCAGACCCTGGCGCTGATGGCACAGATGACCGTGCCCACGCTGGCCGCCTGGTGCGCCGTCTACACCATCGCGGACCAGTCCTCGGAGCCGTACCTCTCCTATGTCCTCCACGAGGACGAGGAGCGCATCGACGGCCTCAAGGCCCTGCTCTCCTCCATCGACCCGCCGGACCCCGTCCCGGCCCCCGGAGCCCGCATCTGGCCGGTGCCCGCGGAAGCCGGCCACCAAGCCGCCCTGCGCACCTCCAAGCGCACCCTGGGCAGGGACGCGCCCCTGAGCATGGGGGCTGCTGCCCGTACGACGCTGGCCACCGCGGTCGCCGTGGGAGGCGAGACCGTGGTGCTGCCTCTCGTGGCGAGGAACCGGGTGATCGGCATGCTCACGCTCGGCAAGCCGTCCGACGAGCACTTCCGCCAGGAGATCCTGGAGCTCGCCGAGGACCTGTCCCGACGGGCCGCTCTGGCACTCGACAACGCCCGCCTGTACTCGGAGCGCATGGCCATCAGCCAGTCCCTCCAGCGCAGCCTGCTCCCGCCCGGCCTGCCCGACGTGCCCAACGTCGAGATCGAGGTCATCTACCGTGCGGCGGGCGAGGGCAACGAGGTCGGCGGCGACTTCTACGACGTGTTTCCCATCCGCGACGGCGCCTACGGCTTCGCCATCGGCGACGTCTGCGGTACGGGCCCGGAGGCGGCCGCCGTCACCGGCCTCGCCCGTCACGCCCTGCGCCTGCTGGCCCGCGAGGGGTTCGGGGGCCCCGCAGTGCTGGAGCGGCTCAACGCCGCCATTCTGGACGAGGGTGCGCGCAGCCGCTTCCTCACGCTTCTCTATGGGGAGTTGTGGCCGCAAGAGGACGGCAGCGCCCTCCTGAAGGTGGTCTGCGCCGGCCACCCCCTCCCCCTGCGTCTGCGCCAGGACGGCACCGTGGAGGCGGCGGCCGAGCCGCAGCCCCTCCTGGGTGTCATCGAGGACCTCGAGCTCTACGAGCAGGAGGTCACTCTGGAGCCGGGCGACGTACTCCTGTGTGTGACCGACGGAGTCACCGAACGCCGCGAGGGGACCCGCATGCTGGGCGACGACGGCCTGGCCGATGTCCTCGCCGTGTGTACGGGCCTGACGGCCGGCGCGGTGGCGGGGCGCATCCTGCGGGCCGTCGAGCGCTTCGCCGCGGAGCCCGCATCCGACGACATGGCCATCCTGGCCATGCGCGTGCCGGAGCCGCAGAGCCTCTAGCCAGTACTCCGGCGGTAGAGGGTGACCATGCATGAGTCGTTGCCGATCGGTGCCGAGCCTGCGCCGGAGTACGTGGTTGCCCGCCGTGCTCGGCACGGCGGGCAACCCGGTGTCTGCGAGCCTCGGACGGAGAAGCCTGTGACCTTCTGCGGGGTCACCCGGACAATCAGCCGGAGCACCTCCTCCGGCTCGGCCGGCGGGCCCTCCCCCAGGTACTTCCGAGAGAGCTTGCGCGGCAGCGACTTCTCCGGGTCGTCGATCAGTTCGACAGTGCCGCGGATGTCTACGGACTGGTACGGGTTCGTCGTGTCGAAGACCGTGAGGCTGACCCGTGGATCCCGTTCAAGATTCCGCGCCTTCGGGCCGCCCGGCCGTCGTGGAGAACAGCACCGTGTCCCCCTCCCTGACGATCCACACCACCGAAGTATGCGGTCCGCCTCCCGGGTCAGCGTCGCGACGGTGGCGAAGTTCCTCCCGTCAAGCAGCTTGCGGGTCTCCTCGTTGAACAGCTCTGACACAGCCTCGCCCCTCTGTCCAGCATTCTTGGGATCACTCCCTGCGCAGAACAGACTCGAAGGCCGGGTCCTCCCCGCTGCCGTACCGAGGGGCTGCAGACGGGACGGCCGTCGACGTAGCCGGCCAGGTAGCGGGCGAGGCAGTCGGCGGTGAGCGCCAAGTCGGCGGCGTCGGCGAAGAACCGGCGCACCGTGGCGGCTGGCGGCTTCCAGTTCCCAGCGAGGACCGTGTCATAGTCGGCGAGCTGCTCCGGAGTGGTTACCAGGCGGATCTCCAGGCCGTCGACGTGCGTCTCGGAGAGAGGACCGCGCAGATCCTTCCACATGCCCGTCTCGGTCTCCCGTCCGATCGGCCCTGACAGGTCGAGACATGGTTTCGGTACAGGACTTAGGCGCCGGCCACCGGCTCGATCGGCCCGGGATCGTCCGGACATGAAAAAGGCCCCCGCCGGTGGCGAGAGCCTTTCTCTGTGCTGAGCCCCAATGCGGAATCGAACCGCAGACCTTCTCCTTACCATGGAGACGCTCTACCGACTGAGCTATTGGGGCCTGCTGCCTTGCGGCAACGGGATAAAGCATACCCCGAACTCAGGGGTGCTCAGAACCACCGGTTCGAAGTTTCCACACGCGTCTCCCCACGGCCGCGTTGCCGCCGGCTCGGGCTCCGCGGAACCCACTGGCCCTCACTTCTGCCCTCACTCTGCCCACCATCGAGGGCCCGCGGTCGGGCTGGAGAGGTCTTGCCGTGAACGCAGAAAAGCCCCGTGCCACAAGGGCACGGGGCTTTCCCGGAATAATTGTTCGGCGGCGTCCTACTCTCCCACAGGGTCCCCCCTGCAGTACCATCGGCGCTGAAAGGCTTAGCTTCCGGGTTCGGAATGTAACCGGGCGTTTCCCTAACGCAATGACCACCGAAACACTATGAAATTAACCAACACCGGAACACAACACGGCCGTTCGTTATTTCAGAACTAACACAGTGGACGCGAGCAACTGAGGACAAGCCCTCGGCCTATTAGTACCAGTCAGCTCCACCCGTTACCGGGCTTCCACATCTGGCCTATCAAC